>NZ_JAWVYN010000015.1:0-99765 GCF_033722735.1 Marinobacter sp.
ATCAGGCCGGCGGCATGCCCCACCAGGTCGTCCGTGCTGGTATCGCTGGAGGCCAGCCGGTCGTCGCGGTGATGGATCTGCAATCGCTCGTCGGCCAGCCCCTGGGCAAACTGTATGATCTCATCGTCATTGGTTGACAGCACGATGCGGTCAATCTGCCGAGTGGCCAGCAGTTGGTCAAGTTTGATCTGCAACAGACCATAGGGCTTTCCCCCCAATGGGCGCAGATTCTTGCGGGGAACCCGCTGACTTCCCTTTCGGCATGGCAGGAAACAGGTAATGCTCAAAATTCAATCCCAGAGTTGCAACGACAGTAACTGACGCCGATCCATACGTAGCGTGTGACTATAACCTGCGGTGACCTCAATTGCGACGCTCGCAGCCGTTCAGAGACTCCCTGGCGATCTCGCCATGACCATCCTGCAATTTACGGATGTAGTCATCCAATGAAAGTTTCATCACCTTATCGAACCGCTCATCGCCTTCAATCCGTCCAGTTCGCCAAAGGCATTGAAGGAACCGGAACTGGATGACCGGATCGTGAGTCTTGGCGAATGAAAACGAATAATTGATCTCCTCGCCCCCGGGCTGGGCATAGCCCTGAAAACGCCCGGCAGTGAGCATCAGGTCGGTATTGAAGACCTTCAACCGCGCGGGCGCGAAACGCAGCAGATCGTACACCGCATTGGGGCCGGCGTTGAACTCGCTGTCCAGCAACAGCCACTGCAGATTTCTCAGCACCCGCCCAGACGGCGCCCAGGGGCTCAGGAGCCGCAGCCCCTTGTCCTTGATGAAGACCGGAAAAGCCAGGTGGGCGAGAAACCCGGGGTCCAGTTTACGGGCAATGTATTTGGACTGCTGGATGTTGTAGTAGGCGATGTCGACCCGCCGCCCCTGGGTTTCAGGATCGCAGCCGAGCCCGCCCCCCCGGTAATTGAACTTGGCCACCAGGTCAAAGCGGTCGATTTCAGCCCCCTGAGCCGCCTCCACAGGCACCGGCCCCACCAGCGCCACCGTATTCCCCTCAAGGGCCGCCCGCAGCTGCGTCACGGGGTTGTCGGCATGGCTCCCGTCAGCGAATGGCGCGACCTCGCCAACGGTGACAAGGTCCACCAGCCAGGCGGCGTGCTCAAGATGCTCGTGGGACTCCCCCACTTGGGCCAGCCGACCCAGCAAGTCCCGGGCCCCGGCCTCATCGCCGGTTTCCAGGGCGACGGCAAACCCGGTACGGAGCTGGTCCAGAGATGCACCGGGGCGCGCCGCCTCGTCCCGTGCCCGGTTTTCCGCGAGTTGCCGGACAGCCAGAGCCGCCACGTAGAGTCCGGAAATCAGACAGACCCGGTAAAGCTCCAGCCACTGAGAAGTGTCCAGTCGCTCGGCCGACAATTGCCGTGTGCTCTCCAGCAACCGCGCCTCGAACGCCGGTAATTCAGCCACCGTCGCCTTGACCGCACCCGCATAGGCTGTCCACCAGTGCTCCGGTAATGCCAGCAATGCCCGGTGGCCGGTGCGGACCGCTACCCGCTGCAGTTGATGAGCGGCCGGCAAGCCCGGATGTGCAGTCCGGAATGCCTTCCGCAACCCTCGGTGCCACCGATCCATGCGGCGATCTGTTTTCCTGAGGGCCCGACGCTGCAGGTACGGCAGCAGCCGTTCACGGGCAAAGACTGCGTTTTTCACTCCCATCACCTGGCGACCTCCTGCCGGGCCAGCAGACTCCAGATAAACACCGGCATGAACGCAAACATCATCACACCGATATTCCGCTCCAACAGGCTCTGGGTCAGGTTAAAGGCGCCATGCCCCAGCATGAAGCAAGCCCCGGCGACGGCCAGTGCCCGGGTTGCGGACGACGGCGAGCGCAAATGGCGCAGGAACAGCAGGCACGGAATGGCCAGCATCAGCAGATACCCAATCAAGCCAACCAAACCGGCCTTGGCCAGCACATCGATAAACTGGTTATGCAAATGACGGAAGTCTGCAATATTCGGGTGTACTTCGCCTGCATCAATCATCTCGCGTTCGATCGATTCGTAAGCCGTGGGACCGACGCCAATGAATGGGCTTTGCTGGAAGGCTGTGAGACCGGTCTTCCACATATCGAGACGAAGGCCCACCGAAGTCGCATTACGACCATCCTGGACATAACCCTGGAATTCATCCAGCGCCCGATCAATCCGGAACTGAACACCCGGCAAACTGACCACAAACAGTAGCAGTGCCGAGGTCGCGACCAGCGCGATCGCGGCCCAACGCTTGTGAGCCCTGATTTCAGGCCAGTAGGCCGCCAGCCAGACCGCAATGAACAACGGCAGGGCAACCCAACCGCTGCGGGTGCCGGAAAGCAGGGATGCCGTCAGGCCGCCGAGGAACCCGGCAACCATCAACGCGGCCCAGAACCCGGGCATCGGTGCCGCCCTGCCCCAAATCAGCCCGGACAACGACACCACCGCCAGGACCATGGCGCCGTTGCCAAAATGGACCGGGTTATCAAAGGACGAGACCCGGGACACATCGTGCAGCACGCCCTGGTACAGGGCGAACAGGCCTGCCGCTATACACCCGATCGCAGCGGCGAGGTAAAACGCCGTCATGGACGGTGGATACTTGAGCACAAAGGCCAAAACAAGCGCCGCTGCCAGGCATCGGGACAGCAGGTCAAACTCGGACACATCCTCGCCGTGCAGCAACAGGGTCAAGCCAACCAGTGCAAAGTAGGCCACGAAGGCGAGCATGAACCCGAGGCTCTCGCGATCGACGGCACCAGCGACAGCTGACCAGCGAAACCCCGCCAGTACCAACAACAACAAGACTGCCGGGCCCACCACGTAGGCACCGGGAACCAGGATGTAGCATCCCACATAACTCGCCACTGCCAGCTGAGACAGGGCCGACAGGATGCGGTCCCAAGTACCGCTCTGGGATTCATTGACCATAACTGCGTCCTGAACAAACATTGCTTAACCGCCTAATCGAATCGCCGGGTTGCGCTGATGTTACGTTTTGCACGCTTACGCTCCAGAAGATTCTTCCAGCCCATCACGCTTTTCCAGAACTGCCCCTGGTCGAGTTGCTCCGGAGCCGAGGGGAACGCGCGCTCGAGATAGGCCGACAACAACGCCTCTACCATGCTCTTGTCCGGCAGTCGTGCTGCCACGTTGGCCAGGTTGGAGATGGCGACCCCGACCGGTAACGGGTTTGCGTACACCCGGATATCATCCTCGTCCACCATGGCCAGATCATCCTGCGGGTTGACCAGGAAATTGGTCAGGTTGCCGTCCGGCTGCTCGATACCGCAACGGTGGATGTCCGCCATCCGGGTCCCCAGCAACCGGATCAACTGATACTGCCGCTCCTCGGAAGCCTCCTCCCGCAGCACCTGGCGCATCGGCCGGTAGCCATCCAGAAAGGCCGTGGCAAAACAGAAACACCGGCGCTGGGCCAGCCAGCCGGAATACACTATCTCCGGTACCGGGCCGCCGGCGCGGCGAATCTTTAGCCCCCGACGCTGGGCCCGGATCCAGTGGATGAGCCCGAACAGGGGACGGCGATAACACTTAATGGCCACATCCCGCCCGGCGATCCGCCCCCGGTAGGTAATTCGGGTGCGCCGGGTATTGGCATGAAGCTCGGAGATCAACTCGATTTCGGTCATCGGGTTACCGTTGTACGAAGGGTTTCACGGCCGCATTATCCCTGATAGGCGTTGAAAAGACATTGCCACAGATGCGCCCGTTCCACGTCGGGCAGGGACCGGCAGCGTTTCTCCACCGACCGGCTCAGCCGACGGAGGTTGCTGGCCCGCCAGCCATCGCGTCCCTTCGGATCGCGCAGGCGGCAGCGGTCAAAGTCGATGAGGTAGACGCAATCCCCGGCCACCAGGATGTTATCGACGTTCAGGTCGACATGGTCCAGCCCGGCATCGTGGAACGTCCGGATCATCCGGCCTACCTGCACCCACAAAGCGGCCTCCCGGTAACGGTCGCTCGCCGGTAGGGGTTGTGCCCGTGGAATCCGCCTGACCAGGATCGCCGCCTGATAGAGCCAGGGCGACGGCCTGTGGTAATAGGCCGCCACCGGCTCCGGGACCGGCAGCCCCCGTGCCCGCAAATGGGTCAGCAGGCGAAACTCGGCGAAGGACCGGCACCGGCGCTCGGACGAATACAGGTAGGTACGTTCCGACACCTTCGCGGGCAAGCCGCCACGGCGATAATGCCGCAACACCCAGTCCCCGTCCTCGCGATGGATAAACCAGGCGCCGCCACGACCGCCCTCTCCCACGGGCCTCGCCCGGCTGTTCCACCAGCCGGGTTCAAACCAGTCCGGACGAGCGGTCTCCCCAAAGGTGGGGCTGGTCAGCAGTGCGTAATTGGTTCCCGGCAGATAAACCTCGGTCTCAGCCATGAAAAAGTGCCACTAAAAAGTCCCTACCGGGTAGTGAGTCTGTCCCGGGAGGCCTGAGGACGTTCGCCGGGGAGTACGTTAGAATGGCGCCAAGTTTATCAATGAACCCCGGCCTATCGCCACCAGAGCGGCCAGCACTCGACACGGAACCCACCCGCATGAAGTCCATCTGTATTCTCCGCCTCTCCGCCATTGGCGATGTGACCCACGTAATTCCGGTGGTGCTCAGTTTGCAGGAGCGGTGGCCGGAGGTCAGCATCACCTGGGTGATCGGCAAAGTTGAGGCCAAGCTGATTGGCGACCTGCCCGGGGTTGAGTTCGTGATCTTTGACAAGAAGGCCGGTCGCCAGGGCTATGCCCAACTGCGCCAGGCCATGAAGGGCCGTCATTTTGATGCCCTACTGCACATGCAGGTGGCCTTTCGCGCCAACCTGGCCGCCCGCTGCATCCCGGCAAGAGTCAAGATCGGGTACGACAGGGCCCGCAGCAAGGACCTGCACAGCCTGTTTATCAACCGACGCATTGCGCCGGCGCCGCAACAGCATGTGCGGGACTGCCTGGCCAGTTTCCTCGAACCCCTGGGCCTGCCACCGGCGCCACCGCGCTGGACCATTCCCGTGTCGCCAGAGGACCGGGCCTTTGCCCGTTCACATCTGGCGACCGACCGCCAGAACCTGGTGATCAGCCCCTGCGCCAGCCACACCCTGAGGAACTGGCCGGCCGAGCGGTACGCTCAACTGGCGGACTACGCGGTTCGCCACCACGGCATGCAGGTCACCCTGGTGGGCAGCCCGGCACCGTTCGAGCTGGAGTATTGCGCGGACATCGAACGGGCCATGACCCAGCCGGTGCACAACATCTGTGGCAAGGACACGCTCAAGCAGTTGACCGCCCTGCTCACCGAGGCCGACCTGGTGGTCGCCCCGGATACCGGCCCGGCCCACATTGCCAGCGCCGTCGGCACCGACGTCCTGGGCCTGTTCGCCGCCAGCAACCCCTACCGATCAGGGCCATACAATTCCCTGCGCTGGTGCGTGAACCGTTACCCGGAAGCCCTGCAAAAGTTTACCGGCAAAAGTGTGGAGCAGGCCCGTTGGGGAGCCAAGGCGGAGTTCGAGGGGGCGATGGAATTGGTGACGGTGGAGGACGTGGTGGCGATGCTGGACAAGTGGGTGGCCGAGCAGGAGGCCAGTATCGAGCAGGTAAGCGAGGGGTAAGCGGACAGCGGAGGCGCTTTCGCAACAGCGGCAGGGATGCCGCGGCGCCCTACAGGTACATGGACGTACCTTGGCGGGCGGTGGAGAAAGCGCCTCCGCTGGCCGCAGGCAGGCGCTTACAGGCTAGGGAGCCTCCGATTATCTCCGTATCGCCTCTGCGCGATCTGAGGGCTGTAGCTGCAAGGCGCGGTTCGCAGCCAATGGCCGTAGCCCTTGGCAAGAGCCGCAACGCCGCAAATGCAGCCCTCAGAGCGCGCCCTGCGGGGCCTTCAGAGCGATCCACACTCGGCGTTGCGACGTTTTGAAAGGCAACCAGCCTTCCTGCAAAGTCTCGCCTTGAGTGTGAACCGCCCTGATGGCCAGAGCTGATCCGGGGTTAATCAGAGGCTCCCTAGGTTCTACTTCTTGGCGGTATAATCCTGGTAAGACTTCTCTTCCACAAAGCGGGACCCCAGGGCCAGGTTGATGTCCTTCTTGAGGGCAGCACGCTTATCGTTAGTGAAGTAGACCGACCGGGCCAGCTCGATGAACCGGTCGCCAAAGTCCTGGGCCGCTTCCTGATCGCGGATATCGTCCTCGATCTCCCAGAGCTGCTCGTTCACCGCCTTGAGCTGCTGACGGAGCTCGGCAATGGCCGACTGATCCGGCACCGCCTGGTCCCAGGTACGGCTGAGTTCGTCCAGCTCGAGGCGGACGTTCTTCACCTTGGCTTCGTCCGCGATTCGCTCGGATTTGATTTCAAGGATGGTGATCTTGTCGAGAACCTCGCCGAAAGAGACCGGCACCTTGATAACGTCAGTCATGTTGTCGTCCTGGAGTGTTGAATAAGTCGGAAAGAAGGGACCGACGCGGCCCCAGAGGGCCACGTCAAAGGGCATCGGCGTTCAGCCGTTCACCAGCGTCAGCCAACCGTTGTTGGTCTCGCGCTTGCCCTTCACGGCGTCGAAATACATGCTCTGCAGCTTCTCGGTCAGCGGCCCGCGCTTGCCGGCGCCGATGACCCGACCATCCAGCTCACGGATCGGCAGCACTTCCGCCGCGGTTCCGGTGAAGAAGGCTTCGTCGGCGATGTAGACCTCGTCCCGGGTGATCCGGCGCTCGCGCACCGGCACGCCCAGCTCCTGACAAAACTCGATGATGGTTTGACGGGTAATGCCTTCCAGGCAGGAGGTCAGTTCCGGGGTGTGCAGCACGCCGTCGCGCAGGATGAAGATGTTCTCGCCGGAGCCTTCGGCCACGTAGCCCTCGTTGTCCAGCAGCAACGCCTCTTCACACCCGCTGGCAATGGCTTCGTTCAGGGCCAGCATGGAGTTGATGTAGTTGCCGTTGGCCTTGGCCTTGCACATGGTGATGTTGACGTGGTGACGGGTGTAGGAGGACGTCCGCACCTTGATGCCCATCTCCTTGGCTTCCGGCGACATGTAGGACGGCCAGCTCCAGGCCGCCACCATCACGTGCACCTTGAGGTTGTCCGCCCGCAGCCCCATGCCTTCGGAGCCCAGGAACACCATCGGCCGCAGGTAGGCCTCGTCCAGGTTGTTCTCACGCACCGCCGCACGCTGCGCCTCGTTGAGCTCGTCCTTGCTGAACGGCACCTTCAGGTTGAGGATGTGGGCGGAGCGGAACAGCCGGTCGGTGTGCTCCTGCAGTCGGAAAATCGCCGGCCCCTGGTCGGTGTTGTAGGCGCGCACGCCCTCGAAACAACCGAGTCCGTAGTGGAGGGTGTGGGTCAGGACGTGGGTTTTGGCTTCGCGCCAGGGAACCATTTCACCGTCCAGCCAGATCAGGCCATCGCGATCCGCCATCGACATTGTAGGTGCTCCTAAACAGGCAATTGCTCAAAGGGAGGCATTCTAGCAGGAAAAACCGCCGGTACGAAGCGCGCCATCATGCCAACATCACCCGCTGCCAGACCTGTTGGATATAGCCCCGTTCGTCGGGGAAGGCACCCACCTCCACCCGGCTGGTCAGGTTTTGCAGGGCTCGCCGATGAATGGTCGAACGCAGGGTGATGAACGCCTCCCGCAACCGTTCGGCATCAGCCACAGGCAACACCCCGGCACGACCCAGTTCCTCCATCTGGCGAATGTTATCCGACCACTGGGTCAGCTCCGGATGGTCGCTGCTGTAGGCGAGCATCAGGTACTGCACCATGAACTCGATGTCCACAATGCCGCCCGGGTCGTGCTTGACGTGAAAGACCGGCGGCGCCTTGCCGGAGTTGACAGGCGTTCCCAGGTTGGCCCGCATTTTCTCCCGCATTTCCACCACTTCGCTTCGCAGGGCCTGGCGGTCGCGGGACTGGCAGAGGATCTCGTGTCGCAACGTTTCGAACGCAGCCACGGTGTCCGGGCAACCGGCCACCCCACGGGCCCGGGCCAGCGCCTGGTGCTCCCAGGTCCAGGCGTCGTTGCGCTGATAGCGCTCGAACGCCGACAGCGTACTGACCAGCAGGCCGGAATTGCCGGACGGTCGCAGCCGCATGTCCACTTCGTAGAGCTGGCCGGCGGGTGTCTGGGTACTCAGGATGTGCACAATGCGCTGGCCCAGCCGGGTATAGAACACGGCGTTGTCGATCGGTTTCTCGCCGTTAGTGGCCAGCCCCGGATCGGCCTTGTGCACGAACACCAGGTCCAGGTCCGAGGTATACCCCAGTTCGATGCCGCCAAGCTTGCCGTAGCCGATCACCGCAAAATCGGTATCGCTGACGGTGCCGTCGTCGCGCTGGGGGTAACCGTGGCGGCTGACCAGGTTGGCAAAGGCCACGTCCACCACGTGATCCAGCACCACCTCGGCAATCCAGGTCAGATAGTCGCTGACCTTCATCAGCGGCAAGGTGCCCCGCAACTCCGAGGCCGCCACCCGCAGCACATGAGCTTTCTTGAAATGACGCAGCGACTCCATCTGCTCTTCCAAATCCTCGTAGGGAATGCGCAGCATCTGCTGACGCAGGTCGTCCTCGAGCTCGGACCTGGTCGGCGGATGGTAGAGACTTTCGGCATTCAGCAGCTCATCCAGCAACAGCGGGGTTTCCGCCAACTGACTGGCAATCCAGGGGCTCTCACTGCACAGCCGGACCAACTGCCCCCGGGCCCCGGGATTTTCCAGCAACAGCACCAGGTAGGCCGTCCGGCGCAGCACCGCCTCCACCAACAGCATGACCCGGGACAGGGTTTCGGAGGGGTTATCCACCCGGGTGACCGCCTCCAGCAGCACCGGCATGAACTGGTTCAGGCGCTGACGCCCCTGGGTCTGCATGGTCTGAACCTGACGACCGCTACGCAGCTCAACCAGCGATGTCAGGGTCTCGGCCGGCGCCTCGAAGTCGTGATCGGACAACCAGGCCAGGGCAGCCGCCTCCTCCAGTTCCCCCAGCCAGAGGGATTGCCAGCCCTCGGCAATCTCGGCACACTCGCCCTCCTCCTCGTCCAGGGTGATGATGTCGGCAAAATGCTTTGCCACCTTCG
Organism: Marinobacter sp.; assembly: GCF_033722735.1. GTDB lineage: Bacteria > Pseudomonadota > Gammaproteobacteria > Pseudomonadales > Oleiphilaceae > Marinobacter. Next base: position 9,089 of record NZ_JAWVYN010000015.1, read on the forward strand.
CCCGGTGCTCATCCAGGGCCTCCAGACACTGGCGCCAGCCATCGAAGCCGAGAATCAACGCCACCCGGGCCCGATTCAGTTCATCCTCCGGCAGCAACTGGGTCTGCTTGTCCGCGATTCCCTGAAGGGCATGTTCCAGGTTGCGCAGGAAGACATACGCCGCCATCAGTTCGGCCACCACCGGCGACGGCAACAGTTCCAGCTTTTCCAGCTCGGGCAGGATGGTCAGCAGTTCCCGCTGTTGCAGCTCCCGGTCCCGCCCGCCGCGGATCAGCTGGAAGGCCTGCACCATGAATTCGATTTCGCGAATGCCGCCACCGCCCAGCTTGATGTCGCTCTCCAGGCCCTTGCGTCGCACCTCGCGGCTGATCATGGACTTCATGGTGCGCAACGATTCGAAGGCGCTGAAGTCGATGTACTTGCGGTAGACAAACGGACGCAGACTTTCCATCAGCACGGCACCGGCCCGCTGATCGCCAGCCACCACCCGGGCCTTGACCATGGCGTAGCGCTCCCAGTCCCGTCCCTGGTCCTGGTAGTAGGTTTCCAGGGCAGCAAAGCTGAGGGCCAGGGCGCCACTCTGGCCGTAGGGGCGAAGCCGCATATCGACCCGGAAGACAAAGCCATCCGCGGTGATCTGGTCCAGGGCCTGGATCAGGCGCTGGCCCAGGCGGACAAAGAACTGCTGGTTATCCAGCGAGCGGCGCCCGCCACGGGTTTCGCCGTTACTGGGGAAGGCGAAGATCAGATCGATGTCCGAGGAGACGTTCAGTTCGCGGCCACCGAGCTTGCCCATGCCCAGCACCACCATCCGCTGGGGAGCGTCTTCGCCACTGACGGGGTCTTTGCCGTAGGGGATGCCGATCTGCTCGCAGGCATCGGCGTATAACCAGTCCAGGGCAGCACCGATGCTGACATCGGCAAAGGCGCTGGTGGCGGCCATGGTTTCGGCCAGGTCCGCCCACTGCAACAGGTCCCGCCAGATAATCCGGAACTGGCATTCCTTGCGGAAACGCCGCAACGCCTGGTGCAGGGAAGGCTCATCGGTGACGGCGGCCAGGTAGGTCTGCCAACGCTGCTCGAAGAACGCCATCGTCGTGGGCTGGCGCAGGGACAACACCGCCTGGGAGGCGGCCACCAGCGCCGCATCCCCCTGCAGGGTCCGGCGCAGGAACTCACTGCGGGCCAGGGCCTGGGCAACCTCCCGTTCGGAGATCTCGGCATCCGCCCCCACCCAGCCGGGCAAACCGTCAGGAAAAACCGTCGACCACTCGCCGGCCACCTCGTCGGCCAAACTGCCAGGAAGCCCTTCCCATGGCTCGGACATAATGCAAACCCCTGTATCAGTGTTATATTTCCACGATGAACGGACACCGTTACTGGTACTCTATACCGAACTTTCACCGGACTGAACCACTGATCGATGCGACGCGACCGCCTGCCACTGAATCCGCAGCACCAGTTCCCCCACCTGCCCATGTCGGGCATGATCAAGGCCAGGCTCAAACGCCTGTTCCTTATCCTGGCGCTGTTGCTGGTGTCCCAGACGCTGGTTCTGTGGACTGTGGAGGAGCTGTCGCTGTTCGAGGCGGGCTGGTTGACCATGACCACCGTGGTGACCGTGGGCTACGGCGACTACGCGCCACAAACCGTGATCGGCCGGCTGAGCACCATTTTGGTGATGTTCATCGCGGCGATCACCCTGCTGACGCTGATCGTCAGCGACTTTATCGAGTACCGCTTCTACCGACGGGAACGCATCTTAACCGGACGCTGGATCTATAACATGAAAGACCACATCGTCATCATCAATACGCCCCGGCATGGCGGGGAACAGTATTTCCTGCGCATCGCCTCGCAGATTCGCGCCGTGCCGGGCTATGAAACCACGCCCATCCAGATTCTAACCCGCCAGTATCCCGATGGCCTGCCCCCGGAACTGGCCGACATGGGCATCATCCACTACCACGGCTCCGGCAGCGACCCCGATGCCCTGAAGGCCGTCCACGCGGCCGACGCCCGACACATCCTGCTGTTGGCCGCCGACGAATCCGACCCTCACTCCGACAGCCTCACCTTCGACATCGCCCACCGGCTGAGCGAGGCCAACCTCGGCAGCCGAGTGACGGCGGAAGTGGTGCGGGACGAGAACCGGTCACGGTTCAAACCGCTGGGCATCCGCACCGTGATCCGGCCGGTGCGTACCTACCCGGAGATCATGGTCAAGGCGGTGGTGGCGCCGGGCTCGGAGCGGGTGCTGGAAGACCTGTTCAACTATGAGCAGGACCACCCTCACCGCTACGACCTCCCCCTGGACGACCTCAACTGGGCGGACATCGTCAGCGCCCTGATTCGCCACGGCATCGGCACCGCCCTGGCCTACATCGATCACGAGAACGAGGTGGTCTGTCACCCGGAAGTGGACAAGGAAATCGAAGGCAAGGGACTGATTGTACTGGTGAAGTCCCAGGACACGCCGACGGTGGAGGTGGTCCGGGAGGCTCTGGAACGCTATCGGGAATTCGTGGCGAAATGGCACAGTATGCAGGAGAAGGCCGGCAACGCCGGGTAGTCAACGCGGCTGCGCCATCCGGAGACAGGATTCAGTTCTGCCCCCTCCCACTCACTGACTGCAACAAGCCCAATTGCAGCGCCCCCATCTGCCCCACCCATGACGGATCAGGATTGGCCCGGAATGCTTCAAACCGTTCTTTCAGCTCCGACGCGGCCAAGTCAACCAACAGGCTGGCGACGTCACCCATGGCACCCCGCAATTCCCCGGTCGCCTCGCCGGTCAGCCACAACACACTGAGACCATGGAAGAAACGGTTAACCGGCTCGGCATCCCGCGGTAACGGCTCCGGCTCGTGCAGCCCCGCCAGGTGATAGCCCTGCTCCGCCTTGCTGATCAGGTTGAGGAAAAACGGCACCTGCGCCGCCAGTTGGCAGGCCCAATGCAGCAGCCTCGTTTCATCCCCCGACTTCAGCTCGAATTCCAGTTCGCATAGCGGCATGACCTTGTCGCCAGCGTTGATCTGCCCTGTGTCGAACGCGCATTCGATGACCGCATCGCCGTCATCGAGCATCACCACCCGGCGCTCAAAATTGGTCTCGAAGACCGGCGACAGCTCGGTCAGGTCGATGTTGCGGACCAAGGGTGTGTCCGCCAGCAAGTCAAGCTCCAGCTCCGCTCGGCCGAGCGGCCACTCCCACTCTTGCCGGCGATGAGCCCCGTTGACGAATTCCCCCTGGGTTTTCAGGGTCTGGATATAACCGTCACCGGTCTGACGCACCCGTAGGGCGGCGCGCTGCCGGTTCAGAGCGGCCGCTGGCGTGTCGAAGTAGGTGTTAATCAGCGTCTTGGCGCTGCCGACCGTTGCCGTGGGCAAGGCCGTCAACCACTGGTAGGCGGATTCCTGGGCTGCGGGGGTGAGGGTCAGCTTGATTTCGAGTTCCTGGGGCATGGCAAACCTGTCGGAGTGGAATTTGCCGCCAGCATACACAAAAAAAACGGCGACCCGAAGGTCGCCGTCCCGTTACGTATCCGCGTTCAGCTCACGCTTAGAATACGTAGGTAGCACCCAGGGCTACGCCAGTGCCTTCAACGCTGTTGTCGCTGTCAACTTCAGCGTCAGCCCACTCTCCTTCAACATACACGTACATGTTGTCGGACAGGTTGTGCAGAGCCTGGGCCAGAACACGGTTGACTTCGGTATCGTCGTCAAAGTCGGCGAACTCGTAAGCCAGTGCGAAGTTGTTGGCACCCATGCTGTAGACACCCAGCAGGGAGGCTTTGTCGACGCTGTCCTTAACAGTTTCGAAGGCAGCAGAGACAGTCAGCGCGTCCAGGCTCTGGGAAACGGAGATGCCGTAGGCATTCTCGTTGTCGGCAGAAGCACCGCCGTCGTTGGAGTCAACACCCAGTGCTACAGTAGTATCTTCGCTCAGGGAGTAAGCAGCAGTCAGGACGTACGGCAGGTTGGCATCGCCTTTACCCTTGCTGTCGCCTTCGCCGTTGATCTGAACACCACCGCTCAGCACCAGGCCACCGAAGGACGGAGAGGAGTACTGAATCATGTCGCCTTCGCCAGTGCCGCCCAGATCGCTGACACCGTAAAATTCGAAGTAGTCGTTGATGTTGATGGCATCTTCGTAAACAGTGTCGTCGGAACCGGCCCACACCTTACCGAAGTCGCCTTTCAGACCAACGTAGGCTTCGTCCAGGGAACCCAGACCATCGCTGCTGGACTTGTCGTCCGCGTCAAATTCCAGCTCGGCCTTGAAGAAACCTTCCAGGCCCGGAGCGATCTCGTGGCTGCCTTTCAGGCCAATGGTGGAACCGTTGTCGGCGAACTCGTAGCCGTGAGCCTTGGAGGAAACACCGCCAACGGTAGTTTCAACATCGGCGTAAGAAGTTGCCAGCTGAACGTTACCGTAAACAGTGGCTTCAGCGGCGGCTGCGTTTGCAGAAACGACAGAAGCAGCTGCAATAGCAGATGCGATGAGCGTCTTTTTCATGTTGCGTCTTCCTTTTTTGAGTTAACTCAGGTTTTAGCTTCTTCGGGTTCGACCCGTTTTTTTAGTGACTTCAACAATCAAGCCAGGAACGCGCCCGATTGTGTGTCGTAAAGATGTCATTTTGATGACAAATAGTAAATGACGACTTAAGTTTTATGCCGACCTGAAACGGGGCAGGGCCTGGTCGCCAGCCTGGACTTCCGGATACCACCGACCGCCCCTGACCGAACACTCCGCTGGCGCGACAGCACCGTTCCCTTAAAGGTCAGTCACTTACAAGGCTTAATTAAAGCCAAGCGTGATGAAAGTGTTTTAATACAACGCTTTCAAATTTGCAAATATTTATAACAGCTTTTTTAGTCCGTTTTGTGACACCAACCAAGGCTTTTATAGCGTCTGTTCAGCCAATCACCTCATTCAAACATAAGGCCACCTTGATCTTTTTCCTTTACTTTCATAAAGATGAATAACAAAAAACTCGACGCTGCCGAAATACAGCGCAAAGGGCCGCTGACTTGTGCACCACTTCTGTCCCCTAATGACTGTCACGCCCCATCAAGGGTCACGGGTTGTCTCAAGCAGAAAGGTCACCGGACCGTCGTTCACCAGTGACACCTTCATATCCGCCCCGAACTGCCCTTCCCCAACCCGCTCGGGCCCCAGCTCCAAACGGGCCCGCTCAACGAAACTCAGGTACAGCGACTTGGCCCGATCGGGTGAGGCGGCAGTGGAAAAACCGGGGCGGGTGCCGGAACCGGTGTCGGCGGCGAGGGTGAACTGGGGCACTACCAGGAGGGAGCCGGAAACATCACGCAGGCTGCGGTTCATTCGTCCCTGGTCGTCCGGAAAGACACGATAGGACAGGACCTTGCGGCACAGGTCCGCAACCTGCCGCTCGCTGTCGTTACGCTCCACGCCCAACAGCAACAAAAGTCCGGTGGGAATCTCGGCGATGGTCTGCTGGTCAACATCGACACTCGCCCGGGTCACGCGCTGGATAAGGCCTTTCATGCCACCCCTGTTGCAGTTGTTGGATCCGGCGATTCTAACCGTCACCCCCAACGCCCGCAACAGATCTCACTGAGAATCGTTTACTGCTTTGGCCGCCACCTCGTCGACCGCTCTTAGCAGGGCGTCCACAATGGCCGGCTCGGAAGCCGAATGCCCGGCATCCCGAATGATTCTCAGGTCGGCCGCCGGCCACGCCTTGCTCAGGGCCAAGGCATTGTCCAGCGGACAGACCATATCGTAGCGGCCATGCACGATGATCCCCGGAAGCCCCTCCAGGGCCGGCGCATTTCGAAGGATCTGATCGGGCTCCAGAAAGCAATGGTTCATGAAGTAGTGGCATTCGATACGTGCCAGCGCGATGGCCACGTGGGGATGGCCGAAATGGTCGACCACCGCAGGGTTGGGGTGCAGGGTGGCGCAGCGCCCTTCCCACACCGACCAGGCCTTGGCCGCCTGGATCTGCTCCAGCTCGTTGCTGCTGGTCAACCGCTGATAATAGGCGGACACCAGATCGTCCCGTTCCGACGCCGGGATTTGCGCCAGGAAGTCCTCCCAGTAGTCCGGAAACACCCGGCTGGCCCCCTCCTGATAAAACCAGCGAACATCCTGGGGCCGACATAGAAAGATGCCTCGCAACACCAGCCCCATGACCCGGTCCGGGTGGGTTTCCGCGTACACCAGACTCAGGGTGGAGCCCCAACTGCCGCCGAACAGCAACCAGCGATCGATCCCCAGAAACTCCCTCACCCGTTCCATGTCGGCCACCAGATCGGCGGTGGTGTTGCCTTCCAGTTCCGCCAGCGGCGTGGACCGCCCGGCCCCACGCTGGTCCAGGAGAATAATGCGGTAGCGTTCGGCATCGAAGAAGCGGCGGTAGTACTCCTCGCAGCCGCCCCCGGGGCCGCCGTGCACCACCAGGATGGGAAGGCCCTCCGGGTTGCCGCACTCCTCCAGGTAGAGTTCGTGGGGAGGGTCCACCTTTAACCGGTGCCGGACATTGGGCTGAATTTCAGGATAGAGATTGAGCATGGCGCCATTCAACCAACCAGTGAGCGAATCTGTCTGGAGTATGGCACGAAAACCCGCACTCCGCCGAAGCCGCCTGAGCCAGCCCACCGCCGGCCAAAGAGCCAGAAACAGAAAAGGGGGCCGAAGCCCCCTTTCCCATTCGCGGAACCTTACTTCTTGTAGGCCCGGCGACGCTCGTTTTCCTTGAGCAGCTTCTTGCGCACCCGGATCGACTCCGGCGTCACTTCCACCAGCTCGTCATCGTCGATGAACTCCAGCGCCTGCTCCAGGGTCATGCGCACCGGCGGCGTCAGCAGGATGTTCTCGTCCGAACCGGAGGCCCGGATGTTGGTGAGCTGCTTGGCCTTGGTCGGGTTCACCACCAGGTCGTTGTCTCGGCTGTGGATTCCGATCACCATGCCCTCGTAGACCTCGGTGCCCGGATCGATGAACAGACGGCCCCGGTCCTGCAGGGTGAACAGGGCATAACCCAGCGCCTTGCCATCCACCATGGACACCAGGACGCCGTTGATGCGGTGTTCAATATCCCCACCCTTCACCGGTCCGTAGTGGTCGAACACGTTGGTGAGAATCCCGGTACCGGAAGTCATGGTCAGGAACTGGCTGCGGAAACCGATCAGCCCACGGGCCGGCATGACGAATTCCATGCGGGTACGACCGCGACCGTCCGGCACCATGTTCTTCAGCTCTGCGCGGCGCTCACCCATAACCTCCATGATGGACCCCTGGTGCTGGTCCTCCACATCGATGACCACAAACTCGTACGGTTCCTGGATCTCGCCGTCGATTTCCCGCTGCACCACTTCCGGCCGGGATACCCCCAGCTCGAAGCCTTCCCGGCGCATGGTTTCAATCAGTACCGACAAGTGCAGCTCGCCCCGCCCGGACACCTTGAACTTCTCGGCGGTATCCCCCGGCTCGACCCGCAGCGCCACGTTGTGCAACAGCTCCTTGTCGAGGCGCTCCTTGATGTTGCGGCTGGTGACGAACTTGCCTTCCTTGCCGGCAAAGGGCGAGTCGTTGACCTGGAAGGTCATGCTGACGGTGGGCTCGTCCACAGTCAGCGCCGGCAAGCCCTCCGGATTCTGCGGATCGCACAGGGTATCGGAGATGAACAGCTCACTAATACCGCTGATGCAAACGATATCACCCGCGGTGGCCTCTTCCACCGGTACCCGCTGCAGGCCATGGAAGCCTTTGACTTCCAGCACCTTGCCATTGCGCTTGTTGCCGTCACGGTCCACCACCGCCACCTGCTGCCCGGGGCGCAGACGACCACGGGTAATGCGACCGATGCCGATCACACCCACGTAGCTGTCGTAGTCGAGCTGGGAGATTTGCATCTGGAACGGCGCTTCCAGGTCGACATCCGGCGCCGGGACATTCTCCAGGATGGCCTCGAACAACGGCATCATATCGTCGGCCAGCTGGTCCGCTTCCGGACCGGCGACCCCGTTCAACGCCGACGCGTACACAATCGGGAAGTCCAGCTGCTCGTCGGTCGCGCCAAGGCTGTCGAACAGGTCGAAGACCTCATTGATGACCCAGTCCGGACGGGCGCCCGGGCGGTCGACCTTATTGACCACCACAATCGGACGCAGCCCCTGATCGAAGGCCTTCTGGGTCACGAACCGGGTCTGCGGCATCGGGCCGTCCTGGGCGTCCACCAGCAGCAGCACCGAATCCACCATGGACAGCACCCGCTCCACTTCACCACCGAAGTCTGCGTGCCCCGGAGTATCCACGATATTGATCCGGTAATCCTGCCAGTTGATGGCGGTGTTTTTCGCGAGGATGGTAATCCCCCGCTCCTTCTCCTGATCGTTGGAGTCCATGACCCGCTCGTCCCCCGAGCTCTTGCGGTCCAGGGTACCGGACTGCTGCAGCAGCTTGTCGACCAGAGTCGTCTTGCCGTGGTCAACGTGGGCGATGATGGCGATATTACGAAGTTTCTCAATCACAACAGTATCCTGCGACATGCGTAATGGCCTGAGAGGGTCATCGGGGAGGTGGACGCCACCAACCTCACGCACGCCGTCTCAAATCCGTGAAATAAAAAGGGGGCCCGACATGGGCCAAGAAAGCCGGCGCAGTATAGCTGAAAGTGCCGGTTGAGAATATGAAGAATAACCCCATCGCTTGCCAGACAACCCAAAGCGCACCTATTTGGTGCGCGCAGAGTGTTTTTGCACTATTTTGGATCTTTGCTAGCTTGCATTATGGCGACTTTCTGGACCAGTGTCGCGCCAAAACTGGCCAAAAACCGCGTCACTGCGCCGTTCTGGAGCACCCACGAAAAACTGGCAAGCCGATTGCTAGCAGTTCTGCGACCAATTATAGCCGCCAGCTTTTTTTGCAGGTATGCTGATGCCGCTTCTGCTAAGCTGCGCGAACCTGAGCACAAAGGCCGGGATCAGGAACCCGACTCTGGGGTCGGTTTAACTGCAGCTATGCCCCGGCACAATGAACACCGAAATCCCGCCCTGCGGGTAAACCAACGGAGCTTGCACAATGTCCAAGACGATTGATCTGATCAAAGAGCACGAAGTTAAATGGGTCGACCTTCGATTCACTGACAGCCGTGGTAAAGAGCAACACGTAACACTGCCCGCCTCAGAAGTGGATGAAGATTTCTTCGCTGACGGCAAGATGTTCGACGGCTCTTCAATTGCTGGCTGGAAGGGCATTAACGAATCCGACATGATCCTGATGCCGGACGACAGCTCCTCTGTTCTGGATCCGTTCACCGAAGAAACCACCCTGAACATCACTTGCGACATTGTTGAGCCTTCCACCATGCAAGGCTACGAGCGTGACCCGCGCTCCGTTGCCCGTCGCGCCGAAGAGTACCTGAAGTCCACCGGCATCGCCGACGGCGCCCTGTTTGGTCCGGAGCCCGAGTTCTTCGTGTTCGATTCCGTGAAGTGGGAAGTGGACATGAAAGGTGCTGGCTACAGCATCCACTCCGAAGAAGCCGCCTGGGTATCCGGCGAAGACTTCGACCGCAACAACATCGGTCACCGTCCGGGCGTTAAAGGTGGTTACTTCCCGGTGCCGCCGGTCGACAGCCTGCACGACCTGCGTGGTGCCATGTGTGCCGCGATGGAATCCATGGGCCTGGACATCGAAGTTCACCACCACGAAGTGGGCACCGCTGGTCAGTGTGAAATCGGCGTTGGCGCCAACACCCTGGTCAAGAAGGCTGACGAAGTACAGATCCTCAAGTACTGCGTACACAACGTGGCCCACGCCTACGGCAAGACCGCGACCTTCATGCCGAAGCCGGTGGTTGGCGACAACGGTTCCGGCATGCACGTTCACATGTCCCTGAACAAGGACGGCAAGAACATCTTCGCCGGTGACGGCTACGCGGGCCTGAGCGAGACCGCCCTGTACTACATCGGCGGTATCATCAAGCACGCCAAGACCATCAACGCCTTCACCAACGCCTCCACCAACAGCTACAAGCGCCTGGTACCGGGCTTCGAAGCACCGGTTATGCTGGCCTACTCCGCCCGCAACCGCTCCGCTTCCATCCGTATCCCGTTCGTGAACAGCCCGAAAGCACGTCGTGTTGAGGTTCGTTTCCCGGATGCCTCTGCCAACCCGTACCTGGCTTTCGCGGCGATGATGATGGCCGGCCTCGACGGTATCCAGAACAAGATCCACCCGGGCGATGCCATGGACAAGGATCTGTACGACCTGCCGAAGGAAGAGGCGCTGAACATCCCGACCGTAGCCGAGACCTTCCAGGAAGCCCTGGACTGCCTGGAGAAGGATCACGAGTTCCTGACCCGTGGCGGCGTGTTCACCGAAGACATGATCGCCGGTTACATCGACCTGAAGCGCGGTGAGGTAGAGCGTCTGAACATGACCACTCACCCGGTTGAGTTCGACCTGTACTACTCTGTCTGATCCTTCGGGACTCAGTCAGCCCCGAAAGCCCCGCCCCGTGCGGGGCTTTTTTATGCGCCCGCCAAAGGCCATTAACGCTTTGTAACCATTAAGAAATTAGCCGACATTGCATTGTCTCTGACCGCTGCCGATAATCGAATCAGACCATCACAACGGACAAGACACTATGACACTCAGGTTCGGAGTTCTCGCCAGTCTGCTGGCCTTCGCCACAGCCCCAGCCACCGCCGAGATCTATCGCCAGGTGGACGCCCAGGGCAATGTGACCTATTCGGATGAACCCAGCTCCGGGGCAGAAACCGTCGAGGTTCAGCCCACCACCACCATCACCCTGCCCAAACTGGAGGATGTCACCACCCCAGGTGGTCAAACCCGGCCCCCGGAGGCCGAAAGCGACAGCTACAGCCAGATCCGCTTTGAGGCCCCCGCCAACAACGCCGCCTTCCACAGCGGCAGCGGCGACGTGGAGTTCAGGGTTTCCAGTGCCCCCGCCCTAAAACAGGGCCACCTGTATGAAATCACCCTGGATGGTCAACCGGTTGGCCAGAGTCACTCCGGCAGCGTGATGGTGCGGAACGTCTTTCGCGGGACCCACACCGCCCAGGTGCACATCATTGACGAGAATGGCGTACGGGTGAAAACCGGCGACAGCGTAACCTTCACCGTACACCGTCCCTCCGTCCTGAACTGATCCTCCCTCGCGGCTGCCCTTCCGGGCGCAGCCGCCCAGTGCCCCGCCCGGTTGTTTCGACCCATTCTCCCGGAGTCCCAGCCGATCGATGAATTCACCGGACGGAACACTGGCACCATTTTGGTGCGCTCGCACCGAATAAAAGCCATACTTTGGTCAGGCAGAGGGCGAAACCGACGCCCGGACGCAGACCTTACCGCCCTGCTGCACCAATGAATCGCGAGACCAGCGCAGTTTCAGGGCCCAAGAGCGAAGTTTTACGCACCGAATTGCTCCCACCCCCCAAAGTGGTTCGCTTTTTGCAACTTTGTTTCTCATCGCAAGGGGAACTACATGGCAACATCGACAGGCTACAAGCAGCTTCTGGACAACCTCACCACCGCCGTTCTGGTCCTTGACCCAAAACTGAACGTGCAATACCTCAATCCGTCCGCGGAAAGCCTGTTTGAAACCAGCATGACCCGGGTACAGGGCACCCCCGTTGTCGACCTGCTGGTGGAATCCGAAGAGGCGCTGGACACCCTCCACGCCGCCGCCCTCAATGGCCAGTCCTACACCAAACGGGAGGCGGAGTTCCTGCTGCCCACCGGTTCCCGCCTGACCGTGGACTACTCCATCTCACCCATCGGCCACGAACCGGGGGAGTTGTTGATGGAGATCCAGCCCCGGGACCGGCTGCTCCGGATCAGCCGTGAAGAGGACATGATATCCCAGCAGGAGACCAGCCGAATCCTGGTCAGGGGCATGGCCCACGAGATCAAGAACCCGCTGGGGGGCATCCGTGGCGCGGCACAACTGCTGGACCGGGAACTGGACAACGAGGACCAGCGCGAGTACACCCAGATCATCATCGACGAAGCCGACCGCCTGCGCAGCCTGGTGGACCGCATGCTGGGACCGAACCGCGCCCTTTCCCTGGCCCAGACCAACATTCACGAGGTGCTGGAACGGGTCAAATCCCTGCTGGAGGCGGAGAGTCGGGGGCGCATCCTGTTCCGGCGGGACTACGACCCCAGCATTCCGGAATTTCCGGGCGACAAGGAGCAGCTGATTCAGGCTTTCCTCAACATCGCCCGCAATGCCATGGAGGCGGCGTTCGAACATCAGCAGAAGGAGCCGGACTCGGCACGCCCCACCATTACCCTGCGAACCCGGGCCCTGCGCCAGTTTACCATCGGCCACCGGCGTCATCGGCTGGTCTGCCGCGTGGATGTCATCGACAACGGACCGGGCATTCCGCCGGAGCTGCTGCAGAACATTTTCTACCCCATGATCAGTGGCCGCGCCAGTGGCACCGGCCTGGGGTTATCCATCACCCAAAGTATTGTTGGCCAGCATCACGGACTTGTGGAATGTGAGAGCGAACCCGGCCAAACCGACTTCATCATCTTCCTGCCTTTGGAGGAAAAGCAATGACCCAATCGGCAAACGTCTGGATTATCGACGATGACCGAAGCATCCGCTGGGTGCTGGAGCGGGCCCTGAGCCAGGCCGGCATGCAGCCACGGGTATTTGAGGACGGCGAGAGCATCATCATGCGTCTGGACCACGAGCAGCCGGATGCCATCATCAGCGACATCCGCATGCCCGGCGTCGACGGCATCACCCTGCTCTCCAACATCGTCGAGCGGCACCCGGACATCCCGGTGATCATCATGACCGCCCATTCCGACCTGGAGAGCGCGGTGACCAGCTACCAGTCCGGTGCCTTCGAGTATCTGCCCAAACCGTTCGACGTGGACGAAGCGGTGGCCCTGGTCAAGCGCGCCGTGGCCCACAGCCATGAACGTCGGGCCACCAGTGAACCCCAGGCCGATGCCGCTCAGCGCAACACCGAGATTATCGGCGAGGCGCCGGCCATGCAGGAGGTCTTCCGGGCCATTGGCCGGCTGTCCCACTCCAACATCACCGTGCTGATCAATGGCGAGAGCGGAACCGGCAAGGAGCTGGTCGCCCAGGCGCTGCACAATCACAGTCCCCGCGCCAGCCACCCGTTCATCGCGCTCAACATGGCCGCCATCCCCAAGGATCTGATCGAATCCGAGCTGTTCGGCCATGAGAAAGGCGCCTTTACCGGAGCCGGCGCTGCCCGCCAGGGGCGCTTCGAGCAGGCCAACGGCGGCACCCTGTTCCTGGACGAGATCGGGGACATGCCCGCCGACACCCAGACCCGTCTGTTGCGGGTCCTGGCCGACGGCGAGTTCTACCGGGTCGGCGGCACCACCCCCATCAAGGTGGATGTGCGGATCATCGCCGCCACCCACCAGGACCTGGAAAGACTGGTGGAGGACGGCTCGTTCCGGGAAGACCTGTTCCACCGCCTGAACGTCATCCGCGTCCACCTGCCCAAACTGTCCGAGCGCCGGGAGGACATTCCCCGGTTGATGGACTATTTCCTCCAGCGGGCCGCCCGGGAACTGGCGGTGGAACCCAAGCTGGTCCGGCCGGAAACCGAAGAATACCTGTCCACCCTGCCCTGGCCGGGCAACGTCCGCCAGCTGGAAAACACCTGCCGCTGGCTGACGGTGATGGCCAGCGGCCGGGAGATTCACATCGACGACCTGCCGCCGGAGCTGCTGCAGCAGGCCGACACCCCCACAACCGGCCAAACCTGGCAGGAGGGCCTGCGGGGTTGGGCCGAGCAGGAACTCAAGCGGGGCCACAAGGGCATTCTCGACAGGGCGGTGCCGGAGTTCGAGCGCATCATGATCGAAACCGCCCTTAAGCACACCGGCGGCCGCCGCCGCGACGCCTCCATCCTGCTGGGCTGGGGCCGCAACACCCTGACTCGCAAGATCAACGAGCTGGGCATGGACAGCGAGGGGCATTCGGATGAGTAGGCTGGCCCTAGTTGCATAAAAAAAGCCCCCAATCATTGGGGGCCTTTTTCCGACAAATCGCTCTCGATCAGAACGGAATGTCGTCGTCGAAGTCGTCCACCGGCTCCGGCATGCCACCGGGCTGCGGTTGCTGTTGCTGCTGGGGCTGGCTGTAGCCACCGGACTGGCCGCCCTGGTAACCGCCGCCCTGCTGCTGCGGCGCAGGCTGGTTGTAGGACTGCTGCTGGGGACGGCCGGCCGGCGCACCCTGGCCCATGCCGCCTTCGCCGCCACGACTGTCGAGCATCTGCATCTGGCCGTTGATATCCACCACCACTTCCGTGGTGTAGCGGTCCTGGCCGTCCTGCCCCTGCCATTTGCGGGTCTGCAGCTTGCCCTCGATGTAGACCTTGGAGCCTTTGCGCAGGTATTGCCCCGCCACTTCAGCAATCTTGCCGAACATGACAATCCGGTGCCATTCAGTCTTGGGCACCATCTGGCCGGTCTGACGATCCTTGTAGCTTTCGTCGGTCGCCAGGTTCAGGTTAACCACCGCGTTGCCATTCGGGGTGTAGCGGGTTTCCGGGTCCTGGCCCAGATTGCCAATGAGAATAACCTTGTTAACGCCTCGTGCCATGTTTCGCTCCTGAGTCTGTCTGCTTGATCCGCCAGCCATCCGTGGCCGGCGTGGGGGTTCATAGAAAAGCGGATTGGGTTAGGAAGTACCCTGCCGGACAAAGTCAAACTCCGCAAGGGCATCCTCTTCAAACTGGGCGCGATCAACCTTGAGATAGGCGGTGTCCGTACCTTCCAGAATCACCACATCCTGCACGCCGGGCAGGTCTCGCAACAGTTCATCCACCGTATCGATCCGGCTGCGCGCACTTTCCCGCAACTTTAACACGAAACTGGTGGTATAGCTTGGCGCCGGCATGGTGACCGCCAGAAGCAGCCAGACCAGCAGGATGGCCACCATCGGCCACAGCACGCCGGTCAGACTGCCCTGCTCCAGCAGCAGCCCGCCCACGGCGCCGCCGGCGAAGGCGCCGAGGAACTGGGAAGTGGAGTAGACCCCCATCGCCGTGCCTTTGCTCGCTGCCGGCGACTCCTTGCTGATCAGCGACGGCAGGCTCGCCTCCAGCAGGTTGAAGGCCATGAAGAACAGGAACAGGATGCCCCAGGCCACACCCAGACCGGCGTTAGCCAGGCTCAGGCCGGCGGTGGCCAGGGTCAGCAGGCCGATGGCGCCGGCCAGCACCGGCTTCATCTTGCGTTTCTTCTCGCCAATGATGATGAACGGCACCATGGCGAAAAAGGAGGTCACCACCACCGTCAGGTAGAACCACCAGTGGGATTCGCTGGGCAGGCCCAGTTCGTCCTGCAGCAACAGCGGCACCACCAGGAAAATCGCCGTCAGCACCAGGTGCAGCGCAAAGATGCCAAAATCGAGCCGGAGCAGGCGGTTGTCCGTCAACACCTGGCCCAGCATGGCCCTGGCGGGCCGGGTATCGGCGCTGGCGTGATGCTGGTGGGGCGTGGGCACCAGCCGGTGAACAATCACCAGCGCCAACAGCGCCAGGGCGGCGGTGATGTAAAAAATGCCGGACAGGCCAAATACCGACCCCAGCAGCGGTCCCAGCACCAGGGAAATCGAGAACGACAGCCCGATCGAGATGCCAATGGTGGCCATGGCCTTGGTGCGCTCCTCCTCCCGGGTGAGGTCGCTGAGCAGGGCCATCAGGACACTGGCAATGGCGCCAGATCCCTGGAGTACCCGCCCGGCAATGACGCCGTAGATGGAATCCGAGCCCGCGGCCAGCAAGCTGCCGGCGGCGAACAGCACCAGCCCTATGTAGATCATGCGCTTGCGACCCACCCGGTCCGACAGCAGGCCAAACGGCACCTGCAGCAACGCCTGGCTCAGGCCATAGGCGCCGATGGCCAGCCCGATCAGCGCCGGCGTGGCAGACTCCAGGTCGTCGGCGAGCAGGACGAACACCGGCAACACCATGAACAGGCCCAGCATCCTCATGGCGTAGACGGAGGCCAGTGCGACAACGGATCGCTTTTCCAAGGCATTCATACAGCAGTGATTCCTCGAACACGGTCTCTAGTGGCAGGCAGCCCTGGGCAGGCCGCCAGGCCGGAAAGCGCGCATTGTATCAGATGGCCGGCTGACTGGGCATTGCACGGCAGCCAGCGGAACACGTTATACTTCCGCTTTTGTTTATCCCGAGGGGCGTTATGGATCATATCCAAGTAAAGGGGGCGCGGACCCACAACCTGAAGAACATCGACCTGGATATGCCAAGGGACAAGCTGATCGTGATCACCGGCCTGTCCGGCTCCGGCAAGTCCTCACTGGCCTTCGACACCCTCTATGCCGAGGGCCAGCGGCGCTACGTCGAATCGCTGTCCACCTACGCCCGCCAGTTCCTGTCGATGATGGAGAAGCCCGACGTGGACCACATCGAGGGGCTGTCGCCGGCGATCTCCATCGAGCAGAAGTCCACCTCCCACAACCCCCGCTCCACCGTCGGCACCATCACCGAGATCTACGATTACCTGCGTCTGTTGTTTGCCCGCGCCGGGGAACCCCGCTGCCCGGACCACGACCTGCCCCTGGAAGCCCAGACCGTCAGCCAGATGGTGGATCAGGTGCTGGCGTTCCCGGAAGAGAGCAAACTGATGATCCTGGCGCCGGTGATCCGCGACCGCAAGGGCGAACACCTTCAGGTCATCGATACCATGAAGAGCCAGGGCTTCATTCGCCTGCGCATCGACGGCACCGTGTATGACATCGACGACGTGCCCACCCTGGACAAGAAACGCAAGCACCAGATCGACGTGGTGGTCGACCGGTTCAAGGTCAAACCCGGCCTGGAACAGCGCCTGGCGGAAAGTTTCGAAACCGCGCTGGAGCTGGCGGATGGCATCGCCCTGGTGGCCCCCATGAGCGGCGGCGGCGAGGCGCACACCTTTTCCGCCCGCTACGCCTGCACCCAGTGCGGCTACGCCCTGAGCGAACTGGAGCCGCGCATCTTCTCCTTTAATAACCCGGCTGGGGCCTGCCCGACCTGTGATGGCCTGGGGGTGAAACAGTTCTTCGATCCGGAAAAGATCATCCAGCATCCGGAAGCCACCCTGGCGGAGGGGGCCATCAAGGGCTGGGACCGACGCGCCGTCTACTATTTCCAGCTGCTGACCAGCGTGGCGGAGCATTATGGCGTTGACCTGGACACCCCGTTTGTCGACCTGCCGGAGGACTTCCGCCAGACCCTCCTGCACGGCTCCGGGGGCGAGGACATTCCCTTCCGCTACGTCAACTCCCGCGGCCATGTGATGGAGCGGGCCCACCCCTTCGAGGGCATTCTGCCCAACCTGGAGCGGCGCTACCGGGAGACCGACTCCCAGAGCATGCGCGAGGAACTGGCCCGCAACCTCAGCCAGCAGCCCTGCAAGGACTGCCAGGGCTCGCGCCTGCGCCGCAGCGCCCGCCATGTCTTTATCGAAGGCCGCAACCTGCCGGACGTCACCCACTTACCGGTGGGCGACGCCCACCGCTACTTCGAACAGCTGAGCCTGCCCGGCCGCAAGGGCGAGATCGCCGAGAAGATCCTCAAGGAGGTGCGGGAGCGGCTAAAGTTCCTGGTCAACGTGGGCCTGGAGTACCTGACCCTGGAGCGCAGCGCCGACACCCTGTCCGGGGGCGAGGCCCAGCGCATCCGCCTGGCCAGCCAGATCGGCGCCGGCCTGGTGGGGGTGATGTACATCCTGGACGAGCCCTCCATCGGCCTGCACCAGCGGGACAACGACCGCCTGCTGGCCACCCTCACCCACCTGCGGGACCTGGGTAACACGGTGATCGTGGTGGAGCATGACGAAGACGCTATCCGCGCCGCCGACCACGTCATCGACATCGGGCCCGGCGCCGGCATCCATGGGGGCCAGGTGATTGCCCAGGGCACGCCCCAACAGATCATCGAGGCGCCGCGGTCCCTGACCGGCCAGTACCTGTCCGGGGAGAAAGAAATCGCGGTGCCCGACAGCCGTCACAGCGGCAACGGCAAGACGCTCACCCTCACCGGGGCCTGCGGCAACAACCTGCGCGACGTGACCCTCAACATACCGCTGGGCATCATGACCTGCGTGACCGGGGTGTCCGGCTCCGGCAAGTCGACCCTGATCAACGGCACCCTGTACCCAGTGGCGGCCGCCAGGCTCAACAAGGCCACCAGCCTCAATCACGAGCCCTACGGCAAGCTCACCGGCCTGGACCAGCTGGACAAGGTGATCGACATCGACCAGAGCCCCATTGGCCGCACCCCGCGCTCCAACCCAGCCACCTACACCGGCCTGTTCACGCCCATCCGTGAGCTGTTCGCCGGTACCCAGGAGGCCCGCTCCCGCGGCTACAAGCCCGGCCGCTTCAGCTTCAACGTCAAGGGCGGGCGCTGCGAGGCCTGCCAGGGCGATGGCGTGATCAAGGTGGAGATGCATTTCCTGCCAGATGTCTACGTGCCCTGCGACGTCTGCAAGGGCAAGCGCTACAACCGCGAAACCCTGGAGGTGCGCTACAAGGGCAAGAACATCCACGAGGTGCTGGAAATGACCGTGGAGGAAGGCCGGGAGTTCTTCGACGCGGTGCCCTTCATCGCCCGCAAGCTGCAGACCCTGATCGACGTGGGCCTGTCCTACATCCGCCTCGGCCAGAGCGCGGTCACCCTGTCCGGCGGCGAGGCCCAGCGGGTCAAACTGGCCAAGGAACTGTCCAAGCGCGACACCGGCAAGACCCTGTACATCCTCGACGAGCCCACCACCGGCCTGCACTTCTACGACATCCAGCAACTGCTCAACGTACTGCAGCGTTTACGAGACCACGGCAACACCATCGTGGTGATCGAGCACAACCTGGATGTGATCAAGACGGCGGACTGGATCATCGATCTGGGGCCGGAAGGGGGCTCCGGTGGCGGCCAGATCATCGCCGAGGGCACCCCGGAAGAGGTGGCCCGTGTTGATGGCTCCCACACCGGCCGTTACCTGAGGCCAATGCTGGAGAAAGGCACCGCGGTCAGTGCCTAGAGAGCCTTGGGGACGGAATCGAATTCCGTCCCCGGCCAAAGCCAGGATTCAGCGCTGGCTAGTCTTCGTTCAGTTTCAGGGTCGACAACGTTCGCTCGCGCACGCTATTGAGCAGTGCCTCGTCGTCCACCAGAGAGCGGCCGTAGGAGGGCACCAGATCGCGCATGCGCTCCGCCCACTGCGGGGAGTGCAACTTGTCGGCGAAACAGCGCTCGAGCACGTTGATCATCGCGTTGGCGGCGGTGGAGGCACCGGGGGAAGCGCCCAGCAGCGCCGCCAGTGAGCCGTCTTTCGCGGCCACGATTTCGGTGCCGAATTCCAGCTTGCCGCGACCGTTCGCATCCTTCTTGATGATCTGGACCCGCTGACCGGCGTTCTGCAGCTTCCAGTTCTTCTCTTCCGCGTCGGGGAAGAAGTTACGCAGAGCCGCTACCCGCTCGCTGTGGGACTGGAACACTTCCTTGATCAGATAACGGGTCAGATCCATGTTGTCCTTGCTCACCGACAGCATGGGCCGCAGGTTCGTGGGCTTGACCGAGCCGAACAGGTCAAACGCCGACCCCTGTTTGAGGAAACGGGTGGTGAAGCCGGCAAAGGGACCAAACAGCAGGGCCGGTTCGCCATTGATGATGCGGGTGTCCAGGTGCGGCACCGACATCGGCGGCGCGCCGATGGGCGCCTTGCCATACACCTTGGAATGGTGTCTGGCCACCACCTCCGGGTTCTGGCACACCAGCCACTGGCCGCTGACCGGGAAACCACCATAGCCCCGGGCTTCTTCAATGCCGGATTTCTGCAGCAGTGGCAGGGCACCGCCGCCGGCGCCGAGGAACACGAACCCCGCTTCCAGCTTCTTCAGCTCACCGGTCTTCTGGTTACGGACCCGGACCTTCCAGCGGCCATTGTCGCGCTGGGCCAGGTAATGCACCGGGCTGTTCAGCATCAGCTCGAAGTTGGGCTGACTCTGCAGGTACTTGACCATGCTGCGGGTCAGGGAGCCAAAATCCACGTCCGCCCCGTGCTTGATACGGGTGGCGGCCACCGGCTGATCCGGAGCCCGGTTCTTCACGATCAGGGGCATCCACTGTGCCAGCTCATCGGTGGATTCGGTGTATTCCATCTCCCGGAACAGGTGATGGGCCTTGAGTTTCTCCCAGCGACGACGCAAAAACGCAACGTCCTTCTCGCCCCAGACAAAGCTCTGGTGCGGGGTCCGGTTGATGAACGAGGCGGGATCGGGCAGCATGCCCTGCTCCACCAGGTAGGACCAGAACTGCAGGGACACTTCAAACTGGGCGTTGATCGCCAGGGCGCGATCGACCGCGACGTCGCCGTCCTCGGTTTCCGGGGTGTAATTCAGCTCGCAGTAGCCGGCGTGGCCGGTCCCTGCGTTGTTCCAACCGTCGGTGCTCTCATGGGCAACGTGATCAAGACGTTCCACCATGATGATGTCCAGGGAGGGGTCAAGCTGCCGGAGCATCATGCCGAGGGTGGCGCTCATGACACCACCGCCGACCAGCACTACATCTGCCTGTCTTGCGGCCATGGGTAATTCACCTTAACAAGTTTTTGAACCTGTCGCCCCCGGGGGGTTGCGTTGGGGGCAGATAAACAAATCGGCTCATTATCCCGTTTTTTGGCGAGATAATAAAATTGGGTCTTCAGCCAAGGCGTTCATGCGCGAATCGCCCTGTAGCACTGTGCCCAATGCCGAGGGTACACCGATATCCGGAGAATCCGGGACCAGCGCCGTTGCCGTCGGATTGTCGGACAGTATCGCAGAAATTGCCGCGCTAGGGTTAGCTCGCATCACGGCAATGAAGACAATGGCATACCAGAACAAGAACGGCATGACCCGGGAAGGCACCGACTCTCGCAGCATCCCTACGCCGGATCACACCGGGCCCGGACTACGGGAGAGCACTCCCATCCAGGCGACTGCGCGCTATTTTGTCATCCCTGACAAAGAATTTCACTGCCACTTTGGTGTCCACTCGCCAACATCGCGCCAACGGTCGCCCACGCCCCCACCACGAGGCCCTCGAGAAGCGGTTTGAGACTGCAAACAGCCCGTTTGGGGCTGACCTTTGCCACCGATATGCGGTATCTTGGCCACCAATTTCGGCCCCCGCGCTGCAACCGGGGGTGCCACCCCGCTAACTTTCACAACTGAGGCGTAACGAATGCTGCTGGCAATAACCGCCGTGATGGCAGGCCTGGTACTTCTGGTCTGGAGCGCCGACCGATTTGTGGACGGTGCCGCCGCAACCGCCAAACACCTGGGCATGCCCACCCTGTTGATCGGCATGGTGATCATCGGCTTCGGCACCTCCGCGCCGGAACTGGCGGTGTCCGCCATGGCGGCCTCCGATGGCAATCCCGGCTTGGCGCTGGGTAACGCCTACGGCTCCAACATCACCAACATCGCCCTGATCATCGGCCTGGTCGCCCTGATCAGCCCCATCGCCGTGCACTCCCAGGTGCTGCGCAAGGAACTGCCTCTACTGCTGGGATTGAGCGCCATTGCCGGCTTCCAACTGCTGGACGGAGAGCTCACCCAACTCGACGGCGGCATCCTGTTGGCGGTGTTCACGGCAGTGATGGGCTGGTCCATTGTCCAGGGCCTCCGCGGCAAGGAGGACCCCTTCGGTGGGGAAACCGAGGCGGAGCTGGTGGAACATCCCATGGCGCTGAACGCCGCCCTGGCCTGGTTGGCGGTTGGGCTGGTGCTGTTGATCGCCAGCTCCCGCCTGCTGGTCTGGGGGGCGGTCACCATTGCCCAGGGGCTGGGAGTCAGCGACCTGATCATCGGCCTGACCATTGTCGCCATCGGCACCTCGCTGCCGGAACTGGCCTCGTCCATTGCGGCGGTGAAGAAGAATGAGCACGATTTGATCCTGGGCAACATTCTCGGCTCCGGCATCTTCAACACCCTGGCCGTCGTGGGTCTGGCGGCCACCATTCACCCGCTGACGGTGGATATGGAGGTCCTCTACCGGGACTGGACCCTGATGACCGTGCTGACCGCCGCGCTGATGTTCATGAGCCTCCGGGTATTCAGCTCGGAGCGCAGCATCAGCCGCCTGGAGGGCGCGCTGTTGTTACTGACCTATGTGGGCTATACCAGCTACCTGGTGTCCACGGTCATCCTGTAAGCCCTGCCGCAGGGGCGGCCAGCTCAGGCCGCCTCGCCGTCGCCCAGCAGCCCTTCCATACTGTCACGGACCTCCGTCATCACCCGCTCCAGGTCCTGCTTGGACCTGCCGGCGGTGTCGATGGGCGTGCCGACCCGCACATCCACCGGCTGGCCCAGGTTGATCTGCCAGGTGCGTGCCGGCAGCACCCGGTGGATCCCGCGGATGGCCACCGGCACAATCACTGCTTCGGTGTCCAGGGCCAGGTGAAAGCAGCCTTTCTTGAACGACTGCAAGCGCCCATCCGGCGACCGGGTTCCTTCCGGCGCAGCCCACAGCACGATGCCGCTTTCCATCATCGTCCGCGCCTTGTTCAGGTCTTTCATGGCCTGTTGGCGATCGGCCCGGTCAATGGAGGGAAATTCCGCGGCTCTCATTGCCGTCCCCAGCAGGGGAATCCGGAACAGTTCCTTCTTGGCCAGCATGCGGATGGACCCGGGCAGGGAGACAAAACTGACCGGGATATCGTAGTGACTGGCGTGGGTGGACATGACGATATAACGACGCCCATCCCCGAAATCCGGTACTTCGCCGCGAACCGCCAGGCTGATCCGCACCAGCCGCAGCAGGGCCGCCGACCATTCCCGGCAGTACTGGTCCACAATCGGCCGGTTAAGCTGACCAAACAGCGCCCGCAACAGCACCAACAGACAATAGAGGGCGGTCAGGCCAACGGACCCCAGCACCACCCCGGCACGACGCAACAGCGTGGCCGATTCCACCAACGGGCTCATATTGAGTCGGTTCATGTACTTCCCTTTTCTCGGAGACTTCCGCCCAGATCCGGGCAGTTCTGAGCAAATACGCTGGATTATAACGTCGATAGATCATCCGGACGAATAGAATCGCCACTTGAAAAGGGTGCCAGGAGCACCGGTAGCGGCAGGCGCGCGGACATCGTCTCTTGAACAGGATTACCTCGTGGCCGTTCAGCGCTGCCAAACGCCACGGGTTACCGGAAAGGATGGGGGAAGTGATAAAGAAAAAACCGCCATCCGTGGCGGTCCATAGGCTTCCTGCCTGAGTAACGTGCGCCCCGGAGGGCCAAGCACGACAACAACGCAGTCACTAAACTCACGGTCAAGACTAGGGATCAATGATGACAACCGTATGACAGCCCGTCACTCGCTGGCCCGGAATTCCATGGCAATGGAGTTCAGACAGTAACGCTGGCCGGTTGGCGGCGGTCCGTCGGGAAATACATGGCCCAGGTGGCTGTCACAGCGGGGGCAACGGATCTCGGTACGGGTCATGCCGAGGGTACGGTCCTGCAGGTAGCGGATGTGCTCCGGGTCAAACGGCTGGAAGAAGCTTGGCCAACCGGTGCCGGAGTCGAATTTGGCCTCCGAGCTGAACAGGGGCAGCTCGCACAGCCGGCAGTAGTAGACCCCAGGCGTCTTGTTATCGAGCAGAGTGCCGCAGAAGGGCCGCTCGGTACCGTGGTCGAGCAACACGGCCCGCTCCTCGGGAGTCAGCCCGGCGGCTCGTCGGGCTATCTCGCTGTCATCCAGGGGCGTCAGGTCGTACCCTGCGGCGGAAGTTGCCATATCGGTCTCCTCTTGTTCGTTCACTGGTCTCGAAAGTCCGGTTTCAGCTGGGCCCCGAAGGCTTCCTTCAGCTTCTCCACCTTGGGCGCCGCCACCGCCAACACATAGGGCTGATGTGGATTCCGGGCCACGAAGTTCTGATGATAGCCTTCCGCCGGATAGAAGGTCTCCAGGGGCTCCAGGCTGGTCACGATGGGCGCCGGGTAGACGCCCGCCGCGTCCAATTGGCGGATGTAGGCCTCAGCAACCCGCTTTTCCTCCTCCGAGCCATAGAATACGGCAGACCGGTACTGGGGGCCCCGGTCGTTGCCCTGGTGATTGAGTTGGGTCGGATCGTGGGCCACCGAGAAGAACACCTTCAACAGCTGGCCAAAGCTGACGACGGCCGGGTCGTAGCGAACCTCCACGGCCTCCGCGTGGCCGGTGGTGCCCGAACAGACCGCCTCGTAATTGGCCGTGTCCGCGCTGCCGCCGGCGTAGCCGGAGGCGACACTCACCACCCCATCCAACGCCAGGAACACCGCCTCCACACACCAGAAACAGCCCCCCGCCAGCACCACGCTTTGCGCTTCGCCCGAGCCGGCCGGCAGATCCAGCTCGGGGTCGGGAAACCGGCTCCGGGGTACATTCATTCCGGGAATGCTGCAGGAAGTACTCATATCCGCCTCACTTGCCTATGTGGGTGATCGTGGGAGTGACAGTGTGAACGCCCTGACGGCCCCTTACCAGCTTTCCCCAGGGCGCTCCACGCCGGTCGATGTTCACAGGGAGGACCCGCGATCCCAGGCAAAGTTCCGGACGGTCTGGGCCGGGGAACATGAACATTCCCTCATCTCGGTTGCACCGAGGCGAGAGCCAACCATACTAAAAAAAGAACCAGAGCAACTCCGGGAATGCGTATGACTGCCCGAGCCCCGTCTCCTGTCTCGCAGGATGAGCTGTTGGATTACCGGTTAAGTTTGCGGCTGGGTCCGGTCCATGCCCGCCAGCGTCTGGGTATTGAACGGGAGTACGAAGCCCATGTCTTCGGCCAGGACCATCACTCTTTCCACCTGGAAAACTGGGCCTCAGCCCCTCGCCTGATCCGTTTTTGCCTGAGGGTGTCCGGCCTGCTGCACCGGGGCCAGGACAACAGCCGGGCGCTGACGGTGGTCGAGCATGGCTTCCGGGTGCCCGACCTGCCACCGGCGTTCGAGGGCTTCCGGATCCTGCATCTCAGCGATCTCCATGTCGACATGGACGAACTCAACCTGAAGGCGGTGATCGGACGGATCAGCCAGTTGGACTACGATCTGTGCGTCCTCACCGGCGACTACCGCAAGCTCACCTGGGGGCCCGTCGACGCCGCCCTGGAAGGCATGGCTCGACTGCGGGAGGCAATTCGCGGTACCCCGCTGGCCGTGCTGGGCAATCATGACAGCATCCGCATGCTGCCGCCCATGGAGGACATGGGCTACTGCATGCTGCTCAACGAGAATACGGAAATCGAGCGGGACGGCGCCTCCCTTTTTGTCGCCGGCGTGGACGATGCCCATTTCTTCAAGGTGCACAACCTGCACAAGGCCGGTGACGACATTCCCAGCGGGGCGGTCAGCATTCTGCTCAGCCACACCCCGGAAATCTGGCGGGAAGCCGCCCACGCCGGCTACGACCTGTTCCTGTGCGGGCATACCCACGGCGGTCAGATCTGCCTGCCCGGGGGCATACCGGTCACCCTCGATTCCAGTTGTCCGCGGTCCCTCGGACGGGGTTACTGGCACTATAACGGCATGCAGGGTTATACCTCCCCCGGCTGCGGCACCTCGGTGGTCAACGTCCGCCTCAACTGCCCACCGGAGATCACCCTGCACACCCTCACCCGCGGCCCAGTCTGAAAAGACCTTCAGTGAGGGTGACGGCGGATGCCGAGCCGGTACAGCCACGGCGAGAAGACGATATTGGCGCCGCTGAAGACCGCCACCACCAGCAACGCCTGCAACCAGGTGACCGGCAGCACCAGCACCGCAAACACCATCGGCAGGGCGGCCTCGGGCAGCTGATCCAGCCCCAGGGCGCGGGCACTGGAGGCCAGTCCCATCCGGCGTTTGATGAAGCTGCTGAGCAGATCCCCTCCCAGGGCCAGCAACCCAAACACCAGTCCAAAGCCGACGCCCAGCCCCACCAGCACGGCCAACAGGGTACAGGCCAGGCTGCCGGTGACCAGGCCCCGCCAGGTCTTGCTGCTGCCGAACAGAGGCTGCCCGTCCCGCCAGGGCCGGCCGCCATCCAACGGCGCCGACCAACGCCCGTCCAGCAGACGATGGGCGAGGACTGGCACGCCATTGGCCAGCACCAGCATCGCGAACAGGGTTAGCAGTAACACCCGCAGTCCTCCAGCGCTGGCAGCCCGGCTGGAACCTCAGCCCTCGGCGACTCCGCCGCGGGTCAGCTTCAGCGGATCCAGCAACTGTTCCAGGCGAGCCCGGTCCAAGCCGGACCGTTCCTCCGCCACGTCGATGATCGGCCGCCCCGTCCGGTAGGCCTCCTTGGCGATATCCGCGGCCAGTTCATAACCAATCTCCGGGTTGAGCGCCGTTACCAGCACCGGGTTCTTGCCCACGGCGGCCTCCAGCGTCTCGGCGTTCACGGTGAAATCCCGCAGCGCCTTGTCCGCCAGGTTGCTGGCAGCGTTGGTCAGCAACCCGATCATCTCCAGCAGGTTGGCCCCCACCAGCGGCAGCATGACATTGAGCTGGAAATTGCCGGACTGGCCAGCCACCACCACCGCGCTGTCCAGCCCCATGACCTGAGCGGCCACCATGGCCACCGACTCCGGGATCACCGGGTTGACCTTGCCCGGCATGATGCTGCTGCCCGGTTGCAACGCCGGCAGGCTGATTTCCGCCAGGCCATGAATCGGCCCGCTGTTCATCCAGCGCAGGTCGTTGGCGATCTTGGCCATCACCACCGCCGCCCCCCGCAGCTGCGCCGACAGGTGCACCGGGGCATCCACCGCGCTCTGGGCGACAAACTTGTGCTCCAGCGCAGAGAAGGAAAAGCCGGTGGCGGCACGCAGGAAGCGGACAAACTGCTCCGGAAACTCCGCCAGCGCGTTCACCCCGGTGCCCACGGCGGTTCCGCCCTGGGGGATCGCCAGCAGGTCCTCGATTGCGTGTTCCACCCGTTTCTCGGCGGCGTACAGTTGCTCCCGCCAGGTACGCAGCTCCTGGCCCAGGGTAACCGGCATGGCGTCCATCAGGTGGGTGCGGCCGGTCTTGACCTGGTCGTTGAACGTCGCCTCCCGCTCGTAGATCACCCCCCGCAAGTGGGACAGGGCCGGCAGCAGCCGGTGCTGGGCCTCGGTGACCGCGCTGACGTGAATGGCGGTGGGGATCACGTCGTTGGAGCTCTGGCTCATGTTGACGTGATCGTTGGGGTGCACACTGTGCCCCTGCCCCCGGGCCAGGTTGGCGAGCACTTCGTTGACGTTCATGTTGGTGCTGGTGCCGGAACCGGTCTGGTAGCGATCCACCGGAAACTGGTCGGCGTGCAGGCCCTCCAGCACCTCGTCACAGGCGGCCAGGATGGCATCCCGCAACGCCACATCCAGCAGGCCCAGGCTGGTATTGGCTTCCGCCGCGGCCCGCTTGACCTGCACCACGGCGTGAATGAAGGCGGCCGGCATGGGCTGGCCGCTGATTGGAAAGTTTTCAATCGCCCGCTGGGTCTGGGCCGCCCACAGGGCCTGGGCCGGGACCTGCACCTCCCCCAGACTGTCGGACTCGGTTCTGTAATCGGTCATGACAACCTCCCTTTCGCCACCGCTATCCGCCGTCGGCCCGATGGCGGGTTGGGGACACTAGTGTTTGAGCCGGACGTGGTCACAGATCCCGGTGATCTGCTCGAAATTGAGGATCAGCGTATGCACGGTATTGGTGTAGGTATCGTGCAGGTGAAACTTGAAGCGTTTCTGGGGCTCCCCCTGCAAAAAGGCATCATACTCCCGCACCAGTTCCCGGACGTCACCACCGGAATCGCGGGTCCAGGTGGCGTTGAAGGGTCCCAGGACAGCGCCTCCGGCCAGGCAGACGGTCACTTCATGATTGGTCAGGGCGTTTTCCGAAGTCGGCATTACACTCTCCTCCACACATTCTCGACAGTCACCCTTCAGGAACCCCAAAGGCTCCTGTGGTTTCTACAGTGTAGGTCAGAATTGGGAGGAAGCTCGGGGCACCTCGGCATATCGCCGGAAAGGCCTATTCGGCGGCGACTGGCGAGGATACCAGGCTGGTGAGCAGCGCCCGCAGGCGATTGGGCTTGACCGGCTTGTTCAGCACCGGCAGGGACTGGGCCTGCAGCAGCCGGCGACAGGCATCGCTGCGGTCTGCGGTGATGATGGCCGCGGGGATGCCCGTCTGGCAGTGGTGACGGACCGCATAAATCGCCTCACAACCGGTCAGGTCGTTATCCAGGTGGAAGTCCGCCAGTATGGCGTCCGGCACCACCTTTTCGTCACGGCACTGCGTCAGCGCCTCGTCGGTATCGGTCGCCAACAGCACCCGACAGCCCCAGCGTTCGAGCAGGGCCTGCATACTCACCAGGATATCCGGCTCGTTGTCGATGACCAGCACCACCGTCTCTTCCAGGGTATGGGCGAGCACCGCTTCCCTGGCCGGTGCCGCCGGGGTAGCAAGTTGCTGGGCCGTACTGTCTATGGGCAGGGACAAGCGGAAACGGGAGCCCTTGCCGGGGGTCGAGGTCACCTGAATCTGGCAGCCCAGAACCCGGGCCATGCGATCGACAATCGCCAGCCCCAGGCCGACGCCTTTGCGGCCTTTGCCCGCCTGGGGCAGTTGGTGGAACTCGGTGAAAACGTCTTCCAGCTTGTCCGGCGCAATGCCTACCCCGGTATCCCAGACCTCCAGGTCGAGTCGGTCCCGGCGTCGGCGCATGGCCAGCAGCACCCGACCTTGCGGGGTATAGCGCAGGGCATTGCTGAGCAGGTTGCGCAGAATCCGGGTCATCATGCGGGGATCGGTACGGGCGGTAACCGCACGATGCCGGACCCGGAAGGCCAGGCCGGCATCCCGGGCCACGGGCTCGAATTCCTCCCCCAGTCCCTGCACCAGCTCGCCAACGTCGACAGGGACCAGGTCCGGTTTCATCGCCTGCTGATCCAGCTTGGAGATGTCCAGCAAATCGGCAAGCAGATCCTCGGCCCCTTCCAGCGCCCGATGGACCCGGTCCACCAGGTGGCTCTCCCGGTCCGGCAGGTCACTGTCCTGCAACGATGACACCAGCAGGCGGGCGGCATTGAGCGGCTGCAGCAGGTCATGGCTGGCGGCGGCCAGGTACTTGTCCTTGCTGCGGTTGGCTTCCTTGGCGGCTTCCACCGCCACCACCAGTTCCTGCTCGACCTTTTTCCGCTCGGCAATCTGGTAGCGCAGGTCCTCGTTGGCGGACTTCAGCGCCCGGGTCCGCTCATCCACCCGGTGTTCCAGCTCGGCGTTGAGCTGTTCCAGGCGCTTGCGGGCTTCCACCCGCTCGGTGATGTCGAGTACAAAGGCTTCCACCACTTCCGCCCCCAGATCGGGGCGACGCAGCAGGGTGACGGCCACATCCACCGGCTGGCCATCGGCCCGACGCAGCCGTACTTCCCGGGCAACCACCCGGTCGAAGTCCATCAGCTCCTCGCGCAGGCCGTCAAACTCGCCGATGGTGTAGAACAGCTGTTCCCGCAGTCGGCGTACCCGTTTCTTCAGATCCTCCGGCCCGGCGTACCCGCAAATCTTGGCCATGGCCGGGTTCAGGACCAGGAACCCGCCGCGCAGGTCGCCCTGGAAAATGCCGTGCAGGGCATTCTCGAACAGCCACTTGTAGCGGTTTTTCTCCCGCTCCAGCTCGTCGATCCGTGCCTGCAGCTCGGGGTAGTAATTCTTGCGAACCGAGTGGGACCCCAGCCCCAGCAGGTCGCCAACATCGTAGTCGCTGTGCTCGTCAGAGTGCTTCTTCATAGACCACTTCAACATCCCGCCGGGATGACTTGCGAGGGTTGGTCATGATGCAGGGGTCCTTCATGGCGAACTGGGACAGGTACGGGATGTCGGAATTGGACACCCCCAACTGCCCCAACTTGCCTTCCAGCCCCACCGCCCGCTTGAGTTCGACAATCCGCGCCATCAGCCGCTTCTTGACCTCGGCAGAGTTCATGCCACGGGTATCGATGCCCATGGTGTCGGCCACCAGCCGGAAGCGCTCCGGCGCGGACTGGAAGTTGTAGGCCACCACATGCTCCAACAGCAGCGAGTTGCACTGGCCATGGGGGAGGTCCAGATACCCCCCCAGGCTGTGGGACATGGCATGCACCGCCCCGAGAATGGCATTGGAGAACGCCAGCCCCGCCTGCATGGAAGCCAGCATGATGTGTTCCCGCAGCTGGGCGTCGGTGGGCCGCTGCAGCAGCGGTTCCAGGTGCCGGTTGATCAGGCGGATGGCCTCCAGGGCGTGGCTGTCGGTGAGCGGGCCGCTGCCGGTGGAGACGAACGCCTCGATGGCGTGCACCAGGGCATCCACACCGGTGCAGGCGGTCAGGAAGTCATCCATGGTCTGGGTCACTTCCGGGTCGATCAGCGATACATCCGGCACCACCGCCTTGCTGATGATGGAGAATTTGAAGCGCCGCGCCCGGTCGGAGATGATCGCAAACTGAGAGACGTCCGCCGACGTACCGGCCGTGGTGGGAATCAGGATCAACGGCGGCGATGGCATCCGGATGGTGTCCACCCCCTCAAACTCGAGGATGTTGCGATCATGGGCGATGACAATGCCGACGCCCTTGGCACAATCCATCGGGCTGCCCCCCCCAACCGCCACAATGACGTCACACTGCCTGGAGCGGTACAGTTCGGCCCCGGTCATCACCTCTTCCGACCGCGGGTTGGGCGAAACATCGGTAAAGACGGTGCATTCGAAGCCCTCCTCCCGCAGCAGCCCTTCGATCTCCGCCACCCAGCCTGCGGCGGCCACCCCCGGATCAGACACCAGGAACACATGGCGAGCGCCATAGTTGCTGGCAAAGTTGGCGACCGACTTGCGGGCACCGGCACCGAAGACGATTTCCGGCGAGACAAACTTGCGCAGAGACGAGATATCGTGACTCATGGGTGCTCTCTGATAATTATTATTGTCAATCGATGCGCCCCAGTCCCTGGCCTTGCGCGGTACCCTTCAGAGTTTAACTCATGTTGTCATGGGGTTCATTGGTCACGCCCATTGCTGACGGTAGAACGCCAGCAGTTTCGCCAACATAGCCGCCTGGTTACGCCGGAGACGGAAGCCGTGACCTTCCTCGGGAAAGAGATGGACCTCGGCCGGCACGCCCGCCTGTGCCATGGCGGCGGCCATGCGTTCGGTCTGCTCCGGCACCACCACCGAGTCCCGACCGCCCTGGAAAAACACCACCGGCCCGCGGATCCGGTGGGCCTGCAATACCGGCGTTCGCGCCCGCCAGCGTTGAGGGTGCTGCCGCGGATCCCCCAGCAGCCAGTCGAGATAGCCGGATTCGAATCGGTGGGTCTGCGCTCGCAAGGGGCCCGGGTCGCTGACTCCGAACAGACTGGCGCCGGCCCGGAACCGGTTGCTGCGGACCATGGCCATCAGCGCCGTGTAGCCGCCGGCGCTGCGGCCCTGGATAAACAGTCGCCGGCGATCAGCCAGCCCACGGTCCACCAGGTGATCGGCGGCAGCGATGGCGTCCTCAACGTCCAGACACCCCCACTGCCCCGCCAGCGCCAGCCGACAGGCCCGGCCGGCCCCGCTGCTGCCGCGGTAATTCACCTCCGCCACGGCAAAGCCCTGCTGGCACCAGAACTGGATCTGGGGGTTGAACGCCGGGTAGGCCGCCGAGGTGGGGCCGCCATGCAGGTTGACGATCAGCGGTGGCGGGTCGGACGAAGCCGGGGTCGCCGGTGGATAGTAAAAACCGGACGCCACCGGCCCGTTGACGTCCCGCTCACCCGGCAGCTGGAACGGCCGGGGGCGGCTGAGCGAGGTCGCCGGCACCAGCCGCTCGCCTCCCGCCAGCACCATCACTTCGGGCCGATCCGGGTGCCGCGTGTCCAGTGCTACCACACAGGTTGCGGTATCGACGCGGCTGGCCAGGGCATAGAGCCGCCCCCGGTAGACCTGCAGGCCGCGGAAATCGACACACTCCGGCGCCACCCGACGCGGAGTGGCGCCCGCCTGAGCGCTCAGCCACAGTTCGCCCACGCCCTGGTGGTAACACACCCGGGCCCAGCCGCCATCGGGCAGGGCCCGGTGATGGGACTCGGCCAGCTGCCAGGGGGCGTTGGCATGATCCGCCGGTCGTTCGGTCAATGGCAACCAGCCAGGCTCCCGCCCCTGCCCATCCACCTCGTAGGGCTGCCACCAGCCTCCGTGGTCTGACAGCACCCACAACCGGCTACCGGCAAAGGTGGGCTGCTGGACCGAGGCTGGTTCCGGAGTCGGCACCGGCATGGGGGCCAACAGCTCGCCGCGGCGACCCACCTCCGCCAGCCACAGGGTGGATACCTGCCAGGGCATGGCGGGCAGCGCCCAGCTGACCCAGGCCAGATGCCGACCATCGGCGGAGACCGCCGGCGCAGAATAGAAGTCGGCGCCGGCGTGCAAGACGGTCACCCGACCATCCAGCGCCACCGCCA
Organism: Marinobacter sp.; assembly: GCF_033722735.1. Taxonomy (GTDB): domain Bacteria; phylum Pseudomonadota; class Gammaproteobacteria; order Pseudomonadales; family Oleiphilaceae; genus Marinobacter. Next base: position 41,579 of record NZ_JAWVYN010000015.1, read on the forward strand.
CCAGTTCCTGACCCGGCTCCCTGCCGGCCGTTGCCAGCCATTCCCGCACGGCCAGCACCCGCGTCCCCACCGGGTCGGCCACCAGGCCGCCGTAGCGGGCGCCGTCGGTGCGGGTCAGCGGGGCAATGGCACCGGTTTCCGGGTCGATGCGGTCAATCTGCTGGGTCTCGGCGTTCACACCAAACAGTTCGGTCTCGAAGGCGCACAACGCGCCGCCACCGTAGCCGTTAACCTGGGAACGCAGGCTGTAGCCTGCCGGGGTCACACAGCGGGTGCCCCCGGACCGGTGACACCAGAGGGCGCAGCCCCCAGTGGAGGCATCCAGTTCCAGCCAGAAGACTCCGGCGGCACTGACCTGCAGGGCCTCGCGCTGGCCCTGGGCGGCCGCAGCCTGATCCGGCGTGAGGACGGTTCCCTCAGCCGCTGCGGTAGAACAGCCGGGAATTGCTGGGGTTGCGATAGGTCAACTCCTCCAGGCCGGCGGTGGCGTGATCCGCCGCGCGCCGGGCCGCCAGGATACGATCGTGATGGGGGGATTTGCTGCACACCGGGTCGGCGTTGTCGGCGTTGCCGGTCAGCAGGTAGGCCTGGCAACGGCAGCCGCCGAAGTCCTTGTCCTTCTCGTCGCAGGAGCGGCAAGGCTCGGGCATCCAGCTATCACCCCGGTAATGGTTGAAGCCGGGGCTGTCGTACCAGATCCTCCGCAACGACTCGTCGCGGACATTGGCAAAGTCGATGGGTAACAGCCGGGCACTGTGGCAGGGCAAGGCGGTGCCATCCGGTGCCACGGTCAGGAACAGACTGCCCCAGCCGTTCATGCAGGCCTTGGGGCGTTCCTCGTAGTAATCCGGGGTGACGAAGATCAGCTTCATCGTCGAGCCGGCATCCGCCAGCCGCGCCCGCTGCTCGTTCACTTCCCGCTCGGCGGCCTCCAATTGGCTGCGGGACGGCATCAGCCCCTCCCGGTTGTGGAAGGCCCAGCCATAGTACTGGCAGGTGGCCAGTTCCACGTAGTCCGCCCCCAGCCGGTGGCACAGGTCGATGATGTCCCGCATCTGGTGGATGTTGTGACGATGGATGACGAAGTTGAGCACCATGGGGTAGCCGGCCTCCTTCACCGCCCGGGCCATGGCCAGTTTCTGCTCGAAGGCTTTGCGGGAGCCGGCGACCGCGTTGTTCAACTCCGGATCGGACGCCTGGAAACTGACCTGGATATGGTCCAGACCGGCGTCCCGGAACCGGTTGACCTTGGTCTCGGTGAGCCCCAGGCCGGAGGTGATCAGGTTGCTGTAATAACCCAACTGACGGGCCTCGGCGATCAGCTCGGGCAGGTCCTGGCGCACCAGCGGCTCGCCGCCGGAGAACCCCAGTTGTGCCGCCCCCATCGCCCGTCCCTGGCGCAGCACACTGAGCCACTGCTCGGTGGTCAGCTCCTGCTCGCGGTGGGCATAGTCCAGCGGGTTGGAGCAGTAGGGACACTGCAACGGACAGCGGTAGGTCAGTTCCGCCAGCAACCACAACGGCGGTCCCACCCGGTCCTGTCCATCGGCTAGCGGTGTCATGACAGCAAGATCCAGTGTTGCCGTTGAGCGTCCTGCAGGAATTCCTCCACATCCTCGGCCAGGGAGCCCGCGTCCGGAAATTTCTGTTCCAGGACGCGGACGATGTCGGCTACCGAGCGCTGGCCATCCACTTCCGCCAGGATCGCCCCGGCACTGCCATTGAGCCGCACCATGCCCTCCGGGTACAGCAGCACGTGGCAATCCTGCGCCGGTTCCCACTGGAAGCGGAAGCCCGGGCGGAGCTTGGGGACCCCGCCCATCACAGCCCCAGCCCCCGGTGCCAGACGGGCTGATCGGTCACGGTATGGTACGGCGGCGTCTGGTGCACATAAGCCATAGTCAGGGCATCCAACATAGACCATAGGATATCCAGCTTGAATTGTAGTATTTGCAGGGCCCGCTGTTGCTGGCCCACCGTGGTGAAGTGATCCAGGGTGATGGCCAGGCCGTGCTCCACATCCCGCCGGGCCTCGGCCAACCGCTTGCGGAAGTAGCAGTAACCGCGTTCCTCAATCCAGGGGTAATGCTGGGGCCAGCTGTCCAGACGGCTCTGATGGATCTCGGGGGCGAACAGTTCGGTCAGCGAGGAACAGGCGGCCTCCTGCCAGCTCGCCCGCCGGGCAAAGTTGAGGTAGGCGTCCACCGCGAACCGCACGCCGGGCAACACATGGCGCTGGTCGATCAGCTCCTCGCGGCTCAGGCCGACCGCCTCGCCCAACTGCAGCCAGGCCTCGATACCGCCCTGATCGCCGTCATGGCCGTCATGGTCCAGTACCCGCAGCAGCCATAGCCGGCGAACCTCGGCGTCCGGGCAGTTGGCCATGATGGCGGCATCCTTGCGGGGGATATTCACCTGGTAGTAGTAGCGGTTGGCCACCCAGCCCCGGATCTGCTCCGGGGTGCATTGGCCGCCGTACATGGCCCGATGATAGGGATGGTGGATATGGTACAGCTCGCCCTTGGCCCGCAGGGCCTGTTCAAAATCCACCCGGCTCATGGGTGTCTCAACCGCAGCGTTCATGGCGCCTCCGACATATCCAGGTGCATCCCGTCCCAGGCCACGTCGATGCCATGGCGGGTCAGTTCCGCCCGCTCCGGGGAATCGTCGTCGAGGATGGGGTTGGTGTTGTTGATGTGAATCAGGACCTTTCGCTCGGCATCCAGTGCATCGAGCACCTCGATCATGCCACCGGGGCCGCTCTGGGCCAGGTGCCCCATCTGCTGACCGGTCTTGGCGCCGACCTCGCAGCGCTGCATCTCATCGTCCCGCCACACGGTGCCGTCCACCAGCAGTACGTCGGCCCGGGTCATCCAGCTCAGGATACGCTCGTCCGGCTGACCGAGCCCCGGCGCGTAGAGCAGAGTCTTGCCGGTTCGGGCGTCTTCGACAAACAGGCCGACGTTGTCCCCCGGATGGGGCTTGTCCCGACGGGGCGAATACGGCGGGGCATTGCTCAGCAGGGGAATGGCAGTGAACCGCAGCGACGGGGCACAGTCGATGGTAAAGGACTCATCGTCCTGGCAGGGCATGGGGCGCCAGTTCAGGCCGCCGTTCCAGTGGGACAGCATGGTAAACAGCGGGAAGCCGGAGCTGAGGTCGGCGTGCACCTGCTCGGTACACCAGACATCGAACGGGCAGCCCTCACGCAGCGAAAGCAGGCCGGTGGTATGGTCCACCTGGCTGTCCATCAGCAGGATCGCGCTGATTCCGGTATCCCGTACCCGACGCGCCGGCTGCATGGGCGCAAACGACGCCAGCTGGGCCCGGATATCCGGCGAGGCGTTGCACAATATCCAGTGTGTGCCATCTTCACTGATGGCAATGGAGGATTGGGTACGGGGAACCGCGTTGATGGTGCCGTTGCGCACCCCGGTGCAATTGCGGCAGTTGCAGTTCCATTGCGGGAAGCCACCACCGGCGGCGGATCCCAGGACGTGAATGTGCATGGCGGAACTCCAGGGCGGGAACGGCCAGCCTCACAGCTGGCCGTCACCCGTGGGCGATTGGCCGATACTTGGCTAATGGCAAAGTACTAATGGCACAGTACTCAGCGGTTGGCGAAGTACATGGTCACTTCGAAGCCAATCCGCAAATCTTCATACGCTGGTTTGGTCCACATGTTGCTTTCCTCTTCATTGTTGTCGTAAGCAGGGTTTGGTTAGCGGCTCTGCCGGTAACTCAACTTCGATGCTAACGCCGGAGTGCCGGTGCCAACATGGTACTTTGGAAGCAATTTCAGTCCCGGGCCATGGAACTTATGGCGGAGCCTTCTGGCCCAATTTTTACGGCACCTCGACTTAATCATAGTAGTGCCCGACACAGGACAGCGAACCACCCGCCGTGGTGGTAACGGAGAACAAGCCATGATCGCCGGATGGAGCGGTGGCCAGATCCAGGGTCGCCGCAAGTACCAGGAAGACCGCTACGCCGTGGTGGAAAAGCAAACCGCCACGGTCGGCGGTGACGTACGACGGCTCCCCACCCCGCTAACCCCGGCCAAGGACACCCTGTTCCTGCTGGCCGACGGCATGGGGGGCATGGGCCATGGCGATCTGGCCGCGGACACGGTGGTGGAGCACTTCATCGCCAGTTACCGGCAGCCGCCGCCAGTCTCCACGCCCCCGGCGGCGCGACTGGCGCGCGCGCTGGAGGCGGCCAATCAGGGACTGACCCAACTGATCACACGGGAACCGGAGAAGACCGGCATGGGGACCACCCTGATTGCCCTGCTCTGGCACCAGGCCGAAGACACCATCGAATGGCTGTCGGTGGGCGATTCCCTGCTGTACCTCTACCGGGACGGCCGCCTGTTACCGCTGAACGAGAAGCACAATGGCCGCTACCTGGCCGAGCGGTATGCGGCCGCCGGTGATGCCGCCCACGCCGACGAGCTGCGCATGATGGGCAATGTGCTGTTCAGTGCCGTGGATGGCAGGCCGATCCGGGAAGTCGACCGCTCCGATCACCCCCTGCCCCTGCAGGACCGGGACCTGGTGATCCTGGCCAGCGACGGCCTGGAAACCCTGCCTCACGATGAACTGGCGGCCGCGCTGGTAAGGTCACAGGCGGCACTGGCACGGGCCGGCGACGCCGAGCAGGCAGGCCAGGCCATCGTCAACTGTCGCAATCACCTGTTCGAGCGGCTGCAGGAAGCCGAGGCGCCCTTCCAGGACAATTGCACCATCGTCACCATTGGATTCTTTGAGGACAGAGCCTGACCGATACGCAAAAAAAAACGGCCCTGGGACAGGACCGTAAGCGATGGCAGGAAGACCCATTGATCCCCGCAACGCAGAACCGTTGCGGGCCCGGCAGGGCGCCGGGAACTCAGTGCACGTCCGTGCGCCGACTCGTCACCGGGCTGACTCCGCGATAGCCCGGGCACAACAACACCTAATAAACGCTTGACTCAGAATCCGTTCAGGAACCCAGACAGGTTCTTAGAAGAAGCCCAGAGGGTTGGTGTCGTAGCTCACCAGCATGTTCTTGGTCTGCTGGTAGTGTTCCAACGCCATCTTGTGGGTCTCGCGACCAACACCGGACTTCTTGTAGCCGCCGAACGCCGCGTGAGCGGGATAGGCGTGGTAGCAGTTCATCCACACCCGACCGGCCTGGATGTTACGGCCCATGCGGTACGCCAGGTTGGTGTCCCGGGTCCAGACACCGGCGCCCAGGCCGAACTCGGTATCGTTGGCGATGGCCAGGGCTTCGTCCTCGGTCTTGAAGGTGGTCACCCCCACCACCGGGCCGAAGATCTCCTCCTGGAACACCCGCATCTTGTTGTCGCCCTTGAACAGGGTCGGCTGGATGTAGAAACCGTTGTTGAAGCCTTCGCCCAACTGCTCACAGTCACCGCCGGTCAGCACCTGGGCGCCTTCCTGTTTGCCGATCTCCAGGTAGGACATGATCTTCTCGAACTGTTCCTTGCTGGCCTGGGCGCCGACCTGGACGTCGGTATCCAGCGGGTTGCCACGCTTGATGGCCTTGGTGCGCTCTACCACCCTGGCCATGAAGTCGTCGTAGATGTCCTCGTGGACCAGGGCACGGGACGGGCAGGTGCATACCTCACCCTGGTTGAAGAAGGCCAGCACCACACCTTCCACGGCCTTGTCGATGAACTCGGGCTCGGCATTCATGATGTCCGGGAAGTAGATGTTCGGCGACTTGCCACCCAGCTCCACGGTGGACGGGATGATGTTCTCCGCCGCGCACTTGAGGATGTGGGAACCGACCGGGGTGGAGCCGGTGAAGGCGATCTTGGCGATGCGCTTGCTGGTGGCCAGGGCCTGACCGGCCTCGATGCCGTAGCCGTTGACGACGTTGAGCACGCCGGGCGGCAGCAAGTCACCGATGAGTTCCATCAGCACCAGGATGCTGGCCGGCGTCTGCTCCGCCGGTTTCAGCACGGTGCAGTTACCGGCGGCCAGGGCGGGACCCAGCTTCCAGGCCGCCATCAGCAGCGGGAAGTTCCAGGGAATGATCTGGCCGACAACCCCCAGCGGCTCGTGGAAATGATAGGCCACGGTGTTGTGGTCAATCTCACCCATGTGCCCTTCCTGCGCCCGGATGCAGCCGGCGAAGTACCGGAAATGATCGGCCGCCAGCGGGATGTCGGCGTTCAGGGTTTCACGAACCGCCTTGCCGTTGTCCCAGGTCTCGGCCACCGCCAGCTTCTCCAGGTTGGCCTCGATGCGGTCGGCAATCTTGAGCAGGATGTTGGAGCGCTCGGTCACCGATGTCTGCCCCCAGGCCGGTGCGGCCTTGTGGGCGGCGTCCAGCGCCAGCTCGATGTCCTCGGCGGTGGAGCGGGGAATTTCGCAGATCACCTCGCCGTTGACCGGGGTGATGTTTTCAAAGTACTGGCCCTTGACCGGAGCCACCCATTCGCCTCCGATGTAGTTGTCGTAACGGGATTTGAAGGAGACGACGGACCCTTCCTGTCCGGGTTGTGCGTAGATCATGAGATCGCCCTCTTGTTGTGGTATTCGCCAGGCCCCGGAGCCTTGAAAACTCCTCTGGCCCTTACGCTTTCAGGTCCACTTTAGACCCCACCACCGGGAGCGCCAATGGGTCCTTGGACGGGAAAAACTCCTCCCTTGGTCGTAGTTTTCACACCCACGAAAATGCCCACCGGACACCCCATAAAAAAGGGCCGCAGAGCGGCCCTTGAAGCGGGATTCGGATGGATCAGTTGCTCGCTACCCGGTCACTCGGCAGCTTGAACGTCCACACCATACCGCCCTGGTTGAAGTCCTTGACCACCCGGGCCACTTCACCGCCCCAGAGCGGGACCGCACCGCCCCAGCCGGAGGCCACGGAGACGTACTGCTCGCCGTCCATCTCCCAGGTGATGGGGGTGCCTACCACACCGGAACCGGTGTTGAAGCGGTACAGTTCATCACCGGTGTTGGCGTCGAACGCCTTCAGGTAACCCTCCGGGGTACCGGTGAACACCAGGTCGCCGGCGGTGGTCATCACGCCGCCCCACAGCGGAGCGGTGTTTTCCTGGCGCCAGACCTCTTCGCCGGTCTTGGGATCGATGGCCCGCAGCACGCCGATGTAGTCGTCATTCACTGGCTTGATGGTGAACCCGGCCCCCAGGTAAGCCGCCCCTTTCTTGTAGGACACCGGCTCGTTCCAGATGTCCATCGCCCACTCGTTGGAGGGCACGTAGAACAGGCCGGTCTCCTGGTTGAACGCCATCGGCATCCAGTTCTTGCCGCCAAGGAAGGAGGGCTGTGCCAGCACCGGCTCGCCCTTCTCGGCGGAGACTTCGGCCGGGTTCCCCGGACGGCCGCCCTCTGTGTAGATCGGACGGCCGTTCTCATCCAGGCCCTCGGCCCAGGTGATCTTGTCGACAAACGGGAAGCCGCGGATGAAGTCGCCGTTCTCCCGGTTCAGCACGTAGAAAAACCCGTTCCGGTCAGCGGTGGCGGCGGCGTGGATGACATCGCCATCCTCCTCGTAGTCGAAGGAGATCAGCTCGTTGACGCCATCGTAGTCCCAGCCGTCATGGGGCGTGGTCTGGAAGTGCCACTTGATGCTGCCGTCGTTGGGATCGATGGCCAGACGGGAGGACGAGAACAGGTTGTCGCCGGGACGCAGGTGGGAGTTCCAGGGGGCCGGGTTACCGGTGCCGAAGAACAGGGTGTCGGTGACCGGGTCGTAGGTACCGCCCAGCCAGGTGGCGGCGCCACCGTTCTTCCACAGATCGCCCGGCCAGGTGCGGCCGGCCTCACCGCCGGAGATGCCATTTTCGATGGCTTCGCCGTCCCTGTAGACGTAACCCATATGGCCCTCCACGGTGGGACGGGTCCACAGGATTTCGCCGGTATTCGGGTCGTAGGCTTCCACCTTGCCGACAATACCGAACTCGCCGCCGGACACACCGGTGATCAGCTTGCCGTTGACGATGATCGGCGCGGCGGTGATCGAGTAACCGGCCTGGTAGTCGGCCACTTTCTTGATCCACACCACCTTGCCGGTGTCCTTGTTCAGGGCCACTAGCTTGGCATCCAGGGTACCGAAGATGACCTTGTCGTCGTACAGGGCAACCCCCCGGTTGATCACGTCGCAGCAGGGCATGATGCCGTCCGGCAGACGGGCGTCGTACTGCCAGATCTCCTCGCCGGTCTTGGCATCGATGGCGTAGACCCGCGAATAGGAGGCCGAGACGTACATAACGCCGTCCTTCACCATCGGCTGGGATTCCTGGCCCCGCATCTTCTCGCCGCCGAAGGCAAAGGCCCAGACCGGTTGCAGGTTCTGGACATTCTCGCTGTTCAGGGTGTCCAGGGTGCTGAAGCGCTGGCCTTGCAGGCCCATGCCGTAGCTGACCACATCGTCGGTGGTCAAATGGTCGTTCAGGATGTCCTCGTCGGTGACTGCGTGAGCCCCGTACGAGACAGCCAGCGCCAGGGCGCTGGCAGTAAACTGCATACCGATCCGATTCGATCTCATGGTTGCGCTCTCCAATTCTCTTGTTGTCAGTTTCAGCAACGAACCGGGAAGTGTTCCCGCCTCTGCCCCTGATTCTTGGGGGAAGTGCCTTGCGCAACAATTCCCCCCCAGCACAGGTTTTCTCATCACTTGGTAGTAAGACCCGCTCGCCGACGACGCAGTGGCAATACCGGGGCTTACCGTTCCGGCAACAGCTCCAGGGCCGCTTTCTCGTAACGGGGATACAGATGGGTGGTGGTCCGAATCAGCTCGTAGCGGGTGCCGGCCATTCCCTGGAAACGGTCCGGAATCGGCAGGTTCATCACCTCCGCCAGGGTCAGCCCCCGGGAGGCGGACTTGCTCAGGGTCTGGTAGAGCCAGGACAGATAGTCGTTCATCTGACGGAACGCGGAATCGTCGGACACCACCGGCCCGTGCCCCGGTACCACCAGGGTGTAGGGCAGCTCGCTCAGCGCCATCAGCTCCTTCGCCCATACCATCAGCCCCGGGCTCTGGGGGGTAGTCAGGGCCCGGTTGTAGAACACCATGTCGGAGGCAAACAGCACCCCGGTGTTCTCATCAAACACCACCAGGTCGGAGCCGGTGTGGCCGCTGAACTCCATCAGCCAGAAGCGGTGGTCGCCCACCACCAGCGGTCCAGGCGCCAGGGTGTTGGCGGGTACCACCACCTCGGTACCCCGCATCCAGTCACCCACCAGGCGATACATGTTGTCGGAGAAAGCCTCCCCCTCCCGGGCCAATGCCTGGCGACCGCTGTCCAGCATGTACAGGGTGTCCGGATCGAAGGCCTGGTTGCCGAAGACATGATCCGGGTGGTGATGGGTCAGCAGCACGTGACGGATGGGCTCGTCAGTGGTGGCCTCAATCAGTGCGCGCAGGGCCTCGCCGTACAACCGGGAGGGTCCGGTATCGATCACTACCACGCCATCGCCGGTCGCAATGAAGGCGACGTTGACGATATTGCCGCCGTTGTCGCGGGAAAAATTGCCGGTACTGCCCTCCACTACCCAGGTATTGGTCGCCACCGGCGTCGCCTCCAGGGCGTACCGAAGTTCGTCCGCCACCCCGATGAGAGACCAGCCCAACAGCCACAGCAGACTGAGCCCCCGCACAATCATGCCCCACCTCCGAGGCGCCGCTCGAACACGTTGCCGTTGTTGTCGCGCAGCCAAAGCATGGCCCCGGCGGGCTGTCGCTCCAGCTCAAAGACGAACATCGGGTTCTCGGCCGCCGACTGGGACAGGGTCATGGACAACAGGGGCTCATCGGCGCCCGGCACCGCCAACCTGACCGACTCGATATGGAACGCGGGCACGTCTCCCACCATGCCGGAGTCCATGGGGTGCATGACGCTGAACTTGTAGCGCACCCCGGGCACCTGGGAGAAGGCGCCGCCGCGGATGGTGCCGAAGTTGCTTTCCCAGTCGGGATTGGCCGCGGTCAGGCTGGGCGCCGTGCAGCCCCCGCCCGCCGCATCCACATAGGCACTGCCAATGTGCCAGACGCCGTGGCGGTCTCTCACCGCCGCCCGCACCGTGGTGGCCTGCTGCACGCGGAAGTTGAGGGAAATCAGACGGGTGGGCGTGGCGCCCGGTGTCAGGGTGAACAGATGAGGAATGGGGTTCAGGTCGATCCAGGTGACAATCTCGTCCACCTCTCCGGGGAACCCGGACAGGTCCAGGGTCAGCGGGACCTGGGCGGAATCCTCGGCAAACGGCGGCACCGTGAGCACTACACGCTCATCGAGGACCACCTCACGGCCCTCCCCCAGGTAACGGTTCAGGTTGTACTCCCACATGGGCGAACCGAAAGGGTCCTCCGGGACCGCCCCCTGCACCGGTCCGCCCAACAGGATAAAGAACAGCAAAACGATCCGTCCCACAGCATTCACTCCTCATTGGCTGCACTCAAAATTGCCTGGTAGAACCCCGGCATCTCGTAACGCAGGCCGTAGCGGGCAAAGATCTCGGCCATTTCACCGTTTCGCACCAGCCTGTCGACGATGGCTTCGATGGCGTGGCCCAGCTGACGATGGGTGTGCTTGACCGCCATGCCCACATCCCACACCTGCTTGGTGATGCCTGGGAAGCCGTTGCTGGCCGGCTGGAAACCGTGTTCGGCGTTCCGGCTCAGCAGGTAGTCGATCTCCCCCCGCATGCCCATCACCGCGCTGACGTCGCCGGCCACCATCGCGTCGAAGGCGTCGGCCACGGAGCGGTAGTGGTGGGCCTGGTTGCGGAGTCGGCCCCGGAAGGCCGAGGTCAGGTAGGTGTCCGGCAGGGTGTCGATCTCCACCCCGATGGGGTGGTACTGGAACACCGCCATGGTCGGCACGCCGTCCAGCGCCTCGGGATCAAAGGCGATCTGCCACTGCTCCTGCTGATAGGGCCCGAACAGCACCACCTGGTCGTTGATCACCTCGCCGGTGGAGTCGCGCATGTAGGCGTAGGTCTTGTCGTAGGGCACCCGCATCATCACGTCCGCCACTCGAGTCTTGGCCAGGTAGTGCCCCTTCCAGACGTTGTTGCGCAAGTCGTCTTCCAGGGTTTCATCCGGTACGATCCAGTGCACCCGGAATTCCACCCCCAGCTCACGGGCAATATGCCGGCCGATGTCCACATCGACACCGGCCGGCTCACCATCCTGCATAAACGAGTACGGCGGAAAATTGTCATACACCCCGACATTCAGGTAACCGGAGTCGATCACAATGTCGTGGGTGCGCTCCGGCGCCCGGTTGAGCACCAGCTCCGCCAGGGCGGACCCGCTGAACAGGAGCAGCACCAGAATGGACAGGCAACGCAGACTGTTCATACCCATCACCTCGCTGTGATGTGCGCCAGGACCACTGCCGAACCGGATCACTCCGGCTTGGGCAGGGACTCGACGTAGGTACGAATGGACCAGATGGCAGTCTGGTTCAGACTGTTCTTGAACGACGGCATACCGCGCTCAGTCCCGTTCATCACCCGGCCGATGAAGTACTCATCATCCCACTCGGTCAGCTCCCGCAAGTCCGGCGTCAGGCCACCGGACATCGCCTCGATGCCGTGGCACCCGGCGCAGTTGCCGGCGTAACCGCTCTTGCCAATTTCGATGGCCTTGGCGTTCAGATCGCCATGCTCATTACCTTCGCGAAACGGGTTCTCCATCAGCGCCTCGGTCCCCAGATCCGGCAGCGCGCCGGTGTCCACCGGCTGCGGTGTCACATTGCCATGGCCCCAGGCCACGCCTGCGCCAGCCATCAGGGCAGCGGCAACCAGTGCTTTGAAAAAAGAAGATGAAACGGCCATAGCGAGATACCTCTGTTGTTATCCGTGTGCCGAGCGAGCCTCCTGAGACATCGCCAGCTATCTGTGCCCAGTCTAGAAATCTCCAGAGGCACATCGAATTCCACTTTGGGGGCTTAGGAGTAGTTCCTTGGTAGTAGATCCGGAGGCATCACCTCGGTGGCAGGAACTGGCTTTTCGTTCTTTAGTACCTACCGATTGCGACTTTGTGAATATTTCCGGGGCCAGATCCGTTCTTTAAGCTCAGGGTGAGTCCAGAAATAAATAAGGATGCACCATGCACACGAACCTTCGCCTGCTGCTGCCCATTGTCGTAGCCATTGCACTCGGACTGTTCCTGTCGTCCGGGGGTCGGGCTGCCGAACTGGAGGTTCGTATTGGCTACATCCAGTGGACACCGGACCAGGGCCCGGTGCTGTCCAACGTGATTCCGGAACCGGAGGATGCCGGCCTGCGGGGCGCCGAGTTGGCCATTGAGGACAACAACACCACCGGCCGCTTCCTGGGCCAGCACTTCACCCTGGCAAGCGTCGTTGCCGACTCGGAAGCGCAGGCCATGGCCGCCCTGGAGCGTCAGTTGGCGCAGGGCATCGCACTGTTTGTGCTGCGAGTGCCGGCGGCAACCCTGACTCAAATGGCCGATCAGGCCGGCGACGGCGCGCTGTTGTTCAACGCCGGCGCCCGGGAAAACGCCCTGCGTACCCAGAATTGCCGTCCCCAACTGCTGCACACCCTTGCCAGCTACGCCATGCTCACCGATGGCCTGGCCCAGTGGCTGAACCAGCGCCGCTGGAAACGGCTGCTGATGATCACCGGTCCCACCGAGGCGGACCGGCAGTGGGCGGAGTCCTTCCGCCGCGCCAGCCAGCGCTTCGGCCTGGAGCTGGTGGCCGACAAGCCCTGGACCTTCGACGCCGACCTGCGCCGTACGGCATCCCGGGAACTGCCCCTGTTTACCCAGACCGACAATGACTACCACGCCGTGGTGGTGGCCGATGTGCGTGGGGACTTTGGCGAGTACGTGCCCTTCAACACCTGGCTGCCACGGCCGGTGGTGGGCACCCAGGGCATGACCCCGGAGGCCTGGCACCGGGTGGTGGAAAGCTGGGGCGCGGCCCAGCTGCAGAATCGTTTCCGGGAGCTGGCGGATCGCCACATGAACAGCGAGGACTACGCCGCCTGGGCCGCGGTACGCTCGGTGGGCACCGCGGTGACCCAGCTCAACGGCGCCGATGCCGCCCAAATCCGCGACTTCCTGTTCTCCGAGCAGTTCCAGCTGGCCGCCTTCAAGGGCCGCAAGCTCAGCTACCGGTCGTGGAACGGCCAGTTACGGCAACCCATTCCGCTGGTTCACCCCCGCGGCCTGGTGGGCAAAGCGCCAATCGAAGGATTCCTGCACCCGCGGACGGACATGGACACCCTCGGGTTCGACGAGCCCGAGAGTCAGTGCCGGATCAACTCGTTGTCGGCCAAAGACAGGTGATCGCGGTACGCGGTAGAGGCATCGCCCAAAAGAGAACCACCGCCTTTTTGGAACAAAAAGAGAGTCGCACCATGACCACAATCGTAAAAACCACTGCCCTGGCCGCGATGATCGGCCTGTCCGTCCCCGCAGCCGCCAGCCTGGCCTATGTCTCCAATGAGAAGGACAACAGCATCTCGGTGATCGACACCGACTCCCTGGAGGTGGTGGAGACCATCGACGTCGGCCAACGCCCCCGGGGCATCCTGCTGTCCAAGGACCACAGCAAGCTGTACATCTGCGCCAGTGACGACGACACCGTGCAGGTCCTGGACCTGGCCACCCGCCGCATCGTCGACACCCTGCCCTCCGGCGAGGACCCGGAGCAGTTCTCCCTGCATCCCAACAACCGCCACCTGTACATCGCCAATGAGGACGACGCCATCGTCACCGTGGTGGACGTGGACAGCAAGGACGTGCTGGCCCAGATCGATGTGGGCGTAGAACCGGAAGGCATGGCGGTAAGCCCGGATGGCAGGTGGGCGGTGAACACCAGCGAAACCTCCAGCATGCTGCACTGGATCGACACCACCGACTTCCAGATCAAGAAGAACATCGTGGTAGGCCAGCGTCCCCGTCACGTGGAGTTCAGCCGGGACAGCAAGGTCGCCTGGGCCTCGGCGGAGATTGGCGGCACCGTTCACATCATCGATGTCGACAGCCTGGAGGAAATCAGGCAATTGACCTTCAGCATTCGTGGCGTGCACCCGGACAAGGTCCAGCCGGTGGGCATCGAGCTGACCTCCGACGGCAAGTACGCCTTTGTCGCCCTGGGGCCGGCCAACCATGTCGCGGTGGTCGACGCCCAGACCTACGAGGTGCTGGACTACCTGCTGGTGGGCAGCCGGGTGTGGCAGTTGGACCTGAACCGGGACGAGACCCAGCTTTACACCACCAACGGCGTGTCCGGTGACGTGTCGGTGATCGATGTGGAGGACCTGAAGGTGATCAAATCCATCAAGGTTGGACGCTACCCCTGGGGCGTCGTGATCGATCCCACCTCATGACTCTCACCGCCCGCAACCTCAGCTTTCGCTATGGCCGCAGGCCGGTGCTCTCCGAGGTCAGCTTCGAGCTGATCCCGGGGGCCTTCCACGCCCTGCTGGGGCCCAACGGGGCCGGCAAGTCCACCCTGTTCGGCCTGCTGACCCGGCTACTGGCAATGCAGTGTGGCGACATTCTGCTGGAGGGCCGTTCCCTCAAGAAGCACCCGGCCGAGGTCATGCGCCAGATTGGCGTGGTATTCCAGCAGAATGCCCTCGACCTGGACCTGACGGTGCGGCAGAACCTGATGTACCACGCCGGCCTGCACGGTCTGTCACGGCGCCGGGCCCGTCAGCGCTGTGACCAGGAACTGGACCGGTTCGGGCTGCTGGAGCGGGCCAACGACGCCGTTCGGCTGCTGAACGGTGGCCACCGGCGCCGAGTGGAGATTGCCCGCGCCCTGCTCCACCAACCAAGCCTGCTGTTACTGGACGAGCCCACGGTGGGGCTGGATGTGCCCAGCCGGCAGGCGCTGAACCGCCATGTCCGCAACCTGTGCCGCGACCGGGGGCTGACGGTTCTGTGGGCCACCCACCTGATCGAGGAGGTGGAGCGGGACGACCGCGTATTGATCCTGCACCGGGGCCAGCTGCTGGCCAACGGCGAGGGCCACGCCCTGTGCCAGTCCGAAGGCACCCACACCCTGGCCGAAACCTTCCAGGCCCTGACCGGGGAGACCACGCCATGACCCCCATGCATTACCTACACTGTTTTGTCGCCATCCAGTCCCGGGAATGGCGGCGGTTCTGGCAGCAGCGCACCCGCTTCGCCAGCGCCCTGGTACGCCCCCTGCTGTGGTTGCTGGTGTTTGCCGCGGGGTTTCGCGCGGTGCTGGGGGTGTCCATCATCCCGCCGTACCAGACCTACATCACCTACGAGACCTACATCGCCCCCGGCCTGTGCGGCATGATCATCCTGTTCAACAGCATGCAGGGTGCCCTCTCCATGGTCTACGACCGGGAGCTGGGCAGTATGCGGGTGTTGCTGATGAGCCCGTTGCCAAGACCGTTCCTGCTGGTTACCAAACTGCTGGCGATGGGGCTGGTCTCGATAGGCCAGGTCTATGTGTTCCTGCTGATTGCCCGGCTGATCGACGTGGAGCCGCCGGCCTGGGGCTACCTGGCGGTGCTGCCGGCGCTGATGCTGACCGCCCTGATGCTGGGCGCCCTGGGTCTGTTGATCGCCACCTGGGTCAAGCAGCTGGAGAACTTTGCCGGGGTGATGAACTTCGTGATCTTCCCGATGTTCTTCCTGTCCTCGGCGCTGTACCCCCTGTGGAAGATGCAGGAGGCCTCCCCCTGGCTGTACTGGTTGTGCCAGGCCAACCCCTTCACCCACGCCGTGGAAACCATCCGGTTCGCTCTGTACCTGCAGTGGAACGGCGCGGCCTATTTCGTGACCACCGGCGTTACCCTGGTGCTGGCGGGGCTGGCCACTGCCGCCTTCCGACCCCAGCGCACCCGCATCCTGGGCACCCGTGCCACTGGCTGAGGGCGACGCCTGTTACAGGGCCACCCTGGAGAGCGCAGACACCGCACTGCCAGGCCAGTCTTCCCGGGTTAAGCGGGCCGGGCGGCCACGGAGATACCACCGCTGGTTGGCCAACTGGTGAGCGTCGCGGGCGTCGTGGGTGACACAGATCATCGCCATTCCGGGGCGCCGGTCCAGCAGGGCCGCAATCAGCCGCCGTAATTCGTCCGCACGCGGCCTGTCCAACGAGGCAAAGGGTTCGTCCAGCAGCAACACATCGGGTTCCACCGCCAGACAGCGGGCCAGGGCTGCACGACGGGCCATGCCCAGGGATAACTGATCCGGCCGATGGTGACCGTAGCCGACCAGCCCCACCTGGGTCAGCAGATGGGCCGCCCGTTCCCGCTCAGCACCAACCAGCGCCAGGTTCTGGAACAGGGTCCGCCAGGGCAACAACCGGTGTTCCTGAAATAGATAGCCCAGCCGTACCCCAGGGTCCAGACGCACCGTATCCGGCGGCACCCTGGTGTCAATCCCGGCGATGAGGTTGAGCAGCGTGGTCTTGCCCACACCGGAAGGCCCCAATAGGCAGATGCGATCTCCGGGACGCACCTGGGCCCGGATCTCCCCCAGGATGGGGTGATGGCTGCGTTGAGACTGCAGACACAATTCAAGCATGGCTCAACTCCGGTCGGCGCCAGCGGGAGGCCCGCCGCTCGATGGGCTGCAAGACGGCCAGTTCAATCAGTTGCACCACCGCGATAAAGGCCAGGCTGTAGGCCAGAATCGCCGCCACATCGAACAGCTGGAACGCCATGTGGAGCTGGAAGCCAACGCCATCGGAGCGGCCCAGCAGTTCCACCACCAGGACGATTTTCCAGATCAGCGCCAGGCCACCGCGGGTGGCCGCCATCAGGTAGGGAAACAGCTGCGGCGTCCACACGTGCCACAACCGCTGCCAGCCGGTGAATCGGTAAACCCGGGCCATCTGCTCCAGCCGTGGGTCCAGGCTGCGGGCGCCTTCGCGCAGGGTCACCGCCACGTTGGGCACCTTGTTGATCACCACTGCCAGGATGGCCGCCGGTTCCACCAGCCCCATCCACACGTACAGCAGGATGATGGTGACCAGCGCCGGCAGGTTGAGCAACAGCACCAGCACCGGGTCAAATACCGCATTCGCCAGGGCTGATCGTCCCAGCCACAGCCCCAGCAGCGAGCCCAGCACCATGGCCAGGCAGAAGCCGGTCGCCACCCGGTAGAGCGTGGCGCCCAGGTGACGCCAGAGGTCACCAGCGCCTGCCGCATTCACCAGGGTGTCCAGCACCGCCAGCGGCGAGGGCAGTAACGAGGATTCCAGCGCAGCGGCAATGCCCGCCCAGCCCAGCACCAGGACCGGCAGGGCAACCCAGTAGGCCCACCCTGGCGCAGCGCCCCGGCTCACGGGAACTCCCGATAGAACAGACCGGCATCTATCACCCGGTCTTGGCTGGCCCCGACCATGCCCAGCAATCGCTGCAGGTCGGCAATCCGCGCCTCGTCCAGCGGGGCGGGGGTGCCGGCCACAAAGCCGGTACGCAACTCACGGAAGGTGGCTTCCTCCGGGTTCCGCATCAGTGGGCGCAGCGGAAACCAGTAGGCCGGCTCGGTCGCCAGCTCCTGCTTGGCCTCACGGAGTGCCGCCGCGAACCGTTGCAACAGCTGCGGGTGACGAGCCGCCCACGGCTGGCTGAACACATAGCCCAGTACGGGCAGATCGGCATCCAGCGACAGCTCGCCCAACAGGTCCGACAGCCGGAGGGCCGAACGCATATCCCCTTCGCCCCGCAGGCGGGCGGCAAAATGCCAGTAGGTGACGATGGCATCCAGTTGCCCCCGCTTCAGGGCCTGATTCAGTAACGGCGGCGCGGCGTATTGAATTTGCGCGGTGGACAGATCCACCCCCTGTTGCCGGGCGACCCGCTGCAGCAGAATCCAGCCCTTGCTGTCGGCACCGCCGGCGACGCCGATGCGCTTACCCGCCAGATCGGCCAGCGTCTCGATCTCGGAACCCGCAGGCACCACCACATCGCCAATCTGGGACGAGAACGGCAGGTACAGGTAGCGGTCGCCGGCCTCGAACCGGGACTGTGCCCACAGCAGGTCGGCCACCGCCCCTGCCACCGTGCCACTGGTCACCGCCAGCCGCGACGCCGGCAGGTTGGCCACCAGGCGCAGGTCCAGCTTGAAACCGTGTTGCTCATCCAGATGCCGTCGCTGCAGGTGATCGAGCTCCCAGTGGGCGGTGCCAAACTGGAGCACGCTGAGGGTCAGGGTCGGCGCCGGCTCGGCCACCGCCGGCGCCGATGGAAGCAGGCACAGAGCAGCTACCCAGATCGCCAGGGTTGCCAGGACGGTCCGACAGGGGGTGCAATGGGCGAATCGATCGGTGGTATACATATCTTCACGATACGAAGCGCCGACAACTGTCAGAATAGTACTTTAGTGCTTCTTTTTTGCTGCGATGGTCTCATTCAACCCCAGACGGGGTTCGCGTCTAATGGGATCATGACAAGAATAAACAGAGGTTTTTGCTTTATGGTCAGGCAACTGATCGGTCTTGCGTTTCTCTCGCTGGGGGTCGGCACCGCAGCCGAACCCGTCGTCTCGCCCCTGCCGGACTCCCAGGAAGCCTTCTTTTCCGATGACGGCTACCGCATCGACCGATACCGCAGCCCAACACCGGCCAAGGCCGTGGGCGCCGAAACCGTCTCCACTGAGGGCATGCAGGCCCTGTTGGAGAAGGAGCCCGCGCTGGTGGTGATCGACGTGATCAACCTGGAGTACCGCGCCGACCGTTTCCTCCAGACCGAGCCGCACCGCTCCCTGCCGTCGGCGGTCTGGCTGCCCAACACCGGACGTGGCCGCCTGGAGGACGCCTGGCACGACTATCTGGTGCAAAATGCCCTGGCTCTGGCCCGCCACAACCGCAACCACCCGGTGGCGGTGCTCTGCAAATCCGACTGCTGGCTGTCCTGGAACGCGGTCAAGCGACTGTCCGAGGCGGGCTTCCGCAACCTTTACTGGTACAAGGATGGTGTCGATGGTTGGGCCAACGCCGGTTTGCCGATGCAGCCCATCAGGCCGGTCAAGCCCCGGTTTCATTCCGAACAATCGAGCGATTCGTGAGGTAACGCCATGCTGACTGATGCCAACAACGCGAGCCATGCAAAAAAAAGCTATGATGAAGATGGCAGTACGCCAGAAACACAAGCCGCCACGGTAGCCGAGCCCATGGAGTCCGCCTACAAGATCCTGATTGCGGATGATCACCCACTGTTTAGGGAGGCCATCAGTAACGTCATTGCCGCCGGCTTCGGGGGCAGCGAGATCCTGGAAACGGAGGATTTGGACACCGCCCTGGAACTCACCCGCGAACACGACGACCTGGACCTGATCCTGCTGGACCTGAACATGCCCGGCATGCATGGCCTGAACGGCCTGATCTCGCTGCGCAACGAGGCGCCCACCATTCCGGTGGTGATCGTGTCGGCGGAAGAGGACAAGCAGGTGGTGCTGCAGGCGATCACCTACGGTGCGGTGGGCTTCATCACCAAATCCTCGCCCCGTGAGCAGATGACCGACGCCATCACCCAGATCCTCAACGGCAACGTCTACCTGCCTTCGGACATCATCCGGACCGGCAAGGAGACCCAGCGCCGCCATCGTCATGAGGACAACCCCATCTCGCCGGAGCTGCTCAACTCCCTGACCCGGCGCCAGCTGCTGGTGCTGGAACGGATGGCCAAGGGCGAATCCAACAAGCAGATTGCCTACAACCTCAATATTGCCGAAACCACGGTCAAGGCCCATGTCTCTGCCATCCTGCGCAAGCTCGGGGTGCATAACCGGGTTCAGGCCATCCTCTCCGCTGGCGACGTCGATTTCAGCCAGTACCTCAAGCGCTGATTGCCCGTCCCGCTCAGGCCAGGCGGGCAAAGGCAAGCCCCCGCCTTGCCAGCCTGCCTTCCGGCAACGGACGTCGGTCACCGGCACTCAATCGACCGGACCCTACTGCATCAGGATGTGATGAAGGGCGGACCGCAGTTTGAGGGGTTTCACCGGCTTGTTCATCAGCAGGTAGCCGCGATCGCGAATGTCCTGCTTAAGCTCGTTGGTGTAGTTGGCGGTGATCATCACCACCGGCACGGTCTGCTCCCGGAGGCCGTTGATCGCCGCCACCGCGTCCACGCCGGTCTCGTCGTTGTCCAGGTGGTAGTCCGCCAGGATCAGATCCACCGGGCTCGACACCAGATCCACCTGGGCCTCCAGGTCCGCCAGCGACACCGCCGTCAGCACCCGGCAGCCCCAGCCTTCCAGCAAGGTCTTCATACCGCTGCAGATGGACAGGTCGTTGTCGATCACCCAGATGCGGGTGCCCCCCATCGCCTGATCCGACGGCAAGTGGACAGCCTCGTCCTGATCGCGGCGGGCCGGCAGGGTCCCCAGTGGCACTCGAACGCTGAACACCGAGCCCTTGCCCTCCACCGAATCCACGGTAATCTCATGACCGAGAATGCGGGCAATCTTGTCGACGATGGCCAGGCCCAGGCCCAGCCCCTTGTCCGCCTGCGCCCCGGCGGGCTGTATCCGCTTGAATTCCTGAAAAATCTCGGTGAGCTTGTCGTCCGGGATGCCGGGACCGGTATCCCACACCTGGAGTAGTACGTGGTGACGCTGGCGGCGACAACCCAGCAGGATCCGCCCCTGACCGGTGTAGCGGATGGCGTTGGTCAGGAAATTGCGCAGGATGCGAGCCAGCAACTGGGAGTCCGAGTTCACCACCGCCGAGGACGGCACGAAATCCAGCTGCAACCCCTCGGTAATCGCCATCTGGCGGAATTCCCGCGCAATGTTGTTCAGCAGGTCCCTAAGGTCAAAGGCGGTGACATCCGCCTTGATCACCCCGGCGTCGAGCTTGGAGATATCCACCAGGGTACCCAGCAGGTTTTCCACATCGTCCAGCGAGTTGCTGACCGAGCGCACCAGGTTTGCCGCCTTCATGCCGAACGACTGCTCCAGCAGCGCGCTGGTGAACAGGCGGGCGGCGTTCAGCGGCTGTAACAGGTCGTGACTGACCGCCGCCAGGAACTTGGTCTTGGACAGGTTGGCCCGCTCCGCCTCCAGCTTGGCGTCCCGCAACCGGGCCTCCACCGCCGCGCGCTCGTTGATCTCCTGGCGCAGCTTGTTGTTCAGGCCGGTCAGTGCCGCGGTGCGTTCCTTGACCCGTCGCTCCAGGTGGTCGTACGCCTGCTCCAGCGCCAGGGCGGTGCGCCGCCGGTCGGTGATGTCGCGGATCAGCACGAAGAACCCCACCACCTCACCGCGGCCGTCCCGATTGGGCACGTAGGAGCGCAGCATGTAATGCAGCGAGCCCCTGCTGTCCTCTTCCTCCAGCTCGAAGTTCACACTCTCGCCGGCCAGGGCCTCGTGTACCTGGGGCATCAGCCGGTCGTACAGCGCCGGTTCGTGCACTTCATCCAGCGACAGCCCCAGCAGGGACGTCCGGCCCCGGCCATACCAGGCTTCATAGACCTTGTTGCAGAACTGGACGGTGAGATCGGCGCCAACATAGGCAATCAATGCCGGCACATGGTCCGTCACCACCCGGACCCAGCGCTCGCTCTCCTCGAGGGTTTCGGCGTACCGGTAACGCTCGGTGATGTCGGTGTAAGTGTTCACAAACCCGCCATCCGGCATCAGGTGGGTCTTGATCTCGATCACCGTGCCGTCGGCCCGGCGATTAACCTGCTCCACGAATTGCACCCGATCACGGGCGCCGGTGTCCGGATGCAGCAGCGGCAGGTCGGAACCGGCCATCAGCTCCATCAGGCAGCGGTCGGTGGAGACCCGGCCATGGGGCAGACCGGTAAGGCGCAGGAATTGGTCGTTCCAGATCTCCGGCCGGCCATCGGGATTGACCAGCACCACCCCCTGGGACAGGTTGTCGACGGTGGCCTGCAGCAACCGGGACTTCTCCGCCAGCGCCTGTTCCCGACGGGCGGTTTCGCTATTCTTGACGTCGGTGATGTCGGAATACAGCACCACCAGCCCACCTTCCCGGGTGGGCCTTTCGGTCATCTGCACCCAGCGCCGATTGGACAACAGGAACACCGAGCCCTCCGCCTCCGGATCGTTGTGCTCCTCGACGATCAGGCCGGACGTCAGCGCCTTGGCGCGCACCTCCTCGATGGTATCCCCCGGGCTGGCCTTGACGCCGGTCGCTCGCCAGTAGCCGTTGAACCGACTGTTGCTGAGGATCAACCGGTGGTCCTGGTCGAACAGCACAAAACCGTCGGCAATGCTTTCGATGGCGTCCACCAGCCGCTGGCGCGTGGTTTCGGCCTCGTCCCGGGCGCGGTTGAGCGCCTTATTGCTGACCTTCAGCTCGTCCATGGCCTGATTCAGGGCTTCGGTCCGCTCCCGCACCTGCTCGGCCAGCACCACCGAGTGCTCGAAGGCGGCGTAGGGGTCCGGCTTGTGGGCCGCCCCCGATTCCACCCGCTGGATCAGGGCATCACGAATCTTGCGCAGGCGCGCATTCTCCGCCTCCAGCTCGGCGATGCGCCGATCCTTGGTCGACGCCACGGTGGACTCAGCGGCCCTGCGGGAAACGTTCAGGCTGGCCAATCACCACCCCCGTGAATGTCTGGTTGATGTGCATGCCATCGAACTGCTCGCCGTAGGAGTTGAAACCGATGACCCGATGCTGCCGCAGGAACCGGGAGACCTCCTGGTCGATACCGGCAAACTCCGCCTCCAGTCGCCGCAGGAAACAGTCACAGCCGATGGTCACCAGCGGCGGCCCCACCACCTTTTCGGCCATCTGGAGCTGGGTTTCCAGGCTGCGCTGCAGCGAATCCGGCTTCATCGCGGTCATCACAATGCCGGTCTCCACGGCGCAGTAGAACGTCAGGCTCCGGTCCGGGTTGACCCGCTGCACCGAGCGGATGAAGTAGTGCCCGCCAATGCGCACCGCCATCGGCCGCAGGGCAAAGGTGCGTCGGTCCAGTTCCGCCACCGGGACTCCGGCCACCCGGGCATAGGCCTCCGCCGCCGGTTCCGCGTTGAGTTCATAGACGGTCCGGCTGTCGCTGTCGGCGGCAGTCACCACCAGCTTTTCGTCCCTCGCCGTCATGTGGTGGGTGGAAAAGACGCGGAAATCCAGCGGCGTATTCACCAGCATGACGATCGCCGACCGGTCGTAGAAGCGCCCCTGGTAGTAGACATGGGTGTTGCTCAGCCGCTCATCGTCGCCGGCGGAACCGCCGAATTGGGGAATGGTGCCCAGGGCGGCGTTCAGGGTTGCCAACACCAGCTCCTCGCGGCTGGATAGGCCGTCCAACAGGGTGATGGCGAAGGTGTTGCCCTTGACGGGAGCCAGGCGGGCATCACGGCAGGTGGCCAGCAGCCGGTCAATACAGGCCTGGGCATCCTCCAGGGTGAAACACTCCAGCTCCTGGATCAGCGCACAGTCAATGGCAAAAAAACGGCGGTCGAAGCCGATGGCGGTGATGCAGCCGCGACCGTAGCCTTCCGGGGTAATCTCACCCGCGGAAGTGCAGCCACAGACCACCTGGTCCGGGAACTCCTGCTCCAGGGCCGGGCCCAGGCGGGCCAGGTCGTATTCGGCCGAGCAGAAGAACAGCACGCACCCCAGGTGATCATGCTTCAGGCCCTGCCCCAGTTCCCGGGCAGCGACCAGGGCGTCCCGCTCACTGGCGCTGGCCACTCTCACGGCGGATGGGGAGGGGTCGAGCATCATCGGGGCGGGCTCCGGCTTGAACTGGCTTATCCCCGATTGTACGGCACCCGGCGACCGGGCCAATTCGACTTCCGTACTTTTTATCGGCGCACCAAACCTATCGTAAGCCATTGATCGAAAAGCCTCAGGAGTTTTGCCATTGTGTTACACAGCACCAGCCTTTCCCACCAGCCGGTACTTTAGTCGCAGACCGGCCCCACGCCGGGCCGGTCTGGATAGGAAGAGTCCGCCAGCCCGGCTGGCGGAGACTGCTCTGGCGCTCAGAAGGTCACCACCGCCCCCAGGGCGACGGTGTCCGTCTCAGTGACCGTGGCATCGGTGGTGCGGTTGCTGTCTTCGTACAGGTTGTACTCGGCCACCAGCTTGAGATTGCTGTTGACGTCGTGGAAGAAGGCCACCGTGGTGTTCTCGGTTTCCACGTCCAGGACCTCGGCATCGGACTCGCCGTACGACAACACCAGTCGGTTCGCCCCGAAGGCGTAAGAGCCCTGCACCAGGAAACCGTCGGCATCGTCCTCGGTCACCGGCCCGTTGACGATCAGCACCGGGTTATCGCCCTCGGAGGTGAAGCCGGATGCGGTCAGGGACAGCCCCGCCACGGAGGCCCTGAGACCGTATCCCAGACCGGTCGAGGTCACATCGTTACCGGTGGCCACGTCTTCCGACTTCTGGTGACGGCCGTTGACCCAGCCGGTCAGGGCCACACCGCTGAGGTCCGCGCTGTAGGTGGCTTCCGCCTCGAAACGCGGCGCCGACTGCTCGTCACCGGCACCGGTGGCGGTGTTGGCCGGGTCCAGCACCCCCACGGCCAGTTTCAGGCCGCTCATGTCCGGCGTGCGGTAGGTGATCTGGGCACTGGGCGTCGGATAGGGATAGCCGGTACGGATGTTACCGAAGGAGACGCCGCCCGGCGCCCCCGGCGAACCGAAGCCCAGCAGGATCTCGTCCAGGAAGATGTTGGAACGGGAGTAGAGCCCGAAATCCTTACCGATCAGCACCTGACCGAAGTCGCCATCCACCGTGGCGTAGAACTGACGCACATCGATGGCCGTGTCGGTGGGCGAGTCCAGGCTGTCGTTGATGGTGGTCCAGAAGGACGAACGGCCGCCCAGGGTCAGGTCACCCACTTCCTTGCTGAAGTTGAAGCCGATGGTGTTGGGCAGGAAGCCCATCTTGACCCGCGAATTCTGAGTGTCCGCAATCTTATCGTCACGGTTGACGTAGAAGGCATTGAAATAACCATCCACGGACAGTGATGTACCTTCAGCGCTGTAGACTTCGACCGCTGCGTTGGCCGATGCGCCAAAGCCAGCCGCTGCCGCAAGGGCCAACGCCAGCGCTGACTTTCTGAAGTTGTTGTTTTTCATGCTTCCCCCGATTGGTTTTTTGTCTGGGATACAGGATTCACCCGTTGCGGCGGGACGGGGTTACGTCCCACCGGTGATTCACTGAGGCCCGGGAAGCCGCTCCCAAGGTCACAGACTTCCCTGGTACTCCTTCGAGTTGAGGATGACGGAGTACTCGTCGCCTAAACCCATCTTCGGGCACTCCCACGGCGGGAAAAATTCGTCGACAGGTCTGGTTTTGTGGGTATTTAGGAGGCTTGAAAATCAGGACTTAGGGATTAATACCCGCCAGAATCCGGCGGCTGAGAAGCAATAGGAGGGACACGAAGCCGGGAGGAAGGGGCTGCGGATCAGGCGGTCAGGGCATCCAGCTCCGCCAGGCAATCCTGCAGGAAGGCCTCCGGCTCGGTGAGAATGGCTTCGTCGGCCACCACGCCGAACTGCACCCGGCCGGCGTAGCTGACCACACTGATACCCAGACCAATGTTGCCCGCCTGGGGCACCCAGAACATCTGCTCGCGGATGGGGCAGCCGGCCAGATAGCGCGGCTCCCGGGTCCCCGGCACGTTGGACACCACCGCGCTGGCCTTGCGGTACATGAGATCGGCGATAGGCTGGCGAAGGGTGGCCGGGAGGAGTGACGCCGACCCCGCCAGCCCCCAGGAGATGCCGGGCTGCCAGCTTTTCTTCAGGCGACGGGTTTCATGCTTGATCCGGAACAACCGCTCCAGGGAACTGTCGCCATCCACCGGCAAGGGCACAAACACGGTGCCGAAGAAGTTGCCCAGCGCCCCCGCCTCCGGACGGATCCCCTCCGGCAGCCGCTCGCGGATGTCCACCGGCACCGCCGCGTGCAGCACCGCAGCGTCCAGGTCGGTCTCACCGTCGGCGAGCCGCAGCCGCACCGCCGAGGCCACGCAGCTCAACAACACATCGTTGACGGTACAGCCGGTGCGTTCCGCCGCGGCCCGGAACCGGGCGAGCTCGACCGGATCGGTCCAGCTGCAACTTCGCCGCCCCAGCAACGGCTGCTTGAGCGGGGAGGGGGTATCCTCCGGCTCCACCAGGAACTGGCTGAGTTCGTTGACCAGGCGCGCGCCCTGCATGGCCAGCCGCTCGATGGGGTGGCGGGCACTCTGATCCGGATGCGTCGCCTCCAGGGTCTCCAGCTCACCGCTGTTAAGCGCCTGCAACCAGGCACCGGCGGAGCGTTTCCAACGGCCAAGATCAACCTCTTCCCGCGCACCGTAGATCACCGGTGCCTGCCGGGGTGACGGCGGGCAGATCCGTTCGAACACGCCAAGCAGCGACAGCCCATCGGCGTAGCAGTGGTGAATCCGCAACAGCAGTGCCGCCCCGCCCTCGGCCTCCGGCACCAGCCAGAACTTCCAGCGGGGCCGGTACTCCGGTAACGGCTCGTTGAGACGGGCCGAGACCCAGTGCTCCAGGGCCGGGCGGGAAACCGCCCCGGCCACCACGCTCAGATGATGGCTGAGCTGAAAGGTGGGGTCCGGTTCCCACCACCAGCCCGGAGCCCGCGCCACCGGCATGTACCGGAAGCGGTCCCAGGCCAGCCAGTAGTCCTGCAGGAACTCCCGGAAACGGGCCTCGGTCAGCCCCTCCACCCGCAGCATGACCGTGATGGTCATCGGATTCTCGGGGCGCTCGAGGGCCAGCCAGGCTGAATCCACCGGCAGTAGGAGATGCGATTCCTCGTGACTCAACGGCTGACGACCCCAGGGTAGTTGAAAATCAAACAGCCCGGCATTGTGCCAGACAACCTGAGCCGGCTCCACAGGCTATGTGTCGCAGCCAATTTACAAAAAATTACATCCAGGTAACTTTCGCCCTATATACTCGTAGAAACGGATGCTTAAGGTATGAGGAGAAGCTTATTGGCTCTGGCATAGCAGAATTATTGTAATCTGCGCCAATACAACAAGTGGGCAAGCACGATAAAACAGATTCACTTGTTCGAATAAACACAATTAAAGCGCAGAACGACTGCTGGTGGGAGAACGGTTATGAAAGCGAGCCATGTTCGCAAGTTGATCAAACCGATTGAAGGCACCTACTCCGAGATGTTTTCCGGCCGGGTCTACCGGGTGGGCAAGGGGGCAGTGTCGGTCCGTAACCACAGCGGCAAGGCCGAACAGACCGTGATTGGAGTTCACGGTTTCCTGGAAAACCACTGCTACTTCACCCAGGCTTACGAGGCGCCGACCACGGAGCTGATCCTGCTCACCTGCTCCAACTACCACATTCCGGTTAATGGTGTGACGCCGGAGACCCCGGACTGGGAAGTGCCCATCAAGCCCCTGGAAGCCACCATTGAGTACGACGCCTGCATCCTGATCCAGGCGCTGACCAACCTGCCCTCCACCGACAACATCCGGGTCCACGGCCATTCCCGTGGTGGTGCGGTCATCATGGAAGCCGTACGCCAGCGTCCGGAACTGTTCGAGAACGTGGAAGTGGTGCTGGAAGCCCCGGTGCTGCCCCAGGGTAAGCTGCACGCCCTGGTCACCACCCTGCTCGAGCCGGTCAGCCACGGCATGTGGCCCTGGCTGATTCGCCTGATCGACAGCGCGCCGTCGTCCGCCTATGGCCAGACCTTCTTCGGCAAGATGAACCCGCGCAAGAAAGTGCTGCTGAGCCGGCTGTTCACCGCCACCAAGGACCACCTGACCATCGTTCGCAACATCGAGAACATCATGGACTGGATGGACCGCACCGACACCTCGGTGTACCAGCATGTCCGCCACGGCACCTTCCTGATCCCCCAGGTGGACCGCATCCTCGACCGCGGCGCCATGCTCGCCAGTGCGCGTCAGAGCCCGACCACCATGCGGATCGTGGAAACCGAGGCGCCCAGCCACTTCATCACCCTGGACAGCGACGAGTGGGTGCCGGGCTTCGAAACCTTGCCGGCGGCCGCACAACTCTGACATCCCGCCCCGGACTCCGGTACACTGGCGCGACTGAATGCCAGTGCGCCGGAGCCCGGAACCGTCCTACATGTATCGTGAACGCCTCGAAAACACCCCTGTCCACAGCGAAAACGCCCGCTACCTGCAGCGCCAGCTGTTGGCCTACCACGACTTCCGGCACCGCAAGGCAGACCACCCGCTGGCGAGCCGCCTGGACCGGTTGACCCAGTGGCAGGCGGCGCGCCTGAAAGACACCCACCGGGACCTGTATTGCCACCCCGGCTATCACCACGGCCTCAACTTCCTGCTGACCGACCTCTACGCGCCGGCCGGCATGACGCGCCGGGACGACAACATCGACCGTATCTTTCCAAAGATGGTGAAATGGCTGCCGGACCCGGTACTGGCCACGTTCGCCGGCCTGGTGGAGCTGAATCGGGTGACCCAGCAACTGGATCTGGCCCTGGTCGAAACCCTGGCGCGGCTCGACCATGACCTGTCGACGCTCACCGAGGCCCAGTATTGCGAGGCTTACCGGGCCGCCGCCAGTGAGGGCGAGCGGCAGCGCCAGATCGAGCTGGTGTCGACCATTGGCCGGCAGCTGGACCGCTACGTCCGTAACCGGACCCTGGGCTGGCTACTCAGCATGACCCGGGGCGCCGCCGAGATGGCCGACCTGGCGGATCTGCACGATTTCCTGCATCGGGGATACCGGGCGTTTCGTGCCATGGACGACGTCGACACCCTGATTGACCAACTGGTGCGCCGGGAGAGCCGGGTGCTCAGTCGCATCCTCGAAGCCCACCCCAGCCCGTTCCGGCTGAACGAGGAACCGGCTGCTCAGCCGTCGATCAGCTGATCCAGCTGGCTGTGGATTTCCTGCTCGATGCGGGACTTGAACGGCCGCAGCAGCATGCTGAGCTCCAGGCGGACGTGAATGTCCTGCGGGGTGATGTCGAGATGCCCCTTGACGCCGCTGCGCTTGAACCTCATGACATCGCCCTCCCATTGATAATGCACATCGAATTGCCGGGACAGGTCCCGGGCCAGGGCCTCGGCGGCCTGGCGGGCATGCTCGTGGTCAAGGGAGTGGGAGCGGTGAACGTCAATTACGGACATGGTGTTATCGGTCTCTGAAAATTTGGAATTTTGATAGTTTAAGGGGGCAATACGCTTGTAGCCACCCCCCTAACCGTTAGAATACGGGGTTCAGATTCTGACAGGACATGCCCATGACCCAGCAACCGCCGTCTCCCGATCAGGAAAACCGCGCCCCGTCCGAGAACGACACCACCCATTTTGGCTACAGCACCGTGCCCAAAGACCGGAAGGCTGGGCAGGTGGCCGAGGTGTTCCACTCCGTGGCCGGCAAGTACGACCTGATGAACGACCTCATGTCCATGGGCATCCACCGGCTCTGGAAGCGGTTCACCATTGAACTGAGCGGGGTGCGTCCCGGGCACCGGGTCCTGGACATCGCCGGCGGCACCGGCGACCTGACCATGAAGTTCTCCGACCTGGTGGGCACCGAGGGCCAGGTGGTTCTGGCGGACATCAACGCCTCCATGCTGCAGGTGGGCCGCAGCCGGCTGATTGACCGCGGCTACGCCGGCAACATCGAGTATGTCCAGGCGGACGCCGAGCGGCTGCCGTTCCCGGACAACCATTTCAACGCCGTCAGCATCGCCTTCGGCCTGCGCAATGTCACCGACAAGGACCAGGCGTTGCGGGACATGACCCGGGTGCTCAAACCCGGCGGCAAGCTGATGGTGCTGGAATTCTCCAAGCCCACCAATCCGCTGCTGAGCAAGATCTACGACAACTACTCGTTCAACGCCCTGCCGCTGATGGGCCAGCTGATTGCCGGTGACTCCGCCAGCTACCAGTACCTGGCCGAATCCATCCGCATGCACCCTGACCAGGACACCCTGAAGGGCATGATGGAGACTGCCGGGCTGGTGAACACCAAGTACCACAACATGACCGGCGGCATTGTCGCCCTGCACGTGGGAATCAAGCCCTGATGTTTCCCGGCCCGACCCTGAGGGCGGCGGTCTCCGGCGTCGTCGAGACGGCCCTGAACCAGGCCCTGGCGCTGGATCCGGCGGGCCAGCAGGCCTTGCTGGATGCGCTCCAGGGGCCGGTGCAGTTCCGCCTCACCGCACCGCTGCCCCTGTCGTTCCACCTCTGCGCGGTGGGGGGCCAGGTTCAGGTCGGCAGTGAGCCGCTGGATGCGCCGGCACTGGATATCGCCGGTCGCCCACTGGCGTTTGCCGCCCTGGCTCTGGGGGATGACCGGGTATTTCAGGAAGGCCGGCTGGCGGTCACCGGGGACATGGCGCTGGCGCACCAGTTCCAGCGCGCCCTGGCCCAGCTCAATCCGGACTGGGAGGCTGCCCTCGCCCGCCACCTGGGCGATGTTCCCGCCCACTTCCTCGGACGCCGGCTGCGAAGTGCGGTCAAATGGAGCCGCCAGGCTTCGGCTTCGCTGCACGCCAACATCGAGGAATACATTCACGAGGAGAGTGGCGCCCTGCCCGGCAAACGGGAGTTGGAGGCCACCTTCGCCGACATCGACGACCTCAACCTGCGGACCGAACGTCTGAGCGCTCGCCTGGAGCAGCTGGAAGCACGGCTGGATTCCCCCCGCACTCACACACCGGAGTAACCGTGACGCGCCTGCAACGCCTGATTCGCATTGCCTGGGTCTTCTGCCGCTATCGGCTGGACACCTTCCTGCCCCTGGCCGAGCTGCCCGCCCCGCTCAAGATCTTCTTCATCCTCGCGCCCTGGCACCTGTTTCCCCAGCCCAAGCTAAGCCGGGGCGACCGGCTGCGGCTGGCACTGGAGGAGCTGGGACCGGTGTTCGTCAAGTTTGGCCAGATCCTGTCCACCCGTCGCGACCTGCTGCCGGACGACATGGCCGAGTCCCTGCGTCACCTGCAGGACCGGGTCCCCCCCTTCCCCGGCGCCGAGGCCCAGGCCATCATCGAACGCTCGCTGGGGGCGCCGGTGACCGACTGTTTTGCCGAATTCAGCCAGCAACCCATGGCCTCGGCGTCGGTGGCCCAGGTGCACGCCGCCACCCTGCCCAACGGCCAGCAGGTGGTGGTGAAGGTCATCCGCCCCGGTATCGAGAAAGTCATCCGCCAGGACCTGGCCCTGATGTACCTGATGGCCGGCCTGCTGGAGCGCTACTGGTCCGAGGGCCCGCGCCTGCACCCGGTGGAAGTGGTGGCCGACTACGACAGCACCATCCACGACGAGCTGGACCTGCAGCGGGAAGCCGCCAACGCCAGCCAGTTGCGCCGCAACTTCGAGGGCTCCAGCCTGATCTACATCCCCGCCATCGACTGGGACTACACCCGCAATGACGTCCTGGTGATGGAGCGCATCCACGGCATCCCGGTGGCGGATGTGAACGCCCTCAACGCCGCCGGCGTCAACCTGAAGGTGTTGGCGGAGAAAGGCGTGGAAATCTTCTTCACCCAGGTGTTCCGGGACAGCTTCTTCCATGCGGACATGCACCCGGGCAACATCTTCGTCGATGCCAGCAACCCCCAGGACCCGAAGTACATCGCCATTGATTTCGGCATCGTCGGCACCCTGGCCCCGGACGACCAGAGCTACCTGGCCCGCAACCTGCTGGCGTTCTTCCGCCGGGACTACCGCCAGGTGGCGGAGCTGCACATCCAGTCCGGCTGGGTACCGCCGCACACCCGGGTGAACGAGTTCGAGGCCGCCATCCGCACCGTGTGCGAACCCATTTTCGAGAAGCCGCTGAAGGACATCTCCTTCGGGCACTTCCTGTTACGCCTGTTCCAGACCGCCCGTCGCTTCAACATGGAAGTGCAGCCGCAACTGGTGTTGTTGCAGAAGACGCTGCTCAATGTGGAAGGCCTGGGCCGTCAGCTGTACCCGGACCTGGACCTGTGGAGCACCGCGCAGCCATTTCTGGAGCAGTGGATGCGCCGGCGCATCGGCCCCAGCGGTATGCTCAAGACCCTGCAATCCCACCTGCCGGCCTGGATCGAGCAGTCCCCGGACATGCCGCAACTGGTGCACGACGCGCTGTTGCAGTTACGCAACAGCGGGCCCACGGTCCAGCAAAATAGCGATACACTGGAGCAGATCAAAGCCCAGCAGGCCAGCCAAGACCGCCGCTGGCGCCGCACGGTGGCCGCCGCCGTATTGGCCGGGGGCGCCTGGCTGAGCGTGGAACACAACCTGCTCGCCCTGGCCGCCGAGGTACCGTTGTACGGCTGGGGGCTGCTGGCAGCCGCGGCCTGGCTGGTGGCCCGCGGGGGTCGCTGAGCGACGACAATCCTCAAACGAGAGTCACAGAAATGCAAGATTCTTCACCTAATCTCGACAACCCTGAGTGGCTGGACGAAGTCACCTTCGACGCCGACGGCCTGATCCCGGCCATCGCCCAGGACGCTGCCACCGGCGACATCCTGATGATGGCCTGGATGAACCGGGAATCCCTGGCCCTGACCGCCAGCGAAGGCAAGGCGGTCTACTGGTCCCGCTCCCGCGGCAAGCTGTGGCGCAAGGGCGAGTCCTCCGGCCATGAACAGCGGGTGTCCGAGATCCGCTTTGACTGTGACGCCGACGTGATTCTGCTGAAGGTGGAACAACGCGGCGGCATTGCCTGCCACACCGGCCGTCGCAGCTGTTTTTACCGGAAGCTGGAGCATGGCCGGTGGGTCACCGTCGACCCGGTGTTGCGGGATCCGGAGAGCATTTACGGATCCAAACAGGGAGATTGAGGCATGAGCGATGTATTGGCACAGCTGGCACAGGTGCTGGAAGCCCGCAAGCAGGCGGACCCGGACAGCTCTTACGTGGCCAGCCTCCACGCCAAGGGGCTGAACAAGATCCTGGAGAAGGTGGGCGAGGAGTGTACCGAGACCCTGCTGGCCGCCAAGGATGCCGAGCAGTCCGGCGACACCGGCGAGCTGGTGTATGAAACGGCTGATCTGTGGTTTCATACCCTGGTGATGCTGTCACGACTCGGCCTCGGCCCCGAGGACGTGCTCAACGAACTGGCACGGCGGTTCGACCTGTCCGGGCTGGACGAGAAAGCCGCCCGTAACAAGTAGGGGGTACGCTAACTCTTTCGTGGAATTGCCGGAACTCTGCCGGATTAGCGTACAATGGGCACACATCAAGCATTGAAAACGAGGATCCCTCTATGGGCATCAGTATCTGGCAGTTACTCATCGTACTTGGCATCGTCATTCTGTTGTTCGGAACCAAGAAGCTGCGCAACATCGGCAGTGACCTGGGGGGCGCCATCCGTGGCTTCAAGAAGTCGATGAACGACGACGAGCCCGAGCAGAAGGACGATCCCAAGCCCGTCGATGACAAATCCGACAGTGCTCCTCAGCAGGCCCGTTCCGACGACAAGGCCAACGAAAAAACCCACAGCTGAGCCCGGGCTGAATGTTTGATATCGGCTTTCTGGAGCTATTGATCTGTGGCGTCATCGCCCTGCTGGTGCTGGGCCCTGAACGCCTGCCCACGGCTGCGCGCACGGCCGGCCGCTGGGTCGGCAGTGCCCGTCGCCTGGCCAGCCAGTTCTCCACCGAACTGGACCGGCAGCTCAAGGCCGAGGAACTGCGCGAGCAACTGAAAAAGGCCGGCGATGTTGGGCTGGATGACGTCGAGAAGACGGTCCGCGACGCGCTGGACGAGGCCAAGAAGTACGAACACCTGGTGGTGAAGGACCCGTCCGCGCCACGCCCGGCACCGGCCACCCCCAGACACAGGCCGCCGGAGGAATCCACCAGTCCCGAGCCCTCTGACGCCAACCCGCCGGCTGACGCGGCGGAGACCGAGTCACGGCCCTCGGGTTCATCCCAGGACAGCGCCCCGGAACACCGTTCATGAGCTCCCCACACCCCGGCCAGACACCGACGGACACCGCCGACAGCCAGCAGGAAATGACCCTGATCGAGCACCTGCTGGAACTGCGCAACCGCTTGCTGAAGATGGTGCTGGCGGTGCTGGTGTGCTTCCTGGCCATCTACCCCTTTGCCAACGAACTCTACCTGCTGCTGTCGCAGCCGCTACGGGAGCTGCTGCCGGTGGGCCAGACCATGATCGCCACCGACATCACCTCACCGTTTTTCGCCCCGCTGAAGCTGGCGCTGGTGCTGGCGGTGTTCGCCGCCATCCCGATCATCCTCTACCAGCTCTGGAGTTTCGTCGCGCCGGGGCTGTATGCCCACGAGAAACGCCTGGCCTTCCCCCTGCTGGCCACCTCGGTGGTGCTGTTCTACCTGGGCGCCGCTTTTGCCTACTTTGTGGTCTTCCCCCTGGTCTTTGGCTTCTTCACCGCCATTGGCCCGGAAGGCATCGTGGAACTGCCGGACATCAGCAGCTACCTGAATTTCGTGCTGAAGATGTTCTTTGCCTTCGGGGTGGCCTTCGAGATTCCCATCGCCACCATCCTGCTGATCCTGACCGGCGCCACCACCCCGGCGGATCTGGCCGCCAAGCGCCCCTACGTGGTGGTGGGCTGCTTCATTATTGGCATGATGCTGACCCCGCCGGACGTGATCTCCCAGACCCTGCTGGCCCTGCCCATGTGGCTGCTGTTCGAACTGGGCATCCTGTTCGGCCGGCTGGCCCAGCGCCGCCCGGACGATCAGACCGCCGAGGACCGCGACGGCGAATGAACCTGGCCCTGCTGCACGACGATGACTTTATAGCGCCCGACCGGGTACGCCTGAGCGGCCGGCGGTTTGAGCACCTGGCGGGTATCCTCAAGGCGGAACCGGGCGATTCGATTCCGGTGGGCCGGGTCAACGGCAACATCGGCACCGGTCGCCTGGAACGGCTGGCCGAACAGGAGGCGGAGCTTCGGGTCGTGCTGGATACCCCACCCCCGGCGCCTCTGCCCCTCAGCCTGGTACTGGCCATGCCCCGCCCGAAGATGTTCCGGCGGGTGATCCAGACCGTCGCCGCCCTGGGGGTCAAGGACATCTGGGTGATCAACGCCTACAAGGTGGAGAAGAGTTTCTGGCAGACCCCCTGGCTGGCGGAGGCGGCACTGAGGGAAAACCTGACCCTCGGCCTGGAGCAGGCCCGGGACACCCGGATGCCCAATGTTCGCCTGCGCAAGCGCTTCAAACCCTTCGTGGAAGACGAGCTGCCGGGCCTGTTGCAGGCACGCCCCGGCGTAGTGGCCCACCCCGGTACCGACACCCCCTGCCCCACCCACATCAACCGGCCGGCCACCCTGTGCATCGGCCCGGAAGGCGGCTTCATCCCCTATGAGGTGGACAAGCTGATGGACGCGGGCTGCCAGGGGGTCCACCTGGGCTCGCGCATCCTGCGGGTGGAAACGGCGGTGCCAGTACTGATCGGGCGGCTTTACGACAGCTGCGCGAACTGACCGCACCGGCCAATCCCCGCCCGCAACAGACAGGTCTCAGGAAGTGCCCTTGAGCCCCTTCCAGCCACGCCCCAGCAGGGACACCAGCGCCACCACAATGGCGCCGGCGACAACCCCCACCAGGCCATCCGCCAGCACCGACCCAAGCACGGCCATCACGCCCCCCAGCGGCTCGGTCAGCTGGTGTATCAGCTGGTACAGGGGGGGAATGCCGTGGGCAATGATGCCACCGCCGACCAGAAACATGGCCGCCGTGCCCAGGATCGACAGCCCCTTCATCAGATGGGGCGCCAGCCAGAGGATACCGCGCCCGGTGGCCTGCTGGACCGAGGGCCACCAGCCGTCACCGGGGCGCCGGCTGAGGTACAACCCGCCGTCGTCCAGCTTGACGATACCGGCCACCAACCCGTAAACCCCGATGGTGATCAGCAGCGCCACCACGGACAGCACCGCAAACTGCATGCCGATCGGCTGATGGGCCACCGTCCCCAGGGTGATGGCGATGATCTCCGCGGACAGGATGAAATCGGTCCGCACCGCCCCACGCACCTTGTCCTTTTCCAGGGCCACCATGTCCCGCGCCGGGTCCTGCAGCGCCTGCTTCAGTTCCTGGCGGTGGGCCTCATCCTCCGCGCGGGAATGAAGCCACTTGTGGGCCAGCTTCTCGAAGCCTTCGAAACACAGGAAGGCCCCGCCCAGCATCAGCAGCGGCGTGACCAGCCAGGGGACAAAAAAACTGATGGCCAGGGCGGCGGGCACCAGGATCACCTTGTTCCGCAACGAGCCCTTGGCCACCGCCCAGACCACCGGAATTTCCCGGGCCGGGCGAACGCCCGTGACCTGTTGGGCGTTGAGGGCCAGATCGTCCCCCAGTACCCCGGCGGTCTTCTGGGTGGCCACCTTGGTCATCGAGGCGACGTCGTCGAGGATGGTGGCAATGTCATCAATCAGGGCGAGTAGACTGGCTGCGGCCATGGGGGGTTCCTTGTCTTGCCGTTGAAAGTCGGTTAGTCAGTGGTGCAGGCCCATGGCCTCGGCGGCGAGGCGCTGCTTCAGCGGGCCGGCGCGATCAAGCCAGCGCATGCCGGTGTTGCGCAGCCAGCGCAGCGGCAGCTCATCACGGGCGAACAGCTGTTTGAAGCCCTCCATCGCCGCCATCATGGTGAGATTGTCGCCCTTGCGGCGACGCTGGTAGCGGGCCAGCAGCAAGGGATCGTTCGGTGCCAGGCCGCGCTGCCGGCCCTGTGCCAGCTCATCCAGCAACACCCGGACATCGCTGTAGCCGAGGTTGGCCCCCTGTCCTGCCAGCGGGTGGATGGTGTGGGCGGCATCCCCCACCAGGACCACATCGCCGCTGACGTAGTCCTTGGCGTGACGCTGGCGCAGCGGAAAGGTAAACCGCCGGGAGACCGACTCGATGGCACCCAGCTGCCCCTCGATGGCGCTCTCCAGGGCGCTGGTGAAGGCGTCGTCGTCCAGCGCCGCCAGCCGTCGTGCTTCGCTGGTGTCCTGGGACCAGACGATGGAACAGTAGTGCTCGTCCGAGGGCTGCTCACAGCCCAGCGGCAGGAAAGCCAGGGGCCCGGTTGGGGAGAACCGCTGCCAGGCGGTGTGCTGATGGCCCCGGGCGGTGCGCACGGTGCAGACGATGGCCTGCTGGTCGTAATCCCATTCCCGCGTCGGCAGGCCGGCCCACTGGCGCAGCCGGGAGTTGCCACCGTCCGCCGCCACCACCAGGGAGGCGGTGAGCGAGCGCCCGTCCGCCAGCGTCAGGGTCCGCCCCTCGCCGCCCGCGGTCATACCGATCACCTGACTGCTGTCCAGCACGGTGACCGGACTCTCAGCCAGGGCCTGGAACAGGGCGCGCACCAGGATACGGTTCTCGACAATGCTCCCCAGCTCAGGGACCTGCAGGTCGTGGGCATCGAAGCGGATACGGCCGGTACCGTCACCATCCCACACCTCCATGCCCCGGTAATTGCAGTGACGTTCCCGGGCTAGCCGGGGCCAGACCCCGAGGCTGTCCAGCAGCCGCTTGCTGGCGGCAGAGATGGCGCTGACCCGGGGCTCGTAATCATCCACCGAGGTCACCGTCGAGGGTGTCTCGGTGATCTTTGCCAGCTGACCGGCCTCCACCAGGCCCACCTGCCAGCCCTGCCGGGCCAGTCCCAGGGCCAGGGCGCTGCCGGTCATGCCGCCGCCCACCACCAACACATCAAAACGGGCCGAGTCAGTCATCGCCGCCTCTCGCTGCTTGTCGTTCGAACGGAAAGACCGGGCGCCGGGCTTTCAGGCCCATGGCGCTGCGGGCGAACCAGCGCTTGGCCCCCGGCAACAGGTCCAGCCCCACCAGACCGGCATCCCGGGCCAGGGCCAGGGCCGGCTGGCTGTCGCCGAAGATCCGGATCAGGGAATCGGAGAACCGCACAGTTTGTTGCCAGTCCTCCCGGTGAACGGCCTGGTAGCGGCCTAGCAGGGCCAGGTCACCCAGCGCAATGCCTTGCGCCACGCCGCACTGGAACTGCTCCACCAGCGCCATGATCCCCCGCAGGGCCAGATTGAAGCCCTGGCCCGCCACCGGATGCAGGGTGTGGGCAGCGTTGCCGATCAGTGCCATGCCCGGGCGCACCGGCTCATCCACGGTGGACAGGGTCAGTGGGTAGTGACTGCACTGGCCGATCTGTTCAAACCGCCCCAACCGCCAGCCAAACCGCTGTTGCAGGCGCTGGCACTTGCCCTGGGCCGTGAGCCCCAGCACCTCGTCCAGGTCGGCCCCGGTCAGGGTCCAGACCAGGGCACTGGTGTTGCCGGGCCGTTGGCCACCGCCGTGGGGCAGCAGCGCCATGGGCCCGGCCCCGGTAAAGCGCTCGTAGGCGGTGAAGTTGTGGCTTTGGGCGGTGGATACGTTGGCAATCAGGGCATGCTGGTCGTAGCGGCGGCTGGAGACCTGAAACCCCAGCCGCTCCCGGAGGCCGGAGCGGCCGCCGTCGGCGATCACGATGCATTGGCCGGTGAGCGTATGCGGATGCTCCCCCTCGGCCACCGCGACCGACACCCCACCGGAGATTCGACCGACGTCCCTCACCTGGGCCGGGGCACGCCAGCTCACCTGGGGGCAGGCCCTCAGCGCGGCCATCAGGCACAGCCCCAGCCAGCGGTTGTCCACCACGTAGCCCAGCGCCTCCTGGCGGTGATCACCGGCCGCCAGACGGGTAGCGCCAAAACGGCCCCGGTCGGACACGTGGATGTGACGGATGGGGGTGGCCTGCTCCGCCAGCCGGGCCCACAGGCCCAGTTGTTCGTAGATCAGCCGGGAACCCCAGGCCAGGGCGGTGGAGCGGGCGTCATAGCTGGGCTGGTAATCCGCCGGCAGGGGCTCCCGCGACAGCGGGAAGGCTTCCACCACGGTCACTCGCAGCTGTGGCACCGCCCGCGCCAGGGCCAGGGCCAGGGTGGCCCCGGCCAGGCCGCCGCCGGCAATGACAATGTCGGTATCCAGCTTACGCTCGTTCGGCTTCACGGTTATCCCGCCATCAGGGCTTCAATCTCGGCCACGGTCTTGGGGACGCCCTCGGTCAGCACCCGGCAGCCGTCGCGGGTGACCACCACGTCGTCTTCAATGCGAATGCCGATGCCCCGCCAGCGCGGGTCGACCTCGGCGTTGTCCGGGGCGATGTACAGTCCCGGCTCCACCGTCAGCACCATACCCGGCTCCAGTACCCGCCAGGCCTCCCCCACCTTGTAATCGCCGACGTCGTGGACGTCGAGCCCCAGCCAGTGGCCGGTCCGGTGCATGTAGAAGGGTTTGTAAGCCTCTTCTTCAAGAGCCTGCTCCACTGTTCCCTGCAGCAGCCCCAGGTCAATTAACCCCTGGCACAGTACCCTGAGGGCCGCCTCGTGGGGGTGATTCCAGTGATTCCCGGGACGCACCGCCTCGATGGCCGCGTACTGGGCCGCCAGCACCACCTCGTACACCGCCTTCTGGTCCTCGCTGAACCGCCCGTTCACCGGGAAGGTGCGGGTGATGTCCGAGGCGTAGCACTCCAGCTCGCAGCCGGCGTCGATCAGCACCAGGTCGCCGTCCTTCAGCGGCGCCGAATTCTCGATGTAGTGCAGGATACAGGCATTGGCCCCGGCGCCGACGATGGATGGATAGGCGGTGGAACGGGCACCGTGATTCATGAACGTGTGGATCAGCTCGGCCTCCAACTGATACTCGCTGCCGCCCTGCCGGGCCCGCCGCATGGCCCGGCAGTGAGCCTCGGCGCTGATTTCGCCGGCCCTGGCCATGGCCCTGATCTCGTTGGCGCTCTTGAACAGGCGCAGATCGTGCAGGTGATGCTCCAGGGCAACGAACTCGCCCGGCGGCTGGGCCCCGGTGCGCACCTTGCTGCGAATCAGCTTGACCCAGTCCATCACCTGAGTGTCGAAGTTATGGTCCTTGCCCAGGGGGTAATACACCCGGCTGCGGCCCTCGATCAGTCCCGGCAGGATGTCATCGATGTCGGAGATCGGGAAGGCGTCGTCGAGGCCAAACCGCTCGATGGCCCCTTCCGGGCCGACCAGAAAACCGTCCCACAACTCTTTCTCCGGATTCCGCTCCTTGCAGAACAGCACCGATTCACCGTGTTCCCGGCCCGGAATCAGCGCCAGCACCGCATCGGGCTCGCCGAACCCGGTCAGGTACTGGAAATCGCTGTCCTGTCGAAAAGGGTGCAACACATCGCGGTTGCGCACCCGCTCGGGCGCCGCCGGTAAAATGGCGATACTGTCCGGCGCCATCCGCTCCATCAGCTTGTGACGGCGTTCGGCAAATTCTTTCATGGGGATGTAGGCGGTCATAACAACTTCCCGGATTTCGCTGATCAGTGGACGGTCTGAGACGCCGGCGGCTCTGGCGGATTATACTCGGTGAACACCGCCAACGCGCCCAGTCGCACGTACTCGGTGATTTCCAGCAGCTGGTGCTCGCTGTCCTCGCCATCGTCCTCGGCTTCGGAGACCTGACTGATGGCCACCAGATCCTCAATCAGCTCGCGGATTTCTGCCGGCGCCGAGCCCAGGGCGGAACCGGCCTCCAGCGCCATGCCTTCGAGGAAACCGCGAATCCACGCCGACAGGGCCTGCAACCGTTGCGCCAGCTCATAGTCGTCGTCCGGCAGCAACGGCTGGAAGCTCATGTCGGCGGCCTTGAGCGCCTCCAGGGTAGTGGCGTACGCCTCGGTCATGAACGCCGCCAGTGGTTCCGACGCGGCGCCGGCGGACTCTGGCAGCCCCATGTGCTCGCAGACCAGCGCCAGCCAGTCCCGGTCCGCCAGCCGACCGCCGGCAGCCAGGCGGCCACAGAGGGCGCCGTGCAGTTCGGAGGGGTGGCTGAACGCCTTGTGGGTGGCAAACAGGTTGGCCCAACGTTCGAAGGCCTGGGACTTGTCGGTATCGGAAACAGACATCTAATGCGGTCTTCCTGTGGTGAAGCTTGGGCTGACTATCGTAGCACTCAGTGACCCCGAAGACATCGCCAGAAACACAATCCCCACCGAGCTTGTGCCCCTTGACCGGCCACCGGCCAACAGGGTAATTATGTTATAACATATCAATCACAACCGGAGCCCAAGCATGCCATCCCGTATCCTTCCCCGACTGGCGACCAACCTGATCACCACCCTGGCATTGTCGACCACTCCCGCACTGGCCGGCGATAACCCGGGCGCCCACCAACACGGTCAGGCCGTCCTCCAGGCTGCCGTGGAGGGGCAGGCCATTGATGTCATGCTGCGTACACCGGCATTCAACCTCCTGGGGTTTGAATACTCACCGCGGTCGGAGGAAGAGCGCAGCCGGCAGGACCAGGTTCGCAGCTGGTTGTCGTCCACACCCCTGCTCAGCCTGACGGATGGTAACTGCCAGGTCGCCGCCGGCCAGGTCGATTTACACGACGACGGCACAACCGAGGAGCATGAGCACGAGCACGAGCACGAGCACGAGCACGAGCACGAGCACGAGCACGAGGAACATGGTGATGAACACGACGCGGCACCAACGCACCGGGACGTGGAAGTAAGCCAGATCATTCACTGCGACCGCCCGATCGCCGGTCAGGAACTCACCTCACCGATGCCGGAGCGGTTTTCCGACCTGGAAGAACTGCGGCTGGAATGGCTCAGCGAACACGGCCAGGGGAGCGGCAGCCTGTCGCAGGACCAGCCCACCGTGAAGCTGACGCCCTAATACTGATAGAGTTCCACCTGTTCCGCCTCCAGCGCGTAGGAGGCGGACGCGACATCGTTCTCAGTGCGCTCGATTTCCAGCGTGCCCTGCACCCATACCGGTTCGTACAATACGTCCAGCTTGAAACCGGCGGGGTAGGTCACGTGAATGATCTGATTGGGAGGCGGTGGCGGCACATGAATGCAGGCCCCGTAATAGGGCACCAGGAAGAACTCCAGGATGCGCATGTCCTCGGTGGTCTTGAGCGGCACCACAAACCCGGGAATCTTGCCGGCCACACCGTCCATCTCCGGCACCGTGCGCCCGGTCATGATTTCGTCCGGCAGGGAGGCCGGACCATCTCCCGCATGCTCCACTTCGGGCAGATTCTCCAGCAGCGCGACATCGGTGGCCGGCATCAGCTCCAGCCAGTCAATTTCGCGCCCCTCGCTCTCGGCCCGGACGGTCATCGATGCGACCAGTGCTGTCCCGACAACCACCCAAGCCAAAACCCCAATACGCTTTGCCATGTAACGACCAGACCTTTATAAACGTGGACAAGCCATCATACCGTATCAACGAAACGACCAACATGACGCTTACCGACCCATTAACGCAACAACCACCGCCTGCCCTCCAATGCCGAGACCTGGCGTTTCGCTGGGACGCCCAGGGACCGGCCATTCGCTACCCCGACATCGAGCTGCCCCAGGGTGAGCACCTGTTTTTGCGGGGGGCCAGTGGTAGCGGCAAGAGCACCCTGCTGAGCCTGATCTGCGGCCTGTCGGCGGTACAGCAGGGTCAGCTGACCCTGTTGGGCCAGGATGCCCGCCAGCTGTCCCGTGGCCGTTTCGACCGATTACGGGCTGATCGACTCGGGGTGATTTTCCAGCAGTTCAACCTGGTACCCTACCTCAGTCCGCTGGCCAATACGCTGCTGCCGTGCCGGCTCTCGGCCCGACGCCGACAACGCACCGCCCCTTCTGCCCAGGCTGAGGCCGAGGCCCTGCTTGCGGCGCTCGCCATTCCCACCCGCCATTGGCACCGCCCCGTCACCGAGCTGAGCGTTGGGCAGCAGCAGCGCGTCGCCGCCGCCCGGGCGCTGATCGGGTCGCCGGCGTTAATTCTCGCCGACGAGCCGACCTCCGCCCTGGACAGAGAGAATCGCGACCGCTTCATCCAGCTGCTGCTGACGCAGGCCAATAGCCGTCAGACATCGGTGCTGCTTGTCAGCCATGACGACACGCTGGCCCGGAATTTCGCCACCCAGTTGACCCTCGGAGACTGCCCATGAACCTTCGCCTGCCACTGTCCCTGGCCCTGGCCAGCCTCTGGCACCGCCGCGGCATCCTGACACTGGTGACCCTGACCCTGACCCTCAGCGTGACGCTGCTTCTGGGCGTGCAATACCTGCGCTCCGAAGTCCGCCACTCGTTCACCAGCGCCATTTCCGGTACCGACCTGATCGTCGGGGCCCGCAGCGGGCAGCTCAATTTGCTGCTGTACTCGGTGTTCCACCTCGGCAATGCCACCAACAACATTCACTGGTCGAGCTACCAGACGCTCCGTGACATGGGCACCGTGGACTGGGCGGTGCCCCTGTCACTGGGTGATAGCTACCGGGGTTACCGGGTGGTGGGGACCGACGAGGGCTTCCTGAAGCACTATCGCTACGGCAATGACCGGCCACTCCAGCTGGCCGCCGGTGCCTGGTTTGACGACGTGTTCGATGTGGTCCTGGGGGCCAGCGTCGCCCGGGAACTCCGACACCGGCTGGACGACCAGGTCATCCTGGCTCATGGTGGTGGCGCCACCAGTTTCCTGAAACACGACCAGACCCCCTTTCGCGTCAGCGGCATCCTCGCGCCCACTGGCACCCCGGTGGACCGGGCGGTCTATGTCAGCCTGCAGGGCCTGGAAGCCATCCACACCGGCTGGGAGGCCGGCGTGCCCCGACCGGGACGCACCCTCTCCGCCGACCAGGCACGGCAACAGGATCTCACCCCGCAAGCCATCACCGCAGCCCTGGTGGGGGTCGAGCGCAAGGTACTCACCTTCCGCCTCCAGCGCCGGCTCAACGAATTCGCCGACGAACCGCTCAGCGCCATCCTTCCT
This sequence comes from Marinobacter sp., assembly GCF_033722735.1. GTDB lineage: Bacteria > Pseudomonadota > Gammaproteobacteria > Pseudomonadales > Oleiphilaceae > Marinobacter. Next base: position 85,232 of record NZ_JAWVYN010000015.1, read on the forward strand.
GGGGTTGCGCTGAGTGAGCTGTGGCGGATCATGGGTCAGTTCGAAACCGCCCTGCTGGGCATTACCGGCTTCGTGGTCGTCACCAGCCTGGTGGGACTGGCCGCCGTCCTGCTGACCCTGCAGGTACACCGCAAGCAGGAAATCGCCATCCTGAGGGCCACCGGGGCCTCTCCCACCCTGATCGCACTGCTGTACATCCTCGAGTGTGCGGCACTGGCAATACTCGCCTGCCTGTTGGCGGTGCTGCTGGGGGGACTGCTGATTGCCGTTGCCGGGCCCTGGCTGCTGCACCACTATGGCCTGCACCTGCAGCTCCGGCCGCTGGATGTCACCGAATGGCTGATACTGGCCTGCGTTCCCCTGGCCGCGGTTCTGGTGGGCCTGATTCCCGCAGCCCGGGCCTGGTGGCGCAGCCGAACCCAGCATTTTGGGACGACTTCCACGGAATGACATCCCTGTAAATTGACCAGCTTACAGTCCACACTTATAGTTAGTTCCACACTAACCTTATTGGACACGTCATGGATCAGTCCGAATTACAGGCCCTAGCGGACAAGCTGGACCGCTTGATTGAGCGCTGCCAAAAGCTTGAGCAGGATAATGCGACCCTGCGCCAGCTGCAGGACGACTGGAACCGGGAACGCGCCCAGCTTATTCAGAAGAACGACCTTGCCAAGAACAAGATTGAAGCCATGATCGGCCGTCTCAGGGCCCTGGAGCAACACTGATGTCCGAACAGCCCACCACCGTGGAAGTCAGGATCCTGGACAAGGACTACCTGGTCGCCTGCCCGGAAGATCAGCAGCAGGCACTGATCCAGGCCGCCAACCACCTGGATCACAAAATGCGGGAAATCCGCACCAGCGGCAAGGTCTTCGGCACCGAGCGCATCGCCGTCATGGCGGCACTGAACATCACCCACGACCTGCTGCAACGGGACACCGTGTCCGGCGCGACCGCCAGCCTACTGCAAGCAATGGATCACAAGCTGGACCAGGCCCTGGGAGAATCCGAGGAAAGTTGAGGGCGTCCATTTCGGGTTTGCAATCGCCCCCCGTGGTGGCTCTATAATAGGCCAACTTCCTGGGTTGTTCGCTGGTCGGATACGTCCTCGAGCCGATGCGCACTACCCAGGTGGCTACTTCAGGGCATTGTGAGCACGTCCCCCGAGGGGGAAAGCCTAATATGTCACAGCGGCCACCGACCTTGAACTTTGGGTTCAAGGGCCACATCCGATAACGGCAACCCGGGAAGCTTTACCAGCCCATGCACATCCCCCCCATTGCCCCATTCGAACCTCATCCGGAGCGATCTTCACGCGCCCACATTCGCAAGGCCCTGAGAAACCTGCGACGCTCGCTGACCGCCACCGAGCAGAAGGCCGCGGCCAAGCGCATGGCTCGCCTGTTGCTGGCCAGCCCAGCGCTGTACCGGGCACGCCACATTGCCATCTACCTACCCAACGACGGCGAAATCGACCCCGGCCCCTTCGTTGCGGCCGCCCGCAAACGCGGGGTGCAATTCTATCTGCCGATCCTGCACCCTTTCCGGGACGGCCACATGGTATTCGGCTCCTATTCGGCGGATACCCGGCTGATCGACAATCGCTTCGGCATTCCGGAACCGTCACTGTCCCGCGAGCACATTCGCCCGGCCTGGGCACTGGATGCCGTTCTGTTTCCGCTGGTGGGATTTGACCTGGAAGGCGGACGCCTGGGTATGGGGGGCGGTTTCTACGACCGCACGTTTGAGTTTGTGCGGCGGACGCCGAGGCTGGCGCCCAAGTTGATCGGACTGGCTCATGAGGTTCAGCGGGTGGTTCGGCTGCCCATCGAACCGTGGGACATCCCGCTGCAGGGCATTGTCACGGACCGTCGCCGTTACCGGATATAGCCCATCACTTCCGCAGCCTCCTGCTCGCCGCGGCTGGCATCGTTCTCAGACGCCTGCAGGGAGGTGATTCCGGTGACGGCCAGACCGATGACAAAAACGACGACGAGGGCCCGAATGGTGTCAGGCTTGCCTTGCATGGTAATTAGTCTCCGGTCACAACCAAGAAAATCAAAAAGCTATTAAACTTTCGCAGAATCCACCGGAAGGTTACCACGCATCTTCCGATTTACAATTTATAACGAATTAACAATTATTAATGTTCGCAGGCAAACAGCCAGGACTACCCCTGGCTGTTGCCGGATCCAAGGAACAGCCGGTAGGCCTCGTTATCGGTCACGTCCTTGTAACGGAAGCCGATCTTGTCGAGCATCGCGCGGAAGGCACCGAGCTCCTCGTCGTCCACCTGGGCTCCCATCAGCACCCGGCTGTAAGCGGCGCCATGATTGCGGTAGTGGAACATGGAGATGTTCCAGCGGGTGCCCAGGGACATCAGGAACTTCATCAGCGCTCCGGGGCGCTCGGGGAACTCGAACTGGAACACCTTCTCGTTGCCAACCGCGGGGGCGTGGCCGCCCACCATGTGGCGGATATGCTGCTTGGCCAGGTCACTGTCGGTCAGGTCCAGCACCGGGTAGCCCGCCTCGCGCAGTTCCTGCACCAACTCATCACGCCCCAAGCCACCCTGCTGGATCTGGATGCCAACGAAAATGCAGGCCTCCTCCGCATCGGAGTAACGGTAGTTGAACTCGGTGATACTGCGTTTGTGCAGGGCGTTGATGAAGGTCTTGAACGCCCCCGGTCGTTCCGGGATGGTGACCGCCAGGATGGCCTCGCGCTTTTCGCCAATTTCGGTCCGCTCGGAGATGTAGCGCAGGCGATCGAAATTCATATTGGCACCGCTGAGCACGCCAGCCAGGTTCTCGCCCTGCAGCTGCTCGCGCTGGACATACTTCTTGATCCCCGCCACTGCCAGGGCACCCGCCGGCTCGGCGATGGAGCGGGTGTCATCAAAGATGTCCTTGATGGCTGCGCAGATCTCGTCCGTGGAGACGGTGACCACCTCGTCCACCAGGTCCTTGCAGACCTCCCAGGTGTGCTTGCCGATCTGACGTACGGCCACGCCATCGGCAAAGATTCCGACCTCGTCGAGCACCACCCGCTCACCGGCCTCCAACGCAGCCTGCAGACAGTTGGAGTCTTCCGGCTCGACGCCGATCACTTTGGTCTCGGGGCGCAGGTACTTGATGTAGGCCGCCATGCCCGCCAACAATCCTCCCCCGCCCACGGGAACGAACACCGCGTGCAACGGATGGGTAAACTGCCACATCATTTCCATAGCCACGGTGCCCTGGCCGGCAATCACATCGGGATCATCGTAGGGCGGGATGTAGGTCAGCCCCTGTTTCTCCACCAGCTCCGCCGCATGGGCCGCCGCCTCATCGAAGGCATCCCCCTTGAGCACCACCTTGGCGCCATGGCTGCGCACCGAGCGCACCTTGATATCCGGCGTGGTCTGGGGCATGACGATGATTGCCTTGATGCCCAGCTTCTTGGCGGCCAGGGCCACGCCCTGGGCATGGTTGCCGGCCGACGCGCAAATGACCCCCTTGGCCTTCTGCTCATCCGACAACTGGGCAATCCGGTTGTAGGCACCACGAATCTTGAAGGAAAACACCGGCTGCAGATCCTCGCGCTTCAGGAAGATCTGGTTGTCGAAGCGACGGGACAGGTTACGAGCTTCGGTCAGTGGCGTTTCATTGGCCACATCGTAGACACGGGCATCCAGAATTTTTTTGATGTAGCGTTGCGGCATGGTGCTGGGTTCCATCGTCAGGCAACGTCGCTTCCCGACAACCGGGTCCGGGTCAACGACTGGAGAGGCAAAACGCACAGTGTAGAAAGTTTGACGGGGTGTCGTCTATAACCGCTGCGGGTGGATCGTTATAATGATCGCAATTTTCCACCCACGCTTCACCGGAGCTCAGCATGGACCAGGACCAACTCAAACAGGCCGTCGCCCAGGCCGCCTTGGACTATATCGCCCCCCGACTGGAGAGCGACAGCATTGTCGGCATCGGCACCGGCAGCACGGCCAACTATTTTATCGACTTGCTGGCCGGCGTCCGAACCGAGTTCGATGGCGCCGTGGCCAGCTCCGAGGCCAGCGCAGAACGCCTGAAATCCCACGGCATCCCCGTTTACGACCTCAACAGTGTGAGCGCCCTGGAGTTCTACGTCGACGGCGCCGATGAGACCAACGATCGACTGGAACTGATCAAGGGCGGCGGTGGCGCCCTGACGCGGGAGAAGATTGTGGCCGCAGTGGCCAAGACCTTCATCTGCATCGCCGACGAAAGCAAGAAGGTGGGCGTGCTGGGCAATTTTCCGCTGCCGGTGGAAGTGATTCCCATGGCCCGCAGCCACGTGGGCCGCGAAATCGTCAAACTGGGCGGCGACCCGGTCTACCGGGAAGGGGTCCAGACCGACAACGGCAACATCATTATCGACATCCACAACCTGGACCTGTCCCGACCGATCCAGATGGAAGAACGCCTCAACCAGATCGCCGGGGTGGTGACCAACGGCCTGTTCGCACGCCGGCCCGCCGACCTGCTCCTGCTTGGCACCCAACAGGGAGTCGAAAGCACGCCCCGCGAAGGCCTCTGACCCCATTAGCCATACCAAGCGCTTGCTTGGTGCGTGAATTTTCGACACACTGCCCTTGCAACCACCATGCAGAGGGAGTGTGTCGTGACCAGTTATTTCAATGAAACCCACGAGCAGGTCCGCCTGTCCGTGCGCAAATTCATTGCCACCCATGTCCTGCCCCACATCGACGATTGGGAGGAGGCGGGCGAGTTTCCTCGCGATCTGTATCAAAAGGCGGGCGAGGCGGGCTTTCTTGGCATCGGTTTCCCGGAGGCCCTGGGCGGATCCTGCGAGGGCGATGTCCTGATGAAGCTGGTGGTGTCGGAGGAACTCATGCGCTCCACCTCCGGTGGCCTGGTCGCCAGCCTGGGCTCGCTGGATATCGGCCTCCCCCCCGTTGCCAAGTGGGCACAGCCTGCGGTACGAGAACAGGTCGTCCCCGAAGTCCTCCGCGGCGACAAGATTGCCGCGCTGGCCATCACCGAACCCGGGGGCGGCTCCGATGTCGCCAACCTCAAGACCCGCGCGGTCCGCGACGGCGATCACTATGTGGTCAACGGCAGCAAGACCTTCATCACCAGCGGCCATCGGGCCGACTACTACACCGTTGCCGTACGGACCGGCGGGATGGGTCATGGGGGCATAAGCCTGCTGCTGATCGACCGGGACACACCGGGCTTCACCCGCGGCCGCAAGCTGCGCAAGATGGGCTGGTGGGCCAGCGATACCGCGGAGCTCTTCTTCGTGGACTGCCGGGTCCCCGCCGGGCGGCTGATTGGCGCCGAGAACGCCGGCTTCATTGCAATCATGAGCAACTTCCTCCAGGAGCGCCTGATGCTCACCATCATGGCCTACATGACGGCGCAGATGGCGCTGGAGGAATCACTCGCCTATACCCGTCAGCGAGAGGCCTTCGGCCGCCCCATCGGTGCCTTCCAGGTGACTCGCCACAAGCTGGTGGACATGGCTACCCAGGTCGACGTCGCCCGGCAATACGCCTACCACTGTGCGGCACTGATGCAGGCGGGCAAGAACCCGATCAAAGAAGTGGCGATGGCCAAGAATTTCGCGGTGGAAGTCTGCGAAAAGGTCACCCGCGAGGCGGTCCAGCTCCACGGCGGCATGGGCTATATGCGGGAAACCGTGGTGGAGCGGCTGTACCGGGACGCCAAGATTCTGTCCATCGGCGGCGGCACCGACGAAATCATGAAGGAATTGATCGCCAAACAGATGAAGCTGTAGTGAGCCGAACCGGGGGACCGGCGCGCGTCACCGAGCGCCCATAAACCTACCATGGTTGTGTTCCGATATGTCCGGGATACACGTATAATTGCCGCCACTTTTCAAGCGCTGTTTAATCACCTGGAACAAGGATCCATCATGAACTTCGATCACATTCCTGCCGGCAAGAATCCGCCTGAAGACATCTACGTGGCCATCGAGATCCCGGCCAATAGCCAGCCAGTCAAATACGAACTGGACAAGGACATGGGCGCCCTGATGGTAGACCGCTTCATGGCGACGCCGATGTTCTACCCGGCCAACTACGGCTTCATCCCGCACACCCTGGCCGACGATGGCGATCCGCTGGACGTACTGGTGGTCACACCCTACCCGGTCCAGGCCGGCTCGGTCATTCGCTGCCGTCCCGTGGGCATCCTCAACATGGAAGACGAAGCGGGCGGTGATGCCAAGCTGGTAGCGGTTCCCCACGACAAACTGACCAAGTCCTACACGGACGTTCAGGACGTCGACGATCTGCCCCAACTGCTGCGCGACCAGATCCAGCACTTCTTCGAAAACTACAAGACCCTGGAGCCTGGCAAGTGGGTCAAGGTGCAGGGCTGGGATAACGCCGCCGCAGCACGCAAGGCGGTTGAAGAATCCGTGGCCAACTACAAAGGCTGATTCACCGTGCAATTGGCCCGGGCTTCACGCCTGCCCGGGCCAATCGTCACGCACAAAAAAGCCGGTGACCCGAAGGGCACCGGCTTTTTTAATGGCCCGAAGCCGAGGACTTAATCCTCGTCTTCGTCCACCTCTTCCGCCTCGATATCCAGCGGACGGCCAACCAGCTCGACGAACGCCATCGGGGCATTGTCGCCGGCACGGAAGCCGCACTTGAGGATACGCAGGTAACCACCCGGACGCTCCGCGTAACGGGGACCCAGCTCTTCGAAGAGCTTGGCTACCGCCGCATCGTTGCGCAACCGGGAGAACGCCAGACGGCGATTGGCTACCGAATCATTTTTGGAAAGCGTGATCAACGGCTCGGCTACCCGGCGAAGCTCCTTGGCTTTCGGGAGCGTCGTTTTGATCAGCTCGTGTTCAACCAGTGACGCGGCCATGTTACGGAACATGGCTTTGCGATGCGCACTGGTCCTGTTGAACTTACGACCACTCTTACGATGACGCATTGCTCTGATTCCTTACCTTAAACTACCAATTCGGCGATTAACCGCCCAGAACCCGGTCGTCGCCACGAAGGCTCGCCGGCGGCCAGTTATCAAGACGCATACCCAAAGACAGGCCGCGGGAGGCCAGCACGTCTTTGATCTCGGTCAGCGACTTTTTACCCAGGTTAGGCGTCTTCAGCAGCTCAACTTCGGTGCGCTGAATAAGATCGCCGATGTAGTAAATATTTTCTGCCTTCAAGCAGTTAGCTGAACGCACAGTCAATTCCAGATCGTCGACCGGGCGCAGAAGGATCGGATCAATCTCTTCCTCTTCCTCGACGCGCTCAGGCTCTTTCTCGTGATCGAAATCGACAAATACCGCCAGTTGCTGCTGGAGAATGGTCGCGGCCCGCCGGATCGCTTCCTCCGGGTCGATGGTGCCGTTGGTCTCCAGGTCAATAACCAGCTTGTCCAGGTCCGTGCGCTGCTCGACACGGGCACTTTCCACCGCGTAGGCAACCCGACGGACCGGGCTGTAAGTTGCATCCAGCTGCAGGCGCCCAATCGCGCGTGTTTCGTCTTCGTCCAAACCACGCTGATCGGCAGCCTCGTAACCGCGGCCGCGAACAATCTTCAGACGCATGCTCACTTCGCCATTGTCACTGAGGTGACAAATCACATGGTCAGGATTCGCGATCTCGACATTGTGATCCAGCTTGATATCGCCGGCGGTGACCGGACCCGGACCTTTCTTGCTGAGGGTCAACTCAGCTTCGTCCCGATCTTCCATCTTGACGGCCACGCCTTTGAGATTCAGCAGAATCTCGATGACATCTTCCTGAACACCCTCGATAGCGCTGTACTCATGGAGTACGCCGTCGATCTGCGCCTCCGTGATGGCACAGCCCGGCATTGAGGACAACAGGATCCGGCGCAGAGCACTGCCCAGTGTGTGCCCAAAGCCTCGCTCGAGAGGCTCCAGCGTGACCTTGGCACGCGTGGTGCTGGATTCCTTTACGTCAATGGTACGAGGTGTCAATAACTCATGTACTGAACGCTGCATAGACGCCCCTATCTGCTCTCGTTGCTAACTGGACTTTACTTCGAGTAAAGCTCGACGATGAGGTTCTCATTGATGTCGGCCGGCAGTTCAGTACGCTCGGGCACTGACTTGTAAACGCCTGACATCTTGCTGGCGTCGACCTCTACCCAGCCCACTGGCGCGCGACCGGCAGCGAGTTCCAGTGCGCCTTTGACACGCAGCTGATTCTTGGCCTTTTCGCGAACGCTCACAACGTCACCCGGCTTGACCTGATAAGACGGAATGTTGACCAGCTTATCGTTAACCAGGATCGCCTTGTGAGAGACGAGCTGACGGGATTCCGCACGGGTAGAACCGAAACCCATACGGTAAACAACGTTATCCAGACGGCCTTCCAGCAGCTGCAGCAGGTTCTCACCTGTCGCACCCTTGCGACGGGCGGCCTCGGAGTAATAGTTACGGAATTGCTTTTCGAGAACGCCGTAAATACGACGAACTTTCTGCTTTTCACGGAGCTGAACACCGTACTCAGACAGACGGCCACGACGGGCGCCATGCATGCCTGGCGGCGTTTCGATGTTGCACTTGGAATCCAGCGCGCGAGCACCGCTCTTCAGAAATAGATCTGTCCCTTCTCGACGAGACAGTTTACATTTTGGACCTATGTAACGTGCCATATTTCACTGTCTCCTGTCTTACACGCGGCGCTTCTTGGGCGGACGACAGCCGTTGTGCGGAATCGGCGTGACATCAGTGATGTTGGTGATCTTGTAGCCACACGCATTCAGCGCGCGAACCGCAGATTCCCGTCCGGGCCCAGGACCCTTAACCTCTACATCCAGGTTTTTAAGGCCGTATTCAGCAGCCGCGTTACCGGCTCTTTCAGCTGCTACCTGCGCAGCAAAAGGTGTACTCTTACGCGACCCACGGAAACCGGAACCACCTGCGGTAGCCCAAGACAGGACGTTGCCCTGACGATCAGAAATGGTCACGATGGTGTTGTTGAAGGACGCGTGGATGTGCGCGACGCCATCAACAACCGTCTTTTTCACCTTTTTACGGGTACGTGTACCTGGCTTTGCCATGTTTGCCTACCTGTTACTTGCGAATCGGTTTGCGAGGACCTTTACGGGTGCGAGCGTTGGTCTTCGTGCGCTGACCACGGACCGGCAGTCCATGACGGTGGCGCAGACCACGGAAGCAGCCGAGATCCTTCAAACGCTTAATGTTCATCTGAACTTCACGACGCAGATCGCCTTCGACAGTCAGCTTGCCCACTTCGGTACGAAGTGCTTCAACCTGATCATCGCTAAGGTCCTTGACCTTGACGTCCGGCTGGACGCCGGCTGCATCGCAAAGCTTTTGGGCTGCTGTCCGACCGACTCCAAAGATGTAAGTCAGTGAGATAACAGCATGTTTGTTGTCGGGTATATTGACACCGGCTATACGTGCCATCCAAATTACTCCGCGTTCAAAGCTTTGCTGTGTGAATTTTCCGCCACAAAAAGGGCGCGAAATAATAGCGCCTGACCAGAAAAAGATCAAGCGCTATCATTCCGAACCCCTTTTGCGTTGTCAGTGGCCGATTCGGTGGAATCAGCCCTGGCGCTGCTTGTGGCGAGGCTCCGAGCAAATGACTCGAACTGAGCCATTGCGACGAATTACTTTGCAGTTACGGCAAATTTTCTTTACCGAAGCGCGTACTTTCATTGTCGACTCCAGTTTTCAACGGGAACGGCGTCAGCCGTTCCGACCATAGCCCTTGAGATTGGACTTCTTCATCAGCGATTCATACTGATGGGACATCAGATGCGACTGCACCTGCGCCATAAAGTCCATCACCACGACTACTACGATCAGCAGTGACGTACCGCCCAGATAGAAGGGTACGTTCCCGGCCACCATCAGAAACTGAGGGAACAGGGATACCGCTGCGATATACATTGCACCGAACAGCGTCAGGCGGGTCAGCACGCCATCGATATACTTGGCGGTTTGATCCCCCGGACGAATGCCCGGAATAAACGCACCAGAACGCTTCAGGTTGTCGGCCACTTCTTTCGGGTTGTACATCAACGCCGTATAGAAGAAACAGAAAAACACAACCGCGGCGGCGAACAGGATGATATACAGCGGCTGACTCGGCGCCAGGGCCTGAGATATATCCCCCAGCCACTCCATGCCCTCACCCTGACCAAACCACTGCCCCAGGGATGCCGGGAACAGCAGGATGGACGATGCGAAGATGGGCGGAATCACCCCGGCCATGTTGACCTTCAGCGGCAGATGACTGGACTGCTGCGCAAACACCCTGCGCCCCTGCTGCCGCTTGGCGTAATTGATGGTCAGGCGACGCTGACCGCGTTCCATGAACACCACAAAGCCAACCACCGCGACCGCCAATACGGCAATCCCGAGTACCACCAGCAGGCTCATCTCTCCGTTCCGGGCCTGCTCGAGCGTCTGCCCGATCGCCCCGGGCAAGCCGGCGACGATGCCCGCGAAGATCAGCAACGAGATCCCGTTACCCACGCCACGCTCGGTGATTTGCTCACCCAGCCACATCATGAACACCGCGCCACTCACGAAGGAGACCACGGCCACGAAGTGGAAGCTGAAGCTATCGTTGAAGGTGACACCCTGTGAAGCCAGGCCCACGGAGATGCCGAGGCCCTGAACCAACGCCAGGATCACGGTACCGTAGCGGGTGTATTGGCTGATCTTGCGCCGACCGGCCTCGCCTTCCTTCTTCAGCTGCTCAAGCTGCGGACTGACCGCAGTCATGAGCTGCATGATGATGGAGGCCGAGATGTACGGCATGATCCCCAGGGCGAAGATACTCATTCGCTCAAGTGCACCACCGGAGAACATGTTGAACAGACTCAGAATGGTGCCCTGGTTCTGATCAAACAGCGCCGCCAGCCGATCGGGATTGATTCCCGGCACCGGAATGTGGGCACCGATCCGGTACACCAGAAGTGCCAGGACCACGAACCAGAGCCGCGAACGCAGTTCCGCCAGTCCTTTTCCCGCGCCCGCAGGCAATGATGCTGTCTTGGCCATTTAGTCCTCGACTCGCCTTAGTCCTCGACTTTACCGCCCGCAGCTGTAATAGCCTCGCGAGCGCCTTTGGTCACCTTCAGACCCTTGACGGTGAGCGGACGGTTCAGTTCGCCGGACAGGATAACCTTCGCTTCGCGGATTTCCTCACGAATGATGTCAGCCGTTTTCAGCGCTTCCAGGTCCGCCACATCGCCTTCCACCTTCGCCAGTTCGTTGAGACGAATCTCAGCGACGTAACGCTGCTGACGGGAAGTAAAGCCGAATTTTGGCAGACGGCGGGCCAGCGGCTGCTGGCCACCCTCGAACCCGGGCGCAACGCTGCCGCCTGAGCGGGATTTCAGACCCTTGTGACCACGACCACCTGTCTTGCCGAGGCCGCTACCGATACCGCGACCGACGCGCTTGGCGTCCGGACGTGAACCGGGTTCTGGGCTAAGCTCGTTCAAACGCATCTTAGTTCTCCTCCACCCGAACCAGGTAGTTCACCTTGTTGATCATGCCGCGAACGGAAGGAGTGTCCTCCACTTCCACGGTATGACCGATTTTGCGAAGACCCAGGCCTTTCACACACAGTTTGTGCTTGGGCTGACAGCTGATCGGGCTGCGGGTCAGTGTAACCTTGATCTTTTTAGCATCTGCCATGACTTCAACCCAGAATATCTTCCACGGTCTTGCCGCGCTTGGCTGCGATATCTTCAGGCGCTTGCATGGCCTGGAGACCCTTAATAGTGGAACGGACTACGTTGACCGGATTGGTCGAGCCGTAACACTTGGACAGTACGTTCTGTACGCCCGCCACTTCGAGTACCGCACGCATCGCACCACCGGCGATGATACCGGTACCTTCGGAGGCCGGCTGCATGTACACCTTGGAGCCACCGTGAACGGCCTTCACCGGGTACTGCAGAGTGTTGCCGTCCAAGGCAACGTCCACCATGTTCTTGCGCGCCGCTTCCATGGCCTTCTGGATGGCAACCGGTACTTCCCGGGCCTTGCCACGACCGAAGCCGACTCGACCTTTGCCGTCACCCACCACAGTCAGGGCGGTGAAAGCGAAGATGCGACCACCTTTTACTACCTTGGCAACGCGGTTTACCTGAACCAGCTTTTCCTGGAGCTCAGGCGCCTTCTGTTCGTTAACGCTCATCTTCTCCACCTCTTAGAATTTCAAGCCAGCTTCACGGGCAGCGTCGGCGAGAGCCTGAACCCGTCCGTGATAACGGTAACCGGAACGGTCAAAAGCAACCTTCTCGACGCCGGCAGCCTTGGCACGCTCAGCGATCAGCTGACCGACCTTCTTGGCGGCGTCTACGTTACCGGTCGCGCCCTGGCGTAGTTCCTTGTCCAATGTGGAGGCAGAGGCCAGAACCTTGCTGCCATCTGCAGTGGTGACCTGGGCGTACATGTGACGCGGTGTACGGTGTACGCACAGACGGTCAGTACCCAGCTCACGAATCTTCATGCGCACTTTACGTGCGCGACGCAGTCTTTCGTTATTCGCGCTCATAGTCCCGCCTTATTTCTTCTTGGCTTCTTTGCGCCGTACATGCTCATCCGCATAACGCACACCCTTACCCTTATAGGGCTCGGGCGGACGGTAGGCGCGGATTTCCGCGGCGACCTGGCCAACCTGTTGCTTATCGATCCCACGGATAACGACTTCCGTCTGGGACGGAGTCTCTGCGGTGATCCCCTCGGGCAGCTCGTACTCGACCGGGTGAGAGAAACCCAGTGTCAGGTTGAGCTTTTTACCCTGCGCCTGGGCGCGATAACCAACGCCCACAAGCTGGAGTTTACGCTCGAAGCCTGCGGAGACCCCGGTGACCATGTTGTTGATCAGGGCACGGGTGGTTCCTGCAAGAGCGCGGGACTGCTTGGCGCCATCACGGGCCGCAAAGCGCAGGACGTTTTCTTCCTGAGTCACTTCGACAGCCTGATGTACGGTGAACTGAAGCGCTCCCTTGGAGCCCTTCACATTGATTTCCTGTCCGTTCAGCTTAACCTCAACACCGGAAGGCAGCACGACAGGATTATTGGCAACCCTGGACATGTATCTCTCCCTTTAGAATACGGTGCAGATGACTTCGCCACCCACGCCTGCAGCACGTGCGGCGCGGTCGGTCATAACGCCCTTGGACGTCGACACGATGGCAACACCCAAACCGCCGGCTACCTTCGGCAGTTCCCCAGCGCCCTTGTACTGGCGCAGACTCGGACGACTGACCCGCTGAATGTCTTCGATGACCGGTTTGCCACCAAAGTACTTCAGGGTAATGGTCAGCTCGGGCTTGGCGTCAGCTGAAACAGAGAAGTCTTCGACGTAACCTTCGTCCTTGAGGACCTGGGCTACGGAGACCTTGAACTTGGAAGACGGCATGGCCACGTCGGCCTTCTGTGCCATCTGTGCATTACGAATACGAGTAATCATATCCGCAAGCGTGTCTTGCATACTCATCGGTATGAGGCTCCTGATCTTTTTAGTTGTGCAGCGGCTTGCCGCACCGCTTACCAACGGGCACCTTCACCTTGCGGGAAGGCGCCTTCCTTACCAGCTGGACTTGGTCAGACCCGGGACGTCGCCACGCATGCCAGACTCACGCAGCTTGATGCGTGACAACTGGAATTTGCGCAGAACGCCATGGGGACGACCAGTAACCTGGCAACGGTTACGCAGACGCGCCGGGCTCGCATTACGAGGAAGCTTTTGCAGCTTCATCTGAGCGTCCCAACGGTCGTCATCGCTGGTATTCGGGTTCTTGATAATTGCCTTGAGTTCGGCGCGTTTCGCTGCGTATTTTGCAACGGTCTTTTCGCGCTTGAGCTCGCGGTTTTTCATGGAAACCTTAGCCATTACACGGATTCCTTATTTCTTGAACGGAAAGCCAAAGGCCTTCAGCAGTTCGCGACCTTCATCATCGGTACCCGCAGTCGTGGTGATGGTGATGTCCAGACCACGGATCTTGTCGACCTTGTCGTACTCGATCTCAGGGAAGATGATCTGCTCACGCACACCCATGCTGTAGTTACCGCGACCGTCGAATGACTTGGGATTCAGACCCCGGAAGTCACGTACGCGTGGAATCGCGATGTGAACCAGACGGTCAAAGAAGTCCCACATGCGCTCGCCGCGCAGCGTCACCTTACAGCCAATCGGCCAACCTTCACGGATTTTGAAGCCCGCAACGGATTTGCGAGCCTTGGTGACAACCGCCTTTTGACCGGCCAGCGCTTCGAGATCCGCCACCGCGTTCTCAATCAGCTTCTTGTCACCTACCGCTTCGCCAACACCCATGTTCAGGGTGATCTTTTCGATACGCGGCACCTGCATCACGTTCTTGTAACCGAACTCCTTCTGCAGGGCGGGTACCACTTCCTTACTGTACTGCTCTTTCATGTTAAGCATCGTAACCACCACCGCTTACTGGTTATCGACAGCTTCGTTCGTGGACTTGAAGATCCGCACTTTGGCGCCGTCTTCCTTGATCTGGAAG
>NZ_JAWVYN010000016.1:0-93701 GCF_033722735.1 Marinobacter sp.
GCGGCCTGCTCGTGCATCAACGCGTAGGCAGGGTTCTTGAAGGTGTAGTCCTTCATCGCCACCGAGGCGGCGCGGACCCGTTCGCGGTATTGGAATTCCAGCACGGCCGGCTGCCCGGTGCTGCCGCCGGCGGTGGCGTTGTAGGTGGCCTCGGGCAGGATGGGGGCGTCGCCGTGGTGATCCGACAGCACCAGCGGCTGGTTATCGGACTCGATGTCGAAACGGTAGTGCCAGCCCTCCTCGGCCGCGAGCCGCTGCAGGAAAGCCAGGTCGCTTTCCCGGTGCTGGACGCAGTACTCCCGTTCCTCGGGGGTGCGCTTGAGGTCGAAGACGGTGCCGGCGATGCCGCGCTCGTCCAGCAGGGTCTTGGCGATGGTGTCCGGGGTCTGGGTCTGGAAGATGCGGCTGTTACGCATCAGCCCCAGGCGCCACAGCGGTGGCTCGACGATCACGTCGTAGCGGGTGCGGCGGTGGCCGGTGTCGCCGCGGGCGAATTCGGAGACCACACCAACGAAGCGGCGCAGCAGCTGGCCGTCCTGCCAGATCGCCAGTTCGACCGGTTGTTCGAGCACGTCACCTGCGTCAATTCCGGGATCAAAACTGGCCAGTTCCAACTTGCCATGGAACAGCTGGGACAGGGCTTCGGTGAACTCAAAGCTGACCACCGCGAACAAGTCGGCGGGCAAGTTGCCGACACGAACAGTGAATTGCAGTCCGCTTGCCTGAGGCATGTCTTCAATCCTTGAAGAAAGTGTTCAGGATGGGGACAGAATTCAATTCTGTCCCCGGCTATAGATGTCAGTTACTGACGCCGGTGCCGCTACCGATCAGAGTGCCACCACAGGTCACCGCATCACCGGTCAAAGCCACAGGCTTGCCCTCGATCAGGACAGTGGGGTTGCCCGCCGCCACAAATCGGGGATGGGGCGGATGCTTGGGCTTGGAATGGATCGCCAGTGGATCGCCCAGACGGGCGATGGGCTTGCCATCCAGCAGCACGGTGGCGCTGCCGGCGATCACCGGGGTGGGCGGAAAGCCTTCGTGGTCGGTACCGATGTCGCCCAGCAGGACGAGATTCTTGGCCATGCTCTACCTCCTTGTCTCAGGCAAAGCCCCGGTCCGTCCTGGCCGGGGCGTTTTGAAGTCGACAGTCTAATACAGACTGCGGGGTATCCGGTACCCTGCAAGCAACTGCTGTGTGAACGGGTTGGTGTTACTGCCGGCGTGCAAGCGGTAACGCATCTCGCCGCCGTCGAGGCTGAACTTCACATCCACCGCGCTGGCACTCACCCCGGTGATGTCCGCCTGGTCCAGCAGCCGGAACAACGCCCAGGGCCCGGACGCCGAGAGGCTACGGGGCGAACGGTTGACCCGGGTGGGCACCAGGGTAATCCGGCTTTCAACGGTATCCCGCAGGGTGTTGGGCCAGACCAGCGGAATGCTCTGGCGGGGGCCGTGACTGAACTCCACCAGCTGGCCGTCCACGTTCACCACACTGCGGCGTTTGTTGGAGGACAGGTTCAGCGGTTCCAGGGAGAACTCCACGTCCAGGGTACCGCTGCGGGTAAAGAACGCCTGGCGAATCTGGTCTGCCTGCTCCAGGGCCGCCAGCACGTCCCGGCGCACCAACGTCGCCCGCTGGGACACCAGCACATGCTCGGGGTGGTCCTCCAGGAACAGCTTCAGGTTGTCCTGATAGAAGCGGTTCAGCAGCCCTTCCGGTGCGAAGAAACGTTCGAAATCCTGCAGGGCGGCGTCCCGGCCGGCGTCCGGATTGAACGGGTAGTGCCGCGCCAGGGTCTGCTGGAAGGGCTGGTACACGTCCCGGTACCACTGGCGTTCCAACTGGGCCACCGCCTGGTCCAGGATTACCCGCCAGCTTTCCGTGGCCAGTTTCTCCAACATCCGGTTCAGGGGCGCCGGTTGGTGATCCGCCAGCCGTTGCAGGGTGAAGATCGGGTCCGCACCCTGCAGGCCCATGCGGGCCCGGGCGGCAGACAGGGCTGCCTTGCCCCGGTCCGGCGCCTCCTGAATGCCCCGCATGTAGGTGTGCAGGTTGGCAACCACCTCCATGATCTGCTCGAGGCCGGTGGGCCGATCCCCCTCCTTCTCCAGCAGTTCGTTCAGGTCGGCAAACTGGCGTTCAATCTCCTGCGCCATGCGGTAATGGGAGGATCGGGCCAGGGCCTGTTGCGCCAGCTCCGTCCCTTCTTGTGGCTGAGGCAACAACACGGTGTTGTGCTGGACCCGGGCGAGTAACTGGGCCAGCGGTTCGTGGCCACTGGTGAGACTCTCCAGGATGCGAACCCCGTGGTTCAGGTCCCGGAACCGGTGGATATCGAGACGGCTCAGGGCCTGTCGCCAGGCGGCGGCGTACTCCTCCGCATAGCGGTCCTGCAACTGAGCCTGCAGGCGTTCTTCATCCGCGTCACTGAAATCCACATCGTCCCGACGCCCCAACACCCAGGCATCGATCAACGCCAGTTCGGTGACCGATTCGGACCGGCTCATGAAATAGCTCTCCAATCCCTCCCGGGTCAACATGCCGGGAATCACCAGTGGATCGGCCTCGCCCCGGACCTCCTCCGGCAACGGCTCACCGTGTCGGTCCAGCCGGGCGAATACCACGCCGAAGGCCGGCCCGGCCTCCCTTCCCAGGTCCAGCGGCGCGCGGAAGGTCTCCCCCGCAGCCTGCTGCAGGTCCTGGTAGACCCGATCCGAGGTGGCAATCCGGCCCAGCTCCTCCTGGGCCCACTGCACGCTGCTGCGGAAGGGAGTGAGGGTCAGGTCGGCGGTCCGGTCGCCGGCGTCGACCATGGCCGCCAGGTCGGTGTGGGCGAGGCCGTAGTCCAGGTGCCGCAGCAGACGCTCCTGCACGCTGCGCTGTCCCGGGAAATACCGCTGCCAGTAGGCGCTCATGTAATCGGTGACGATGTCGTCCCGCCGGCCACTGCCGTCGTAGAGCATGCGCAGTACCCGCAAGTGGCGCAGCCGTTCGGAGCTGTTGTCCGGGGCCCGGCTCATCTCCTCCATGACCCCCAGCATCAGGGCCGGCATGAACTGGTAAGCCAGCATGTCGAGATAGGAGGCTTCCACCTTCGGGCCCACCCGATGCCCCTGGTAGAGCCCCATATCGGTCACCAGGGACCAGCGGTTACGGTAGTCGCCGAACGCCAGGGTGGCGTCCCGCAGCTGGTCCAGTGGGTCCAGCAGGTTGCGGCCGGTGGTGTCCGGCTCGTAGCCAACCGGTCGCCAGTTGGCGATGAAGTGTTGTACGCCGGATTCCACCCGGTTGGCCGCCTCCGCGTTCTTGAGAAAGTAATGCTGCCAGCCGACCGTCGTGCCCAGGCCCGCCCCCAGGGCGACGATGGCCGCCACCGCCACCCGACGGCGACGGGACCGCACCACCCGGCGGTTGTCCCCCGCCAGGCCGGCCTCCGGGTACACCACCCGGGGGAACAGGTGCTCGCTGAAATAGCTCGCCGATTGCCCGGCTCGCTGTGCCGGCTGGGTGGGCGCGGCCAGGCCATAGCCGGAGGCGGCCGCGGTGACGAAGGCATCTTCCGGCACCCCTTCCTGGAACACAGAGGTGAAGAAGGTGCCCCGGACCAGCGCCGGCGTGGAGAACGCGTCCGCGCACAGCAGGTCGGTGAGGAACTGGGTCAGGCCTGGCCGCAGGCCCGCCATCTGGCGGTTGAAGGAATAGACCGCGGTCCGCTCCTCGGCATCCCGGGTCTGTGCCAGCGTGTGCGGCAGGCGTTGGTTGAGCCGTTCCAGCATGGCCCGGTACTGGTCTTCGAACTCGTCCAGCCACTCGTCCGGGTCCCGGGCGCCGTCCACCTGGAAGGTGAACCCGAACGGCTGCTGCCGCTCGGCCTTGCTCAGCCCGCGTAAAAAGGGCGCAAAGCCGTACAACAGGTCCATCTTGGTGAAGCTGACATACACAGGCAGCCGACAGCCCAACTGCTCCATCAACTCCCGCAGGCGGGTCCGCAGGGTGATGGCCTGGGCCCGCCGTTGATCGGCCGATGCAGTGCTGAACTGGGCCAGATCCACGGTCACCACGACCCCATTGAGGGGACGGCGGGAGCGGTTCTGTTCCAGCCAGCCGACGAAGTGCTGCCACAACCGCTGCTGCATCTCGGCACCGCCGGCCTGGTCGCCCTGGCTCAGCAGTTCGCCGTCCGGATCGATCAGCACGCCTTCGTCCCCGATCCACCATTCAAAGCCCAGGGGGTTGCGCTCGGTGCGCGCGTTGCGGGTGACGTTGCTGAGCGTGTAGCTCTGCCCGGACCGCTGGATCAGGCTGGACTTGCCGGCGTTCTCCAGGCCGATGACCAGGTACCAGGGCAGCCGGTAAAGACCATTGCGGCCTGGCAGGTTGTCCTTGAGGGCCTTGAGCTGACGGTCCAGCAGCCGCTGCTGGCGCCGTTCGTACACCAGCACCGGGTCTTCTTGCTGGCGCTGCTGGTCGGCCTTGTCCCGGTTGACCTGCCCCAGCCGCCGGGCCATCACCCAGCCCCAGACCATGACCACCAGCAGCACCACCGCCAGGGTGACCAGGGCCCGCATCTGCCAGGCGGCCAGCGGGTACTCGTGATTGATTTCCCAACGCGGCCCCAGCCACCAGGTGGCCACCAGAACCCCGATCACCGCCAGCATCAGGGTGACCGGTGCGGCGTTGCGCAGATAGGGCCAGGCCCAGCGACCAACGAATAAGGCTTTTCTCCACATGGTTTCCATTCCTGTTAATCCTGTCGTTGCATCCGTTGTCGTGCTCAGGCGAGCCGTTCCAGGCGGGCCATCAGGCCCGGTTCCCAGTGTTCCAGATTGAGCTCCCGGGTCTGCGCCCGCAGATCCTGCACCTGCTGGCCGGCCAGGGTGTGCAGGCCACTTTCCCGCAACAGTTCCGAGGCCATCAGCCGCCAGTAGAACCGCGCCCGGGGTTCCTTGGCCGCAGCGAGGCCTTCTTCCAGCTGCTGCATGGCCGGGCCCAGACCGTCCTTGGCCAGCCGCTCCCGGGCCTGCTCGTAGGTCTGCTGCCAGGATTCCGTGCCGCCGCCGCTGCCTTTGCCGGGTGCGGTCAGCAACCAGTCCGCCACCTCCTTGGGCAGGAACGGGGTACCGTCGTTGAAGGTCAGGGATTCCAATGCCGGCAGGCGCTCGAGGAAGTTGCGCAGGGCCAGCCGGATGGCGTCGCCGCAGTCGGGGTGCCCCAGGGCTTCGGCCACCTGGGCGCTGAGCCAGTGCCCCTCGAGCCAGAAGGGGCTCACCGACAGGCTCTGCTCGATGCGCTGCCACAACTCCCGGTCCGGGGCCTTGGCCAGGGCCTCGCGGTAGTCCGACACCCGGTCGGCACTGACCGCCGCCAGGTCGGTCCGCCCGTTGTCCCGGCTCGGCGGGGCAACGGAGATGCTGTGCCAGATGGCGTAGCGGCGCAGCTGATAGCCCAGGGGATCGGCGGGGGTCAATTCGGTCAGCAGCTCCGCCACCTTCAGCAAACTTTGGCGGGTGGCCCGCTCGTCCCCGGCATCCAGGGTCAGGTTGCCCAGCGAAGGCGCGCTTTTGGCCTCAGCGGGTTGGCGGGCCGAGGGGGCCGTTTCCACCGATGCGGTCGACTCCGACGACGGTGCCGGCTCGGGGACCTGGCTGGCGGCCGGCAGCCGTTCGATGTGGCCTTTCAGTTCGTAGAGCAGCTCGTCCGGCAGCTGCAGCTCCCCGGCCTGGGTCAGCAATCGGGCCAGGAGCTCCAGGCTGTAACTGCGCCCGTCGCCCACGCCGGCATCAAAGCTGAGTTGTTCCACCTCGCCCAGGGCCCGTTGCAGGATCTGGTTGAACAGCATCTTGCGGGCACGCTGGCCGCGATCTCCTGGGTAGGGCCACGCCTGCGTCCACCAGCTGCCCAGCACCCGGTGCAGCAGGTACAGGGACAACGCAAAGCGCTCACCGTTGCCACCCCGTTGCAGGCACAGCAGCAGGAACCCCAGTACTTTGAGGTCCTTGCTGCGGTCCGCCAGCAATTGCAGCGCCTCGCGCTCGATCCGGTCCCAATCGATGCCGGTGTGGGCCAGGGAACCCACCTTCATGATCTCGTCTTCCAGCCATTCCAGGCTGGGGTCCTCCTCCAGGGATTCCCCCACCCCTGTGTCACCGGGCAGGGGGTCAAGCACCTGATCGGCGTAGGGATGCTGTTCTACTGCTTGCATACCGTTTCCTTCCCAATGCTTACCGTTTACCAGCTACAGGCTTCCCGCAGCGGCCGGAGACCAGCCGCCAGCCCGTCCAGATCGAACATCAAGCCGTCAAGCTGAGCTTCGTTGGAGTGCAGCCGGGTCTGGGTTCGGCGGGCCAGGGCCTTCAGGGTACGAATGGCCGGTAGCCCCCGGCCCGCGCTGATCACGTAACCGGCGTCCCGCACCCGCCAGAGCTGGCTCCCCGAGCCGTCGTCGAAGGCCAGCGTCACCCGTTCCCGGGCCAGCGGCTGTGCCAGTATCAACGCCAGCTCGGTGATGTTGTTGTGGCACTGCACCGTCAGCAGCGGCCTGGGGGGCACCGACCCCAGCGCCGCCAGCGTCAGCAGGTGACCGGCGGTGGCACCGGTATCGCGATAGATGGCGGTGTCGTCCGGGGTCCGGGCCTGCTCCTGGGCGTAGGCCTCACGCCAACGCACCGGCTGCGGCAGCGCTTCGACGGGCCGCCGCGGCTGGGGGATTGGGGTCTCGAACACCGCATCGAAGCAGGCCAGACGGGCCAGCCGTCGAGGCTCCTCGGTGCAACTGCGGGCCGTCTGGAGGGCGTCGTCACCGGCCTGGGCAGCGGGGACCGCCATCATCCACACCAGCACTAGCAAGGGTCCAACGACAGATCGCTTGGGCATGGGCTTCAGGCCTCCGACACGTTGTATTTCTGGCACTTGTGGGCCAGGGTGCGTTTGGGCAGGCCCAGGCTGTCCGCCGCCTGGGCCCGGTTGCCGCCGAACGCCCGCAGGCGGTCGGCGATCACCGCCGCCTCGAACGCCTGGGCCGCCTCCCGCAGGTTGTCGATGTCCTGGATGGGCGGCACACCATCCGGCGTGACCGACGCTTCCGGGAGGTCGGCCGGTTCCCCGTCCAGCTCCGGCGCGCTCAGCAGGTCGAGCCAGAGTGCCTCCGGCTGGATGTCGTCTCCCGGTGGCGTCTGCAGGCAGGCGTACTCGATGACGTTGCGCAGCTCCCGCACATTGCCAGGAAAGCGGTAGCCCGCGAGCTGGCGTAGGGCCTGGCTGCTGATGCCCAGGGGGCCACGGCCCTCCCGCTGCTGGTACAACCGGATGAAGTGGCGACACAGGGGCTCCAGATCCGCCCCGCGTTCCCGCAGCGGGATGACCTTGAGCGGCACCTGGCTGAGTCGGTAGAACAGGTCGCGGCGGAACTGGCCATCGCGGATGCGGGCCTGCAGCGGCTGATGGGTGGCCGCCACCAGCCGGAAATCGGAGCTTTCTTCCCGCTGTGCGCCCAGCGGCCGGAACTGGCGGGTTTCCAGCACCCGCAGCAGCTTGGACTGCAGCGCCAGCGGCATGTCGCCGATCTCATCGAGGAACAGGGTGCCGCCATCGGCCTGGGCCAGTAGTCCCTGTTTGGCCCGGTCGGCACCGGAGAAGGCGCCCCTGGCGTGGCCGAACAGCTCACTTTCCAGCAGGGTGTCCGGAATGGCCGCACAATTGACCACCACGAAGGGCCCTTCGGTACGCTCGGAAAAATCGTGCAGGCCCCGGGCCACCAGGTCCTTGCCGCAGCCGGTTTCCCCCTGGACCAGCACCGACAGCTGGCTGCCGGCGGCGCGGATCACCTGTGCCCGCAGCTCCGCCATGGCCCGGGACGGGCCCACCAGGGTGCGGGCCAGCAGCTCGCTGCGGCTACGCACCGACTCGCTGTCGTGGAGCTGGTCCAGCGACCGCTTCAGATACCGCCGTTGCCAGGCCTGATCGCTCTGCGCCAGGGTCTGTTGCCACTGCAGACCCAGCAGACTCAGCAGGCCGCGGAACAGGGGACGGGCCACCAGGCCCTGCCACTGGGTGCGCTCGTCGCCACACAACAGGGCCACGCCCAACAGCCGCTGACCCTCTCCAAACACCGGTTGCAGCCAGATCGACGCCGGATTCGAGCTGGCCTCCAACAGGGCCTGGAAACCGGGATGATCCAGTCGATAGCAAGCATCCCGGGACAGCGCCCGCCCCTGTCCCTGCTGCAGGACATGGGCGAAGGGGTGGCTGAAGTCGCCGCAGTCGAAGCTCAGCTCGGCGGCGCCGAGACGGGTCAGGGTTCGGCCGCTGGGGTCCAGGGCGAACAGCCAGCAACGGTGAAGACCAAACGCCCGTTCGAATTGCTTCGCGGCCGTCGCCAGCAACGCCCCCAAGTCCGGCTGACGCACCAGGGCGATGGCCAGTTCGATGTCGGAATGCAGGTCCGTCTGCATCTGTCCCATGATGACGCTCCGTTAACTGACCTGCCCCGAAAACCGGCCGTCCGCCACGCCCAGTCGTACCTCGGTCACCGGCTCACGGCGGGCCAGTTTTTCCAGCAGGGCCAGCGACACCGGCGGCAACAGCTCGCCCTCAATAATGGACTCCAACATGCGGGCACCGTTCTCGCTGCGGGTGGCCCGGGTGCGGATCGCCTCCACCAGGCCGTCCTCCTGCACCACGTCGGCGTGGTAACGATTGCGGATCTGGTCCGCCAGGCGCGCCAGCTTGTCGGTCACGATCCGGTTCAGAGTGTCCTCACCCAGCGGCAGGTAGGGCACCACCTCCATCCGCGCCAGCAGGGCCGGCTTGAAGAAATCCGCCAGTTCCGGATAGAGGGCCTCCTCCAGGGTCTCCGGCGCGTCGGCCCGGTCCACGATGGTCTGGTAGCCCAGGTTCGAGGTGAGGAAGAACACCACGTTCTTACAGTCGATCAGCCGGCCTTCGCCATCCGCCAGCTCGCCCTTGTCGAAGGCTTGGTAGAACAGGTTGAGCACCTCCGGATGGGCCTTCTCCACCTCGTCCAGCAGCACCACCGAATAGGGTTTCTGGCGAATGGCCTCGGTCAGCAGGCCGCCTTCGCCGTAACCCACGTAACCCGGAGGCGAGCCAATCAGCCGCGAGACGGTGTGCTTCTCCTGGTACTCGGACATGTTGATGGTGGTGAGGAATTGACGCCCGCCGTAGAGCAGCTCCGCCAGTTGCACCACGGTCTCGGTCTTGCCCACGCCGCTGGGGCCCACCAGCAGGAAGGCGCCCAGCGGTCGTCCCGGGCGACGCAAGTCCGCCCGTGCCGTCAGAAGATGCTGGTGCAGGGCCCGGATCGCCGGGTCCTGGCCCCGGATGTGGGCCTGCAGGTAGTCCGGCAGATGGGTGATCTTCTCCAGTTCGTCGGCGCTCATGCGGTTGACCGGAATGCCGGTCCAGTCGGCAATCACTTCCGCCACCTGACGGGCATCCACCCGGGCATGCACCAGCGGTTCATCCCGTTGCAGCCCCGACAGCTCGTGCTCCAGGGCGGCGGCCTGTTGTTGCAGGGCATCAACCTCCACCGGCTCACCCTGATCCTCGTCGGCGCCGAGCAGTTGCTCTCGCACCGCCACCAGTTGGGACACCAGTTCCCGCTGGGTCTGCCATCGGGACTCCAGATCCACGGCTTCCGCCGTCAGGGCGGCGATGCGCGCGGCCAGGTCGTCCTGCCGTTCGGTGTCGTCCAGCTGACCAATGCGACGCTCGCGGGCCAGCAGATCCTCCTCCATACGCAGTTGGTGCAGCTCGCTGCGCAGGTGGCTGAGCCGCCGTGGCGGGGTACTGAGGTTGAGACTGACCCGGGCGCAGGCGGTGTCCAGCACGTCGATGGCCTTGTCCGGCAACTGGCGGCCAGCCAGGTAGCGGGCGGAAAGCTTCGCGGCGGCCTGCAGTGCCTCGTCGGCGATCAGTACCGAATGGGCGGACTCGTATACGCCACGCAGGCCCCGCAGGATATGCACCGCCTGGTCCGGAGTCGGTTCGTCCAGGGATACGGGCTGGAAGCGGCGGCTCAGGGCCGGGTCCTTCTCGAAGTATTTCTTGTACTCGCGCCAGGTGGTAGCGGCGATGGTGCGCAACTCGCCCCGGGCCAGGGCCGGCTTGAGCAGGTTGGCGGCATCGGAACCACCCTCGCTGTTGCCAGCGCCAATCAGGGTATGGGCTTCGTCGATAAACAGGATAATGGGGGTGGCCGAGCCTTTTACCGCCTCGATCACGCCCTTGAGTCGCTTCTCAAACTCCCCCTTGACCGAGGCGCCTGCCTGCAGGGCCCCCAGGTCCAGGGTCCAGAGCGCCACCTGACGCAACCGTTCCGGTACCTCGCCGGCCACGATGCGCTGTGCGAGGCCCTCCACCACCGCGCTCTTACCCACCCCGGCGTCCCCCACCACGATGGGGTTGTTCTTGCGGCGGCGGCACAGGATGTCGATCATCTGGTCGATCTCGCTGTCCCGGCAAATCACCGGGTCCAGTTGCCCCTCCCGGGCCCGGGCGGTGAAATCGGTGGCGTAGCGGGTCAACGCGTCCAGCTCCGCCGGCGCCGGCGCCTTGGCGTTGCCATCAGAATCGGCTATCGGTTGCTCGGCCGAACCCTCGGTCAGGCGGTCGAACTGCTTGCGCAGCGCCTCCCGGTTAATGTCTGACAGTCGCTGGCTGATCTGCGGCTGCAGGTAACGCTCAGCGTTCAATAGCAGCGCCAGTAGAACGGCGCCGGAGCGCAGCTCTCGGTGTCCCAGTTCGGTGGAAGCCAGCAGCCAGGCGTCCTGCAACAGCTCGATCAGCAACGGAGAAAACGACGGATAGGGCTCGGCGGATTGGGGCTCACCCTCCAGGCTGTCCCCCACCACCGGCTGCAGGACCAGGGCGTCCACATCGGTGCGGCTGAGAATCTGGCGGACATCCGAAAACGGCGTCTCCAGCAGCTTGAACAGCAGGTGCGCCGGGGTGATTTCCGCACCCTGGCGGCTGATGCACAGGGCCGCGGACGACTCCAGGGCCTGGCGGCAGATTTCGTTGAGGCGCCCGATGAGCGCCGGCAGTTCAACCCGAATCACGGTGATCTCCTTATTCTTGGTCCGCGAAATAACGCCCGGGCTCCACATGCAGGATGCTCCGGGGTACCTCGGCGACTCCTTGTTCCGCTATTGGTTATTTCAGTAATGGTTATTTCGGCAATTGTTCCAGCACGCCGAGCACGCTCCGGATGCGTTCGTCCAGCGCCATGTGGTACAGGGTGTAGACGCCGGCCATGGCGGCGACAAACAGGCCGCCGATACCCCACACCGGCAGCCCTGAGCGGAACCGGTTACGGGCCGGTGCCACATGTTCCAGGGGCTGGGTCAGTGGCACCTGGTTTCCTTCGTCGTCGGTCGCCAGTAACCGTTCCTGCAAGCCGCGGATGATCTGCTCGTACTCCTCACGGCCGTTGGTCATCACCTTGTAGCGTCCCTCGAATCCCAGGCACAGGCATAGATGGATGAACTCCAGCATGTCCCGGTACCGTTCCGGTTCCTGCTCCATGCGGGACAGGATGGCGAAGACCTTTTCGCCCCCCCAGGTCTCGTTGTGAAAACGCGACAACAGGGACTGCTGGGACCAGACGCTGTGGGCGCCCCAATCGGTGCCCAGGACCGCCTCGTCGATAAAGGCGCACAGCACGTAGCGGTAGGCCACCACGACCGGCCGCTCGTAGCCCTGCTCCACCAGTTCCCGGTCCAGTTCGGCGATCTCGTCCACCACCTGCTGGTACAGTGCGGGAACCTGCTGGAAGTCCGCCAGCCGGCGTACCCGGATGACCAGGCCCAGCAAGGCATTGGCGGCGTCGATCAGCCGGTTGGCGGCAACGCCGCGTAACTGGAAGCCCTGGTCGGGGGTGGACGCGGCGGGCTCCGAGCCCTGACGGTCGGTAAACAGCAGGTCGCTGAACGACTGGCTGTCGTTGCCACTCTGTTCCAACACCGGTGCATCGGCCATGGTTTAGCTCCTGATTGCCCAGAATTGCATTTCCATGCCGGGGAAGTCCCCCGCCACGTGGAAGGCAAAGCCACTGGCGTTCTCCAGCATCTGCCAGGCCTGGCTTTGGTCGTCCAGCCGGAAGTAGATGAAGCCGGCGTGATAGGGCAGCTGGCGCGGGGCCACCGGCAGGGGCGACAGCGGCACACCCGGCAACTGCAGACTGATCAGGTCGCGGATCTTCTCCACCGAGGCCACCTTGCATTGCTGGGTGAACTGCTTGCGCAGGTCGTCCAGGGGCATGTCCGCCTTCACCGACAGGATGAACTCGGCGTTCGCCATCAACTGACGGTCCTGGATCGGCGCCACCGTGAGGCCGTACTGGCGCTGCTGCAGCTGGATCGACAGGGCCCGCGGTTCCAGCACGGTGCTCAGGGCCTGACGCAGGAGCTGCATCAACGGGGCAAAGGACGCCTCCGGCAGGTCGTGGTCGTAGGGTGTGTACTCCTGGGGCAGCCGGCTCTCATCGGTAAAGGTCACCAGCTCGCCGCACAGCTCCAGCAGTGCCTCGTACAGCCTCTCCGGATGGAGCTGGCGGAGTCGGGCCAGGTGCATGAAGCGGGGATGGGCCCGGTTCAGCATCTGCAGCAGCATGAAATCCGCCACATCGGCGACACCGCCCTGCCCCGGCGCGCCGACCCGGTCGGCGATGTTGCGGGCCCGCTCGCGCATCAGCCCCGCCATTTCGCCCACAAACCGTTGCAGGCGGGGCGCCGCCCGCACGCTGAGCATGGTGGGCAGGAAGTTCGGGTCCATCACCAGGCTGCCGTCGGGGCGCTTCTCCAGGATCCGGCCAATGGCCAGGGAGGAATAGGCGCTACGGTCGTCCCGTTCCAGCATCAGCCGCGGCGCCACCTTGGCCACGTCGATGCTGTGGGCGTCGCCATCGATGGAGTGCAGGTCTCGGATCTCCGCACTCTGGGCCTGGAAGCGTCCGGCCACCCCGGCGTCCGGCCACTCCACCTCGGCCAGGCTGTCGCTGCCCAGGGGCAGCGCCAGGTACACCAGCTGGTTGGCCACCGAGGCCTCGTCAATCTCCAGGGGTTCGGGCATGACGTCGTCCTGGGGCAGGCTGAAGCGGGTGCCGTCCGGGAACAGGCCACTGGCCCGCACCAGGCCGATGCGCCCGAAGCTGAGGTACTCAGCGTTCAGTTCCAGGCCGCTGAAGCCGTACAGGTAGTCCGACAGCGCCAGCCCCCGCTCGTGGATCTGGTGCTCGAAATAGCGTTGCTGCTGCTGGAAGTGCTGGGGCTTGATGAACAGCCCGTCACTCCAGATCACCCGATTGTTCGTTGCCATCAGGATTCTTCCGATTCGCGCAGGTGAACTTCCCGGTCCCGCAGGTTGACCAGCAGGTGGTAACGCTGGCCCATGGGGTCAACCCGGACCACTTTCTTCCACTGGGACAGGTTGGGGTAGGCATAGAACGCAATGACGCCGATGAACCGGGTGTCCTCGTGGACCTCAAAGGGCTCGACAAACTTGAACTGGCCGGGCACCAGGGTGTAATCGCTGTGATCGATGTAGTTGCGGCCCAGGGAGTCCTCCAGTTCGGTGAGCAACTGGTCGAAATCCGCCGCCATGATGCGCGAGCTGTCACGCATCTCGATGATCTGGAAGGCGATCGGGGTCGGCGCCAGGGACTCGTTGGGGTTGACGCTGGGCTCGGCCAGCATGGTCAGGTCCACCCGGCTGGGCAGGTCTTCCGGGTAACCGACCGGAATGTCCGGGTCCCACAGCACCTTGGCGGTCTTGGTCACCGCGTTGTACGGGGTGCTGCACCCGGCCACCAGAACGATGGCCACCAGCAAACTCCATTTGCAGTACTTCACGTTAGGCTCTCCCTTTGCAATTGACGCAGGTGTTGGTCGTAGGCCTGTTCGAACACCTCCTGGAACAGGCGCTCAAAGCCTTGCTGACGACGGGAGCTCAGCTCCCGGTAATAGTGTTGGTACATCTGCCAGGCCCACGCGTCCTCGTTCTCGCCGCGCTGCAGCCCCCGGCGATAACCGTGGAACCGCCTGAGCAGTGCCGCCGGCGACAGCGCCTGGAGAATCGCCTCCAGCGCCTCGGCAGTGGCCGCCTGGGTGGCCTGCTGGTGCTGCCGCAGGCTGTCCAGGCTCTCCCGCACCGCGGCCGGCGCCGACAGGTGGACCGGGCTGCGCTGACTGGCGAACAGGGTCTGCACCGCATCGTCATAGGGCTGGCCCAGCCGCAATGGGTTGTCCTCGATGGGCTGCAGCCGGGTACGCAGGGCCCGGTGACGGCTGTCCTCGTGCTGATGCAGCGCCAGCAATCCCTCGACGGTGGCCTTCAGGGTCTGGCCCGCCTCTTCGAGGAACAGCCGCATGTCGTCGCTGTCGGCAAACTCCAGCTCGGTCTCCATGCCCCGCAATAGCGGAGCACCACTGATGTGGCGCCGGCTGCGCTGCTCCGGTGACGGCTCCCCGGCCGGCCTGTTGGGTGGTTGTTTCGACATCCTGTCCAAATCTCCTTGTTGCACCGGCAGACCCAGTGCGACGTCCCGGTTGTCCCGGCATTCATCGGTGACGGAGGCGGCCTCGCCCTGCCAATGGGTGGGGCTGGCCAGTATCCGGTCCTGCTCTTCCTCGCCGCTTTCGCTACCCGTGTCCCGGAAGCCCTCCAGCGGATCGTCGCTGACCGGCTCGGCCGGAGCGCTGCGCAGCTCGGCGAGGGGCTCCTTCGGGCCGTGGGCAGTGGTGTCGCCATCGCGCCCCCGCCACAGCTCCGCTTCGTCGCCGGCCACCAGGCTGTCGTCAGCGGGCGCACCGGTGTCGAGATCCAGCGTTCCCTCGCCCATCGCGCCGTTCAGCGCCGCCCGCAAGTGGTAGCGGCCGATGACGATCTCGTCGCCGTCTTTCAAACGGGCCCGCCGGCCCCGTCCCACCGGATGCTGGCCGCCGTTGACGTAGGTCCGGCCACAGCGATCGATCAGGCAGAAGGCGCCGTCGATCACCCGGACCTCGGCATGGCCGGCAACCACCCCGGTGCGATGGGACGACAGCTGCCAGCTGTCGTTCTGCGCCGAACCGATGGAACCGCCCTCCGCCCCAAACGCATGGGCCTTGCGAAATCCCCGGCCGAGACCGGCCGTATTGGTGATGGTGAGCTGCAGATCGGGAACCGGGTGTTTGTCCATAACGATGGTCCTTGGCCTCGGTGAACGTTAGCGACGTATCTGAATGCGGACGGCCGAGCGATCGCCACCAGCCTCGGGGTCCGGATCAACAAAGGAGTTCCAGCCCAGGCGCACATCCTGCCCTAGTTGCAGGGGCCGGACGTCCTGAGGCCGTATCCTCAGTTCCAGGTCGTAGGCGAGCTGGTCCCGGGTGGCGAACTCCACCAGTTTGACCAGCCGCCGGTGGTCCCGCCCGTTGGGCAGGAAGTCGGCGAACCGCTCCTTGCTCAGATCCCGCAGCCGCAGCACGAACTTGCCGCTGCGATCCCGGATCGAGCCGCCAATCAGGGTGCTCTCCCCCAGCACCGCATTGCTGCTCCCCAGGCGGGTTTGCTGGTCCCGGGGAATGTCGACCTTGCGCAACACCCACTGCTCGATTTCCACCCGCTCCAGGTCGAAACAGTGGGCGACGATGCCGCTGACTACGTCCGGCGACCGGCTGCGACCAGCCATCAATCCGGCGTAGGCAAGCATCTTCGACCAGTTGATCGGGGTCTCACCCCGCAACTGGCGGTCCCCCAACCCGACCAGGGCGAAGATCAGCTCGGAGAAGCCATCACTGGCACCGGGCTGGAAACGCACGTAATAGCGGTACTTGCGCCAGCTTCGGTGGAACAGGGTCAGCAGCCGGTGGTTGAAGAAATCGAGGAAATGCCGGCGGATACCGATCTGCTGGCCGTGTTCCCAGGCCAGATCCTCCAGGTAGTAACCCGGCAGGGGCGACTGGGAGCCGTGCAGGCCGAGAAAGCTCACTTCCATCTGGTAAGGCGCGTGGTCGTGCTCCGGCGACAGCGCGGAGACCACGTCACTGCCCGGGAACCCCAGCCCCGCCGAGGCGGAGAAGCGGATTCGCTCCTGGGTCGGCAGCTGGTCCAGTTCCCGTTCCAGGTCGTCACCGTGGTGACGATGGATCAGGTCCACCAGCTGAAAGAAACTGTAGCGGCGTGCATTCCCGAGAACGGGCTGCAGTTCCGCTACATCAGAGGCTGCTGCCCTTGCTGTAACGTCCATGTGTACCGTTCCTGGTTATCCGTGTTCACCACTTCCAACAGGTGAAACGCGTTGATGCTGGCGTAGAGCGAGAAGAACCGGCTCAACACCGTGCCAAACAGGTAAAGGTCCCCTTCCGAGGCAAAGGCCTGCTGATCGAGCCGCAATACCGACTGCAGGCCCCGGACCGGCAGCCCTTTCACCATCCGGTCCACGGGCCGGGTCTCGATGCCCTGGATTCCCGCCAGCCGCTGCTGGGACACCCGCTCTGCCTGCCGGTCCACCAGCGCCCGGAAGTCGTATACCCGCAGCACCGTGCGCAAGGCATCCTCCTCCAGCAGCGACAGGTAGTTGAGCGACAGGTTGGAGATCAGGGTCCACAGCAGGCTGCCATCCAGCGTCGGCCGGAGGGTGGCGGTGGGCCGGGTGATGTTGTGGAAGGTGGCAAAGGCCGGGGTGGATTCGGTGGCCATGCACACTTCGCCCACCGCCAGCTGGTCCGGCAACTGGCGATTGGTGCAGGTCAGGGTCAGCGACACCGCCTCGTGACGGTTCAGGCAGTCGCTCTCATCACCGCGAACGAAGGCAATGTAGTGGTCGAAGCCATCCCCCCGCACACTCTCGCGGATCCGGGTCCGGTAATACAGGGCGGTGCGTCCCCGGTCCCGTTCCACCTCATGCTGGAACGACTCGAACGCGGTATACAGGCGCGGTGCGCCCCGGCCGGAGCGACCCTCCAGCCAGCCCTCCACCTTGTCGACACTGAAGACCTCGAAATGATCCGGCGCCCGGCTGGACGGCGAAATCCGATACTCGGTCTGGCGGCCGTTGAGGTCCACCGGATCGGCCTCATGGCTGAACAGGTTGACCGCCGGTGTGCAATACAACTGGAAATGCTCCGCCCGTATCTTGGCCTCCGGGGGCAGGATACGGTTGAAGCGAAACCGCAGCCGCGCCTCATCCGCCTGCACCGCCGGCAACCGCCCGGCCAGGCCACACACATCCACGAAACGGAACGCTTCCGGGAAGCTCAGGTATTCCTGCAGGATGCGGTAGCCGGGATAGGCGTTCTTGGGATAGGGCAGCATCGCCTCGTCGCCGGCAAACCCCACCGGCCGCAGGTGACGGGCGGGCATCGACACCACCCGGTCACCGAGCTCCAACTCGATGGCCTCCAGGTAATGGTTCAGCCACAGGTACAGGGTCTCGCCGGTGTGACTGTCCCCGCCCAGGTAGAACCGCAGTCGCTCAAGGCCGAGGGCAGACAGGGGCTGGTCGGTGTGCAGGGCCAGGTCGACGGTGACCACCGACACCTCACGGGAATGCTCGGCACTGGCATCCGCCACACTGAGCGGGTAGACCGCCACCTCCCGACAGGTGCGGAAACGGCACTGGGTCTGGCGGCTGGCGTCGCCGACCGGGCGGCTCTTGATCTCGGTGTGCCGGGGCACCCGCTGGCCTTCGCTGATCGCGTGCAACTGCGGGTCGAACCGCATGATGGTGCAGCTCGGCACTGGCCGCAGGTAATTCGGCCACAGCATGTTGAGCAGCGAGTGGGTCAGCTCGGGGAACTCGTCCTCAACCTTCTCCCGCAGCTTGCCGGTGAGGAACGCGAAGCCCTCCAGCAATCGCTCCACGTCCGGATCGGTGCTCTGCTCCGACAGGAAGCGGGTGAGCTGGGGATGGGCCTCAGCAAACTCCCGCCCCTGCAGCCGCAGGAAACTCAGTTCGTCCCGATAGAATCTGTTTAACTTCACGACGTTACACCACGCGGTAATAGCGTTTGTCGTCCAACACCAGGTCGATGGTGGTCTTGTCGTCGACGGAGCCCATACACAGGTAGACCGTCACCTGGAACCGCAGCTGCAACGGATCCGGCCCCTGGGGCAGAGCGACCACGTCCACCCGGGTGACCCGGGGTTCGAAACGCTCGATACAGTGGCGGATGGCACTGCGGATGCGGATGTTCAGGTCCTGGGTACCGAGGGTGGCGTCGTTGAAATCCAGCAGCCCCAACTCCGGGGCACTGGCGCTGTTGCCCGGATGGGCGTTCAGCAGCCGCACCAGGTGGCGCTTGATGGATTCCACCACATGGGTCACCTGACCCATGCCCTGCCCGGTCGGTTCGGCGGCCTGTTCCAATCGTTCGAACAGGCTGCCGGCCCTGGCCTGAACACCGTCCGATGCGGTGTCCCTGAACACGGCTTACTCCTTGTCGAGTCGACCGACCAGCGACAGCTCGAAGTTGGCCCCCATGTACTTGAAGTGCGGACGCACCGCCAGCGAGACCTGGTACCAGCCCGGATCGCCTTCCACGTCGGAGACAATCACCTGGGCGGCACGAAGCGGACGCCGGCTACGGACATCGGCGGGCGGGTTTTCCTGGTCGGCCACATACTGGCGGATCCAGGTGTTGAGCTCCCGCTCCAGGTCCTGGCGCTCCTTCCAGGCACCGATCTGCTCCCGCTGCAGCACCTTGATGTAGTGGGCCAGGCGGTTGACGATCATCATGTAGGGCAGTTGGGTGCCGAGCTTGTAGTTGGTCTCGGCCTCCTTGCCTTCCTTGGTGTTGGGGAACTGCTTGGGCTTCTGCACCGAATTGGCGGAGAAGAAGGCGGCGTTGTCGCTGCCCTTGCGCATGGTCAGGGCGATGAACCCCTCGTCCGCCATCTCGTACTCGCGGCGGTCGGTGATCAGCACCTCGGTGGGAATCTTCGCCTCCAGCTGGCCGAAGGATTCGAACAGGTGCACCGGCAGGTCTTCCACCGCGCCACCGCTCTGCGGGCCGATGATGTTCGGGCACCAGCGGTACTTGGCGAAGCTGTCGGTCATCCGGGAGGCCAGCAGGTAGGCGGTGTTGCCCCACAGGTAGTGCTCGTGGTCGCCGCTGACGTCTTCCTTGTAGTTGAAGCTGCGCACCGGGTTCTCGGTGGGATCGTAAGGGGTCCGCAGCAGGAACCGCGGTGCGGTGAGGCCCAGGTAGCGGGCGTCCTCGGATTCCCGCAGCGAACGCCACTTGGCGTAGCGGGGTCCCTCGAACACCGCCTTGAGTTCCTTGATCGCCGGCAG
Source organism: Marinobacter sp. (assembly GCF_033722735.1). Taxonomy (GTDB): domain Bacteria; phylum Pseudomonadota; class Gammaproteobacteria; order Pseudomonadales; family Oleiphilaceae; genus Marinobacter. The sequence continues at coordinate 19,299 of NZ_JAWVYN010000016.1, forward strand.
CTCCTGGTAGCTGTCCACGCCGAAGAACGACGGCGCCACCGAAGACAGGAACGGCGCGTGGGCCATGGCGCCCACCGACGACACGTACTGCAGCAGCTTCATGTCCGGGGTGGACGGGCTGAAGGCGTAGTTGCCAACCACCGCGCCCACCGGCTCGCCACCGAACTGGCCGTATTCGTCGGAATAGATGTGCTTGTAGAAGCCGGACTGGGTGACATCCGGGGCAAACTCGAAGTCTTCCAGCAGCTCGCCCTTGGTGGCGTGCAGGATGTCCAGCTTGATGTTTTCCTGGAAATCGGTGCGGTCGACCATCAGCTTGAGGCCGCGCCAGGACGATTCCAGCTCCTGCAGCTTGGGCGCGTGCAGCACCTCATCCATTTGCGCGCTGATCTTGCGGTCCAGCTCGACCACCATCTGGTCCACCAGCGCCTTGTTGACCGGCTGGCCCTTCTCATCGCTCTTCAGCAGGTTGGCGATGAACGTCGCCACCCCCTTGCGGGCCACGTCGTAGCCCTCGTCAGCCGGCGCCATGCGGCTGTTGGCCATCACCTGATCGAGCAGGGAACCTTCCCCTGCGGTTTCCGAGGCAGCGGCTTGCTGCGCAGCAGTATCAGACATACCACATCCCTTTAGTACGTGTATGAAGAATTAGTACGTGTGTGACAGAGACAGTGTGAAGCCTGCCACCTTCCCGGTGGCAGTGACTGGGGGCGACTTAGTCGCCGTCGCCGGTCGCCAGATCCAGTTCCTGCAGCAACTGGTCGCGGGCATCATCGCTGTCCAGCAGCTCCTGCAGTTTGGCCCGGAACGACGGCACGTTCCCCAGCGGGCCTTTCAGGGCAACCAGGGCTTCACGCAGCTCAATCAGCTTGCGCAGCTCCGGTACCTGGCGGGCGATGCTGTCGGGGGAGAAGTCTTCCAGTCCCTGGAATGCCAGGTTCACCGGCAATTCCTCGGCCTCGTCGTCCAGCTTGTTGGGCACCGCGGTGGACAGGGTAAGGCCGGCTTCTTTCATCACCGACTGGAAGTTGTTCTTGTCGACAGAAATGGTCTTGCGGTCTTCGAGAGGGGTTTCTTCCGGCTGTCCCTTGAAGTCACCAACGACAAACATCTTCAGCGGCAGTTCGGTCTCGGCCTGCTGATCACCGGTGGCGGGGACATACTTGATATTGATGCGCTCTTTAGGCGCGACGGAACCTTCCTTAGACATGGCCTTGCTCCCTTGATCCGTTAGGGCTGATGACAATCCTTTGGGCGTACCGTCCTGGCACGCGACGGCCAAACTGTACACAGGTACGTCGGACCACTCAAGCAACAAATGGCCAGATTTATGAACTCCGGCGCATTCCGGGGCAAAAAATTGCCCCAGTAATTATACGTACATCTTTTCCCTGACTGCGAAGTCAGTAAAGCGTCACCCTTACCACGAAGTTGGTAAAGCGTTATGAGCGAAGACTAGGCTAGGGAGCCTCGGCATAACTCCGAATCGCCTCTGCGCGCTCTGAAGGCTGTGGCTGCAAGGCGCGGCTCGCCGCTAATGGCCGTAGTCCTTAGCAAGAGCCGCAACACCGCAGATGCAGCCTTCAGAGCGTGCCCTTCGGGGCTTTCAGAGCTATCCCCACTCCGCGTTGCGACTTTTTGAAAGGTCCCGACATTCCTGCAAAGTCGCGCCTTGATTGGGGATAGCTCTGAAAACCAGAGGTGATCCGGAGTTATTCCGAGGCTCCCTAGGCAAATTCCAGCGAAAAAGCGCAGTTTACGGGCTGTAAATGAGCATTTTGAGCTGGAATTTAACGACGCATAGTCGAGCGCAATAGCTTTACCGCCTCTTTGGGGTCCAGGCCCAGACCATCTCGATCTCAATCGGCTCCTTGTCCTCACTGTCGCGGATGGTCACCGCCACCGCCGCCTCGCCCTTATCCTCAGTACGCATGCGCTGCTTCTGCTCCTCGGTGAGGTGCGCCTCCACGATCATGTCACCCTTCGCCCGCTTGGTGTATTCGGCGTGGGCGGTCTTGATGACCGGCACTTTGTCGTCGGGCACGTTCAGCCCCACCAGGAAACCGGTGGCGGATTCCGCCAGCAGCAACGAGGCCACCGCGTGCACCCCACCGATGTGATTCTGGACCCGGCGCTTGTTGGCCAGGCGGATCACGCAGCGGTCCTGATCCAGGGACTGGATGCGAATGCCGGCGGTACCGGTGAAGGGAACGGCTTTGCCGAAAAACAGCGACAGCGCCCGGGGCCGGGCGAACTCGGGCAGGGAATTGATTTTGCTGACAATACCGGCAAGGCGATTGGTGGCTGCCATGTTGCTCTCCAATTAGCTTATAATCTGGCGCAGGACAATACCCCATTCGCCGGAGGAATGGAACGCGAAGGCAATGACGCCCCTGGCGTCAGCCGCTAAGCTGCCCGGACACCGTCAGGAAACCACGGGGCGAGGCCCGCAGCATGGCCTGCCACCCTCGCGAAGCGTTTCCCGTGAGACACAGCAACCGATAAAAAAGGAATCAACCATGAGCGACCTGAAAGCCCAGTTCGAGGAAGCCGTCAACTACATCCAGACTGGCGAAGGCGACGCCCAGCCGTCCAACGAACTGAAACTGGAGTTCTACGCCCTGTACAAGCAGGCCACCGAGGGCGACGTCAGCGGTAAGCGCCCCGGCATGATGGATTTCGTCGGCCGGGCCAAGTACGACGCCTGGGAAAAGCTCAAGGGCACTTCCACCGACGAGGCGATGCAGAAATACATCGACCGACTGGAAGAACTGAAGAAATAATCAGGGCCTGTCCCCGATTGTTACCCGGGCCGCCGGCGGCGGTGGCCTGGGTAAAAGGACGATCGAACGAATTTTTGCGGGATTCAAGCGATTGTCATATGATGCCGCCACCATAACAAAAACAATGTTTCTGGAAGACGCACCATGCAATTGATCGAAGCGCTGGAGCACTCGCAGCCCGGCCTGCTGACCCGTGTAACGTCAGCCATCCACAAACATCAGCTGAATCAGCGTACCGAACAGAACTACCTGCACTGGATCACCCGCTTCGTGCTGTTCCACGACCAGAAGAGCGTGGAGATGCTGGAGCAGGACGATCGCCAGCTGTTCCTCAGCTACCTGCGCGACCGCATCCAGGTGTCACGGGCCCGATTGAACCAGGCCCGGCAGGCGCTGACCTTCTTCTACGAGGATGTCCTGAACAAGGACGAGACGGCCACGACCCACGCCGCGGCCTGAGCAGCCTCACCGCTCAGACACCGAGGCGCCGTAGGCCCGGTAGGTGCGATTGCTGGGCGGCTGGATGCGGTAGGTATTGCCATGGGTCTGGCCGGGAATGGACCGGGGGTTGCTGAAGCGGATGTCCACCGGGATCTCTGACCGGCCCAGGTCGGTGCGATCGTCGTTGGGCTGCAACGCCAGCGGATCGAGGTAAAAATCCTCACCGGTCTCCGCTACTGGCACGCCGGCGGCGGGCGCTTCCAGCCCTCCCTCGATCACGGTGTCGGCCATCGAATCCTCGGCCATCGAGGGCAGCCTGATGGTATCCACGGTGGAACGTTCCTGATACTCGAACGCCGGCCCGGCCGTCTCCGCCGACTCGTCCGCCCCGGCAAGGCCGGTGCCGAGCGGGCCAAGCAAAATCCCTAGTGAGGCAACAGCTCTGATTACGCGGTCCATGATTCCCTCTCCGCAACGGTCAGGACGTCCGGACTGGCAATGCACCCCGAAGTGTCCACTGACCCGACATGATTTGGTTTTGATCAGTGTATCGCTGTCGAACAAAAAGTATTCAGCAACTCGTCAATTTTGTGACACCCATCACTGCGCCAATCGGGCCATCCCAATGTTCAAGACGGTTTTCTGCCGGAACCTCTGGCTCTGGTACACTGTGGGCGTTGATACCCCTGACTCATGATCTCGTCTATGCGCGCCAAACTGATTACCCGCGACGGCTTCGAAGCCCTAAAGAAGGAACTGGACTACCTCTGGCGGGAACACCGCCCGGAGATCACCCGGAAGGTGCAGTGGGCCGCCAGCCTCGGCGACCGCAGTGAGAACGCCGACTACCAATACAACAAGAAGTTGCTGCGCCAGATCGACCGGCGGGTGCGCTACCTGCGCCGCTGCCTGGGCGAGCTGACGGTGGTGGACTACGCGCCGGAACAGGAAGGCCGGGTGTTCTTCGGAGCCTGGGTGGAGATTGAGAACGAGGAGGGCGAGATCAAGCGGTTTCGCATCGTCGGCTACGATGAAATCTTCGACCGCAAGGACTACATCTCCATCGACACCCCCATGGCCCGGGCGCTGCTGAAGAAACAGGTGGACGACGAGGTGGAGGTACAGACCCCCCATGGCCCGGCGTACTGGGTCATCAACTCCATTGAGTATCCCCGGCCATAAAAAAACCCCGTCTGGACGGGGCAAGGCTAGCGCTGTGCTGGAGGGAGGTGCCCGCCGCTGCCATGGCACCGGCTTGCTCCCTTAACTACTTGACCCAGTTTCCACTTTGGCCGTTACTGACAAGTGGCCGCGCCATTACGGTTTGGACAGCTTTGCCGTTCGGGTGCTGGAAATTAGGTTGTGCACCCTAGAAAGACTCACTACCTTTGGCGCTACTCAAAATTCTATCCGACTTCATTGATTAAGACGGGCAACGCCATGAACACGAAGAAACTGATTGATACTGCATTGAACGGACTGGACAGCGTGGGGTTCCAGCTGGACCAGCTGGGCATCACCGGTAAGGTAAATCGCCACAACCTGGCCGCTTTTGTCATGAACGAGCAGAAGCACCTGGAAGGTGAGTGGGACAGCATCCAGGCCCGCATCGACCGACGTCGGTCCCAGGTCGAAGCCCTGGTCAATGACGTGGAAACCCGTGCCGATGCCTTGCTGCGCCCGGTACTCGAGCGTCTGGAGCGGCTGCGCGGTTCCCTTCGCGGCTGATCACCGCTATGGCCGGCTGGCGGCAGACCCAGCCCCCGGGTCTTCGCTGAGAGCCGGCTCTTCCCGACCGGCGGCCACCTTGATGCGCTTGCTGGTCGGCCGGTACGCGGGCATCACCACCGCCACCGACAGCCCGGGGTAATCCTGCCCCGGATGCCGGTCCCGCAACACGATCCGCCCCTGGTGGATTTCCGCCACCGCACTGACCAGGCTCAGGCCCAGCCCATTGCCGGGCAGTGAACGGCTCTTACCAACCCGGTAAAAGCGCTGGAAGACGTTCTCCTTCTCTTCGTCCGGAATCCCGATGCCGCTGTCGCTGACCTCGAACACCGTATCGTCGCCATCGCCGTAAACCGCTACCCGGATGTTCCCCCGTTCCGGGGTGTACTTGATGGCGTTGTCGATCAGGTTACTGACCATCTGGAACAGCAGGTCCCGATCGCCCTCGATCATGGCCTGTTCGTCCAGGGACTGTTCGAAGTGCTGCTGCTTGTCCTCGGCCAGCGCCTCGTAGAGTTCACAGGCATCACTCACCAGCAGCCCCAGGGACACCGGTTTCATGTCGGCGGTGTTGCCCCGGGTCTCCAGCCGGGCGATCCGCAACAGAGCGTTGAAGGTGGCGAGCAGCTGATCCGCCTCGGCGACCGCCCGCCCCGCCTGCTCCCGGGCCTCCTCGTTGTCCACCGCCATCAGGGTGTTTTCCAGCTGGTTACGCAAGCGGGTCAGCGGCGTGCGCAGGTCGTGGGCAATGCTGTCGGAGACGTGGCGGATGCCTTCCATCAGGTACACGATGCGATCGAGCATCCGGTTGAGGTTCTCGGCCAGCTGGTCGAAGTCGTCACTGGTGCCACGGGTGGGAATGCGCTGGGACAAGTGGCCGTTCATGATCTTGCGGGAGGTGTTGTTGATCACCTCGATGCGCCGGGTGGTGCTGCGGCTGATCATGAAGCCGCCGAGCAGGGCCAGGGCCAGGGTAATGCCCATCCCCCAGTTGATGGCCGTCTCGATCACCCGCTTGAGGGCGGTCAGGTCGTCGACGTCCCGCCCCACCAGCAGACGCAAGCCGCCCTGCACCTCAAAGATGCGGGCCCGCGCCAGCCGGGGCGGGCCGACCCAGCCCACCCGCTCGTCCAGGGTGAAGTTGATCCAGCCGCTCTGGGACTGGGTCCCCTCCGGCCAGGCGGTCAAATTACCCGCCAGTTTCATGTAGTCTTCGGTGGTCACCAGGTACAGGGACTTGGCGTTGGGGTCCCGCGCCACCCGTTCGCGGATGATGGTGATCAGGCCGTTGATGCCCCGGCCCCGGTACTGCTCGGCCAGACCGGCGATCTCCGCCTCGATGGTCTCGTCGGTCTGCGCCGTCATGAAGCCTGCGGTACGCCAGTAGATGAAGGCCAGCAACAGGAACACTGAGGTGGCAAACACCACCATGTACAGCAGGGCTAACTGAAAGGTCGATGTTCGCAGTTGGCTAAGCAGTTTCACGCAGCATGTATCCCGCACCCCGGATGGTTTGCAGCAAGGGGGTCTCGAACTCCTTGTCAATCTTGGCACGAAGGCGACTGATGTGCACGTCGATGACGTTGGTCTGGGGGTCGAAATGATAGTCCCACACCTTTTCCAGCAACATGGTGCGGGTAACCACCTGACCGGCATTGCGCATCAGGTACTCCAGCAGCCGGAACTCTCGCGGCTGGACATCGATGTTCTGACCGGCCCGCTTGACGGTCCGCGCCAGCAGGTCCATCTCCAGATCCGCCACCCGCAACACGGTCTCGGTTTCCGCCGCCTGGCGGTTACGGCGAACCAGGGATTCGATCCGCGCCAACAGCTCGGTGAAGGAGAACGGCTTGGTGAGGTAGTCGTCACCGCCGCCGCGCAGCCCCTCAACCCGGTCATCGACATCGCCCAGGGCACTGAGGATCAGCACCGGCACCTGATTGCCCGTGGCCCTGACGGTCTTGATGATGGACAGGCCGTCCATGTTCGGCAACATGCGGTCAACGATCATGATGTCATAGTCTTCGCTGGCCGCCATCATCATGCCTTCCTTGCCCTCCGCCGCGTGGTCGACGACGAAGTCGGACTCCCGGAGCCCCTTGATCAGGTAGTTTGCAACGTCCTGATCGTCTTCAATTACCAGCGCTTTCACCTAACAGCCTCCACATATCGGATCGTTCGAAAACAGATTACGGACAAGGCCCAGTCGCGACCAGTTACGATCTTGTAAGAGGGTGTCGCCTAAGGCGACGGTCCGTCCACGGCCGACAGGGTGCGCAGCCAGCCCAGCCCCGCTTCGGTCCCCGCCGCGGGCCGGTATTCGGCGCTCAGCCACCCCTCATAGCCCATCCGGTCCAGCGCCGCGAACACGTTGGCGAAGTGGATCTCGCCGGTTCCCGGCTCGTGGCGACCGGGGTTGTCGGCAAACTGGATGTGGCCAATCCGGGACAGCAGTCGCTCCAGCGTGCGGATGAGATCCCCCTCCATGATCTGCATATGATAGAGATCATACTGCAGTTTGACGTTTTCCGAACCCACCGCCTCAATCAATGCCAGCCCCCGGCTGGAGGTGTCGAGCAGAAAGCCGGGCATATCCACCCGCGAGTTGATGGCTTCGACACACAGGGTAATCCCTTCCCGCTCCAACTGCTGGTTCGCCCAGTCGACATTCGCCACCAGTTGGTCCCAGGCCCGCGCACGATCCAGGCCAGCGGTTGGAATGCCCGCCAGGCAGTTCACGCGCGGGCAATCCAGTGCCCGGGCGTAGCCAATGGCCTGCTCCACCCCGCGCCGGAACTCGTCCACCCGCTCCGGCAGGCAGGCGATGCCCCGCTCGCCGGCGTCCCAGTCTCCCGGCGGCAGGTTGAACAGCACCTGCTGCAGTCCCTGATCGCCCAGCCAGTTGCTCAGCTGCTCCCGCCGCCAGGGGTAGGGGAACAGGAACTCCACACCACGAAAGCCGGCCTGCCGGGCCGCGGCGAAGCGGTCGGGAAAGGCCAACTCGGTGAACAGCATGGTCAGGTTAGCGGCGAACTTGGTCATCCCTCACTCCTTGCGTCCCGGGCCCACACTGCCCATTCGGACCCCATTGAGGTGTTCCAGCTCCAGCAACAGGCCGCTGTGGTCCACCTCACTGTGGCCGTTGGCCAGCAGCGACAGGTACTCGTTGTGCACCTGCTGGGCCAGCGGCAGGGTCAGCCCCTCGGCCCGGGCCTCGTCGAGGATCATGCGCAGGTCCTTGAGCTGGATCCGGGCCGGCGCGCCGGGGGCGAAATCCCGTTCGATCATGCGCTGACCGTGCTGCTCCAGGATCTTGCTGCCGGCGAAGCCACCCATCAGGGCCTGCCTGACCGCGACCGGGTCGGCGCCGCCCCTGGCTGCCAGCAGCAGCGCCTCGGACACCGCGCCGATGGTGATCCCCACAATCGCCTGGTTGGCCAACTTGGCCAACTGACCGGCGCCCACCGGGCCAATCCGGGTCACTGTCCCCAGGGCCTCAAGCACGGGCCGGGCACGGTCCACGTCGGCCTCGCTGCCGCCGGCCATGATGGACAGGGTTGCCGCCTCCGCCCCCCGGGTACCACCGGAGACCGGCGCATCCAGGTAGCCCGCCTGACGGGCCGCCACCAGTTCCCCGTGGCGTCGCGCCAGCGATGGCTGCACCGAACTCATGTCGATCACCAGGGCACCCGGCCGCAGGGCCTCAATGCCCCCCTGATTGACCAGCACCTCGTCGACCACCGCCCCGTTCTCCAGCATGGTGATCACCACCTCGGCGTTCTCGACGGCCTGGGCCGGACTCGCGGCCACCGTGGCCTCCCCGGCGAAAGGTTCACACTTGCTGGCGGTGCGGTTCCACAGGGTCATCGAAAAGCCGGCACCCAGCAGATTGCGGGTCATCGGCGCCCCCATCAGGCCGATACCGAGGAAGGCGATGTGGGTAGAGGGCTTGGTCATGGCAAAGGGTACTCCCTGAACACTGCGGTGCCCATCTGACTCAGACCGGCAATCGCCGCTACAAACAAAAACGCCACCAGCCGATCAGGTCTGGTGGCGTCGCTGGCCAGGAAAGCGGCCTCCGGTGATCAGGCGGCCTCAATCATCTGGGTGCGGATCTTCTTCATGGCGTTCTTCTCCAGTTGCCGGATACGCTCGGCGGAGACACCATACTTGGCGGCCAGCTCATGCAGCGTGGACTTGCTGTCCGACAGCCAGCGTTCCCGCAGGATGTCCTGACTGCGCTCGTCGAGCATCTCCAGCGCCTGCATCAGACGGCCATTGGAATCCTCGGCCCAGTCAGACTGCTCCAGTTGAATCGCCGGATCGCCACGACGATCTTCCAGGTAATACGCCGGCGCCTGGTAGCCGTTGTCGTCATCGTCGTCCTGCGGGCCGTCGAAAGAGGTGTCCTGTGACGCCAGACGCCCCTCCATTTCCCGTACCACATGCGGCTCAACCCCCAGGTCATTGGCGACGGCCTTAAGCTCTTCATGGTTCAACCAGGCCAGGCGCTTCTTCTGGCTGCGCAGGTTGAAGAACAGCTTGCGCTGGGCCTTGGTGGTGGCCACCTTGACGATGCGCCAGTTACGCAGGATGTACTCGTGGATTTCGGCCTTGATCCAGTGCACGGCGAACGACACCAGACGCACCCCATACTCCGGGTTGAAGCGCTTGACGGCCTTCATCAGGCCGACATTGCCTTCCTGGATCAGGTCGGCCTGGGGCAGGCCATAGCCGGAATAACTGCGGGCAATGTGAATCACGAAGCGCAGGTGCGACAGCACCAGCTGACGGGCCGCTTCCACGTCGTCCTCGTAGTGCAGCCGCTCGGCAAGGTGGCGCTCCTCATCGGCCGTAAGAACCGGGATCCGACTGGTGGCCTGGATGTACGCCTCCAGATTAACGCCCGGAACCAGCTTGTCAGCCAATTGTAAACTTGTACCCATGCTTTCCCTCCTGACTGGGGACCTGCAAATATAACAACTAAACGTTAGGCCGCCAAGCCCCTGAAAAGTTCCCGAAAACCACCGCTAAGCTCATGAAAAACAGGGGCTTAACCCGCTTTCGACGGCGCCTCCGCGGAGTTTGAAAATACTCCGGTGCGCCGACAGAGGGCCATACGGTGTTTCCACAATGATAGCCTCTAACTGCCGGCGGGCACTCCGGGTTCGATGGCATCCAGATGCCGCTTTACCGCCACCCAGGCCCCGAGCCAGCCCAAGACCGCCGCGCCCACCAGCAGCGCCAGGGCGCCATCAACGGACAGTCCGCTCAGCACGAAGTCACTGTGGTACAGGCCGGCCAACCGCTCGATCGGGCCGCTCAGCCACCACAGGGACACCTGCAACAGCAGCCAGGCGACCACACCGCCACCCAGCCCGAACCAGACACCGGTATAGAGGAAGGGACGACGTACGAAGCTGTCGGTGCCGCCGACCAGTTTGGCGACCAGGATCTCATCCCGGCGATTCTCGATCGCCAGGCGGATGGTGTTGCCGATCACCAACACCACCGCACCGCCCAGCAACAGCGACAGCACCCAGATTGCCCGGCCCAGCAGTTCGGTCATGCCGTTCAGCCGCTGCAACCAGCCCAGGTCGACCTGGATCCGGGCGATGCCGGGAAGGGCTTCCAGCTCCCTGGCCAGCCGCTCCACCCCGGAAGCGTTGCGATTGGTCTCCAGCGGCGTCACCAGCAGGGTATGGGGCAAGGGATTCTCGTCTAGGTAATCCAGCGCATCCGCCAACCCGGAACTGGCCCGGAACTCCGCCAGGGCGCTGTCCCGGTCGATCAGGTCGACGTCGGCCGTGTCGCCCCGGGCGCCGATCTCCAGCCGCAGCTGTCGGGCCTGCTCCACCGACAGGGACTGCTCCAGGTAGGCGGTGATGCGGGCACTGCTCTCCCAGCCCGCACTCAGCCCCTGCAGACTATCGAGCAGCAACAGCAAGCCCACCGGCAGCGCCAGGGCCACCCCCATCACCATCCAGGTCATCAGGCTGGCCAGGGGGGTACGCCACAGGCGCCGGGCGCTGTCCCTCGCCACCTTGCGGTGGTGGGACAGATAGCTCTCGGCGGCATCCCGAGCCGCACTGCGGGGATGGTCGGCGCCCCGTGACCGTCGCGTATCAGTGGCCATGATCCCCCCCCAGCCCAGGCGGTGGACCGCCGGCCGACAGGCGACCATGGTCCAGGGTCAGTGTGCGTCGCCCCAGGTCGTGGATAAGCGCGATGTCGTGACTGGCGATCAACACCGTGACTCCCACCTGGCTGAACTGCTCAAACAGGTGCATGATGTCCGCGGACAACTCGGGGTCCAGGTTCCCGGTGGGCTCATCGGCCAGCAATACCGGCGGCTTGTTGACCACCGCCCGGGCGATCCCCACCCGCTGCTGCTCCCCCCCGGACAGCTGCACCGGGCTCATCTTCTCCTTGCTGAGCAGGCCCACCTTGTCCAGCGCCGCCCGCACCCGACGGCCGATGTCCCTGGCCGGCACCCCCATCACCTCCAGCGGCATGGCCACGTTGTCGAACACGGTGCGGTCGAACAGCAGCTGGTGGTTCTGGAAAACCACCCCAATATGGCGACGGACATAGGGAATCTGGCGCCGTGGCAGGGTGTTGAGCACCTGGCCGCCCACCACCACATTGCCGGCGCTGGGCCGCTCCATCAGCATGATCAGTTTCAGCAGGGTGCTCTTGCCCGCTCCGGAGTGGCCGGTCAGGAACGCCAGCTCGCCCCGGCCCAGGCTGAAATTCACCTGTTTCAGGGCCAGATGATCGTCATCGTAACGCTTGCTGACCTGCTGGAACTCGATCATGGCGAATCGCTATTCGTCAAACAGGGCTTCGACGAAGGTTTCGGCATCGAAGGGCCGCAGGTCCTCCGCCTTTTCCCCCACGCCGATGTAACGGATCGGCAGTTGCAGCTGGCGGGCGATGGCGAACACGATACCGCCCTTGGCGGTGCCATCGAGCTTGGTCAGGGTGATGCCACTGACCCCAACGGCCTGCTGGAACACGGTGGCCTGACTGAGGGCATTCTGGCCGGTGCCGGCGTCCAGCACCAGCATCACCTCGTGGGGAGCGCTGTCGTCCAGCTTCTTCATCACCCGGACCACCTTCTCCAGCTCGCTCATCAGGTTGTCCTTGTTCTGCAGGCGACCGGCGGTGTCGGCAATCACCACATCGGTGCCCTTGGCCTGGGCCGACTGCACCGCGTCGTAAATCACCGAGGCGCTGTCGGCACCGGTATGCTGGGCAATCACCGGCACCTGGTGGCGCTCGCCCCAGACCTGCAACTGCTCCACGGCGGCGGCGCGGAAGGTGTCACCCGCGGCCAGCATCACCGAGTGCCCGTCGTCCTGGAACTGCTTGGCCAGTTTGCCGATGGTGGTGGTCTTGCCAACGCCGTTTACCCCGACCATCAGGATGACGTAGGGCTTCCTGGCGGCATCCACCTGCAGCGGATGGGTGACCGGCTTCAGCAAATCGTGCAGCTCCTGGCGCAAGGCTTCCTGCAGGGCGGCCCCGTCCTTGAGCTGGTTACGCTCCAGCTTGTCGGTCAGTGAGTCAATGATCTCGGAGGTGGCAGTCACCCCCACGTCGGCCATCAACAGGGTGGTCTCGATCTCTTCCAGCAGGTCCTCGTCGATCTTCTTGCCGACCGAGAACAGCTCCGCCAGTCCGGAGCTCAGGTTGGCCCGCGTCTTGCCCAGGCCGCTGCGGATGCGCTCGAAGACACTGAGTTGCGGCGCCTCTTCGACGACCTCTGGCTCCGGCGCCGTCTCCACCGCCGCAGGAGTTTCGGCAGGGGCTTCCGCCGCCGGTTCGGCCGCTTTTTCCTCGACGGGCGCGGCACCGGGCTGCGGCTCCGGCTTCTTCTGCGGCACCGGCCTGGGCCGGGGCAGCCGGCGACGATTGGCGGCCAGCTCGCCGACAAACATCAACACAAGAAGGGCCAGGAGGCCAATTGAAATCCACTCTGCCGTCATAGTCTTACCATCTGTCTGGAATTGGGCGGGAATCGGAAAGCGCTCATTCTAGCGGAGGCGAAGGCCGCCTCCAAATCCGGCGCCGTGTGCGGACCCGCATTTTCCGCTACCATGGCGACCTCTTGCAGTGTGCAAGCGTGTTATGACCATTCCCGAACAACCGGAGTCAGACCAGAAATGGGCCGAAAACGTCAGCCCCCGCGCAAGCGCGGGAACCCGGGGGTCGCGGGTGAACTTCGCATCATCGGCGGTGACTGGCGCAGTCGCAAGCTGAGCTTTCCCGACGCCGGCGGCGTCCGCCCCACCCCGGCCCGAACCCGGGAGACCCTGTTCAACTGGCTCACCTTCCACCTGGCCGGCAGCCGGTGTCTGGACCTGTTTGCCGGCAGTGGCGCACTGGGCCTGGAAGCGCTGTCCCGCGGTGCCGCCGGCACCACCTTTGTCGAACACTCCCCGGAGCTGGCCCAGGCGCTGCGCCGGAACCTGAAAACGCTGCAATGCACCCTGGCCACGGTCAGCTGCCAGGACGTCGAGTCGTTTCTGGCCACGCCGCCGGCCCAGCCGTTTGATGTGGTGTTCATGGACCCGCCCTTCCGCCAGGGTTGGCTGGAACGGCTGTACCCACTGCTCAGCGAAGGTGGCTGGCTCAGGCCCGGCAGTTGGGTGTACGTGGAGCACGAGAGCGAACTCGCTCCCCCCGCCCCACCGGCCAACTGGCAGCTACATCGCCAGAAGCGCGCCGGGCAGGTCTGCTACACCCTCTACCGGGTGGCGTCGGCCACCGACTGAGCGGGCACAACGAAAAACCCCGCCGGCAAGGGCGGGGCTGGTACCGGACCGACCGCGATCAGGCGGCGACCGGTCTCAGGGAGTAAGCCTTCAGGTGCGCGGCGAACTCTTCCAGGTGACGGATACCGCTGGCCTCCGCCTCCTTGCACCATTGCATCAGCGCCTGGATCTTCTCCTGCGGCTTGACACCCCGGCGACGCCAGAGGGCCTGCAGCTCCTGGCTCTTGTCGTAGATCTGGCGCAGCACCGCGTTCTTCTCCAGCACCGTCTCCAGCTGCGCCTGCTCCTTGGGCTTGATCAGGGTGATCTCCCGGGACAGCAGCTGCTTGACCTTGCGGTAGCGGGCCTTGAGGCCATCCTCCAGCTGCTCTTTCTGCTGCCGCAGTGAGGGCTCGATCACCCGCTTGCGGTACTGGCGCATGATGTCGAAACGGTTGTTGGCAATGGCCTGCACGGTCTCCACATCCACCTCCTGCTTGCCCGGCACATAGTGGGCGATGGGGCGATAGCCCTTGGGGGTGGCCAGACCAAACAGCTGGAACAGGCGGATATAGCCCCAGCCAATGTCCACCTCGTACCAGCGGCGGGACAGCTTGGACGAGTTGGGATAGGTGTGGTGATTGTTGTGCAGCTCCTCGCCGCCGATCAGGATGCCCAGCGGGGAGATGTTGCGGGCGTTGTCGGCGCACTCGAAGTTGCGGTAGCCCAGGTAATGGCCGATGCCGTTGATCACGCCGGCGGCCCACACGGGAATCCACATCATCTGAAGCGCCCAGATCCAGATGCCGTTCACACCAAACAGCGCCAGGTCGATGGCCCCCATCAGCACCACACCCAGCACCCGGTGGCGGCTGTAGACCTTGCGCTCCACCCAGTCTTCCGGGGTGCGCTGACCGTAACGCGCCAGGGTCTCTTCGGTAGCGGCGTCGGCATACAGCTCCGCGCCTTCCAGCAGGACCTTCCTGATACCCCGCACCACCGGACTGTGGGGGTCTTCCTCGGTTTCGCACTTGGCGTGATGCTTACGATGGATGGCGGTCCATTCCTTGGTGTTCTGGGCCGTGGTCAGCCACAGCCAGAAGCGGAAGAAATGCGCCAGCGCCGGATGCAGATCCAGCGAGTTGTGTGCCGAGTGACGATGCAGATAGAGCGTCACGCTGACGATGGTCACATGGGTCAAGCCCAGCGTCACCAGAATCAACTGCATCACCGACAGGTCGAGAAGACCGTTGTACCACATACCGAATTACCTCAGAGAACCTTGCTGGGGCCGACGTCACCCCCTACTTTCAGGGCTCCCACTCTAGCTTACAGGTGTAAGCCAAACAAGCGGATTCGGTTGCCGATTTGTTACCGATTACACCAATCGGTAAAAGTCGGGACGGGCTCGAATCATCGCCGCCGCCGGGGCGATGGGCCACAACCCGTTATGGGCATTGCGTTTCCCGCCGTCCCCCGCTCTCCAGCCCGTCGGCTGCGTTGACATTCTGTTGCCAAAAACGACAATTTGTTCTCAGCCGTCATCGCCAGGAGCCCCCCGTGCCCGAACTACCGGAAGTGGAAACCACCCGCCAGGGCATTGCCCCACATTGCCAGGACCAGACTGTCGAACGGGTGATTGTCCGCAACCCGCGTCTGCGCTGGCCAGTACCCGAGGACCTGCCCCAACGGCTGGCTGGCCAACGCATCCTGGCGGTGGAACGCCGCGCCAAGTACCTGCTGATTCGCGTCGCCAGCGGCGCGGTCATCGTCCACCTGGGCATGTCCGGCAGCCTGCGGGTGATTACCGACGACAGTTCGCCGCAGACCCACGATCACGTGGAAGTTCAGCTCAGCTCTGGCGCCCGCCTTCGTTACAACGACCCCCGACGCTTCGGCTGCTGGCTCTGGGCCGACGATCCCGGGCAACACCCTCTGCTTGCCCGCCTCGGTCCGGAACCCCTGGCGCCGGAGTTCAACGGCCCCTACCTGCACCGCCTGTCCCGGCAACGCCGGACCCCGATCAAGTCGTTCCTGATGGACAACCAGGTGGTCGTGGGCGTCGGCAACATCTACGCCAACGAAGCCCTGTTCAAGGCCGGCATCCACCCACAGCGGCAGGCCGGCCGGATCAGCCTGGACCGCTACCATCGATTGGCCGAGGCCGTCCGCGAGACGCTGAGCGCTGCCATCCTGATGGGGGGCACTACCCTGCGGGATTTCGTCAACAGCGAGGGCAAGCCCGGTTACTTCGCCCAGTCGCTGCTGGTCTACGGCCACGGCCACACCCCCTGCAGCCAGTGCGGCAAGCCGCTGAAGGAAATTCGCATGAACCAGCGAACCACCGTTTACTGCAGCCGGTGCCAGCGTTAACGGGCCGCCCGGCCAACTCCCGAATGTCCGTTTGAAATTACGCCAATATGTTTCATAGTTAACGGTACATACGGATCACTGCGCCACAGGAACATCCGGAAGCAAAGCCAGGGGCTGCCATGGCTGCGTAGATCAACCGGATCAGGAGACTCCCATGTTCGCAAATTTTGCTCGATTCCTGACAACAACCGTCGCGGTATGCCTGCTGGCCTTGGCCTCGGCGGGCCACGCCGAGCCGGTCGATGAGCAACCCTCCGCCCTGGCCATGACCGCCGATGCACTGGTCGCCCGGCCGGTGCTGTTCGCCACCACCGTGGTGGGTGCGGCGGTGTACGTGGTGTCGCTGCCATTTTCCCTGCTCGGCGGCAACGCCGGTGAGGCCGGCGAGGTCCTGGTACTGGGGCCGGGCAAGGCCACCTTCGTCCGCTGCCTGGGCTGCGAGCGCACCGGACGCCGGGAAGCGCCGGCCACCGACGGCTACTGACCCCCGCCACGCGCGCCGGGTCCGTACAATCCGGAGTTGCACCCCCCTGCGTTCTGCGGCAGCCTGACAACTCATTCTTCAGGCGGTTTTTTTAGGGTGCTCTCATTATGGTGAACTGGACCAAGCTCGACACGGTGTTCCTGGACATGGACGGAACGCTGCTGGACCTCCACTTTGACACCCATTTCTGGCTCGAGCACCTGCCCCGTCGCTACGCCGAGCACCACCGGATGAGCCCCGAGCAGGCACAAGCCCGGATCCTGCCGATGATCCAGGCAGAGCGGGGTTCCCTCAACTGGTACTGCACCGACTACTGGAGCGACCGGCTGAACCTGGACATCACCGGCCTCAAGGCCGAGGTCGGCGACCGCATCGGCTTTCGGCCCCATGCCCGGGAGTTCCTGGCGCGACTGCATCAGGCTGGGCTACGCTCGATCATCGTCACCAACTGCCATCCCGACCCATTGGCCCTGAAGTTCCGTCATACCGGGCTGGACCGACTGGTGGACGACGTGGTGTCCAGCCACACCCTGGGCAAGCCCAAGGAGGATGCCTCCTTCTGGGACGACCTGCGCCACCTGCAGCCCCACGATCCCGAGTCCACGCTGATGGTGGATGACAGCTTTCCGGTGCTGGACAGCGCAATCGCGGCGGGCATCGGCCAGGCGCTGGCCATCCTGGCGCCGGACAGCCGCCAACCGGAGCAGGCGCAGCATCCGGAACTGCCCGGCATCCGCCATTTTGACGAAGTGCTGCCGACGCTGGCTGCACAGCGCTCACTGCCATCGCCCCCTTGAAGCCGTTATAATGGGGGGGCACATTCGCCAGGTGGGAGACATGGCTGCAGATACCCAGCAAGATCAACGCGTCCGGCTCGACAAATGGTTGTGGGCGGCACGCCTCTTCAAGACCCGTTCCCTCGCCAAAGACGCCATTGAAGGCGGCAAGGTCCATTACAACAACCAACGCTGCAAACCCGGCAAACTAGTGGAACCCGGTGCCCGGCTCACCGTGCGCCAGGGCTGGCAGGAACGCGTGGTGGTGGTTGACGGCCTCAGCGATCGACGCCGCGGGGCACCAGAGGCCCAGAAGCTCTACCACGAAACCGAAGAGAGCATACGCAAACGGGAAGAGCGGGCCTGGCAGCGCAAGACCATGCAGGCGGCCCAATTGCCTCCAGCCCGGCGACCGTCCAAGAAGGACCGACGCGACATCAAGCGTTTTCAGGAACAGAACGGCTTCTGAGCGCACCCCTGACGCATTGACAGCAACCACTCGATTTCGCCTATTTCAGGAGACCCTACATGGCGCCCCAGGACCAGTTCCAGCGTTTTATCTTTGAACACAGCCAGATTCGAGGAGCCTGGGTGCAGCTGAGCGACGCCTACCGGCAAGTGGCCGAGCAGGCCCCCTACCCCTCATCCGTGCGACAACTGCTGGGCGAATCCCTGGTCGCCAGCGTGGTGATGAGCAGCACCCTCAAATTCGAAGGCACCCTGTCACTCCAGGCCCAGGGAGAAGGCCCCCTGCGCACCCTGATGACCGAGTGCAGCCACGACCGCCACGTCCGCGGGCTGGCCCGCTTCGACGCGACGGCCGCGGCGGAGTCCGGACTGGATGCGCTGCTGGGCCAGGGCCGGATGGCGATCACCATCACCCCGGACCAGGGTCAACGCTACCAGGGGGTGGTGCCCCGTGAGCACGACACCCTCGGCGAGTGCCTGGAGGACTACTTCCAGCGTTCCGAGCAAATTGCCACCCGCCTGTTTCTGTTCGCCGATGACCAGCGCGCCTCCGGTCTGCTGCTGCAGCGGCTGCCTGGCAGCTCCGAGACGGACAGCGAGCTGTGGGAACGGGTCAGCCAGCTGGCCGCCACGGTCACCGCGGAGGAACTGCTGACCCTGGACAGCGAAACCCTGCTCCACCGGCTGTTCCACGAAGAAGAAGTGCGGGTGTTCGACGCCGAGCCGGTGGCCTTTCGCTGCAGCTGCTCCCGCGAACGCACCCTGGCCGCCCTGGAATCCATTGGCCAGGAGGAGTGCTACAGCATCTTGGAGGAGCAGGGCAGCATCGAGATGGACTGCCAGTTCTGCCATGCCCACTACCAGTTCAACCGCAACGATATCGACCACCTGTTTACCGGTCATTCGCTGCACTAGGGCGCCTGGCCAGCTATCATGGATTGACCCGGAACCCGCGCCTGGCGCGGCTTTGCGGGCAGTCGTTTTTTACCGGCGTCTCTGGCATAATATCGCGCCTGAATTGACCCGATTGCTCAGAAATCCGTCAATTTTGCTGCCTTAGCGACAGCGTCGGAATTCCGCGCAATCACCAAGACACCCTGAGGGCGAGGTCGAAGTGAGTAACACTTATACTGATCTGAGCACAGCACGACTGGTCGAGCTGGCACTGGAAAGAGGCGAAGGCCAACTGGCGGCCAATGGTTCGCTGGTGGTCAAGACCGGCAAGCGTACTGGCCGTTCCCCCATGGACCGCTTCATCGTTGAAGAGCCGAGCACAGCGGATGCCATCCACTGGGGGCCCATCAACCGTCCGTTCGACGCCGACAAGTTTGACGCCCTCTGGGATCGGGTTGAAGCCTACATCGCCGAGAAGGACCAGTTCCTGTCTCACGTCCACGTCGGTTCCGATCCGGAGCATTACCTGCCGGTGCGCATGACCACCGAGACCGCCTGGCAGAACCTGTTCGGCCGCAACCTGTTCATCCGTCCGGACAGCTACAACCCGGCCGACAAGCAGGAGTGGCAGATCCTCAACGCCGCCGGTTTCGAGTGTGTGCCCGAGCGCGACGGCACCAACAGCGACGGCTGCGTGATCATCAACTTCGCCAAGCGCAAGGTGTTGCTGGCCGGCATGCGCTACGCCGGTGAGATGAAAAAGGCGATGTTCTCGGTGCAGAACTTCCTGCTGCCGGAGAAGGACGTGCTGCCGATGCACTGCTCCGCCAATGTGGGCGAGGACGGCGAAACCTGCCTGTTCTTCGGCCTGTCCGGCACCGGCAAAACCACCCTGTCCGCCGATCCCGAGCGTTACCTGATCGGCGACGACGAGCACGGCTGGGGCCCGGGCACCGTCTTCAACATCGAGGGTGGCTGCTACGCCAAGTGCATCGACCTGAGCCAGAAGAACGAGCCCATCATCTGGGACGCCATCCGCTTCGGTGCCATCGTCGAGAACGTGATGATCGACGAAGACACCCGCGAGCCGGACTACACCGACGTTTCCCTGACCGAGAACTCCCGCTGCGCCTACCCGCTGGAGCACGTCGAGAAGCGGGTGATCGAGAACCGCGCCGGTGAGCCGTCGCACATCGTGTTCCTGACCTGCGACATGACCGGCGTACTGCCACCGGTGTCCGTCCTCAGCAAGGAAGCGGCCGCCTACCACTTCCTCAGTGGCTACACCGCGCTGGTGGGCTCCACCGAAATGGGCTCCTCCTCCAAGCTGAAGTCCACCTTCTCCACATGCTTCGGCGCGCCGTTCTTCCCGCGCCCGGCCGGCGTTTACGCCGAGCTGCTGATGAAGCGGATGGACGAGTTCGGCAGCAAGGTGTTCCTGGTCAACACCGGCTGGACCGGCGGCCCCTACGGCGTGGGCGAGCGCTTCGACATCCCCACCACCCGGGCGATCATCAGTTCCATCCAGAACGGCGACCTCGACGACGTCGAGACCGAGCACCTGCCGATGCTGAACCTGGACGTTCCCACCAGCGTACCGGGCGTCGACAGCAAGCTGCTGAACCCACGCAACACCTGGAGCAGCGGCGAGGAGTACGACGCCAAGGCCCAGGAGCTGATCGGCCAGTTCGTCGACAACTTCAAGAAGTTCGACGTCTCCGACGCCATCGTCGCGGCGGGGCCGAAGCTGGACTGAGTGCCGGCTTGATCAAAAGAGGCGACCTACGGGTCGCCTTTTTTATGCTTTATCCGAATCCGAGCTGAAGTTCAGACGAGCGATCGCGGCTGTCGGACGGACAGAGGCCCGACCTCCTCCCTGCTCGGCTCCCGCTCTGAGCTGCCAGGCCAAAAACAACAAAGGCGCCAAAATGGCGCCTTTGTCTTCACTGCAGCAATCGACGCTATCCGTTGGCGTAGAACAGCAGCGGCACAAATGCCACCAGCACCAGCGAGATGCCCATGGCAATCAGCGGCATGATGATGCGTTCGTGGCGCTGGTAGAAGGTGCCGGTCTCCCGCTGGGCGGCCAGTACTTCCGCCTCACCCACCACCTGGCGGGTCAACAGGTGGTTCAGCGCGACCGGCGGGCTGAGGTAGCCCAGCTCGAAGGCCACCAGGGTCACCATCCAGAAGTGCACCGGGTGGATACCGCTGCCGTAGGCGATGGTCGCCACGGTGGCGGAGACCAGGATGACCGCGCCGAAGGCGTCCATGATCATGCCCAGCACCACCAGGATCACCACCATCAGCAGCATGGCCGACCAGGCGCTGTCGAAGGCCTGGGGGAAGGTCTCCATGATGTGGGAGCGCTCGATCACCCCACCGATGCTGACCGACAGCCCCAGCAGCAGCAACAGCGCCCCGATCTCCGCGGTGGTGTCATTGGTGGCGCCACGCAGGCTACGCTCCAGCCCCTGGTGATTGATCGCCTTGGCCCCGGCCTCCTGGCGCCCCTTCAGGGTAAAGTGCTCAAACAGCAGGATCGCCAGCAGAATCACCGGCAACAGCCGCGGCGCGGAGAATTCGTCCATCCGCACCTCCAGGGCAAAGCGGTAGAACAGCACCACCCCGGTAATGACCAGCACGTAGGGAATCAACGGTCGCAAGGCGGCCAGCATGGCCGGCATGGCCTCCGCCGCTGGCGCCAGATCAAACTTGCTCTGGCGATTGACCGCCAGTGCCACGCTGGTAAACATCGCCGCAGTCAGCACAAACACCCAGATGCCCCAGCCAAACAGCTCGTCGGTGGTCACCTCCCGGTTGAGGTAGGCAATCACCACCACCAGCAGACAGGGGCGCAGCACTACCCCGAGGGAACCGGACATGGCGGTGGCAGCCAGCGCCAGCTGCCGGCGCGCCCCGGCAGCCCGCAGCTCACTGTAGATCACGGCACCGGCGGCGATCACGAAGATGCCGGAAGCGCCGGTGTAGGCCGTGGGAATTGCGGCCACCAATACCGCCACCACCGCCAGCATTTCCGGCGGCAGCCGCCAGGGACGGAAGACGTTGAACACCAGGGTCGCCAGCCGGGTCTGCTTGAGCATCATCCCCACCCAGACATAGAGGCCGACATTGAGGAACATGTCCGCCAGCTCCATCATCTTGCCCAGGTAGATGCCGATGCCGGAGGCGTGGCCAATCAGGGCGAAATAGGTGCCCGAGATCAGGCACATGACGGTATACAACGGCACCGCCAGCAGCGCCTTGTTGAGGCTGCCCCCTTCGCTCAGCCCCTCCGGCACCCGGAACAGCCGATACAGGCTGGCCAGGGTCAGCGCGGCAAAGCCAGTGATCCACAGGTTGTGCAGCAGCAGCTCCTCGTCACTCACGGCTGCATCCGCGCCCACGGTGGTCTGGCGGAAAATCAGGCTGGACCCTAGCAGCATGGCGTTGGCGATGGTCTGCAGAGTCAGCGAAACGGTGTGGTCGAGCCGGGTTTCCATGGCCCGCATCGCGATGTGGTGACGGGTCAGGGTGGCGGTGGCCGCACACAGCATCACCAGCACGATCAGGATGTAGCGCTGGGACTCCAGCCCGAAGGCGATCAGATCGGCCACGAACAGCTCGACCGCCCGGTAGACCCGGACGGTGGGCGTCAGCTTGTCCTTGATTTCCTGATAGGTGGCGTGGCTGGCCCGGCAGTCCGCAATCGAACGCTCAATGGAGCGGCGCACGTCCGCGGGATCCTTTTCCGCCTCCCCCAGCAGGGACGCCATGGCGCCAAGGTCGCTCTCTTTCGCCATTTCCGCGGCAACCGCCGCTTCGACGTTGCGATTGGGATCGCAGGTGGGCTCCACCGGATCCACCCGCAGCTTGTAGTAGCCGCTCCACAACTGCTCCCCACCACGCAGCATCTGGTTGTGGACATCGCTCGACGTGGAGAAGATCACCACCGCCAGCAGCAGGATGCAGGCCGGCAGCGATGAAAACCACTCGCGGGCACTGCGGCTGATCGGCAACCAGGACATGGACGCGGATCCAGTGGTTCGGTGGCTCACAGCAGGCTATCCAGATCCATCACTTCGGCGTCCGACTGGTCGTCCCAGAAGGTTCCCAGTTGCCCGAACGGGGTCCGATGGCCGGTGTTCTCCACCCACAGGCGGTCGGAAATGCCCACAATCATCTGGGTGGCGATCTTGTCGACCATGGTCCACTCCTCGTTCGAGGGCTTCGCCTCGATGGCATCGGCGTGGTTGCGGATAACGTCCCGCAGACGCTCGTTGTCACCCTTGTTCATGGCGGCCAGGGCGTGGAACACGTGGCTGAGCCGAACCCCGGCTTCCTCGCCCTGACGGTCGGCCATCTCCAGACGCTCAAAGGCGTCTTCGCCCTCAGGCAGGGCGCCGGGGATCATCGCCCAGATGGTCGCACGCAGGGCCATCGGCGCCCCCCACCACTTCTCGTTGTTCAGGCAGCTGGTGGCCCGAGCCACGGTGGAACCGATGTTTTTCGGCACGCCGATGGACGAGGTGGACTGGATCTCGGCGGCCAGGGCCTGCAACCCGGTCAGCAGGCCGGCCATGTAGACAAATTCGTCCATGTCCTCGTCAAAGTCCGGGCATTCGCTTTCGTCCGGGTGACCGTAGTAGGTGTTGTGATGCTTCCAGGCCTGGTAATAACGTTGTGCGGCCAGGGCGTGGGCCCGTTTCTGGCGAATCATCGCATCCTCGGCCGCCTCGGCCTTCAGCGAGTGCAACGCCATCAGCCCCTCCAGCTCATGCTCCCGGGCCTCTTCCTCGGCACAGCCACCGGCGGTGAGGTACAGCATGACCGCCAGCTGGTCCGGATCGGCGGTCACCCGTCCGAAGGACATCAGCAGGGGCGAGGTGGCCTCACTCATCGCGCAGCCCATGGCCAGATCGCCGCTCTCCAGCAGATAGGGCATG
Source organism: Marinobacter sp. (assembly GCF_033722735.1). Taxonomy (GTDB): domain Bacteria; phylum Pseudomonadota; class Gammaproteobacteria; order Pseudomonadales; family Oleiphilaceae; genus Marinobacter. The sequence goes on from NZ_JAWVYN010000016.1 coordinate 42,951, forward strand.
GTGTGGGACTTGGCGAAGCCCTGCATCACGTCCCCGGTGGTCTTGTACACCATGTGATTGACCACCCCGCAGCCGCTCAGGGCCACGCTCACGGCAACGCCCGCCGCCACACCGCGGAATCGCTGCAACTGCTCGCTGGTACGCTGGAAAAACTGCTGGATACCGGTCATAGAACTCGTCACCTTTTCATACTTGTTTTTGTGGGCTTGCCGATCCTGTCTGGCCCACCCTTTTGTTACGCCTTGTAACCGGGCAGTGATTATCGCCAGAAATCGGCTTATTTTGTGAGACCGGCACCTCAAAGCGAAAGCCCGGCCCAAAATCCGGCCAGCCCTCGATTGACTTTGCCGGAGAAACGACTAACTCTTTGGTCAGTGGCGCGGCGTGCCGCCAGCCCGACCCACGAACAACAACAAGGAGCAATCGATGCGCAAACCCGATCTTGCCGCTGCAATCGCAGAACAAACCGGCCTGACCAAGGAAAAAGCCAGCGAAGTCATCACGGCCTTCACCGACCAGGTCTCCGCAGCCACCGCCCGGGGCGACGATGTCACCCTGATTGGCTTTGGCACCTTCAACGTTCGTCAGCGGGACGCCCGAACCGGCCGCAATCCTCAAACCGGCGCCAGCATCCAGATTCCCGCCAGCAAGACTGTCGGTTTCAAGGCAGGCAAGGCACTCAAGGACGCCCTCAAATAATCGCTCGGGCCCGGCCGGTTCCGGGCGGGCCCAATTGCATGCCGTACCTCAGGAAGAACACTCCGCGCGACTGCCGTCCACCCGGCAGCGGATTGCCTTCATCAGGCGGATAGCCCGCTCGTCGTAGACACCGTCCTCCAGTAACGACAGCCGCACCTCCCGCAACATCTTGTCGTACTCGGCCACGTCGTCTTCCGGCGGCAGCATCCACACGTCTTCGGGAATCTCTGACTCGGCCTGGGCAATGATGTCGTAGGCCTGATCGATCCGCTTGGCGGACTCGTCCCGCACCATCTGGCCGGCGTTGTCCGGGAAACGGTCACGATGGATGATGACCTGGAAGTTCATGTAGGCAAGGGCGTACTTGAACACGCCACCATTGGGGCTGACGCCCTTGTAGAGTTCCAGCGGGGTGTAGGCCACCGCCGGAGCGTAGGCCAGATCGACACTGCCGTTGTTGAACTTGCCGGCGAAGTTGGCGGAATTCGAGCCCACCACCGAGGCCCCCACGTGGCGCACCATACGCAGGGAGGCCTCGTCGAAATCCAGGGTAGCCACCTTCTTGCCCTGAAGTTCCTCCACGGTATCGATGGCACGATCACGGGTGTGCAGGTACACGGCACCGCCGGGGAACACACCGGCCACTTCGTAGTTGCCGTTGATCAGGAACTGGCGGGCGTTGGGCTGTGCCAGGGTATTGTAGAGCAGGCGCATTTCCTCTTCGCCGGGCACGGCGCCCATGGCTTCGAGACTGCCGGTGAAGCGGTTGAATTCCCGCGCCCGGGTGCCGGTCAGCAGGACCGCATCGCACTGCCCGGCCTTGAAGTCCTCGGCGGCCACTTTCTCATCGGTGTAGGCGCGAAGGTTCAGCTTGATGCCTTCACGCAGGGCAACCGGCTGAAACGTCTTGGTGATGGCGAACAGGGGACCGTTGGCGCCCACGGGGTCGAACACGCAGAAGCTGCGTTCCAGGGGTTGCTGGTCGGATTGTGCCAGGGCCGGCATGGCCAGGCTGGTCAGCAGAGCGGTCGCTGCAGCCGCCCGGCGCAGAGCTGTACGTGGTTTCACGGGGATTACTCCTGAGATTATTGTTGTGGGGCGCCGGGAGAGTCTGCCTTCACACCGGCGCCCGACATCCTTATTGGTTCGAGCCTAGATCGGCCAGGACAAGAATACGTTGGCACAGGTGCCTGGCTTCAAGGGCACTTAAGCAAAAATACAAGAATCTGTGACGAATTCGACAAGCGCCCCGTAACGCCTGCCTCATTCCTGTCTCGTGATCAGCCTTGGCAACGCCAGGCCTCACGACCGTCACACCAGGTCGAGCGAACCACACCGAACAGGTCCTGCTGCCGTATCGGCGCGTGCTTGCCGACCGACACCAGGGTCTGGTCGTCCGCCCGCCAGCAGGCTTGCGGATCGAACACACACAGATCCGCCACCGCCCCCTCGTCCAGGCTGGCCGCCCGGCCCAATACCGACGCCGGCCCGGCAGTCAGCGACCGGACCAGCTGTTGCTCGTCCAGTTCACCGTCCCGCACCAGGTGCAAGCCCATGGACAGCACACTCTCCACCGTGGACAACCCCGGCTCCGTGGCACCAACCGGAGCCTGCTTGGCCGCCGAATCGTGGGGCTGGTGCTGGCTGACAATGGCGCCGATGACACCCTCGCGAACCCCCGCCAGCAGCGCCTGCCGGTCGGCTTCGGTGCGCAACGGTGGCTGCACGTGGAAGCGGCTGTCAAACCCGGCCAGGGCCTCTTCGGTAAATAGCAACTGGTGCATCGCCACATCGGCGGTCACCGCCACGCCACGGCGCTGCGCCTCCGCCACCATGTCGACACTGCGGCCGCAGGACAGCTGGCTCAGGTGCAAACGTACGCCGGTTTCCTCCGCCAGCAGCAGCAGCTCCATCACGGCGGTGGTCTCGGCGACCTCGGGAATGCCCGACAGACCGAGGCGGGTCGCCACCGGCCCGTCGTGGGCATAGCCATCGGACGCCAGGGCGTCGTTAACCGGCGCCATCATCAGGGTGATGTCGTGGGTTCGGGCGTAGGCCATGCAGCGGCGCAGGATGCGGGCGTTGCTGACCGCCAACGAGCCATTGCCCAGGGCCACGCAACCGGCCGCAGCCAGCCCGGCCATGTCGCTCAGCAGCTCGCCCGCCAGCCCCCGGGTCACCGCCCCGACCGGCAGCACCCGGATCGGCGACTGGGCCTCGGCCACCTCGCGGATCATTCGGGTGACCGCGCTGGAATCGTTCACCGGCGAGGTCTGCGGCGAGGTGCACACGGTGGTAAAACCACCGCGGGCGGCGGCCCGGCTTTCGGATGCAATGTTGCCCTTCTGACCGTTACCCGGCTCCCGCAGGTTGCAGTTCAGGTCGACAAAGCCCGGTGTCACCGTGCAGCCACTGGCGTCAATGACCCGCTCGGCCTCGCCCTGCTCCGCCGCCGGGCCCACCGCCGTGATCCGGCCGTCGCGAATCAGCAGCGTCTGCTGCTCGCCGTCACGGGAGGCATCCAGCAGACGGCCGCCAACAATCCGGATACTGCCCTGTTGTCCGCTCATCACGCCGCGTCTCCCCCTTGCAGGTTACGTCCCCGTTCCGCCACCTGGCCACTCATCGCCATCGACATGACCGCCATGCGCACGGCGATCCCGTTGGTGACCTGGTTGAGGATCACCGACTGCGGCCCGTCCGCCACCGCCGACTCGATTTCCACCCCCCGGTTAATTGGGCCCGGGTGCATCACAATGCAATCCGGCTTGGCCAGGGCCAGCTTGTCCCGGCTCAGCCCATAGAGGCGATAGAACTCCCGCTCGCTGGGCAATAACGCCCCCTCCATGCGCTCCTTCTGCAGCCTCAGCATGATCACCACGTCCAGATCCCGCATGCCGCGGGCCATGTCGTATTCGACCCGGCAGCCCAGGCTCTCGACATCGCTGGGCAGCAAGGTCCCCGGGGCGATCACCCGGACCTCGGCCGCACCCAGGGTATTGAGGGCCCGAATCTGCGAGCGTGCCACCCGGGAGTGCAGGATGTCGCCGACGATGGCCACTCGCAGCCCCTCAAACCCGCCCTTGTGCTGGCGGATGGTGAGCATGTCCAGCATTGCCTGGGTGGGGTGGGCGTGGCGGCCGTCGCCGGCGTTGATGATGGCGACCCCCGGAGTGACCGACTCGGCAATGAAGTGCGGGGCTCCGCTCTGGGAATGACGCACCACGAACATGTCACTGGCCATGGCCTCGAGGTTAAGCAGGGTATCGGACAGGGATTCGCCCTTGGAGGTGGCCGAGGTGCTGATGTCCAGGTTGAGGACGTCCGCCGACAGCCGCTTGGCCGCCAACTCGAAGGTGCTTCGGGTGCGGGTGCTGGACTCGAAGAACAAGTTGACCACGGTCTTGCCCCGCAGCAACGGGACTTTCTTGATGGTGCGTTCACCCACTTCGATGAACGAATCGGCGGTGTCCAGAATGTCGGTCAACAGCGGCCGACCCAGGCCGTCCAGGGTCAAAAAATGCTTGAGCCGACCGTCCCCGGTCAGCTGCAGCGAATCGGAAGGGGGGTTGTGTACCGTCATAGTTTGCCTGTATCAGAGTGGTGCTGCCGCCTAGGCGTTCGCGTCCCGCATTTCCACACGCAGTGGGTCCGGCCCTCTCAGCTTGACGCGCTGGGACGCTGCCAGGGACAGTGACTGGGCCACCACATCGGGCTGGATTGGCAGCTCGCGGCTGCCCAGGTCAATCAGGGTGGCGAGGATGATACTCGCTGGGCGGCCATAATCGAAGATTTCGTTCATTGCCGCCCGAATGGTGCGGCCACTCATGATGACGTCGTCCACCAGGATGATGTCGCGGCCTTCCGTCTCGAACGGTAGATGGGACGGTTTGACCCTGGGGTTGAGGCCGATGCGGCTGAAATCGTCCCGGTAAAAGGAAATATCCAACTCCCCCAGGGGCTCGGTCAGGCCGAGCCGCTTGTGCAGCAGGTCGGCAATCCAGACCCCGCCGGTGCGGATGCCAATCAGTACCGGCGTGTCGACCCCGCGCCGGGCCAGCTGGTTGCGCAGCGCCTGTTCCAGCTCATCGAGCAACGAGTCCATATCTAGCAGTGCTGTCATTGCATCCTCGCGTCCGTGTTTCTATGTTGGGGGGCTCCGGCGGTCAACCGTCGACCGAGCGGCGCCGGTCCTGCTCCTGATTGAACCAGGTTTCCAGGATCAGCACCGCGGCCAGGTCATCGATGCCGTTGCGGCCAAAATCCTGCGCCCCACGCTCCGCCATCACCTCGCCCTTGGCCTCAAAGCTGGTGAGACGCTCGTCCACCATGGCGACCGGCAAATGAAACCGGCCATGGAGCCGCTTGCCAAACTTGCGCGCCCGGGCACACATGTCGTTCTCGGTGCCGTCCATATTGAGGGGCAAGCCGACCACCAGCTGATCCGGCCGCCATTCAGTGATCAGTTGACCTATCTGCTGCCAATCGGGAATGCCATCGCGGGCGGACAGGAGGGTGACCGGTCGGGCGGTGCCGAGCAATTCCTGCCCGAACGCCACGCCAATCCGGCGGGTGCCGAAGTCAAAGGCCAATACCTGGCGCTGGGACGACTCAGGCATGGCCCACCGATTCACTGAGCTGGTTCAGGTCAATGCCCATGCCGGCCAGCACCGCGGCGTACAGGTCCTGCCAGGGGGTATGGAACAGCAGGTCCGGGCTCGCCGGGCAGGTCAGCCAGGAATTGCTGGCCAGCTCGTCCTCAAGCTGGCCTTCGCCCCAACCGGAGTACCCCAGCGCCACCACAAAGTCCTCCGGACCGGTGCCCTCGCCGATCGCCTTGAGGATGTCCCGGGAGGTGGTCAGGGTCACGCCGCCGCTGACCGGCGAGGTACTCTGCCAGGTGGTACCGGGGTTGTGCAGGACGAACCCCCGCTCCGGCTGGACCGGCCCGCCCAGGAAGACCGGCAGTTCGAGATCGGCGCCATCCAGGTCCAACTGCTCCAGAATCTCGCCCAACTGGATATCCAGCGGCTGATTCAGTACCAGGCCCAGGGCGCCCTCGTCGGAATGTTCGCACAGGTAGATCACCGAACCGTGGAAACGGGGATCTTCCAGATAGGGAGAGGCAATCAGGAAATGATCGCGCAAGCTGTTGTCAGTCATTGTCGCCACCGTTATCCGGAACTCAGACCGCGGGGCTGGAAGGACCAGGTACGAATAATTTCAATCTCATCATTCTGCTCCCGCATTTTCTCGGTAAAGGGCGCAAACGGCGCCGCCAGCCGGACGATCCGGATGGCGGCATCGTCCAGTACCGTGCTGCCGGACGACTCCAGGATGGCCACTTCCTTAATTGTGCCATCCTTACGCAGAGATACCAGCATTCTCAGGGTTCCGTGAATGCCTTGGCGTCGCGCTTCCGCCGGATAGTTGATGTTGCCCACCCGGGTCACCTTGCTGATCCAGTTCTGCACGTACCAGGCGTTGTCCGACCGCAGGGTGGTGGCGGCGGTGACCCGCAGTACCCGCGGCTTACGGGCATAGGCCTGGCGCTGGGCATCGAAGCGGGCCTCCAGGCTGGCGATTTCCAGGCTGCGTTCCATCAGGCTCCTGCGCCGGCTGACCGGCAACGCCTCATCCGGCTCCCGGGCCTGCTCCGGTGACGCCACCCGACGGGTGCTGCGGCCCTGGGTCTGCACCACCTGGCGTTCGCTGCGGCGCGCCGGGGCCGTCTGCGAGGGGGGCACCGGTTGCACCGGCTGCTGGGCGGTATCGGGCACTTCCGCCGGCTGGGGACTGGTCAGCTCGCGGGCCTCGGCCTCGGTCCCGCTGCCCTGCTGGCTGGTCTGGGCCAGGAAATCCGCCTCGTCCGGCGCCACTTCATCGTCGAACTGGGACAGGGTGATCTCCATGGTCTGTGCCGACGATGACGGCGGCTCCGGAACAAAGGTAATGCCCAGAACCAACACCGCATGCACCGCCAACGCCATGAAGAGGGTGAAAGAAAAACGATCGAAATCACTGACCTGAACCGCCATGCTCGCTAGCTTTCCCGATTCCGCATGTTGTTCGCCAACGCCCCGGTTACCTCAGACGACGCTCGATGGCATCCAGCAACTGACCGGCGATGTCGATGCCGAAGGCCGCGTCCAGCTCCCGGATGCAGGTGGGGCTGGTGACGTTGATTTCGGTGAGGTAGTCGCCGATGACATCGATACCGACAAAGATCAGCCCCTTCTCCTTGAGCACCGGCGCCACGCGATCACAGATTTCCCGGTCGCGGGCGGTCAACTCGCGCCCCTCACCGCGGCCACCGGCGGCCAGGTTGCCCCGGTTCTCCCCCTGCGACGGAATGCGCGCCAAGGCGAAGGGAATGGGCTCGCCGTCGATCAGCAGGATGCGCTTGTCGCCGTCCCGGATCTCGGGCACGAACTTCTGCGCCATGGCCTGGTGGGCACCGTGGTTGGTCAGGGTCTCGATGATGACCCCCAGGTTGGCATCATCCTCCTTCACCCGGAAGATGGAGCGCCCCCCCATGCCGTCCACCGGTTTCATGATGACGTCCCGGTGCTCGGCGTAGAATTCCCGCAGGCGGCGCGCGGAGCGGGTGACGATCAGCGGCGGCGTGAGGTCTTCGAACTGGGTGGCAAACAGCTTCTCGTTGCAATCCCGCAGGGTGGCCGGGGGATTGACCACCAGCGCGCCCTGCTGCTGGGCGGCGTCCAGGATGTACGTGGCCATCAGGAACTCACGGTCCACCGGCGGATCCTGGCGCATCAGGATCACGTCCAGCTCCCCCAGGGCCCGGTCCTGGCTGGCACCGAAGCTGAACCAATCGTCCGGATTCCTGTGCACGGTGAGGTCGCGGGTGTGGGCCCGGGCCTGGCCACCCGACAGATACAGGTCCGGCAGCTCCATGTACTCAATCTGCCAGCCACGATTCTGGGCGGCCCAGAGCATGGCCAGCGAGCTGTCTTTCTTGTAGTGGATGGCTTCGATGGGGTCCATCACGATCCCGAGTCGAACGGTCATAGCGCCTCGTCAAATCGATTGTTGAAAACAGGAACCGGTCAGCAGAGCGATGGTCTTAATTGGTGCTATGCTGAGGTCACTGATGGTAGTTTACCCTTAATTCGATTGCACTGGGTTACTGGCCTTTTATCGGAACGTGAACCGAGGGGCATGGGTACAATTGGTCACAAACTTGTGCTTTTTCTCAGGCCATCGATACTCTATAAATAAGCGTGGCTTATAGAACACCGTTAAATTGTGTGTTAAAACCCTGAACCAAAATAATGACATCTTCGAGCGCAAGGCAGTTGCACAATGGATGACAACTTCGAAAATCTGAAGATCATGGTGATCGACGATAGCAAGACCATTCGTCGCACCGCCGAAACCCTTCTCAAGAAGGTTGGCTGTGAGGTCATTACTGCAACTGACGGCTTTGACGCTCTCGCCAAGATTGCCGATTCCCAGCCCGACATCATCTTTGTCGATATCATGATGCCCCGACTGGACGGCTACCAGACCTGCGCACTGATCAAGAACAACTCCGCCTTCAAGAAAACGCCGGTCATCATGCTCTCCAGCAAGGACGGCCTGTTCGACAAGGCCAAAGGCCGCATTGTCGGGTCGGATCAATACCTGACCAAGCCGTTCAGCAAAGACGAGCTGCTTAACACCATTCGCCAATACGTTCCGCAAGCGGAACAATAACGCCGACCGACGCCAAGAACTATTGAGGAAACCATGGCCCGTATTCTGATCGTTGACGATTCACCGACCGAGGTTAAGAAGATCTCCAGCATCCTTGAAAAACACAAGCACGAGGTGCTGACCGCCGACAATGGTGCCGACGGCGTAGCCAAGGCGCGCTCGGAAACCCCGGACCTGGTGTTGATGGACGTGGTCATGCCCGGACTCAACGGCTTCCAGGCCACCCGGCAGCTGACCCGGGCCCCGGAAACCGCCGCCATTCCGGTGGTGATCGTCACCACCAAGGATCAGGAAACCGACCGGGTGTGGGGCACCCGCCAGGGTGCCAAGGGTTACCTGGTCAAACCCGTGAACGAAGACGACCTGATCAAGACGATCAACAGTCTCATCGCCTGATCCCTCATCGTGGAGTAAGCATGTCCGCCCAGGCCGCCCCTTTTGCCGTTCTGACGGATATCGCCCAGCGCAGCCGCGCCATGGCCGCCGGCCTGCCAGAGCAGCAGGAAGCCATCGAACTGTGGAATGGCATCGGGTTTGTGCTGGCCGGGCAGAACTATGTCGCCCCCATGGGCGAAGTCGTCGAAATCCTCCACGTCCCCCGCTACACCCATGTACCGGGGGTTCGTGCCTTTATGCTGGGGGCCGCCAATGTTCGCGGCCGCCTGCTGCCGCTGATCGACCTGGCTCACTTCTTCGACCTGCCCCGCAGTTCCCGCAGCGCGCGGGAACGCCGGGTGTTGGTGATCGAGCAGGGCGATGTGTTCAGCGGCCTCGTGGTCGATGGGGTCGCCGGCATGCAGTACTTCGCGGCAGACAGCTACGTGAGCGATCCCCCGGGCGTCCCCGAGATTGTGCAGCCCTTCGTCCGGGGCGGCTACGAACGCAACGAAGAAAGCTGGAAGGTGTTCTCGACCGTGGAACTGGTCGGTGACGAGCGCTTTCTGGATGTTGCCCAGTGGTGATGACGATGGCAGGTGCATCACCCTCCACCCTTGAAAACCTCAGAACCTAACTTGCCGAGAAAAAAGGCCGGGAGCCAGAAGATGAAAAAAAGAGCCGGAAGTATCAGCATGGGTCAGGGCGGCAACAAGCTCGTCGCCGGCCTGATTGCCGCGCTGATCGCGTTGACCGTCCTGCTCGTTGTGGTCCTGTTCATCATCAACAGAGACAGCCAGAACGACCAGGAATACATTGCCCACACCTCTGAGCTCAGGGTGCTCTCCCAAGAGATCGCGAAGAACGCCACCGAGGCAGCTGGAGGGACTGAGGAGGCTTTCGACCAGCTGCGGCGTTCCCGTGACGAGTTCGCCAAGCTGTGGAGCTACCTCGTCGAAGGCAACCCGGAGACCGGCCTGCCCGCCAGTGAACTGGCTGTCAACAGCGGCGTACAGCAACACTGGAACGCCGTTCGCAGCAACGCCGACAACATTCTCTCCACCCAGGATGCGGTACTGGGCCTGCACGAAGTGGCGCAGACCCTGAACGAGACCATCCCGCAGCTGCAGGTGGAATACGACGACATCGTCCAGATCCTGCTGGACAACAACGCGCCGGCGGAACAGATCGCCCTGGCCCAACGCCAGTCGCTGCTGGCGGAACGGATCGTGCGCTCGGTCAACAACGTACTGTCCGGGGATGAAGACGCGGTCATCGCCGCCGACCGCTTCGGCCGTGACGCCAGCCTGTTTGGCCGGGTACTGCAGGGCCAGATGGAAGGCAACCCGGCCATGGGCATCTCCCGGGTGAACGACGAAGACGCCATCTACGGCCTGGAAGCGGTGGCCGAGCTGTTCGAGTTCGTGTCCCAGAACGTTGACGCCATCCTTGAAGCTTCTCCCGACCTCTTCAAGGTACGGACCGCCGCCAGTGACATCTTCCAGAACTCCCAGACCCTGCTGGACGACATCTCCCTGCTGTCCGACCAGTTCCGGAACAATGCCGGCTCCCGGCTGGTCGGCCCCACCCTCGCCTTCATGATCCTGGCGGTTATGATCGGCATCGTGATCCTGATCGGTATCACCATCTACCGGGAAGCCCAGGAGCGCCTGAGCACCACCCAGGAACAGAACGAACAGAACCAGAACGCGATCCTGCGACTGCTGGACGAGCTGGCCGACCTCGCCGACGGTGACCTGACCACCGAGGCCACGGTGACCGAGGACTTCACCGGTGCCATCGCCGACTCCATCAACTACGCGATCGACCAGATGCGCGGCCTGGTACAGGCCATTCGGGGCACCGCGGTACGGGTTTCCTCGGCCGCCCAGGAAACCCAGGCCACGGCGATGCACCTGGCGGATGCCTCCGAACACCAGGCCCAGGAAATCGCCGGCGCCTCCGCCGCGGTGAACGAGATGGCGGTGTCCATCGACCAGGTATCCTCCAACGCCGCCGAATCCTCCGCGGTAGCGGAACGGTCGGTAGCGATCGCGAAGAAAGGCGCGGAAGTGGTACAGAACACCATCCGCGGCATGGACAACATCCGCGAGCAGATCCAGGAAACCTCCAAACGGATCAAGCGACTGGGTGAATCCTCCCAGGAGATCGGTGACATCGTATCGCTGATCAACGACATCGCCGACCAGACCAACATCCTGTCCCTGAACGCCGCCATCCAGGCGAGCATGGCCGGTGACGCCGGCCGGGGCTTCGCGGTGGTTGCGGACGAGGTTCAGCGGCTGGCGGAACGTTCCTCCGCGGCGACCAAGCAGATCGAGGCGCTGGTCAAGACGATCCAGTCCGACACCAACGAGGCGGTTATCTCCATGGAACACACCACCGCCGAGGTGGTCCGGGGTGCCCGTCTGGCGCAGGACGCGGGTATCGCCCTGGAGGAAATCGAGAACGTATCGATGAACCTCGCGGAGCTGATCCAGAACATCTCCAACGCCGCCCGTCAGCAGTCCTCGTCGGCGGCGCACATTTCCAACACCATGAACGTCATCCAGGAAATCACCTCCCAGACCTCGTCCGGCACCAACGCCACCGCGAAGTCGATCGGGAACCTGGCAGAAATGGCATCCGAACTGCGGTCGTCGGTGGCGGGCTTCACCCTGCCGGAAGAGGAGCTGGCGGAAAGCGAGGTGGAGGAAGACAGCGACGTGCCGGTGGTGACCTGATCGTTGGGCGGAGGCAAGTGACGGTATATGGCTGCTACCCGCAACGACCTGTCGACCGCCTCCGGCACCTGGTCCCTGCACCGACTCCCGGACATGGACGAGGCGCAGTTCGACCAGTGGCAGACGCTGCTTGAACACCGGACCGGCATCACCCTGCCGGTCGAGCGCAAGTCGTTTCTCGAGACCAATCTCGGCATCCGCATGCGCGAGGTTGGTTGCGGCAGCTACCAGGCCTACTACGAGAAGGTCGTGTCCAGTCCGGAAGCCGTGGTCGAGTGGTCCACCCTGGTGGATCGACTCACGGTTCAGGAAACCCGCTTCTTCCGGGATCCGGATGCCTGCCGCCTGGTCTCCGATTACATCCTGACCCGCCCTCGCGATGTGCTGCGGCGGCGGCCACTGGAAGCGTGGAGTGTGGGCTGTTCCAGCGGGGAGGAACCCTACTCCCTGGCGATGCTGCTGAACGAAAGCATGGAACAGTTGGCTCTGCCCCCGCTGTTTGGGGTGACCGGCTCGGACATCAGCAAACCGGCCATCGCCCGGGCCCAACGGGGCCTGTTCAATGCCCGCAAGTTACTGGGCATGGATGAGACATTGACATCGCGGTATTTCCGCCCGGCCGAGCAGAATTCCGTGAAGATAGTGGACAGCATCCGGGAGCGGGTGTGTTTCACCAGACTGAATGTGCTGGATCTCAAACACGCTCCGATGCACGGCATGAACATCATTTTCTGCCAGAACCTGCTGATTTATTTCCGTCGCTGGCGGCGACGAGAGATTGTGAAGCATCTTGCAGAGCGACTGGCACCCGGGGGATTACTGGTCCTCGGCCAGGGTGAGCTGACCGACTGGCAGCCACCCGGGCTGCAACGAGTCCCCTCGGAGAAGGTACTGGCGTGGATACGACGTCAGTCTGACGAAGAATAACCGGAGTGGTTATGGGCAATCACCATGACAGCATCGCCCTGGACTGGGTTCGGGGAGAAATTCAGGACACGCTGATTCAAGGTCAGCAGGCGCTCGAGGCGTACGTCGAGAACCGCGACGACAGCGCCCGCCTGCGCTTTTGCCTGAACTACCTCCACCAGGTCCACGGCACCCTGCAGATGGTCGAACTCTACGGTGCGGCGCTGCTCACCGAAGAGATGGAGAGGCTCACCCAGGCCCTGTTGAACGAATCCATCGCCAACACCGAAGACGCCATCGAGGTGCTGATGCAGGCCATCCTGCAGCTGCCGCAGTACCTGGAGCACCTGGGCACCCATAAAGACGACTTCCCGCTGGTGCTGCTGCCGTTGCTCAACGACCTGCGGGCGGCCCGTGGCGAACCGCTGCTTTCCGACACCTCGCTGTTCAAGCCGGACCTGACTCCGGCCCAGACCCGGGCCACCCCGAAGGCCTCCCAGCGGCTACAGGATCCGAAGGTGCTCAGCCATCTGCGCAAACTGCGCCAGATGTACCAGTTTGCGCTGGCCGGCATTGTCCGGGAGGATGACCTGCGGGCCCATTTCGATTACCTGCAAAAGGTCATCCAGCGGCTGGTCAAGCTGTGCCAGGGAACCCCGAGGGAGCAGCTGTGGCGGGCCGCGGGCGGCTTCGTCGAGACCCTGCAAAGTGGCGACAACCCGGTAAACACCGCGGTCAAGTCATTGTTGCGCAACCTGGACAGCGAACTGCGACGGCTGATCGACGAGCACGTGGACATCCTCCAGCAGGATGCCCCCGAAGCCCTGTTCAAACACCTGCTGTACTACGTGGCCCGGGCCCGCGAGCTGGAGACCCCCTACGTCCGTGATTTGCGTGCGCGCTACAAGCTGGAGGAGGCCCTGCCTTCCGAGGCCGACGTATCGGAGGCCCGCAGCCGGGTCGCCGGTCCGGGCAAGGAAGCCATCCATTCCGTCGTCACCGCCCTCAACGAGGAATTGGCCAAACTCAAGGACCAGCTCGACCTGTTTGTCCGGGCCGAGTTCCGCCAGAACGACGAGCTTGAGGAGTTGCTGCCGGGCCTGCGCCAGGTCGCGAACACCCTGGCCGTGCTGGGCCTGGGCATTCCGCGCCAGGTGATCACCGAACAGATCGAGCTGGTCGGCAAGCTCAGCCAGCAGACGGAGGCAGTGGATGACGGCACCCTGATGGACATTGCCGGCGCCCTGCTCTACGTCGAAGCCAGCCTGGCCGGGCTGGAGAGCGAACAACAGCCACCGCAGCCCCTCGATGAAGCGGTCCCACGCCCCGATCTGGGCAGCCAGGAACTGGGGGAGGCCAACAGCGCCCTGTTGCGGGAGTCCCGCAATACCCTGGAACAGGTCAAGACCGCCATCGTCAACTTCATCGCTTCCAAGTGGGACCAGCGGGAGATCGAGCACGTCCCCGGCCTGCTCCACAGCATCTGCGGCGGCCTGGGGCTGGTACCGCTGGATCGGGTCACCGAGATGCTGGCCTCCGCCGAGCGCTACGTTACCGACGTCCTGCTCGACAGCAAACAGGTCCCGGACTGGCAGCAGCTCGAGGCCCTGGCCGACGCCATCACCAGCATCGAGTACTACCTGGAGCGACTGGCCGATGGCAGCGCCGGCAGCGACAGCATTCTCCAGGTTGCCGCCGACAGCCTGGCCAGCCTCGGCTTCCCCGCCGGCGCCGAGCCCACCTGGACGGAGGCCGAAAGCACCTCGTCCGCAGAGGCCGAGCCGGCGCCGGTGGAAGCGCCGGAATCGACCACCAAGGCCTCCGACGCCGAGTTGCTGGACGAAGAGATCCTCAACATCTTCATCGAGGAAGCCGAAGAGGTCCTGCAAACCATCCACGAGTACTATCCGCGCCTGCAGCAACAGCACGACGACCATCAGGCGCTGACCGAAGTCCGCCGGGCCTACCATACCCTCAAGGGCAGTGGTCGCCTGGTGGGCGCCACCAGCCTCGGCGAGCTGGCCTGGGCGGTGGAAAACCTGCTCAACCGGGTGATTGACCAGACCGTCAGGCTCAGCGACGACGTTTTTGCCATGGTGGATGCCAGCAACCTGCGCATCCCCGAGCTGATCGCGGACTTCCGCCAGGGCGTCGCCGACAGCCCGGTGGACGAACTCATCGCCCGCGCCGAGGCCCTGGCCACCACCAGCAAGGTGACCGAAGCGCCGGCCCAGCCCGAGTCCGAACCGGTGAGTCCCGAGCCTGCCGCCGCACCGGCCCCGGCCAGTGACAAGGGCGCGGACCTCGACGACCTGATTGACGATGAGATCCTGGAGATCTTCATCGAGGAAGCCGGCGAGGTGCTTGACACCATCCGCGAGTACCTGCCCATGCTGCTGCGCCAGCACGACGACCGCAGCGCCCTGACCGAAGTCCGACGGGCGTTCCACACCCTCAAGGGCAGCGGCCGCATGGTGGGGGCCGGCGTGGTCGGCGAGCTGGCCTGGGCCATCGAAAACATGCTCAACCGGGTCATCGACGGCACCATCCTGATGAACGACGACGTCGCCGCCCTGCTCGACGACGTTACCGGCGTATTGCCGGATCTGGTCAGCGATTTCCAGCACCACCGCCCCCCCAGTCACGACACCCCAACGCTCGAAGCCCGCGCCAATGCCCTGGCCAATGGCGACATCCCCGACGCCGCCGCAATGCCGAAGGGCGAACCCGAGCCGGAACCGGCGGCCGAGTCGCTGACCGGGGACGACCTGGTGGATCCGGTCCTGCTGGACATCTTCGAGAGTGAGGCCGAAACCCACCTGCAGACCCTGGAAAATTTCCTGCGCCATGCCGGTGACAAGACCTCGGTGGCTTACACCGACGACGTCTCCCGCGCCCTGCACACCCTCAAGGGCAGTGCCCACACCGCCTCCATCAACCCCATTGCCAAGGTCATTGCACCGCTGGAGCATTACGTCAAGGACGCCCGCGCGGCGGGGCTGCGGGCGGACCAGGATGCCCTGGGACTGATTCGGGACGGCTGTTGGTTCGTCTCCCAGGGGCTTGGCCAGATTCGCGAGAATCCACAAGCCGACCTGACGGGCACCGAAGACTTCCTGCAGCGCCTGGCAACGCTGGTGGACCGAACCCTGGGCGGCCGTGTCACGGCAACCTCCAGCGAAGTCGAGACGCAAACCGATCCGCAGCTGGTGCAGTTGTTCCTCAGCACCGGCCTGGACACCCTGCTGGACGCCGACCGGATCCTCGACCAGTGGGCTCAAGCCCCCGCCCAACGCCAACCGTTGGCCGAACTGGAGCAGGAACTCAAAGAACTCAACGAGGGGGCCGAAAAGGCCGGGCTGGCGGACGTTGCCGAGCTGGCCACCGCCCTCGCCGGCCTCTACCGCGCCATTAGCGACAACAACAGCACCCCGGATAAGGAACTCTTCGACGCCGCCAAGGCGGGCCACGAACACCTGATCGACATGATGGACCAGATTGCCGCCGGCCTGTCGACCGTACCGGGGCAGGATCTGGTGGCCCGACTGCAGGCGTTGGCCGATCAGTGTGCCCGGTCGCCGCAGGCGGACGCCTTCAGCGAAGAGTTTGGAGACGACCTCGAGACCATCGACCTTAGCCTGGAGCATGACCTTGTCGAGGATGAGGCCCCGTTGCCCACGGCCGAGGCTTCCGAACCGGATGGCGACGAGGACGATCAGGCACTGATCGAGATTTTCCTCGAGGAAGCCCGGGAACTCGTCGACAGCACCGCCGATACCCTGCACAACTGGAACGCGGCACCGGACAACACCGAACTGCTCCGACTGCTGCAGCGGGACCTGCACACCCTCAAAGGCGGCGCCCGGCTGGCGGACATTGCCGCCATCGGTGATCTCGCCCACGAGCTGGAAACCCTGTTCGAGGGACTCGGCGAACAGCGCCTGACCATCGCCGACACGCTGTCGGACCTGCTGTTCCGCTGCCACGACCGCCTCGCCGCCATGGTCGACTCCCTCGACCAGCAGCAGGGCCCGCGTCCAGCCCCGGATCTGATCAGCGAGATACACGCCTACATGGCGGACGCCGGCGGCAGTCGTCCGGTGACCGAGATTCCCGCCCCCGAGCTGGCGCCGGAAACGGCCGGCGAGCCCGAGGACATCGCGGCCACCGAGGCTCTCGATCCCGAACTGGCGGAGATCTTCCTGGAGGAAGCCGGTGAGATCATCAACACCACCGCCGAGCAATTGCACCAGTGGCAGGGCGACCCGGATCAGCCCGACCTGGTCAAGGAGCTCCAACGGGAGCTGCACACCCTCAAAGGCGGCGCGCGGATGGCGGAGATCGCCCCGGTTGCCGATATCGCCCACGAACTGGAGACGCTGTTTGAGCGCATCGCCGATGGGCGCCTCCAGGCCACGGACGCTCGCACAGAACTGGCGCTGCGGGCCCACGATCAGTTGGCGGCAATGATTGAGGCCATCGCCGACAGCGGCACCTGTCCGGCGGCACCGGAGCTGGTTCAGCAGTTGCGAGCCGCCCTGGTCGACACGCCCGCCGGGGACACCGGCGACTCCGACCAGGCCGCCACGGCGGAGCCGGAGCCCAGTGAATCCGGGGCCGCAACGCCCGCCCCCCAGACGGAAGCGACGGCAGAACCCGAACCCGCGTCGGAGGGCGCCACCGAGGAGGCGGCCCCTGCCTCCGAGGACGCATTGGGCGATCTGGATCCCGAGCTGGTCGGCATCTTCCTGGAGGAAGCCTACGACCTGATCAATGCCACCGGCAGTTCCCTGCATACCTGGAGCGAAGAACCGTCGGATCGGGACATTGCCGCCGAACTGCAACGGGATGTGCATACCCTCAAGGGCGGGGCCCGCATGGCCGGCGTCGACGCCATCGGCGACCTCACCCACGTGCTGGAAGACCTCTTCGAGAAGCTGGCGGAAGGCCAGCTCGCCGCCACCCCGACCATGATCGAACTGCTGTTCGCCTGCCACGACCGGCTGGCCCAGATGGTGGAGCAGGTTGCGACCCAGAAGCCCTGCCCACCGGCCGATGACCTGGTGGCCGAGGTCAAGGCGGCCCTCACCCTGCCCGCCGGTGAAGCCCCCTCGGAGCCGCAACCAGCCACGGCCGAGGCCCTTGAAGCTCCCGCCGGGTCGGCGGAATCCCCCATGACCGAGGACCTGATCGGGATCTTCCTCGACGAAGGCCTCGAAATCCACGAGGCCATCGTGGAATGCCTCGCCCAGTGGCAGGACGCGCCGGAGGAACTGGCCGGAATCACCCAGTTGCAGCAGGAGCTGCACACCCTCAAGGGCGGTGCGCGACTGGCCGACATCGATGCGGTCGCCGAGCTGGCCGAGGCCTGGCTGCAGGCGCTGGATCGACTGATTGCCGGCAGCCCCATGCAACAACGGGTGCTGACGCTGAGCGAACAGGCCGGCCGGGCGCTGCGAAGCATGCTCACGGCCCTGGAGAATGGCGAGTCTCCCACGCCGCCGACCGCCCTGATCGAGGAGTTCGGACAAACGGACGAAGGCGGGGCTGCCGGTACCGCCGCCGACGAACCAGCGGCCCAGGAACCGGTGGATACCGAGGTGGTGGAAATCTTCCTGGAGGAAGCCCGGGAACTCCTCGACCAGCTCGAGCACCTGCTGGCGGATTGGCACAAGGAACCGGAGAATCACCATTTCAATCGCGAGGCCCAGCGGGCCCTGCACACCCTCAAGGGGGGCGCCCGCCTTTCCCAGTTGACGGCCCTCGGCGACCTGGCCCACGGCCTGGAGACCCGGCTGATCGATCTGGGTGGAAACGCCCCGGATGAGGCTACCTGGCAAGCCATTACCCGCGAGTACGACGCTCTGGTGGCCAAGGTTGCCGACATCCGTCAGCAATTTGAAGACGGTGCTGCGGCACCTGCTCCGGCGCCAGCGGCGAAGCCGGCCGCCGAGCCGGAAACCAAGGCCGCCGAACCGGCACCGCAGGAGGCGCCGGCCAGACCGGCGGCGACCGAACCGAAAAAACCGCTCCAGCCCAAGCCCTCAGGCGCCAAGCCCGAATCGAACAAGGCCGCCGCTGGTCGCACCGCGGCCCAGGAATCCATTCGGGTCAGCGCACCGCTGCTGGACGAGCTGGTCAACCTGGCCGGCGAAACCAGTATCACCCGTGGCCGGCTGGAGCAGCAGAGCAGCGACTTCAGCCATACCCTGGATGAGATGGCCGCGACCATCGAGCGTCTGCGGGAACAGCTGCGGCGCATGGACATCGAGACCGAGGCCCAGATCCTGTTCCGCGCCGAGCGGGAGCACGGCCCGGATTACGGCGAGGATTTCGACCCGCTGGAGATGGACCGGTATTCCTCCATCCAGCAGCTGTCCCGGGCCCTGGGGGAATCGGCGTCCGACCTGGCCGACCTGCGGGAGACCCTGTCGGACCGGGTCCGCGACACCGAGACCCTGCTGGTGCAGCAGTCCCGCATCAACACCGAACTGCAAGAGGGTCTGATGAAGACCCGCATGATCCCGTTCGCCTCCATGGTTCCGCGGCTACGGCGGATCGTGCGCCAGATCAGCGGCGAGCTCGGCAAGAAGGTGGAGTTTGACGTCCGCAACCCCGAAGGCGAAATGGACCGCAACATCCTCGAACGGATGATCGCGCCGCTGGAACACATGCTCCGTAACGCCCTGGACCACGGTATCGAGAAGCCCGAGGCCCGCCGCCAGGCCGGCAAGCCGGACACCGGGGAGATCACCCTGTCGCTCACCCGCGAGGGCGGCGACGTGGTGCTGCGCATGATGGATGACGGCGCCGGCATTCCCTCCCAGGTGATCCGCGACAAGGCCATTCGCCAGGGCATGCTGCGGGAGGACGAGGAGCTCTCCGACCGCGAGATCCTGCAGTTCATTCTCCAGCCCGGCTTCTCCACCGCCGCCCAGGTGACGCAGATCTCCGGGCGCGGGGTCGGCATGGATGTGGTCGCCAGCGAGATCAAGCAGTTGGGCGGCAGCCTGGACATCGACTCCGCGGTCGGCCACGGCACCACCTTCACCGTCCGCCTGCCGTTCACCGTGTCGGTGAACCGGGCGCTGATGGTGTCCACCGGCGAGGACTTCTACGCCATTCCACTGAACACCATCGAAGGTATCGTGCGGGTCAGCACCTTCGAGCTGGAAGAGTATTACCAGCCGGACGCCCCGCTGTACGAGTACGCCGGCCAGCAGTACCGTCTGCAGTACCTGGGCAGCCTGCTGCACAGCGACCACCATCCCAAGCTCCAGGGTCAGGCGTTGCCGCTGCCGGTGATCCTGGTGCGGGGGTCGGAACAGCCCATGGCCCTGCAGGTGGACAGCATCATGGGCAGCCGGGAGATCGTGGTGAAATCACTCGGGCCGCAGTTCAGCTCGGTGCGTGGCGTGTCCGGCGCGACCATCCTCGGGGATGGTAACGTGGTGGTGATTCTCGACCTGCCGGCGATGATCCGCTCCGACATCCTGTCCGAGCGTCAGCGTCTGGCCGATCTGACCAGCAGCCAGGAGACCCAGCGTCGCGAAGCCCGCCCCACCGTGGTCATGGTGGTGGACGATTCGGTCACCGTGCGCAAGGTCACCTCACGCCTGCTGGAACGCAACGGCATGGAAGTGGTCACCGCCAAAGACGGCCTGGATGCGGTGGCCCAGCTGCAGGACCACCAGCCGGACATCATCCTGCTGGACATCGAGATGCCCCGGATGGACGGCTTCGAGGTGGCCAGCTTCGTCCGCCACGACGACAACCTGCGGGACACCCCGATCTGCATGATCACCTCGCGGACGGGCCAGAAGCATCGCGACCGGGCCCTGTCCCTCGGGGTCAACGAATACCTGGGCAAGCCCTTCCAGGAGTCGGAGTTGCTGGGCACCATTGAACGGTTGACCGGTGACCGCTAATGGCGGCACCGGAACGGCCCAGGGTCGGCATCGTGTCGGACAGCGCGCTGCAACGCCACCGGCTGCAGGAAGCGGTGGCCCACTTCGGGCTGGAAGGCTGTTTCAGCGGAGACCCACAACGCCTGCTGGACCAGCCGCAGCTCCCGGAGGCCCGGCTCTGGCTGGTGACGCTGGAGGGCGAGGCGGATGAGGCGGCGCTGTTCGACCACCTGCTCGAAAACACCGAGGCCCCGGTGTTATTCGGGCTCGACACGGCTCCCAAGACCGGCGCCACCCACTATGTCCGGTGGGAACGGCGGCTGTTGGACAAACTCGAGCAACACCTGGGACCGCTGGAAGAACTGGACAGTGCCGCAGACCTGGAGCAGTTGGCGTTCACCGGGCCCGAAGTGGCCACCACACCGGATTTACCGCAGTGGATTCCGCCCGCCAAGCCGGACACCCCCGCCGACGAGGTCTGGATTCTCGGTGCCTCCCTGGGCGGCCCGGCGGCGGTCAAGGAATTCCTGGATCACCTCCCGGCCGGATTGCCGGTGGGATTCATCTATGCCCAACACATTGATGGCCACTTCACCGAGGTGCTTACCCGGGTGCTGGGCCGGCATGCCCATTACCGGCTTCGCCATGCCGACGCCGGCATGAAGGTGCACAATGGCGATGTGGTGCTGTTGCCGGTGGAACACGAATGGGTCCTGGCCGAGGACGGCACCCTGGTGGAGAAAGACACTCCCTGGCCGGGCCCCTACGGTCCGTCCATCGACCAGGTGCTGCTCAACGTGGGTGAGCACTACGGCAACCGCTGCCATGCGATCCTGTTTTCCGGCATGGGCAACGACGGCGCCATCGCCGCGCCCCTGCTGCGGGCCTACGGCAGCCGGATCTGGGTGCAGGACAGCGCCAGCTGCGCCAACAGTTCGATGCCCGATTCCGTTGCCAACACCGGCTGTGTGAGCTTTACCGGCACCCCGCGGCAACTGGCCAAAGAACTCGTCAAAACCATTGAGGAATCCTGTCTGCTGAAACGCCGCCAGCAACAGGACCCCGCCTGAGGACGTGAACGATGAACGAAAGCAGCCAACTCCTCCCCTGCGTGATGATCCCGATGAACGAACGGCAGCTGCTGCTGCCCAACGTGTCGGTGGCCGAAATCGTGGATCATGTGGCCGTGGAACCCCGCGCCGGCGCGCCGGCCTGGCTGGTGGGCGACCTGAACTGGCGGGGCATGCAGCTTCCGGTGATCTCCTACGACGCCGCCAACGGTGCCGCCACCCCCGGCCAGGCCGGTCACCGGGGACGCATCGCCATCCTCAATACCATCGGCCGGCACCATGGCGAACTGCCGTTTGTGGCGATGGTGACCCAGGGCATTCCCAGCCAGACCCGGATTGCCGAGGACCAGATCCGTCGCTGTGACGGCGAGACGGGCCCCGCCGATCTGATGCTGGTGGACGTGGATGGTGAAATCGCCTGTATTCCCAACCTGGAGTTCCTGGAATCCCTGGCGCTGGAAGCCAACCACTGAGTCCGGCGGTGACGCTCGCCAGGGTGAATGTTATAATGTTGCAAATCTTCACCGGATCGCGTCACCATGTCCGCCAAGGCGTTGCCCTATCGCCCCCATAACCATGCCGCCTGCGTCCAGCACGCACTGGCCGAGGCCCGCGCCATCTGCAAGGCGCAGAACGCCCGCCTGACCCCCACCCGGGAGCGGGTGCTGGAATTGATCTGGCAATCCCACAAGCCCCTCGGCGCCTATGACCTGCTCGCGGCCCTGGCGGACGATGGCCACAATGCCGCTCCGCCCACGGTCTACCGGGCCCTGGATTTCCTCCTCCAGCACGGCCTGGTACATCGCATTGCCTCGCTCAACGCCTTCATCGGCTGCACCCACGCCGGCGAGCACCACACCAGCGTGTTCCTGATCTGCCGCAGCTGCCGCACCGCCCTGGAACTGGCGGCGCCGGCGGTGAGCGAGGCGGTTTGCCAGGCCGCCGAGGCGGAGGCGTTCACCCCCGAGGACACCACCATCGAAATCGCGGGCCAGTGCCCCAACTGCTGCCATGACTGAACGACTGGTTACCCTGAACGACGTCTCGGTCCAGTTTGACGGACCGCCGGTGGTCGATCGCATCAATCTGACCGTCAACCGCGGCGACGTCGTCACCATTATCGGTCCCAACGGCGCCGGCAAGACCACCCTGATCAAGGCCGTCCTCGGTATCCAGGCCATCGCCACCGGCGACATCTGGCTCAAGCCCGGGGCCCGCATCGGCTATGTGCCCCAACACCTGATCCTGCAGCCAACCCTGCCGCTGAGTGTGCGCCGTTTCCTGATGCTGACCGGCGAACCCGAGGCGGCCTGCCGGGCAGCCCTCGCCCAAACCGGCGTCGAACACCTGTTCGACGCCTCGGTGCACCATCTTTCCGGCGGCGAGAAGCAACGGGTACTGATTGCCCGGGCCCTGGCCCGCAGCCCGGATCTGCTGGTGCTGGACGAACCCGCCCAGGGCGTCGACATCAATGGGCAGGCAGCGCTGTACGACCTGATCCGGGACCTTCGCGACCGGCTGCACTGCGGCGTCATCATGATCTCCCACGACCTGCACCTGGTGATGGCCGCCACCGACCGGGTCATTTGCCTGAACCAGCACGTCTGCTGCAGCGGCTACCCAGCAGATATCTCCACGGATCCCGCCTTTATCAAGACATTCGGCCAAAAAGTGGCCGAGAGCCTGGCGGTCTACCATCACCATCATAATCACCAGCACAACCTCCACGGCGACGTGGTCAACAGTGACGACGGGACACCCCCCCACGAGGATTGCAACCACCATGGCGTTCATTGATACGGTCCTCGGCGACTTTTTCTGGCGGGCGCTGCTGGGTGGCCTGGGGGTCGCGCTGGTGGCAGGGCCACTGGGCTGCTTTGTGGTCTGGCGCCGCATGGCCTACTTCGGGGACACCCTTGCCCATTCCGCCCTGCTGGGCATCGCCCTGGGCTTTCTGCTGCATATGCCCCTGAACCTCACCATTGCCGGGACCTGTGTGGCGCTGGCCCTGGTGTTGGTGGCGCTGGCGCGCAGCCGGACCCTGGCCACCGATACCCTGCTGGGCATCCTCGCCCACAGTGCCCTGGCCATCGGCCTGGTCACCCTCAGCCTCATGCCGGAGGTGCGGGTGGATCTCAGCGGTTATCTGTTCGGGGACCTGCTGGCCATGAGCCGCGACGACCTGGGGTGGATCTACGGCGGCGCGGCGGTCATCCTCGCGCTACTGTTCCGGTTGTGGCGGGGCCTGTTGATGACCACCATCCACGAAGAGCTGGCCCGGGTGGAAGGCTTCCCGGTGGAACGCCTGCGGCTGACCCTGATGCTGATGTTCTCCCTGGTGATCGCGGTGGCCATGAAGATCGTCGGGGTACTGCTGATTACCGCATTGCTGATCATCCCGGCGGCCACCGCCCGCCGCCTGGCCCGAACCCCCGAGCACATGGTCATTCTGGCGGTGACCATCGCCATGGTGTCGGTCGTCGGCGGCCTCAGCCTGTCCTGGTATGGCGACACGCCAGCCGGCCCCTCGGTGGTGGTCGCGGCGTTCCTGCTGTTTCTGCTGACCTACGGCCTGGTAAGGCGACCGCAAAGCTGAACCGCTTTCCCATGTTCCCGGCCGTGGTCTAAAGTGAATCAGAGGCTCCCTGGCGTCCCGCTGGAGGGTCCATTCACCGAATGGGACGCCAGGCCATCTGCGGAGACATCCATGGGTTTGTCCAGGCCCTCTGGCCGACTTCTCGCACTGTTCTGGCTGCCCCTCCTGCTGCTGGCCATTGGCCTGGGGCTGACCTGGCACAATGCCACCACGGCGGCCAACAGCGTCCAGGCCCAGACCGAGCAGATGCTGGCGGTCCGCCACCGCGCGCTCGCCACGCTGCTGAAGGACCAGCTCGATGTGTTGCTGGAAAGCAGCCGCCGCGTCATCGCCAGCCCCCTTCGTGACGGCAGCGATTTCCGTCAACGCGCCAGGGCGCTGATGGAGCGTCACGCCATGCTGCAGAGTGTGGAACTCATTCGCCAGGTCCCCCATGACCTGCGCCTGCAGACCGAGGCCCGGATCGCCGGAGAGCAACTCGAGGGGGGGCTGTTTCACCACTGGGAGCAAGACCCCGCCACCGAACCGGCGGACTCCCAGGCCAACTATTTGATTGTGCACTGGAGCCACACCCGGGACGGCATCGGCGAACGAGGCGTCGCCATGGGCCTGCTGGCCACCTCGGTACCTCACTGGCGCCAGCCTCTGGCCACCGCGCGCCAACAACAGACCGTGGCCACCACATCGGTCCGCACAGTCCCCCTCAACGGCGGCAGCAACCAACTGGTGCGGTTGTTCCTGCCCGTGTCTGCCAATGAGCTGCTGAGCGTGTCGTTCAGTCCGGACCGCTGGCTGGGCAGCCTCTACGGAAGCTATTACGATCCGGACATCCAACTGACGGTCCACGACCTCAGCCACCACTCCAAGACCCCGCTGTACCAGCACCGGGTTGATAATGGACCGCTTTCGGATCAGGTTCTGCGCACCGAAGTAGCAATCGGCGACCGCTACTGGATGGTGGCCACGGAGCCGACCCTGGCGCTGTTTTCCGAAGCCAGTGCCGGCCTGCGCCGACAGCTCTGGCTGTCCGGCCTGGCGTTCGCCCTGTCGGCGGCCCTGCTCCTGTGCTGGCCCATCCTTCGCAACCGGCAACTGAGGAGCGAACTGGAACGGTATCAAAGCCAGTATCAGCAGCTGGAGCAGCGCTTCGCCAATCTGGATGTCGAGAAAACCATCCTGCACCAGGCCCTCGACGAGAGCGGCCAACGGACCCGGGATCTGGTGAGTCTGGCCGGTGGATTCGTGGCGGAACTGGACGAGCACCTACGCATCGGGTTTATTTCCGATCAGGTTTCGGACCTGCTGGACCGCCCCCCCTCCGAGATGGCCAACCGCCCGTTCGATGAGCTGATCGCCCCCCACTACCGGGAAAACTTCCTGGCCACGTTGAAGGCCGCGCGGGAAGACCGCCACGTTGAGCGCATTGACCTTGAACTGCAGCTCGACGACCGGTCGCCCCTGCCGGTCTCACTGAGACTCAAGGCCCAGACCGACCCGGTGCACGGCTGCGTCGGTTACCGGCTTAGCGCCCTGCCTCGTCATTGAGCGGTTAGAGGGCTACGCCAAGGTCTTGTGGCTACCGTCG
Source organism: Marinobacter sp. (assembly GCF_033722735.1). GTDB lineage: Bacteria > Pseudomonadota > Gammaproteobacteria > Pseudomonadales > Oleiphilaceae > Marinobacter. The sequence goes on from NZ_JAWVYN010000016.1 coordinate 68,552, forward strand.
CAGTACGGCGGATTGCCGGTCTGCTTGCAGCCGCAGAACCAGATCCATTCGGTCTTTTCGGCACTGAACCTGACCGGCCTCAAACCCGTGCCTTTGTGGGAACCGTCGCAGAAGGGCTGGTTGCCACTGCGTCCACAGGCACACCAGAAGTAATCCTTGCCCGCCTCCACCAGCACCGAACAGGGCGTGGTACGGGCGATTTGGGGTTGCGCTGTCTCAGACATGGACTCACCTCGCTGTCATCAGCTTGCAGTATAGCCACCCTCGTTGAAGTTGGTTTCTTGTGCAAACCAGAACATGCCGATATCATTATATTCCCATTTTGTTATATGTTGTGATCATCATGTCGGATCGTCGTCGCGTGTTGTTTGTCTGTTCCGCCAACAGTGCCCGCTCGCTGATGGCGGAAGCCCTGCTCAAGTCCATGGCCGGTGACCGGTTTGAGGTGGCCAGCGCCGGCACCGAGCCAACCAGCCCACACCCGCTGACCCGGCAGTGCCTGCAAGAGGAAGGCCTTGAGGTCGACAACCTCAGCAGTACCCCGATCAGCGCGTTCGCCGATCAGCAGTGGGACTATGTGATCATGTTGTGCAACAAGGCCGCACACGAATGCCAGAAAGTCCCCTTTTCCGGTCAGGTGATCTCCTGGGACTTTCCCGATCCAGCCGCCACCAACCGTCATGCCACCTTTGCCATGGTGATGCACGAAATTCGCGAACGCCTGAAACTGTTCGTGATGGTGCACCAGAAGGCGGCCCCCATACCGATGGACTACCCGCCGGCCACCGTCTTCAAGTTGCTGGGCGACGACAACCGGCTGGCCACCCTGCTGTTGCTCCTGCGCGAAGGCGAGCTGTGCGTATGCGAATTGACCGCTGCCCTGGAGCTGTCCCAGCCACGAATCAGCCGCTTTCTGGCGCAGCTGCGGGAACAGGCCCTGGTGGAAGATGAACGCCGGGGCCAGTGGGTCTACTACCGCCTCCATCCCGCGCTACCGGAGTGGGTTCACGGCGTGCTGGAATCCACCGTCGCAGCCAACACAGACTTGCTGTCGCCAATGGTCCTGCGCCTGGACACCATGACCGACCGGCCCGACGGCCGCTGCACCACCATGGAGAACCAAGCATGAGCACACTGAAAGTAGGCATCAACGGATTCGGGCGCATGGGCAGGCTGGCACTGCGCGCAGCCTTCGACTGGCCGGAAATGGAATTTATCGCCATTAACGACCCCGGTGCCGACGCCCAGACCCTTGCCCATCTGTTGAACTTCGACAGCGTCCATGGCCGTTGGCGTTACCATGCCGAGGCCGATGGCGACAGCCTGGTGATCGGGGAGCAGCGTATTACCGTTACCGGCAACGCCACCATCGCCGACACCGACTGGTCCGACTGCGACGTGGTCATCGAGGCCAGCGGCAAGATGCGCAAGGTAAAGCTTCTCAACGCCTACCTGGATCAGGGGGTGAAACGGGTGGTGGTGACCGCGCCGGTGAAGGAGACCGGTGCCAAGAACCTCGTGATGGGGGTCAACGACCATGAGTTCGATCCCGCCCAGCACCGCATTGTCACCGCCGCTTCCTGCACCACCAACTGCCTGGCGCCGGTAGTGAAGGTCATCCACGAGCACCTGGGTATCAAGCACGGCTCGATGACCACCATCCACAGCCTCACCAACACCCAGACCATCATCGATGCGCCCCACAAGGACCTGCGCCGGGCTCGGGCCTGCGGCAGCTCGCTGATCCCCACCTCCACCGGCTCCGCCACCGCGATCATCGAGATCTTCCCGGAACTCCAGGGTCGGCTGGACGGCCACGCCGTGCGGGTGCCGCTGACCAACGCCTCCCTCACCGATTGCGTGTTCGAGGTGGCAACCCCCACCGACCGGGACACCGTCAACCGCCTGTTGCGCGAAGCCGCCGAGGGTCCGCTCAACGGCATCCTCGGCTACGAGGAGCGCCCGCTGGTGTCCATCGACTACAAGACCGATTCGCGCTCGTCGATCATCGACGCCCTCTCCACCCTGGTGGTCAACGGCACCCAGGTGAAACTCTACGCCTGGTACGACAACGAATGGGGCTACGCCAACCGCACCGTGGAGCTGGTTCGCAAGGTGGGGGCCGCGGACGGATGAGCCCGGCAATCCGCCAGTACCTGATCATCACTGGCAACTACTGGGCCTTTACCCTCACCGACGGCGCCCTGCGGATGCTGGTGGTGCTGCACTTTCACCAGCTCGGCTACTCGCCGCTGGAGATTGCCCTGCTGTTCGTGTTCTACGAGTTCTTTGGTGTGGTCACCAACCTGGTGGGCGGCTACCTGGGGGCCCGCCTGGGCCTGAACCGCACCATGAACCTGGGGCTGTTCCTGCAGATCGTCGCCCTCGGCATGCTGGCGGTGCCCGCAGCGATGCTCACCGTGCCCTGGGTGATGGCCGCCCAGGCACTGTCCGGCATTGCCAAGGACCTCAACAAGATGTCCGCCAAGAGCGGCATCAAGCTGCTGGTGCCCGGGCAGCAGCAGGGCAGGCTCTACAAGTGGGTGGCGCTGCTGACCGGCTCCAAGAACACCCTCAAGGGGGTGGGCTTCTTCCTCGGCGGCGCCCTGCTGATGCTGGCCGGCTTCAAGGGGGCGGTGCTGCTGATGGCGGGGGCCCTGCTGCTGGTGTGGCTGGCCAGCCTGGTGCTGTTGAAGGCCGAATTGGGCAAGAGCAGGGCCAGGCCCAAATTCACCGATCTGCTGTCCAAGAGCCGGGCGATCAACGTGCTGTCCGCCGCCCGCCTGTTCCTGTTCGGCGCCCGTGACGTGTGGTTTGTGGTGGCGCTGCCGGTGTACCTGCACACCGTGTTTGGCTGGGATTTCTGGACCGTGGGCGGCTTTATGGCACTGTGGGTCATCGGCTACGGGTTTATCCAGACCGTCGCTCCCACCCTGACCGGCCGTAGGCGTGGCGCCGTACCCGGCCGCAACGCCGCCACTGGCTGGGCCACCCTGCTGGCCATCGTGCCAGCGCTGATGGCCGCGGGGCTGCTTGGCGGAATGCCCGGGCAACCGCTGGTGATTGGCGGGCTGTTGCTGTTTGGGGTGCTGTTCGCCATCAATTCGTCCCTGCACAGCTACCTGATCGTGAGTTACGCCCGGGCCGATGGGGTGTCGCTGGATGTGGGGTTCTATTACATGTCCAATGCCGCCGGGCGGTTGTTGGGGACGGTGCTGTCCGGCTGGGTGTATCAGGCCTGGGGGCTGGAGGCGTGTTTGTGGATTTCTTCGGGACTGGTGGTCTTGGCGGCGTTGTTTGCGATTTTACTACCCGAGCGGGGAGTTGCCGCCCCAGCCTGAAACCTCCGGGCAGGCAAGCATGGCCCAGGCCTTTCCCAAACACGCCCGCAAGTACGTCCCTGTAGGGCTCGGCTGTGGCCATCCCTGGCCACAGACGGTTTGGGAAAGGCCTGGGCCACGCTTGCCGATCCTACCCATCGATCCATCGATGTTTAAGACCGGTTCGAGACCCGCACAAAGTAAATAGCCGTTATTGGGTGACGGCCGGCACCGATGCAGCAGCCCTATGACAGGAACAGGCTCATTCAGTGCTTTCCATCCAGAGGCCGCAAAACCTCCCTGAGCCGCCCACTCTCCACCAACTCCAGAAACTCATCGCCCAGTTGCTCACTGGCCGCCACCGCCTCCCGCCAGGCCTTCTCTCGTGCTGCGTCGTCGCCCACGTAACGCTCGAAATCCTTCCGGTCCGGCAACTTCCTGTCCGGCAACGACTCCAAATATTCCTTCGACGGCGCCACCAGCAGCACATCCTGCAATCGGGTGGCATCGCCACGACGCCAGGGCAGCGACTTGTCGAACCAGCCGGGCACCACCTTGTCGGTGAAGTGGGGGTACAGCACCACGCCAGGCTGTTCGTAGGGCAGGTCCAGGTGATAGTCCAGCAGACCACCATCCCGGTAAACCCCTTCCGGCGCCCCCGGAATGTTACGCACCCCGGACATGATCAGCGGGATGGAGGCCGAGGCCAGCAGCGCTGGCAACAGGTTGTCCCGGGTCAGCGCCACCTGGTGGCTGGGAAAGTCCACCAGCTTGGCCACCGGGGTGGGCAACCGGCTGTCGTGAATAATCCCCCGCTCCATGAATCGACCCAGGTGCTTGCGGCTGACCATGTTGGCGCTGATGGCGTTCATCAGCCCCAGGCCGAGCCGTCCCCGGCTGTCATGCTCCAGCAGCCCCAGGCTCCGCACCACCACAATGTTGAGCCGGTAGTGGGGATGGCTCAGCAGGTACTCTTCCCGCCCCGCCAGCAACTCTTCCAGGAACAGCACGCTCTTGCGGCTGACCTCCGCGGCGCTGACGCCCTTGGCAAAGCGCTGGGAGGTATAAAGTTCCGCCAGCCTGGCCAGCTGGGCCTTGGGATCATCACTCGATGCCACAGCGGCGAATCGCCAACTGCCGATGGAGGAACCGATAAGTGCCCTTTCCTGGGGCGCCCGCGGCAGCCAGTCACCGAAGATGGCCTGGTCCAGCCCGGTCAGCCCCAGGGCCTTGGGGCCTCCCGCGGCACCGGGAATGACATGGACATCCTCCGGTCGCAATGGCATGGATTGCAGGCGCTCGAGCGCTCGACGTCCCGCACGCAGGGTCAGCGCCGGTGGCCGGGTATGGATAGCGGTCATAGTTGGTCTCCGATTGGACCCGCGAGTGTAACCAAGCCGGCGAGCCGTCGCCAGCACCGGGACCTGAAGCCATCGTTTCATGGTACGCTTGCAAGACACGTTCCCGGCTTACCCGCTATGCCAGCAACCACGACCGCTGACTCCACCCGCCAGAAACTGTTGCTCACTGCCCTGGAGCTGTTCGCCGAGCGCGGACTCGACGGCGTCTCGCTGCGTACCATCAGCGCCGAATCCGGTACCCGCAACTCGGCAGCGGCCCATTACCACTTCGGCAACCGGCTGGGGCTGATCGACGGTGTGCTGACGCTGATCACCGACCACCTCAAGCCCCGCTTCGAGAGCGCGTTCCGGCAGGTCGAACGGGCACCGTCCCCCACCCTGAGGGATATCGTGCAGGCGATGTGCGCGCCCTATCTCTCCCTGCTGTCCGGGACCCCACCCTGGGGATCGGCGGCCCTTCGGTTCATGGCCCATCTTCATGCCGATAATACCCAACCGGTGATTGGACTGCTCAACGAGCACTTCCGGGTCGACATCGAGCGCATCGAGGCCCAGCTGCATCGAGTGCTGCCGGACATCGACCGGGGTACCCTGCGGATCCGGCTCGGGTTCACCTTTGTCAGCCTGATCCACGGCGCGGCGGAAATCCACCTGCTCTCCACCACCCCCTTTGGCGACATTCGCCCCGACGATGCCACCCTGTTCAACCAGTTTGTCGACTACGTGGAAGGCGGCTTGAGTTTCGGTCCCACCCACTAACGGATCCCCAGGGGCCGTGCTAGACTCAACCAAAGGCGTTCACGCCGGCTTGTGACCTGTGCCTTACCCAGGGAGTCATCAGTTGAATTCTTTGTCGTTCCCCGCAAGGAAATGCGCGTCAAATCCAACCCTGGTGGTACTGGGCTTCCGACGCCAGATCATCTATCACCTGCATTTCTGGGCGCTTATTGCGGTATTGCCGCTGGTGTTTGTGCAATGGCGGCAGGAACACTATCTGCTCTCCCTGCTGCTGGTGCTGTTCTGCGTCAATTCGGTGCTGGTGATCGCCTTTCTGCGCTGGCGCCGCGTCTACTTTCTACACGGCTGGCCCTTTGTGGTGCTGGCGATGGTGTCCTCGGCCTATTCCATGGTCATCAATGGCCATGCCGGCCTGTATTGGGCCTATCCCACCGCGGCCGCGACCTTCTTCCTGTTACCGCTGCGCCCGGCTTCGGCCAGCAGCATCGTGTTTGTCGTTGTCATAGCCACCATTGCGTTCCTGGGCTTTCCCCAGTCGGATTTCTGGCGCATCACCTTTTCACTGGGACTGACCTGCGTCTTTGTGATGGTGTTCGCCTGGCTGGTGGGGCAACTGAAGGAAGAGCTCACCCGACTGGCCACCACCGACCCTCTCACCGGCTGCCTCAACCGGTCCCAACTGGCAGACATTCTCAACAGCCAGATCCAGATGCGGGAGCGCTATGAGCGGGTGTCAAGTCTGGTGCTGATGGACCTGGATCATTTCAAGACCATCAATGACCGTTGGGGCCATGTGACGGGGGACCGGGTGCTGAAAGAGGCGGTAGTACGCATCCGCAAGCGGTTGCGGGAGAGTGACCAGCTGTTCCGGATCGGAGGTGAGGAATTCATGCTGGTGCTGCCGGAAACCCGCCAGCGGGACGCGGAGCGACTGGCCCAGCAGTTGCTGAACAACATCAGTGCCGCGCCCTTCGTGAACGAGATCCCGCTGACCGCCAGCGCCGGGGTTACTGAGGTCAGTAAGGGCGAAACCTGGTCCACCTGGCTCAACCGGGCCGACCAGGCACTCTACAGTGCCAAGCGCCAGGGTCGGAACCGCTGGGTGAGCAGCAAGGACATCAAGCCCGGCACCTCCGTCTCGGCCCCTTCTGCCATCTAGTGTCCCGTAACACAGGTTCGTCGCCTGTCCACATGCCCTGGGGGTTCACTAACGAACCCGGCAGGACTGGAAAGTCTGGAACGCATCAAACACTGCCTCGGGCGCTTCGTAATGGGGATAGTGGCCCACCCGTTGCAGGCACACCACGTCCGCCTCGGGAATCAACTCGTCGAAGCGGTGGGCCATGGCCACCCCTGAGATCGGATCCACCCGACCGTAGACCACCCGCAGAGGCTGGCCGGCCCTCTGTAGCGCACCCACCCACCGGTTGCGGTGGCACCGCCGCTCCTCCATGAAGTGAATCAACCGGTGCAGAACGCCACGGCCGTTGTTGTAGGTCAGCAAATGCCAGAAATCGTCCAGTTCCTGGACCGTCGGCCAGCGATGCCCACCGAACAGGCGCCGGAACTGGGTGTCAAACGCACGCCGGGACAACCCCCGACTGAACAGCCCCCCCAGCGGACCGCTGAGCAGTTTCTGGACCAGCAGGGGCCGGTGCACCTCTGGGAACAGGGCACCGTTGAGGAAACAGACGCTGGCGATGGCAAACGGCAACTCGCCGTCCTGCTCCCGCGCCAGCAGTTCCTGGGCCACGCTGCAGCCGTAGTCGTGGACCAGCAGGTGCACCCGTTTCAGCCCCAGTTGCTCCAGCCAGCCCTGATGCAGATCGGCCTGGTCATCGATGCTGTACGGGTGTCTGGGGGGCTTATCGGAAAAACCGAACCCCAGCATGTCGAGAGCCATGACTCGGTAATGACGCACTAGCAGCGGCCACATCCGACACCAATCCCAACTCGCCGTGGGGTAGCCATGGATCAGCACCAGGGGGTCCCCCCGGCCTTCCATCCGGCAGAAAATGGCATGGCCCTCATAGTGAAACCATTTGCCACCCTGTTGCCAGGCCTCGAGTGAGAGCGGCCTGGTCAATGCCCGTACGTTGTCCGTCACCCGTCGATCGATCTGTTCCATCAGTGGGCCTTGTCTGTAGAGAGTTGGAGGGTCATTTAGCTAGCTACTGTAGTTCATGGAACCGCATGCAGCCATTCTCGCTGGGGCCAAATCGCATAATAACACCCTGATTAACCAGTTTATTTGCCATCAATCACGGTTAGTCATGGAGCCTGGTCGCCAATTAGCATAAGCTAAACTGTCATAAATTGCCGGTAATGAGCGATAGGGCTATGACCGATAATCTGACGACGTTGAGCTCGCACTTTCGACACATCATCGAACAGCTCGGGGAGGACCCCCAGCGGGAGGGCCTGGCCGACACCCCCATGCGGGCCGCCAAGGCCATGCAGTTCCTGACCAAGGGCTACCAAGAGACCTTGGAAGAGCTGGTCAACGGCGCCATCTTCGAGTCATCCATGGACGAAATGATCGTGGTGCAGGATATCGAGCTGTACAGCCTGTGCGAGCACCACATGCTGCCGTTCATCGGCAAGTGCCACATTGCCTACATTCCCCAGGGCAAGGTGCTGGGACTGTCCAAGCTGGCCCGCATCGTCGACATGTACGCCCGGCGCCTGCAGATCCAGGAGAGCCTGACCCGGGAGATTGCCGAGGCCGTGGAGCAGGTAACCGACGCCAGTGGTGTGGCCGTGGTGATCGAGGCCCAGCACATGTGCATGATGATGCGCGGTGTCGAGAAACAGAACTCATTGATGAAAACGTCAATGATGCTCGGTTCCTTCCGCTCGTCCCAGGCAACCCGTAACGAGTTTCTGACCCTGATCAATCGACGCTGACCCCAGGAGTATTCATGGCCGCCCCCGAGATCAACCGACTGGCCACCGTGCGCATCAAAGATCTGTTGCTGCGCACCTACATTGGCATCAAGGAAGAGGAGATCAACAACCAGCAGGATGTCCGCATCAACGTCTGCCTGCGTTACGATGCCGGTGCCGCCATCGAACGCAACGAGATCGAATCCGCCCTCAATTACCGTACCATCACCAAACAGATCATCCACCACGTCGACGGTAACCGGTTTGCCCTGTTGGAACGGTTGACCCACGAGGTACTGGCCATCGTGATGGACCACCAGCAGGTGCAATGGGCCGAAGTGGAAATCGACAAGCCCCACGCCCTGCGTTATGCGGAATCGGTGTCGGTCACGCTTGAAGCCAGCCGGGACAACTGACGGCATGCCGGTACAGGACCCAGACCAGCTTCGCCAGCTACTGGAATCCACCCGCACCATTGCCCTGGTCGGGGCCAGCGACAAGCCCCAACGGCCCAGTCACGATGTGATGGCCTTCCTGCAGGGCCAGGGCTACCGGGTGATTCCGGTCAATCCCCGGCTGGCGGGCCAGACCCTGCTGGGCGAGACTGTCTATGCCACCCTCACCGACATTCCCGGGGCCATCGACCTGGTGGATGTCTTTCTCGCGCCGGCACGCACCGACCCGGTGATCGACCGCGCCATCGAGCGTGGGGTACCTGCCCTGTGGCTGCAGGTGGGGGTCATCAACGAAGCCGGCGCCGAGCGGGCGGAGCGGGCCGGGCTGACGGTGGTGATGGATCGCTGCCCCAAGCGGGAGATTCCACGCCTTGGCATCCGGGGCCTTGGCCGGTGACCGCCGTAACTGCTGACAGGCCATGAGATTTTCCGTATCTTATTGATTTGTCCTACAATACTGACAACGTTTCCATTAACCGCCGGCGGGCCCCGAAACGGAGGGGCCGGGTATCGGAGCCCTCAGTGCAAGCACCCAGGCCAGCCACCCGACAGATAGTGACCGCGCTGCTCAGCCCCGCGTTGCCGGTCCTGATCCTGGTGCTGTTCCTGGCCATCGCCGTGTTCCTGAAACACGGCACCGAGACCCAACAGGATCGCCAGCTCCAGGCGGCCCTGACCGCCGAGGCCCAGGGGCTGGCCCGCGACCTGGAGCGCCAGTTCGCCTACCACGTCCAGGCCCTCAATCGCATGGCCAGCCGTCTGGCAGACAACCCCGCCCTAACGGAAGCGAGCTGGCGTGCGGATGCCCGGAACTACCTGGACGACTTCGGCATCTACCAGGCCATCGAGTGGATTGACCGTAACTACGTCATCCGCTGGCTGGAACCGGTGGCCGGAAACGAACAGGCCATCGGTTTCAACGTTGCCTTTTCCCCCGCCCGTCGTCAGGCGCTGGCCCAGGCCGCAGCCACCGGCCAACTGGACTCCACCGGCGTGATCGAGCTGGAACAGGGCGGCACCGGGCTGGTGATCTACGCGCCGGTGGGCGCTGGCAGCGACAACCGGGGATTCATCGCCGGCGTGTTCCGCATGGCCAGTCTGGCCTCCTCGCTGATGACCGAGCGGGTACGCAGCGCCTTCCACATCGAGATTCATGAGAACGGCGAGCTGGCCTACCAGCTCAACCCGGAACCCGCTGACGGCACCGGCTATGTCCAGCGGGCTACCGTCGACCTGCCCAATGCGGCCTGGCAGATCAGCCTCACGCCCACCCGTGCCTGGCTGGCCAGCCAGCGCGGCCAGCTGCCCTGGATCACCTTTTCGGTACTGCTGGTGATGGGGCTGCTGGTGAGCCTGTCGACCCTGCTGATCCAACTGGTGCTGAAACGCCACCAGGACCTGCTCAAGACCCGCAGCGAGCTGGACCAGGAGATCCACCAACGTCAACTGATCCAGCAGGATCTGGCCCGCCTGGAATCCACCGACACCCTGACCGGGCTGGCCAACCGCCGATTCTTCATGGAAGACCTTAGCCACGCCCTGAGCCTGGCCGACCGCCATCAGCGCCAGGTGGCGTTGATCATGATCGACCTCGACCGGTTCCAGACCCTCAACGATTCCCTCGGCCATCAGTTCGGCGACGAGTTGCTGATCAAGGTCTCGGAACGCCTCAACGTCCTGGGCGACGAACGGGTGCTGGTGGCCTACTCCGGGGGCGACGAGTTCATGGTGTGCCAGCAGCATGTCGACGACATTGACGACGTCATCCATCTGCTGGGACAGCTCCAGAAGTGTTTCCACGAGCCCTTTGCCATCCAGGGCCAGATCCACAGCATCACCGCCACCATGGGCATCGCCGTCTATCCCCAGAGCGGCCTGGACGCCGACGTGCTGTTGCGTAACGCCGACATTGCCCTGTACCGCGCCAAGGAAAGCGGTCGCAACGCCTACCAGTTTTACACCGAAGGCATGCAGGAGCGGGAGGTCCGGCGCCTGGAGCTGGACAAGGACCTCAGCATCGCCCTGGAGCAGGACCAGTTCGTCCTGCACCTGCAACCCAAGCTGGACCTGGCGACCCTGAAGATGGACAGCGTGGAGGCCCTGATCCGCTGGCAACACCCCACCCGCGGCCTGGTTCCGCCGTTTGAGTTCATTCCACTGGCGGAAGAGAGCGGCCGCATCACCGACATTGGCCACTGGGTGGTGATGGCGGCGTGCCGCCAGTTGGCCGCCTGGCGCCAGGGCCCGCTGGCGCATCTGCGCATCGCGGTGAACCTGTCCGGGCGGGAACTGGACGACGAACACCTGGTCGACAACATCCAGCAGGCCCTGGCCGAGTACCAGGTCCCGCCCGACCGGCTGGAGGTGGAGCTGACCGAGGAGATCTTCATCCAGAACATCGAGCGTAACCGCAACCAGTTGGTGCGCCTCCACGACCTGGGGATCCGTCTGGCGATCGACGATTTCGGGGTCGGCTATTCGTCGCTGGCCTACCTGAGGGATTTCCCGGTGGACCTGCTCAAGATCGACCGCTCCTTCATCACCAACGTCACCGAGCGTCACGACGACGCGGTCATTACCCGGGCAGTGATCAATCTGGCCCACAACCTCGGGGTCAGGGTCGTCGCCGAAGGGGTGGAAACCGAACAACAGCTGCAGTTTCTCCAGGAGCACCAGTGCGACTACGCCCAGGGTTACCTGATCAGTCGGCCGGTCGGCGCCGACCAACTGGAGGCCCTGCTGCAGGACGACCGTTTCCCCCTGGGGCAGGATTGAAAAGCCCCGGCCGAGACGACACAATGCCAGCCAGTCATCCCATGCCCCACAACCAGCGTCAGCCAACCAAGCGAACGATGCCACCATGCCAAGCCAATATCTGACCCCCGAACAGGACCGCCGCCTCCGACGCTGGGAGCAGTGGAACCGCGGTTACTTCATCTTCGCGTTCTTCGCGATCATCCTGGTGCTGGTGTTCGGCAGCCAGCTGGGCCTGTCTAGCGGTGACAGCTGGGGGCCCCTGGGCGTGCTGCTGGCCGTGCTGATCACCCCCATCATCGTGCTTCAGCTCCGGCTGGCCTGCCCGGCCTGTCACCACAAGATCGGTTGGCAGGCCAAGCTGATGGCCCCCGATCAATGCCCCCACTGCGAGGTGTTCCTGCGGGCGAAGGCAAAGCGTTCCACCTGACCGTTGACCTGTGAGCTGCTCACAGGTTTTAGGCTATCCTCATCCCAGGGCCGGATCCGTGACCGGCCGCTGCTCGCCCGGCAAGAGAGGAGGAGATCCCGGCATGAAGGTCAACGAACTCGCCAAGGCCGCCGGCACCAGTGCCGATACCGTGCGCTACTATGCCCGCGAGGGCCTGTTGAACCCGGCCCGCGATCCGGTCAACAACTACCAGCAGTTTACCGCCGACGACCTGCGCCGGCTCAAGTTCGCCCGCAAGGCCCGTCAGCTGGGCTTCTCCCTGCCCGAAATCAAGACCATTCTGGATCAGGCGGACGACCACCACTCGCCCTGCCCGATGGTGCGGGACGTGTTCGAAAAGCGCCTGCACAGCGTGGAACAGCAGGTTGCGGAACTGCTCCAGCTGCGCGATCGCATGCGCTCGGCGCTGTCCGCCTGGCAGGCCATGCCCGACGGCACCCCGGACGGACACACCATCTGCCAGCTGATCGAACACTGGGACGACCCAGACTCCGCGTCCCAGCAGAAGGAGTAACCCCCAGTGAACCGTCAAAACGAACCTGCACCGCTGCTGCGCATTGCCGGCGCCTCCTGCCAGGGCTGCGTCCGAAAAATCCGCGACGCGCTCACTCCACTGGTGGCGGACCCGGACCAGATCACCGTGGATCTCGAATCACAAACCGTGCGCCTGCCGGCGGGGGTGGATCTCGAAGCCGCCGCCCGCCTCACCGGCGAAGCCGGCTACCCCGCACAGCCGGCCCAGCCCGAGACGGCGCAGCCAACCGAACACCGTGACCCTGCCCCGGAGGCCGCCCCGCGGGCGCCCTCAGCGGCCACCGGCGCCGCCATTCAGTTGGCGATCAGTGGCGCCACCTGTGCGTCCTGTGTCCGCACCATCGAGCAGGCACTGATGACAGTCCCCGGCGTCGAAGGCGCCCAGGTGAACCTGGCGGACAGCACCGCCAGCGTGTACGGCAACGCCGACGAACACGCCTTGACCGAGGCGGTCGCCAGTGCCGGGTACGGCGCCCGGGTGATCGAGGACCCGGACCAGGCCGACGAACGCCGCGATGCCGATGAACACCGCCAGTACCGGCAACTGCTCACCAAGATGGCGGTCAGCCTGGGACTCGGGCTGGGCCTGATGGTCTGGGGCATGGGTTTTGGCACCATGATGGTGACCTCGGCCAACCAGCCCCTGTGGCTGGGCCTGGGCACCCTCACCCTGGTGGTGATGGCGGCCACCGGGGGCCATTACTTTACCGGCGCCTGGAAGGCCTTTCGTCACCACAACGCCAATATGGACACCCTGATTGCCCTGGGCACCGGGACCGCCTGGCTGTATTCCATGGTGGTCGCCAGCGTGCCGGAAGCACTGCCGGAACTGGCCCGCCACGTCTACTTCGAAGCCTCCGCGATGATCATCGGCCTGATCAACCTGGGTCAGGCCCTGGAGCTGCGCGCCAAGGGGAAGACCTCCCAGGCCATCCGCCGCCTGCTGGACCTGCGAGCCAAGACCGCCCGCGTCATCCGCGACGGCGAGGAGCGGGACCTGCCGGTGGAGCAGGTTCGGGTCGGCGATCGCATCCGGGTACGCCCCGGCGAAAAGCTGCCGGTGGACGGCGAAATCCTTGAGGGGGAGAGCCGGGTGGATGAGAGCATGCTCACCGGGGAACCCATGCCGGTCGGCAAGGGCCCCGGCGACACGGTCTCCGCCGGCACCCTGAACGGTCACGGCGCGATCCTCTATCAGGCCTCCCGGGTGGGCAGTGAAACCGCCCTGGCGCAAATCATCCAACTGGTGAAAAAAGCCCAGGGCTCCAAGCCGGCCATCGGCCGGCTGGCGGACCGGATCTCGGCAGTGTTTGTGCCCAGCGTGATGCTGATTGCGGTGGTGGCGGCCCTGGCCTGGTACAACCTCGGGCCACAACCCGCCGGGGTGCACATGATGGTGGCCGCCACCACCGTGCTGATCATTGCCTGTCCCTGTGCCCTGGGGCTGGCCACCCCCATGTCGGGGATGGTCGGAGTCGGCAAGGCGGCCGAGTTCGGGGCGCTGATCCGCCAGGGCGACGCGCTGCAAAGCGCCGGCCAGCTCGACCTGGTGATCCTGGACAAGACCGGCACCATCACCGAGGGTCATCCCACGGTGACCCAGGTCCATGCCCTGACCGAAACCGAACACCAGGTATTGGCCCTGGCCGCCGGACTGGAACAGCATTCCGAGCACCCGCTGGCCGAGGCGGTGGTTCAACAGGCGCAGGCAACCGGGGTGGAACCGCTGCCGGTGACCGGCTTCCAGGCCATTAACGGCAAGGGCGTGCAGGGCGAGCGGGACGGCGTTACGCTGCGACTGGGCAACCGCCGCTGGCTGGAAGCCGAAGGCATCGAGCTGTCGGCGCTGACCGAGGCTGAGCAGGCCATCAGCCGGCAGGCGGGCACCCCCCTGTTCCTGGCGCGGGGCGAGCAGCCACTGGGGGTTATCGGGGTGGCCGACGCCATCAAACCCGACTCTGCCGCCGCCATCGAACGCCTGCATAACGCCGGCATCCGGGTGATGATGGTCACCGGCGATGTCGAGGCCACCGCCGAGGCGATTGCCAAGGCCGCCAACATCGACGACGTCCGCGCCGGGGTCCTGCCCGCCGACAAGGCCGGGATCGTCGAGTCCATGCGAGGCCAGGGGTACCGGGTGGCCATGGTGGGCGACGGCATCAACGACGCCCCGGCCCTGGCGGCAGCCGACGTCGGCTTCGCCATCGGCACCGGCACCGACGTGGCCATCGAGAGCGCCGCCATCACCCTGATGCGGGGCTCGCTGCACGGCGTGGCCGACGCCATCGAGGTGTCCCGGGCCACGGTGCGCAACATTCACCAGAACCTGTTCGGCGCCTTCGTCTACAACACCCTGGGGATTCCGGTGGCCGCCGGCCTGCTCTATCCGCTCTGGGGCATCCTGATGAGCCCGATCCTGGCCGGTGCCGCCATGTCGCTGTCCTCGGTGACGGTGGTCAGCAATGCCAACCGTTTGCGCCTGTTCAGGCCCAGCTCCGGGAGGACCACCCAATGAACGAACTGTTGATCAATGCCGGCGGCCTAGTGCTGATGGCCGCCATTGTCTGGTGGTTCTGGCTTGCCCCCGGCAAGTCCGGCCACCCCACCGATTCCCATCACTCGCGACAGGACGAAACCCCATGAAAAAACTGATCCTGGCCTTGGGCTTTGCCAGCGGCCTCTTCCTCGGCACGCCGGGCCATGCTGAAACGGCGCCGACCATCACCGTTTACAAGTCACCCACCTGCGGCTGCTGCCGCGACTGGGTTCGACACCTGGAGGAGAACGGCTTTGAGGTGGAGGCCATCGATACCCAGAATCTCAATACCATCAAGGCGCAGGCCGGCCTCACCCCGGCCCTGGCCAGCTGCCACACGGCGTTCGTTAATGACTACGTGATCGAGGGCCATGTGCCGGCCCGCGACATCCACCGCCTGCTGGCCCAAGACCTACCCGCCCGCGGCCTCAGTGTGCCGGGCATGCCGGTGGGCTCTCCCGGAATGGAGCTGGGGGATCGGCAGGATGCCTATCAGGTGCTGCTGTTCAATGAACAGGGGCAGACCCGGGTATTCGCTGACTATCGGTAGGTCCGACCAAAGCGAAGACCGGGGCCGTTCAGGCCCCGGCGTTGTTCCCGGATCGGGATCAGTAGAGGTAGGGCGCCAGGGCCAGCTCCAGCCGGGCCTGGTCGGCGTAAAGCTTCGACACCTCGACTACCGGCTTTTCCGGCGGCAGGGGTGACGGCCAGGCCTTCCGGAGTACGTCCAGGGCCTCGCTGGCGTCACGCCAGGCTTCGTTGTTACGACGCTTCAGTGTGTCCTGGTGGTTGTCCAGGTACTGACGGGCGGCGCCAACAAAGCCCTGACCATCCTGATACTCGTGGACCGCCACGAAACGTTCGCCGTCCAACGCCTCATCGTATTCCAGCACGGCCTGTTTGGTGAGGGACAGCACCACCTTGGAGATGGTTTCCGCACTCAGCCCCTGCTGGTCGCCAACGCCATTCACCGCCTGCTCGATGCCGAGCCAGGCGGCCTGAAACTCCTCACTGATATCGCCCCAGTCGTCGACCTGTCCGGCTTTCTCCGCCACTGCCCGCAGACGCTCGCCGAGATCGCCCTGATTCCGGCGCGCCAGGCCATCCTCGGCCATCGGGTAGACCTCCACCCAGGGATGGGCCAGGTGCGGGCGGCCCTGCGCCACCTCGCCGGATTTGATCAGCTCTCGGGCCGCCATCAGGTGGCCCTGCATCATATGCAGCATGGCAACGTAGGCGCCGTCGGAGGTGACAGCAGATACCGAGCCACCGCCTTCACCGCCTTCACCGCCTTCGCCGCCTTCGCCGCCTTCGCCGCCTTCACCACCTTCACCGCCGGCAACGAAGTAACTGAATGCGGCACCAACTTCACCGCCGTGGTGTTCGCCGCCTTCACCGCCGTGGTGTTCGCCGCCTTCACCGCCGTGGTGTTCGCCGCCTTCACCGCCGTGGTGTTCGCCGCCTTCACCGCCGTGGTGTTCGCCGCCTTCGCCGCCGTGGTGTTCGCCGCCTTCGCCGCCGTGGTGTTCGCCGCCTTCGCCACCGTGGTATTCGCCGCCTTCGCCGCCGTGATGTTCGCCGCCTTCACCGCCGTGCGCGCCAGGCTTCACCTGTTCTTCCTGGGGGGTGCCGCCATGCCCATCGGCACTCACGCCGGAACTGGCGAGCAACGTTGCCACCCCGATACCGGTCCACAGTTTCAGTTTCTGGTTCTTCATTGGATTCTCCTGTCGCTAAACCGCCTAACCATGGCGAGGATATTGATGGCTTTTCCGTGTCAGGGCATGATGATGCAACTAAGACATTTATTGCAAATTATTCCCATTCCGCCTGGAGTCCCCCCATGATTGTGTGCATCGGCGAAATCCTGAAACCAGAGCAACTGCAGCGTGTCCGGGTCGCACTGGACAGCGGCGCCTTCGAGGATGGTCGCAAGAGCGCCGGCTGGCATGCCCGCCTGGTCAAGAACAACGAACAGATGCAGATGGCCGACCAGAAAGCCCAGGCCCTGCGGGCGGAGGTGGAGAAAGCCCTCACCGGTCATCCGGTGTTCCAGATGGCGGCCAGGCCGGCGAAAATGACCCCCATCCTGTTCAGCCGCTACCGGGACGGCATGACCTACGGCAACCACGTGGATGATCCGGTGATGGGGCGCGGCGCCGGCCGGTTGCGCACCGACATCTCCTTCACCCTGTTCCTCGACGACCCCGAGAGTTACGACGGCGGCGAGCTGGTGACGGACACCTCCGCCGGCGAGCAGTCCTATAAGTTGCCCGCCGGCTCGGCGGTGATCTACCCTTCCTCGACCCTGCACCGTGTCGAGCCCGTTACCCGTGGGCAGCGACGGGTGGCCATCGGCTGGATTCAGAGCACCATCCGCGAGCCGGCGCAGCGGGAAGTACTCTTTGATCTCGACACCGCCCGGCGGCAGCTGTTTGACCGGGAAGGCAAAACCGCCGAATTCGACCTGTTGACCAAGTCCCTGGCCAACCTGCAGCGCCAGTGGGTTGAGCTATGATTTTGCCACACCCCCTCTGACGCGTGGCGCCATAACCGTTATACTCCGCCTCTACGTTCAACTTCACCAGCCAGGTCCGTTCATGCTCAATGCCGACGCGCTCAGTCAGTTGCGCCAGCTCAAATCCGATATCAAAGACAACAAGGTGGTCTTCGCCGGCACCGTTAAAGCCACGAACGGTCGTTTCGGATTCGTGGCCCTGGACGAGGGCCGGGACTTGTTCCTGCCGCCAGAGGAAATGCAGAAAGTGCTGCCTGGCGACCGCATCCACGTCACCGAGCACACCGACGACCAGGGCAAGAGCCAGGGCGTGGTGGACGAACTCCTGGAGAGCCCGCTAACCACCTTTGTCGGCCGCTACCTGGTCAAGGGCAAGGGCCACTTTGTGGTTCCGGAAACCCCCGGCATCAACCGCTGGATCTTCATTCCGCCCAAGCACCGGCAGAAGGCCGAGCCGGACGACTTCATCTACTGCCGTATCCACAAGCACCCGTTCAAGGATGGCAAGGGCCAGGCCAGGATTGAGAAGGTAATCGGCAAGGCCGGCGAACCCGGCATCGAACGCGCCTTCACCCTGGCCAGCTTCGACCTAGAGGAAACCTGGCCGGCCGCGGTCCAGCAGCAGGCGGACGCACTCAGCGAAGACGCCATTGCGGCGGTCGCCGGCGACCGCCGGGATCGCACGGTCGAGCCCTATGTCACCATCGACAGCCCCAGTACCCAGGACATGGACGATGCCCTGCTGGCCGAGGCCAATGCCACCGGCTGGAAGGTCTCTGTCGCCATCGCCGACCCGACCGCCCTGATGGCGCCGGACAGCCCGGCGGAGCGGGAGGCCCTGCGCCGCGCCACCGCCATCTATTTCCCCGGCGAGCCCCGGCCCATGCTGCCGGAAGCCATCAGCACCCGGTTGTGCTCGCTGCTGCCGGACACCCAACGCCTCGCGCTGGTGTGCGACATGCAGGTCAATAACGACGGCAGCCTGGGCGATTACCGCTTCGAACTGGCCACCGTGCGCTCCCAGGGCAAGCTCAGTTACGACCTGGCGGCCAGTGTGATCGATGGCCGCGAAGGCGAGGAGGCCAAGGCCCTGCCGGAGGCGGTCACCACCAGCCTGGATCAGCTGCACCAGGCCGCCACGGCCCTGCGCCGTTGGCGGGAAGAGCACGCCCTGTTGAGCAGTGACCGGCCGGAGTTCCGCCTGCGGCTGGATGAGAACAAGCGCATTCGCCAGATCGAACCCGCCGTTCAGAACGAAGCCCACCGTCTGGTAGAGGAATGCATGGTGGCCGCCAACCGCTGTGCGGCGGATTTCCTGGGCCAACGGGGCTCCGGCCTGTTTATTACCCACCCCGGCCTGCGGGAGGACCGGCGCGACAACATTCGGACCCTGCTGGCCAACTTTGCGCCAGCCCTGGCGGAACTGGATCCAGCCAGCGCGGACGACTTCCGCACCTTGATGCAACGCAGTGAGGGCCTGGACGCGGAGGTGCCGGTAAAAGCCATCGTCTCCCGCCAGCTGGCCCGGGTGGAACTCTCGTTCCAGCCCGCTCCGCACCAGGGCATGGGATTGCCGGCCTACACCACCTTCACCTCGCCCCTGCGCAAGTTCAGCGATTACTACGTGCACCGGCTGATCAAGGCGGCCCTGTGGCAGCAGCCGATGCAACCACTGACCGAGGCGCAGCTGGAGACGCTGCAGGCCGCCCAGATCCAGGCCCGCCAGGCGGCCAACAGCCTGGAGAACTGGCTCAAGTGCGAATACGCCCCCACTCTGGGCGCCACCGAACAGACCGGCACCATCAGCCGTACCGTGCCCGCCGGCTTCTTCGTTCGCCTGGACAGCAACGGCCTGGAGGGCTTCGTCAGCTGCAAGACCCTGCCGGGCAAGTACAGTTTTGACCCGGTCACGCTGCGCCTGACCCACACCAAGAACGGCCGTACCTTCCAGCTGGAGCAGCCGGTCACGGTCACCCTCGCGGACGTGGACAACGAGCGCAAGCAGATCAACTTCAAGCTGGTGGAGAGCGCCACCGGCACCGGTGACGACCAGACCGCCCAGGCGGCGGCGAACCCTTGAAAATCCGGCGGCGGGGGCGCATGGTGATTGAAGGAATGCCAGGCGCTTTCACAGAAGCCCAACCGTGGGGAGGTGAGCCCTATGCCAATCAGCCCTGACGAATTCCTCCGCAAATACGGGTTTGACAAGGAGGAAGAAGAACGCGACCACAGCCTGCGCCACAATGCCCTGGAACATGCCCGGCACCTGCGGCGCCCCCATGCCGGCACGCCCTTCGACTGGGAGGACTGGGAGCGCTACAAGCGGGAACACCCGGACGAGGTGGACGAGGATGAGGACACCGGCGGCAACGCCGCCTAGTGTCCCGGCAGACTAGTCCAGCATTGCGGCCAGTTTCCGGTCCTTGCCGGACCAGAGGTCCTGCAGCCAGTCCTTGATCTGCTTGCGGTGCTCCGCGTCGGCCGTGTAATCCTTGCCCTTCAGGTGCTCCGGAATGGTGACGGTGTCGATGGTCAGGCGGATCTCATCGACCCGGCCACAGAGAAAGCCCCAGAACGTCGGCGCTCCGCCCGGATAGGCAATGGTGACATCCACCAGGGTCTCGATGGAGTCGCCCATGGCGTCCAGCACGAACGCCACACCGCCCGCCTTGGGTGTCAGCAGGTGCTGGAAGCGCGACTTCTGGCGTTGATGCTTGGCCGGGGTGAAACGGGTGCCCTCCACAAAGTTCATCACACTTACCGGGGTGTAGCGGAATTTCTCGCAGGCCTTGCGGGTGGCCTTCAGGTCTTCGCCGCGCTTCTCCGGGTGCTTGATCAGGTACTCGCGGGAATGGCGCTGCATAAACGGGAAATCCAGCCCCCACCAGGCCAGACCGATTACCGGTACCCAGATCAGTTGCTTCTTCAGGAAGAACTTCAGAAACGGCGCCCGTCGATTGAACACCCGCTGCATGGCGAAGATGTCCACCCAGCTCTGGTGGTTGCTCAGCACCAGGTACCAGCCCTGACGCTGCAACTGCTCGGCACCGGTCACCCGCCAGTCGGTGCCGTGGGTCAGTTTCATCCAGCCGGTGTTGCAGGCGACCCAGGACTCCGAGATCCAGATAATGGCGCGGGTACACAGCACCCGGAACCCCTGGATGGGAATAACGAGCTTCAGGAGCGCGGGAATGTACAGCAGGATGCACCAGAAGAGCGTGTTGATTCCCAGCAACAGGGCGTTGAGCACGCCGATCACCGGCGCGGGCAGAAAGCTGAGCATGGTTGTTGTCCGTGTTGTTGTCCGTTGATGGCTGGTGCGCATGATAGCAATGCCGTGGACCAATGGGCAGTGGCCCATGGTGACTGATTTGCCAACGTCACTGGACGGTTTTGCCATAGTTCGAGCGGCTGTTGTCCGTATACTTTGGCCAACTTGCGAATCCACGCGCTGTTCCTAGAGTAAACCGTGATGAACCCGGCCATGCCCAATATTTTCCAGAACGTTATCAACAAGGCGTCCGGCCTGACTCGCCAGACCGCCCTCTACGCCGGCAACGCCTTCGACCGGGTGTTCCGTGCCGCCAGCCTGGTACAGGCCGGCCAGACCCCGTTCGAAACCCTGCACAGCGACGGTCTGGTCAGCCTGCGTTACTACCCGCCGCTGGCGGAAGACTTCATCGACCTGGACGACGAAGAGATTCCGGTGGCGCGCCAGAGTCACAAGACCCCGATTGTGATCGTGCCGCCGCTGGCGGTGAACATGCTGATCTACGACCTGTTCCCCCAGCGCAGCCTGGTCCGGTTTCTCCGCGCCAAGGGCTTTGAGGTGTACCTGATCGACTGGGGCGTGCCCACCCGCGAGCACACCCACTACAACATGCACACCTACGTCGCCGAGTTGCTGCCCGCCTACCTCAACCGGGTACGGGAACACAGCGGCGAACAGGAACTGTCCCTGCATGGCTGGAGCATGGGCGGCATGTTCACCCTGTTCTACTCGGCCCTCAGCAAGGACCAGCACATCCGCAACGCCATTGTGCTGGGCTCGCCCATCGACAGCCACGCCTCGGGCCTGATCGGGGTGCTGTACCAGCGCATTTCCGACGTCGCCGAGCTTGTCCGCGAGCGCACCGGGTTCCGGCTGCACAACCTGCAGCCGCACTGGTTCCACACCCCGGGCTGGGCCAACACCCTGGGGTTCAAGCTGACCAACCCCATCGGCAGCGTGATGGGTTACTGGGAACTGATCGTCCGCCTGGGCGACCGGGAGTTCGTGACCAACCACGCCACCACCTCAGCGTTCCTCGACCGGATGGTGGCCTACCCCGGTGGCATCATCCAGGACACCATGGTGCGCATCTGGATCGACAACCAGCTGTCCGACGGCAAGATCCAGATCGGTGACGATTGGGCGCGGCTGGAGAACGTCAACGCCAACCTGCTGGCCATCGCCGGCGAAACCGACACCCTGGCCACCCCCGGCGCCGCCAAGCGGGTCATGGACCACGTCAGCTCCACCGACAAGACCTTCCGGGTGATCCCCGGCGGCCACATGGGCATCCTGGCCGGCAGCAAGGCGCCGCGGGCAAGCTGGCGAGAGATGGCCGAGTGGCTGGCGGAACGCTCGAACTGACCCCGGCAGTCGCCGACTAACCCCGGTTCTGCCGGCCGCGGTTTTGCCCTACACTGGGACCCATGAATCCCATCGATACGTTCAATCTCGACGCCCGTGCCCTGCGGGTGTTCCTGACGGTGCTGGACGAAGCCAGTGTGTCCCGGGCCGCGGTCAAGCTGGGCCTGAGCCAGTCGGCGGTCAGCCACACCCTGGACCGGCTGCGGCAGATACTGGGCGACCCGCTGTTCGTCAAGTCCGGCCGCGGCATTGCCCCGACCCGGTATGCCCAGCGGGTCGGCCCCAACGTGCGACAGATCCTCGACGACCTGCGGGCGCTGTCCGCCGGTCCCCCGTTCGCTCCCCGGGACGCCGAGTTCGGCTTCACCATCGCCGCCAACGACTACCAGCGTGACCTGCTGCTGCCGCCGCTGGCCGCCATCCTGCGGGAGCAGGCACCGGGCATCACCCTGCAGGTGATTCCCTCCGGCATTCCCAGCGCCGACCTGCTGCGCAAGGAGGTGTGCGACCTGATCATCTCCCCCCATCCGCCGTCCGCCAGCGACGTCATGCAGCGCCGGCTGCTGGACGACCAGATGGTGGTGTTCTACGACCCGACGCAGCGGACGCCTCCGGCCACCCTGGCGGATTACCTGCAGGCCGACCATATCGGCATCCTGTTTGGCACCGGCGAACGCACCGCCCTGGAAGGCTCCCTCAGCGCCCGCGGCCTGGAGCGAAAAGTGGTGGTCACGGTGTCCAACTTCTCCGGCCTGCCCGGCTTCCTGAACCAGTCGCGCCTGCTGGCCACGGCGCCCCGGCGCATGAGTAGGCACTTACTCAAGGACTTCGCCCACGCCGCCCTGCCCTTCGACTACAAGCCATTCACCCTGCTGATGCTGTGGCACCAGCGCCACCAGGACGATCCGGCCCATCGCTGGTTGCGACAGCAACTGGTGGCGGTGGCCGAAGGCCTGGACGGCTGATTCATCACTTTTATTCATAGGTGGTATGCAGGCGCCGGCCGTTATCCTGGCCGGCCATCGGCGTAGACTGATTCCCTCATTCTTCACCGTCATCGGGTTGCCCATGCTCGCCCTCACCAGTGTCTGGACCACCGTCCTGCTTGCCGCCGCCGTGGCCCTCGGGCCACTGGCAACGGACATGTACCTGCCCGCCCTGCCGGCCATGGGCGCCGCCCTGTCCGCCGGCGCCGACCAGGTGCAGCTGACCCTGAGCGTGTACATGGCGGGCTTTGCCCTGGCGCAGCTGCTGTGCGGCCCCCTGGCCGACCGTTTTGGCCGCAAGCCGGTGATGCTCGGCGGCTTCCTGCTGTTCGCCGTTGCCAGCCTGGGCTGTGCCCTGACCAGCGACATCGAAACGCTGATCGTCTGCCGCTTCCTGCAGGCCCTCGGCGGCTCCGCCGGTCCGGTGCTGGGGCGGGCCGCCATCCGCGACATCTACACCCCACGGGAGGCCGCCCGCATCCTGGCGCTGCTGGCCAGCATCATGGCTCTGGCTCCGGCCGTTGCCCCAACGCTCGGCGGCCTGATGCTCGAGGGCCTGGGCTGGAACGCCATCTTCCTGGCCCTGGCCGGCTACGCCCTGGTGATGACCCTGGTGGTGGCCATCGGCATCCCCGAACCCATGCCGGCGGACTACCGCCAGCCCCTGCGGCTATGTTCCCTGCTGGCCAATTACCGGACCATCGGATCGGACCCGAGCTTCATCGGCTACACCCTGACCAATGCCCTGATCTTTTCCGCCCTGTTCGCGTTCCTGTCCGGCTCGTCGTTTGTGCTGATCGATTTTCTCGCTGTGGCGCCGCAGCACTTCGGCCTGCTGTTCGGCCTGGTGGTGGTTGGCTATATCGCTGGCAACCTGACCGCCATGAAACTGGGCCGGCGGCTGGTGCCGGACCAGGTGATGCTGCGCGGGCTGGTGCTCGCCGTGTTCGGTGGCGGCCTGATGGCGGCCCTGGCGGTGGCCGAGGTCTTCACCGTGTGGGCGGTGGTGGTGCCCCAGGCCCTGGTGATGATGGGCGTGGGCATGGCCCTGCCCCAGACCATGGCCGGCGCCCTGGCCAACTTTCCCCGCATGGCCGGTTCGGCCTCGGCGCTGTTCGGCTTCAGCCAGATGACCGTGGCCGCGACGGTGGGCGCGCTGGTGGGCCATTTCTATACCGGCACCTCGCTGGTCATGGCGTTGGTCGTCGCGGTGGCCACGGTGACGGCGCTGGCGGCCTACCTGCTGTTGGTCCAGCGCTACCCTGCGCCCGGATTCGAGCCCGCCCCGGAGGCCGGGGCCTGATCGTCGTCGATCGCCGTGACGAAGTGGCGGGAATGGACTACACAGTAAGGAACGTCACTTCCACCGAATCCAAACAGGGAGACAGCCATGAGCAGCGTGACACTCGACGGAAACCCCATCGCCATCAGCGGCGACTTTCCCAAGCCCGGCGACGCCGCGCCGGACTTTACCCTCACCAATCAGGGCCTGGAGGACGTCTCCCTCGAGTCCTACGCCGGTCAACGCAAGATCCTGAACATCGTGCCCAGCCTGGACACCGGCGTGTGCGCCGCCTCCACCCGTAAATTCAACGAGAAGGCCAGCAGCCTGGAAAACACCGTGGTGCTGGTGGTGTCCGCCGACCTGCCGTTTGCCGCCGGGCGGTTCTGTGGCGCGGAGGGCCTGAAAGACGTGGTGCCCCTCTCCACCTTCCGTAACTACAGCTTCCAGCAGGATTACGGCGTCGCCATCCAGGACGGCCCACTGGCGGGCCTGTGCGCCCGGGCCGTGGTGGTGCTCGATGAGAACAACAAGGTCATGCACAGCCAGCTGGTGCCGGAGATCAAGCACGAACCGGATTACGAGGCCGCCCTGAAAGCACTCTGAGTCGCCCCACCCAGCCCCGGCGGCCCCCCGGCCAGCCCGGGGGCGCCCCCGCAGCGAGAAAGCTGGACCCCATTTGCGACACCGCCA
>NZ_JAWVYN010000017.1:0-86605 GCF_033722735.1 Marinobacter sp.
GTTCAGTGTCCATTCTGGTAGGCGAGGGGGCTTCAAGTACATCCTGCAGAACCGGGAATACGGCCTGACCATCCTGCTGCAGAACTTCTACGCCGAAAGCGATTCCCAGGGCACCCACGTCAAGATCGAAACCTCGCCCCGTTGGCTCTATGAGCGTTCCAGCGACCAGATCAACGACGAGCTGACCGAGTGGGGCCTGTTCTTCCTGAAAGGCATCAAACCGGTGGGTATCGCCCTGCATCTGGCCGTGGATTTCCAGGGCTGGGAACCACCCCAGGATCTGCCGCAGCACTTCGTCACCCGCGCCAGAACGGTCAGTGTCCACAACGGCCTGTCGGACCTGAGTTTCGACGGCATCACAGGCTCTACGGTCAACGGCCGGGGCGAAACCTACACCTTCGGCAAGGCCAACAGCCTGCAGACCTGTCTTTACGACAAGACCAAGGAAATCGATGTCTCCGACAAACGGGCCTTCATGGAAGGGATCTGGGAATGCGCCGTGAACGAAAACAGCTTCCCGGACACCTGCTACAACCCGGATCTACCCGTCTGGCGCCTTGAGGTTCGCTTCCATCACCGCATCGTCAACGAGATCTCCCAGGGCACCCCCGGCATGAAGTCCATCTACACCTTCGCCGATGCGGTGAAGCACCTCACCGGCCTGTGGCAATACGCCCTGAACGGCAACCGTTACGAGCACAAGCGCGAGTGGGTACACCCCATCTGGACCAAATTAAGGGACGACATCAGCTTCGGTCATCCGGCCCCCAGCCTGACCTACAAACGCGTAAAAAAGGAACCCGGTTGCGGCAACGAAAAGAACGTTTCCCTCGCCTTCGGCAATCTCTTAAGCATCTATGCGCGCAACCGGTTCAACACCCGCCAGGCGTGGGATTGCCTCAAAAGAAGTGGTCTCTGGGAAGACTTGTGTAACTACTACCGGCGCAGGGACATCAAGGAAAACGAGCTCTACCAGCTCGTCGAGGATGGGCTGGTTAAACGGCGGCTGTTAAGCAAGGTGGCCGCATGATTAAGAAGCTTCCTTCTGGTCGTTGGCAGGTAGACATTCAGCCTGGAGGGCGTGGGCAGAAGCGCATCAGGAAATCGTTCCCTTCCAAGGCCGAAGCGCAGCGCTTCGAACGTTGGGCATTGTTACAACATGACAGCGGAACTCTCGGCCCGGCTTTAAAAAAGGATAAGCGGAAGCTCTCGGAATTGATCGAGGCGTGGTATCTGGCGCACGGAAAATATCTGCGGGACGGTGAACGTCGCTATCGTCACCTGAAGAGAATGGCTGTTGCCCTCCGAGATCCGGTAGCTGCGAAGATGACCGCAAAGCCCTATGCCGTCTACCGCTCACTGCGCATCGAGGAAGGCCGGTCGCCGAAGACCTGCAACAACGAACTCGGGTATCTCAATGCGGTTTTCAATGAACTGCACCAGACTGGTGAAATCAGTTACCCGAGCCCACTGATTAAGGTAAAACCAATACCGATTCCAGAGCGGGAAATGGGTTATCTGGATCACGACGAGATCCAGGCAATATTTACTGAGCTGAGAGAAAGAACAGTCAATCCCCATGTGTTCCTCGTTGCTAGGCTGTCCCTGGAAACTGGTGCTAGATGGTCGGAAGCGGAAGGATTAACTCTGCAGCGGCTCAAGCCTTATCTGGTGACGTTTGATCAAACCAAGTCCGGTAAGAAGAGAGCTGTTCCGGTCTCGAAGGGGTTCTATACCGAACTGTACCGCCACCTGCAGGAACACGGCTCTTTCGGAACTTCCACAATATCTGCATTTCGTCGTGCGGTTGAACGATCTGGCGTGCTTCTACCACAAGGGCAGTGCGCCCACATACTCAGGCACACCTTCGCTAGCCATTTCATGATGAACGGCGGCAACATACTGACCTTGCGGAAGATTTTGGGACATGCCTCAATCAATATGACAATGAGATACGCCCATCTAGCTCCAAATTTTCTTGAGGAGGCTGTTAAACTCAATCCTTTGGCGAATCAGGCTAAGAATGGTGGGGCGATATTATGTTTGGGAGACGAGCCAAAGGGCCAGAAAGCTGGGAGCTGAGAGAGCCCGCTCATGGAATAATGGATGCTGTTTGTAGCTCCTGGTTAGGGTTCACGGAATTTGTAAATTCGCATCTCTTTGAATTCACCGATTATGTGTATCGTGGCCATGCGTCTGTTGATTGGGAGCTTCTCCCTCTATTGGATCGAATTCTCGAAGGTGAAAAAAGCTGGGCGAGTCCAGATGATGAGAGTGTGAGGCAGGATCATTTGGAGCGTTTTAAGTACTCTATTCGCGGGAGGCGAGGACCGAACCCTCCAAAGTTGGATTCTGAAGATGATTGGTGGGCATTGGGCCAGCATTATGGTTTAGCAACACCACTTCTTGACTGGACTTTTTCACCTTATGTAGCTGCCTTTTTTGCATTTGAGGGAGCGGGAAATGTCGACTCCGAATATTGTGCGATTTACGCGCTCCATAGGAGTGCTGTAATAGGGAAGTCTGATGACCTATATGATCAAAATCGAAACGATGAAATGTTGAGGTTTGTAAGTCCTTTATCGGACGATAATTCTCGATTGATTAGCCAGCAAGGGTTGTTTACGCGGTGTCAGGATGGCGAATGCGTGATGGATTGGGTGCATTCCCATTTTGAGGAACGCGGTAATGATGGTGGGGCAGTTTTGCTTAGGATTTTGGTGCCAACTTCAGAATTTGAGATTGCTCTTAAAAATTTGAACAGAATGAATATCAATCATCTTTCGCTTTTCCCTGATTTGAATGGGGCTTCTAAGCATGCGAATACGGTGCTAATGGTTAAGGGTTATTAGGTTTGTTGACACTTGGTTGACACCAAGGGAAGAAATGACAACTCAGAAACGAAAAAAGCCCCTGAAATCAGGGGCTTTTCTCTAGGAGTTTGGTGGAGACGGCGGGGATCGAACCCGCGTCCGCCAGCACTCTGCCTTGAGCTCTACATGCTTAGCATCCTTCTATTGATTTAACCTCAAACGACCCGAAGGTCAGGGTGTAAGAGGCGAGCTCTTTAAAGCTTAACCGTTAACCAGTGAGCTCTGGGTAACGGGGCGTCCTGTTAGCGATGACGTCCTGAGATGTTGCTTCTGGGTAACAGGAACCCCAGTCAGGACGACTGGAACGGCTTACGCCGCCAGTGCGTAGTTTTCGTCGTTTGCGACTATTTAAATGCAGCTTTGGATTTACGAGATTGGCTGCCATCTCGACATGCACCCAAGGGTTCGCAACCAGCGTCGAAGCCATGTCGTCCCCCTTTGACTGCAGTATATGTGGCCACTGCGGCGAACTTCAAGGGGGAAACTGTGTATTTACGTACCTGGCTGCAGGTCAGCTGGCGGCCAGGTTGGTTTGGGGCTTCTCTTCCTGGCTGGCGAGGGCGGCGAGTTTTTCAAAGTTCTCGCGGAAATAGCCCATGATCGCCTGGGGATCTGCCTGGATGCCCTTGTCTACACTGATGCCAAACTGCACGGTGCCGGCGTAGCTGAAGATGCTCATGCCGATGCCGATGTCGCCGCTCTGGGGGACCCAGAACATGGGTTGCGCCAGCTTGGCGCCGGCGAGGTACACCGGGTCCTTGGGGCCGGGGACGTTGGTGAGCACCGCGGAGGCCTTGTGGCTGAGCATGCTCAACGCACGGCGCTCGAGCATGTCGGGGCCGCGACCGAACAGGTCCAGCAGGCTGTAGGTGACCTGGGCCTGGTAGGAGCGCTTGAGCCGGTTCATGTTCTCCTGGGTCTGGCGGAAGCACATCAGCGGACAGTCCACGTCCACCGGCAGATTGACCAGTACCAGGCCGAACTTGTTACCCAGGTCCTCGATGGGCTGGTTGAGCGGGCGGAGGTTGAACGGCACCGCCACCCGGATGCCGCAGTCCGGTATCTGCTCGTGGGCCTCGATAAAGTGCTGGTGGATGGCGCCGGTGGCGACACTGAGCAGGACGTCGTTGATGGTTCCCCCCAGGGCCTTGGCGCAGTGCTTGACCTCGGTCAGATCCAGCGGTTCGGCCCAGGCCACCCGTTTACGGCCACTGAGCGGCTGCTTGAGACTGGTGGCCGGCTCGTTCGGCGCCAGCCCAACTTTCAGGCAGTCGATGGCGACGTTGCTGGCGGTTCTGGCCAGCTTCAGCGGGTAGCCCTGTTCTTCACGCAACGAGTGCAGGAACAGTCGTGACTGCTCGATGGCGGTTACGCCGCTGTTGCGAACCCGCTGCCACAACCGGGCCAGCGGCGATGGCCGGACGTCCTGGCGGGGACGCAGCGGTGAGATGGTGTGAACCTTGGCGTCCGGGGTGCTGTCGGTCAGCGACAGGAGGACTCGAACCAGCGATATGCCGTCGGCAATGCAATGGTGGATGCGCACCAGCAGGGCGCAGCCGCCGTTGTAGTGGTCGATGTAGTGAATCTGCCAAAGCGGTCGATTGAAATCCAGCGGGGTGCTGTTCAGGTCGCTGACCAGGGCCTGCAGGTCTTCCAGGGTGCCCTTGCCTGGCAGGGCGATGGGGTGGATGTGGTTGTCCAGGTCGAACAGGGGGTCGTCTTGCCAGAAGATGCGTTCGCCCCGGTGGGCGACCCGCTGCCGGAAGCGACGAAAACACAGGAAGCGATCCGAGAGTACCCGCTTGAGGCGTTTGATGGGGATCGGCTGGTCAAAACTCAGCACCGCCGAAATCATCATGGGGTTCTCGACGCTCTCCATCCTTAGCCAGGAGCGGTCGACGGCCGACATCGGCGTGGTTGAAGGTTTCATGCATCCCTCCCTCGTATCCGTGAGTCAGAGGTGAAGCGACGGTTTGTCCTTTTTGGGTACGACGAAAAATCGCGCTACCACCCGGTGAGCATTGGAGTATAGGACGGGAATTGGCAGGATGAAAGTAGGTGCAGGTGCGACATTTATTAACTTTTGTTAGGCGCCCTGTGCGTCTCTCATAATCCGTTGTTTTTGCCGGTTCCAATCCCGCTCCTTCTCGGTGGCCCGCTTGTCGAACAGCTTCTTGCCTTTCACCAGCGCGATCTCGCACTTGACCCTGTTCTTCTTCCAATACAGCGCCAGCGGAATGCAGGTATGGCCGGTCTGGTTGACCTTGCCCACCAGGCGGGCAATTTCCTTGGCATGCAGCAGCAGCTTGCGGGTTCGGGTTGGGTCGGCCACCACATGGGTGGAGGCGGTGTTCAGCGGCATGATGTGGGCGCCAAGCAGCCAGGCTTCGCCGTCTTTGAGCAGCACGTAGGCGTCGGTGAGCTGGCCCTTGCCGGCGCGCAGTGCCTTGACCTCCCAACCGAGCAGGGCCAGGCCTGCTTCGAACCGTTCCTCAATGTGATACTCGTGCTTGGCTTTCTTGTTGAGGGCAATGGTGCTGCTGGTGTTGCCGGTCTTTTTCTTGCTCTTGCTCATGTATGCCTTAAGTCCGGATGTGGAAATGGCGACCGGGCGGGCCGGTTCACGGATTAAGCGCGCATTGTAGCCCAGTAGTGCCAGATCGGTCACGAAATCGGCCCTCCCGGTGGAACCGGGGAGGTGTGTTTGCCGTTGGATTGGTTACAATGTCGGTCCAATGTCAGACAGGGTAAGGAATGCCTACTCCATACGAAACGGCCATCGGTTCGTGGACCCGTCGATCCACCTTCTTCTGGGCCGCTACCGGTGCCACGGTAGGGCTCAGTAACCTGTGGCAGTTCCCTTATCTGGCCGGTCAGCATGGCGGGGGGCTGTTCATTCTGCTGTATCTGGCCTGCCTGTTGCTGGTGACCTTGCCCTTAATGCTCACCGAATCGGCCATTGGCCGCCACTCCCGTCACGGCATCGTGCTGGCCATGGACGGTTTCGTGCGCCAGGGCCGACTGTCCCGGCATTGGATCTGGCTGGGCCGGTTGAGCGTTGTGTCGGCATTTGTGGTGCTGTCTTTTACCGCGGTCATCGGCGGGATCGCTCTGGCCTATGTCTTTTATGGTGCCCTGGGGCGTTTCAGTGGGGCCGACGAAGCCCGGGCGGCGGAGCTGCTGTTTAGCCTGGTGGCTGATCAAAACAACTATCGCCGGTTCATGGGCTGGCATGCGTTCTTCCTGCTGCTGGTGCTGGGCATCTCGGTTCAGGGCGTGGTGGTGGGCCTCGAGCGGGGCTTCCGGCGGGTGGTGCCGGGACTGTTTGTGCTGCTGCTCGGGTTGCTGATCTACAGCTCGGACCAGGGGCAGCTCGGACGGGCGGTGGATTACCTGTTGGTTGTTCGCGCGGAGGAACTGAGCTGGGACAGTCTGCTGGCGGCCCTGTTCCACGCGTTCTTCACGCTCGGGCTGGGTATGGGGGTGTGGGTGGTGTTTGGCGCCTACATGCCGCAGTTTACGCCCCTGAAGCGGTCGGTGTTCGGGGTGGTGCTGATGGATACCCTGTTCGCGATTATTGCCGGGTTGCTCATCTACTCCCTGGTGCTGGCCCACGCACCCGGCGTCGGCGACCAGGGGTTCGGTCTGCTGTTCATGGCCTTGCCGCTCAGTCTGTCGGAGCTGCCGGGTAGTCAGTTCCTGATCGCCGCGATGTTCCTGGTGGTGGTGCTGGTGGCCTGGACCACGTCGGTGGCCTTGCTGGAGTCGGTGGTGGGCTGGTTCCAGGAGTGGACCGGAGCGCCCCGGGCCGGTTCGGTGGTGGTGATCGGCGCTCTGGTCTGGTTGGCGGGTCTGGCGTCGCTGTTTTCCTTTAACATCTGGGCCGATCACACGGCGATCGGAGGCTCGGTGTTCCGTTGGCTGGAGCTCACGGTCAGTGGTCTGCTGATCCCCTTGGTCAGCGTGTTGCTGGCACTGTTTGTGGGCTGGAAGCTGAGTCGGTCGGTGGCGTTCGGGTTGATCGGCAAGACGCCCTGGTTGGTCGGCCAGATCTGGTTTTGGGTCATGCGCCTGGTGTTGCCGGCGGTGGTGGCGTACATCGGGGTTCATTACAGCATTGCCTCCCTGCAGGATCTGTGTGGGGAGGATCGGGATGCGGATCTGTGCCGCCCCATCCAGGTGCTGCCGTTGTCTGAAAGAGACCGCCAATCCGAGCCGGCTGATGCGCAGGGGGACGTCCAGCCCCCGGAGTCGCCAGCGGGCGCCCCCGCCGGTTCCGGTGCTCCAGCGGCAAATGACGCCGAAACGCGGATCCCCGGCCCCGAGGATGTCCCGGCCGAGGGAGCGCCCGATGAGAAAGATAAGCAAAGTGATCGGGAAATCCTTTATCATAGTGTCTGAACTTTTTCGCTAAACCTGCGGCCACCACCGCCGGCGCTGGTGGAGTCGTCGCAGATCTGTTGAACCCTCGTTGTGTATCAGGAAGTCCCGTCCCCATGTCGCACCAGATTGAAAAAACCGCGCTGGTTATGCACTCCGCCGAGCGGATGTTTCACCTCGTCAACGATGTGGCGCGTTATCCGGACTTTTTGCCCTGGTGCGCGGGCGCTGAGATTCATGAGCAGTCGCAGTCGCAGCTCATGGCGTCGCTGGACGTGGCCAAGGGGGGCATGCAACACCGCCTGACCACCCGTAATCAACTGGTGGCCCCGGAGACCATCGAGATGTCCCTGGTGGACGGCCCGTTCCGCAACCTGCGTGGCCACTGGCAGTTCCTGAGCCTGGACGTCAATGCCTGCAAGGTGATCCTTCGATTGGAATTCGAGTTTTCCGGCTCCTTGGCCAGGATGACGTTCGGAACCGTCTTCAGTCAGGCGGCCAATACCATGGTGGATGCGTTCTGTCGTCGGGCCGACGAGGTCTATCGGGAGCAGTTGGTATGATTGAGGTGGAAGTGGCCTACGCCACACCGGAGAAGCAGGAAATTGTCACCGTCTCGGTTCCGCCGGATACGACGGCGTTCGATGCGGTGTTACGCTCCGGGATTATTGAGCTGTTTCCGGAAATTGACCCGGAGGCAACCGATATGGGGATCTTCGGCAAGGTGATCAAATCCCCGAAGACGGAAGTGGTTCGCGAGGGGGATCGCATTGAGCTTTACCGCCCCCTCAAGATAGATCCCAAGCAGGCCCGCCTGAACCGGGCCAAGAAAAAGTAGCGTCGCAGACGTTTAATAAGCCGGGGTTTCGGGGAGCAGGTCCGCTTGGTAATGGCTGTATTGGCCATTGTCGTAGAACACGGTTACCTGTTGCTGTTCGATCTCCTCCCCGCGATGCTGGAAGGTATAGATGTAATATTCGCGGC
The DNA here is from genome assembly GCF_033722735.1 of Marinobacter sp. Taxonomy (GTDB): domain Bacteria; phylum Pseudomonadota; class Gammaproteobacteria; order Pseudomonadales; family Oleiphilaceae; genus Marinobacter. The sequence goes on from NZ_JAWVYN010000017.1 coordinate 8,238, forward strand.
TATTGTCGGTGGGATTGATAACCGACGGCGAGCCGAGGATGGAATGGACCTGGCGTCGGGTCATGCCCGGACTGAGCTGGTCGAGTTCTTCCTGGGACAGGATGCTGCCCTGTTGGACGTTGATTTTGTAAACGCCAGGGAACACGCATCCGGCCAAAGCGGATGTCAGTAGGAGTGCCAGGACAAGTGCCGCGAGCTTTTGCATCGGTGGGGGAATTCCTCTATCGTGAAGCGCCTGCCGGGCAGGGGTGACGCGGGTCAATCGATTGAATGCGGCTTCATCATACCGGAAGCCGGAAGTACACCAAAGAGTGAATAGCAAGATGTCATCTGAAAATACCGAATTGCGCAAGGTCGGTCTGAAAGTTACGTTGCCGCGGGTGAAAATCCTCAACATCCTCGAGAGCTCGGAGGAGCATCATCTCAGTGCAGAGGATGTCTACAAGAAACTGCTGGACCAGGGTGACGATGTGGGGCTGGCGACGGTGTACCGGGTGTTGACCCAGTTTGAGACCGCCGGCCTGGTGCTGCGGCACAACTTCGAGGGTGGACATGCGGTGTTCGAGATGGCCACCGACGAGCACCATGACCACATGGTGTGCACCCAGACCGGTGAAGTGATCGAATTCTGTGATCCGGTGATCGAGGAGCGGCAGAAGAAGATCGCCGAAGAACATGGCTATGAAATCGTCGATCACAGCCTGACCCTGTATGTTAAGCCCATCAAATCCTGACGAGGGCTTGCCTGACGGCGGCCGTCAAAAATCCGGTGGGCGGCGTGAGGTTAAAAAAAGGGGCGGGTGTTGCCCGCCCAGGTAGCTCTCAGGGTCGAGAGGGGAAAGTGTCTTTCAATTCGGGCTGCCGTCGCGTCAGCCCCTCAGTGGTGAACGGCCTGGCCCTTGCTCACCATTTCCCGGGCATGGGCGAGGGTCTGTTCCGTCATGTCCACGCCGCCCAGCATTCTTGCCACTTCGGTCACCCGTTCCTGGTCCCCCAACGTCTCAATGCGTGAGTAGGTTGCATCCTGCTCAGTGAATTTGCTCACAAGCAGGTGCTGGTGACATTGCGCCGCCACCTGGGGCAGGTGGGTAACGCACAGCACTTGACCGTTCTCGCCCAGCGACCTCAGCAGACGGCCGACCACCTCGGCAGTGCCGCCGCCGATGCCTACGTCCACTTCGTCGAACACCAGGGTCGGCGTGGTGGAGGTCTGTGCCACCACCACCTGGATGGCCAGGCTGATCCGTGACAGCTCGCCGCCGGAGGCCACCTTGGCCAGCGGGCGGGCCGGTTGGCCGGGATTGGCGCTGACCAGAAACTCCACGTCTTCCAGGCCCTGGGGCGCGGGTTCGCCGTCCGCGCTGGGGCTGAGCCGGGTAACAAACTGCACCGACGGCATGCTGAGTTGCTTCAGTTCCTCGGCGATGCGCAGGTCCAGCTGTTCCGCGGCGCTCTGGCGAGCCCGGGACAGCTCGCCGGCCAGGGCCAGGTACGCCTCCCGCTGTTGGGCCAGCTCCGTTTCCAGCTGTTCCAGGCTGCCCTCGCCGCCGTCCAGGGCGGCCAGTTCCCGGCTCAGGCTCTGGTGCAGCTCCGGTAACTCTTCGGGGGCTATCCGGTGTTTGCGGGCCAGTTGATAGATGGCGCTCAGGCGCTCCTCCACCTCGGCCAGGCGGGCTGGGTCGGCGTCGTAGTCCTCGACGAAGCGGCGCAGGTTGTCGCCGGCCTCTGCGGCCTGGATCTGGGCGTCGTTGAGCATCTGGAGGGTGTCGGCCAGGGCCGGTACCTCGGTGGGCAGCTGTTCCAGCTGGTTCAGCGCCAGGCGCAGCAGGCTTGCGGCGCTGGTGTCATCCTCACTGCACAGCAGGGCGGCCTGATGGCCGGCGTGGCGCACGGTATCGGCGTTGCTGAGCTGCTCCTGTTCGGCTTCCAGCTGGGCCTGCTCCCCCTCCGTCAGGCCCAGCCGGTCGAGCTCCTCCACCTGGTAGCGCAGCAGCTGCAGGCGGGCCTCGGCCTCATCGGCATTCTGCCGGCGCTCGCTCAGCCGCTCCCGGGTCTGGTGCCAGCTGCGCCAGGCGGCTCGGGTGCGATCGGCCAGCTCCAGGGCGCCGGCAAACTCGTCCACCAGTTTGCGGTGGGTGTCCTTGCGCAGCAGGGACTGGTGTTGATGCTGGCTGTGGATGTCCATCAGCAATGCGCCAAGGTCCTTCAGGTGACCCAGCGGGCAGGGCTGGCCGTTGATGTAGGCGCGGGAGCGGCCGTCCTTGCTGACCGTGCGGCGCAGGATGCAGTCGTTGTCGTCGTCCAGTTCGTGTTCCTGCAGCCAGTGCTGCGCCTCCTGGATGCGGGAGACGTCGAAGGAGGCAGTGATGTCCGCCCGCTTGGCGCCGTGCCGGACGGCGCCGGCATCCGCGCGACCGCCCATTGCCAGGCCGAGGGCGTCCAACACAATGGATTTGCCGGCGCCAGTTTCACCGGTGAGGGCGGTCATACCGCCCCGGAATTGCAGTTCCACTCGCTCGGCAATGGCGTAATTGGTGACGGTCAGTTGGGTCAGCATGGTCTCTCCTCCTGGACGGGAACGTTTCCAATACTGTGGATGTATACAGGTGCTGTGAATATATACAGGGATTTGGTCGTTTGCAAATGTTGATTTTGCGAACCTGGGGCGGTTGAAACCTGGAAATCGGGCCCCATATCGAAACGCAAGTCCAAGAGCCCGGCGCATCATTGTCGGGTCGCCAATTGATAGAAGGCCCATGCCAGGGCTGAGGAAAACAGAGCAGGAGTGGCCAATGAGCGCTGACGAGAACCGCAACGAACAGGTTGAAGAAGAGCTGAAGCAAGCCGCGGAGGAGTCGGTCTCCGAGCCTGATGAGGCGGAGCAGGCGGAAGAGGCCGCCGAAGATGGCAAAGCTCCTCAGGACGAAGCCGGGGCGTTGCAGGCGCAGGTGCAGGAGCTGAAGGACCAGGTGCTGCGCACCCAGGCGGAGATGCAGAACGTGCGTCGGCGCGCCGAGATCGATGTGGAGAAAGCCCACAAGTTCGCCCTGGAGAAGTTTGTGAAGGAGTTGCTTCCGGTGGTCGACAGCCTGGAGAAGGCGGTCGAGAGCACCGAGGGGCAGGAAGCGGAGGGCCAGGTGGTGGCCTCCATCCGAGAAGGCGTGGAAATGACCCTCAATCTGCTGCTGGGGGGAATGAAGAAGTTCAAGGTCGAGCAGCTCAACCCGGTGGGCGAGCCGTTTGATCCCCAGCGCCATGTAGCCTTGTCCATGGTGCCGGCGCCGGATGCCGAGCCCAACAGCGTGGTGGCAGTGATCCAGAAAGGTTACACCCTGAACGAGCGCCTGGTTCGTCCAGCCATGGTGGTGGTCGCCAAGGCTGAGGACGCGCCAAAAATCGATGAGCAGGCTTGAAAAGTCTGAATAGGCGCCAATATAGGCAGTAAACGGGTGGCGCCCCGGGTGCTTACTCCCGGATCAGCAGCAAGCTAAGTGCCGGAACCGAATCAGAAAACGAATTGGAGTGAATCAATGAGCAAAATTATCGGTATCGACCTGGGTACGACCAACTCCTGCGTCGCCATCATGGATGGTGACAAGGTCAAGGTAATCGAGAACGCCGAAGGCGATCGCACCACCCCGTCCATTATCGCCTACACCGAAGACGGCGAAACCCTGGTGGGCCAGTCCGCGAAGCGGCAGGCGGTTACCAACCCGGACAACACCCTGTACGCCATCAAGCGGCTCATCGGTCGCCGCTTCGAGGACAGTGTGGTCCAGAAAGATATCAAGATGGTGCCCTACAAGATCGCCAAGGCTGACAACGGTGACGCCTGGGTCGAGGTGAAGGGCAAGAAGATGGCGCCGCCGCAGGTGTCCGCGGAAGTGCTGAAGAAGATGAAGAAGACCGCCGAGGATTACCTCGGTGAGAAGGTCACCGAAGCGGTCATTACCGTTCCGGCCTACTTTAACGACAGCCAGCGTCAGGCGACCAAGGACGCTGGCAAGATCGCCGGTCTTGAAGTCAAGCGGATCATCAACGAACCGACCGCCGCCGCCCTGGCCTACGGTTTGGACAAGAAGAGCGGCGATCGCACCGTCGCGGTTTACGACCTGGGTGGTGGTACCTTCGATATCTCCATTATCGAGATCGCCGACGTTGACGGTGAGCACCAGTTTGAGGTGCTGGCCACCAACGGTGACACCTTCCTGGGCGGTGAGGACTTTGACCTGAAGGTTATCGAGTACCTGGCCGACCAGTTCAAGAAAGACAGCGGCATCGACCTGCGAGGCGACTCCCTGGCGATGCAGCGCCTGAAGGAGGCTGCGGAGAAGGCCAAGATCGAGCTCTCCAGCAGTCAGCAGACCGACGTCAACCTGCCGTACATCACGGCGGACGCCAGTGGCCCGAAACACCTCAACCTCAAGCTGACCCGGGCCAAGCTGGAAGCGCTGGTGGAAGACCTGGTCGACCGAAGCCTGGAACCGTGCAAGGTGGCCCTGAAGGATTCCGGTGTCGATGCGTCCGAGATCGACGAAGTCATCCTCGTGGGTGGCCAGACCCGCATGCCGCAGGTCCAGGAGAAGGTGAAAAACTTCTTCGGTAAGGATGCGCGGAAGGACGTTAACCCGGACGAAGCCGTTGCCATGGGTGCGGCGATTCAGGCCGCGGTGCTGTCCGGCGACGTCAAAGACGTGCTGCTGCTGGATGTGACCCCGCTGACCCTGGGCATCGAGACCATGGGCGGTGTGGCTACCTCGCTGATCGAGAAGAACACCACCATCCCGACCAAGAAGTCGCAGATCTTCTCCACCGCGGACGACAACCAGACCGCCGTGACCATCCACGTGGTCCAGGGTGAGCGTAAGCAGGCGGCCCAGAACAAGTCCCTGGGGCGGTTCGATTTGGCGGACATTCCGCCGGCGCCGCGCGGGGTGCCGCAGATCGAGGTGACCTTCGACATCGATGCCAACGGTATCCTGCACGTGTCCGCCAAGGACAAGGCCACCGGCAAGGAACAGTCCATTGTGATCAAGGCCTCCTCCGGTCTGAGCGAGGATGAGATCGAGAAGATGGTCTCCGACGCCGAGGCCCATGCCGAGGACGATCGCAAGTTCGAAGAGCTGGTGCAGGCCCGCAACCAGGGCGACGCCATGGTGCACACCGTGCGCAAGACCCTGGACGACGCTGGCGATAAGGTCAGCGACGGCGAGAAGGAGTCCATCGAGGCGGCCATCAAGGAGTTGGAAGAGGCGCTGGCCGGTTCCGATAAGGAGGACATCGAGGCCAAGACCCAGAAGCTGACCGAGGTATCCTCCGAGCTGGCCCAGAAGATGTACGCCGAGCAGGCCGAGCAAGCGCAGCAGGGCGCTGCGCAGGACGCGGGTGCCACCCAGTCCGAAGCCGCCGACGATGCGGTGGATGCCGAGTTCGAGGAAGTGAAGGACGACGACAAGCGCTAAGTTTCGGCGCCGTTGACGTCTGGAAAACGCGGGGGGGTGCTTCCCGCGTTTTTCCTCGTTTAAGGGGTTGCGTTAGAATGCCGCGCGGCTCCGACTGTACAAGCGGAATTTGGAAGTCAAAGGCCCCGGCAGCTGGTCCGGGGCATTACTAGGGTTGTTAGCATGGCCAAACGCGATTACTACGAAGTTCTCGGTGTGTCCCGAGAGGCGGACGAGAAGGAAATCAAGCGGGCGTACCGAAAGCTCGCCATGAAGTATCATCCCGACCGTAACCCGGACGACGCGGAAGCTGAGAACAAGTTCAAGGAGGCCAGCGAAGCCTACGAGGTGCTTGCCGATCCCCAGAAGCGCAGCGCCTACGATCAGTTTGGCCACGCCGGTGTGGATGGCCAGGCCGGAGCCGGTGGCTTTGGCGGTGGCGGTGCCAGCTTCTCCGATATTTTCGGGGATGTGTTCGGTGATATCTTTGGCGGCGGTGGCCGTGGCGGTCGAACCACCCGTGGTGCCGACCTGCGTTATACCCTGGAGCTGGATCTGGAAGAAGCGGTTAAGGGTAAGACCGTCAAGATTCGGGTGCCGGGCCATGTGGAGTGTGGCGCCTGTGACGGATCCGGTGCCGAAAAAGGCTCTGCGCCGGAAACCTGCGGTACCTGCCAGGGCATGGGGCAGGTTCGCATGCAGCAGGGCTTCTTCACCGTGCAGCAGGCCTGCCCCATCTGTCGTGGCTCGGGCAAGGTGATCAAGAATCCCTGCAAAGTCTGTCACGGTGCCGGTCGGGTCCAGGAAGAAAAGACCCTGTCGGTGAAAGTGCCGCCGGGCGTGGATACCGGTGATCGCATCCGTCTCTCCGGCGAGGGCGAGATGGGGGTGGATGGCGGCCCTCCCGGCGACCTGTATGTCCAGATTGCGGTACGTGATCACGCCATTTTTACCCGCGATGGCCGTAACCTCTACTGCGAGGTGCCCATCAGCATCGTGGACGCCGCTCTCGGCGGTGAGTTGGAGGTGCCGACCCTGGACGGTCGGGTCAAGTTGAAGATTCCCCCCGAGACCCAGACCGGCAAGCTGTTCCGGTTGCGCAACAAGGGCGTCAGTCCGGTGCGCGGTGGCCCTGCCGGGGACCTGCTGTGCCGTGTCATCCTGGAGACGCCGGTCAACCTGACCAAGCGCCAGAAGGAGTTGCTTGAGGAGTTCCAGCAAACGCTGGACGGCAGCAACGGCACCCATCATGCTCCGAAGAAGACCTCCTGGTTTGAAGGGGTGAAGAGCTTTTTTGACGAAATGAAATTCTGAGGGCAGAACGGATGCGGGTAGCAATCATCGGCGCCGCGGGGCGCATGGGTAAGGTGTTGATCGAAGCGGTGGACGACGCCGAGGGCCTGGACCTGGGCGCCGCCATTGTCGAGCCGGGCAGCAGTCTGGTCGGTAGCGACGCCGGTGAGGTCGCCGGCATCGGTCGGGTGGGGGTCAGGCTGGCCGACTCGCTGTCGGCGGTCAAGGACGCCTTCGATGTGCTCGTCGACTTCACCTTTCCGGATCTGACCCTGGAGAACGCCGAGTTCTGCAAGGCCCACGGCAAGGCCATGGTGATTGGCACCACGGGCATGACGGCGGCCGAGAAGGAGCAGTTGGCGCTGGCGGCGGAGGCCATTCCGGTGATGTTCGCGCCCAACATGAGCGTGGGGGTCAACGTGGTGCTCAACCTGCTGCGCACCGCCGCCGAGGTGTTGGGGGATGACTACGACGTGGAGATCATCGAGGCCCATCACCGCCACAAGAAGGACGCGCCCTCCGGTACCGCGCTGCGAATGGGGGAAGTGGTTGCCGAGGCCCTGGGGCGGGACCTGCAGGAATGCGCGGTCTACGGCCGCGAGGGCTTCACCGGTGAGCGCTCCCAGAAGGAGATTGGCTTCGAGACCATCCGTGCCGGTGACGTGGTGGGGGATCACACCGTGCTGTTTGCCGGCATCGGTGAGCGCATCGAGGTGACCCACAAGGCCAGCAGCCGCATGACCTTCGCCAAGGGCGCGGTACGCGCGGCCAAGTGGCTCCAGGGCAAGTCCGCGGGGCTGTACGACATGCAGGATGTGCTGTCATTGAAGTAGGGCGGCGGCATTTGTCGTGGACAGTTTGCGCCTGAATTTTTATAATGGGGCGATTTAACTGCACCAAGCGTAGCTGAACATTGCTAGCAACAAGAAAGCGGGACGGGGCCACGGGCTCCCTCTCGCTTTTTTGCGACCTGAATTTGCGCTTGCGCTCCTGTTCGTGACGTTGGGGCCGGCTCTTGTCATCGCGCCGACAAGCGATGCGGCCCGGCCCGATTCGGAACTGACGATACGCCACTCGATGAGGATACAAGCCTTGAGTACTCACACCATGAGAACCCCAGCAATCCTGGCTCTCGCAGACGGAAGCCTGTTCCACGGTTACGCCATCGGCGCCGATGGAGAAACCAGCGGCGAGGTGGTGTTCAACACCGCCATGACCGGTTACCAGGAAATCCTGACGGATCCGTCCTATGCGCGCCAGATCGTAACCCTGACCTATCCTCATATCGGCAATACCGGTGTCAACGAAGAAGACGTGGAATCCGATCGCGTCCAGGCGGCGGGCTTGATCATCCGCGACCTGCCGCTGCTGGCGAGCAACTGGCGCAGCCAGGGCTCACTGGATGAATACCTGACGTCCAACAACATTGTTGGTATTGCCGGAATCGATACCCGCCGCCTGACCCGCATCCTGCGCGACAAGGGCTCTCAGAACGGCGCGGTGGTTGCCGGCGCCGGCGCCACACCGGAGCGCGCCCTGGAGCTGGCGAAGGCGTTCCCGGGTCTCAAGGGCATGGATCTGGCCAAGGAAGTGACGTCCGAGAAAACCTGGCAGTGGAGCCAGACCGAGTGGGACCTGGCGGATGGCTACGGCGAGCGCTCCGAGGCCCGCTTCAAGGTGGTGGCCTGGGATTATGGCGTCAAACTGAACATTCTGCGCATGCTGGCGGCCCGTGGTTGCGACATCACCGTGGTGCCGGCCACCACGCCGGCCTCCGACGTGCTGGCGATGAATCCGGACGGCATCTTCCTGTCCAACGGTCCCGGTGATCCGGAGCCCTGCGACTATGCGATCCAGGCCATCCGGGAGGTGCTGGAAACGGACACCCCGGTGTTTGGTATCTGTCTGGGGCACCAGCTGCTGGCCCTGGCCAGTGGTGCCAGAACCCTGAAGATGGGGCACGGTCACCACGGGGCCAACCATCCGGTGCAGGACCTGAAGGACGGCACGGTGATGATCACCAGTCAGAACCACGGCTTTGCGGTGGATGAGGCGTCTCTGCCAAGCAATATCGAGGCCACCCACAAGTCGCTGTTCGACGGCACCCTGCAGGGCATTCGCCGTACCGACAAGCCGGCCTACAGCTTCCAGGGGCACCCGGAAGCAAGCCCGGGCCCTCACGACGTGGCGCCACTGTTCGACGAGTTTATCCGGTTGATGGAGGCCGCCAAGGCCTGAGCCGGGTACCACGACCGAATTGAAAACATTAACGCCGCGTTTTGCGCTGCAAGACATTAAACGTTGCTGACAGGTTTACCAAGACATGCCAAAACGTACCGACATACAAAGCATTCTGATCCTGGGCGCGGGCCCCATCGTGATCGGGCAGGCGTGCGAGTTCGACTACTCCGGCGCCCAGGCCTGCAAGGCGCTGCGCGAAGAGGGTTACCGGGTCATCCTGGTGAACTCCAATCCGGCGACCATCATGACCGACCCGGCCATGGCCGACGCCACCTACATCGAGCCGATCACCTGGAAGACCGTCGCCAAGATCATCGAGAAAGAGAAGCCGGACGCACTGTTGCCCACCATGGGGGGGCAGACCGCGCTGAACTGCGCGCTGGATCTGGAGAAACACGGCGTCCTCGACGAACACGGGGTGGAGATGATCGGCGCCAACGCCGATACCATCGACAAGGCCGAGGACCGGGACCGCTTCGATAAGGCGATGAAGGCCATCGGCCTGGAATGTCCCCGGGCAGAGATCGCCCACAGCATGGATGAGGCCTGGCAGGTTGCTGAGCGTATCGGCTTCCCCTGCATCATCCGGCCCTCGTTCACCATGGGTGGCTCCGGCGGTGGCATTGCCTACAACAAGGATGAGTTCGAGGAGATCTGCCAGCGCGGGCTGGACCTCTCGCCCACCAATGAGCTGCTGATTGACGAGTCGTTGATTGGCTGGAAGGAATACGAGATGGAGGTCGTTCGCGACCGGAACGACAACTGCATCATCGTCTGTTCCATCGAGAACTTCGACGCCATGGGTGTGCACACCGGTGACTCCATCACTGTGGCCCCGGCCCAGACGCTGACCGACAAGGAATACCAGATCATGCGGAACGCCTCGCTGGCGGTGCTGCGTGAGATTGGTGTGGAAACCGGCGGCTCCAACGTCCAGTTCGGCATCCATCCCGACACCGGGCGCATGGTGGTGATCGAGATGAACCCGCGGGTGTCCCGTTCCTCGGCGCTGGCTTCCAAGGCCACCGGCTTCCCGATTGCCAAGGTGGCGGCGAAACTGGCCATCGGCTACACCCTTGACGAGCTGCGCAACGAGATTACCGGCGGCGTCACCCCGGCCTCCTTCGAGCCCAGCATCGATTACGTGGTCACCAAGATTCCCCGCTTCACTTTCGAGAAATTTCCCCAGGCCGACGCCCGCCTGACCACCCAGATGAAATCCGTGGGTGAGGTGATGGCCATTGGCCGGACCTTCCAGGAATCCATGCACAAGGCGCTGCGGGGCCTGGAAGTTGGCTCCGAAGGGTTCGAGCCGAAGGTGGACTTGACCACTGAGGATGGCGTGGAAACGCTGATCCGCGAGCTGAACCAGCCGGGCGCCGAGCGTATCTGGTACATCGGCGATGCCTTCCGCAAGGGCATGACCGTGGACGAGGTGTTCCAGCACACCAAGGTGGACCCCTGGTACCTGGTGCAAATCGAGGACATCATCCGCGAAGAGCAGGCGCTGAAATCCGCGGGCAAGGCGGATATTGACCGCGACACCCTGTTCCGCCTCAAGCGCAAGGGCTTCTCCGACGCCCGTATGGCCAAGCTGCTGTCGATCTCTGAGGACAGTGTGCGCAAACTGCGGGATGACCTGGGTGTCCACCCGGTGTACAAGCGGGTGGATACCTGCGCCGCCGAGTTTGCCTCCAGCACCGCCTATATGTACTCCACCTACGAGGAGGAGTGCGAGGCCGCCCCGTCCGATCGTGAGAAGATCGTGGTCATCGGCGGTGGCCCCAACCGGATCGGCCAGGGTATCGAGTTCGACTACTGCTGCGTACACGCCGCCCTGGCGATGCGCGAAGATGGTTACGAGACCATCATGATCAATTGCAACCCGGAAACTGTCTCCACCGACTACGACACCTCCGACCGCCTCTATTTCGAGCCGATCACCCTGGAGGATGTGCTGGAGATTATCCGGGTGGAGCGGCCCAAGGGCGTGATCGTCCAGTACGGCGGTCAGACGCCGCTGAAGCTGGCCCGGGGCCTGGAAGCGGCGGGCGTGCCCATCATCGGCACCAGTCCCGACGCCATCGACCGCGCCGAGGACCGCGAGCGTTTCCAGCAGATGATTTCCCGCCTGGGACTGCTGCAGCCCGAGAACGCCACCGTCCGCAGTCACGAGGAAGGCGTGCTGGTGGCGCGGGAGATCGGCTACCCGCTGGTGGTTCGGCCGTCCTACGTGCTCGGCGGACGGGCGATGGAGATCGTCTACAACGAGGAAGAGCTGGTGCGCTACATGCGCAACGCGGTGCTGGTGTCCAACGACAGCCCGGTGCTGCTGGACCACTTCCTCAACGCCGCCATCGAGGTGGACATTGACGCCATCTGCGACGGCCGGGACGTGGTGATTGGCGGCATCATGCAGCACATCGAGCAGGCCGGCGTTCACTCCGGCGATTCCGCCTGTTCCCTGCCGCCGTACACCTTGCCCCAGGCCGTCCAGGACCAAATGCGCGACGCCGTGCGCAAGATGGCCCTGGAGCTGGAAGTGGTCGGTCTGATGAACGTCCAGCTGGCCTGGCAGGATGACCAGATCTACGTAATCGAGGTGAATCCGCGGGCCTCGCGTACCGTGCCGTTCGTGTCCAAGGCGATCGGTGTCTCCCTGGCCAAGGTCGCGGCGCGTTGCATGGCGGGCAAGTCCCTGGTGGACCAGGGGTTCACCCAGGAAATCGTGCCGTCCTACTACGCGGTGAAGGAATCGGTGTTCCCGTTCAACAAGTTCCCGGCGGTCGACCCGATCCTGGGGCCGGAGATGAAGTCCACCGGCGAGGTCATGGGGCTCGGCGACACCTTCGACGAGGCCTTCGCCAAGGCGGCCCTGGCGGTGGGTGAGCGGTTGCCGGAGCAGGGCACCGCCTTTATCTCGGTACGGGATGTCGACAAGGGGGGCGCCGCCGAGGTGGCGCGCGACCTGATTGCCGCCGGGTTCAAGCTGATTGCCACCAATGGTACCGCCAAGGCGTTGCGTGAGGCGGGCATAGAGGTGGAGCGGGTCAACAAGGTCCGCGAAGGTCGGCCCCACATCGTCGATGCCATCAAGAACGGTCAGGTCCAACTGATCATCAATACCACCGAAGGGCGCAAGGCCATCTCGGATTCGGCGCAGATTCGCCAGTCCGCCCTGCAGTCCAAGGTGACCTATACGACGACGCTGGCAGGTGGTGACGCCCTCTGTCGCGCCATTAATTTTGGCCCTGAGCGGACAGTTCGCCGTCTTCAGGACCTGCATGCAGGAAAGTAAGTTATGACTACTCGTGTACCCATGACCAAAGCTGGTGAGGTCCGCCTCCGTGAGGAGCTCCAGCAGCTGAAATCCGTCGAACGGCCCCGGGTCATTGAGGCCATCGCCGAGGCTCGTGAGCATGGCGATCTTAAGGAGAACGCCGAATACCACGCCGCCCGTGAGCAGCAGAGCTTCATTGAGGGGCGTATCCAGGAGATCGAGGGCAAGCTGTCCTCGGCCCAGGTGATCGATGTCACCACCATGGAGAATACCGGCAAGGTGGTGTTCGGGGTGACCGTACACCTGCTGAACGTCGACACCGAGGAGCAGGTGAAGTACCAGATCTGCGGTGAAGACGAAGCCGACATCAAGGCTGGCAAGATCTCCATCTCGTCCCCCATCGCCCGGGCCCTGATCGGCAAGAACGAAGGGGATGTGGTGGCCATCCGGGTACCGTCCGGGACCGTGGAGTATGAGATCGAGGAAGTGGAGCACATCTGATGTGCCCAATCGCCCCGTCCCGGTGACGGGGCACAAAAAACCGGCATCAGGTTTCCCCGATGCCGGTTTTTTTGTGCGGGCTGACGCCTGCCCGAGTCGTTGCCGCGGCTGCTACGACTGGTTGCGCAACAGGTTGGACAGCTTGGGGTTGGGCTTCTTGGCCCGACGCAGGATGACGGCGATCTTGCCGATGGTTTGCACCAGTTGGGCGCCGGATTCCGCGCACAGGGCATCGATGGCCTCGCGGCGGGCCTCGCGGTCCGGGTGGGCCACCTTGACCTTGATCAGCTCATGGTCGTTGAGGGCGCGGTCCAGCTCCTGCTGCAGACCCTCGGTCAGGCCCTTGTCGCCGATGATGATCACCGGCTTGAGGTTGTGGGCGATGGCCCGGTACTGGCGGCGCTGTTCAGGCGACAGGCTCATTGATGGAGTCCTTTAATCGGTATCATAGAAAATCGTCAGCGGCATGTTGGCCGCCAAACCCTTATAATCGGGCGATTGTAACAGATCCGGTAGGTGGTGAAATCGCCGAATCCACCTACCCTGGACACACCGGGAGGTACACGTTGGCGCGTTCAAAATCCAGCGGACGCTGGCTCAAGGAACATTTCGATGACACCTGGGTCAAGAAGTCCCAGGCCGAAGGCTACCGCTCACGCGCCAGCTACAAGCTCATCGAGCTGGACCGCAAAGATCGGCTGTTCCGGCCGGGGCAGTTGGTGGTTGATCTGGGCGCGGCGCCGGGGGGCTGGTCCCAGGTGGCCATGGAGCGAGTGGGCGACAGCGGGGTGGTGCTGGCCAGCGATATCCTGCCGATGGACCCCATCGCCGGCGTTACCTTCGTACAGGGGGATTTTACCGAGCAGTCGGTGTTCGATGAACTGATGGAAAAGCTCGGTGACCGGCGCGCAGACATTGTAATTTCCGATATGGCACCCAATATGAGTGGTATGGCTGCGGTGGATATTCCCAGTGCCATGGGGCTGGTCGAGCTGGCCCTGGACATGGCCCGCCAGGTGTTGAAGCCCGGCGGCGTGTTTGTCGCCAAGGTCTTTCAGGGGGAGGGCTTCGATGCCCTGCTGGCCGATATGCGCCAGTCGTTCGCCTCCGTGGTGAGCCGAAAGCCGGACTCATCACGGGCGCGCTCACGGGAAATCTATCAGGTGTGCAAAGGCTTCAAAGGCTGACCGATCTGAACAAAGGTTAACGAAAGTGTCCGCCAATCTTGCCCTTCCTCGGTCGATACGGATGGGCCGAACATGGTGGATGGACGTAGAATTGGTGTAAGGTGTCGATAGAGGCCGTTCTTCCGGTAAGGCTGGCGGTGTGGTCTTTCAATTCACAGGTGACGATCCTTGAACGATATGGCAAAAAATCTGGTTCTTTGGCTGATCATAGCCGCCGTGCTGTTGATGGTGTTTCAGAATTTCTCACCAACAACCACTGGTCAGCAGGTTAATTATTCCCAGTTTGTACAGATGGTGCAGCAGGGACAGGTGCGTCAGGTCACGATTGATGGCCTGGAAATTCAGGGTACCCGGGGCGATGGCTCGCGTTTCCAGACGATCCGCCCGCAGGTGCCCGACAACAAGCTGATGGATGACCTGCTGGCGAACCAGGTTGAAATCGTCGGCAAGGAACCGGAGCAGCAGAGTCTCTGGACTCAGCTACTGGTGGCCGCGTTCCCGATCCTCATCATCATCGCGCTGTTCGTGTTCTTCATGCGGCAGATGCAGGGCGGTGGTGGCGGCAAGGGCCCCATGTCCTTCGGCAAGAGCAAGGCCCGCCTGATGAGCGAGGACCAGATCAAGACCACCTTCTCGGACGTCGCCGGGGTCGATGAGGCCAAGGAAGACGTCAAGGAGATCGTCGATTTCCTGCGGGATCCGAGCAAGTTCCAGCGCCTGGGTGGCCGAATTCCCAAGGGCGTGTTGATGGTTGGTCCGCCGGGCACCGGTAAGACCCTGCTGGCCAAAGCCATTGCCGGGGAGGCAAAGGTGCCGTTCTTCTCCATCTCCGGTTCCGACTTCGTCGAGATGTTCGTGGGTGTGGGGGCATCCCGGGTCCGCGACCTGTTCGAACAGGCCAAAAAACAGAGCCCCTGCATCATCTTCATCGACGAGATCGATGCGGTCGGTCGCCACCGGGGCGCCGGCATGGGCGGCGGTCACGACGAGCGCGAGCAGACCCTGAACCAGTTGCTGGTGGAAATGGACGGTTTCGAGGGCAATGAAGGTGTCATCGTCATCGCCGCGACCAACCGTCCGGACGTGCTCGACCCGGCGTTGCTGCGACCCGGCCGGTTCGATCGTCAGGTGGTGGTGAGCCTGCCCGACATCATCGGCCGTGAGCAGATCCTCAAGGTGCACATGAAGAAAGTGCCGCTGGCGGACGGTATCGACCCGGCGGTCATCGCTCGCGGTACCCCGGGCTTCTCCGGCGCCGACCTGGCCAACCTGATCAACGAGGCCGCGCTGTTTGCGGCTCGCCGAAACCAGCGTCTGGTGTCCATGGAGGAGCTGGAGCTGGCCAAGGACAAGATCATGATGGGGGCCGAGCGCAAGTCCATGGTGATGAGCGAGAAGGAGAAGCGGAATACCGCCTATCACGAGGCCGGTCACGCCATCGTCGGGCGTCTGATGCCCGAGCATGATCCGGTTTACAAGGTCAGCATCATCCCCCGCGGACGGGCACTGGGGGTGACCATGTTCCTGCCGGAAGAGGACAAGTACAGCCACTCCAAGCGTTACCTGATCAGCTCCATCTGCAGCCTGTTCGGTGGCCGCATTGCCGAGGAGCTGACCCTGGGGTTTGAGGGCGTCACTACCGGTGCGTCCAACGACATCGAGCGGGCCACCAGCCTGGCGCGAAACATGGTGACCCGTTGGGGGCTCTCCGAGAAGCTGGGGCCGCTGCAGTACGACACCGACAGCGAGGAGCCCTTCCTGGGGCGGGCGGCCAGTCAGACCCACACGGTATACTCGCCGGAGACCGCCCAGCGGATTGACGAGGAAGTGCGTAATATCATCGATGAATGCTACGAGAAGGCCCGGCAGCTGCTGATCGACAACCGGGAGAAGCTCGACATGATGGCGGACGCGTTGATGAAGTACGAAACCATCGACCGTCACCAGATTGATGACATCATGGAAGGGCGCACGCCGCGGCCGCCGAAAGGCTGGGGGGACAGTGGACCCAGTGGCGGTGTCACCGTGGAAGAGCCGGCCGGCGACAAGGTCAGCGACGACGGTCGCAAGCCCGGAGGTGTGGGGCGCCCGGCGGGCGAGCACTGACCTCCCGGAACGCGCTCCAGTAAGGCAGAACAAGGCGCCGCCCCCATGGGCGGCGTTTCTTTTTGGGGGGACTCCAACTTGAGTGACAAATCAATCGCAGGAGCATGGTGATGTTGATGAACTTCGCTGGACGAGAGCTGGACATGGCCCGGTGCCATGTCATGGGGATTCTTAATGTGACGCCGGACTCGTTCTCCGATGGCGGTCGATTCACTTCGAGGGAGGCCGCGGTGCAGCAGGCCAGGAGCATGGTGGAGCAGGGCGCCGCGTTCATCGATGTCGGCGGTGAGTCCACCCGCCCCGGCGCCGCGCCGGTCTCCGTGCAGGAGGAGCTGGATCGGGTTTGCCCGGTGGTGGAGGCCCTTGCCCGCGAGCTGGATGTGGTGGTCTCGGTGGACAGCAGCTCACCGGAGGTGTTCCGGGAGACCGCGCGCCTGGGAGCGGGGCTGCTCAATGATGTGCGGGCCTTGCAGCGAGAAGGTGCGGTGGCGGCGGCCCGGGAGACGGGGCTGCCGGTGTGCCTGATGCATATGCAGGGGCGGCCGGCGGATATGCAGGCGCGGCCCAGCTACCAGAGTGTCCTACGGGAGGTGAGCGCATTCCTGATGGATCGGGTGCGGGAAGTCGAGCGGGCGGGGGTCGGGGCGGATCAGATCCTGCTGGACCCTGGCTTCGGCTTTGGCAAGAGCCTGGCGCACAATCTGGAGTTGCTCGATGCCCTGGACCGGCTGCAGGTGTTGGGGTATCCCTTGTTGGTGGGGTTGTCCCGGAAGAGCATGTTGGGCCAGATCACCGGCCGTGACGTTTCGGAAAGGTTGCCGGCAAGTCTGGCAGTGGCGACAATATCCGCTCTGAAGGGCGCATCCATCATCCGGGTGCACGATGTGAAAGAAACGGTCGATGCCGTCAAGGTGGTGTCGGCCATGGAGGAGGCGGGTCAATGACAGACCGAAAGTATTTTGGCACGGACGGCATTCGCGGGCGGGTTGGGGAGGCCCCGATCACCCCGGAGTTCATGTTGCGACTTGGTTGGGCTGCGGGCCAGGCGTTCAAGCGAGAAGGGCAGCGCAACAGCGTGCTGATCGGCAAGGATACCCGCCTCTCCGGTTACATGTTTGAATCGGCACTGGAGGCCGGACTGTCCGCCGCAGGGGTCGATGTCAAATTGCTCGGGCCCATGCCGACGCCAGCCATCGCTTATCTGACCCGGACCTTCCGCGCCTCGGCGGGCATTGTGATCAGTGCCTCCCACAACCCCCATCATGACAACGGTATCAAGTTTTTCTCCGCCGCTGGCACCAAGCTGGACGATGGGTTGGAAGCTGAGATTGAGCGCTGGTTGGAACGCCCGCTTGAAGTGGCCGATTCCAGCGAGCTGGGCAAGGCGAGCCGCGTTGACGACGCTCCGGGCCGATACGTGGAATTCTGCAAGAGTACCGTGCCCAATGAGTTCACCCTGGAGGGGATGCATATCGTGCTGGATTGTGCCCACGGTGCCACCTACCACGTTGCTCCCAAGGTGTTCCGTGAACTGGGCGCTCGGGTTTCGGTGATCGGAACCGAGCCCGATGGACTGAATATCAACCTGGGGGTCGGGTCGACTCACCTGGAGGCGCTGCAGCGAGCGGTGGTGGAGCGGTCAGCTGACCTGGGGATCGCCTTTGACGGTGACGGTGACCGGGTGCTGATGGTAGACCGGGACGGCTCCGAGGTGGATGGCGACGAACTGCTGTACATTATCGCAGCCGAGCGCCAGAAATCCGGCAAGCTGAAGGGCGGGGTGGTCGGTACCCTGATGACCAACCTGGGGGCCGAGCTGGCGCTGAAGGAGCAGGGTATTCCCTTCGAGCGGGCCAAGGTGGGCGACCGGTACGTGATGGAACGTCTGGTCCGGAACGACTGGGTGCTGGGCGGCGAAGGGTCGGGTCATCTGGTTATCCGTGATCGCACCACCACCGGCGACGGCATCGTGTCGGCGCTGCAGGTACTGGTGGCGGCGTGGCGGGCCGGCCGCCCGTTGTCCGAGTTGCGCGCCGGTATGAGCAAGTTGCCCCAGACGATGATCAATGTCGCGGTGGCCGAGCGCTTCGATCCGCTGAGCCGCCAGGATATCGCGGCGGCGGTCGGCCAGGCCGAGGCCGAGCTGGGCGCGACCGGGCGGGTGCTGCTTCGCGCTTCGGGCACGGAACCGCTGATCCGGGTCATGGCGGAAGGCCAGGACGGTGACCGCATCGGCCGGATTGCGGAGCAGTTGGCGGAGGTGGTGCGCCAATCTCGCGGCTAACTGCGCGAACTTTGGCGGTTGTCTGTGTCACCGGACTGCTGTATAGTGCGGCCTCCCTTGTGTCAGGGGGCTGATATGCGCCGTAACATTGTAGCTGCCAACTGGAAGATGAACGGTTCGACCGAAATGGTCGGTTCGCTGATTGGTGGTGTTAAATCAGGGCTTTCCGAGCTTGATAAAGGTGCAGAGGTTGTTATTATTCCTCCCGCACTCTATCTGCGCGACGTCCAGCAGCAGTTGGATGGAGCCGGGGTCAAGTTGGGTGGTCAGAATGTGGCCCGCTGGCAGTCCGGCGCCTATACCGGCGAAGTTTCTGCCGATATGCTGGCCGACATCGGTTGTCAGTATGTGCTGGTCGGCCATTCCGAGCGCCGTCAGCTCTTTGGAGAAGACGATGCGGCCGTTGCCGACAAGCTCCAGCGGGGGCTCGAGTCCGGCTTGACCGTGGTGCTGTGTGTGGGAGAAACGCTGGCGCAGCGGGAAGCCGGAGAGGCGGAAGCTGTGGTGGCGCGGCAGATTCGAGCGGCGCTGGCCGGTGTGTCCGGTTCCCAGTGGGAGCGGGTTGTGATCGCCTATGAGCCGGTTTGGGCCATAGGCACCGGGCAGACCGCGACCGCGGCGGACGCTCAGGATATGCACGCGGCCATGCGTGGTTTGTTGGCGGAGCTCGGTGCGCCTGCCGACGAGGTGTCCCTGCTTTACGGGGGCAGCGTAAAGCCTGATAATGCGGCCGAGCTGTTTGCGCAGCCGGATATCGATGGCGGGCTGATAGGTGGAGCGTCCCTGAAGGCGGACGACTTCGTCCGGATTTGCGGCGCGGTTTAGGGCGCCCGGTTTCGCCGGAAACGAATACAAGGTTTACAGAGAGTCGTTATGGATTGGTTGGAAACACTGGTTGTCGTTGTGCACGTGGTGATCGCGGTGGCGCTGGTGGGTCTGGTGCTGATCCAGCAGGGCAAGGGTGCTGATGCCGGCGCGGCGTTTGGTGGCGGTGCCTCCCAGACGGTGTTTGGCAGTCAGGGCAGTGGCAGCTTTCTGACCCGTGCCACCACCTTCCTGGCCATTGTTTTCTTTGTGACCAGTTTTTCTCTGGCGATTTTTGCCAAGCAGCGCGCGGATGTTTCTGCCGATGCGGGTATTCCGGTGGTTGAGGAAGTCCCGGCGTCAGCGGATCAGGTGCCTGCGCTGGAAGGCGACGCAGCGGAGCAGGATGAGCCGGCGGGCGATGCGCTGCCGGAACTTGAGTAACGTTTTTATTGCCGAAGTGGTGGAATTGGTAGACACGCTATCTTGAGGGGGTAGTGGCGTAAGCCGTGCCGGTTCAAGTCCGGCCTTCGGCACCATTATTAAAAAACGGCTTGGGGTTCCAAGCCGTTTTTTTTGGTCAGTCCTTGACCACTTGCGTCCGGATATTTATACTCCGGCGACTATCGTGGCGGGTTTCTGTGGTAGCTGGTGTTGCCGTGGATGTCCCGGCCGAGTGACAGGCCAGGTGTCTGTCTACGGGGAGCGTTGAGACGCGGTTTTCCCCGTAAGTTCTTGCAACAAAAGGCCCCTGTGAGGCCGCGTGAAGGCGCCCGGAGCGCAATGGTTCACGCAGTCTCATTGATAGGGGCTTTTTGATTAGGGGCCTGGCGCTAGGGCCCTGGTGCGTAAAAAGGGCTGACTGACAGCCCTTTTTTTATTTCCGGCAACGGAAAATGGTAACGGAGAAGGTAATTACCTTGTCAGCGAAGCTAAACAAACTTGAGGAGATGCTCCAGCCGGTGGTTGAGGGGTTGGGGTACGAGTTCTGGGGGTTGGAATTCCGCTCCCAGGGGCACCATTCCAAGCTCAGGGTCTTCATCGATTCCGAGCACGGCATCAGTGTGGACGACTGCGAGAAAGTCAGTCGCCAGGTCAGTGGTGTGCTGGATGTGGAGGACCCCATCCAGACCGAGTATACCCTCGAGGTGTCGTCGCCGGGCATGGACCGGCCACTGTTCCGCCTGGAGCAGTATGAGGCGTTTGCCGGCCATCAAGTGCAGCTGCGGCTTCGCATGGCGTTCGAGGGGCGCCGTAAGTTCCAGGGTTTGCTCAAGGGGATTGAGGGGCAGGATGTCGTGGTGATCGTTGACGACCACGAATACCTGCTGCCGTTTGATGCCATTGAGCGGGCCAACATCGTTCCGGTATTCGAATAATTTCGTCTGACTGCGACTCTATTAGGTTAAGGGCAGGGTAATTCAATGAGTAAAGAGATCTTGCTGGTTGTTGAAACCGTCTCAAACGAGAAGGGTGTTGAAAAGGAAGTCATCTTTGAGGCAATTGAGCTGGCACTCGCAACCGCTGCTAAAAAGCGCTATGAAGATGAAGAGGCCGACATTCGGGTCGCCATCGATCGTCGTACCGGGGAGTATGAAACCTTTCGCCGGTGGCTGGTGGTGGATAACGACGCTGTGCCTGCCCTCGGTACCGAACTGACCCTGGAAGAGGCCGAGGAAATCGATCCGGCGCTCAAACCGGGGGATACCCACGAAGAGAAAGTGGAATCCGTCGCCTTCGGACGTATCGGGGCCCAGGCTGCCAAGCAGATCATTTTCCAGAAGGTGCGGGAGGCGGAACGTTCCAAGATTGTGGACAGCTACCGTGACCGGGTCGGCGAACTGGTGTCCGGCACCGTCAAGAAGGTCACCCGTGATAACGTCATCGTTGACCTGGGCGGCAACGCCGAGGCGCTGTTGCCCCGGGATCAGCTGATTCCCCGTGAGACCTTCCGCATGGGTGACCGGGTGCGGTCCCTGCTCCAGGACATCCGCACCGACCACCGCGGCCCTCAGCTCATTCTCAGTCGGACCGACCCCGCCATGCTGGTGGAGCTGTTCCGCATCGAGGTGCCGGAGATTGCCGAAGACCTGATTGAGATTCGTGGCGCCGCCCGCGACCCGGGCTCTCGGGCCAAGATTGCGGTCAAGACCAATGACCGTCGCATCGATCCGGTGGGTGCCTGTGTCGGGATGCGGGGTTCCCGTGTTCAGGCGGTGTCCAACGAGCTCGGTGGCGAGCGTGTCGACATTGTGCTTTGGGACGACAACCCCGCCCAGTTGGTGATCAATGCCATGGCGCCGGCGGAAGTGGCCTCCATCGTCATGGACGAGGACCGCAACACCATGGAGGTGGCTGTGGCCGAGGACAACCTGGCCCAGGCCATCGGCCGTAATGGCCAGAACGTGCGGCTGGCCAGCGACCTGACCGGCTGGACCCTCAACGTGATGACTGAGGAAGAGGCGGGGGAGCGTCAGCAGCAGGAATACGACCGCCTGCTGGAGCACTTCACCTCCAACCTGGATGTCGACGATGAATTTGCCGGCGTGCTGATCGAGGAAGGCTTCACATCCATCGAGGAAGTGGCCTATGTGCCGATGGAAGAGATGCTGGCGATCGAAGGCTTCGACGAAGACACGGTGACGGAGCTGCGTCGTCGGGCCAAGGACGTCCTGTTGAACCAGGCCCTGGCCGACGAAGAGGCCCTGGAAGGGGCCGAACCGGCGGAGGACCTGCTTACGATGGACGGTATGGATCGTGCCCTGGCGTTCAAGTTGGCGGGCATAGGGGTCCGCACAATGGAAGATCTCGCCGAGCAGTCCGTGGACGACCTGCTCGAAATTGACGGTATGGATGAAGAGCGTGCCGGTCAGTTGATCATGACCGCACGTGCGCCCTGGTTCCAGGACCAGGCTTAATCGGGAGGAGGACCAGTATGTCAGAAGTAACGGTAAAACAACTGGCCGAGGACGTAGGCGCTCCCGTGGATCGTTTGCTGCGGCAGATCGTTGAGGCGGGCCTGAAGGCCCGTTCGGAAGACGATTCAGTGTCCAGCGATGAGAAGCAGCAGCTGTTGGCCTTTTTACGAAAGACGCATGGCGAGTCGGATGCCGAGCCGCGCAAAATTACCCTGAAACGCAAAACGACCACCACGCTCAAAACGGGTGGGGCGGCAGGGCGCGCCAAAACGGTGAATGTGGAAGTCCGCAAGCGTCGCACCTATGTCAAGCGGGCGGAACTGCAGCCGGAGCCGGAAGTCAAGAAACCGGAAGAGCCGGAAGTTCAGTCGCCGACAGCCGCTCAGGCCGAGGAGGCGCCGAAAGCCGAGCCGACACCGCCGCCGGCTCCGGAAGCCGAGACCGCGACACCGGCCGAAGAGGCTGCGCCGGCTCCGGAGACTCCGGAGGTTGAAGCCGCGGCTGCCGAGGCGGAAGTTCCGGCTCAGGACGAGGTGCCGGTACCGCCTTTGGATGCCGAGTCCGAAAAGCGCAAGGCCAAGAAGAAAAAGGACAAGGCGCGGGAACGGGCCGATGAAAGCGAAGATGGCAAGCCCAAGAAGAAGTCGGCCGGCCATCGCGGTCCGCGGAGTCGCCCTGTCGAAGAGCCGGTCGTCCTGTCCGAGGACGAGGAAGAGACCACTCTGCGCAAGCCGCTGCGGGCCAAAAAGAAACCCAAAGAGAAGCGTCATGGCTTCGAGAGGCCAACCAAGCCAATGGTTAGAGAAGTTGAAATCCCCGAGACCATTTCCGTGGGCGATCTTGCCCAGCGAATGGCGGTCAAGGCGGCGGATGTGATCAAGACGCTGATGGGCATGGGCGTGATGGCGACCATCAACCAGGCCCTGGACCAGGAAACTGCGGTGCTGGTCACCGAAGAGCTGGGCCACAAGGCGAAAACCGTCAGCGAGGATGCGTTCGAGGAAGAAGTCCTGAGCGAGATCCAGACTGACACTGGTGAAAAGCAGAAGCGGGCGCCGGTGGTCAGTGTCATGGGGCACGTGGACCACGGCAAGACCTCCCTGCTGGACTACATCCGCCGTACCAAGGTGGCGTCCGGCGAGTCCGGCGGCATTACCCAGCACATCGGGGCCTACCACGTGGATACCGATCACGGCATGGTGTCCTTCCTGGATACCCCGGGCCACGCCGCCTTTACTGCGATGCGGGCGCGGGGTGCCCAGTGCACCGACATCGTTATCCTAGTGGTGGCGGCCGACGACGGCGTGATGCCGCAGACCAAGGAAGCGGTACAGCACGCCCGGTCCGCCGGGGTACCACTGGTGGTGGCCATCAACAAGATGGATAAGGAAGAAGCCGACCCGGACCGTATCAAGAATGAGTTGTCCGCGCTGGAAGTCATTCCCGAGGATTGGGGCGGCGACGTCCAGTTTGTGCCGGTGTCCGCGCACAGCGGCCTGGGCATCGACGACCTGCTGGAAGCGGTTCTGCTGCAGGCGGAAATCCTGGAGCTGGAAGCGGCCCCCGATGCACCCGCCAAGGGTGTGGTGGTCGAGTCCAGCCTTGAACGTGGGCGTGGCTCCGTCGCCACCGTGCTGGTCCAGAACGGTACCCTGAAGAAGGGCGACATGGTCGTGGCCGGCGGCTTCTTCGGCAAGGTGCGGGCGATGATGGACGAGACCGGTTCCCAGGTGAACGAGGCCGGCCCGTCAATCCCGGTGGAAATCCTCGGCCTGAACGGTACACCGGATGCCGGTGATGAGTTCTACGCCGTGGCCGACGAGCGCAAGGCCAAGGAGCTGGCTGAGTTCCGTCAGGCCCGCGAGCGGGAGCAGCGTCTGCAGCGGCAGCAGGCCGCCAAGCTGGAGAACATGTTCGAGAACATGGGCAAGGACGAGGTCAAAACCCTCAACGTCGTGCTCAAGACCGACGTGCGCGGCTCGCTGGAGGCCATCACCAAGGCCCTGCAGGACCTGGGCAACGACGAGGTGCAAGTCAAGATCGTCTCCTCCGGGGTCGGTGGTATTGCCGAAACCGACGTCAGCCTGGCCCTGGCCACCGGCTCGGTCATCTTCGGCTTCAACGTCCGGGCCGATGGCGCCGCCAAGCGTCTGGTGGAACAGGAAGGCCTGGACCTGCGCTATTACAGCATCATCTACAACCTGATCGACGATGTGAAGGCCGCCCTGACCGGCATGCTGGCGCCGGAGTTCCGGGAAGAGATCATTGGCATCGCCGAGGTTCGCGATACCTTCCGCTCACCCAAATTCGGCCAGGTGGCCGGCTGTATGGTGACCGAGGGTACCGTACACCGGAACAAGCCGATCCGCGTCCTGCGCGACAACGTGGTGATCTTTGAGGGCGAGCTGGAATCCCTGCGCCGCTTCAAGGATGACGTTCAGGACGTCCGCAACGGCATGGAATGTGGTATCGGCGTTAAGGGTTACGACGTGAAAGTGGGCGACCAGATCGAGGTGTTCGATCGGGTCAAGGTGGAGCGTCAGCTGGAATCCCAGGGCGGATAACCGGCGCGTCCCCCCCTTTCTACGCGATGTGGAAGCGTCCCCGAAGGGGGCGTTTCCCGTTAACTGGCTGTGTGACTGACAGGCGGAATCATGCCAAGAGAATTTAGCCGTCTCGATCGCATCGGCGATCAGATTCAGCGTGAGCTGGCCCAGCTGATCCAGCGGGAGATCAAGGACCCGCGCCTGGGGATGGTCACGGTGAATGCGGTGAAGGTGAGCCGGGACCTCGGTTATGCCGATATCTTTGTCTCGCTGCTGACCACCGAGGAGTTGACCGCAACCTCGCCTGAAGTGAAGGAGTCCCTGGCCATCCTGAACAAGGCGGCCGGTTTCCTGCGCGGCCAACTGGGCCGGGCGATGAAGCTTCGGGTGGTGCCCCACCTGCGATTCCACTTCGATACCCTGCTGGGCCAGAGCCGGCGCATGGATGCCCTGATCAACCAGGCGGTCGGCCAGAAGCCGGCGGTGTCCCGGGACGACGATTCGGAGTCAGAGGATTGAGCCGACGCCGCAAGGGCCGTAACGTCAACGGCATTCTGGTTATCGACAAGCCCCAGGGGTTGACCTCCAACGGTGTCCTTCAGCAGGTCAAGGGTCTGATGGGGGCGGCCAAGGCCGGCCACACCGGTGCGCTCGACCCCCTGGCCACCGGCGTGCTGCCGCTGTGCTTTGGCGAGGCCACCAAGTTCTCCCAGGTCATGCTCGACAGTGACAAGGCCTACATCACCACCGCCCGCCTGGGGGTACGCACGGAAACCGGTGACAGCGAGGGTGCCGTGGTGGATCAGCGTCCGCTTCCAGAGGGCCTCGGCGAGGCTGCCGTGGAGGCGGTACTGGCGCAGTTTCGGGGCGACATCGAGCAGGTGCCCTCCATGTACTCGGCGTTGAAGCACAAGGGGCGTCCACTCTATGAGTACGCCCGCGAAGGCATCGAGGTGGAACGCCCCGCCCGCCCGGTGACCATCTACGAGCTGACGTTGCTGGCCGTGCGTGACGATGAAATCGACCTGGCGGTAAAGTGCTCCAAAGGCACCTACATCCGTTCCCTGGTTGAGGATATTGGCGAGGCGTTGGGCTGTGGCGCCCATGTGATAGCGCTTCGTCGGACCCTGGCCGCCGGTTTCACCCTGGCAGACGTCAATTCCGTAGCGCGGCTCGAATCCCTGCGCGAACAGGGCGAAAGCCTGGACGGCCTGTTGGTGGCCCCGGATGCGGCCTTGACCATGTTTCCGAAACTGTCGCTGGAAGGGCGTCAGTTGGTATCGATATTGAACGGACAACCGGTTAGAATACCGGGTCACCCCAGGTCCGGGCTGGTACGGCTGTATGGGCCTGACCGGTTTGTCGGTTTGGGTGAGAGTTTTGCCGAGGGCGAGGGCTGCAAGATCGTGCCCCGCCGTCTGGTGCAAAACGGCTGACGCGTCCCCATGGGAACGCGCTGGCTGAACTAGCCGGGCTGTAGAGATGCGCGGTTCGGCTGTATTTTTGAGCATCGCAAACCAAGAGGTGAGTTATGGCACTTTCTGCCAATGAGAAGGCACAGATCGTTAAGGATTTCCAGCAAGGTGAAGGCGATACCGGTTCCCCTGAGGTTCAGGTGGCACTGCTGAGCGCCAACATCGACAAGCTGCAGAGCCACTTCAAGGCCAACAAGCAGGATCACCATTCCCGCCGTGGCCTGATTCGGATGGTTAACCAGCGTCGTAAGCTGCTTGACTACCTGAAGAACAAAAACGCTGATCGTTATCTCGACCTGATCAAGCGTCTGGGTCTGCGTCGCTAATCCGTCTGGATTCGACGATTGCCGGCTGGGGCCGTTTGGGCTCCGGCCTGCAGGTGGCGGGCTTACCCGCCCTTGTACCTCTCTCCCGCGGTATCGTCACTGGCCACTAGCCTGGCCCGGACGTGCTCCGCACGAAGTGCTGCCTTCCGGCCAGTCCGGTGATTGTGAAGGACTCCCTGTCGTAACCGAAAGCCGAAATTGATAGCAGGTTGTTGAAAGGCCCGGACCGCGCCCTTGCCGGGGTTTTACAACAGCCTGTTAGCTTTCAGACGGGTTGCCCTTCGTTCATCGGGTCGTGACTTGAAGGCACGTTGGACCGGTCGACGATGGTCGTCGATCGGTGGACTGTGAACTGAAGATGAACAAGGAGTTACCGTGAATCCGGTAAAGAAGACATTTGAACTGGGTGGCAAGACCGTCACCCTCGAAACCGGTCGTATTGCCCGTCAGGCCACCGGCGCCGTGCTGGTCTCCATCGACGACGTATCCGTTCTGGGTACCGTGGTCGGTGCCAAGGAGCCCAAGCCGGGTCAGGGCTTTTTCCCGCTGACCGTGAACTACCAGGAAAAGACCTACGCGGTCGGCAAGATCCCCGGAGGTTTCTTCAAGCGTGAGGGTCGTCCCTCCGAGAAGGAAACCCTGACCTCCCGCCTGATCGACCGGCCGATTCGTCCGCTGTTCCCGAATGGCTACATGAACGAGGTCCAGGTCGTGCTGACGGTGATGTCGGCCAACAAGACCCAGGACCCGGACATTGCGGCCATGCTGGCGGCCTCTGCCGCGCTGGCGATCTCCGGTATCCCGTTTGATGGCCCGATTGGCGCCTCCCGGGTGGGTTTCACCAACGACCGTGGCTACTTCCTGAACCCGACGTTTGAGGAGCTGGAAACGTCCCTGCTGGACATGGTGGTCGCCGGTACCGAAGATGCGGTGCTGATGGTGGAGTCCGAAGCCAAGGGGCTGACCGAAGACCAGATGCTGGGCGGTGTCCTGTACGCGCATCAGGAGATGCAGGTTGCCATTCAGGCGATCAAGGAGTTCGCGGCTGAAAACGGCAAGCCTCGCTGGGAGTGGACCCCGGAAGCGGAGAACACCGAGCTGCTGGAGGCCATTCGCGCCGATTTCGCGACCGGTATCGAAGAAGCCTACACCATCCGTGACAAGATGGATCGCTATGCCCGTTTGGGTGAGCTGAAAACCGAAGCCGTCGAGAAGCTCGCCGGTGAAGAGGAAGGCCAGCCGTCCGAAGAGGAAGTGAAGAAGTACTTCGGCAAGGTGGAGAAGGCCATCGTGCGTCAGTCCGTCATCGACGGCAAGCCGCGGATTGACGGCCGTGACACCAAGACCGTGCGTCCGATCCAGATCGAGGTAGGCGTGCTGCCCAGCACACACGGTTCCGCCCTGTTCACCCGTGGTGAAACCCAGGCCATCGTAACCACCACCCTGGGCACGGCGCGAGATACCCAGATCATCGATGCCCTGGAAGGCGAGCGCAAGGACCCGTTCCTGTTCCACTACAACTTCCCGCCGTACTCCGTCGGCGAAGCTGGCCGCATGGGCAGCCCGGGCCGTCGTGAGATCGGTCACGGCCGCCTGGCCAAGCGGGGCGTGGCCGCCGTCATGCCGACGGTGGAAGAGTTCCCGTACACCATCCGTGCGGTGTCCGAGATCACCGAGTCCAACGGCTCCAGTTCCATGGCCTCCGTCTGTGGCTCCAGCCTCGCGCTGATGGACGCCGGTGTCCCCATCAAGGCGCCGGTTGCCGGTATCGCCATGGGGCTGGTCAAGGAAGGCGACAAGTTCGCCGTGCTGACCGATATCCTGGGTGACGAGGACCACCTCGGCGACATGGACTTCAAGGTGGCCGGGACCGCCGAAGGCGTCACCGCCCTGCAGATGGATATCAAGATCAACGGCATCACCGACGAGATCATGGAAATTGCCCTGCAGCAGGCCTACGACGCCCGTCAGCACATTCTGGGTGAAATGGCCAAGGTCATCTCTGCCCCCCGTGCCGAGCTGTCCGCCCGTGCGCCGAGCATCACCACCCTGAAGATCCATCCGGACAAGATCCGTGACGTGATCGGTAAGGGCGGTGCCACCATTCGTGGTATCTGCGACGAAACCGGCGCATCCATCGATCTGGACGACGACGGCAACGTGAAGATCTACGCCGAAGACCAGGCCGCCGCCCAGGCGGCGATGAAGCGGGTTCAGGAAATCACCGCGGAAATCGAGGTGGGCGCCATCTACAGTGGCCGTGTCGAGCGGATTGTGGACTTCGGTGCCTTCGTCAACATCCTGCCGGGCAAGGACGGTCTGGTGCACATTTCCCAGATCTCCGAGCGTCGCATCGAGAACGTCACCGACGAGCTGAGCGAAGGCCAGCAGGTGCTGGTCAAGGTGTTGGATGTGGACAACCGTGGCCGCGTGAAGCTGTCCATGAAGGAAGTTAAGGAAGGCGAGCAACCGACCGAGTTCTAAGCCAGTCCCAACGCTTCCAGTAAGGACGAAAAACCCGCCTCCGGTAATGGACGGCGGGTTTTTTTGTGTCCGGCGTCGGGCGATCCGCCAGGGTTGTCCGACCGGGGATGGCGCTGGGCCCGGGGTCAGCGCTGGTTCTGAGCGGCCTGGAGCAGCCCGGA
Source organism: Marinobacter sp. (assembly GCF_033722735.1). GTDB lineage: Bacteria > Pseudomonadota > Gammaproteobacteria > Pseudomonadales > Oleiphilaceae > Marinobacter. The sequence goes on from NZ_JAWVYN010000017.1 coordinate 37,285, forward strand.
CGCCAGGAAGTCGGTCACCGCCCGTCGATACTCCGGCACCACAAACGTCGCGGCGTGGGGCGTGTCGGTGGCCAGGAACCGTTTTGGTTGTTCGGCGGCCTCGAAGAGTTGCGGCCCATGGTGAAAGGGGATGATGCCATCGCTGCGGCTGTGGATGATCATGACGGGGGTGGGGGCAATCCCGGCAATGAGGTCGATACCCTCATACTCGCCGGGAATGGTCCAGCTCAGGGGCACCTGCAACGGCCAGGTCAGCCAGAACTCCCCCAGCTTTTCCCGGGCAATCGCGCGGAAACCGGTGAAGCTGGCATCCAGTACCACCGCCGCCAGTGCTGGCTGCTCGTTGCGCTTGCTCCACTCGCTGGCGAGGGCGATTCCGAGGGCGCCCCCCAGGCTCTGGCCCAGCAGGATCAGGGGTTGTTCCGGTGCAAGCTGGTGGTTGGCCAGCCACCGTAGTCCGGTTTCGGCGTCGTGCAGGGCGCCTTCCAGGTCCGGCTCACCGGTGGATTGGCCGTAACCCCGGTAGTCGATCAGGAACACGTTGTAGCCGGCGTCCGGGAGCCAGGCCACGTTGAGGATGTGGCTGCTGATGTTCTGGGCATTGCCATGGAGGAAGTACACGGTGCCCTGGCTGGCCCGGGCTTCGGCGGGTAACCACCAGCCGTGTAATGTCTCACCATCGCCTGTCTTCAGGTAGACGTCACGATAGGCCAGGTTGAGGCGGTCGGGGGTCAGGTAGACCTGTCGGTCCGGATAGAAAAACAGCCCGCTGCAGCCGGACAGAAGCACGCTGCAGGCGAGGGCGGCGGTGTTCAGAAATAGCCGTGTAATCCCAGTTGCCATAAATTTTGATACCGATCGTAGTGTTTGTCACGGGCGAACTCAGCGAATAGGCTGGCCCGACGGCCCAGGTGGAGGCCGCCTTTGAGGTACCACTGATCCTGCCGGTGCTGGTTGCTGACGATCCAGGCCTTGCTGCGTATTCCGCTCAGCAGGCTTGTCCGGTGACTCTGGTACAGCAGGCCCAGATCTGCGCCCGGTGCGAAGTCGTAGCCCCGACGGATATCATCATCGATCTCCAGGTCCGCGGTGGCAAGGGCAAAGACCTGGCTGGCCGGGGAGAGCCGCCAGCTGCCGCCTGCGCCGCCCTCCAGGTAGGGGGTGAACACCCGGTCGTCGCCCAAGTCGGTGCGGCGGCCGCCAAAGCCCACCTGCCAGGACAACGGCGAAAAGAACTCGTTGCGAGGCGAGAGCGAGCGGATCTCCACACCGACCAGGCGCTCCAGCTGCAGCTCGTCGTTGTCGGTGTAGAGGCGGGCATCGAGCCGGAGAAACTGGAGCTGCGCCCCGCCACGGTAGCCCGCCGGCGGATCGAGCAGGTCGTGGTAGGCCGGGCGCAGGGTCAGTTGGCTGAAGTTGCGGTCGTGCCAGCGTCCGCCGGCCAGGCTGATCCGGAAGGTGTCGTGCCCCTGGTCGTCCCGGATACCGGGGGTGGGGGGATGGAGGGGCTCAGTGGTGCCGTCGATTTCGCTGCGGGCCCGCAGCAGGTTGTGGGAGAGCGGGGCGGCATAGTCCCGGGGCCAACCCTCGGCCTCGCTCTGGTAACGGACATAATCGTAGGTGGCGTCCAGCAGGCGAGCCCGGCTGCGATCATCCAGCTCGGCCAGTACTGGCGCAGTGACCGGGGCGCGGCCGTTGGCCAGGTCGGCGGCCAGCTCGCGCTGGGCCTCCGGCAACCGATCGAGGGCGTAGCTGACCGAGGTGGCGGCGGAGGGGCGGTAGTGGATGCCGGCCACCAGCTCCTTGTCGACGACCCAGCGAACCGTATCGGAAGGGATGGCGTGGGTGGAGACCTCGCCGAGCAGGTTCGTCCCCGGCCGGGCGACATCGATCAGGGCCAACAGACGGTAGGCACAGTTCTCGTCAAAGAAGTAGTAGTCAAAATTGCGGTCGCGGATCTCCCAGGCGTGGGCCAGGAGTTGCGCCACTTCATCCGGCCCCAGGTTCAGCGTGTACTCCCACAGGTCGCGATTCTCGATGTCGGTATAGAGCCGAATCTTGTCGTAGTAGGGCTGGACCGTGGTGATGCCGGGGTAGCCGCCGAATATGCCCTTGTAGGCGAACAGCAGCTCGCTGTCATGGGCGGCCGCGTCAGCGGCATAGGATATGGTGTTGGCCAGCAGCAGGTCGGTGGTCTCATCGTCACTGGGCGGGTCCAGTCGCAGGAAGGTGTGACCGAACATGGAGGATGGACTGTTCAGGTAGGAGGCCGCGAAGACCAGGGTCACGGTGTCGGTGTTCAGGGTGCGTTGCCACTGTTCGAAGGCCGGGCACTCTATCGGCGTCTCCGGCAGGTCCAGGCGGCTGCGGAGCCAGCGGTCGCGGGCGGGGAAGCGGCAGCGGGCATGGCCATCGCCGGCGCCCGGTTGCTGGATGGCGGCCAGGGTGGCTTGCAGTTCGGCCCGGGGGGAATGCTTGCCCTCGGGGCTGAGGAAGAAGTCCGGGTCGTCCGCCTGGCTGGTGTGGCCGGTGCCAAACCGGTCGGGCTGGTAGTGGCCGAGGGTCAGCCAGCCGGGGTCCAGTGCCAGTTGTGCGGTGTTTGAAGTGGGCGCCGCCGGGGCCGTTGTGTGGATCGCCAGACCGAGCGCGGCCAGCGCAAGACAGGGAAGTGCGCGCATGAATAATGGTTTACCAATGGGCGTTCAGGATAGCGCCGTCCCTGGCGCAGTCTGTGGCTGTGTCCTTGAGAGGCGGCGATCAGGCCGCGACGTACTTGCTCAGGGTTTCGTGCTGTTCCAGCAGGGCCACGATGGCATCAACCGCCTCACCGGAGGTGGTATCGGATGTCGGGAAAATGGCTGCGAAGTTGTCCTTGAGCAGGGAACGAAACGCGTCTCGATCGGCCTGTTCCACGCCCAGCAGCACCGCCAGGGTTTCCAGGTTTTCGCCGCTGCCGCGGGACATGTCGCGGGCAATCTTGTCGGCGTTGCTGTTCATGTACATGGCCATGGACTGCACGGATTCGTTGGTGTTACAGCCCAGGGTGCCGGTGGTCATCCCGAACGTCTGGTTACCGAAGGTGCCGTTGGTGGTCGCGGCCAGAATGTGCGGCGCTGCACCGGACTGTCCTTTCCAGATCATGGCTCCGACGCCACAGCCTGGCTGGGCGAAGGTGAGGGTGGAGGCACCCAGAAGCATTGCGCCTACGATCAGTTTTTTCATTATCCACTCCTTGTTGTGGTTTAGCTGTCGTCGCATTCGTTACGAATGTACTTCATTTCAAATTCAGTACGTTAACGGCCCTGACATCCTGCGTTCGACCAGGATGACCGTTCACCAGAGTATAGTCGAGATATTCGAAAGACCAACACCGGCTATGCCAAAAAGTACTATAGAATGATGACGCGGCGGATTAAATGTGAACACGTGTATATAATTGTATTTAAAGAGAAAAAGCGCGGTTCATTATTGTGGCGGCGGGACTCCTTGTGTATAGTGCGCGACGACCATGAAGGTCTGACCACAACACATGGAGATTTATCAGTGAAAAAAGCGCTTATTGCTTCCAGCCTTCTGCTGGCCGGTGCCCTGTCCGGCTGTAGCTCAATGAACGTGAGCTCGTCACCGGTGCCCCTGAACGGCTCCGTTGACACCAACCTGACCGCTGACATTGAAGTTGGCGAGAAAATCACCGGCAGTTCCTCTGCCACCAAGATCCTGTTCTTCACCATGAGTGACGACAGCGAGTACGCCGACGGCATGACCTACGGCAACGGCGGCGGCAGCGCCCTGAGCCTGGGCGGCCTGGATCCGGTCTCTGCGGTCAAGTCCGCTGCGGCTTACAATGCCATTTCCGAGTCCGGTGCTGACGTCATCGTGGCGCCACGCTACGTCGTCAAGAAGAACGACTACCTGGTCTATGGCACCATCGAAGTGACCGTGGAAGGTTACAAGGGCACGGTTCGTAGCGTGCAGTGATGGCGTCCGGTGGTGCTGCCACCAGGCCAATGAAAAACCGGGTCCTGGCACCCGGTTTTTTTGTGCCCAACCGCTTCAGCCTCCGAGGTAGGCGTTGCGCACATCAGGGTTGGCCAGCAGATTGGCGCCGGTATCGTGCAGACGAATGCGGCCGGTTTCCAGCACGTAGCCCCGGTCGGCCAGGTTGAGCGCCTGGTGGGCGTTCTGCTCCACCAGGAAGACCGTGATCCCTTCATCCCGCAACTGCCCGACAATCTCAAAGATCTGCTTGATGACCAGGGGCGCCAGGCCCAGGGAGGGTTCATCGAGCAGAATCATCTTGGGCTTGCTCATCAGGGCCCGCCCGATCGCAAGCATCTGCTGCTCGCCACCGGACATGGTACCGGCCCGTTGATGCTGGCGTTCCTTGAGCCGCGGAAACAACTCGTAGACATGTTCCTGGCTCTTGCGGATCTCCGCCTTGGTATTGAAGAACCCGCCCATGTGCAGGTTCTCCTCAACGGTCAGGCCGGAGAAGATACGTCGGCCCTCCGGAACGATGGCAATGCCCGATCGCATGGTGTTGGCGGTGGCCTGCCGGCTAATGTCCTGGCCTTCCAGGATGACCCGGCCGGAGGTGGCCCGGGGGTTGCCGCAGATGGTCATCAGCAGCGTGGTCTTGCCGGCGCCATTGGCGCCAATCAGCGAGACGATCTCGCCCTTGTTCACCTCTACGGACACGCCGTGCAAGGCCTCAATCTTGCCGTAGTGGGTATGGACATCTTCGAGTACTAGCATGGACATGGTTCAGGCCTCACCCAGATAGGCTTTGATAACGTCGTCGTTCTGGCGGACTTCGTCCGGCGTGCCGCTGGCCAGGGGGCGGCCCTGGTTGATGACATTGATACGGTCGGAGATTTCCATCACCAGGCTCATGTCATGCTCAATCAGCACCACTGAGACGTTGTAGTCTTCCTTCAGGCTGATGATGAGCTGGTTGAGATCCCGGGTTTCCGCCGGGTTCAGGCCGGCGGCCGGTTCGTCCAGCATCAGCAGTTTGGGTTCGGTCACCATGCAGCGGGCAATTTCCAGCCGCCGCTGCTGGCCGTAGGCCAGGTTGCCGGCTTCCCGGTTGGCCATGTCCAGCAGCCCGACCCGGTCCAGCCAGTAGGCGGCCCGGTCCAGGGACTGCTGCTCCCGATGGCGGTAGCTGGGGGTCTTGATCAGGCCGGCAATCAGGTTGGTGTTGAGGTGACGGTGCTGGGCCACCAGCAGGTTCTCCACCACCGTCATCTTGCTGAACAGCCGCACGTGCTGGAACGTCCGGACCAGGCCCAGGCGGGAGATCTTGTAGTCGGGCTTGCCCTGGATTTCCCGCCCTTCGAACAGGATCTGCCCGCCGGTGGGGCGGTAGAACCCGCTCATGCAGTTGAAAACCGTGGTCTTGCCGGCACCGTTGGGGCCGATGATGGAGACGATTTCGTGTTCCTGGACGTCCAGCGAGACCTGGTCCACCGCCAGGAGTCCGCCGAACCGCATGGACAGATTGCGTACTTCAAGCATTCTGCGTCACTCCTGCTTGTTGAGTTCGATGTGGATCCGGCGCATGGGCAGCAACCCCTGTGGACGCCAGACCATCATCAGGACCATGGCGGCGCCGAAGATGAGCATCCGGTATTCGGAGAACTCACGGGCCAGTTCCGGCAGGATGATGACGGCCACGGCCGCCAGGATGACGCCAAGCTGGGACCCCATGCCCCCCAGAACCACAATCGCCAGGATGATGGCGGACTCCAGGAAGACGAAGGACTCGGGGCTGATGAAGCCCTGCTTGGACGCGAACACGGTACCGGCGAAGCCGGCAAAGAAGGCGCCGATGGTGAAGGCGGACAGTTTGACCGCGGTCCGGCTCAGGCCGAGGGAGCGGGCGGCAATCTCGTCTTCCCGCAGCGCTTCCCAGGAACGCCCGACCGGCATCTTGGTGAACCGGCGAATCACCAGGGCGGTAAACAGCGCCAGCACCAGGGCGATCAGGTACAGCACGATGATCTTGTGACTGCCGCTGTAGGCCACATCGAACATCTCATGGAAGGAGACATTGCCCTCTTCCTTGACCCGGCGGCCGAATTCCATGCCGAACACGGTGGGGTCGGGAATGCCGCCGATGCCGTTGGGGCCGCCGGTGAGCCAGGTCATGTTGTTGAGCAGGATGCGGATGATCTCACCGAAACCCAGGGTGACGATGGCCAGGTAGTCGCCCCGTAACCGCAGCACCGGGAAGCCCAGCAGGAAGCCAAAGGTGGCCGCCAGCAGGGCGCCAATGGGCAGGGCGACCCAGAACGATACCCCGAAATACTGGTGCAGCAGGGCAAAGGTGTAGGCGCCCACCGCGTAGAAGGCCACGTAACCCAGGTCGAGCAGGCCCGCGAGCCCCACCACCACGTTCAGGCCCAGGGCCAGCATGATGTAGATCAGTACCAGGGTGGCCAGGTCGACCGACCCCCGGGACACGAAGAAGGGCCAGACCAGGGCCACCGCCACCAGGATCAGCAGGGCGATGGTTTCCAGTCGCTGACGCTTGTTCTGCTCCATCGGCTCGCGATGGGCAAACGGGTTGATGGCGGGCAGTTTGCCCAGGGAGCCCATGATCGTGTCACGGAACAGTTGGAACAGGAAGACCGCCAGGGCGGCAACCAATACCGAGACGACGGTGAGGGTATCGGCGCCCTCCAGGATGACTTGGGTGCCCTCGGCTTCGAGGTTCAGGCCGAGGATCGGGTAGGCGATGACAAGGGTGACCATGGCGCAAAACAGCGCGTGTTTGAGGTTATGCGCAGCCATCAGATCTTCTCCACTTCCGGTTTGCCCAGGAGCCCGGTGGGCTTGAACAGGAGGATGAGGATCAGCAGTCCGAAGGACACCACGTCTTTGTACTCACCGCTGAGGTAGCCGGAGGTCATGCTTTCCGACACGCCCAGAATCAGGCCGCCCAGCATGGCGCCGGGAATGCTGCCGATGCCGCCGAGCACTGCCGCGGTGAACGCTTTCAGGCCCGCAATGAAGCCGAACAGCGGGTCAATGGAGCCGTAGTACATGCCCAGTAGCAGCCCGGCGACCGCCGCCAGGGCGGCACCGATCACGAAGGTGGCGGAGATGATGCGGTTGGTGTCGATGCCCAGCAGGCTGGCCATGCCCAGGTCCTGGGACACCGCCCGGCAGGCCCGGCCGATGCGGGAGCGGGAGATGAACAACGACAGCAGGGTCATGCAGATCAGGGTGGTGATGAAGATGGTGATCTGCATGTAGGAAATCGAGGTCTGGAAGGAATCCGGCGCGCCGAAGGTGAAGCCGCCATCGATGAGTGCGGGAAAACCGATGTTGCGGGAGCCCTGGGCCAGGTGAACGTAGTTCTGCAGGAAAATCGACATCCCGATGGCGGAGATCAGTGGGATCAGGCGATGCCGTCCCCGTACCGGGCGATAGGCAACCCGTTCGACGGCCCAGCCCATGGAGCTGGAGACCAGCATGGCACAAATCAGCGCCACCAACAGCACCAGTGGCAGCCAGGCGATGCCCAGGCTGGCCAGGCCGGTAATCGTGATCAGGGCGGTGTAGGCGCCGATCATGTAGATTTCGCCGTGGGCGAAGTTAATCATTCCAATGATGCCGTACACCATCGTGTAGCCGATGGCGATGAGGGCGTAAGCGCTTCCTATCGTCAGCCCGTTGATTAGCTGCTGTAAGAAATACAGGAGATCTTGCATGTTAGAGGGACTCCGACTACCCGCTCCCGACCTATTCCGGGCACAACCTGCCAGGGTGCCGGCAACCGTGCCCAGGAATTTGTGAGGACCCTAGAAAAACACCTTCTCCCGGATCGCGGTGAGAAGGTGTTCTCATTTTCATTACCGTTTGTTAACGATAGCGGCTTAGTTTACCGGAGTTTTGCTGCCATCTGAATGCCATTCGTAGACGACGAACTCGAACGACTGCAGGTCCCCCTTGTCGTCATACTGAACGGTACCGATGGGGGTGTCGAAGCTGCCGGAACGCAGGGCCTCGGCCACGTCGAATGGATCGGAGGAATCGGCCTGCTCGATGCCTTCGGCCACCAGTTGGACGGCGGCGTAGGAGGTCAGTACGAACGGACCGGAGGGGTCTTCACCCTTTTCGGCAAAGGCCTGAACCAGAGCCTGGTTCTCCTCTTTCTCATCGAAGCTCGGCGGCAGGGTCACCAGCAGGCCCTCGGCGGCATCGCCGGCGATGGTGTTGATGTCCTTGTTGCCCACCCCTTCGGGGCCCATGAAGACGGCATCCAGGTCAGCCTGGCGTGCCTGGCGCAGTATCAGGCCCAGTTCCGGGTGGTAACCGCCGTAATAGACATAGTCCACATCGGCCTGCTTGAGTTTGGTGATCAGTGAGGAAAAGTCCTTGTCGCCGGCGGTGATGCCTTCGAACATCGCCACTTCCACGCCGGCTTCCTCCAAGGTGTCGCGGACGGCACTGGCGATGCCCTCACCGTACTGCTGCTTGTCGTGGACGATGGCGACCCGTTCCGGGTTCTGGCTGATCAGGTGGCGAGCGGCCACCGGGCCTTGCATGCTGTCCAGGCCGATGGTGCGGAAGACCAGTTCGTAGCCGCGCTCGGTGATGTCCGGGCTGGTGGAGGCCGGGGTAACCATCAGGATGCCTTCATCCTCATAGATGTCGGAAGCCGGCTGGGTGGAGCTGGAACACAGGTGGCCAATCACGAACCGAACGCCTTCGTTGACCAGCCGGTTCGCAACGGTCACCGCCTGTTTCGGGTCGCAGACGTCGTCCACTTCCACGGCTTCCAGCATTTCGCCCATCACGCCGCCATTGCTGTTGATTTGCTCAATGGCCATGCGGGCGCCAGAGAATTGCATGTCACCGTATTGGGCAACCGGACCGGTCATGGGGCCGGCAATCCCGATCTTGATCTCTGCCGAAGCGTGACCGGCTGCCATCAGCGCGATGGATGTTCCCACAGCGGTTACGATTTTTTTAACAGGAGTTCTCATTGGTTCTGTCCTACGTTGGGTCAGGTTTATTATCGGGCCTCACCGAAACGCTCCTGCGCCCGGTGGGGCAATACAGGCGTTTTCGGAGACTCCCTTTTGTTCTCAACGATTTAAACAAACACTACGGCCTCTGAGTTGTCAAGCCAGCCAGAGAGCGGTTTGGGCGTTGGAAGTCAGTACGTCCGGGCCTCGGTAAAACACGACCTCTGGCTAGGGAAGCCGGCCGCACGGGCTGTACCACGATGTCAGTCGCTGTCTGCCTGCTCCGGGAATACCAGGGCCCGGAAGTTCTCGTAATCCCGTAACCGCGAGAAGCTGGGGTCCACCGAGGCGTCATCACGGTAGGCCTCGGAGATGTCGATGGCGCGGGCCAGGGTATTGACGGCATCTTCCCAGCGCCCGATCTCGGCGTAGGCGCAGGCCAGCTGGTAGTGAGCGTGGCCATTGTCCGGCGCCAGTTTGAGGGCCCGCAGGCAGAGGCTGATGGCCCACAGTGGCTCCTGCAGTTCCAGCACCGCGTCGGCCTTGTAGCTGAGCGCTTCGACGTCGTCCGGGCGCAGGTCCAGAATCTGGTCATAGGCGGCAATCTTGTTCTGCTGGGAGGTTTCCTGGCTGGCCTTAAGCCAGAGCGAGTGCACTTCGTTTGTGCGCTCAATCTCGTCCTGGTTCTGCTGAATGATGTCGGATTTCTGTTGCAGTTGCTCTTCAATGGCTTTCAACCGCTTCTCGTATTCGATCACCAGCTCGTTGACCCGTTTTTCCGCCAGGGTGGTGAGCTGGTGTCGCATGTCCCGGATGGAGTTCCAGCCAATCACCACCAAGATCGAGGTGGCGCCGGCAATGAGGTAGAAGAAGTAGGTGACGGTGTCAGTGGCATAGGACATGGTCTTGTCGGCCACCGACAGCTCCTTGTCGACCACTTTCTCGATCAGCTCTGCCCGGGTGTTTTGCAGGTCGCTGCGGAGGCTTTTCACCTCATCCAGCAGGTAGCGCTCGACAAACGGGTTGTACAGGGGCTCTTCCAGGGTCTCGATGCGCTCCGCCACGTCACTGGCGTCGGCTTTCTCAGGTTCGCTGTCTTGCGCCAGTACGGGACGGACCGTCAACACCGTCAGCAGAAACACCAGCAGGCCAAACACGGTGATCGGGGTGGTCGGAAGGTTGGCAGCGGGTGTTTTCTCTGTCATGAGCCGTTCCATTTATTGGTTGGGGATCAGATGCCTGCAGACCTTAGCACAGTCGCGGCCGAAATGGCGGCTGCAGTGTGTCCCGTCAGGCGGTGATTTCATCGCTTGCAATCGCTGGAATAAAGACCTCTAATAGTTAGTGGTGTAAATATTGTTGGCTGTGCAAACAATGCAGCCGGAGCTTCCATCGTAGATGGCTTCCGATCCAGAAAGGCGGGTTTCTGGCGGGCCGTGCTGCCGATGAGCTGGAAGGAGAGTGTAGCGACGTGTCGGGTCAAAAGGCTTTGTACTCGGAAAAGTTCAACGCCTATAATTCGAGCCCTTTTGACGGGGCGGATTGGGGAAGTACCGTGAACAATTACGAACAGGTCCTGGTGGCCCTGAGACGGGTCATCCGGGCAACGGATCTGCATTCCAAGCGGCTGAGCAAACATGCCGGCCTGACGGGCCCGCAGCTGCTGATCATGCGGACCATCCGCGACCTGGGTGAGGTGACCATCGGTACCATTGCCGAACAGGTCAGCCTGAGCCAGGCCACCGTCACCACCATCCTGGACCGGCTGGAGCACCGCAAACTGGTGTACCGGGTGCGCAGTACCCAGGATAAGCGCAAGGTTCATGCTCACTTGACCGAGGAGGGCGCGGACATTCTCGCGCGTGCGCCCCAGCCCCTGCAGGAGGAGTTCATCGAGAAGTTCCAGAGCCTGCAGGAGTGGGAGCAGACCATGATCATCTCGTCGCTGCAGCGGGTGGCGAACATGATGGATGCCGACAAGATCGACGCGTCGCCGGTGCTCGATGTGGGATCGGTGCTGCGGGAGGATGGCTGGAAGGAATCCGGGAACGGTAAGAAGTAACTCCCTGATTTTCTTATCGGGCCTACTGCTTGGGAGAGAGCCTTCGGGGCGGCTGGCCTTGCTCCACCGCTGTCTCTGTTTCGCAAGGCTACCCGCCCCCGAAGGCCCAGAGCCTGGCGTGGCCATCAAGTGGTTCCAGTTAACTCAGTGTCTGGGGCTTCGAGGAGGCGGGGGTTCTGTAACAGGGACAAGGATGTCCCGGTAGCTTAGCCGGTAAAGGGACGTACCGTCTAAGCGGTGGAAGAAGCCCCGCCTCCTCGAAGACCTCCCCCCAACCAAAGTCCATTAATGAACGCTGGCCCTCTTCCGAGGCTTGTCCTCAAAACAAACCTGAAACACCTCCCCGAAGTTTTTGGCAAAGTGCACTTCCAGCCCTTCCTTCAGGTAATCCGGTAGCTCGTCGTAGTCCCCCCGGTTGGCCTCTGGCAACACCAGGGTGCTGATCTTCTGGCGCCGGGCGGCAATCACCTTCTCGCGAATGCCGCCCACGGGAAGCACCTGACCGGTCAGGGTCAGCTCGCCGGTCATCGCCACGTTCTGACGCGGTGGCTCATTGCGGGCGATGGACAGCAGTGCCGTGGCAATCGTAATGCCAGCGCTGGGACCGTCCTTGGGCGTGGCCCCGGCCGGAACGTGCAGGTGCACGAAGGACTTGTCGAAGAACGCCGCATCGCCACGGTAACGCTTGAGGTTGGAGGCAATGTAGCTGTAGGCAATCTCCGCCGACTCCTTCATCACATCCCCCAGCTGGCCTGTGAGCTTGAAGCCGCGGTGGTTGGTGTGGATGCGGGAGGCCTCGATACTCAGGGTGGCCCCGCCCATGGCGGTCCAGGCCAGGCCAGTGACCACGCCAACACCTTTCAGCCCCCGTTCCTTCTTGAACAACGGTTGTCCCAGGTAGCTGGCCAGGTCAGACACGCCCACCTTGACCGGGGTGTCCGGGGCATCCAGCAGTTTCACGATGCCCTTGCGGATGATCTTGTGAATCAGTTTGTCGAGGTTGCGGACCCCGGCTTCCCGGGCATAACCATCGATCACCTGTTTCAGGGCGGCATCGGTGATGTTGAGTTGTTTCTTCAACAACCCGGCCTGTTTGAGCCGTCGTGGCAACAGGTAGTGCTTGGCAATGGCGAGTTTCTCTTCCGTGATGTAACCGGACAGGCGGATCACATCCATCCGGTCCAGCAGCGGCCGGGGTATGGTGTCCAGCTGGTTGGCGGTACAGATGAACAGCACCTTGGACAGGTCCATTCGCACATCCAGATAATGATCCAGGAACTCCCGGTTTTGCTCCGGGTCCAGGGTCTCCAGCAGCGCCGAGGCCGGATCGCCCTGGTAGGACGCGCCGATCTTGTCGATCTCATCCAGCATGATCACCGGGTTGGACACCTTGGTATCCTTCAGCGCCTGCACAAACTTGCCCGGCATGGCGCCAATGTAGGTGCGTCGGTGCCCCTTGATCTCGGCCTCATCCCGCATGCCGCCGACACTGAAGCGGTAGAATTCCCGGCCCAGGGCATCGGCAATGGAATGGCCAATGGAGGTCTTGCCCACCCCCGGCGGGCCTACCAGCAGCAAGATTGAACCGGATACCTCGCCCTTGAAGGTCCCCTCGGCGAGGAACTCGGCGATCCGTTCCTTAATGTCGTCGAGCCCATCGTGGTCACGGTCGAGGATTTTCCGGGCCTGGGCCAGATCGAAGTGGTCCTGGGAATGCTTGCCCCAGGGAACCTGGGTCAGCCAGTCCAGGTAATTACGGGTGACGCCGTATTCCGGGGAGCCCTGCTCCAGCATCTGCAGTTTCTGCAGTTCCTCGTCGAACTGGCCGCGCACATGTTCCGGCGGATCCAGCTCGGCCATGCGCTGCTCGAAGCGCTCGGCATCGGCGGTCTTGTCATCCTTGGCAATGCCCAGCTCCCGCTGGATCACCTTGAGCTGTTCCTTGAGGAAGAACTCCCGCTGGTGCTTCTGCACCTTGTCGTTCACCTCTTCGCTGATTTCCGCCTGCAGCCGGGCGACTTCCAGCTCCTTGCGCATCAGTAGCAACACTTTCTCCATGCGCCGGAGCAGGGGCACGGTATTCAGCACATCCTGCAGCTCCGAGCCGGGGGCGCCGGTCATGGAGGCGCCAAAATCCGCCAGGGGCGAGCTGTCGTCCGGGCCGAAGCGGGACAGGTATTGCTTAACCTCCTCGCCATAGAGCGGATTGGTGCGCAGCAATTCCTTGATGGCAGTGATGATGGCCAGGGTGTAGGCCTTGAGCTCGTCGGGTGCCTCCTCTGGAGGATCGGGGTACTCCACCTCCACCAGGTAGGGTGGCTTGCGACGGAGCCACTGGACAATGCGAACCCGCTGCAGACCCTGGGCAATGAACTGGATGCGCTGGTCCTCCCGTTGGACGTGGTGAATCCGCACCGCACAACCCATGGTTTCCAACTCGCCGCTGTCGGGAATGGCATTCTCAGCGGTGGGGTTGTCGACGTAGCAGATGCCCAGCACTTGATGGTCGGTTTCGCCGACTCGCTTGAGGGTTTCTTCCCACGGGTCCCGGTTGACCATGACCGGCTGTACCTGGGCCGGCAGGAAGGGACGGTTGGAGACCGGGAGAATGTACATGCGCCGGGGCATCAGCTGTTGGGGCAGGGCCAGGCCCTTGCTGTTCTCTTCTTTGCCGATGTATTCGGTCACATCCTCAAGAACGTCATTACTGTTGTCGTTACTCATCAGGTGTTGGCTTCTGTCCGTTGAATACGAGTTACAGTCCGCAGCCAGGTGTCGTTGGCGGCTCTTTCCTTGCTATGTAACGTCTCCTGGAGGTATTTCAAGGAAATGGTTGGGGAAATTGTCAACGACAGGGGCCTGGAGGCCTTGAAATTCCCGCCAATGCCATCACTCTAGGGGTATCTTTTTTCTTTGTCAGACGGATCAGGTGCAGACCATGAGCAATTCGCCCCACATTTTTGAAGCCACCATGGAAAACTTCCAGGACAAGGTGATGACGGCTTCATCCCAGACGCCCATCCTGATCGATGTCTGGGCGGATTGGTGTGCCCCCTGCAAGCAGTTGATGCCGATTCTGGAAAAGCTGGCCGATGAATACCAGGGGCAGTTCCAGCTTGCCAAGGTCAACGCCGATGAGCAGCAGCAACTGACTGCCAGCCTGGGCGTACGCAGCCTGCCCACGGTGATTCTGGTGAAGGACGGCCAGGCCGTGGACGGCTTCAACGGTGCCCTGCCGGAAAGTGAGATCCGTGCGGTGCTGGCCAAGCACGTGGAAGCGCCGGCGGAGGATCCCTACGAGAAGGCGCATCGGCTCTGGGGGCAGGGCGATGTGGAAGGCGCGCTGGCCCTCCTCTCCGAAATGAACCAGAAGGACCCGGATAACCTGAAGGTGCTTATCGATATCGCCCAGTTGAAGGCCGAGTTGGGGGACATTGAGACGGCAGAGCAGGTGCTGGAAAGCCTGCCTCCGGAAGAGAAGATGCAAACCCAGGCCAAACAGCTGGCGGCGCGGATCAAGTTCATCAAGCAAGCGGGGGAGTTGCCGCCGGTGGCGGAGTTGGAGAAAACCCTGGAGGTGAACCCCAAGGATCCGGCGGCCTTGCACCAGTTGGCGTTGCAGCATGTGTTGAAGGAAGAGAATGCCCAGGCGATGGAATTGTTGATTCGCCTGATGCAGGCGGATGCCGGCTACAAGGATGGGGTTGCCAAGACCACGTTGATTGAGTTGTTCGATAAGTTGGGGAACGGGAATCCCGATGTTCGGACTTATCGACGGAAACTTTATACCTTGATGCACTGAATTTCTGGTTTGGGGAAAGGTCGCCGGGGTGGTGGGCCTTTCTCCACCGCGAAGACGGCACGTCCTTGTGCCGGCTTCGCTATCGGGACTTCCCTGTCCCTGTTCCGAAAGGCCCGCTACCCCGACTCCCCGAATTCCCTGCAAGCCTCTCACGGTGCCTCCAGATATTGATTGGTTGGTTCTTGATTGCGTCCGGCAGATCGTTGCCGAGCGTCGATATCACCATAACCACTGAAGCCCGGTGGCCCATCGAGGTTCTGCACTGAACTCAGCAGGCTGCCAAAGGAACAAACTGCACCCCCCGAGGCTCTAACCCGCAAACGCCCCCAGCAACGGACGCACCGCAATGAACTGGCGAGCCGCTATCCTGATCCTGGTATGCTGCCTCCTGCTGGTTATTTCTGGCTGCGCGACCTATCGCTACGACGCCGCTCCCAGCGAGGCAACCACGCCAGAATGCGAAGCTCAGTTCCGTGGGTGGCAAGCCCATATCGAGCAGACTGGCACCTTCGACGCCCAAGCCTGGTCTCCCCCCGGCTTTCCCTACCTGAGAGTCGACCGCTTCCTCGCCAGTTTTGAGTTTACGGCACTGTCCCGGGAACAGCAGCGGGAATGGCTGCAACGCGCCCACCAGAAGGCCGTCGAAGCCTGGCAGCAGGAAGCGGAAGGGCAGGCAGATTCCATCCGGCAGCGAATCGAGGGGCTGAGGGCCTGTGGCGAACAAGCCATCGATCGGTTACAGGCCAGCCCGGGGCTTTGGCCTGAATTGGAGGCAGCCAAGGCCGTTCCCGACAGCTACAGCACCGCCGCCAGGGTGTTTGGGCTATATCCGCTGGTAGCCCCAGTAATGAACTGGCGGGCCTCGGCCATTATGGGCGACTTGCGGGAGTCCTTCGGCAACTACCGGTCCAGCGCGCCGTGGCAGTATTACCGGCCTGCTGCCGGTTCCCCGGGCATCGACGTTGGTGCACTGGTCGCGTCGGCAAGGCGGCGCAGTGCCCTGGGGGTTCCGGATTTTGCCGCCGAGGAATTGCGGGCGCTGTTTCAGCGGTTCGCCCCCACGTTTGCCGTCGAAACCCATGACTTGAATGACCTGCCCGGTCGTCCCGGCCGCGGGTTGGCGGGTGAGCTGAGGATGTTGTCCGAGCCCGTGGTCTACACCCTGCTGGCCTACACCCGCAGGCACGGTCAGGTGCTGCCGCAGCTGGTGTATACCGTCTGGTTTCCCGCCCGTCCCAAAGAAGGCCGTCTCGATATCTACGCCGGGGCCCTGGACGGCTTTGTCTGGCGGGTGACGCTGGGGGCGGAAGGGCAGCCGCTGGTTTACGACTACATGCACGCCTGCGGCTGTTACCACCAGTGGCTGCTGGTGGACGGGGGGCTGGAAGTGAAGGGGGCGGGCGACACCAAAAACCCCGTCAATGGGGAGCCGCTGTGGGTGGTCGGCACCACTGGCCGGCGGCAGGGGCTTCCCATCCTGTACCTGAGCAGCCGGGAGCACCACCTGGTCGACGTGGGGGGCGATGATCGCCGTGATGCCGGCGAGCCCTACCGCCTGGAGCCTTACCAGGCGTTGCGCGGCCAAAGCTACGCCGGAGGCAGGTTGTTCGACAGCGGTGGCATGGTCCCGGGTTCCGAGCGTGCCGAGCGCTGGCTGCTGTGGCCCGCGGGCATTCCCTCCGCCGGTGCCATGCGTCAGTGGGGGCGCCATGCGGTGGCCTTCACCGGACGCCGCCATTTTGACGACCCTTTCCTGCTTGAACGCTATTTTAAGGCAGCCCCCTGAAAGCAAAAAAAACCGGGCTCGAAAGCCCGGTTTTTCTAGGGTGCAGAAGGTGGCTATGGCTTAGCCGTTCCCCTTGCGCATCTCATCGTACTCGTCCTCGAAGAAGAACTTCTCTTCCCCGAAGGCCGGCTCCAGCTCGTGCAGCCAGGTGGCGGTGTCGCTGTACTTGGCGAAGAACGGACGCTGAACCCAGTCCGGGTTGCGGCCCTGCAGGAAGCGCAGCACGAACACCTTCTCGCCGTTGATCTCGGTGATGCCCTGGACTTCCACCTTGCCCGGGCCGGCGCTCATGGACGGGCCGCGGGCGGTGCGGCTCAGGCCGGAGACCTGCTTCATGGCCTCACGGTAGATCTGGTAGGCCTCCGCCAGCGGCAGCTCGAAGTAGGCCTTGGCGCCGGTGTCCCGCTCCACAAACATGTAGTAGGGGATGATGCCCAGCTTGACCTGCTTCTTCCACATCTTGGCCCAGTCGTCGGCATTGTCGTTCACATGCTTGATCAACGGGCCCTGGGCGCGGATCTCGGCGCCGGTGGAGCGGATGCGGCGGATTGCCTCTTCCGCTATGTCGGTGGTGATCTCCTGCCAATGGTTGTAGTGGGCCATGATGGCCACGTGCTTGCCGGCATCCACCAAACGGGCGAACAGGTCGATCAGCTCATCGGCGTCTTTGTCGGTGACGAAGCGGTACGGCCAGAAGGTGAGCGCCTTGGTGCCGATACGGATGGTCTGGATGTGATCGAACTCCGGCGCCAGCAGCGGCTCCAGGTATTGAACCAGGTTCTTGGTTTTCATCACCATCGGGTCGCCACCGGTAACCAGCAGGTCGGTTACTTCCGTGTGCTGTTTCAGGTAGCCGTGCAGCTTTTCTGCCTCGGTGCTGGCCATTTTCAGGTCCTTGTCACCGACGAACTGCGCCCAGCGGAAACAGAAGGTGCAATAGGAATGGCAGGTCTGCCCCTGGGCCGGGAAGAACAGCACCGTCTCGCGATACTTGTGCTGGACGCCATCCAGTACCTCGCCATCCAGTTCCGGCATGTTCATCTGCATCTGGCCGGCGGGGTGCGGGTTCAGTTCGTCACGGATTTCCTTGGCGACGGACTGGATCAGCTTCTTGTCAGCCCCCTCGCGGTGCAGCTTGGCCATGCGCTCGTAGTGCTCATCCTTCAGCATGCCCTTTTGCGGGAAGACCAGTTGGTAGATCGGGTCGTTGGGAACCTTGTCCCAGTTGATCAGTTCGTTGATGACGTATTCGTTGACCCGGAATGGCAGCACGCTGGCGACAACCCGCATCTCGAACAGGGTTTCCTCCGGCAGTTGCTGGATGGCCTCGATCTTGTCGAGTTGGCGGTCCGTATAGACCTGAAAGCGCCGCTCTTCGAACTCGACGGTGGGAATGCGGTTCGGAAAGGTGACGATGGAATTCATAGATCGCCCTCTGAATTAAAAGAAGAAGAAAATGGAAAAGGCTGGTGGAGAGCCCACCGAGGCCGCTGATTAAAAAACGGGCAGACGAGTATACAGAAAACCCAAAATATTTTCAGGTCTAATGAATGATTTTCGGTAAGTGGATGATCTGTCTGGCGAACATGGGCCCTTTGTGGCTGGGCTGATGGGCCGCCGGGTTCCCGGGCTTCCTGTAGGGCGGCCGGAAATTCGTTTAGTGCTTTAAGTAATGGGGGCGAAGGAGGTACGACATTGGTCTGAATGGTCTTGTGAGTTTAATAAAAATACGTCATTCTCGTAAAAAATATGGCGAACTTCTCGGTTTTATTGCCGCTCAATGACAAATGTCAGGAACTATCCTGCGACTTGGGTAGTAATAAAACAACATCTGCGGGTTGGCCCTGCGAGCGCCCGCATCGCACCCAATACCGCCGCTGCGGGGCAACCTGGGGAGACTGATCTATGCTGTATGCAGGTGTCGCCCCATGCCACATCCCACAAGGGCCGCAAAATCACAGTCATGCTCTTTAGGTGAATAACAACTGATGTTCAGCGCCGTTGTGCGCAGTATTCCTAATTATCGAGGGGAGGGTTGGATGTACCAGGACGAAGATCCCGTAGAAACCGGCGAATGGCTGGATGCGCTGGAGTCTCTGATTGAGCAGGAAGGCGTAGACCGTGCCAAGTACATTCTCGAGAGACTATCCGAGCGCGCCAGTCGTGATGGCACCGAGTTGCCTTATTCCATCACCACGCCGTTCCGTAACACCATTCCACTCACCCAGGAAGCCCGCATGCCCGGTGACCTGTTCATGGAGCGGCGGATCCGGTCGCTGATCCGCTGGAACGCCATGGCCATGGTGATGCGGGCCAACCAGCGGCCGGGTGAACTCGGTGGTCATATCTCTTCGTTCTCCTCCGCAGCCACCCTCTACGACGTTGGCTTCAATTACTTCTTCCACGGCGGTGACGAGAAACGCGAATCCGACCTGGTGTATTTTCAGGGCCACTCGGCACCAGGCATCTACGCCCGGTCTTACCTGGAGGGGCGGTTCGACGAGGAGCACCTGGACAAGTACCGTGAAGAGGTGGACGGCAACGGCCTCTCCTCCTATCCCCACCCCTGGCTGATGCCGGACTACTGGCAGTTCCCCACCGTCTCCATGGGGCTGGGGCCGATCCAGGCCATCTACCAGGCGCATGTCATGAAGTACCTGCACAGCCGTGAGCTGATCGATATGGGGGACCGCAAGGTCTGGTGCTTCATCGGCGACGGTGAGTGCGACGAACCGGAGACCCTGGGCTCCATTTCCCTGGCGGGTCGCGAGAAGCTGGACAACCTGATTTTCGTGGTGAATTGCAATCTGCAGCGTCTGGACGGGCCGGTGCGGGGCAACGGCAAGATCATCCAGGAGCTGGAAGGGGTCTTCCGCGGTGCCGGCTGGAACGTGCTCAAGGTGGTCTGGGGCCGGATGTGGGACCCGTTGTTCGAGAAAGACAAGGACGGCGTCATGCAGCGCGCCATGGATGAGGTCTGCGACGGCGACTTGCAGAACTACAAGAGCAACGGCGCCGCATACACCCGCAAGAACTTCTTCGGCAAGTACCCGGAGCTGGCCAAGCTGGTGGAAGGCCTCTCGGATGACGACATCGCACGCCTGAACCGCGGTGGTCACGACCCCTACAAGGTCTACGCCGCCTATCACCATGCGGTGAACAACCACGGTGGCCGGCCGACGGTGATCCTGGCTCACACCATCAAGGGTTATGGCTTTGGAGCCGCCGGGGAGGCCCAGAACACCACCCATTCCCTGAAGAAGCTGGACATCGATACGCTGAAGAGCTTCCGTGACCGGTTTGCCGTGCCCCTGAAGGATGAGGAACTGAAAGATGTTCCCTACTATCGCCCGGCGCCGGACAGCCCGGAAATGGTCTACATGCGCAAGCGCCGGCAGGACCTGGGGGGCTTCTATCCCAAGCGTCGCAAGGACAGCCAGCCGTTGCAGATTCCCGAGCTGAACATCTTCAAGAACGTGCTGGAAGGCTCCGGTGGCCGCGAAGTGTCCACCACCATGACCTTCGTCCGCCTGCTCACCGCGCTGACCAAGGACAAGCGCGTCGGCAAGCGGGTCGTACCCATCGTGCCGGATGAGGCGCGGACCTTCGGCATGGAAGGCATGTTCCGGCAACTGGGGATCTACACTTCCGAAGGCCAGAAGTACGTGCCCCAGGACCGGGACCAGATCATGTACTACAAGGAGGACAAGAAGGGCCAGATCCTGGAGGAGGGCATCAACGAGGACGGCTCCATGGCCGCCTGGATGGCCTGCGCCACCTCCTACAGCACCAACGATTTCCCGCTGATCCCCTTCTACATCTTCTATTCGATGTTCGGCTTCCAGCGGGTGGGCGATCTGGCCTGGGCCTCCGGTGACATCCAGGCCCGAGGGTTCCTGATCGGCGGTACTGCCGGGCGCACGACCCTGAACGGGGAGGGGCTCCAGCACCAGGACGGCCACAGCCATATCCTGGCCAACACCATTCCCACCTGTAAGGCCTACGATCCGGCCTATGGCTACGAGATGGCGGTGGTGGTGCACCACGGCATGAAGGAGATGTTCGAGGACAACAGGAACGTCTTCTACTACCTCACCATCGAGAACGAGAACTACGAGCAGCCGGCCATGCCCGAGGGGGTTGAAGATGGCATCATCAAGGGGATGTATCTGCTCGAATCCGTTGAGCTCAAGGGCAAGAAAAAGGCATCCAGGGTACAGCTGCTGGGTTCCGGCGCCATCCTGAACGAGGTCCGGGCGGCGGCAGAAATGCTGCGGGACGACTTTGGCGTGGCCAGTGATGTCTGGAGTGTCACCAGCTACAACGAGCTGGCGCGGGACGGCCAACACATTGATCGCTGGAACCGTTACCACCCGGACGATACCGCGAAGCAGCCCTACATCACCCAGTGCCTGGAGAAGCAACAGGGACCGGTGGTCTCCTCCACCGACTACATCAAGCTGCACTCCGAGCAACTGCGGGCTTACATCCCAAAGACCTACGTCACCCTGGGCACCGACGGGTTCGGGCGCAGTGACACCCGCCAGAAGCTGCGGAGTTTCTTCGAAGTGGACCGTTACCATGTCGTGGTTGCCGCGTTGTCGGCCCTGGCCACTGATGGCGAAGTGAAAGGAGACGTCGTGCTGGAAGCGATGCGCAAGTACGGTATTGATCGCAACAAATCGAATCCGGTGCAGAGCTGAGGAGGTCGTCATGAGTGAACAGGAAATCAAGGTGCCCGACCTCGGCGGCGCGGATGAGGTTGAGGTGATCGAAATCAATGTCAGTAACGGGGACTCGGTCGAGGAGGAGGACCCGATCCTGACGGTGGAATCCGATAAGGCCACCGTGGAGTTGCCGTCACCGGCGGCGGGCAAGATCACCGGGATCTCGGTCAAGGTGGGCGACAAGGTCCGCGAGGGTGACGTGATTGGCACGCTGGCTGCCGCAGGCGAGTCGGCGTCCGAGTCCGCCGAGGCGGAGCCCGAACCGCAGGCGGCGGAACCGGAACCGCCCAAGGCGGAGAACAAGCCGGCGCCCAAGGCCGGGGGCTCCCGCACGGAAACCGTCAAGGTGCCTGCCCTGGACGGTTTCGATAATGTACCGGTGATCGAGATCAACGTCAGTGAGGGTGACACCGTTGAGGTGGACGATCCGCTGGTGACGGTGGAATCCGACAAGGCCACCATGGAAATCCCGTCGCCGTTTGCCGGCAAAGTGGACAAGGTCCTGGTGAGCGAAGGCGATACGCTCTCTGAGGGAGACAGTCTGGCGGAAATGACGGTCTCTGAGGGGGGTGACACCGAAGCAGAGCCTGAGACCGAGCCAGCGCCGGCAGCGAAAGAAGAAAAGGTCGCACCGGCCGAAACAAAGCCTGCCGCCGACTCCGGGTCGGCAGAAGCACCGGTGCAGACCAGCAGCGAGTTGCCGGCACCGGGCACCCGAGTGCACGCCGGACCGGCGGTGCGCAAGCTGGCCCGGGAACTGGGCGCGGACCTCACCCGGGTCAAGGGTAGCGGG
This sequence comes from Marinobacter sp., assembly GCF_033722735.1. GTDB lineage: Bacteria > Pseudomonadota > Gammaproteobacteria > Pseudomonadales > Oleiphilaceae > Marinobacter. The sequence goes on from NZ_JAWVYN010000017.1 coordinate 59,436, forward strand.
CCCAAGAGCCGTATCCTCAAGGAAGACGTGGAAGCCTACATCAAGCAGCAGCTCAAGCAGGTGCAGGAAGGCGGCGCGGTTTCCGCTGGCGCGGGTATTCCCGGCATCAAGCTGCCGGACTTCAGCCAGTTTGGCGAGATTGAGCGGGAGCCGATGTCCCGGCTGCACCTGGCCACCGCCAACAACATGCAGCGCAGTTGGTTGAACGTGCCCCACGTCACCCAGTTTGATGATGCCGACATCACCGACCTGGAAAGCTACCGCAAGGGGCTGAAGGCCGAAGGCGAGAAACGCGGGGTGAAGATGACGCCGTTGCCGTTCATGCTCAAGGCCTGTGCCCGTGCGCTGGCGGACCTGCCCCAGTTCAATGTGTCACTGGATCTGGAGAAGAAAGAGCTGGTTCGCAAGCGGTACATCCACATCGGGATTGCGGTGGACACGCCGGCTGGGTTGATGGTGCCGGTGATCCGGGACGTCGATAAGAAGGGCCTGTGGGAGCTGGCCGAGGAGGCGGCGGAGCTGGCCGCGAAGGCCCGGGACAAGCAGCTGAAGCCGGCGGAAATGCAGGGCGCCTGCTTTACCATCACCAGCCTGGGCGGTATCGGCGGCACGGCGTTTACGCCAATCGTGAATTCGCCGGAGGTGGCGATCCTTGGGGTGTCCAAGGCGGCGATGAAGCCAGTGTGGGATGGCAGTGCCTTCCAGCCTCGGCTGATGCTGCCGCTGTCCCTGTCCTACGATCACCGGGCGGTGAATGGGGCGGATGCGGCCCGGTTTACAACTCGGTTGAGTGAGTTGTTGGGGGATATTCGGCACTTGCTGCTTTGATTTCTGGCTGTTGTAGCCTGATTGTGTGGTGCCGGGGGCTGGTGGAGGGTGTTCTTCCGCCGGCCTCTAAGGTGCGTCCTGTACCTGTCGGCCTCCGCGGCATCCATGCCGCTGCTCCAGAACACCCCCCACCAGCCCCAACTTGGCATCGGTGATATCTCAGGGCGATTTCTGCCATTGATTGAGCAGTCAGGGCAGGAATTACAACGAGTCAGTTGGATATATCGTAATGGTTCGTGAGCGGTTGGCGAAGGGGCTTTGTAGCAGCGACAGGACGTCGCGGTGGCCGACAGGTACATGGATGTACCTTAGAGGCCGGCGGAAAAGCCCCTTCGCCAACCGCAGGCACGTTCTAACAGGCTACAAGTCTTTATGCAGAAAGTCCCTGGTCACTCCAAAAACCGCCGCAACTCCTCCCGCATCTCTTCTTCCAGATAGCAGGTCATAAACTTCCCCTGCCGCTCCACCCGAATCAGACCGGCATTCACCAACTCCTTGATGTGGTGAGAGACCGTCGGCGCCCCCACTTTCAGCGAGTTGATGAAATCCACCAGTTTGCAGCCGGTGTCGGTCAGCTCATCCGCTGGTTTGTTCTTGACCTGCTGATAGATGCGCAGACGGGTCGGGTTGGATAGCGCCTTGAAGGCCCGGCTCAATCGCTCATCTTGGCGTGCTTTGACCATGAAGTGTCCCAGTCTGTTGGTGTCCATATTCCTGGTATTGTATTAAAGTTTGACAACTATCGAAACATGAAATAGTTTGATGATTGTCGAACTGAAAGTGAGCCACGGAGTCAATATGAGCGCAGCACAACTGCTGGGGCAGACCCTGCAACTAACCAATGGCGCAGTCCTGCCGAACCGATTTGCCAAGTCCGCCATGAGCGAGACCCTGGGTACCGTCGACAACCGGGTGACCAAGGACCTGGCCACGCTGTACGGCACCTGGTCGGATGGTGGTACCGGCCTGCTGATCACCGGCAATGTGATGATCGACCGTCGCCACATCGGTGAACCGCAGAATGTGGTGCTGGAGGATGATCGGGACATGGACCGCCTCAAGCAATGGGCCCAGGCCGGCAGTCGCAACGGCAACCACATCTGGATGCAGCTCAACCATCCCGGCAAGCAGAGCCCGCGCATGCTCAACAAAGACCCGGTGTCTCCCAGTGCGGTGCCATTTCGCAAAGACATGCGCGGCATGTTCGCCACGCCGCGGGCGCTGACGGAGCCGGAGATCCAGGACATCATCGATCGGTTTGCCCGCAGCGCGGCCCTGGCAGAGCAGGCTGGCTTCCAGGGTGTGCAGATTCACGGTGCTCACGGTTATCTGGTGAGCCAGTTCCTGTCGCCCCACCACAACCGCCGCAATGACCGCTGGGGCGGCACCCCGGAGAACCGGATGCGGTTTGTGGTGGAGGTGTACCAGGCCATCCGCGCGGCAACCTCCGAGCGGTTCTGTGTGGGCATCAAACTCAACTCTGCCGACTTCCAGCGGGGAGGGTTCACCGAAGAGGAGTCGCTGGCGGTAATTGAGCGCCTGGCGGAGCTGGGCATCGACCTGGTGGAGATTTCCGGCGGCAGTTATGAGAGCCCGGCCATGGCAAAAGGGACCAAGGCCAGCACCGTGGCGCGGGAAGCCTACTTCCTGGAGTTCGCCGAGAAGGTGCGGCAGCAGGTGGACGTACCGCTGATGGTGACTGGCGGGTTCCGCACCAGCGAAGGGATGGCGAAGGGCATCGAATCTGGTGCCACGGACCTGGTGGGCATTGCCCGACCACTCGCGGTGGAGCCGGCAATGCCGGCGCGTATCCTGGCTGGCGAGCCGGTGGTCAGTGCCGTCAAGCCGATCAAGACCGGTATCCGATTTGTCGACGATCTAGCGTTGATGGAAGTAAGCTGGTACACCCGGCAACTGGGCCGAATGGGCAAGGGCAAGGCGCCCCGGCAACACGACCGCGGCGTGCTGTCGCTGCTGGAAGTGCTGGCGGTGATGACCGGGCGCAGTGTCTGGACCAGGTTGCGGGCGGGAGAGTAACTCCCGTCCGCATCGATCGAAGGTTGTTTGGAGTGAAGGGGGCCGTTGGTGTGCGGAAGGTCAACGGCGCCTGTCAGTGACCATACCTAGTTGGCGAAGTACATCCAGTCAAAATAGTCGTGCAGGTCCTGCATCGCGGTGGCTTCGAAGGGGTGGGTCAGTTCGAACAGCAGGCTGTGGCTTTTGGCTTCTTTCATAGTGTCACCTCATAGTGTCTTGTCGTTGAGACAGTGGCGGGTGATTCCGTCACTACTGATTAAGCTTTTTGCATTCGCTGTGCCAATCCTCTTGCTCCAGCTCAGGTGTCTGAAAAGCTGAAAGATTTCTGATGTTGCCCAGGGTCCGGTGTGCGAGGGGAGTCGTCGCAACCGGGTTTGGGGTGCCCCAGGATGGGGCGCTTGCTCGCTAAATAAACAAAGGCCCCGGCTCTGACGAACCGGGGCAACACGCTCACATGATGTTGCTATTGCGGAGGGTTATTAGAAATTGTATTGGCCGGCGAACATGATGCGGCTGGCATCGCCGTCGTCACCACTGACGTTTTCACGCTCCAGGTAGGCGTATTCCACGCCCATCATCACGTTCTTAACCGGAGTCCAAAGGTAGTTGGCCATGATGGCCTGGTTGGTTTCGCTCTTATCGGCCACAGCGATACCGTCATCCTCGGCATCGTCCCAGTCAACGGTCACAATGCCGTAAGCCACATTGACGCTACGGCCACCGCCCAGGTCGAAGCCGGCACCCAGAGAGCCGCCGTAACCGGCGATGCTCTCCAGATCACCGCTTGCATCCACATAGGCGTCCTCAGCGCCGAAATCCTCACCGGAGCGATACAGATAGGCATTGGCGCCATCGGTATAAGATACCGTGCCCTGGATGGTGAGGGTGTCGGTCACTGCCATCTGGCCGGCGACGAAAGTGGCGAAGCCAACGGTGCTTTCATCGTCGGTTCCGTCGTCAAACTCGACCTGCTGGGCCAATACGGCGGCAGCGTAGGACAGGCCACCGGCGGAGTCTTCAACTCGCGCGGTGAAGGTAGGCAGTGACTGCTTTCCGTCAACCGTTGCGCCGCCGGCAATGAAGCTGGTGATTGGCTCCTCCAACGACACAGACAACGGTCCGGTGGTATAACGTGCCTGACTGATTCGACCCTGAAGCCCGGCCACGCCAGGCTGGGCGTCGAAGTCGAGCACTGTGGTGTTGCCGACAAAGCTGCCGAAGTTGGACCAGGTCTGGCCTAGCAGGACGCCCTTGTACTCGCCATAACCGTGACGCAGGCGCAGGGTGCCCGGGCGGAAGTCGCCTTCAACAACGACCTTGACGCCTTCCGGAGTGGTGGTGCGTACCCCCAGGCGGGTCTGGACCGCATCGGCGGAGAAGTGACCGGTGACCTCGTCGTCTTCAGCTGAGCCAACGTTGATGGCGCCGAACGAACCGGACCGGGTGGAGAGCGAGATATCCTCGTCGATGTCATACACGGCGTTTAAACGCGCGTAACCATAGAGCTCGGCGCTGTAGTCGCCGGCACTCAGTTCGACCGCACCAGCCTGGCCTGCCACCCCGACGATTGAAGCGCATGCTGCTGCCCGAATTGCCATTCTCAGTGTTTTGCCTTGCATTATTGTTGTCTCCAAGCGTTTTTGTTGTTGGGTCTGTTTCAAAGTAGTTACAAATTCCAGACAGTTCAAAGAGAAACGATCAAAAATTAGACTAATGTCTAGACGGGTGTGCCGGGACCAAGGGTCTAAGCCCGCCCCGGGCCTTTTGGCGTAGAATGGGTTATGGCCAAGAACACAACGATTCTCGATACCGCCACGTTTGCTTTCCTCGATATCGAAACCACCGGTGGCAACGCTTCCTTTGACCGCATTACCGAGGTGGGTATCCGCCTCTGGCGGGCCGGTGACGTGGTGCGGGAGTGGCAGACCCTGGTCAATCCCCAAACCCGGATTTCACCGTTCATCGAATCGCTCACCGGTATCAACAACGCACTGGTGGCCGACGCGCCGGTCTTTGCGGAGATTGCCGACGATTTGCGGGCGCAGCTGGCTGGGGCGATCTTCGTGGCCCACAACGCCCGCTTCGATTATGGCTTCATCAAGTCCGAATACCGGCGGTTGGGGCAGGCGTTCTCGGCCAAGGTGCTGTGCACGGTCAAGCTGTCCCGCAAGCTGTACCCGGAGTTTCGTCGCCATAACATGGACGCCCTGATCGCCCGCCACAACCTGTCCAAGGTCCAGCGGCACCGGGCCATGGGTGACGTGACCGCCATGCTGGCGTTCTTCCAGCATGCCCTGGCGGAAAAGGGCGAGGATGCCGTTGGAGACACCATCCAGACTCTGCTGCAGCGGCCCAGCATTCCTTCCCACCTGCCCACCGACGTTCTCCAGGACATTCCACCCAGGCCCGGTGTCTACCGGTTCTACGGCGAGAACGACGTGCTGTTGTACGTGGGCAAGAGCACCAACCTTCAGCAGCGGGTGGCCGCGCATTTCTCCGGCGACCACAACAGCAGCCGCGGGGTGAGGCTGTCGGAGAGCCTGCGGCGGGTGGAGTGGACCGAGACGGCCGGCGAACTTGGCGCCTTGTTGCTGGAGCTGAAACAGATCAAGACCCTTCAGCCGCTGTTTAACCGACGCTCCCGCGCGGCCAAACGGCTGGTCAGCATTGAGCTGACCAAAAACCATCTGGGCTACCTGCAGGCCCGGCTGGTACGGGATATTGATCCGGCCCAGCTGGGTAACCACTACGGCCTGTTCCGCAGCAAGCGCGAGGCAGAGCGGGCGTTACAGGGCATTGCCAGCAAGAACGGCCTGTGCAACCGGCTGCTGGGGCTGGAGGCCGGGGATGACGGCCCCTGTTTCCAGCGGGCGTTGGGGCGATGCAAGGGCGCCTGCAATGGCGAAGAGGACGTGGTTCGCTACAATCTTCGTATGCAGATCGGATTTCACAACCTGCGTCTGGCCACCTGGCCCTGGCCCGGAGCGGTGGGGATTGTGGAGCGCGGACCCGACGGCCAGCGCACCGATATCCTGGTGATCTACAACTGGATGCATGTTGCAACGGTGCATCGGGAGGAGGAGCTGGCGGACCTGGCCCTGTCAGGGACGGTGGCCTTTGACCTGGACTCCTATCGGCTGGTGGTAAAGGCTCTGATGGGGCCGGCGGGACAGCGAAAACCGGTGATCGAATTACCCACTCTTGGCCTGCCGGATGTGCTAATGCCCTGAGTGGGCGTATGATAACAGTAATAAAATGACGCGTTACCGCTGGCGGGAATGCCATCGGGAAGGGGTCTTAAGTTGCCAACGCTTGCGAGGATTTGATGAACAAAGAACCAGTCAGCCGTGAACTGTTTGATGAAGTGATGGTGCCCAACTATGCGCCCGGCAGTGTCATTCCTGTGAAGGGCCAGGGCTCGCGCATCTGGGACCAGGAAGGGCGGGAATTTGTCGACCTGGCAGGGGGCATTGCGGTCACCTCTTTGGGGCATGCCCATCCCGGCCTGGTGGGGGCGTTGATGGAGCAGGCCGAGAAACTGTGGCACCTGTCCAACGTGATGACCAACGAGCCGGCGCTCCGACTGGCCAAGACCCTGTGTGATCTGACCTTTGCCGAGCGGGTGTTCTTCGCCAACTCCGGTGGTGAGGCCAATGAGGCGGCGTTCAAGCTGGCCCGGCGTTATGCCTGGGAGCACTATGGGCCGGAGAAACATGAGATCATCTCGTTCAAGAATGCCTTTCACGGACGTACCCTGTTCACCGTCAGCGTTGGTGGCCAGGCCAAGTATCTGGAGGGCTTCGAGCCGGCACCTGGCGGGATTCACCACGCCGACTTCAACGATCTCGAGTCGGTGAAGAAACTGATTTCCCGGGAGAAGACCTGCGCGGTGGTGGTAGAGCCGATCCAGGGTGAAAGCGGCGTGCAGCCGGCGGACCCGGAATTCCTCCAGGGGCTACGGGAACTGTGCGACGACCATGAAGCACTGTTGGTGTTTGACGAAGTGCAGACCGGGGTGGGGCGGACCGGCCATTTGTACGCCTACCAGATGTATGGCGTTACCCCCGATATCCTCTCCAGCGCCAAGTCCCTGGGCGGTGGCTTCCCCGTGGCGGCCATGCTGACCACCGCCAAGATTGCGGCCAGCCTGGGTGTCGGTACCCACGGCAGTACCTACGGTGGCAACCCGTTGGCCTGTGCCGTGGCGCAGAAGGTAATCGACACCGTCAGTCAGCCGGAGATCCTCAAGGGCGTCAAGGCGCGTTCTGAGCACCTGAAAAAGGGGATGGCGGCCATCGGTGAGCGTTTTGGCGTTTTCAGTGAGGTACGTGGCGAGGGGCTGCTGTTGGGCTGCGCGCTGACCAAACAATGGCAGGGGCGGGCCAGGGACTTCCTCAACGCCGGCCTGGAGCAAGGGGTCATGGTGCTGATCGCCGGCGGGAATACGGTGCGCCTGGCGCCGTCGCTGATCATTCCGGAAACGGATATTGATGAGGCGCTGGCACGCTTCGAGAAGGCTGTTGAAACCCTGTGTAGTTAATATTCAGGGAATTGAAATCCATGTAGTTGAACCGGAGGCTGGCTCCGCCATGCCAGTCCTGCCAGTCATCAATCGCGGCGCAGGAGCCTGACTGATGTGGCTTGTTCGACCTGCACAACCGAGTGATCAGGAGGGGATTCAGGCCCTGGCCTCCAACCTGGAGGGCCAGTTGTCGACCACCCTGCCCCGAACCGAGGAAGGACTCGCCGCCACGATTGAGCTGTCCGGGCGCTCCTTCTCCGGGCAGGTACGGCCAGAGGCCTACCAGCGCTTCCTGTTTGTGCTGGAAGACTGCAGCGGCGGCGAGATTGTCGGCGTGGCTGGCATTGAAGGACGCTCCGGCAGCGGCCAGCCGTTCTACAATTACCGCCGTGATGCCCTGATCCATGCCTCGCACGAGTTGGGGATCTCCCGCCGCGTCGAAGTGTTGTATCCCTCCCACGCCCTGACCGACCGGACCTTGCTCGGCGCTTTTATGATCGCCCCCAGGCTTCGGGGCAGCGACGCCTTGGAGCTGCTGTCCCGGGCGCGGCTGATGTTCATCGCGGGCCATCAGGACTGGTTTACCAAGGACATGGTGGTGGAAATCCAGGGGGTAAAATCCGACACCGGTGAGGTTCCTTTCTGGGACAGCCTCGGGCGACACTTTTTCAACATGGATTTCGATACCGCCGACCGGTATTCGGGCATGCTGAGCAAGACCTTCATCGCCGAGCTGATGCCCCCCAATCCGATCTACGTCACCCTATTGACCGAGGCGGCCCAGCAGGCCCTGGGGCGTCCTCATCCGGCCACCCGCGATACTGTCGAGTTGCTCAAGCGGGAAGGCTTTCATACCGGCTGCTACGTGGATATCTTCGATGGCGGACCGGTGCTGGAAGCCCGAATCAGCACGCTCAAGACCATCGTGACCAGCCATTGCAAGCGGCTGCACTCCACCGAGGACGAATCCGGCGAAACCTGCCTGCTGGCCAGTGGCGAACGCGAAGCCTTTCGCTGCACGGTCACCAGTATCTCGGAAACCCTCGACGAGGGCGTCAAGGCACCGCTGAAGGCGCTCAAACTGCTGGAGTGTTCGTCCGGTGATACGGTCAGGGTGGCGCCGTTATGAGGTTGGCAGCGCAGGAGAGCGGAGGTGCATCATGCTGGTGATTCGACCGTTACAGGAACGCGACCTGGACGACCTGATGACCATGGCCGAAGCCGCTGGCAAGGGGCTGACCACGCTGCCCGCCGACCGGGAGCTGTTGCAGCGCAAGATCGACCAGTCCCGGGACAGCTTTAACCAGCGCTGTGCGCCGGAGGCGGGGCTGTTCCTGTTTGCCCTCGAGGACCTCCAGCTCGACCGCTGTGTCGGTATCAGTGGCATCCAGGCCCGGGTGGGACTGGATGAGGTGTTCTACAACTACCGGGTCAGCACCACGGTCAATGCCTCCCGGGAGCTGGGGGTGCATGTGCGAACGCCCACCCTGCACCTGACCAACGACATGACCGACACCACCGAAATCTGCTCGCTGCTGTTGTCGGACAGTCATCGCAAGGGCGGCAACGGCCTGCTGCTGTCCCGCTGCCGGTTCATGTTCCTCGACGACTTCCGGCGGCACTTTTCCGAGAAAGTGTTTGCCGAGATGCGGGGCGTCTCCGACGACCAGGGCCGCAGTCCGTTGTGGGATGCCCTCGGCAGCCGGTTCTTCGACATGGCCTTCAGTGAGGCCGACTACCTGTCGGGAATCGGTCGCAAGTCGTTCATTGCCGAGCTGATGCCCAAGTATCCCATCTACATGTCCCTGCTGCCGGAGCCGGCCCGGGAGGTGGTTGGCAAGGTCCACCGCAACACTGCCCCGGCCCTGAAAATGCTGCAGGCCGAGGGGTTCAACTTTAACGGGCTGGTGGACATCTTCGATGGCGGCCCGGTGGTGGAGGCGTTCATCCATAACATTCGTACGGTGCGGGAGAGCGTCGACCGGCATGTGCTGGTTCGCCACAAGCCGCTCGATATGAAAGTGCCGGCCACCGAGCGGGTCATGGTGTCCAATCGGTCATTCCGGGATTTTCGGGTGGCCACCGTGCCCACCCGCTGTATCAGCGCCGACACCGTCAGCCTGCCTCCGGCGGTGGCAGAGGCCCTGGAGGTGGAATCCGGCGAGCTGGTGCGACTGGCGCCGCTGAAGGATGCCGGGCCCGCCCCCATTCACGGTGCGGGCGGCCAATAACACGAACCGTCGGACCCTGGCCTGTCACTGTCGGGAATCCTGGGGTCGGCAACGTTGGGAGGAGTAGTCAGGATGGCGAATCTGACAGGTGAACTGTACATCAACGGGCTCTGGCTGGAGGGCCATGGCTCGACGTTCCAGTCTACCCAGCCGGTGACCGGTGATACGGTCTGGGACGGCGACGGCGCCAGCGTGGACGATGTCGACGCCGCGGTACGGGCGGCCCGCGAGGCGTTCCCGGCCTGGCGGCGGATGACCAGGGAAGAGCGGCAACGGGTTGTGGCGGAGTTCGGGCGTCTGCTGGAGGAACACAAGGAGGACCTGGCCCGGCAGATTGGCCTGGAAACCGGCAAGCCGCTGTGGGAATCCCGGACCGAAGTGGCCGCCATGATCGGCAAGATCGGCATCTCCAACCAGGCCTACGACGAACGCACCGGCGTGAAGGCGGCGGACACGCCGGCCGGCCATGCAGTGCTGCGTCATCGCCCCCACGGGGTGGTGGCGGTGTTCGGTCCCTACAACTTTCCGGGGCACCTGCCCAATGGCCATATCGTCCCCGCCCTGCTGGCCGGCAACACGGTGGTGTTCAAACCCAGTGAACTGACCCCCGGTGTGGGGGAGGCGACCGTTCGGTTGTGGCAGGCGGCGGGTCTGCCCGATGGCGTGATCAACCTGCTGCAGGGGGGCTCGGACACCGGTAAGGCCCTGGCAGGGCATCCTGGCATTGACGGGCTGTTCTTCACCGGCAGTTCCACCGTGGGGCATCTCCTCCATCAGCAGTTCGGCGGACAGCCGGAGAAGATCCTGGCGCTGGAGATGGGCGGCAACAACCCGCTGATCGTGCAGGACATCTCCGATCTCGACGGGGCCGTCCATCATGCCCTGCAGTCTGCCTTCCTGTCCGCCGGCCAGCGCTGCACCTGCTCCCGGCGCTTGCTGGTGCCGCGGGGCGACGCCGGCGATGCCTTCCTGGCCCGGCTGACGGAGGTGGCCGGACGCATCGTCCCCGGCGACTTCGATGCCGACCCGCAGCCCTTCATGGGGGCGGTGATTTCGGTGGCGGCGGCGGACAAATTGCTGGACGCCCAGCGCAGCCTGGTGGGCAAGGGGGCGACGCCAATGCTGGAAATGAAACGGGTGGAAGAGGGCACCGCCCTGTTGTCGCCGGGCATCCTCGATGTCACCGGGGTGGACACCGTGGACGAGGAGTTCTTCGGTCCCCTGCTGACGGTCTACCGCTACGACGACTTCGATGAGGCCCTGCGCATCGCCAACGACACCCGCTACGGTCTGTCGGCGGGCATCCTGACCGATGACCGGGCGCTGTATGAGCGCCTCCTGGAGGAGGCCCGGGCCGGCATCGTGAACTGGAACCGGCCATTGACCGGTGCCAGCAGTGCGGCGCCGTTCGGGGGCGTGGGCGCCAGTGGCAACCATCGCCCCAGCGCCTACTACGCCGCGGATTACTGCGCCTGGCCGATGGCCTCGCTGGAGGCTGAGCGGAGTGAGCTGCCAGAAAACCTGGCGCCGGGCCTGAACTTCAACTGAGCAGGGCGGGACCTATACCATGCCGAAACACGCAATCGAGGCAAATTTCGACGGGCTGGTGGGGCCAACCCACAACTACGCCGGCCTGTCCTGGGGCAATGTGGCGTCGAAGGCGAACGTGAACGCCGTCGCCAATCCCAGGGAGGCGGCGTTGCAGGGGCTGGCCAAGATGAAGCACCTGGCGGACCGGGGCTATGTCCAGGGCGTGTTGCCGCCCCATGAGCGTCCCCACATCCCCACGCTGAAGGCGTTGGGGTACCGTGGCAGCGATGAGCAGATCCTGGCCGCCGTGGCGCGGGACAACCCGGTGTTGCTGTCGGCGGTGGCCTCGGCCTCCAGCATGTGGACCGCCAACGCGGCGACCGTCTCCGCCAGTGCCGATACCCGCGATCATCGGGTGCACTTTACCCCGGCCAACCTGAACGCCAAGTTTCACCGCTCCATCGAGCACGTGGTGACCGGTCGGGTGTTGCGATCCATCTTCTCCGACGAGGCCTACTTCGCCCATCATCCTGCCCTGCCGCCGGTGAGTCAGTTTGGCGACGAAGGCGCGGCCAATCACACCCGATTGTGCGCCAGCCATGGTGAGCCCGGGGTGGAGCTGTTCGTCTACGGTGCCGTGGCGTTTGATGACGATGCTCCGGGGCCGAAGACCTTCCCTGCCCGCCAGACGTTGGAGGCGTCCCAGGCCATCGCCCGGCTCCATGGGCTGGATGACCGTCATGCGGTGTTCGCCCAGCAGAACCCGGCCGCCATCGACGCCGGCGTGTTCCACAATGACGTTATTGCGGTGGGCAACGGCAACGTGCTGTTTTACCACGAGCAGGCCTTCCTCAATGAGGACCGGGTGTTGGCGGATATCAGCGGCCGCCTGAAGGGGGCGGAGCTGGAGCCGGTCCGGGTGCGTGAGTCGCAGGTGCCTCTGGCCGATGCCGTGGCGTCCTACCTGTTCAACAGCCAATTGCTCAATACGCCGGATGGCATGTTGCTGGCGGTACCGGCGGAATGTCGCGAAACCCCCTCGGTGAGCCACTACCTGGATGAATTGTTGGCCTCCGGTGGACCCATCACCGCGGTGGAGGTGTTCGATGTCAAGCAGTCCATGCGTAACGGCGGCGGGCCGGCCTGCCTGCGGCTACGGGTGGTGCTGCGGGACGATGAGTTGAAGGCGATGAACCACGGCGTGGTGCTGACCGACGAGCTCTATGGCCACCTGACCGCCTGGGTGCAGGGCCACTACCGGGACCGGCTGAGCCAGGAGGATCTGGCCGACCCCATGCTTGTTCAGGAAACCCGTCACGCCCTGGACGAGCTGACCGGCATCCTCGGGCTGGGGATGATCTACGATTTTCAGCACTGAGCGCCGAATAAGGGGGGATCAGGCCCGCGGCCCGGCGGCAATGGAGGACATCAGCATCATCATGGTGTGTTCGATCAACGCGTCCCGGGGGTACTCGGCAAAGGCCCCGGATTGGCCCATGTCCTGCCGGCAGCCCATGATCACGCCATGCAGGGCGCCACGAAGGTACAAGGCGGTTTCCAGGGGGGTGCGGATGCGCTCGCGGCTCAGGGTGCCGTCTTGCAGGCCCAGCTCGATGGTGTCCACCATCAACTGCATGGTGGCGGACTCGGAGCAGTGGATCTGTTCGGCCTGGCTGTCATCGGCATGTTGCAGACCCGACGCGGCCTGGGTCAGGGCCGCGAAGTAGTCCGGCTCTTCCTGGCAAAAGCGATAATAGGCCCGGCCAATGGCGCTGAGCTGGCCCAGCCCGGTGTCGGCGGTTTTGCGGGCGTCCTCGAACCGCCGCCGCAGGCTTTCCCCCGCCCGTAGCACGATGCCGCGCTGAATGGCGGCCTTGTCCTTGAAATAGACATACAGCAGGGCCCGGCTGAGACTGGCCCGGCGGGCAATGTCGTCCATTGACGTGCGCTCGTAACCCTTCTCGGAAAACACCTTCTCGGCGGCATCCAGAATGGCGTCGTATCTGGCTTGCTTCTCGCGTTCCCTGCGGGTTTTTAGCTTGTCGGTCATGGATGGTTCCGTGTTACAGCGGATGGTGGAGCCGCAGAGTATACGCCTCAAGCGTGAACTCGAAAGTCATACCCTCGGCGTTGGTCTGTTATGACTCAAATCGTTGCCCGGTATTGCTCTCCAGATTGTTTGATTATCACTCAATACTTTCTCGTTGACAAACTGTCAAAGAATGACATGATGTCTGAAAGTGACAAGCTGTTTTCCATGGGATGGAGCGAATAAGCCGGATCGACAAGGAGACACCCAATGACAACAAGCAATCAACGACGGTTGTGGGCGCTGGTGCTACCGGTTGCCCTTCTGGTCGGCTGCAAGGCCGTCGATTCCACCCAGGCCGCTGACCAACCCCAGGCCGTTTCGGTCCGCACGGCCAGCGTGCAGGCGGCGGAACAGGTGGCCCATCCTCTGCGGTTCTCTGGCATCGTCCAGGCCAGCCAGCGGGCCACCCTGACGTTCCAGGTCAGCGGTACCCTGAAGAACCAACATGTGGAGCTGGGGCAGGAAGTGGCGCGAGGTGACGTCCTGGCCCGGGTCTACAACCCGGCACTGGAGCCGGCACGGGATTCTGCCGCCGCCCGGCTGGAGGAGTTGGAAACGCAGCTGGAGCAGGCCAACCGTGAGTGGGAGCGTTCCCGGCGACTGTTCGAGCGGGGGGTGGTCTCGGAACAGACCCTGGAACAGTTGGCAGCGCGCCGTGATGGCCTGCAGGCCAGTGTAAGGACTGCACGGGCCGCATTGGCCGAGGCCGCCCGCCTGCTGCAGGAAAGTCAGCTGGTCGCCCCCTTCAACGGCAAGGTGGAAGCCTTACTGGTGGAGCAGGATGAATTTGTGGCGGCGGGACAACCGGTCATGCGGCTGTCCTCACCCCGGGGCCGGGAGGTGGAAGTTCGCGTGCCGGCCTACCTGCTGGGGCACCTGGGGGTGGGGCAGCCATTACCGGTGTGGTCGGTGCAGAACCGTGACCTGCCGGCCGTCGAGGGCAGTGTGCTGGAAATCGCCCAGGCCGGGGCGGTTCGGGGTGAGCTGCACCCCGTGCTGGTACGCCTGCCCAACGACACCCTGGATGCTGGCCAGCCGGTGGAGGTGGGCATCACGCCAAAGCTGCCATCGGCCACCACCGTCCCGTTACTGTCGGTCACACGAAGCGCCGACGGTGCCGGTGTGTTCCGCATTCGTGATGGCCAGGCCGAACGGGTCGCGGTAGCCATCAAACGGATCGTTGGCGAGCAGGTGGTGGTGGAATCGAATGAACTCACCGATGGTGACCAGGTGGTCTACGCCGGTCTTACCCGACTCACCGAAGGCGACGTCGTGGAGGTGCTGCCATGACCGCCCGGCTGTTGCGCTGCCAGCGCCTGCTGGGCGTGGTGGTGACCATGCTCTGCCTGCTGGGACTGGCCGCCTACAGCACCATGCCCCGACAGGAAGACCCGACGTTCCCGGCGCGGGCGGGCCTGCTGACCGTGTCCTACCCAGGCGCCAGTGCGGAGGCTGTGGAGCGGTTGATCCTGCAGCCGCTGTCCGACGAGCTGCGCCAGGTGGAGGAAGTGGATTACACCAAGGGCACCGCCCGAACCGGCGTGGCCATCGTCAACATTCGGCTGAACCAGACCATCTACGACACCGACGCCGCCTGGGACCGGGTACGCCAGGCCATGGACCGGGCGCGTCAGGATTTCCCGAAAGACGTGGGCCGGATGTCGCTGGACGACCGGCTCATCAGCACCCCCACGGTGATCCTGGCCGTCGGCGGAGCACCCTCGGTCACCGAGTTGTCAGATGTCGCCGAACGGCTGAAGAACAACCTGTTGGATCTGCCGGGCCTGTCCCGCATCTCGATGGACGGCGAGGTGGACGAGCAGATCACCCTGGCGCTCGATGATGCCGCCCTGTACCGGCTGGGCATCTCGCCGGCCCGGGTGATGGACACCCTGGCCCAGCGTAACCAGACCATCCCCGGTGGGTTTGTGGTCAGCCATGGCCGGCGCCTGTCGGTACTGCCCAACAGCGAATTTGCCGACATCGAGGCCATCCGGGCCACGCCGATCCAGCTGCCGGACGGTTCCCAGGTGCCACTGGCGGCTGCGGCGGAGGTCTGGCGGGGGCCGCAGGAGCCCAGGCAACCGGAGACCTGGTTCGACGGCGAGCGGGTGGTTCTGCTGGCGCTGTACATGGAAGAGGAGAGCACCGACGCCATCCGCTTCGGCCGGGATGTGCGGCAGCGACTGGCCCAGCTGCGGCCTGAATTTGCCCCCTACAGCATCCGGGAAATGTTCTTCCAGCCCGACAAGGTGGAGGAGCGCCTCGACAACCTGGCCTGGAGCCTGGTGCTGTCGGTGCTGATCATCGTGGCGGTGGTGTTTACCGGGATGGGCCTGCGGATGGGGCTGCTGGTGGCGTCAATCCTGCCCATGGTGGCGCTGATCAGCATCGGTCTGTACGACCTGGGCGGCGGCGTGCTGCACCAGATTGCGGTAATTGGCATGGTGATCTCGCTGGGCATCCTGATCGACAACGCCATCGTCATTGTCGAGAACATCCAGGCCAACCTGGACCAGGGCTTGCGCCGGATGGAAGCCCTGACCCAGTCGGTGCGGGAGCTGGCTGGCCCGTTGGGCGCCTCCACCGGTACCACCCTGGCCGCCTTCGCCCCGCTGTTGCTGTCCAAGGGCGGCACCGCCGACTTCACCCGCGGGATTCCGGTGATGATCATGCTCACCCTCTCCGTGAGCTACCTGCTGGCCATCTCGGCCGTGCCCCTGCTGGCCGCCCGTTTCCTCAAGGCTCGCGCCCAGGTGCGCCGGGATCCGTTGGCCGGTCTGGCGAGCGTGCTCGGTGACCTGGTGGCCCGGCGGCCGCTGCGGTTGATCGGTGCCGGCGCGCTGCTGGTGGTGGTGAGCCTGTCGATGACGCCGTTCATGAAACTGCAGTTCTTCCCCAACGCCGACCGACCCCGGGTGGTGGTGGAGATGTTCATGCCCGAAGGCACCGACCAGGGCCGTACTGCCGAAGTCGCCGCCCGCCTGGAGCAGGCCATCCGCGCCCAGCCGGAGGCGCTGCAGGTGCACCGCTTTGTTGGCTTCTCCGGGCCGAGTTTCTACTACAACCTGTTGCGGGCGCCCCAGGCGCCAAACCGGGGGCGACTGGTCATCAAGACCCCGAGCCTGGCGGATACCGCGCCGTTGATGCGCTGGATCCGGGCCCACGTGGCCGAGCAGCTGCCGGAGCTGGATGTCACCGTGGGTGTGCTGGGACAGGGGCCGCCGCGAGCGGCGCCGGTGGAAGTGCGGGTGTTCCATGCCGATGACGGTACCCGGGAGCAGGCCGTCAAGCGGGTCTTCCAGGCTCTGCGGTCGGCGCCGGGTACGGTGGATGTCCGCCATGACCTGGACCTGGGGGTGCCCAGCATTGCCATTCAGGTGGACGATGCCAGTGCCGCCCGCCATGGCCTGAATCGATCCGATGTAGCCCAGAGCCTCTATGGTCAGAGTTTCGGGGTGGTGGCCGAACAGTACCGCCAGGAGGACGACCCGATTCCCCTGGTGCTGCGTTCCCGGGAGGGCACCCAGCTGCCCCTGTCCCGGTTGTTGTCCACCAACATCTACAACACCCAGGGCCACGCCGTGCCGTTGTCTGCCATCGCCACGGTGGATACCTCCTGGGAACCGGCTGCCCGCTACCAGCGTAACGGCGTGCGGGTGGGCACGGTGACCGCCAACCTGCTGCCGGGCTACAGTTTCAGTCAGGCGCTGGACGGATTGCAGCAATCGCTGGCCGAGCAGCCGCTGCCGGCCGGCACCCGGATGGAATTCGGCGGCGATGCCGAAGGCTCCGGCAAGGCCAACAACGCCCTGCTGACCACCGCGCCCATCGGCATCCTGCTGTTGCTGTTCTTCCTGATCCTGCAGTTCAACTCGTTCCGGCGGGTGGGCATCATCCTGTTGACGGTGCCCCTGGCTACGGTGGGCATCTTCCCGGGGCTGGTGCTGTCCGGCTCGCCCTTCGGCTTCCAGTCGCTGCTGGGGATCATTGCCCTGGTGGGGGTGGTGGTGAACAACGCCATCGTCCTGCTGGACGTGATGGACCGCTGCCTGGAACAGGGGCAGCAGATCCGCCAGGCGGTGCGCCAGGCGGTGGAACAGCGCACCCGCCCCATCCTGCTGACCACTGCGACCACCGTGGCCGGCCTGCTGCCGCTGGCCTTCTCCAGTTCCACCCTGTGGCCCCCCATGGCCTGGGCGATCATCTCGGGCCTGCTGGCCTCCACCGTGCTCACCCTGCTGGTGATTCCCTCGGTTTGCGCCATGGTGATCCGGGAGCCGGTGAAGGAGCTGGAAAACGCCCCCGCCTGATCGGGGGCGTGTGGGTCAGGATGTCGGTTTGGGCCGGACCATCAGGCCCACCCGTTGACCGATCGGTACCTGGCGGTTGGGAAACACGATCGCTTCCGCCACGTCGCCAACGCTGTAGCGGTTGCGGTCGTCCTCCCAGATCAGGGTGCCGGGTTCGTAGGTGGTGAAGTTGGGAATGTCATCCGGCACATGGAAACGGAACAGGTCCCCGGTGTTGATGATCTCATGCACCACTTCGAACTCGGTCATTGCCTGGCCTGAGGGGGGCGGGGGCGGCTCCCCTTTCATCAGTCGACGCAGGGCCTGCTGGATGCCCTCAAACCGCTGCAGGTCGTTCTGGCCAAACGGCTGCGCCTGGCCCAGCTCGATGGTAAAGCTCTCCCCCCGCAGGTCCACCGACGAATAGGACGAGAAGGTGGTGCTGGTCTTGTGCTGGTGCAGCAAGGTGTCCACGCCCGCCTCCAGCAGGAAGTCGCGCTGTTCGTCCGGAACCTGGCGCTCCGGGAAGAAGGGATAGAGGGCGAACTTCTCCCGCATGGACGGGCGGATGGCGGTATGCAGGTCGTAGTGCAGCAGCGACTGGCCGGTGCCCTTGAACGCCTGGCAGCACCGTTCCAGTTCGTAGGCCCGGTGGGCTTCCGGGGTGTCGTGATAGGGGCGCTTTGCGTGGGCACCGGCGAACAGCCGGTTGAGGTTGAAGTCGATGTACCGTTCGCCCCGGGCCATGGCCGGCGGATTGCCGAAGATCAGCAGGCAGGGCAGGGCCGGCGCCCACTGGCCGTCCAGTTGTTCGTTGACCAGCTGGTTGAGCACCTCAATGGGGGCGGTCTCATTGCCGTGAATACCAGCGGAGACAATCAGGCGGGTCGTTTCGTCATCGCCTGGGGCGGCGGGCACCAGCCTGAGGATGCCGGTGTCCAGTAGCGTGGCGGTGCCGCCGTCGGGCAGGTTGGCGGACACCTCGGCGGTGCGCTCGGTGGCGTGGTCCAGCGTGTGGGCCAGCCAGTCTTTGCTCGTGCCGAACAACTGCTGACGTGGCGTCATGGGTCTGTCCCCCGGATCAGCTACCGCTTGGTTCAACGGCCCCTTGTCGGATCAACTGCCTATGGGCCGCTGGTGTCGCAGCAGGTGCTGTTCCAGTTTGCGGAATGTATATACCAGTATAAACGTAAGAATCATGTAGAGCACGGCCACCGCTATGAACGCATCGAACGGCGCATAGAAGCGCGAGTAGATGTTGCGGGCCGCGCCGGTGAGATCGACGATGGTGACCACGCTGGCGATGGCACTGGCGTGCAGCATGAAGATCACCTCGTTGGAGTAGGCCTGTACCGCCCGGCGTGCGGCGCTGGGCAGCACGATGCGCCGTAGGCGGAGGGCCCAGCTCATGCCGTAGGCCTTGGCCGCCTCGATTTCGCCGTAGGGGGTGGCCACGATGGCACCGCGGATAATCTCCGTGGTGTAGGCGGCGGTGTTGAGGGTGAAGGCCAGCAGGGCCGGGTAGAACGGCTCCTTGAAGATGGTCCACCAGAAGGTTTCCTGGATGCCCTCGATCTGGGCAATGCCGTAGTAGATGATGTACAGCTGGATCAGCAGCGGGGTGCCGCGGAACAGGTAGGTGTATAACCAGACCGGGCCGGAGATCCAGAGTGGTTTGGCGGTGCGCATGATGGCCAGCGGAACCGCCAGAATCAACCCGAGCAACAGGGACAGGAACACCAGTTGCACGGTGGTCACCAGGCCGTCCCAGTAATGGATGACGGTGGTGGCGGTAAAGATCTCGTTCTGGTTCAGCCATTCGGCAAGAAATTCAGGCATGGCTCAGTCTCCGTGTGCGACGCCCACATTGGCGCGTTTGTCGAGCCACTTGATAAACCCTTCCGAGCCGGCGGTGAGGGCCAGGTACACAAAGGCCACCGGGATGAAGAACAGGAAGGGGGCTCGCTCCGCCTTGGAGGCTTCCTCGGCCACCCGCACCATGTCGGTGAGGCCGATGATGGACACCAGCGCCGTGGTTTTCAGCAGCACCTGCCAATTGTTGCCGATGCCGGGCAGGGCGTGACGCAGCATCTGCGGGAACATGATCCGGCGGAAGGTGTGCCAGCGGGAAAAGCCGTAGGCCTTGGCGGCCTCAATCTGGCCGATGGGGACCGCCAGGAAGGCTCCGCGGAAGGTCTCGGTCATGTAGGCGCCAAAAATCAGTCCGATGGTGAGCACGCCGGAAATGAACGGGTCGAACTGGAAAAACCAGTCGACGTCGTACGCGTAGTAAAGGTAATCGGAAAGGTTGTTTACCAGAACCTGGCCACCGTAATAGAACAGCAGCATCATCACCAGGTCCGGTACTCCGCGAATCACCGTGGTGTAGGTGGCGGCGACGCCATACAGGAAGCGGTTGTTCGACAGCTTGGCAGAGGCGCCCAGCAACCCCAGGGTCACGGCCAGGGTAAGCGACATCAGTGCCAGCTCGATGGTGACTAAGGCGCCCTCCATCAGTTGAGGGCCGTAACCTTTCAGATCAATCATGCGGGGGGTCCAGGTTGGCGGGGTGGCCGCATGACAGCCACCCCGTCGGGTTTTACATCTTGATGTCGTAAGTGAAGTATTTGTTCATGATGGCATCGTAGGTGCCGTCGTTCTTCAGCTTGCGCAGCGCGGCGTTGATCTTGCCCGCCAGGTCGCGGTCGCGCTGACGCATGGCCACGCCGACGCCCTCGCCCAGCTTCACCGGCTCACCCACTTCCTTGAAGCCTTCCTTGGACAGGATGGTCTGCTCGCCCACCGGGTAGTCCACGAAGACCACGTCCAGCCGCTGGCCTTCCAGGTCCAGCACCATGTCGTCGGCGGTGGTGTAACGCTTGACGGTGACCACGCCGCTCATCTCGTTGGTGACGTAGGTGTCCATGGTGGTGCCGCGCTGAACCCCCACGGTCAGCCCCTCCATCTGGCTCATATCGGTGACATCGGCGCTGAAGTCGTTGCGGGCGAACCAGCCGCCGGGGGTGTTGTAGTACGGCTCGGAGAACAGTACTCGCTCCGCCCGCTCCGGGGTGATGGACATGGACGACATGATGGCGTCGAACTTGCGTGCCAGCAGGCCGGGAATCATGCCATCCCAGGCCTGGATGACAAATTCGCACTCGGCGTTCAGCTCCTCACACATGGCTTCGGCCAGTTCCACTTCGAAGCCGGTCAGCTCGCCATCCGGGGTCTTGTATTCGAACGGCTCATAGGGCACGTCGAAGGCGATGCGGATCTCCTTCCAGTCCTTGGCCTGAACGCTGCCCGCCACCAGGGCGAGGACGCAGCTTGCTGCAACAATCAGTTTTTTCATGTCTCACTTCTCCAATGAGTTGCCTGCTTGGTTTTATTGTTGGCGATGAGTCGCCTTCTTTTTAGAAGCCTGCCGGCCATCATGGCGGCCGATGGTAGGCCACGGACCGGCAGAACCTGAACTCAAGATAGCACCGGTTGCAAAAGCCGTCGCCCATGCTACCCCGGTTTAGAACTTGGGCGACAGGAACTGCTTCATCCGTTCCGAGTCCGGGTGATCGAACACCTTTTCCGGGGTGCCCTGCTCCTCGATCACGCCCTGATGCAGGAACAGCACCTGGCTGGAGACGTCCCGGGCAAAGCTCATTTCATGAGTCACCACAATCATGGTACGGCCCTCCTCGGCCAATCCCTGCATCACTCTCAGCACTTCCCCCACCAACTCCGGGTCCAGCGCCGAGGTGGGTTCATCAAACAGCATCACCTCCGGCTCCATGGCCAGGGCCCGGGCGATGGCGGCCCGCTGCTGTTGGCCGCCGGACATCTGTGCCGGGTAGTAATCCTTGCGTTCGTAGATACCGACTTTCTGCAGGTAGGCTTCGGCCCGCTCGATGGCTTCCTTCTTGGGGATGCCGAGCACGTGCACCGGCGCCTCGATGATGTTCTCTAGCACGGTCATGTGGGACCAGAGGTTGAAGCTCTGGAACACCATGGACAGCTTGGCGCGAATGAGCTCCACCTGGCGGTTGTCGGCCGGTTTGCGGACGCCTTTGCGATTGGTGGTGAAGCGGATCGGGTCACCGTGCACGATGATGTCGCCGGAGGTGGGCGTTTCCAGCAGGTTGATGCAGCGCAGGAAGGTACTCTTGCCGGAACCGGAGCTGCCAATCAGCGACACCACATCGCCCTTACGGGTTTCCAGGGAGATGCCCTTGAGTACTTCCAACTGGTCGAACGTCTTGTGGATGTCCTTGCAGACCAGAGGCGCTTGTTCCGCCATGAATGACTCCTGATGCTGTCGGTAATCTGTTGTGTACGGCCGCTTACTGGGGGCGAACACACCGCTATGCTCTCGCTAACCCATTAAGAATAGTTGCAAATCGGCCAGTACACGAATTTGGTCATCCAATGAGTGTGCCATCCCTGGAGCCCGAATCTGGCAACGGTGGTTGCAGGGCTCGGTGTTGCCCGGGGAAGGGGGCCCAAGTCTAAAAAGGGGCATGTTTTACGGACTGGCGCGGTGGAAATCAACCGATTTGTTGGAAGCGGCTCAGAACTAGGGGGTTCTACTTACTTTAGTGTTAAAGTGTGCAATATTGTAAAATTGTAGGTTGCCATGAACTGGGTCACACTTTGTTAATGGCGGTATGGATGCGAGCAATGTGGTACGTACACTAACTGACAGCTATGGGTTTCTTATAAAAATAAATTGGGGGAGCAGTCGAGATGACGTCCCGTGAAGTGCTGTTGGAGCGAGGCTTGCTCCAGATTATTGTCCGCAAGTTACGATCGGGTGAGCCAACTCTGGCGAATGTCGATAGAGCCTACGATGTTTGCATTGCGGGTCAGGAAGTACTGAAGTCGTTTGTGTCCTATGGCGAGGCCGTGCAATTTCTGGAGATGGTCTCCCCCTCCGATCACGCCTGATCGTGCCGGTTTCCGCGCAGGGTGACTCTGCCCGCCGAGTCGCTTGCTGGATGAACCCTGTCAGCCTTGAGTGGGTGTGATCCGCGCGCCGAGATTCCGGCGCGCGCTAGCTCGGCCGAGGCTCAGTGCACGGACGCCGCCCGTGCGGCGGGAGATCGCGCCAGGTAGTCAAGCGCCTGCTGGGTGTCGCCCTCATCAATCGGATGGAAGGACGGGGACAGCCAACGCAGGGTGGCCTTGACCAGGAAGGTGAAGGTCGGCACGTTCCGGGTGGTGTTGCCCACCCGCTCCAGCTCCTGCAACAGGCGGGGCATGGGAAGCTTGGCCAGCTTCTGGACGGCCGGGTCCGCATCCTGGCGATACAGGGTGCGTCCGCCCTCGGCCAGAAAATAGATGAACAGCGGGAACACAATCGCCATCAGGGCCTGGCGGCCGGCGTAGAAGCCGAGCTGGGTCCGGCACAGGTGCTCGAACAGATCATACGCCACCGTACGGTGTTCCACTTCTTCTGCCAGGTGCCATTTGAACAGGTCCACCATGGCGGGGTCGCCGGTCTCTTCCCAACTGGTGTTGTCCATCGCCCACTGGCCGAGGACGCCGGTGAAGTGCTCGATGGCGGCAATCAGTCCCACCCGCAGGACCAACCACTGTTTCCTGAAGGCCTTACGCTCCAGAGCCTTGACGCCAAACGGCTGCTCACCCAGAAACGTCTTGAACAGCCAGTTCACCTTGTCCAGATACTCGTCCAGTTCCAGGCCGTGGCGCTGCAGGTAAATCTGGGCCTTGCTGTGGGCGCGGGAGTGGACCGCCTCCTGCCGGATGAAGCCCTCCACGTCGGCGCGCAACTGCTCATCGGTGATCAGCGGCAGGGCCTGGTTGTAGACCCGGCAGAACCACAGTTCGCCTTCCGGCAGCAACAAGTGGATGCCGTTGATCATATGGGTGGAGAAGGGGTCGTCCCGCAACCAGTACAGCGGGGTGTCGTCGAAATTGAACTGAACCCGACGGGCTTTCAATTGGTGACGTTCGGTAGTTGTCATAACGGTCACGCTCCGATCAGGGGGTAATATCCAAACGGGCCACCAGGCGGGAAACGCTGGGGGCAAAGCGACTGAAGAAACGGGTGGCGCGGGCTTCCGGACCCACCAGGGACAGGGCCGGGTTATTGAGCACCGCATCCAGGATGCGGTCCGCCACGTCGTCCGGGGTCACCAGACTGGCGCGCTGGTACAGGGCGTCTGCCTTGGCCCGCATCTGTTCCTGCTCATCGGCACTGAGGCCGGCGTAGACGGTGTTCTTGGCAATGCCGGTGGCGACGAAGCCGGGGCAAACGGTGCTAACGCCGATATCGTATTCCGCCATTTCCGCTCGCAGGCACTCACTGAGCATGTAGACCGCGGCCTTGGTGGTGGAATAGGCGGCCAGCTTGCGGTTGGGGGCAAAGGAGGCGGCGGAGGCCACGTTGATGATGTGGCCGCCACGGTGGGCGTCCACCATCTGCTGACCGAACAGTCGGCTGCCGTGAATCACGCCCCAAAGATTGACCTTGAGGATACGATCCCAGTCGGCGGTGGAGGTCTCCAGCACGCCGCCAGCCATGCCGATACCAGCGTTGTTAACCAGGATGTCGGCGCCGCCGAGTTCCTTGCCCACCCACCTGGCCAGCTTCTGCATGGCCGACGCAGAGCCCACGTCCACCTTGCTGGCCCAGGCCGAGGCGCCCAGTTGCCGAACCTGTTCCGCCGTCTGCTCGGCGGCTTCCTCATTGATGTCGACGCAGACGATATCCGCACCCGCCTGAGCGAATTTCAGGGAGGTGGCACGACCGAAGCCGGAACCTGCCCCGGTAATCACCGCAGTCTTGCCGGTCAACGGTAATCCCAGTCGTTGCGGGCGGACCCGGGCGTGTTGCAGCGCCGGACTCATGGTGCCGGTCTCAACGCCGGCAACAAACTCGCCAATCCAGTTGGCGATCTGGTCGGGATGACTCAGGGGGACCCAGTGGTTGGCATTGATGTCGCGCCGGTACAGCTCTGGCACCCATTCGTGCAACTCGTCGAACAGCTGGGTGCCCACGTAGTTGTCCCGGGTCGGCACAATCAGTTGTACCGGGCAGTCGGCGGGCCGGGCCTCGGGGTTGAACAACTTGTTGCGGAAGTTGGCGCGGTACAGCTGCACCCCGTACTTGCCATCCTTGCTCTGGCTCGGGTTGAACTCCGGGTCGGTAACCTGCTCACGGTGCTTGAGGTATTGTGGCCACAGCTTGCCCAGACCGTTCTGCCAGGCGCTCGGGGCCAATATCGGCAGGTGGAAAAAGCCCACGTACCAGGAGCTGATCACCTGGCGAATGAGCTTCGCCTTGGCCGTCGGCGACAGGTTCAGGGTCTTGTTGCGCAGCCAGTAGCCCATGTGGTCCAGGCAGGGGCCGGAAATGGTGGTATAGGACAGGATGCGTTCCTTCAGCGGCCCCACGGTGACCGATTCCCAGCTCTGGATGGAACCCCAGTCGTGCCCGGCCAGGTGGAAGGCCTGGCCGGGAATGGTCGCGTCCACCACCGCCTGAAGGTCGGACGCCAGCAGGGATATGCGGTAGTCGGACTGCTTGTCCGGGGCAGTGGATTCGCCAGCACCGCGCACATCGTAGGTGACGACAAAGTGCTTGCGAGCCAGCCGTTCGGCGACACCCTGCCACACGGTGTGATTATCCGGGTAGCCGTGGACCAGGACGATGGGGACTTTCCTGGCATCGCCATAAGTGACCACGTTCAGGCGAACGCTGCCGTTGGTAACCGGGGTGGTTCTTTTCATGAAGGAACTCCGTAGTGCGTGCATCGGGCGTCAGGTCATATACCGTGGTGGCCAGGCCCGCGCCGTTGTTGTCTTTTAATGAATGTTGTTGTCTATGAATTAACGCTTGTCTTTGATTCAACGTTGTCAGTAGATCAGACCAGCGTACCAGCGGCCTGGTATCCGGGGGTTGGCGTAACGGGACGTGGGGGCGGCTATCGGGGACAACCTGCCTGGCAGGAATGGCGCGAGCGGTCAGTCGGTGGGGGATGGGGTGGGGTCAATCCAGATGATGCCCTGGCCCTCGGCCTCGAGTTGCCGGATCGATTCATCGACAAACCGAACGTGGGCCATGGCGGCCCGTTTGGCGGCCTTGGGCTGGCCCGCCAATACCGTTCGGTAGATCCGCTGGTGCTGTTTGGCGATCTGCTGGCGGAACGAGTCGCGGGGATTGAGGTTGGCCACCGACGCCTTCACCGTCATCAGCATCAGGTTTTTCAGGCTACTAAGTACGTGTACCAGCACCGGGTTGTGGGAGGCCTCCACAATGGCCAGGTGGAAGGCATGATCAAGTCGGGCGTTGGACATGGGGTCGGCGGCATTCATCTGCTCGAAGGCTTTGGTGATGAAATAGCGGTCCCGCTGGTTGGCCCGTTCCGCCGCGAGGAAGGCGGCCTGGCCCTCGAGCTGTTCCCGCACCTCGAGCAGGTCGTAGAGTGTGCTGGGATGGCCGGCGAGCAGCTGCAGTAGCCGGCTGTCCGACTCCGGTTCCGGCACCATCCGGGCAACGAACGAACCGCGTCCGTGTTGGGTTTCGATGAGTCCGCGTCCCTGCAGTTCCCGCAAAGCTTCCCGGATGACTGCCCGGGAGGCGCCAAACCGCTCTGACAACTGCCGTTCGGAGGGGATCTTTTCTTCCGGCAACAGGCTGCCTTCAACGATCTGGCGTTCAATTCGGTCGCTGATTTCCTGGGCGAGGGAAGGGGTGTTTTTGGGCATGTTGTTTTGCTGGTCAGACCAGTCTCTCTTCGCTGAACGGCCGCGGGTGCTGGCCTGCTGATGCCATCACTATGGCCTAGGCGATGCGTGTCAGGCAAGCATTGGGCCTTCCAAAAACTGGTCTGACCAGTAAGGATTCTGCTGGACTTTGCCATCCCGCGCCGCCGATCATCTAGATCAGTTGAACCGCTTTGGTGCTGGCACCGGGCACGATCCTTCGGAGTGGTTTATGTTGACAGTGAAACTTCGGCACCCGCACCGTCAAAAACAACCGACCTGATGAGACACGCGTTATGACCGATCATCAAAAGGTGAGCCCGCAGCAGCTGGCCGCGCTCTTTCGGAAATTCATCGATCCCGATTTCGTGATTTCCGATGCAGAAACCATGAAACCCTATGAGTGTGATGGCATGTCCATGTACTGCGAGATGCCCCTGCTGGTGGTGCTGCCGGAAACGGTGGCCCAGGTGCAGGAGGTGATGCGGATCTGTCATCGCCACAAGGTGCCCGTGGTGGCCCGGGGCGCGGGCACCGGACTCAGTGCCGGCGCCATGCCCCACGCCGAAGGGGTGGTACTGTCGCTGGCCAAGTTCAACCGCATCCTGGATATCGATCCGCTGGCCCGCACCGCCCGATTGCAGCCGGGGGTACGCAACCTCGCCATCAGCGAGGCGGCGGCCGAGCACGGCCTGTATTACGGCCCCGATCCCTCCTCCCAGATTGCCTGCACCATCGGTGGCAACGTGGCCGAGAATTCCGGCGGGGTGCACTGTCTGAAATACGGCCTGACCGTCCACAACCTGCTGAGTGTGGAGATGATCACCGTCGAGGGCGAGCGGGTGGTGCTGGGCAGCGACGGCCTGGATGTGTGTGGCATGGACCTGCTGGCCCTGGCCACCGGCTCCGAGGGA
>NZ_JAWVYN010000018.1:0-75523 GCF_033722735.1 Marinobacter sp.
CTCATTGCAGGGCTGATTTACGGGTTGGCCCTGCGACGGTTCCCCGGGCTGCCGGTGCTCGAGATCTCACCCGATCTGGTGATCCTGCTGCTGTTACCCGCGCTGATCTTCGCCAGCGCCAGATCCCTGGAACCCCGTCAGTTGAAAGCCCAGGCACTACCGATCCTCTTCTATTCGACCGTGGGTGTGCTCCTCACGCTGTTTCTGATCGGCCTCCCGCTCTACGGGATGACGGCGCTGCCGCTCGCCGACGCGCTGCTCTTCGCCTCCGCTGTCGCTGCCACCGACCCCTCGGCGGTCTCGGCCATTTTCCGGCGCTTTGCGGTCCCGGAAAAACTCGGTGCGGTGATTGAAGGCGAGTCCCTGTTCAACGACGGCACCGCCATCCTGCTGTTCTTCACCATGGCAGCGTTGGTGATCGGTATGGAATCCTTCGACGTTGCCGACACCGCGTTCAATTTCGGCCGGACGGTTCTGGTTGCGATGTTGTTGGGTTCCGCCCTGGGTTGGATGGCGGGTCGACTGATTCGTTTCTGGTCGATACAGAACCAGTTCCCAGGCATCTCCATCACCCTGGCCCTGGTGTACGGCGGCTTCCTGCTTGCGGAACGGCTGCTGCACGTCTCCGGCGTGATCACCGTCATGTTCGCAGCCTGGGTATTCGTCTTTCAGCGTGGCCCCGCCTCGCTGCCGCACGCCTCAGCACCGACCAGTACCGCGGAGACCGGTGGTCATCCAGAACTGTTTGTCGGGTTCTGGGACTATGTGAGCCAATTGGCGGGCGGGGTGCTGTTCTTTGCCCTCGGCGTCACCGTGGGCCAACACGACTTCCCATTCACCTGGCTGATTCCCGCCAGCATCCTGGTGCTGTTGTTGGCACGCATGGCGGTCATCTACGGCGGCGGCCTGCTGTTCTTCAGGACGAGCCAAAAGGTGCCGCTTGCCTGGCAGCACATCCTGGTCCTGAGTGGCCTCAGGGGTGCCGTCTCCGCCGCCCTGGTGCTGATGTTGCCGGAATCCTATGAGTATCGGGAATTCATGCTGTGTCTGGTCTTGGTCCTGTGCCTGTATACGTTGGTGGTCCACCCGTTCTTGTTGCAGATCTATCTTCAGCGGCAAAAGCTGGAAGACTGAGCTCCTGACTGGCCAGAAATACCCGAACAAGCACTCGACTTAAGACCTGGACGTGCGGCAGGGGGCTCAGTTTGCCCCCCCTTCTCACGCGACCACCTTCGCGGAACGCCCGGCGTGGTGCGGTTTCACCGCGGACCTCCCGCCCTCCTCTGACTGCCGTCAAACGACCAGAATTCATCGATCAGTTCCGAATTGAACCCGAACAGAGCTCGGGATTAGCCTAGAACAATGAAATTCATCTGCGCGCGGCTGACCGCCGGCGCCGTGAGGGGGTGCCGAACCACTTCTGGCCCACGCCAGTCAGGCTTCTTATTTCGCGAAGTCCCGGCGCCCCGATTTCCTTACAGTTCCCCCCAAGACTTGACAGCACAGGTAACCCCATGACGACTGCAACCGCTGAAGCCCTGGTAGAGAGCACCACCCAACCAGCAACAGAGCAACCAGAAGTCCCCATCCGCCATATGAAGTTTGACTTCAACACCAAGGATGCGGACCCCAACTTCTATATGAACACTGAGCTGGCGAGCGCCTACTTTGAAGCGCTCTCGATCTTTCTGACCTACGGCGAGGAGCTGGTGATCGACACCGCACGCTACCATCGCGACTTCCTGACTGATCCGGTGCTCAAACAACGGGTGACCTCTCTCATTGGCCAGGAGGCCCTCCATTCCAAGGTGCACGAGGAATGGAACGAGGTATTGAAAGAACACCGGTTCCCGGTGACGTTCTATCGCTTCCTGGCGGAGAACGTGTTCAACTACGGCTTCAAACGATTCCCGCAGCCTCTGCAGCTCTCCCTGATGGCCGGTATCGAGCATTTCACCGCCGTGCTGGCCGAGTTCATGATGAAACACGAGGAGAACTTCTTCCACAGTGAGGACGAGAAGCAACGCGGGCTGTGGATGTGGCACATGCTGGAGGAGTCCGAACACAAGGACATCGCCTACGATGTGTTCCAGCAGCTCTCCGGTAACTACCCACTACGTATCGCCGGCTTTGCCCTGGCCCTGTTCACCATCTGGTTCCTGGTGCCCCTGGGCGGAGTGCTGATTCCGTTCATTCGTAAGCCGCGCAACCTTATCAGCCGTCGATTCTGGAAGGATGCCAAGCGCAGCCTGGATCTGGTCATCGGTCGCAAGGACGGTGTCTACGGCAGCACCCTGGGGCACGTGTTCGACTACCTCCGCCGGGACTTCCACCCCAATGACCACGATACGTCGGAGTATCTGGCCTACTACAAGGAGCGGCTGCTCCACCCGGAGACCGGCCTGCTGACGCCGTACCTGGTCAAGGAGGTGGTTCCCCCAGTCCGGGCGTAACTGTTACAGGACTCGGGCTGCCGGTATCCACCCATAACTCCGGCAGCGCCCAAACGCCCCTTCGAAATAACGCATTCAACCACGGTTACCACACATGGCTAACACCAAGAACAATTCGTCCACGGCGGACCATATCTACGACACCTTCATTGTCGGCGCGGGCATTTCCGGGCTGGCCACCGCCATCAAGCTGAAGAAAACCGGCTATCACAACTTCAAGATCATCGAGAAGGCCAGCCGGGTCGGCGGCACCTGGCGGGAAAACACCTACCCGGGCTGTGGCTGCGATGTGCCGTCGGCACTCTACTCCTACTCATTCGCCCCCAGCAGCAAGTGGAGCAACCTGTTCGCCAAGCAGCCGGAAATCCTCAACTACCTGGAAGAGGTCAGCGAGAGCTTCGGGATTGCCCCGCAGATCGAGTTCAACAACGAGCTGGAGCGTGCGGTCTGGGACGAGCAGCAACAATTGTGGAAGCTGGACACCAGCAGTGGCCAGTATCTTTCCAGAACCGTGGTGTTCGCGACCGGCCCGATCACCGAATCCCAGATCCCGGCCATCTCGGGCCTGGAGACCTTCAAGGGCGAGATGTTCCACTCCGCCAAGTGGAACCACGACTACGACCTCACCGGCAAGCGCATCGCGGTGATCGGCACCGGCGCCTCCGCCATCCAGTTCGTGCCCCGGATCCAGCCGCTGGCCAGCGAGCTGACCGTGTTCCAGCGCACCGCGCCCTGGGTGCTGCCCAAGCCTGACATGCAACTGAACGAGACCAGCAAGCAGGCCATCGACCGCTTCCCGGTCATCCAGAACACCTGGCGCAAGGCCGTCGCCGGCTCGCTGAATGTGATCAATTTCGGGCTGCGCAACCCGTCATTCCTCAAACCCGTCAACGTCGCCGCCAAACAGCTGCTGAAGCTACAGGTCAAGGACCCGGCGCTGCGCAAGGCGGTCACCCCGAACTTCGACATCGGCTGCAAACGCATCCTGTTCGCCAACGACTACTACCCCGCCCTGCAGGCGGACAACACCTCGCTGATCGCCAGCGGCCTGGTCAAAGTGGAAGGCAACACGGTGATCGCCGCCAATGGTGAACGCCGCGAAGTGGATGTGATCATCTGGGGTACCGGCTTCGATGTCTCTCACCCGCCCATTGGCCAGAAGGTGGTCAATGCCAACGGTGACCGCCTGGCGGATCTGTGGAAGAACAGTTCACCGGAAGCCTATCTGGGCACCGCCATCGAAAATACCCCCAACGCCTTCCTCATCCTTGGCCCCAACGTGCTGGTGTACGACTCGTTCATCCAGCTGGCCGAAGCCCAGCTCGACTACATCATCGACGGGCTTTGGAAGATCAAGGAGAAGGGCATTGGCAGGCTGACCATCAATCCCACCGTGCTACGCAAGCACAACGAGCGGGTTCAGAAACACCTGCGGACCACGGTCTTCAACGCCGGTGGCTGCAGCAGCTACTACCTGGACCAGAACGGCCGCAACTTCGCCGCCTGGCCCTGGTCCCTCAGCGCCCTCAAGCGGCGGCTGAATGTGTTCCAGTTGAAGGACTACGACGTGGTGTATGGCAAAGACGCCAAGGTTCGTGCCACCGAGGATCATGCCTCCGCCCGTGGCCAGGCCAGGGAAGAGGCCGTTAGCTGATCGATACCGGCGTTGGCGAGCCGCTTGAAGCTTCAGCGCTCAAGCGGCTCCCGCCGTTCTCCACCATCACCAAGGCACCGACTCCCCGTTGCACCTTCCGCCCCGATGGGTTGCCGGCTGAAGGCCCCGATGATGGGCGTGCCATGGGCCCGCATCACCGGTTCAATCTGCCGATGCAGGGCGTGATAGCGATAGAACGGCACCCGCGGAAACAGGTGATGGATGGAGTGCAGGTTCTGGCCAAGCCAGAACCATTCCAGCGGTTTCATCCAGCGCGGCATGATCAGGCTGTTGGTTGACGAAGAACGCCGCCAACTGGCCCAACAGTTACTGGAGGGCAGTGCCATGAAGCTGGACGAACTCGCCATACACCTGGGGTATACCGACACCGCCAGCTTCACCCGCGCCTTTCGACGCTGGCTGGGCTGTTCCCCCGGGGAATATCGCAAGTTCCCCGGGAGGAAGCTCCCCAACCGCCCCGTTCAGGACTTGCCCAGGTAAAGCCTCAAGGCCAACTTCTGGACGAACCGGCCATAGGGGGGATAGAAGAGTTGGGTCGGGAACCAACTCCGGCGCCGGAAGATAGCCTTGCCGTGGGACAGGGCAACAAACCCTTCCTCACCGTGGTAAGACCCCATGCCCGAGTTGCCGATGCCGCCGAATGGCATGTCATGCTGGAATACGTGCCAGGCCCAGTCGCCCACCGTCACACCACCACTGTGGGTTTCCCGCGTCAGCCTTTTCAGCTCCGCACCCGAAATCCCCAGGGGATACAGCGCCAGGGGCCGTGGGCGTTGACGGATGTAGGCAATCGCCTCGTCCAAGGTCTCGTACTCAATGACCGGCAGGATGGGCCCGAACAGTTCTTCCCTGGCGATCAGCATGTCGTCCTTCACCTCGGTGACAATGTGCAGGGGGATCCGCCGATGGTTAGCCCCGGCTGCCCCACAGCGAGTCACCTGAGCTCCCTTGGCTTCCGCCTCTTCGATCAACATGTGCAGTCGCCGTGCGTGTCGGTCGGAGACGATGCTGGTGTATTCGTCGCTGCTCTCCGGCGACTCGTGCAGGGATTCAAAGGCCGCTTTCACCGCCTCAGCAAAGGCCGCGCCCTTGCCTCTGGGCACCAGCACATAATCCGGCGCCACGCAGATCTGGCCGGCATTGAAGCTCTTGCCATGGGCAATCCTGAGCGCCGCATCCCTAACATTGGCTCCTTTACCGATGATAGCCGGTGACTTACCCCCAAGCTCCAGGGTGACCGGCACCAGATTTTCGGCAGCCGCCTTCATCACCTGGCGACCAACTTCGGGAGCTCCGGTAAAGATCAGGTGATCGAAGTGAAGCCGGGTGAAGACCTTGGCCTCTTCCACTTCGCCCCCGAAAACCGCAACCTGGTCTTCGCTGAAGCACTCCGCCAGTAATTCGGTCATCACCTGGCGGGTGCGGGGAGCGAGTTCAGGCATTTTGATCATCGCCCGATTACCGGCTGCCAGCGCCGCCACCAGGGGTCCCAGCGACAGGTAGAGCGGAAAGTTCCAGGCACCGACGATGCCCACCACACCTTTGGGCTGGTACTCCACCCATGCCTTGTTGCCCGCAAACAGCAGCTCGGTGCTGCGTCGGCTCGGTTTCATCCATCGGCGCAACCGGGAGATGGCGTGTCGGGCCTGCAGGATGGGGCCCATCACCTCCACCTGCAGGGTTTCAAACGCTGCCCGGCCCTCAAAGTCAGCGTCCACCGCTTCAACGATACGATGCTTGTTGCGCTTCAGGGCGGCAATCAGGCTTTTCAAAGCCTGCACCCGCTCCTCATACGTAGGGAACGGACGAGCCTCGAACGCCTGCTGTTGGCGAACCAGCGTTGCCTCCATACGTTCGATTTCCAGGGTGTCGGTTGATACTGCCATTTGATTCATGATTCAGGTCTCCTTGTGCCCTGCTGAATCCTGTCCGCAATCTTCTCACCGAGCTTCGCTTTCGGGGGTGTTCGCATTACCGCCTGCAGGTACCCAGGCAAATTTCGGAGCACACCACGGACGAACACCAGCACATGATGGGCGTTTGGCGAAAAGGTGTGATTCTCAGGTTCCAGGATGCTTCGTTGTCGTTGTGTGGTTGAGTCGTGGTCCCATGTTGGCAAGGGCCTTTCGATTCGACGAGGTTGAAAAGCGACACGCTGGGGGTTAATTTCTGCCACAGACATCAGGAAACGAGCGAATGACTACAATAACGACAGGCTCCTATGGCCATGCGCTGGAAGTCCGCCAGTTCAACATGCTGGGGCTGACGGCGCTGATGAAGGAACTGCAAACGCAGGGGGGAGACCCCAATGTCCTGCTGGCAGGCACAGGCCTGCCCTGCTCAAAAATCAACGACCCGGATACCCGCATATCCCATCAGCAGAAGGTGCAGATCTTCAGGAACATGCACCAGTCCATGCGCGAACCCGACAGCGGGCTGCGGGCCGGTCAGCGACAGCGCATCAGCGATTTCGGGATTTACGGCTACGCGGTACTGAGCAGCAGCACCTTCGGTGACGCCATCGACTTCGGCATCCGGCACGTTCGCTTGCTGGGCCCGGTCTTTGAGAAATCCTTTCACATCGAAGGGGATGAGGGAGTCTTTACCGGGCAACCGCTTATGGCGCTCGGCGACCTCCTGCCCCTGGCCTCCGAATTCTGGCTGTCATCGATTCAGGCGCTGGCCTATTTCATCCTCGAATACCAGTTGCCCGCCAACAGCCTGCGGTTGCCCTACCCCGCCCCCGATTACTGGCGTCGTTACGAGGAGATGTTTCATTGCCCGGTGACCTTTGGCTGCGACACCATGGAGTGGCGGTTTGACGCCGAAATTCTTGACGTCCCCTGCCCCAATGCCAACCCGATCACGGCGGCGGTCACTGCGGATCTATGTCGCCAGCTATTGGCAAACCTGCCGGAAGAATCGGAACTGATCGAGCAGATTCGCCTGGCCTGTCTCAACCAGCGAGGCAAATTTCCTTCCGCCGAGGCATTCGCGGAACAGGCTGGTATCTCGACCCGTACCCTCCACCGGCAACTGGCCAGTGACCACAAGACCTATCAGGGGGTACTGGATGAGATCCGCTGCACCCTTGCCAAACAGTTCCTGGACCAACCCGACCTGCCGGTGGAAACCGTTGCCGCTCAGGTGGGGTTTTCGGAGGCCTCAAACTTCCGCAAGGCCTTCCGGCGGTGGACGGGACTGACGCCCAGCAAATACCGAAACACAGTGGCCCAGCAGCAGGAATCCCAGTGAACGAGAGTACGCCTGCCCCCGATTACCTGGGCACCAGCCAGCCACGACTGGTCCTGTACCTGCCCCATCGCCCCAACGGCCTGGCGCAGTTGGTGGCCGCCCCCAACACCCAGGCCCTGATGGCGGCCAACTCCAATCACTGGCGCAAGATCGTGACCCTGCTGGCCAAGATTGCCAGTCCGGACGCCGGGGACTGGCGCCGCTTCCGGGATGACGAGTTGTTCCGACAAACGGCCCTCAGCTTCACGCCGTGGCTGAGTGAGACCCACGCCTGGCACTGGGTTGGCGGCAAGGACAACCTGCAGCGCTTCAGCGGGCTGACTCACCGCGCCCAGCCATTGACCGACTGTCCCGAAGTGTCCATGGATCCCGGGCTGCGCCTGCTGCTGACGCCCTACCCGGATTACCGGCAGTTGAGCAATGCAGTGGTCGAACATGTCCGCTCGGCCCTGAGGCACCAGGGATTCTATGGCAAGGCGAGCGCATGAGCCGTCCCTATTTTATCGGCTGCCCCCAGTGGCAGGACCCGAAATGGAATGGCGTCCTTCCGCCAGGAGAAAGCCCCTTGGCGCGTTACAGCCAGGTTTTCAATTGCGTGGAAGGCAACACCACCTTCTACGCTACCCCTAGCCAGGAGCAGTGCCGGCAATGGCGTTCCCAGGTGCCGGACGACTTCCGCTTCCTGTTCAAATTCCCCCGCCCGATCAGCCATGACCGACTGTTGGCCGGGGTCGGCCCCCAGGTGCGAGATTTCCTGGAAGTTCTCGCCCCGCTCGAAGACGTCATGGGCCCCCTCCTGCTGCAACTGCCGGCGGCGTTCGGTCCGGAACATCTGCCCAGGCTGTGGCGGTTTATCGATGCCTTGCCAGAGCCCCTGACTTGCACGGTGGAAGTGCGCCACCCGGCGTTCTTCGGCAAGGGTGAAGCGGAAAAACACCTGAACCGCGGTTTGCGGGGCCGCAAGGTCGCCCGGGTGTGTTTTGACGGACGCGCGCTCTTTGCCGCAGCTCCGGTCGACGTGGCCACCCGGGACGCCCAGCGCAAGAAGCCGCGGGTACCGGTTCACCTGTTGCCCGTCGACGCGCCTCCGGTGGTTCGTTACATTGGCCATCCCGACCTGGAGACCAACCGTCGCTTTCTGGTCCCGTGGGTGGAACGGGTGGCGCAGTGGCTTGCTACCTCCCAGCGGCCTTTCATGTTCATGCACATGCCGGACAACGGCGATGCCCTGGCACTGGCCAGGTTATGGAGTGACCTGCTGGGCGAGCGGATGCCAGAGGTTGAGGGCCTGGAACTCGACGACAAGCAGTGCCAAATGGGGCTATTCTGAAATCAGTAGTGAAGGTTCAGTGGGCTTGGATTGTATGAGTAGACACACACTCAAAGCAGCAACCGGGGCGTATCCAAGCCGTGGCGTGATTCTGGTGTGTGCCATAGTGCTTATGTTGGCGGCCTGGCCGGTTGCCGCCTCGCCGCACCGGCCCCAGGTGGACATGTTCCTGCCAGCCAGCACCCCGTTCTGGGACAAGGTGGCCCGGTTTGGCAAAGCCGCCGCGGAAGATAACGACATCCGGCTTGCCGTACATTTCGCCGATGCGTCCCGGCTGAAGTTGCTGGCCCAGCTAAAACGCCGGTTTGCCAGCCCGTCGCCGCCAGACGGTGCCATCTTCCCCAATTTCCTGGAAACCGCTCCCAGCCTGATCAAGGCCTGCGAAGCCGCCGGCATTCCCTGCATCACGTTTAACAGCGAGCTATCACCAGCGGACCAGGACCTGTTCGGGTTACCCCGCCAGCACTACCAGTACTGGATTGCCCAGCTGGTGCCGGACGACGCCGGCTCTGCCTACCGCCTCGCGCGACTGCTGCTGGAACGTGCCACCCAGAAGTATGGCTCGGGGCACCCCCTGCATATGGCAGCGGTAACCGGATACGCGGCGGATGCACCTTCCAGGGTGAGGATGCGGGCGCTGCGTACCGCCCTGCAGGAGTTCCCCCACGTGCGC
Organism: Marinobacter sp.; assembly: GCF_033722735.1. Taxonomy (GTDB): domain Bacteria; phylum Pseudomonadota; class Gammaproteobacteria; order Pseudomonadales; family Oleiphilaceae; genus Marinobacter. Next base: position 9,387 of record NZ_JAWVYN010000018.1, read on the forward strand.
CTGCTGCAGGTGTTCCACACCGACTGGAGCGAGACCGACGCCCAGCGCCGCACCACCGGACTGCTGAACCGACACCGCAATGTCCGCATTATCTGGTCGTCCAGCTCACGGATCACATCGGGCATACTGGCGGCAATCGATAACAACCCCGCGCACGACATCAATGAACTCACCATTAACGGATACGACCTCGACGCCGCGTTGTTGCTCCGAATCAGCGCCGGGGATCTGGTGGGGACCGCCGGGGGCCACTACACGGAGGGGGCCTGGGCCGTGGTGATCATGGCGGATCACCTGGCCGGACATTCGCCGCAAGAGCGGGTGATTCTGACGCCTCAACTGCTGGTCACCCAAAACAACGTCAATCAGGTGACGCCGCTACTGGCCATGCTGAACACCCCCGACGCCTTGCACCGCATCGACTTCAGCCGTTTCGCCCGCCCCGAGACCGCTTACCACTTCGACCTGGAGCCCATCCTCGAGCAACTGATGACCTCTGCCGAACCAGATCCCCCGGTCACCATGCCTTAGCGCGTCCGGCCGGCGCTCAACGTACCCGATCCGTCTGCAGGTACTGCTTTGGTAGCGATATTCCGTCGTCGTACAGGGTGATGCCAGATCTCAGGCCCACCGAGAGGTTACGGTGCGACTTTTCCGTGTCTTTGGGGAGCAGATCCGCCACCGCCTTCATCTCCTCGATCAACTCCTTCTCGGTGGCGATCATCCGTTCCCGGGCAAACTCGCTGATCTCCAGCCCCGGCACGATCTGGTAACGCCCGTAATCACAGCGTACCGGGAAGGAATAGACGATACCTTTCTCGATTCCGTAACTGCCGTCACTGACGATGGCCATGCTGACCCAGTCGTTCTCGTCGGTGCCGTTGATCCAGTCGTGCATGTGGTTAATGACCGCCTGGGCAGCCGACGCCGCACTGGAGCGTCCACGGGCCTCGATCACCGCCGCGCCGCGTTTTTGGATCTTCTCGATCAGGTGATCGCGGTACCAGCTCTCATCCACTTGCGACAACGCCGGCTCGCCGTAGATGGTGGCGTGTGCCAAATCGGGAAACTGGGTGGAGGAATGGTTGCCCCAGATGGTCACCCGTCGGATGTCCTTGGGATTGGCACCGGTGTGATTGGCCAGTATGCCCCGGGTACGGTTATGGTCCAGGCGGGTGAGCGCGGTGAACTGGGCCGGTGACAGGTCCGGCGCATTGCGGCTGGCAATCAATGCATTGGTGTTGGCAGGGTTGCCCACCACCAGCACCTTCACGTCCCGGTTCGCGAACTTGTTGATGGCCTGCCCCTGACCGGCAAAGACAGGCGCGTTCGCCGCAAGCAGGTCGGCGCGCTCCATCCCCGGTCCGCGGGGCTTGGCTCCGAGCAACAGCACATAGTGGGCATCAATCACGCCTTCCTCAAAACTGTCATGCAGGCTGATGGTGTGCAGCAATGGGAAGGCACAGTCTTCCAGCTCCATGGCGACGCCCCGTAGAGCCTCCAGCGCCTCGGGCACCTCGATGAGCTGCAGGATGACGGGCTGATCCGGGCCAATCATCTCGCCACTGGCGATCTTGAACAACAGGGCATAGCTGACACTACCGGCAGCGCCGGTGATTGCGATTCTGACGGGACGTTTCATAGGACTCCCCTAGCGCAGGTGGGCATTCTCTCTGTGAACTCTAGCACCGAGTGGCGGGAACTTCCTCCGACATTGACTCGCCGCTGCAACAACCCGGTCAGAGACACAGATAGAGAACAGTGGCGAAATACACCAGCAAAATCGCGGCGCTTTCAACGCCGATATTGGCAATGCCCTTGCGCTCCCGATACAGCAGCCCCAACAGCAGTAACGCGTTCATCGACATTGCCGTGCCAAGCCAAAGCTGCTCCTGATCAGTGATCGCGGTGAAGATGGAGCCTTCTCGATAAAAGATATCGGATACCGCCACGAACAGGGTATCGAAGGCATTGCCGCCCACTATATCACCCACGGCCAGCGTCAGAGCGCCCGCTCGTATGGCTGTGATGGCGATAACCAACTCCGGCAGCGAGGTGGAGATGGCAATAAAAATGCCGCCGACCACGCTCGAAGACATTTCACCGCGTTCAACCAGTTCCATGCCGGCACTGGTTATCAGCCAACCGGCGAAGCCAACCATGAACGCGCAACCGAAGAAGGACATCACTAGCCAGTGCTTGGAGCTACTAACTTCAGTGGACGCACGTTGCTTGGTTTCCTGGATGGTACCGGGGCTCATTCGGGGTAACCACATGGGTTTCTGGTGCGTATCCACCAGCATCTTTACCGTAAAGAGGTAAGTCACAATCAGCACCAGGGAGGCGGGATGTACGGACGCCAGGTTAATGGACGGGATCGTAAACGCAATCAGGAGGATGCACAGCAGCAACAATAACTGCGCGGACATCATCATGTTCTCGACCGAGGCGGCCGCAAACTCCAGGTTGGCCTTTCGGTAGACCAGGTCCCCCAGGACCAGGAACAGGGTTTGCGCCGCAATTCCGCCAAGCGAATTGCTCACAGCGAGAGTCGCCAGCCCATTGGAAGCAGCGGTAGCTGACGCCACCAGCCCGGACAATGACGTGGCAGCGCCAATGAAAACCGCCCCCATGACCGCTTCGCCGATCCGGGTCATGGCCGCCAGGTCCCGGGAGACATAGGTCATTTTTATGCCGAAATAGGCAATGAGACCTGCCGCCAGCAGGAAGAGGGCAACGCTCACCCAGAGCGAGTGCTGGGACAATAGCGCAGACATGTCTGGTAAGTTCCTGTGAATTGGACTGGTGTTAGAAATGTAGCAAACCCCCGGCAAAGGAGGCGCCTACCCCCCTCTGACTTTCCCCACGCAATCAACCATACTGGGTGGGTACAACACTGCTTCGGAAGAATCGGAGGCGTCATCCATGTCCTTCACCATTACCGTTTCCAACGACGTATACGCAGCAATCGTGGCAAGACGACAAACCCCGGATGAGTCCGAGAATGATATTCTCAGCCGCATTCTGTTGACGGCCGGCAACGCAAACGAAGTTCACGCCCATGCCCATAAAGATGCGGACTATGATCACCTCATCCTGGACAGCGAGATGGATCACGTAGCGGAGTGAAGATCCCGATAACCACCTATGGACGGGTCATTGGTTCCCGATACAGGGCATAAGCAGCGTGTATGAGCGACATCGACGACGCCAACCCGGAATTTTCCAGCCTGCAACAACTGCTGGATCATATAGCCAGGACCTCGCGTCAAAAACGGAAGGTGTCCCTGGAGCTGGTGGTGTACGCCATCGGTCAGCGCTCCTTCGCCCCCCTGCTGCTGCTGGTGGGCATCATCCTGTTCTCACCATTGAGCGGCATTCCCGGCGTGCCCTCACTGATGGCGGTTCTGGTGCTGCTGGTGGCCATACAGCTTCTGCTAGGCCGCCAGCACTTCTGGCTTCCGCAGTGGATACTGAAACGCTCTGTCCCGGAGAAACAGCTACTCCGGACGCTGGACAGGCTGCAGAAACCGGCGCGGTTTATCGACCGCTGGCTGCAGCCCAGATTCCATTTCCTGGTCCAACGCACCGGCAGCTATGTGATCGCCGCCATCTGTGCCGTGATTGCGCTGGCCTTGCCGGCCATGGAAATCATCCCCTTCTCCGCCACAACCGCCGGCTTGGCCCTGACCGCTTTCGGGCTGGCCCTGATGGCCCATGACGGCCTGCTGGCGATCATAGCGATTGTCATCACCGGCCTGCTGTTGATGGTGATCCTTTATGGCCGGCTTTGAGGTAACCCTGCCCCCTTTACACACGCGTCGATGCGAAACTCAAGACAATTCAAAATGCTGCTGAACGACAGTCTGGTATGACGTTTGGAACGGCATCATAAAGACACAACAACCGCATTGACTTCCCCCGGTGCCCCACCTAGGTTAACTCGAGTTAATAAAGCAGTCCTGTCATGGAGAAAGTGGCCAGGATGACCCACCAAAGGATGATAAGCGAGGACAAGGGATGAAGTTTCCAAAACTCTGCGCTCTTTTTGCCGCCGGCGCCCTGAGCGCCAGTGGCGCGGCCAACGCCGAACTGGTGACCGTTCAGGTGTCGGCGACCGTCAGTATGGTTGACGACCCGGGCATGGTGCTCGGTGGCGCCGTGCAACCGGGAACGCCGGTGACCGGCACCTATAGCTTCGAAACCACCACGGCGGATCTCGATTCCAGCCCCGAGTTTGGCCACTACCGACATGACTCCGGAGCGGGAGCGCTCGACCTGAACGTGGCCGGGTTCGCCATCCGGACCGACCCCGGCGCCAGCAACGGTTTTTTCACCGTGGATGTCATCGACTCGCAGTATGACGAAGGCTATCACGTGGTCAGCACGGACAACCTCCACCCCCTGGCCAACGGTGCCTACCTCTACGACGCGGGCATCCACCTGCATAGCTGGAACCCGACTGATGCACTCAGCTCCGATGCGCTGCCGTCAAGCCCACCAGCGCCGACACAGTTTGAGGAGCGGGTGATCTACATTGGCGGCAGTAACGGCAATGACTACTTCAGTTTTGAGGCCAAGATCGACAACCTCGTGGTGGAAGGGGCCGCCACTCCCGGAGTCTATACGGTAGTCGCCAAGGTCGACGACATCTACGATCCGGCCGGCCTGCTGCAAGGGCGCGTGGTGTTGGGTGAAACGGTCAACGGCAGTTATCGGGTGGAGCCCTCACTGGCGGACCAGGATTCGTCACCGGAATGGGGGCTCTACGAGCATCCCCTGGTCTCCGGTTATGGTTTCGAGCTGTCGATCAACGACCTGACCTTCTCCAGCGACAGTTCTGTGGCGCCGGTGCGCGCCTTGATCGCGAACAGCAGCGGCCACGACCAGTATGAGATTCAGGCGGAAGGTGGCAGCTCCAACGGCGGTTTCACATTGGATGAGATCTTTATGCACCTGGGTGACGGTTCAGCGACCGCCCTGTCATCCGACGCTCTGATCCAGACGCCAGATCCTGCCCAGTTTGATGGTCCCAGGGACCTGATCATCGCGGGCCGCAGTGCCTCCAGTGGTGACTACTTCCATATCCGGGCCCAGGTACTGTCCATCGCCGATTCCGGCGAGCCAGCGCCGGAGCTCACCTTGTTACCAGCCGACGGCCAATTCCTGCCCACTCAGGAATTCGACCTGGGCATTGCCCTGGCACCGGGGGAGCACCCTGTCCAGATCGAAGGTTCGGTTAACGGCTACGACAACAGTTCCTGGTTCGGAGGCTGTCAGCTGCGAGGCGGTAACTCCGCCGAAGGCGACTTCCTGATCTGCCCGGATGCACAGTACCTGCTGGATCCCGGCGCGGCACTGACGGTGATCGACGTCTCCGTGACTCTGGAGGACGGATCCACCCGAAGCGCGCAAGTGAAGTGGGAGCTGCTGCGCCGCTAACGTCAGAATCTCTCATCAGGGGCAGGCTCTGCCTGCCCCCGCTCTCTCCCACCACGGAAGAGCTGAGCTAAACAGGGTATCTGACCGTTCTACCGAAGGCTCTCCAGTCTGTCCCCCAGGGCACGCATCATCAGCTTTGCCGCTCGCTCACCCAGCAGCGTATGCTTGCCGGCCCAGCGTTCTGACCGGCCGTGACCGGAAACAATGGCGATAGCATCGGTACCTGTCCCGGTCGCGATCCCGCCCGATACGGGGCTGGTGACACCGGCTTCCTGCAGCACCGCGCACTTGGCTTCGGTCAACACCATTAGCAGCTCGGCCATGGTGGCCGGAGACAGGCCCAGGCTGGTCGCGAACACCGTATTGATGGTACCCGGCGGGGGCGTCACCTCCCCTGCCCAGTCGGCCGGATCACCGGCTCGCCGGGCGTTATCCAGGCCGCAGGTCACCCACAACGCCAGGGACTCGCCAGAATACTGATCGGATAGACAATGCAACGAGCTCATCGGTGCAGCGGTCATCAGCCCTACGGTCTCCCCGTCCCAACCCTGGTTATCGGCATACTGCTGCAGGCTCTGTTCCGGCGGCTGTATCACCTCGGAACCTTCAACACGGAGGTTCAGGACCCGGTTTGCCAGGCAGTAACCTCCATTATGGGGCGCGGAACTCAGGCAAGGGCGTACGCCATTCCAGGACAGACTCACGTGCCGGTCCGTGTGACACACCTTAATGCCCGCAACCTCCTCACGCCCTGGTAGTTCGAGCTCCTGCATGGCGCGAATCTCCTATTGGTTATTGGCAAGCGCTCGATTCTGCACCAGGGTATCGCCAGAGCCAACCCGATATCGCGCCGTTCCCCGCCATGCGGCTCCCACATCCAGCAATTTCAGACCTGTTGTGCCCTCAACCGGCTCTCTTTCCTGCCGGTCGGGCCATCCGGTCCGGCTCGCCACTCAACTCCAGGATGGCCTGGCGGGTCTGGTTACGCAGTCGGGTGGCCGCTGCCCAGTCATCGCCTTCGGGCCAGATCAGCTCTCCCACCCGAACCCCGATGGGGCCCGGCCGCGGGTTCCAGCGGTCGGCGGGCAGCTTCTGGCGGGTGCCCGTCAGGCCTATGGGCAAAACCGGCTGGGCGGCCACGGCGGCGGTCATGAAGGCCCCCATATGGAACATCTTCAATCCCGGTGCGGCGTCGAACGTGCCTTCGGCAAAATACATCAGGCGCCGCCCCTCGGCGTGCTCGGCTATGCGTCGCGAGGCGCGGACACTGGCTTCACCCGAGGCGCGCTCGACCGGCTCCACGTCAATCCGGCGGAACAGACGACGGAGCAGCCTAATCCGGGTCAGTTCGGCCTTGGCCACAAAGCTCACCGGTACCGGCATCACCGCGGCGATGACAAACGCATCGACGTAACTGGCATGGTTGGCCACGATCACGCAGCCTTCGGGTAGCTGGCGCAGCTTCTCTGCCCCCTCGACCACCAGGGGGGTTCCCGTCAGCCGCGCCAGCGCCCGACCGGTCTGGTGCACCACCTGCCAACGCGCGCTTTGGGTTGGCAACAGGTTGGCCAGAATCAGCACCGTCGCCCCCACGCCGCCCATGACGCACCAGCACCAGCCCGCGTACAGCCGGCGACTGAGGTAGCGCCCGGCAAACACACCGTAGCGGCGCCAGCCGGTTGCGCTCAGCCGGGCCAGTTGGTGCCAGAGTGGCAGGGATTTGCGCTCCAGGTCTCCGCGCTCGTAACGCAGGCGGCATTCGTTGCGGCGCAGCTTGCCACTGGAGGTCTTGGGAATGCTGTGGGGTTTGACGATCACCACGTCGTCCACGTCGATGCCGAGATTGTCCCGGACGATACGGGTGATCTCAGCGGTTAGTTGCCGACGGACGCTCGGGGTTCGTTGCCGGGACTCGGCCACCACCACCAGCCGCTCTCCCTCGCGCTCCCCAATGCCGGACGCGAAGGCCGCCACACAGCCACGCCGGACATGCTCCAGTTCCCCCACGGCTTCCTCGATCTCGGCCGGATAGAGATTGCGACCGGCGCGCACGATCAGGTCCTTGTTGCGCCCGGTCAGGTACAGCTCGCCATCGGCCATATAGCCCCGGTCCCCGGTATTGAGCCACTCGCCATCAAACAATTCGGCGGTTTGGTCCGGATTGCGGTAGTAGCCGCGGGTGGCGGAGGGCCCGGTGAACTGGAGCGAGCCTTCGCGGCGCTCCGGCAACGCCTGGCCGGCGTCATCGACAATGCGGATGGCGTTGTGGGGAATTGGCTTGCCACAGGCGACAAACCGCAAGGCCGTGGCGTCATCCGGTGACGCTGGCACCGCCTGGCCCTGCTCCTGGAAGCGATCCCGCTCGATGGTATCGATCAACGGTGCATGGGGCGATTCCGGAAAAGTCAGGGCGACGCAATTCTCGGCCAGGCCATACACCGGCGCCATGGTTTCAGGACGAAACCCCCAAGGGCCGAAACGTTCTATGAACCGTTCCACCGTCGCAGGGCTCACCGCCTCGGCGCCATTGAGAGCCACCCGCCAGGAACTGAGATCCAGCCCCTGCAGATCCTCATCACTCAGGCGCTGCAGGCAGAGTTCGTAGCCAAAATTGGGCGACGGCGAGAGGGTGCCGCGGTATTGGTGAATGGCCCAGAGCCAATAGCGGGGCTTGGTGAGGAACAGCAGCGGCGACATGATGACCAGGTGCATGCCCAACCACAGGCTGGATAGGCAGGTTCCGATCAGGCCCATGTCGTGGTATAGCGGCAGCCAGCTGACAAACACGTCGTCCTGATCCGCCTTGAGCACCTCTGCGCCGGCTCCAATGTTTGCGAACAGGTTGGCGTGGCTGAGCTGGACCCCCTTGGGATGGCCGGTGCTGCCGGAGGTGTACTGCAGGAAGGCGATATCGTCGGCCTGGGACCTGGCCGCTGGACAGGCCAGGGGGTGAGACCAGAGTTCATCGGGGGTAACCACGTGTTCCAGGCTGGGCACCAGCGCCTTGATCACCACAGCCATCCGCCTGGCCTCTGGCACGGTGACCAGGATGCGAGCCTGGGCATTATTAAGCACGTCGGCCTGCCGACGCAGGTGTTCCTCCAGTTGCGCCGTGCGCATGGGTGGGTAAAGGGGAACGGGTATGGCATTGGCGTACAGGGCGCCGAAAAAGCCGTAGAAATAGTCGTGACCAGTGGGCAACATCAGGGCCACCGTATCCCGCGGTTCCAGGTCATGCTGGAACAGTCCGTTGGCCACCCGCAGGCTACCCTGGTGGAGTTCGCCGAAGGTGAGCGGCCGCACATCGTCGTAGCTCTTGACCCACTGCAGGTAGGTTCGCTGGGGATGAGTGCGGGCATGCCACTGCAGCGCTTCCTGAAAGGTCTCGAAATGCGGAATGGTAAAGCGCTCACCGTCCACCTCCTGTGCAGGTGCCGTCACGTCCCCGGCCGCCCCGGTTGCAACACCGGGGACCTCCTGGGGGTCGCCCCGGGCCCGGGCAACGGCCTTGAGGAGATCCCGCGGGGTTTCTGCCTCACTCAACAGGCTTTCCGGAAGTTGGACCCCAAAGGCCTGCTCGACATTCACCAGCAGTTCGGCCCGGGAAAGACTGTCAAACCCCAGGTCACTGTCGAGCCGGCTGTCCAGATCGATGGCCGGTGCTTCGGCCCCGGGTTCATCGCTGTGCCAGCGGGTTTGGACCACCAGATCGAGCAGGATCGACTGGGACATGTCGTGATCAAGTGGCTTGTTCATCGCGCTCCAGTACGGGTTGTGACTCTCAGGGGCATAGGCCCCGCAGCACGACCAGGGTTAAAAACGCTTGAATTACGATTCTTTTATTACTGTAGCTGAGTTGGCCAAGTAGGGGATACCAAACCAGTGCGGATATTTCGCCAGCGCGGCGATGGCGAGCAGGTCGTAAACGCCGTGCCAGACGATCACCAGCAGCAGGCTGTCGCTGAACCAGTAACCGATACCCAACAACAGCCCCATGACGGTGGTCATGACAAAGTAGCTGAACGAAACGCAGTGCAGCAGTCCGAAGACCACTGCCGTCGCCAGCACCGCCACTGCCGGGGTGCTGACGCCGGCAAGCCAGGTCTGCAGGAGGCCGCGAAACAGCAGTTCCTCGCAGGCCCCCGCCGCTGTGGCGGTGACGATAATCTGAGGCCAGGAGAAGTGCCTGAACAGCGGGTACACAGTGGTGAAGAGGCTGCGCAGTTCCGCACCAATGACCGATTGCCAGCGTATTAGCCAACGAACCCCGGCAAAACTCAGCCCGGCCGCCAGCAGACCGAACGCCAGGGACGTCGGCAGGCCATGGCCCCACCAGGACACAGGGACTTCCAGGCCATATAGCCCAAGGGCGGCGACGGCCAACACAGCCAGTTCGACCACCATCGCCAGTTTGAAGGTGTCGCTACTTGTCGCTGCGGGCTGCCCCACCCCAACCTCCAATTCCGTGCGCTACAGGCCGTGACTGAGCTGATCCAGATCCAGGTTTCCGCCGGTAATCACCAGTGCGGTCGCACAATCTGGATCTGTCGCCACCTGTTGCTCGATCAAGGCGGCCAGCCCCACGGCCGCACCCGGTTCCACGTAGAGCCGGGTCTCGGTCAACAGCCGCCCGGTCGCCTCGCGGATGCCGGCCTCGCTGACTGTAACAATACGATTCACAACCTGGCGGGCGGCGGCATAGGTGCGGTCCCCCACCACCGCGGGGGCCAGGCTCGCCGCCCAGGTGTCAACGCTGGCCAGGGTGGCGCCGGCATCCCGTTGTTGCCAGGCATTCAGCATCGTGGCCGCGCCAGCCGGCTCCACACCCACCAGTTCGATATCCGGACGGCGGGCTTTCATGGCCAACCCAATGCCGGAGATCAGGCCGCCACCACCGATGGGGCACAGCACCCGCTTTACCGCCGGCAGCTGCCGCAGCATTTCCAGCCCCACCGTGCCCTGCCCCGCCATGACTCGTGGGTCGTTGTACGGATGGACCAGGGTACGTCCCTGCTCTTCACGCAGTGTGTGGCAGTACGCCACCGCCTGCTGGATCTGGCCGTGGACGACAACGTCCGCTCCCAGTGCCCGGGCGCGCTCGATCTTGAACGGGCTGGAGCCTTCCGGCATCACGACGGTCACGGGTACCTGCCTCATGCTGGCCGCCCAGGCCAACGCAATGGCGTGGTTGCCGGCAGAGACCGTCACCAGTCCGGGCGCCAGTTCCTGCTCACTGGCTGTGAGCAGCCAGTTGAGGGCACCTCTAACCTTGAAGCTACCGGTGCGCTGGAGATTCTCGCATTTCAACCAGAGCGACTGGCCCATCGATGCTTCCAGGTCCCAGGCCCGCCACAGCGGCGTCTCTGGCACCAGGGAACGTATGCGGCCCTGTGCCTCGGCAATGTCGTTTTCGTCGGGTAGTGTTGGGTGCGGCATATCGGGTTCAAAATTCACGGGTCAGTGTTTCCACCAGGCTTTCCAGGGAAGACTCAATCATCGCCTGCCCCTTGACGGAGTCCTCATCGCCCGGTCGATACTTCCCGGTCCGCACCAGACAGGCATTCAGGCCGGCATCGAGGGCCCCCTGAACATCGGCGGTCACATCGTCCCCCACCATCAGGGCCTCACCCGCAACAGAGCCGGCGTCTGCCACCGCCTGCTCGAAGAACAGAGGGGACGGCTTGCCCGCCACCTGGGCCTCGATGCCGGCAGCGTACTCCAGGGCACGGACAAAGGGGCCGGCGTCCAGGTGCAACCGATCGTCGCCCTGGAAGTACCGATTGTCACCGATGGCCAGCAAGGGAGCCCCGTCCATCAGCAGGGCAAAGGCCCGGTCCAGGGAATCATAGTTCAGGCGGTCCTCGGCATCCGCCAACAGCACCGCGTCGGGGTTGTCCTGGTCCAGGTCCTCGAATTCCGGCTCGATATCCGGATGAATAATCAGGAAGGGGCGACGACCGCGATCAACCAACCATCGTTTGGCCGCCTGGGGTGCCGTGAACAGTTCCTTCTCCGCCACCTCGAAGCCCAGACTGCGCAGCTTTTTCAGCACGGCGGAGGCAGGCTGGCGCGAGGTATTGGTCACAAAGCGCAACGCCACCCCGGCCCGGCGCAAGCGCTGTACCGCCTGGGCAGATCCGGCAATGGGCGCACTGCCCTGATACAGCACCCCAGAAATATCCAGCAGCACTGTTGTGTACATCGCCAGGCCCTCCCTCTTGCAAGTGTTCCCGCCGAACTCTCTTCGGAAGCCCAGGGACAATCCCTTACGTCATAGTGAAGCGGCCAGGTGCCAAAACGCAATCGAACCTATTGATGGATCGCCCCAGGGAGGCTGTTCGAGCTGAGCTCCCTACTTCGAGGGAGCCGGTGCACCGGTTTGGCGCCGGCTCTCGACCTCCATTGGATAGGCTCTGTGCAGCTGCCCTTCCCGCTCCGCCAGCACCGCCGCCATGGTGATGATGTACCTGGCCATACCTCGGGTAAGAGTAAGTAACATCAGGCCGAAAGCCTCGGGCTCCTGCTGGTGCAGGTCGAAGAATTGTCCAGTACGCGAGTCCCTGCGCCTGCCAGTACTCCTGGGCATCAATCTCGCGCATGTCACGGCCACCCAATGATTTTGCAGGTAAAACCAGTATAGACCCCAGCCTGCTGGCCTGCGTGGTCTGATCTAAGTGCGGTTGGAGACCTGTGCTTGGTCACGTTCCGCATCGCCCGCGATCGACCTGGCGATGGCCCGGAACATCGACACGGTGGTGCGCATGGACTCGTAGTTGTCGTCCGTGAAGCGGGTATTGGCGGAATTCTTGACGATCACCACCCCCAGTTTCTGGTTGACGTAGATGAACTGGTCGTAGATGCCGATGGCCATAAACTCCTGGTCGGCGTTTTCCGGAATCCACCACTGGTAACCATACCCCAGGGCCAGGTCGGCATTCTCCCGTTGCCCCGGCATCAGGTGCGGTGCATCCGGGGTGACCGAATCCGTGACCCACTGGGCGGGCACGATCTGCTGCCCGTTCCAGTAGCCCTGGTTGAGATAAAGACTGCCAAAGCGGGCAAAGTCCCGCGTGCGCATGTTCAGCCCACCCAGCACCAAGGGCTCGTTGTACGAATCCACCAGGTACTGGGTGTCGCCCTCCGGCCCCATCCGCGACCAAAGCCTTTCCTTGAAGTAATCGACGATCTCGCGGCCGGTGGCGGCCCGCAACACCATGCCCAGCACATGGGTATCAATGCTGACGTAATGCAGGTAGGTGCCCGGTTCCCTCTCCCGCTCCAGGGTGGTGGCAAACGCATCCAGCGAGCCCCCCAGGGCCATCAGCCGGCCAAACCGGTTGATGTCGGAGTTGAAGCGGGCGTAGTCCTCGTCAAACCCTACCCCGCTGGACATCTGCAACACATCCTTGATGGCGACGCCCTCATAGCCGGTGCCATTCAGGCTGGGCACGTACTCGTTGACCGGTGTCTCCAGGCTGGCAATGTCACCCTCGACAACCGCAATCCCGAACAGGGCGGACAGGAAGGATTTGGCCACCGACCAGGAAATTCGCCGGTCGTCGGCTTGGGTGCCCCGAAAGTACTCCTCGAAGGTGATGTCGCCGTCCTTCACCACCAGCAATGCCGTGGTCTTGGTGGTGTCGAGGAACCGCCGGGTATCGCGGACTTCGCCATCATGTCGAAATTGCGGCGGCAGCGGCTGGGGGGCTTCGCCAAAGGCGGTCTCAGGACCGGTTGGCGGAATGGTCACCGTCTCAAAGATCCGGTCCATGTGGGAGAAGTTGCTCACGATGACGTCTTCATCGAACAGGGTCACCGTGTGGTAGAGGCGGCGCAGCGCAGTCGCATTGAGGGCAGCCGCAACCAGGGCCACCGCCAGCAGTCCGGCGGTCAGGTAGATCAGGGTTCGTTTCATTCGGGGTCTCCTTCGAACATTCGATGGTTACATTCCATGTTCATTGTTATATTTATCGATCGATATATTTTTGATCATATCGGGAGAAATCGAACCTGTCTATAATCTGCCTCCAGGTTTTAGAGCAAAGGCAGGCAAGCCCATGGCGCGACAGAGCAAATCCGACGAGAGACGGCGGCAGATTCTCGATGCCTTCGAGCTTGTGGTGCTCCGGGACGGCTACGCCGGCGCCTCGCAACGCAAGATTGCGCGGGAAGCGGGGATCAACCAACCGATGCTCCACCACTACTTCTCAGGTGGCGAGGAAATGCTGGACGCCCTGCTCGAACGGGTTGTCGAACGCTACACCACAGCCCTGCACCAGTTCCTGGACGATCGGCAAGCGCCGTCGCTTGAGCGATTACTGGGGTTTCTCTGTTCGGCGGAGTTCCACCAGGTGAGCGAACGCAATGGGGTCTTCTTCGCCCTCATCGCCCAGGGCGGCCACAGCGAGGCCACCCATGCCAAGCTCATTGGCCTGTACCGGCATTTTCTCCAACAGATTGCGGAATACCTGGGCTGTGCCGGTGTCGACCACCCGGAACGAATTGCCTACACGCTGATGTGTACGGTGATTGGCCACGACTGGGCCAAGAAGGTTGGCTTCGGAGAGGAACGCAACGCCGAGATCTCCGAGGTACTGCTGGGCTGGGTAAAGGGATAACCTCCTCCGGTTCAGGGCCAACCTCGCCCGGGGGTGCGCCCCTATCCATAAACAGATTATCCCTCAGTTAAATATAAATAATATTTTATTTATGGAAGCATGCCTCCTATCCTGGCGACTGTTGACCCCACTCAGGAGACGACCCGTGAGCATGATCCGACACATCCGCCGGCTGTCGGCCATCGGGCTGCTACTTCCGGGAATAGCGGGAGCCGCCGCTGACACCGTGAGATTCAGCTTTTTCGAAACCAGCCAGTCCAAAGGCGCCCAAGAGGCGATGGTGGTGGAGGACGGCAGGTGGTTCACCCGGCGCCACCTCAGTCACGGCGCCATCCTGGTGGAACACCCCCAAGGGACCTTGCTGTATGACACCGGCCTGGGAACCCAGGTGGACGAGCAGTTCGCAGTTAATTCCTGGCTGGCGAGACAACTGTTTGCCTATACCGAACCGGCGCCGGTCCTGACCCAGATGCAGCAGCACCAGTATCCCGTTAGCCAACTCGATGCCATTATCCCCTCCCACCTTCATTGGGATCACGCCAGTGGCCTGGTGGATTTCCCGGGGATCCCCGTGCTGGTCCAGAAGGAAGAGCTGGACGGGGCCAGGGCTGGCGAGAAACCCGGCTTTCTCCAATCTCAGATAACGTCAGACGCCATCGCCTGGCAATACCTCGAACTGCGGGACGAGCCATTTCTCAGTTTTGACCGAAGCCTGGACCTGTATGGCGATGGCACTGTGGTGCTGGTGGATCTTTCCGGCCATACTCCGGGTCAGGTGGGGCTCTACCTGAAGCTCTCGGACACAGAGCAATACCTGTTCATTGGCGACACGACCTGGGTGTTGGAAGGCGTGGTTAACAATCAACCCAGACCGGGCCTGATCAAGCTGGTGACGAACGTGGACGGCAACGAGGAGCGGGCCCGGCGACGGGTGTCTCAGGTGCACCGGCTCCTCGAAAGCCATCCCGAGCTGACCCTGGTGCCGGCCCATGACGAACGGGTAGCCGCCTCGCTTCCCCACTTTCCAGCCTTCAGCCCAACGACGGACTGACAACCGGGAAACCGCCATGGACCTCCGATCCCTCCGTTACTTTGTCGCCGCTGTGGAGCAGTGCAGCATTACCGCAGCGGCGGAGCACTGCCACGTGGCGCAGCCGTCCATTTCCCATGCCATCAACAAACTGGAGCAAGAACTGGGGACCCGGTTGCTCGAGCGGAGCAAGCAAGGCGTACGACCGACCCCCGCCGGCAGCGAGCTGTTCTTCAAGGCCCAACGTCTGCTCGCCGAAAGCGAGGGAATCGTCAAATACTTTACCCAGAGGCAACCACTGCGCACCTTGACCCTGCAAATGGAGGTCACCCTGAGTCTGGACAGAATGCGTTACCTCCTTGGGCGGTTCCAGTCGTTCAGGCACAGCTACCAGTTGGAGATCACCAAAGGCCAACCAGAGGCGGACATCCGACTGACCCGATTGGACGACCTGCCGGAGAACTACCACTTCTGCCCATTGTGGGAAGACGAATACTGCCTGCTCCTGCCCCTGGATCACCCACTGGCATCGAAAGCGGCTGTCGAGGTGAGCGATATCCACAATCTGCCAATCATTGAACGCACCTTCTGCGAGCGCTCCGAGCTGTGGGCCGATTTCACCAGCCGCTACCAACTGCCCCCCCGAGTGGTGGCCCAGACCGACTCGGAAGAGTGGGCGCTCGCCCTGGTGGAATCCGGCATCGGAGCCTGCTTTGCGCCTGCACCCGACACCCTCAAGCATCACAAGCTACGCGCTCACCCGCTCTCTGCGATCCCCGGCCTGCCCCGGATTCTCCGAACCGTCGGTCTGGCCTGGAGCCCGCTCACCCCCAAGCCCGTCAGCAACTTTCTGGCAGAGTGGTCCGACAGGGGGCGGCCCTCACCCACGCCGGGAGCGTTTGATTACGGCTCAAGCAGAGGGGATTAGTACAGTTCCCAAAGATCCAAACCGGCACAGGTGGCCAGATTTTTGGATCTGTACCGCCACAAAACCAGCTCCCTGTACCTGTGTCGGCCCACCATCACCGCCCATACTGGCCCTACCTGTCATAGGGAGGATCGGTAATGAACTATTCAAGCATAGCGAAATGGTCTTTCTGGCCAGCGCTGATCGGGGTGCTATTGGTGTGGATGGAACCGTCCGTCGATGCCAACACCTCAGAGACCGTCCGGACGCCGTGCGAGTCAGTGGCCAGTTCGCAGCCAAGGCCCTGCGATAGAAACAGCTGGTGGTGGCACCTGCACTGACCGGGCCTCACTGGAAACAGGCACGGTTGCGCCCGCAACATCGTCCTTCAACGGTGGGATTCCGGGCACAACCCTCCCGGCACCGCCATTACCCAATCCCGAATGGCGAGGATCGCCGGGTCCTGCCGGCGGCTTTCCGGATACACCAGGTAAAACGGCTTACCTTCCAGCTCCGGGCCGAAGGGTTGCACCAATCGCCCTCCAGCCAGCTCATCTGCAATCAACGGACGACTCATTAACGCCACCCCCTGACCACCGATGGCGGCTGAGATGGCGTGGGTTTCATCGGAAAATACCAGCCCAGCACTTACCTCCAGCCCGGGCACCCGCGCCTGCTTCTGCCAGCCAGCCCAATCCATCGGCGAGATGGAGGGAGCCTGGGGGCGGAAGTGAATCAGCGGGTGATGGGGTAGATCCGCCACCGCCTGGAGATCCAGGTGAGGGCTGCAGGCCGGAATGAAGGTGTTATCGAATAGTTTCTCAGCTACCAGGCCCGGCCAACGGCCGTCACCGTAACGAATCGCCAGGTCGGCAGTCACCCCATCCAGGGCAACTGCCTCATGGGAGGCGTGGATACGCAGGTCTATGTCCGGATGCGACTCCCTAAGCAGACACACCCAGGACAGCAGCCAGCGCACCGCAATGGCCGGTGTGGTAGAGAGGGTGATGGCCTGACGCGCAGGCGCAGACGTCAGCCGTCCAATGGTATGGCTGATGTTGTCGAACGCGGTTTCCAACACCAGCTGAAGCTCCCGTCCCTGGGGGGTCAGTTCCAACTGTCGGGGCTTTCGCACAAACAGGGGGATTCCCAGTGCCTCCTCCAGCCCCCGAATCTGATGACTGATGGCCGTGGCGGTTACAGACAGCTCCTGCGCAGCCTGCTTGGCGCTCTCATGACGGGCAGCCGCTTCAAAGGCCCTGAGGGCGGAAAGGGAGGGTAATCGGCGAGGGCCCATGGATGAACCTATCTCATCTATAGCGGAAAGAAATCATCGTTTGTCGCCCATAACTGCCTGGCGATACGCTGAGTTTGCGATCAATTACAGATGAACTCAACTTTTAGTTAAAGGAGCACCGTCATGCCTCATATCCTGCAGATCGACGCCAGCGCACGCCCCGGATTCGCCGGCAACGACGAACATGGGTCCCACAGCCGCAAGCTCAGCCGTCGGTTCGTCAAACGCTGGCACTCCAGGCGCCCCGGGGACACCGTCACCCATCGGGACATCGGCCTCACCCCGCCTTCCTTTATCACCCAGGAATGGATCCAGTCCGCTTTCACCCCGCCGGAACGCCACGAACCCTGGATGGAAGGCGTACTGGCCGAAAGCGATCAACTGATCGACGAACTGCTTGCCGCAGACATCCTGGTGATTGGCACGCCGCTGTACAACTTCGGTATGCCCGCCGCTCTCAAGGCTTGGGTGGATCAGGTGGTGCGTATGGGCCGTACTGTGGACTATGACCCAACCACGCCGGAAGACCCGTTCACCCCCAGGTTGACCGACCGGCAGCGCCATGCGGTCATCCTCTCCGCCCGGGGCGGGACAGGGTTTGAGCCTGGCGAAGCGCTGGCGCACATGAACCACCTTGAGCCCAGCCTGAGCACCGTGCTCGAGTTTATTGGCATCAGCCGGGTGCACCGCGTCGCAGTCGAGAACCAGGAAGCCGGCGGCGAGCTGCTGGCTGCCTCCGTTGCCGAGGCAGAATACCGGGTGGATGAACTGGTGGAGACGCTGCTGGCCACCTTCCGGGCAACGCCAGTGCCAGCCTGAGCATTCTGGAGCCGGGCAGCAGCCAGGAAGATGGTCCAGTCAGTTTTTTGGTGCCCGGGCAGGTCTGGATCATCGAACTGATCGATGTAACGAATCCGCTCTCCGGGCTTCAGCCCCACATAGCGACCACCGAAACAGTGTTGCTTACCGGTGCTAAAATTGGTGAACGACATGCAATAGCCTCCCCGCTCACGGGCGTCCATTTCGTGGACTTTGCCAGTGAAACCATGGGGTGGCAGCCATTACACTAGGGCGTCCGGCTCGATAAAGGCACGGTAGACGCGCTCGGGTCTGCTCCCGTAAGACACGGTGCAGTTGGACAGTGTTGCCAGCCATTGCCATTCTCCTTTTCAAGTGTCTGAGAGCTTTCGCCAACAGAAGCATCATTGCTTCATCGAATACCGTCACCAAATTTCGACAGAAGCCGCCATATTTCCCCCTGAAATTGGGACTCGGGTTATAATCCTTCTGCCAGACCAGGAGTAAGACCGCATGCGCAGCCACGCTCACCAGATCCAGAAACTGCTGTTGATTCAAATCACTGACCGCCAGGTGTTTGCGCTGGGTACCCTGAAGATTCGGGAAATCATCCCCAGCCCTCCCCTCACTCACCTGCCCAAGAGCCATCCCGCCGTTATTGGCTCAACGCCGTTTCGGGGCGCGGTGATCCCGGTGATCGATATGGCCGCCGCCGTTGGCTATCCCCCCCTGAATGCCGAGGAACGCAAAACCGCGGCGGTCATTGTTGCGGACATCCAGCGTAAGGAAATTGGTTTCATGGTGCGGCGGGTTGACCGGATCATCGACACCGATTGGAAGAAGGTATTGCCGCCGCCCAGGAGCCTGGGGGAGCGGCCGTTCATCACCGGCCTGATCGATTCCGATGGCCAGTTTGTCCAGCTCCTGGACGTTGAACTGCTGTTGGCGGAAGTCTACCCTCAGGACGTCACCCCACAGGCCACCCACCTGGACGCAGTGGAACAGGAAACCCTGCGCAACAGCCAAATCCTCCTGGTGGACGACTCCCAGGTGGCCAGGCGGCAGTTGTCCGAGGCCCTGGACGCTCATGCCATTCCCTACCGCATTGCCGAGAACGGCAGCCTGGCGAAGGAGATACTGTTCGCACAGAGCCCGCCGGTGGACATCCTGGTCAGTGACATCGAAATGCCCGGCCTCGATGGCTACGAACTGGTCTTCGACGTGCGCGACCGCGCGGACATCGCGCAGCCCTACATCATTTTGCATACCTCGCTGAACAGCGAGATCAGCGTCAGCTACGCCAAACAGGTGGGCGCCGACGAGGCGCTGACCAAGTTCGACGCCGCGGAACTGCTCCGGGCCATGCTGCGAGGGGCCAGGCGCGGCTAGTGTCCCCTAACCCGAGTTTCGGCCACTAACGCGGCCGCCTATAGGGTAACCGGCGACACAAATCCCGGCGGCTTGATCGCCAACACCGAGCAATGCACCTGATTGAGGACCATCTCCGCGGTGTTCCCCATGATCAACCCGGGTATACCGGTACGAGCCACCGTGCCCATGACCAACAGGTCGGCATTGAGATCCCGTATTGCCGCGGGGATTGCCTTGCGAGCCTGATCCATCAGCAAATGCACTCTGGGCGCCAGGTACTGGTAGCCCTCAACGCCAATGCGTTCACGCAACGCCTGTACCAAGGCCTCCACACCGGTCCGGTGTCGCTCCCGCTCACCATTGAGCAACTGCAGTTCCGCCTTCTCGGGGTCGTCCAGCCAGGCGCTGATAAAACCGGCCTCCGGCGCCTCCCAGGCATGGACCAGGTGCAACTGAGCGAACTCGGCCACTGCCACGGAGCCTGCAATATCCAGGAGATCCAGGCTAAACTCAAATTCCTCGCTCTCGAGATCGTTGGGATCGAAGTCCACCGCGACCACGACATTGCGGTACCGGCCCCGGTCATTGGGCTTCATCATCCAGACCGGGCAGGGACACTTTCGCAACAGGTGCATATCGTCACCGCCAAACAGCCGTTCCAACCACTCCGGATTCTCGGCGGGCTTGATGACCAGGTCGTAACCCTCGCGCAGTACCGCCCGGATCACTTCCAGGAACTGTCTGCCCTGCACAACCTCAGCACGAATGGGTAACTGCTCCCGGTAGGGAGCCACCCAGCCGGCCAGTTTCTTCTGCTGGCTGACGATGAGCCTGCTGCGAATGCCTTCGGGAAAGAAGGCTGACAGCACGTGGCGGCTCAGCTGGGGTTCCGGAACCACGTCAAGCACCGTCAGGCTGGCCTGGTTGTCCCGGGCCAGGCTGACTGCACAGGCGATGGCCGTGTCCTGGTTGACCGACTCCTCCACCACGTACAGGATATTCTGGAAACGTTTCACACCACACCTCCCTCGGGTTCTACCTCGACTGCGACCAGGCGCATGAGCTGATCGGCGGCCTCCTTGGCGGCATCCGAATAGGGAATGAGGACCAGGTCGACACCGGCCTGCTCAAGCTTTTTGGCGTCCCGCCGGCTGGAACAGGCCACGGCTACCCTGCCACGATACTGCTGCTGCCTCAGTCCCTGAAGCAACATCTGGTTGATGCCGATGTCGCGAATGGTGCTGACCACCCAGCGCGTCGCCGTCAGCGGCAGGGTAGCGACAAACTCTGGGTCCTCGGCGTCGCCGTAATGGACCAGGTAACCGTCGCGGACGTGGTGCTGGACGGCACTGGGATCAAAGTCCACCGCCAGCATGTGGCAGCCGCGTTCGCGCAAGTTCGCCGCCACCGCCGCACCGTACCGGCCCAGGCCAATCAGCAGGATGTCCACCCGGGCGTTGGCACTCAACTGGCTGTCCAGCTCCCGATGGGGAACCTTGCGCTCAAACAGGGATAACCAGGGTGCCAGTCGCTCGTAAAGTGCGTGGGAATACAGAATCATATAGGTGGAGGCGCTGATGGTGATCAGGCCGACCAGGGTGATCAGCCCCACCGTTTGCTGCTGTAGGTGGCCAAGGCTCAATCCCAGCGCAGCCAGGATCAGGGAAAACTCGCTGATCTGGGCAACCGTAAGCCCGGCCAGGAAGCCGGTGCGTTTGCGATATCCCATATACCCCATGATCGCCATGACGATGAGTGGGTTCCCCACCAACACGAACAGCGAAAAGATGGCCGAGGCCCCCAGCTGGGCGCCCAACATCCCCAGGTCCAGGCTGGCCCCCAGCTCGATAAAGAAGAACAGCAGCAGGAAATCCCGCAGGCTCACCAGACGCGCGGCCACCTGCTCCCGATAGGGTGTGGAAGCAATGGAAACCCCCGCCAGGAACGCACCCACCTCCTTGCTGAACCCGAGCAACTCCCCGGCCACGGCCCCCAGCACCGCCCAGGCGATGGCAAACAACATCAACAATTCGGGCGAGCGAGCCAGCCGGTGCAGTAGGGGCGGCAGCACGTAATGCATCAGCACGGCCACGGTCAGCAGGAAGGCGCCGCCTTTGAAGAGGATCCCCAGCGCCTCCCAGGTCGGGCTGACCTCCTCACCCGCCTTGCCAAAGGCTGTCAGGCCAATCATGACCAGCACCACCACGATGTCTTGCACGATCAGGAAGCCCACCGCAATCCGGCCGTGCAGGGAATCCACTTCCCGCTTGTCTGACAATAGCTTGACGATGATGATGGTGCTGGAAAACGTCAGTGCCACCGCCACATAGATCGCGGTGACATGCGGCATCCCCAACATCAGCGCAATCAAATAGCCGACCACCGAGGTAAAGAACACCTGCCCCAACCCTGAAGCCAGAGCCACGGGACCCACGGTGCGAATGATATGGATATCCAGTTTCAGGCCGACCACGAACAAAAGCAGGGCAATACCGAGCCGGGCGAACAATTCAATCTCGGATCTGAGCGATACCATGCCAAACGCTGAGGGGCCAAGCAGGATGCCCACGGCAATGAAGGCAACAATCAGCGGCTGGCGCAGCAACTGGGCCAGCCCACCCACCGCGGCGGCCAGGCCAACGATGACTCCGATCTGGACGAAAACGCTGTCAAACATGGCGCCATGATTCCCCGGCCTTCGCCCCAGCCAGTCTAGCTGTCGACGATGGCCTCATGGTTCGCAAAAGTAGAAGGAGGATTGCTTTATACACGATCAATCCTCACTGCTGCCAGAAGCCTGGCAGGCTAATGGAGCCCCTGAGTCCCTTGCCCCGAGAAGATCGCCGCAAACTGACTTCCAAAACGCTCGATCCACTCCTGCGCCGCGGTTTCGCTGTCCAGCTCACGTCCCTCCCGGCGAAGTTCCTGGCGGTAGTGTTCAATCTGACAGACCTGTTCCACCATCTTGCTCTTGAACGACTCGGTTTCATCATTGAACCGGATACCAATCCGATAGCCGTCCGCACAGCGGCTGCATCGCACTACCCGGCCGGAGAAGCGGTAACTGTCTTCCAGCGAAGGGATGCCCAGCGCCACGACAGCGCCCGGCCCCAGCTTTCGCTTGACGTTGCAGGCCAGACCGCCCTGGCTGATGTCGCACATGCTGGCCTCCTCGCCATCGGCGCTGTCCATGGCGAAAACCAGGATGGGAAAGCCCGTGGGGTGACGTATGAAGCGTCGCATATTCGTTCTCCCTGGCAAAAGTACCAGTTTGGAGTCCCTTCGGATCATCTCCCAGGTATCCCTTAACAATGGCAGAGGTATCATCATTCGGCAAAATCCGCCTCCATTTGCCGCTTGCGGTGTCCCCTGCAATGGACCCATAGTGCGAAATGGCAGGGGGATCCCCTGGTGCAACTGGCCACGAAACGAGGAACCATGGAATTCACCTTTTTGGGCACCTCCGCCGGAGTACCCACCAAGTCGCGCAACGTGACCGGCCTGGCACTGTGCCACGGCGGCCCCAAACCCTGGTATCTGGTGGACTGTGGCGAGGGCACCCAGCACCAGTTATTACGTACCCGCTACTCGGTGATGCAGTTGCGGGCGGTATTCATCACCCATATCCACGGTGATCACACCTTTGGTTTGCCGGGGCTACTGACCAGCGCGTCCATGCTGGGCCGCAAGGAACCGCTCGATATCATCGCCCCCGTTCAGGTGCGGCGGTTCATCCATGCGGTGATCGATAACAGCGATTCCACCTTGAGCTATCCCCTGAACTTCATCGACTCCGAAGCGCCTGACTTCCACTGGCAGGATGAACGCGTCGAGGTGACCAACGTTGCGCTGTCCCATCGCGTCTCCTGCCGTGCCTATGTCTTCACCGAGCGACAGCTGGAACGGCAACTGCTGCAGGACAAACTGCGGGCGGATGGCATCGACCCCGGGCCGAGCTGGGGCGAGCTTCAAAAAGGCCATGACGTGCTGCTGGAGGACGGTCGCCTGATCCGAAGCGACGCCTACACCCGGATCCCCCGGGTTGCCCGCCGCCTGATCGTCGCCGGAGACAACGACACCCCGAGCCTGCTCGCCGAGGCCAGCAAGGGCAGCCATGCGCTGATCCATGAAGCCACCTACACCCAGGCGGTGGCCGACCGGGTTGGCCCCTGGCCGCAACACAGCTCTGCCGAGCAGGTGGCCCGGTTTGCCCAGCAGGCCGGCCTGCCCAACCTGGTGTTGACCCACTTCAGCTCCCGCTACCAGTCCGGTCCCGGCGGCGCTCCCCACATCAGTCAACTGGCGGCCGAGGCCCTGCAGCACTACCAGGGCCAGCTGTTCCTGGCCCGGGATTTTGACAGCTACCGGCTGGAGAAAGACCTGGTGCTGCATCGTCTGGCCATTGACTGACTCCCGACAGCGCGCTGATGTTGTGTCACAGGGGCTCCTTTGATGGCGGCATTCGGTGGTTTGGTCCAGACTGAGAACTACTAGGGTGCTCCACTTTCGCAGGACGTCAGAGGCCCGCCATGAGAAGGATGCATGGGGAGTATCGCCGGCATTTGCGATCCGGAATCCGCATTCCGGTCGCACTGAATTTCGCCAACCACACCGTGGAAACCAGCACGCTGGACATTTCGGCCAGCGGCTTGCGTCTGAAAAGGCCGGAACGGGTGTACATCCGCCCCGGTGAGGTCATTGACGTCGATTTTCGTGACAAGGCCGGGCTGAAGGTCGCCGCAACGGTGGCACACACCGGCAAGTCGCATATCGGCCTGCAGTTCTACCGCACCCGCTTTTCCGAGTACGAACTGCAGGAACTCTACGACGTAGCCCCCTCCTGGCAACGCCTGACCGCCAGAAGCAAACGCCTGCTATGGACACACAGCCGCCGCATGGCGGTGCTGTTGGCCAACACCTTCCTGCGTTCGCTGGTGCATGCCCTGAGCCGGCCCCATTTCCTGTTTGCGGTGTACGGTAACAAGCAGCAGGTGGCGGCCTACTTCACGCCCCGAATGGCGCGGCGGCTGCCACCCAACCTGGTGCTGGGCTTCATTCGCCAGCAGGACAAGCGGGGCCTGCTGGTGGCGTCCCAGTTCCTGGAGCATAAGTTACAGGAAGATCCCGAAAAGGTTCGGCTCTATCTGGATCGCCTGCAACGGGACTATCCCGATGCGCAACGGATTGCCCTGGTCGGCCGGCTGCCCAATTTCGTCCAGAAAGCGGGCATCGACATTCGCGGCCCCCTGGTCGAAGGCAGCCTGGGCACCCGTTACATGATCTGGGACGTCGCACGGCAAATGCTTGAGCGCCCCCAGTACTGCCAGCAGACCAGCATTGTCGTGCTGGGAGGAGCCGGACGAATAGGCAATGCGGTGTGCCAGGATCTCACCGCTCTCTTCGAGAGGGTGGTCGCCATCGATCCGCGCTACGAGCAAGACAGGAAATTCGCCACCGACCAGGGCACGATACTGCAAACCGCCAACCTGGCCCATCTGCAGGACGAAAGGGTTTTCATCGCGTTAACCCACCATGGCGATGTGGTGCTGGATTTCTACCAGCAGATCGCGCCGGGCGCCTTGATTGCCGACGATACCCATCCCTGCATCAGCCTGAAGGTCCGGGAGCGCCTGCAGGAACGGCAGATCGCCGTGGAAAAAGTGGTGCTCGCCCATGAAGAGTTCCTGATGTGGCCACGCATGCCGGCCTGGAACAACCGGGATATACCCGGCTGCCTGGTCGAGGCCCTGGTGCTGTTACGCCGGCCAGATGTGGGAGCGGGCGACTTTGCCGCCTTTTGTAACGAGGCGGAGTTTCTCGGGTTTGCTGGCCGCCTGGTCAGGCCCCTGGACGAATAGGACAAACCGGAATGTCCACGATGAAACTCAACCTATGGGCAGTTGGGGTGGCAGTGATCTCACTGCTGTACGCCGGTACCGTCGGTGCTGAGGAAACGACGGTTCAGGGGGACGCGGGTCATTACACCTTGAACGACCGCATCGAGTACCTGCTGGACGGGGACCAAACGCTCGAGCAGGTGTTCCGCCAGGAGCCATGGCAGAGAAAACACGACGACAGCGTACTGAACCTGGGGTTCACCGATCAGACCGTCTGGGTCAGGACATCCCTGCGAATTCCAGCCTCCCTGCGCCAGCGTTGGTACCTGGTCATTCCCTATCCGCTGCTGGAAGAGGTGGATCTGTTCACACTCCGTGACGGCCGCTTGCCGGTTATCGATCGCACCAGTCGTCGGCAGGCTGAACGTCAGCGGCAGCAGGCCCACAGCTACCAGGTAGCCCTTCCCCTGCCGCCGGGTTTGAGCGGCCGGTTGGAATTGGTCCTGCGGGCGCGATCCGCCACCTCGCTGCAGGTGCCGGTGGAGCTGTGGCGCGAGGATCACCTACTGAACCGTTTTGCCCGGGAAAGTCTGTATTGGGGCATTTACTTTGGCATCCTGTGCGCCCTGGTGATCTACAACCTGTTCCTGTTTGTCTCCATCCGGGATTCGGCTTACGGCTATTACGTGCTGTACATCGGCTCCATGAGCCTGCTGATGCTCTGCATCTCCGGCGTCGGTAGCGCCTGGCTGTGGGCCGGGGAACCGCTGCTCACCCGCTACGCCCTGCCCATCAGCACCGGGCTGGTGTCCCTGTGTGCCTTGATGTTCGCCCGCAGCTTCCTGAAATGGCGTGAGATATCCGCTCACTGGGACCGGGGCATGAGGACCGCCGCCGGCCTCGCCGTATTACTGATTATCTACACCTGGCTCGATCCCATCCACGGGGCGCTGTTCGCCGGGCTGCTGGGCACCCTGGTGATCGTACTGCTCATTGCCGTGGGGGTTGCGGGCCTGCGAGCCGGCATCGCCATTGCCCGTTACTTTGTGCTGGCCTGGACCACCTTTGCCCTGGGGGCCTCCCTGTATCTGCTCAGTGTCTTCGATCTTCTGCCGGTGAACCTCCTCACCAACCATGCCATGCAGGTTGGCTCCGCCACGGAGGCGTTGCTCTTGTCTTTTGCCCTGGCCCATCGCATCAAGGACGAACGGGCCCGCAAGCTGGCCGCGCTGGAACGACAACAACAGGCCGAGCGGCAGGTCCGGGATCTGGAACTGCAATCCCTGGAGCAGGCCATGCACGATTCCACCACCCGGATGCCCAATACCTCCCTGCTCAACCAGCAACTGCAGACGGTGATGGGCCAGGACAAGCGGGTGGCGCTGGCCCTTGCCCACTATCCCCAGGTCAAGGAAATTGCATCCAGCATGGGCCACAGCCTGGCAGAAGACATGTTCTGTCAGTTGATGAAGAAGCTCAACGAGACACTGGCGGGACTGACCGGGGCAATCTGCCTGGAACACCGGCAACCGGCCTTTCTGGCCATTCCGGAATTCGGTTCGGCGGCGTTTCTGATCGACCTCGACCGGCTGGCAGGCTCGCTGGAGCCCACCGTCGAACAGGTGGTGGGACACCACGAGGTCTCGATTCACGCCGTCAGGCTGCCGGTGTTGATGAACCTGCACTGCGGTGTGGCGGTTGCCCCTGAGCACGGCGACAGCCCGGAGATTCTCTACCAACACGCCTTGGCTGCACGGGACCGCAGCGAATCCAGCAAGGTCCCGGTGCAGGTCTATCACCAGGGCATCTCCGATTTCGCGCGGCGCCGGCTGGATCTGATGACGGCCTTGCCACCGGCCATCGAGGCCGGGGAGCTGTCGCTGTACCTGCAACCGCAAATGAACAGCGCCCACCGGGAGCTGGTGGGGGCGGAGATGCTGTTGCGGTGGCACAGCCCGCGTTTTGGGGTGGTGCCCACCTGGGAAGTGGTCGAGATTGCCGAAAATGCCGGGCTGATGGACCTGCTATCCCGCCATGTCGTGGCCCAGGCCTGGAAAACCATGCAGACCCTGCAGGACCGGAACCTGGAGATTACCTGCAGCATCAACCTGTCGGTACAGAACCTGACCAACAGTCAATTCGTGCCCTTCGCACTGGCCGGCATCAGGGAGCACGCCATCCCCATGAACCGCGTCATCTTTGAAGTCACGGAAACCTCCATGATGCACAGCATGGAGCAGGTGATCGGGTCGCTGCTGCTCATCGCCGACAGCGGCTGCCGGATCGCCCTGGATGACTTTGGCACAGGCTACTCCTCCCTGGCCTACCTGAGCCGCCTGCCCATTCACGAACTGAAAATCGATCGCTGTTTCATCAGTCAGATGAGTGTCAACCGCAACGACCTGGGGATTGTACAAAACACCCTGAAACTGGCCCGCACCCTCAATCTGGAGGCCGTGGCCGAAGGCGTGGAGGACCACGCCACCATGGAGTTGTTGCAAAAGCTGGGCTGTCACCGGATGCAGGGCTACCTGTTTGCCAGGCCGATGCCGGTGGAACGATTCTGCGAATGGGCCGTGGAACGCTGCCTTAGCTGAGGGGCAAAACACCCCATTGCCCGTCCCCGCTACATCCTGATCACCATGTCCCGGTCATCAAAGCGAACTTTCGTCAGCCGGGCATGCTCGTCGGCCGGGCTACGATAACCGAGGGCCACAATGGCCGAGGTCTCCAGCCCCAGCTCCGCCAACCCCAGAACCTCATCGTAGGCCGGGCGATCGAAACCGGTCATCGGGCAACTGTCGATGCGGAGCAAAGCAGCCGACGTCAACAGAGTCCCAAGCGCGATGTACGCTTGCTGATGGGCCCACTCCCGCTTCTCCCGGCTCGTTTTCCGGGCCAGGGCGTCCTTCATGTGGCGGGCGTAGCCAGCAATATCCCCGTAAGGAATACCCCGGACCTTCATCACCTGCTCGACGTAGCGATCGACCGTATGGTCGCCGATGTCGGTGTGGGCCGCGAGAACCACCAGGTGTGAACACTCCAGCACCTTCTGCTGCCCAAAGGAGTGGGCCAACAGAACCCGCCGCACCGCTTCGGACTCGATCACGATCAGTCGGTAAGGCTGTAAGCCATAGGACGACGCACTCTTGCGAGTCGCCTCGATCAGGGACTCAACCGATTGTTGGTCCAGGGTTTCCGGTGAGAATGCCCGGACGGCGTATCGCCAATCCAGTGCCGCGTGTAATTCCATCGTCCGCCTCCTTCAGGCCGGTTCCAGTGTGTGGGAGAGGCCACTCTATGAAACCACCGGACCCGGTTAAACGGACAAAACAGAACGAGATAATTTCCCAGTTGGAAATAATGCGCTGGCGAACCGACCGACGAGGCGTCCGTGATTGCTACTCCCAATAGGGCTGGTCGCCAAGGTGCTGGTCCAGGTGCTCCACCAGCAGTTGGACCTTGGTGGGCTGCCTGCGCCCGGGCGGGAACAGCGCGAATATGGTGTAGCCCTTCGGCGGGTAAGCCTCCAGCAGCGGAACCAGGGTTTCGGCCTCGATATCCCGCTGTACCAGGAACCACGGCAGCAGGCCCACCCCCAGGCCCCGCAACAGGCTTTGTCGGATCGACAGGCTGCTGTCGGTGCGGAGGTTGCCTCGCACCGTGACCGCCTCATCACCCAGCTGCCAAACGTTGGGCCGATCATGCAGGGTAAAGAGCAGGCAGTTATGAGCAGCGAGATCGGCCGGCGAACGGATTTCCGGTGCGTTCGTCAGATACGAGGGCGAGGCGCAAACAACGTTTCTGGACTGCCGCAGCGCTTTGGCCCGCAGGCTGGAATCGGCAAGCTCACTGCGGACCCGAATCGCAACATCGACGCCCTGCTCCACCAGGTCAACCATGCGATCACAGAGCTGCAGGTCGATGTCGATGAGTGGGTAACGTTCCAGGAAGCTGTCGATGGCCTCGGTAATGTGAGTCAGACCGAATGACATCGGCGCATTGAGCCGAATCGTCCCCCGGGGCTCCGCCTGGAACCCCCGAGCCTCCAGCTCAGCCTCTTCCAGGTCGTCCAGCAGGGCCTGGGTTCGTTTGAGAAAGGCCAGGCCGGCGTCGGTCAGGTTCATCCGGCGCGTGGTCCGGTTAATCAGCCGGGTATCGATGTCCTGTTCCAGAAAGGCAATGTGCTTGCTGACCGTTGCCGCGGTGATGTCCAGGTCATCCGCTGCCCGGGTAAAGCTTCCCAGCTCCGCAACACGCCGAAAGACCTTCATGGCAATTAACTTGTCCGTGGCCATCCGCCCTCCAATAGTTTCCAATTTGGAACAAGTATTATTCGGCCTTCTCCAATTATCAATCCAATGAAGTCCTGCACACTCATCGTCAGCCTTCGTTCATTCACACTTGGGAGCACGCAGACGATGACGGCTTTGATCCAGCGATTGCCCCCCCCACCCCTCGGGGTTGTCTGGGGCTTACTTCTGATAAACGGATTGCTGATTGCCCTGATGCTGGCGCTGTCGAAAGTGGCAACGGCCCAGGGCATGCCCGCCACCACCTACGCCTTCTGGCAGACCCTCATTGCCGGCCTGATTCTGTTGGTGCGAGCAGTGCCGATCAGGGCCATGGTCGAGAAGCGCCTGATGGTCTACTTCTTCATCAGCGGCTTAACCGGTATTGCAATCCCCAACGTGACGGCGTTTTACCTGGTTGCCAAACTGGGCACCGGCTTCACCGGCATCATGTATGCCTTGCCGCCCATTTTCACCTTCCTGATGGCGACCTCCATGGGGCTGGAACAACGCAATTGGCGCAGGTTGTCCGGACTGTCGATTGCCGTGCTGGCCTGTGGCTGGATCATCCTCCAGCGCCACGCCAACATGGGGCAGTCGGAACCGCTCTGGTATGCCCTGGGGCTGCTCATCCCGTCCATGCTGTCCGTTGGCAACATCTACCGCGCTGTCGCCTGGCCCAGCCGGGCCACCCCCATGACCCTGGCCGCCGGCACCCTGCTCGCGTCGGCCGCGGCACTGGCCCTGTTCGCCCAACTGACCGGCACCCCGCTGATCGCCCGCGACGCCAGCCCGAACCTGCTGACCATCCTCGCCGTCCAGGGCGTGCTGACGGCGCTGGCCTACTTGTGTGCCTTCGAGATCCAGAAGCGGGCCACCCCCGTGTTCTTCAGCCAGCTCGGCGCAGTGGCCGCGGTGTTCGGACTGATCATCGGCGTTGCCTGGTTCAAGGAGCAGTATTCGCTGACGATCTGGTTGGGGGTGCTGCTGGTGATTCTGGGGCTGAGGATGAGCAATCGCCAGCGGGCGGTGGACCAGTGTCCCTGAACACTGGTTCGTCGCTTGTGTTCGGGGACACTAATCCATCAGCGCGCGGATGCTGGACAGCGTCAGCTTCGCATAGAGCTGGGCCATCTCGGCCTCCGGTGGCTGGAAATCCCGTTCCACCCACGTCTTGAGCAACAGGAAAGAACCGCCGGCCCAGAACTCAATCAGGTAGGCCAGCTGTTCCGGCGACAGGTTGAACCCGCGGTTCTCCCGCACCACACGCCCAACGATCCGGGCCAGGTAACTGCGGAAGCGACTCTGGAGAATGGCCTGTACCGAGTCCTGGGTCAGCACGCGGCTGAACGCCTTCTCTCCGGAGAAGGTCGCGAACATACGCTCGGCAGCCCCCTCATCCAGCAGGTCGGCATGGGCCAGCGCCTCTTCGATCTCGGCGAAAAAGCCCTCAAACATCTCATCGATGTAGTCCAGCAAGAGCTCGTCCCGGGATTTGAAATGCAGATAGAACGTTGCCCGGGCGATGCCCGCCTGGGCCACCAGATCCTTCACCTGGATCTCGGCGAACGGCCGTTGGGCCAACAGCTCCAGCAGGGCCTGGCGGATCCCCTGTTTGGTCGATTTCATGCGCTCTCCCTGGCAGGCGGTTGGCGATAGTTGGACATAATTGGCTTGGTGTCCATAAATGGACATGTCACCGCCTGTGTCGATGGCACCGACATGGCTACGCTTCATAATAGACACGTGTCTATTTGACCGCCAAGGGAGGCCCCACCGATGCCGCCGATGGAGCAGGCCACGAGCACCGACACCGGATTTGACGAAGCCCGATTCGGGCGTTACCGCCGGATTGCCGATCACGATTTCCCGCTGGAATTCCTCATCGCCGGCGAACTGGCCCAATTCCAGACCTACGCCATTCCCTCCATCTCCCGACTGCTGCATCGAACCGCCCAGTACGAACAGGATGGCCTCAAGCGTCTGGACGATACCCGCGCCACCATGACCGTCATCTTCAGCAATCCGGAGGGCAGTGCCAAACGGCAGGCGATGATCCAGCACCTCAACTGGATTCACGGCCATTACACCATCTCCAACGAAGACAGCCTGTACACCCTGCTGCGGCTGTTCCTGAACCCCGTTGAGTGGATCCAGCGCTGGGGCTGGCGGGCGCTGTCGCAAGAGGAGCTGGATTTGCTGGTGGCGGAGCTGGTCAGCGTTGGCAAGGCGATGAATATCCAATTCCAGGACGAGACCTTCGAGGGGCTCAATCGCTGGCAGCAGGCCTACCGGGCTGAACGGGAACACTACCACCCCGACAACCAAGCGGTCGCGCTGGGCACCATCCATGGACTCAAGGCGTATTTTCCGCGCTGGCTGCGACCACTGGTGCCGACATTGGTCAGTGCACTGCTGGAAGACAAAGACCTGCTCCGGCATCTGGGGCTGACACCGGCTTCCCGGTTTCAGCAGGCCACTGTGAGCTCTCTGCTCGGACTGTGGCGATGGGGCAGCAAGGTGTATCGCCCCTGGGAACGCCGACCCTTCTCCGAGGGCTGGCTGGCCAATCGCTATCCGAGTTATCAAGACAACCGTCTGAGCCTCTGCCAACTGGGGCCCCGCAAGCTGGTCCGTCGACGCAACGCCCGCTCCGGTTGTCCTTTCCGCTGACCGTTGGCTATGGGATAGGGACCATCTGCGTGCCCCTGGTTGGGGGTAGATCGATCACTGGAAAGCGAGAACATCGATCTGACCCGCTCGCTTGTGCCGTTCGCTACTAAAACCGCTCGGGTTACGGGGTCATATCCTCATAGCTGCCATGGTTCAGGCACAGCGTCTCACCGGGGGATCATCGATGCCGTCATTGTCGTCTGGTCCTTGGGGGCCGACGGCTGGACAAAGTGATTGCAGCACAGGCATTCTTGCCATATATTTGACTACTCAAGCATAAATCAAGGACTTCAGTATGTCTCTTTCCCAGAACGCCAGCGGCCTAATCAAGCTGGCGAACTTCCAGGCCAAGCTCCTCAAAAAGCAGGACCAGTGGCTGGCGGGCCACGGCATCAGTTTCAAGGAATTCACCATCATGTTGCATCTGCGCCAGTCGCCGACCCGGAACATGCGCCGCGTCGATCTCGCAGAAGCGGTGGGGCTCAGCGCGTCCGGTATTACTCGGCTCCTCAACCCAATGCAGAAGATTGGGCTGGTCGACAAGGAGGAAAGCGCCCGCGACGCCCGCGTGAGCCTGGTTCGGCTGACGGAAGCCGGCGAGGCCCTGCTCGCGGACGCAGAGCACTCTTTCAATGAGCGCACCGAAGCTTTCATGGGACTTCTGACGGAGGGCCAGCGAGCCGCCCTCAATGAGCTGTCAGCGACACGGATCTAGCACATTGTGTCGGGCTCCACCGGGTCAGCGGTCCGCCTACACCACACTTGCAAGGATGTATGGAATGAGCAGATTGAACCATCGACAGGCGCTGATCGACCGTATGGGCGTATCGGTAACACAGGCACAGATCATGGCGGGCCCGGTGAACACGGCTTACCTGCGCGCCGGCCATCCTGATCAGAGACCACCCGTGGTGTGCCTGCACGGCGCCGGTGCCGGCGCTGTGACCTGGTATCCGACACTCGGAGCGCTTTCTAGGCGCTTCCAGGTCATTGCTCCGGACATCGTCGGCTACGGTGAGTCCGATAAGCCTGACGCTGCCTATGACCGCTCCTACTTCTCGGCCTGGCTAAGGGATTTGCTAACGGCGCTGGACATCCACAAAGCGCATCTCGTAGGCCTGTCCCAGGGCGGAGCCATTGCCCTCCAGTTTGCCCTGGACAACCCCGGGATGGTCGACAAACTCGTCCTGGTGGACTCCGGCGCACTCGGCGCCCGACCGCCCCCAGGATCCTTTGCCGGAATGATCGGGCTCAACACCTTCCCATCCGCCCTGACAAACCGCTTCTTCTCCCGTTACTTGTTGTTCCACCCAAAGAACCGGGATCCGAACCACGGGCATTACTCCATTGAGGTCATTAAGGGAAAGGGCGGCAAAAAAGCGTTTCGGCAAGGCCGGGGTGCGGCGGTTGCGGCCATGCCCGAGGACTCACTTCGCCGGATTCAACACCAAACCCTGATTGTCTGGGGAGAGCAGGACCGGTTGTTTGCCATCAAACATGGAGAAGCAGCAGCGGCTATTATGCCCAACGCCCGATTGTGTCGGGTTCGGGATGCAGGGCATTTGCCGTTGATGGATAGGCCCGAGGATTTCAATAAGGCGGTGGTAACGTTTCTGAGCCGAAAGGAATCCAGCCAACAAGGATCGGAGGCATGGCTCTGAAATCGATCCGGCCACATTAACATTCACCGGGTGGGTGCCGCCCCGTGAGCAATGCGGGTAACTGCCTACAAAAAAAAGCGTGGCTATTTCCTGAACATTGACGTACAGTGGCCCTCGTAGGAAAGAGTTAGCAAAGCAGTTCACGAATAAGACGTTTCTAAAGTAGTAGTTCCCGTCCTGTTTTTGATTCCGCCTGTTTATTAGTTCCCGCACCCCCGTTGGCATAGCCCTCATAACGATGGGCACCGACACTTTTATCGATTGATTTCAGGATTTATATCTATGTCTACTACTACCGGTACCGTTAAGTTCTTCAACGAATCCAAAGGCTTTGGCTTCATCACCCGTGACGGCGGCGCTGATGTTTTCGTTCACTACAGTGCTATTCAAGGCGGCGGTTTCAAGACCCTGGCCGAAGGTCAGCAAGTCGAGTTCACCGTTACCCAGGGCCAGAAAGGTCCCCAGGCGGAGAACGTTGTCGCGCTGTAACAAGCCGGCATCACTCCCCAAAAGGCAGCTTCGGCTGCCTTTTTTCGTTTTACGGGGCTTGCCGTTTGCCTTCCGGGCCGGCCCTGGCACAACATTCCTTTGCGCCTTGGCCGGACAGCCCCCGCCCGGGTTGTCCCTGTTCATGTTTCGTCGTCGGTAAAGGCTGCGCGATGGAATTCCGCCGCCGCCGTCACTTCTCTCATACCGCTTTCCATTAACTCCGGAACATCGCCCCCGGCCAGTACTTCCAACACGGCACGAACTCCATGGGCCAGCGACGTCAGGCTGTAGCCACCTTCCAGCACCAGGGCCAGCCGGCCGTTGCAGTGCCTGTCCGCGATGCTCTGGACAATACTCGTGATCACCTTGAACCCGTTGTAGGTCAGGTTGAGGGCCATGTCATTGCGGTGTGGGTCGAACCCGGCGGAGACCAGCACCAGGTCGGGTTCAAAGTAGTCCGCCGCCGGCACCAGGATGTCCCGGAACGCCGCCTCGAACGCGATGTCGCCTGCCGTCTCCGGTAACGGCACATTAATGGTGTAGCCCTCGCCCAATCCAGCGCCCACCTCCTCCAGATGCCCCGTACCGGGGTAAAAGGGCGCGGCGCAGTGGGTGTCGAAGAAGAGCACGTCGGGGTCCGCCCAAAAGATGTCCTGGGTGCCATTGCCATGGTGTGCGTCCCAGTCAACGATCAACACACGCTCACAGCCCAGTTTTGCCCTGGCATGGGCCGCCGCCACCGCAACGTTGTTTAACAGGCAGAAGCCCCGTGCCCGAACCGGCTCCGCGTGATGCCCTGGCGGCCGCACGAGGGCAAAGGCGCTTTGCGTATCGCCGTTGACCACGCTCTCTACCGCAGCAATGGCGTTGCCCGCTGCGGCCGTGGCGGCCTCAATACTGTCTGGCGAGACCGCCGTGGTGTCCCTGTCCAGCCAGGCGCGCTTGCCCGCCAGCGAGAACAAATGGTCCAGGTAAGTGGTGGTATGAACCCGGCCCAGTTGGTCGTAGGTCGCACTGGCGCCGGATTTGAACTGAACACCCGCAACAGGGTGCTCATCCAAATGCTGCTTGATGGCAGCAAGCCGACCAGGGTGCTCGGGATAACTCCAGCGAAAGTCCAGATTCTGAAGAATCGCCCTGACGCGTTTTTCCACTCGACTGGGGATGAACGGCAAATCCACTTCGGGATTATGGCCCAGCATCAACTCGTCAAAGAAGACCGTTACAGAACGCTCACCAATCACTTCCCCCCTCCTCTTTTCATTGCCCTTCCGGCCGCCCTCGACAGGAAAGGCCAACGCTGCAAGAAGGCCGACAAACTGGGCCACACCGGCGTTCGTCGCCAGGCCTAGCAAGCAGCCCTGTGCTTAGAGCTGTTACAACCGTTGGTTTCAGTGTAGGTGGGATACGGCGTAGCTGCGATATTGTGCGCCCTGCTCCCAAACCTGGTTCATCCCTGAACCGGCGGACCTCCCAGTCCCCCGATGCGTCGCAGTGCATCGGCTCTGGGCGAGTGGCAGTTTTCACCTGCTATCTGTCAGTTACCACTCTCCTGCGCTACCAGGGAACCGTCTAACCTGACTTGGCAGCGACTGCAGGCGGGCTCTGAAGCGTCGTTGGATCGTCGACTAAGGATCTGCCGCCCAGCAATCGGACAGGCACTGACAGGCCAACTACAACGGGGAACAACATGATCGGATACGTGACCATTGGCGTGAGCGATATGGCGAAAGCCAAAACCTTCTATGCAGACTTGCTGAGCAACCTGGGTGCCAAGGTGCTGCTGGACATGGGACGCATCGCCTTTATCGGTAAAAGCATGGCGAATCCCATGCTGGCGGTATGCACCCCCTATGACGGCGGGACCCACCAGCCGGGCAACGGCAATATGGTGGCCCTCCAGGCGGGCTCCAAGGACCTGGTGGATTCCTTATACCAAAAAGCCATCGAACTGGGCGCCAGCTGTGAGGGAGAGCCGGGACAACGTATTCCCGATCAGTTTTACGGTGCCTACGTGCGCGATCCGGACGGCAACAAACTGGCCTTTTTCCAGTTCGGATAACC
This sequence comes from Marinobacter sp., assembly GCF_033722735.1. Classification (GTDB taxonomy): domain Bacteria; phylum Pseudomonadota; class Gammaproteobacteria; order Pseudomonadales; family Oleiphilaceae; genus Marinobacter. Next base: position 45,866 of record NZ_JAWVYN010000018.1, read on the forward strand.
GGCCTACCGAATCCCAATGAAAGGGGAGCAGCTGGGTTCTTCACCAACGGCCCCCTTTTGTCCCCCTTCCAACGGAGCTTCATGAGTGTTGCCCATGCCAATGGGAATACGCCGTGCTGTTCACTATACTTGGGGTGATTACTCTCTCATTCGGATGGGGAACGCCTTTCTGCATCCGAAAAATACCGGCGCTTTGCTCCAGTACTAGTAGGCTGGGCAGAGGAGGCGATGTGGCCGATATCCTGGACATTGCCGTCAGTATCACACTCCGTCGCCACCACGATGATGTCCGCGAGAGCCTCATCAAGACCGTCTTCGAGCTTTTTTCAGTCAACGAATTGCACTTTTACTCCGTTTCCCAGGGGCATGAGCAGCTGACGCGAACGACCGTCGCCATAGGTCGATGCCGTGGTGATGCCTCAGGGCCCATGCAGGTGGACTCGACGGTCACCCGGGGCATTCTTGCCGAAGGCGCCCTGTTGACGAGCCTGCAGGAACACCGGCCAGTTCAGGAAGAGTTGCCCTGCGGCCAGATCCGGTTGTGCATTCCGGTGATCGTGAACGACATCGTTTCCGGCCTGATCGTTGTCTATCACGATCCGGATCTGGACGACAGCCGGAGCGCCCTGGCAGCGCTGGTGCGGCTGTACAGCAACTTCGTCGGCCTGATCCAGGAGAAGGATATGGACACACTAACCGGTGTCCTTAACCGCCGTGCCTTCGAATACCAGATCGGTCGCCTAATGGGACCTGAACTCGGCAACCCGAAGCTCAACCCGGACAACCAGGAGCCAATGCCATGGTGGCTAGTGCTGCTGGATGTGGACCACTTTAAGAGGGTGAACGACAGTTTTGGCCACTTGATCGGCGATGAAATCCTGATCCTGATTGCCAGGCTGATGAATGAACATTTCCGCACTGTCGACGAGATCTACCGTTATGGCGGTGAGGAGTTTGCAGTGCTGATCGGACCGTCGACACAGCACGGAGCGCGATCCGCTGTCGAAAGACTGAGGCTCGTGGTGGAACAGTACCCCTTCCCCCAAGTTGACCGGGTGACCATAAGCTGCGGCATGGTACCGCTGGATCACTACGACCACGTGTCGAACGTCATCGGGCGGGCAGACCAGGCGCTCTACTATGCCAAGAAACAGGGGCGCAATCGGGTTTATGAGTTTCGCGAACTGGTTGAGGCCGGCGTTGCCAAAGCGGGCCCCAATAACAGGAGTGATGCTGAGCCTTTCTAGTGTTCAGGGACACCGGGGCTCCTCTGAACAGGGGCAAACCGCCGCCATTCCACTGTTTAAAATTGTAAAACCCTTCTCCCCCGACCGCCCCCAGCCGCTCATCATCCCACCAGAACAACCGAAATAAACCCCATTAATATCAAGACCCTAGACGACAACTCCCGCCCAATCCCAGCGTAACGATTGATCTCAACATGTGTCCCTCGGTAAGCGTCAAAGACCTGACGAAATCCCGCCACCAAAGCTGGAACCAGACCACACCTAGCCGCAGCTTCCCGCTCTATGATCTACCCGAAATCATCAATTATTTGGTGCAAAACGATGGCATATTGCGACAGGAAATTGGCGAATCACGGTCTGTGGCTGCTACCGGTGGCGGTCTTGCTCGCGGGTTGCGGTTCGGGTGGATCCGGCAACGATGACAGTGCCGCGACACAGGCTCAGGGCACCACCGATGGGACCGTTGAGCTGGCAGGTGCCGCCATGAAAGGGGTGATCCAGCAGGGCCTGGTCACCGCCAACCGCCTGATTGCAGACAAGGACGGCCACTACGCTCCGCAGCGGCAGTCGACCAAACCGGTGCTGACCGCGGAAGATGGCAGCTACCAGCTGCAGTTGCGCGGGAAATCCGATGGCTGGGCCCTGGTGCAGCTTCAGGCAGACGCCAATACCCGGATGATCTGCGACGTCATGCCCCAGTGCGACCAGCCGGGGGCCGATCCCGTTGCCTTCGGCCAGCCGCTCGCACTGAACAGTGACTTTATCCTGAGCGGGGCCGGCGACCTGGCCAACGAAACCGTTCACCTGACCCCGCTGACCCACCTGGCGGTATCCCTGGCCGAACGCAGTACCGATGGCTTGTCCCCCGAAGCTCTGTCCACGGCTTATACCACGGTTGAGGACTGGTTTGGCCTGAATGCCGGTGCGCTGAGCCTGGCGCCGCCAGATCTAACCCGTCTCGATGAACTGAGCAATGTGTCTGCGGACGCCATGCAGGTCGCGATTGCCAACGCCGCCTTCCTGGCGCTGGTCAATGACAACCCGCAGTGGCAAGGCATTTCCGACGTACTGGCCGACATGACCGCCCAGGTAAGCGAGACTGGCCAGCTCAGCATGACCGGGGACGGTACCAACGTAGCCTTGGCGGACCTGTTGAGTGCCGCGGCCGTGCAAGCCTCCGAGCTGCAGGCGACGGTGGATTCGAGTGTGATCAACCAGAAGCTGGTCGTGGTCGAGCACCGTAACGTGCAGCACTTCGCAACCATTGACGACCTCTACCAGGACTCCGATACCGACGCCGGTGACACCACCAGCGACAGCGGCGATACCGGTTCATCCGGCGGCAGCACCGGCGACGCCGTGCCGGCCAACGCCGCCCTGCTCAGCTGGACCGCACCGCTGACCCGGGTGAACGGCGAGAGCCTCGCCATGGGTGAGATTGCAGGCTTTGAGGTGGTCTACGGCACCAGTGCGGAAAACCTGGACCAGAGCCTCGCCATTGGCGACGCCTCCGTGGATGAGCTGCTGGTGGAAGAACTCGGCGAGGGGACTTGGTACTTCGCCATGCGCACCCTCGACACCGACGGCAACCGAAGCGAGCTGTCGGAGGTGGTTTACAAACAGATTTGAGCCGAGCAAAGGACCTGACTGGCGGGCGTCCGGCCCTACCGGTAAAACACGGCCAGCCAAAAGGTCAGCTCCGCTGGATCGGTCCACGACACCTTGTGTTTTCGGTGCGCCGGAATGTTGATGTAATCGCCCGCCGACAAACGACAGGAAGAGCCATCGTCAAAGGTCAGTACCCCACTCCCCTGTAAGACCAGGACCCATTCATTCTCGTCCTGGTCGTACCACCCGGTTTCGGGTGAGCGGTGACCCTTTGAGACGATCCGTTCTATCCTCACCGTCGAGGTATGCAGGATCTCGTCAAACCTTTCAGTTTTCAGGTCGTGCGGGAGAAAATCATGGAGGTTTTTGCAGTTCATCTCGAGCCTTCCCCCGCTAACCGGAGCACCCGGTCCAGCATGGGATCCCAGCCCATTTCCCGGCCCCTGCGGCCAAGGAACGACAGGCGAATGTGTGGCGGGATGCCGATGTCTTCGTAGGTCTCGCCGTCAAATGCCCGGTAAACCTCGTTCGACAGGGTCAGGTGCCAGCCGTTGGGCAGGTGCCGTTCGAGGGTGTCGGACAGAATACCGAGGGTGGGGTCACCAATCAGCGTCAGGCGGGGATGCTGCAGGAGTGCAAGAACGAAAATTTCCGCGGCACTGGCGGTGAGTTCGCTGGTCAACACAAACAGGTTGCCGCCGTAGGTGTCACCGGCCACAGGGCAGACATAAATTGCCTGCTGTCCCGTAAACCCCTTCCCACATCGGGCCGACTTGGTGAACGCCAGGCGCTTGCGCCCCATCAGGTACGAGGCAAAACAAAGGGCCACGCCGTCATAGCCGCCACCGTTGCCCCGTATGTCCACAACCAGGTTGGGCAGATTGCCCAGCTCCGCCAGCGCCCGCTCCATCACGGCATGGGTGGCGGCAAGGTCGTGCGCCGGGTGGCCCAGTTTCCCGCTCTGACCCGACATGGCACGAATGTTCAGGTAGCCGATGGTCCCATTCAGGCGCCCCCATTCCACCAGGTGATTGCCACCCTGCCGGACCTCTCCGCCGAGATAGTCTTGATGGATCACCTCCCGTAACCAATCCCGGAGTTCGCCCAGGTAGCTGGTGGTCTCCCGGTGCTCCCCGGCTTCTTCCAGCTCTTTACCCAGTCGTTTGTAGAGTGCTGGCAGCGCACCGGCATTGTAGTGGCCCCAGGGAGTGTGTAGCCGGACATGGCCATCCCGAAGCGGGCGCAGCATAGCGGCCAGGGTGGCGTACAGCACCTCCGGATCGCTGTCCGCGGTAATCCTGGGACGAAACCGTTGGTACATCTGGAACCAGTCCACGCCCTTGAGCGCAAACAGCGCGTAATGTTCTGCAAAGGTGTGCCAGAACACCTCGAAGTTATAGACCGGATCGTCCCTGTCCCGGCCCTGGGTATCGGTAACCGTTGCGGGCAGCGCCTTGAGGCGACGAAAACCGATGCGCGTCACCCCCGTTGCCCGGCGGACGCCGAACGCCTGCTCACCGGGCGAAACCACCAGGTTCTCGTACCATTGGCCCAGTTCGTCAAGCGACCCGGCATAGCGCTTCAGACAACTGATGGCGGTTTCTTCGAAAACGACGAACTCGTCCCCCTCGATCAGCAAGATCTTGCCATACCCCCGCGATCGCCAGACGCCCTGGAGGCGCCCGAAACTCAAAGCAGACGAGGGATGCCGGATCCGGCTGGAGGTTGCCACGGTAAGGGGCTCCAGTTTGCTCAACAGGCCATTCAGCAGCGTTTGCGCTCAGGGCAAGTAATCAGAACCAGACAACCACCAGACGGTTCATCGCAGCCCCCTACTCCGCGTTCCAAGCGAACTTGAGGGTGTGATCAACGGCAGTGGTTCACGCTTACAGTCGGCTTATCGCCGCATCCATTAGGGAGGACCCTGGCAAACAGAAATTGAGTAGTGAAAGTATAGCCAACCGCCAGGGGCCAACAAGCTTGCACGAATCCGGGGGCAGATAATGATCTATCTGCCCCCCGTTCATTACCTCAGGAGCCAGTGCCTGACGATTCAACCGCCAGCGCCAGCCTCTGGCGATCAAAATAGTCGCGGGTCAGCCGGAAGACCACTGGGCTGAGCGCGGCAATGGCAATCAGGTTGGGCAGGGCCATCAACGCATTGAGTGTGTCGGCTACCAGCCAGACAAAATCCAGGTTGAGAACCGCCCCCAGGGGGACAGCGAGCACCCACAGCGCCCGGAAAGGCTTGATTGCCCGGGTGCCAAGCAAAAATTCCACGCACTTCTCGCCGTAGAATGACCAGCCCAGGATAGTGCTGAAGGCAAACAGCGCCAATGAAATCGCAACCAGGTAATTGCCCACCCCGGGCAAGGCCAGTCCAAAGGCTGCCGAGGTCAATGCGGCCCCCGACTCACCGGAATCCCAGGCACCGGAGGTAACAATCACCAGGCCGGTAATCGAACAGACGATCAGGGTATCGATCAAGGTGCCCAGCATGGCAATCAGCCCCTGGCGCACCGGGTCGTTGGTCTTGGCGGCAGCGTGCGCAATGGGAGCAGAGCCCAAGCCGGCCTCGTTGGAGAAGACGCCACGGGCCACACCAAAACGAATGGCGGCCCAAACCGCCGCTCCCGCAAAGCCCCCTTGCGCGGCATGCCCGGAGAAGGCACTGTCAAAAATAAGGGCCAGGGCCGGACCGATCTGGTCAGCGTTGATTGTCAGCACCACCAGTCCGGCCAGCAGGTAGGCGACCGCCATAAATGGCACGAGCTTTCCGGCTACCGCCCCGATGCGCCGGATTCCGCCCATCTGCACGGCTCCAACCAGCACCATCGCCACCAGCCCAGTTACGATCACCGGTATCCCAAAATTGGCATCAAGCACCTGGGCAATGGAATTGGATTGGACGGTATTGCCGATGCCGAACCCGGCCACGGCGCCAAAGATGGCGAAGGCGGTGCCCAGCCACGCCCATTTCCGCCCCAGGCCGTTCTTCAGATAGTACATTGGGCCACCGACGTGGTTGCCCTGATCATCCACTTCACGGAACCGGACGGCCAGCACCGCCTCGGAATACTTGGTGGCCATGCCCACCAGGGCGGTCAGCCACATCCAGAACAGGGCTCCGGGACCGCCGAGGAACACGGCGGTGGCCACACCCGCAATATTGCCGGTGCCCACCGTTGCTGCCATTGCCGTCATCAGCGCCTGAAAAGGCGATACTTCGCCCGCCTGTTCATCGTCATGGCGGACCGGAGTGCGGCTGAACAGCAGCCTGAAACCCGTGCCAACCCGGAGGACGGGCATCAGCTTCAGGCCCAGACTCATAAACAGACCCACGCCCAAAATCAGGATGAGCATGGGCCAACCCCAGACGATTCCGTTGACGGTTCCCAATACAGAACTCAGTAAATCCATGGGATCGGTACCTCTTGTTGTTGTCGTATGGTGTAGGGCGCGCTATCGGCCTTGCCGATAACAAACGCCGGAAGGATCGTCCTGCGGGGGCCATCCACCCGCAGGATGGGCAGAGTCAGTTCATCAGCGCCAGCCCCTGGTCGGGGGTGATGGCTTCGATGCCCTGGGCGGCGCCCACGGACGGACAGGTCAGCACACCGTTGAACACATTCAGCCCCTGCAGCAGCCCCGGACTGTCTGCCAGCGCCTGACGCGGGCCCTTGTTGGCAATCTGCAGCACATAGGGCAAGGTGGCGTTGTTCAGGGCGTAACTGGAAGTCCGGGCAACCGCCCCGGGCATGTTGGCCACGCAGTAGTGGACCACGCCGTCAACCATGTAGGTGGGCTCGGCATGGGTGGTTGGTGTCGACGTCTCGAAGCAGCCGCCCTGATCGATTGCCACATCGACCACCGCCGCGCCCGGCTTCATCCGGGAAATCAGTTCACGACGGACGAGCTTGGGTGCCGCGGCCCCGGGGATCAGCACACCGCCGATCACCAGGTCCGCCTGCAACAGCACCTGCTCGACAGCCTTCGACGACGAGAACAGGGTCTGCACCCGGTTGCCAAACACCGCATCGAAACGACGCAATACGGCAATGGACTTGTCCAGCACGATGACACGGGCGCCCATACCCACCGCCATCTGGGTAGCATTGAAGCCCACCACGCCACCACCGATCACCACCACGGTGGCGGCGTCTACGCCGGGCACCCCGCCCAGCAGCAGGCCCCGTCCCCCCTGGGATTTCTCCAGGCAATGGGCGCCGGCCTGAATACTCATACGGCCAGCCACTTCCGACATGGGCGCCAACAACGGCAGCGTTCCATTGCTGTCAGTGACGGTCTCATAGGCGATACAGGTCGCGCCGCTGGCCAGCAGCTCGTTGGTTTGGGGCACATCCGGGGCCAGGTGAAGGTAGGTAAACAGGGTGTGATGAGGCCGTAGCAGGGCTCGCTCCACCGCCTGCGGTTCCTTGACCTTGACGATCATCTCCGCCTGTTCGAAGACGGCGTCCGCAGTGGCGGCGAGCTGGGCACCAGCGGCCTGGTACTGCTCATCGGTAAGCTCGATACCCATGCCGGCACCGGCCTGCACAACCACCTGATGGCCATGTGCAACCAGCTCATGAACAGCCTCTGGGGTCAGTCCAACCCGGAATTCATTGTTTTTAATCTCTTTGGGTACACCCACAATCATAGGGTTTTGCTCCTGTCGGGCAATGAGTGAACGCGACCCAGCGGTCACGGTGACGCCTCACAGTCTAAACAGCCACAACAGAAGAAAATTCTGAATTTTTTCCAAAATCAGAGTTTTCTATCTTTTATATCCTAAGATAAAGTATATTAAACTGCCTTTTTGAATTTCGTGAGTATGGGGGAGCAAACTGCGTGCGAAAACTGGATCGTATCGACCTGGCCATCCTGGATGAACTGCAGAACAATGCCCGGATCACCAACCACGAATTGTCGAACCGGGTAAACCTCAGCCCAACCCCTTGCCTCGAAAGGGTCCGCAAGCTGGAACGGGATGGTTATATCCGGAACTTCCGGGCCATTCTCAACGCCCGCAAGCTGGGCATTGGACTCACGGTATTTGTCGAGATCAGCCTCACCCGCACCGGACCGGATGTGTTCGCCCAATTCAAGGAAGCGGCCATCGACGTTCCGGAGGTGCAGGAGTGCCACCTCGTTTCCGGCAACTTTGACTACCTGATCAAGGCACGGGTGGCAGATGTCGCGCACTATCGCTCGCTGTTGGGGGAAACCATCCTGGCCTTACCCGGGGTGAACGACTCCCGCAGCTACATCGTGATGGAAACCGTAAAGGAAGGGCAGTTATTGAGTATGAAGAGCGTTAGCGAACACGGCATCACCTAAGATGCGGTGAATCCGGCTGCTGGCGGGGTCAGGCGTTGCCCCGGGATCCCTTCAAAAAATCAGTTGGTCCCGGCTGTCCTTATTGCCAGCGCTCAACCAGGCGCTGATAGGTGCCATTCTCCTTGATGGCCGCCATGCCGGCCTCGAACTCAGCCAAAAGGTGGGGGGTACCCGGGCTGCGCGTCAGGCCCACAACGTACTCCTTGCTGGACCCGAAGACCGGCAGCTTTTCGAACTGCCCCTGCAGCCCCATCTGCTTCAGGATGTAATCCCAGTTGATCTCATAGCCGGCAAAGCCATCCAGCCGCCCTAACCGCAGCATGCGAAAGCCCTGCTCTATACTGTTGACCGGATACTTGTCGATGCCATCCAGCTGCATCCAGTCGTCTCCCAGGTTGTAGCCACGGACCATGCCAATGGTGCGGCCTTCCAGGGATGCCAACCCCTCCCAGACGATGTCCGCATCCCGACTGACGTAGACACGGAAGTCGACTTCATTGAGGGGCGTCTTGGGATAGGATAAATAACTTGCCCGTTCCAGATTCTTGCCGGTTGGAAACAGCAGCTCAACGTTACCCTGGTTGATATTGGTCATCGCCCGGGCCCAAGGCGTGATCACCAGTTCAATGGTATAGCCCCGGGCATGGAAACTCTCACGCAGCACATCCCAACTGAAGCCCTGAAAACTGACGGCATCGGAACCAGGCGGCACGACCTCGAGCGTCTGCCGCTCCACCCCTTCCCGGTAGAAGCAAAAAGGCGGGTAGTTTTCGAGCGTGGCAACGCGGACCCGCCTCTCCTCACCGCTGGCCTGGAGGCCCCAGACCATGGAACACCACAGACACGCTAACAGAGCCTCCTTTAGCCAAGCCATCATTCACACCTCGAGCTGGCATCACTGAATGCTAAATACAGCATAGCCCAGTTTCGCCGGATCACTTCGTTCAGGGAGCCCCGAAACCGTCATCGGAGCGGGGACACGCCTGGGCATCGTTATCTGCGATTCAACCAAACATCCCCCCTTCAGATTGATCTCAACCTGTGTCCCTCGGCAAGCGTCAGGGACCTGACGATATCCCGCCAACAACCCTGGAACCAGACCACATCTAGCCGCCATCTCCCGCGCTAAGTTGTGCCGGAAATCATCAATGCCTTGGTGCAAAACGATGGCGCATTGCGACAGCAAATTGGCGAATCTCGGTCTGTGGGCACCAGATAGGAGAGCAACGAACGCCCGGCCGCCCTGGGGGCTGAATTTTGCTGGCCAAGACATAGCCCCATAGCACAGCGCTGATCGGTTCTGCTCTATAATAAATCTGAGGTGAGGCATTAACGCTTCAAGCAGTTTGGAGTTTGGGCGCCTGCCATTCCCGCACAGAGGCGCTCGATACGTGCCCCACTGGCCAGGCGGGAGGAGGTACGAACCATGCCAAGGTATATCGATGTGCATCCCATGAAGCCGTTCACGGCAGAGGAACTGAAACAGTTACAGAACGCGCCTGCTGACGAATTTGGTGTCACACACCACGACATCCTGTTCAGCGAGAAGGACGACAAGATCTATTGTGTGCTCGACGCGCCGAACGCCGAAGCGATCCACAAGCATCACGCTAAAGCAGGCATCGAGTGCGAATGGGTTCACGAAGTACAGTCCACCCGTGGGTGACGAAGTCCTTTCGTCCGCGAGGTTAGTTCCGGATAAGGAAGCAAGAACCCAGGGACGGGTTCTTGGCGAGTAGGGGCGGGGCTGCCTCACGTCCCCGGTCGACATACCCCCAGCCGCTCCTCCAGCAAGTATGCACAAAACGCCTCCACATCCGGGTTGGTGAACTCGCTGGGGATGAACTCCCCGGGAATGAGGCTCTCATCCCATCGGGTGGTCGCCAAGGTGTAAGGGGGGTCCTTCGTCGTCGCCCGGGTTCCCCGCTCAAGCCTGGGCCCGCGCTCCCGCCTCAGTTTTCGCTGACCGGCAACCGGCGATGGCGCGCCGGGGTGACGGTGAAATAGCGCTTATAGTCACGGCTGAACTGAGAGACACTGCGGTAGCCGACCGCCGCGGCCGCCTGGTTGACGTTCAGGTGGTCCCTGGTCATCAACTGGCGAGCCTTGATCAGCCGGAAGCGCTTAAGGTATTGCAACGGCGAACTGCGGGTGATGTCCTTGAAATGCTGGTGAAATGCCGAGGCACTCATATTGGCCTGTGCCGCCAGTTCATCAACGGTGTAGTCGCGGTCAAACTCCGCATGCAGTCGCTGGAGCACCTGGACGATCCGGGAGTAGCGTCCCCGGTTCTGCACGAGGGCCCGAAGTGCGCCCCCCTGCTCACCTTTCAAGGCTTCGTACACCACCTCACGAACCCGTGCCCGCCCCATCACCCGGGCATCCATGGGGTCCACCAGTGCACGCAACAACCGCACCATCGCCTCATGCATGCCCTCAGTCATGGCCACGGACGCCATGGGCAACGGGTCCGTGTCTTCCTCCCTGAAAATTTCGCCCTCAGTGTCGTGCACCAGTTCGCTCAATGTAGAGGGATCGAAGCGAACGGCAATTCCCATCAGGGGGGCCTCCGGCGTGGCCTGGGTCTCGCACTCGAAGGGCAACGGTAGCGACTGGACCAGATACTGGCCAGGATTGTAGTGGATGGTGCGATCCCCGAGGTAACCCACCTTCTGCCCCTGGGCGATCACGATCAGACTGGGCTCATAGATCAGCGGGGTCCGGGGAACCTGCCGCCTCGCGGCCACCAGGTACACCTCCGCCAGCGTCGTGCGGATAAAGCCATCGCGGGTGATCAAGGGCTCCAGCAATTCCACCAGCTGCGGGGAGCGTTTCTGTTCCATCAATTGCCAGGCTCCAATGACGTTTCAGCGCATTATGCACGTTTGAAAGGCCTTTCGGCCAACGCGCCCCTTCTTTTTGGAGGAATGAGCAGAAACGCGCAAGGATCAGTTATGGCTTGCGGCCGTCGACTTCGCCAGAATGGACGCGTCTATCACGTTCATTTCGTCCCCCAAGGAGGCACCGAACATGAGCACCAAGGCCTTTGCAGCCCATTCCGCCGAATCCCCGCTGGAACCGATCAGCTTCGACCGCCGGGAGCTCCGCCCAGATGATGTGGCCATCGAGATCGAGTACTGCGGCGTATGCCACACCGATATCCATTTTGCCCAGAACGATTGGGGCTTCACCCGGTATCCGGTGGTACCAGGCCACGAGATCATCGGCCGGGTCACCGCGGTGGGCGACAAGGTCACAGCCTACCGCGAGGGCGACCGCGTCGGAGTGGGCTGCATGGTGGATTCCTGCCGCAGCTGCAACGCCTGCGAATCCGGCCTGGAACAGTACTGCAGCGAAGGCAACACCGCCACCTACAACGGTATCGACCGCTATGACGGGTCCATAACCTTTGGCGGCTACTCCGAGCGGATTGTGGTGAGCGAGCGCTTTGTCGTCAACGTGCCAGACAAGCTTGACCCGGCCGCCGCGGCCCCCCTGCTGTGCGCTGGCATCACCACCTACTCCCCGCTGCGCCACTTCGGCATCGGCGCCGGCCACAAGGTCGGCGTGATCGGTATGGGCGGCCTGGGGCACATGGGCATCAAGTTCGCCAAGGCGTTCGGTGCCGAGGTCACCCTGTTCACCCGTTCCGAAAACAAAGTGGCTGAGGCCCGCAACCAGGGGGCCGATCATGTCATTGTCTCCACCGATCGCGAGCAGATGCAGGCGGCGGCTGACCAGTTTGACTTCCTGCTCGACACGATTCCGGTCCAGCACGACCTCAATCCTTACCTCAACTGCCTGAAGTACGACGGCACCCACATCCTGGTGGGGCTGGTCGAGCCCATCGAGCCCACCATCCACGCCGGACAACTGGTCATGAAGCGCCGTAGACTGGCGGGGTCGCTGATCGGTGGCATGCCGGAAACCCAGGAGGTGCTGGATTTCTGCGCCGAGCACGACATCCGTTGCGATGTGGAAATGCTGGATATTCGCAACATCAACGAAGCCTACGAGCGCATGAAGCGCGGCGACGTGAAATACCGGTTTGTCATCGACATGGCTTCATTGCGGGACATGGAAGCCTAGGGAGATCCCATGATCAAAGTAAGTATCCTCTACCCGAATGGCGACGGCATCGAATTCGATGCCGGCTACTACCGGCAACAGCACCTGTCCCTGGTCCAGGGAAAACTGGGGACGGCCCTGAAAGGTTGTTCCGTCGACCTGGGTATTGGCGGCGGTCGGCCTGAAGCTGAGCCGCCGTTCGTGGCCGCCGGCCACCTCTACTTCGAATCGGTTGCAGCTTTCCAGGCGGCGTTCGGTCCCCATGCCAAGGCCATCGAGGCGGACATAGCCAACTACACCAACGCCCGGCCGATGGTACAGATCAGCGAGGTGTTGGAGGCAAGGGAGTTCGACCATGCTTGAAACCCTCTTTATCGCCGTCCTGGCGGCCAACGCCCTCTGGTTTGCTGGTGCCTTCCACGTCTTCTGGCTCAAGGGACCACTCACCTCCAACATGCTGATACGGCGAGAACACCGTGATTCGCCACTGCGGGAGACGGTCATCGCTTCCGGGCGCTTTCTCGGCGGTATTAACCTGGGCTTTTCCGTTCTGTCGGTGCTGTTGATCCTGTTCTCCGGCCAGTTTACCCAGCCCACACAGATTTTTGTGTGTTGCACGGCCTTTGCCGTGGCCCACGGCAGCCAGTTTGTCGGCAACGTGCCAATAGCCTGGCAGGAACATAAGGGGAACACCCCGCTATGGCCGGTCCTGCGGGGACCAATGCTGTTCATCTTCGTGGTGGACCTGATCATGGCAGCGCTCAACGGCGTTCTGGCCATCGCGGCCCTCACCCACTGAGGGCCCCGATCTCAGGCCTTGCCGGGGGGCCCCTTTCACAACCCCGCTAGCGCTGGAATCGCTCGGCCACCGTGCAGGCAGGAAGTTGGACCGGCTGACGTTTCTCGACCTCCGGCAAATGGCTGCTGACAATCAGCTAATTCCGATCGACCGGCCCCATTTCGTATTCAACGCCTTGGCAGCGCGGGATGGAAGCCTTGAACGGGGGCTCCAGCAATGCGTTCAAGAACTCGATGCGAGCCAGGTTCTCAGTCCTGGCGTGGAACGCGACAACCAGCGGTTTGATGGAAATGGGGCGCGACGACGCCTGAATGTTGGTAATTCCGTGACGTCTGGCGATATAGAGCGTGACGCAGGGATCGGTGATTGCCACATCCATCCGCCCACTGGCCAGCATTCTCATCAGGCTGATTTCATGAGGCGCCAGATTGACGTTGTCTGGATACTCCTGGGCGGCTCGAGTAATGAGGTCCGGATACACATACGACTGGACCAGCCCCACCCGGTGGGTTTCGAACAGTTCCATGATGCTGCTCCAGCGCACGGGCTGGTCGATCCTGTAGAGCACGCCAACGATCGAATCCTGCACCGGCCTGGAACCGATGAACCCCGCCCGCACTTCCTCGGGCCAGGCGGGGAAGTATCCAACATACTCCGGCCTTGCCGCCGCTCTCTTCGCTCTTTCCCAAGGGAAAAACCTCACCTCCAGATCAATGCCTTCGGCCGCTAACACGCCCCTTAATTCGGCAATGGCCGTGCCCTGGCCGGGGAGGTCTTGGCCAGAATAGGGTGGCCATTCCAACGACGTAATTTTCCAGGTTTCGGCCTTCAACGTGGCCGAGATGACCAACAGCAGTGCAGAGAGAACAAATGCTGCCATACCACTTCCTCGGCACGAACGCAGAAGCCGAAACCCATCGGGTAAGAATGATTTAAGGATAGTCGATTCTAGACAAAGGGCATCGGCACAAAGGCGCCAGCTCGCGCCTTATTGAGGGTGGTCCAGCGAGCCGCAGGCACCTCGGGAAAACCGTTGCCGGCGCCCCTCTGAGCTGTCATCCCGCGATGTCCGGAACGCTCAGATCCAGCCACTGCCGCAGGCTGTCCCCCAGGTAGGACTGGGGGTAGGACCAGTCACTCTCCTCCATATCGATGTCTTTCTCCCAGGCTCGGATCTGCTGGTCAACCAGCTCGAACATCGTATCCGGGTCGGTGAGCGACAGGCCCACGCTCTGGTAGACCGCCCGGGTAAACCAGGTCATTTCCGAGTCGTCGCCGCAGCCAAACGAGGTGCGGTCTTCGCGGGCGGACGTCATGATCAACGTATTGCTGTCTTTGAGCTGGTTGAGCCAGTGGCCGGAGAAGCACGCGGAGACCACCAGCAGTTTCCGGCGCGCCTGCAGGGGCTCCAGCATCTTCGCGAAGGCCTTGGGCGACAGGTCAGGCAGATCGATGCCGGGTTGTCGCAACAGCAGTTGCCCGTCTCTCATGCCGTGGCTGACCAGATGGACGACCAGCAGGTCTTCCTCCGGGTTCAACTGCCGATCCAGGGCCTGCAGGGCCTTCGCAATGGAAGGCCGGGTGGCCAGGGGGTAGGTGTCGTAATCCCGATGATTGAGCAACATGATGGCCCGGTGTTCGACGTCAAAGTGTTCCTGCAGGCCGGTTTTGGCCACCTGGATGTCACGCTTGAAAACGGACTCCGTGCCATCACCGCCCACGGCCAGGAAGTAGGCGTCCGTCACGCCTGGCCGCTCCGGCTCCAGGCTTTCGATTTGACGGCTCAGGCGCTGGTGGTCCTCGGCCAGGATTGTCTCGAAGGAGGCCGCGGACGGCTGTTCCGGGATGACCTCTTCCCGATCAACGAACTCACCGTATCGCCAGGTGCCCGAGAGGCTGGGCATATCCTCGGTATCGGTGTAGGTGAAGGTGCCTTCGCCATGGTAATACCAGTCCTGAAACTCCCCCTCATAGGTGCCGTAGTCGGTGATATGCGTTCCGCGCACCGGTTTGTCATCCACAAACTCCGCAACAAAGACACCGCCATTGACCTCCAAGCGACCTTCGCCGTTTAAACGGTTGTTCTCGAAGGCCCCCTCGTAGCGGCTGTCTTCCGTTTCCAGCACGCCCTGCCCCGCCATCAGGCCTTTCTGGAACTCGCCTTCATAACGCCAATCTGTCGGGGATTCGAGTTCGCCCTGGCCATGCCAATAGCCTTCCTGAAACTGACCGCGGTAGACCAGACCGCTGGCAAAGACCTGCACGCCCTCTCCGTGGAAGAGGCCATCCCGGATCTCGCCGGAATAGGTACTGCCATCCGGCAGGCGAGCGTCCGGCGGCAACAACTGCGGTTGGTCGCAGGCTGTAAGTAGGAGCACTGCGAGTAGCGGGAGGGTCATTCGCAAGGGGCGTTGTAGAACCGTCATCATCTTGTATCTTGTTCCTGGTAGGTCGACGCGAGTTTAGCGACATTCCGTTGCCTGCGTCATCCGGTGGCTGCAACGGATGGCCCATAGGTAGCGGCCAACGGATGCTCCGGCACGTCGCGGGATCAGGCACTTGGCCTCTGTCTTCGTAACAAGCCAACAGCCTCCAGCAAAACGCTGTCCGAGGGATTGGCTTTAAAGAGGTTACTCAATAGCTTAGTTGTTGAAACCGGTCAGACAACGGCGAATTACCAAATAACCCCATCAAAAAGCCTGAACAGGACCGGTGCCTTGGCGCCAGTTTCGACGGTATTCCTGCCATCTACAAACAGATCCACCATTTGAAATGCCGCCAACGCTTTCCTGAAGATAGGCCAATGAACTCACTGCATAAAACTCACGTTTGGCAAAACGTAAAAAGCCTCCCTCTCCCAGTTTGGGAGAGGGAGGCTCATTCACAGGCTTCTTCGGCCTAGCCTTCGAGCCGATATTTCGTGATCTCTGACCAGGGAATCAGCCGATTGAGCTGGATGGTTTCAAAAACTTCCTTCGCATTACTTTCGCCGCTCATAAGTGCCAACAACACAAGAGCGCCCTGGTATGACGGAACGCCACCATTGCTGGTAATTCGATTGCGATCCACCACGACATTGCGATCAACAACCACGTCGATGTCTGGAAACTCACGCTGCAGGCCTGACTCCCCGCCGGCCCAGGTTGTGGCACGATAGCCATCCAGAAGGCCCGCGTGCGCATAGAGGAATGCGCCTGAACAGTTACTGGCCAACCACTCTACCTTTGTCGCCTGATCCTGCATAAACCGGGTCAGATCCTCGTTCTCGAACAACCAGTCCATGTCGTAAGCGCTGTTGACGATCAAGGCGTCCAGATCCAGCTCATCGTAGATGTTGGCATCCACCTTGAGTGTCACGCCCTCTTCCGTGGTTACCGTCTCAGTGCGCTTAACATTGACCAACACCACCTCGTAATCCGAAAACCAGGCCTTGCGCGAAGCAACGCCGAACACCTCTGCCGGTGCCACCACATCACTGGTGAGCACATCGTCATAGACCAGAACACCAATGGTTTTGTCCGCGGCATTGGCGGTTGCGATCCATCCTGCCAAGACCATGAGAACCAGTAAATGCTTAAAAACCTGCCGTGAAACCATATCCTGTACCTCCCTGAAATTTCCGTTAAGCTAGCATCACGCTCGCTACCCTGGCTTGTATAAAACCGACAGGTCTCGAGAGGCCCCATGGATCTATCCTCGTTCGCAACCGCCACCCCAGCGCCAGCCTTGCAACATCTGGTTCGGAACTACTGGAGAATCGACGCTCGTCACCTGAATGCGCTTTCCCGCGACGATCTCATGCCAATTGAGGGGGGTAGCGGGTGGATGCTGGTGGTTGATGGCCAACTAGAATTCGCGACAGGCACCTGTGGCCACGGAGGCGTCTTTGATGCATCGACGGGGTCAAGCAATCGGTTACTGGGCCTCGACCAGGCCGATGTGATCGGCATTCGATTTCACCCGGGCGCACAGGCTCGCTTTACTCACATACCCGCCACTGAGTATCGGAATACCCACATCCCCCTGTCTGAAGCCGGAGTGGCGACACAAAGGGTATTAGAATCCCTGAAACGTACAAACCGATGGCAGGAGCGGGTTTCACTGCTTGATCGGTGGCTGCTGAGTCTGGTTCGCGCCCCAACGGAGAGCCACATCGTCATGCAGCGCCTGATCAAGCTGATCCTCGAGCAAACGATGCCCTTGCCTGCCAGCACCCTGTGCGAGGCCAGCGGATGGTCTGAGCGACACCTTCAACGCAATTTCCATGCGGGGGTTGGCCTGAGTGCTCAACGACTGGGCAAAATAGCGAGAGCGAATGTGGCCCTCCGCACGATCAAACGGAGCAGTCAGGCCCGAATCAACCTCAGCCATGTCGCCCTGGACCACGGTTATTTTGACCACGCCCACATGACCAGGGATTTTCGCCAGCTATTTGGCATTCCGCCTTCATCGCTTATTCGCCCCGTAAAATCGTTGTGTTCAACGAGGCACCGGGGCGTTCAATGACCAACCTGGCCGGTGAGCGTGCCCTGCTCACCAAACAAACGCTCCCGCCAATGGGCGACCAGAGCGCGGGTGTCTTTCTTGTCCGGGTGAAAATCCGATCGGGCGTACAGTCCCATTTTCCCCAGGGCCCGGCTCACCAATCCCTTACGGCCAAAGAGGAGCGTCAGGCCCTCTTGCAGGTCCTGGCGGTCGGTCAGCTTGCCTTCCTTCCACATCAGCCAGGCCCAGGAGACGAGTATCGGCGGTACCAGGGTCGCGGTGACCAACGGGAAGGCCAGCCAACGTTCCCACCGCCGATTGGCGACCAGGCTGTAAACGTCGTAGGTCACCGCCTTATGTTCCAGCTCCTCCAGGGCGTGCCACAGGAACAACTGCAACAGGTCGCTATCCCCCAGGGCCTGGAACTCGTCGTCCTCCAGGAGCACTTCCCCCAGCAGCGCAGTGAAGTGCTCCATCAGGGCGGTACAGGCCAACTGCTGACTGGCCGAACACCGTTCCAGCACATTCAGGCCGCCACGGATACCCAGTTCCGGCACCCGAGTATTGAGCCCGCGCCCAATCAGCAACTCATTCAACCGGTCGTGTTCGCGACCATGAATGGCTTCCTGTCCGATAAATCCCCGGACCGCGGCCTTCAGCTCCGGATCGGCGATGCGATCACGGAACCGCCGGACCGATTCGATGAAAAACCGCTCTCCCGGCGGAAAGACGGCGGACAACACCGTAATAAAGGTGGTGGCGGTGGCGTTATCGGCAAGGAAATAGCGTGGTGGCTCCGGTATGTCGAACACCAGGCGCCGCACGGGAATCCCCGCGTTGTCCGGCTCCTGGGGAATGGGCTTGGCGTGTTTATCGATGTGGGCTGAAGCAGGCATGGAGACTCCTTGAGAGCAACGCAGCTTGGCCCACTATGAAATGGGTTGAGTGACAGCAGAAGGTTATCTTGAGACAAAAACCGGTCATTGGAGACCACCCATGACCCGATCCCCACACCCATCCGCCGGTGTGCTGTCAGTGGAGTACGCCAGGCTGATCTGCCAGGCCTTTGCCAACCAGGGAGGCGATGCCGACCAGTTATTGCAGGGCACCGGCCTGACCATCCGTACCCTGCAGGATCTGCAGGGCACGTTGTCGCTACAGGTGACCAAACAACTGCTCACCAACTACCGGCAACGGGACGGCAGGGACGACCTGGGCGTTCGCCTGGGGGCCGCTCTCAATATCGGCTCCCATGGTTTCCTGGGCTATGCGTTCCAATCCAGCCAAACCCTCGGCCAGGCCTTTGACCTGGCCATCCGTTACCTGCGAACCCGCACCAGCCTGTACGAGCTTCAGTTGGAGCACCAGGGGGACGGTACCCGCCTGGTACTGGAGGAGCGTTACCCCCTTGGTGAACTCAGCGCCCTGGTCGCCGACGCCCTCGTCACCTCGATCCTGAGCATCGGCAGCCATATCCTGACGTTCCTGCCGGCACTGGATGTGCAACTCCGGTTTCCCTTTCCGGAACGGCCCCATCATCGTTATTGGTCACAGATCAACGGCATCCAGGTCACCTTTGACTGTGCCGAGATCAGCTTCCTGTTTCCCACCAGCTGGCTCGCCTCCCCCCTGCCCACTGCCGATCCCCAACTGGCGGCGCTGGCGGCCGCTCGGTGCGAGGCAGAACTGGCCCAGGCAAAACAGGAAGACGACCTGGTGTTACTGGTACGGCAAAAGATACGCCGCCACCTGGCCAGCCCGGATGCCATGGCGCAAGTGGCAGCAGAGCTGTGCATGACCACTCGCACCCTTCGCCGCAAGCTCTATCAGGCCGGGACTCACTACAACGCCCTGGTGGATGAACTGCGCCACCGGTTGGCGGTGGACTGGCTGCTGCACAGCCCGGCGACGGTGGAACAGATTGCAGCAGACCTGGGATACAGCGACCCCTCCAATTTCAGTCGCGCCGTGCGCCGCTGGACCGGCGAATCCCCGCGCCGTTTTCGGCAAAAACAGGCGCGTCGGCCGTGATCAATGCCATCCTGCCAAGAGGTCAAGCTAATCCGTCCCCGGTTTGCTTAGGGTAAGCCAGTTAACGAGAACCAGCCCTGAGATGCTGATTTCACTAAGTTTTACCCCTCTGACAGCCCAATTCATCGCAACCTCCATTACCATTGCTTCCTGCCTGAACCGAGGCACTTCGGCAGGCACTACTGAACGATAATCAAAATAACGAAGAAGGAATCGACTGTGCTCAATGCAAGGATTTTGGTGGTACTGGCTGCGCTACTCTATCTGTCTGGCTGCGCCTCCGGCGCGAAGATGGGAAACATGGTGTATGACGGGCCCATGCAGGAATTCGATACGTCTCTGGAAAACAACCTGGACGTATCCGCCGTTTCCGGTGGAGAGGAAACCAACCCGGCTTGGACGTCGGAGATCGACAACGACGCTTTCGCAGGTGCCCTCAAGCAAAGCCTGAGGAACCAGGGATTGCTGTCCGGAACTGGACGCTACCAGCTTGAAGCCCAGTTGCTGGAAGTGGACCAACCCCTATTTGGACTGGATTTTGAAGTGACCACCCACGTCAAATACATGCTGACGGACCGCGAAACCGATGCGGTCGTCCTGAATGAGACGATCGTCACTCCCTACACGGCAACCGTCGGCGATGCCTTTGTCGCCATCAAACGTTTGAGGCTTGCCAACGAAGGCTCTGGAAAAGCAAACATCGCCGGCCTGCTGGAGAAACTCTCCGAACTCAGGATTGCCCCCGGCCAAATATCCCTGGGGCAATAACGACGCCTCCCGGCACCCGCCCGGCCGGCGCCAGGCACTCCTGGCGATCGCCCAACCGAACCGACACCGTTGAGCCTGGCGCCCGCTATCCAACTGACTCGGAGGGAGACCCGTACCGAGTCCCCTTAGTTAAGGATGAACAATGAAGTATCCGTTGCTGCTCACACTCGCCGCCATGGCATTCCTATCCACCGGTTGCGCCTCGGTTGTAACCGGGACCGACCAGAAACTCACCTTTAACAGCGAACCGGACGAGGCCCTGGTTACTGTATCCGGAAGGGTCCTGGGTAAAACGCCTCTCACTGTTGCGGTCGACAGGGGTTCAAACCAGACCATCACCTTTGAAAAAGAAGGCTACAAGACCCACACCGCCCAGCTTTCAACCACCACCAATCCATGGTTTTTCGGAAACTTTGTCATTGGCGGTTTGGTGGGTTCCACAACGGACGGGCTATCCGGCGCCATGCATGAGTTTTCTCCAGACCAGTATTTCATCACCTTGAGACCAGACACACCAACAGGCGTTTCGACCTCCAAGCCGCGGAAAATCAAAGAAATCGTGATTGCGTTTAGCGGTGAGCTCCGTCATCAGCTGGCCAGTGGAGGCGGCGAAAAGGTCGACACCATCCTCCACCTGCTGGAAATTGATTCTGCAGAAAAAGCAACCACCATCCAGGCGTTGAACCAGATTGCCCTGGCGAACCAGAATGACCTCGAGCTGGCTAACACCATCATCGAGATCTATGAGGTTCAGTAGCGCGTTTGGCTCTCAATCGATCCTGAAAAAGGGGGCCGAAAGGGGGCATGTTGATTAGGCTGTCATCGACCCGCCCCCTTGTGGGCCCCTGAGCCTTAAATACTCGCCATACCACCACACAGGATCAGGTTCTCCCCGACCATGTAAGCCGAGTCATCACTCGCCATGCACAGGTCAGCCTTGGCGACTTCCTCAGACATCCCGGGCTTGCCGTAGCCAGGGGGCTCAATCCGCTCGGGGCCGATGCCGTGATCCCCGGAGTTCACCCTTCTCGCCCTTTCGGTGTAATGTGTCGACCATACACTGACTTGCCAATACGCCCGTTGCCATGAACATCGCCGCCTTGCCCGAGCACACATTTTCCGAAGCCGAGATAGCGCAGTGCCTTCAGTCAGGGATTGAGCGTTACTTTGCCGACTGCCGGGCGCGAATCCCTGGGTTCATTGAGCGTCATTTCCAGTATCCCGGAGCCATCTCCACCAACCGGATGGCACTGGGGTGGGACATGTTGCGGGCCCCCATCAACCTGTTCTGGGCCCCGGTCTATGCCCTGGCCTGCCTGGTGAAAATCCTGACTGGTAGACGAGCTGGCCTCCGGTGGCTGCACGCGTTGGCCGATCGTGTGCCTGCGGGGTTTACCACCCGGGTGCAACAGCACATCTCGAACCTGATCCAGGTGGAGCTGCTGAACGGTGGGCCGACGGGCCACCGGCTGGAGGACTACCTGATAGAGTCCCTGGAGACGCTCTATGCGCGCCATGCCCAAGAGCCGGTCGATCACCGTCGCTTTAGCAGGCTGATCGACCCCCTGATCGCAGACGCGCTCCATCAGTACCGGGTGACCCGGACAGCCTCTGCCGATATCACCAACAGTATTTCCTGTACGGTGCTGGGCGCGTTTGCGTTCCAGAAGTTTACCCCGGGTGGCATCGGGCTCGGGGTGGTGCTCGCGTCCCTGCTCGCCCAGACCATGGCCGCCAGGGACTTTATCCTGGGTGAAACCCTCGGCGGGTGGTACTACAGCTGGTTTCCACCGGAGCCGTCACTGGCGACAACCGCCAGCGTGATGGTAGCCGTCATGGCCGTCTTGGCGGCGTTTGCAGCGTTGTCCGGCGTCATTGCCGATCCGCTGCAGGCGGCGGTCGGCGTACACCGTCGGCGCCTGCACAAGCTGCTGGATCATCTGCAGAAGGATCTGTCACTCCGAACCCAAAGCAGCTTTCGCCCGAAGGACCAGTATGTGGCGCGGATTCTGGACGCCTTTGACATGATCAGATCGGGAATATTCTAGTGTCCCTTTGAGCGACCATGGAGCAGCTTCACCCGGTTCAGTCACGATTCGACATCGCCGCATGCAGCTCCTCGTACAACAATTGCCGAGCCCAGCGGTGCCGTTGGTCGTGGTGATGGCGACGATGCCAGGCCAGGACATAGGCGATGGTCGGCGCCTCCAGGGGCAAAGGTTGAATCTGTAATCGAAAAGGCTGCTGGAACGACTTGGCCACCATCGCCGGGATCGCCAGCAGCCGGTTACTTTGCGCGACGATATTCAGGGCAGTCATCAGGTAAGGCACCCGAACGGCAATGTGGCGGCGGAGACGCTGACGGGAGAGAACCGGCTCCAGGGCGCCCTTGCCAGCCCGGCCCAAGGGGATGACCACATGCTCGGCGTTGAGATAGTCCTCCAGGGTCACAGGCCGGGTTGCCAGGGGATGGCGATCGGACATCACCACCACATAGTGGTCTTCCGCCAGTTTCCGGGCATGAACGTCCGGGCCGGTCTCCTCCAGCACACCCAGCGCCAGGTCCACCGGTAACCGGTCCAGCTCAGTCAGGATGCCTGCCCGCCACGGGGTAACCTCCAGGCTCAGGGCCGGTGCCTCGCGAGACAGACGCGGCAGTACATTCGGCAGCAGCCCCGAGGCACCGATATCGTTGGTGGCCACCGTCAGACGACCTGAGGCCCGGGCCGGATCGAAGTCGGTGGTCGACAGCAGGCGCTCCAGCTGCCGGAGGCTGGCGTCCACTTCCGGCAACAGCGCCTCGGCCCTCTGGGTCAGCATCAGGCCATCGGCGGCCCGAATGAACAGGGGATCGGCAAAGATATCCCGCAGTTTCCCCAGTACCCGGCTCATGGCCGGCTGCGACAGGTTCATCCGAGCGGCCGCACGGGTCACGTTGCGTTCATCCACCAGGGCACGAAACGCCGTCAGCAGTTGCATATCCAGGTTTCGCACTGACACCCCTAAACCATCCACTATGCGCATAATACTGATCCATAGTATGCATTTTTCGGATACCCGCCACTACCCTATACTGGAGTCAGCAATCGGGAGGAAAACGCAATGGGCAAGCTGATCGAGTGGCAATGGCAGGGATACGGTGACAACCACCAGTCACGGACCAATCTGATGATCCACCTGTTCGCCGTACCGTTATTCATCGCCGCGACCGGCCTGCTGCTGTGGTCCCTGGTCACCGGCCACTGGCTCCTGGCGGCCGCCACGCCCGGGTTGTGGGCCATTTCGATGGCCCTCCAGGGTCGCGGCCACAAGGAGGAGAGCCGCCAGCCAGAACCCTTCACCAGCGCAGGCAACGCCATGGCACGCATTTTTCTGGAGCAGCATTACACCTTCCCCAAATTTGTCATCACCGGGGGCTGGTACCGGGCTTTTCGGAAGTACTGACGCCAGGCTGACAAAAGCCCATGGAACTGGGCATGAAACTGGAGAAGGCCCGTTTTCCCCGTGCGTCGCTCCTATCCTGTTGACGGACCTCCTCGCGGGTGCCTGAATAGGTGATGTATCACCTTGCGGAGGAAACGCGCATGAAGTGGATCGTACTACTCATCATTGGCGCTGTCGTGGCCTTCTGGCTGTACCAGGGCCGACGCAAGAACAGTATTGAAGACCCGGACATGAAGACAGTTGAGGAAAAGGATTACTACGTCACGTCCGACGACAACACCTCCGATGACGAATCGTCTCCTGGTAGCAGTAATCCCCGACATTGAGTCGCTTCCTGGTCGGCGTAACGGCTGGGGTAGCAAGCCCGTCGCGGATTAAAATAGAAGTTTTACGGCGGAGACTTTCGCGCTATGGAAACTGCAACCCTGGTTTGGGGGCTCATTTTCAGCGCCATCGGCATCGGCTATTTCATCTACGGTCGAAGGCAATCGAACCTGGCCGTCCGCTGGTGCGGCCTCGCACTGATTCTTTTTCCGTACCTCGTGACCAATCCCCTTGTCATGGTGGCTATCGGCGTCGCGCTCATGCTGGCGCCCCGGTACATTGACCTTTAAGCGCTGCCTCAAAACAATCTCCGATGGCCGAAGCAACCCCACTTCAAACCCTGCTGGACACCCTCCCCCAACGGGGCCGGGTCGAGTGGATTGGTATCCGCCCCGCCCGTGGTGAGGCCATGCAGGCGCTGGATCGCGTCACGGTCACCCCGGGCCAGGGCCTGGAAGGCGATCGATTCCAGGGCCGCGAGACCAGCCTACGGCAGGTTACCCTGATCCAGCGTGAACACCTGCATGTGATCGCGTCCTGTTTGCAGCGGGAGGCCATCGGGCCAGAGGTGCTCCGGCGCAACATCGTGGTCTCTGGCCTGAACCTGCTGGCCCTGAAAGGCAAAACGTTCCGGATCGGTGATGTGGTGCTGGAGTACACGGGCCAGTGTCATCCCTGCAGCAAGATGGAGACCACCCTTGGGCCGGGTGGCTACAACGCCATGCGCGGGCATGGCGGTATCACCGCACGAGTGGTTGAAGGGGGTGAGCTGGCCCTCGGGGACGAAGTGCAGGTCTGTTTGTGATCGGGTGAAAGGCGGGAGAGACTGAGTCTACAACCAATCTGCCCCCATCCATCATTCATCGCCGGACCGGCAAAGTCCCAACTCGTCCTCCCGCAGGTAGTCACAAAACGCCGCCACATCCGGATTCGTGAACTCGCTGGAGATGAACTCCCCGGGAATCAGCCCCTCATCCCATCGGGTTGTGAACAGGGAGTGGTGAGTCACTTCGGCGTCGCCTGGATAAATCTGCACCACCGCCCGGGTCTGGTGGATATAGACGTCACGGAGCGCCTTAGTGCAACGGAAGCGTGTAGCTTGATGGTTGGAATCGCACTGGTAACCCAGGTTGGTAAAAAAATGGCCGGCGGCGGCGAACAGGGTATCACTGCTCAGGGACGATGACGGTAAGTGATGAATGGATCTGGTGATGTCGCCGGCAACATTGGTGCAGCCAGAGAATATCAACGGGCACAGGATAAACAGTGTTCGCAGCCTTTCCATAGCAATGCCTCCATGCATCTCAGTCCTTGAATCTGCGAAATTTTCGCATCCCGGGAACGGATCGTAAGAGGATCGAGAGCCTCGGTCAGCCGCCGGCTTCTGAACGCTTGGGAATTTCCGCGTGCTCTTCGGTATCGTAGCTATACGGCTCGCCTTCCTCATCCTGAAGCTGGTAGTCGTATGCCGCCTGAAGGCCGGTTTCCTCCTCTGCCACTTCCTCATCCCCAAAATCGATGTAACGCGGGTACAGCGGCGATAGCAGTGCCACTACGATGCCAATCACAGAAAATGCCGCAAACGCAGTGCTATAGCCCTGGTCGCTGACCAGCATACCGGCGAGGGGCGAACCCGCCGCCTGCCCCAGTGACACGGCCATGAACGGCATGACGGGGCCCATCGACAACCTGCCTGGCAACAGCCGGATACCCGTCATCAGATACAACCCCGTCAGGCTCATGTAGGCCAGGCCGAAAACCAACGCAGAAAACGTCCCAAACACAACCTGCCCCGGACTGGATGCCAGCAGTGCGAGGCTAGCGGCCAGCATCATCAACATCAGCGCCTGGGTGATGGGCGGATTGTTCCGATCCGCCAGATCAGCCACCACCGCGCCGCCCAACCCGGCAACACCGACCGCCAGCCAAAGCCAACCAGTGGCACTGGCCGGCAACTCACCCAGGGTCACCATCAGATCAGGCGCAAAGATCCAGTAGGCTGAGGAGACGAACCCCATGGCGAAGGCGAAGAGCGAAAGCTGGAGGAGACGCCGCCATTGAAGCGCACTGATCGGCGGTGGGGGCGCCGCATCTGACGGTCTTACCCTGGAAACGGAAGGAATCACAAACCAGGTAGCGATCACTCCGACAACGGCCAGAGCCGCGAAGGCCAGATAGGCAAAGCGCCAGAGCCCCGTCATAAACAGAACGGCCGGTACGGCGAGAAACACCCCCACACTGGTACCCGCATTCATGATCGAACTGACCCGCCCATGCACCGAGCGATCCACCAGCACCTGCATGGCCGCGGTCAGCGCCGGCATCATAAGGCCGGTGCAAATACCGCAGGCAAATACCCCCACGCCCAGTGAAACTGCACCCGACGCCTGACTGATCAGAATCAGCCCGGCAATACCAAACCCACCCGACAACAACGCCGCGTTGCGAGCCCCAAGACGAACCGCCGCCATCGGCGCAACCAGCGAAGCCAGCAAGAAACTCAGTAACGGCAAAGCACCGATGATACCGACCAGCGAAGGCGTCAGTGCCAAATCGCTGCGGATAGCCGGCACAAACAGACCAAAAGCAAACCGCGCCAAGCCGTAACTGATCGCCGTCAGTGCGGCGCCAAACAGGGCAAACCCGATGTATGAAACCAACTTCACCATACCGTCTCCGAGAGCTCGCTATTAATGAGCCAGTCTTTGGAGACTAGGAGCTGATGTCGCCAACTTCAAAAAAACGTTTCCCGCCGGCGTAACACTCGATGGCATCATCGAGCGCTTCTACTGGGTGGAGGGAGACGGGTTCGGCGAGGACAAAGCGGTCGATGCGACAACCGATATCCAACGCTGCCCAGCGACGCGACACACTCTGGAAGTGAACCGCCCCCATGGCCATGGCATCCATGGCCTGCAAATTCCGGTCTTCGGGCCGCTCGGGCTTGAAAATTCGAGAGGGATGTTCAGATCGAGTATTCTAAAATCGATCTGCCCCCCCTTTTTTTATGCTTTTCTAAGTTAAAACCGGCCTGATGCCTCGATCACTCTTTTTCGAGGCCTTGTGAAGGTACATCTTCCGGTCAGCCTCGGCCAGACACTCCGAGGTATTGCGGCCATCCCGACTGGTGGCAAGCCCATAGCTGATACCGGATGCCGGCCAGTTGACCTGCAAGGCGGCTTCGATACTGGCAATGGCACCGGTGACATGGCGACGGGTATCAGCCAGCTGGGCTTCCGAGTCGCACGCCATCAACCAGACAAACTCATCCCCGCCGGTGCGATACACCTCCCCTTTCTGACCCAGTCGCTTTCGCATCGTGGTGGCAGCCTCCGACAAAAAGCGATCGCCGGCGGCATGCCCTAACGTATCGTTAATCGACTTAACCCCATCAAAATCAATAAATACCACAACATAGGCACCAGAGAACTGTGCCAGCTTCTCATTCATCAGGATCCGGTTTCCGACCTTGGTCAGTGGGTCAATCCTGGCTTCGTAAGCCACTCGAGCGAACTCATGCTGCTTGTTCCTGAGCCATTCCGACAGCGACAGCAGGATGCACACACAATCCACAGCCAGGGCAGCCACGACCACCATCGCCGGATAAGCCAAACCGGTAAACAGATTGGCGTGGCTGGCCATGTAATACACCAGTGACAGGCTGTAGCACAGGTTGCCCACCAGGTAATACTTGGCCCTGAAGTCCGCGCAGTTCAACATCCGAAAGCCAACCCAGACGCTCAACGGCACCCACACCAGCGCGATCAGGTGCGATAGGTAGAACGTTGCCTGGAACGGCAGCCACAGCATGATGAGCCCCAAAGCCGTAAAGCCTTGAGCCAGCCGCGTCAGCAGCATGGCCAGGGTTGGGTGTTGCTCGTAACAGTTGAACAGCCCCCGGGTAAAGAGGCCGGCAAATGCGATGGCGAATGGAAACAGGTACATGCCGGCGTAGGCAGGATTGACGCCCAGCGGTGCCAGTAGCGCATTGAGCGCACCTGCCGCTGCCGCCCATCCAAGGCCATGCAGGCCAACGTAGCCGGCGCAATACAGTGTCAGGCGCTGCCCGTTCCGCAGGTAGACCACCAGGGCCAATACCGCCAGCGTCAACATGACCACAATCGCGGCGGTCGTGACGCCGTTGACCAAAGCCTGGTGGTGGAAAAAGGCCTGCTGGCTGTAGAACGTCAACGAAACCGGTGTTGGGAAGTGTTTGGCCTGGACGACGAGCCAGAGGGTTCCGGCCTGCGCCTCCTGCACCAACAACGGGAACGCCTGGGCGTGCATCAGGCGGGGCGTTTCGGCGTCGTTGCGCTGGGAGAATTCCGCCAACCGCTGCGGGGGACCCTGTTCGAGCTGCCAGTAGGCCAGGCCAACGTCTATGAAATTCGCACTGGGTACAACAAACCAGAGCTGACGCCCGGAAATGCTCAGCGGCACCCGGGCAAGAAACGCCCCGGACCGGCCAGTGAGAGTCCCCTCCACGGCCTCCCCATCAGCGATGTGCCGCTGGAGCGCCGTCAACAACTCAGACTCAGACACCAGGGAAGCATCCAGCGGATACCACAACCGATGATCTGCCAGCTCCTGCACATCTCCGCTGAGGCGAAGCTCACCGTTCTCAGCATTTGCAGTCAAAGAGGCCAGGCAGGCCAGCGTGAGCACCACCCCCCAAACAACGCCGAAAAAAGGCATGAAAACGGAACAACTCCACCCTGGTTGAGAAGCAAGAAACGTTGGTCGAAAGCATTATAGGCTGAAACGGGTAAAAACCGCTCCCCCCTTTCAAACGCATCTTCCTAACTCCCTGCTCTCGCCCATGCTGCGATCGGCAACACACTGCCCGCGGGAAGCCGCTCCGCTTCTCCAGAGCCTTCTTCACACCGGGGCTCCCTGGCGCTTCTTTCACACCTGGTCAGCGGCAGGGCCGGCCGACTTGCGGTCCAGTGGAGGCAGATCGACCGCGACCTGAACGCGGTTTGTCCGACCAACAATCAGCAATCTCTTTTCCAAGTTCCTGAGAAAGGCCGAATCGAAACAGGTCACGATAAGCCTGGCGACGCCCGGGAGATACATCCGTGTCTTCCGTGGCATGACTCACTTCCATTGGCAAGTCTGGAGCCAATCCGTCAGCTCATAGCAAAAACCGTATCGGGTGTTCAGGGCGGGGCCGAATTGCTCAATTGCAAGCTGATCTGCCCCCGTTATCTGTCATACTGCCGAAAGCCAACAATCAGGAATGACTCAACCCAAGAAAAAAGGAAGAAAAGCATGAAACCTGAAACGCTTGCCCTCCACGCCGGCTTTAGCGGCGACCCAGCGACCAACGCGGCTACCACGCCAATCTACCAGACCACCTCCTATACCTTTGACGATACCCAGCACGGGGCAGACCTGTTTGACCCTGAATTCAAACAATAAGTGCAGCACCGCTCGTTTGTAGTGCTCCGGAATATTCACCCCAGAACACCTCTGCCGGTGTCCGATACCCCAGCCGTTTCCTGGGGCGATTATTGAGCTCATCGACGACTCGATTCAGTGCTC
>NZ_JAWVYN010000019.1:0-70390 GCF_033722735.1 Marinobacter sp.
AGTCACAATCCTGAGCTCTACCAACTGAGCTACGTCCACCACATTCTGAGGTACTGCTATCACTTTGCTGCATCGCGATGGTTCGCCTGCCAACCCGACCGAGGAGCTATGATGGCACGCCCGGCAGGATTTGAACCTGCGACCCACGGCTTAGAAGGCCGTTGCTCTATCCAACTGAGCTACGGGCGCTTAACCTTTCGCCCACTTGAATATTCAGTTCGGGAATGGTCGGGGTAGAGAGATTCGAACTCCCGACATCCTGCTCCCAAAGCAGGCGCGCTACCAGACTGCGCTATACCCCGATCTGCCTGAACAACAAGTGCCTCAGCAAAGTTGGCGCGCATATTACCCGCGGATCTCCGCCCCGTCAACAACGATTTGGAAATTTCCCGGCAAAACAACGCAGGAAGCACCCCGGCAGGTCCGCGCGCCTCTGCTATTCTATCACCACCCCGCGAACGCCGCCTCTGTCTTTAATTCGCCTCCCCCGCATTGGAGTCGGGGCCGAAGCATGAGACAATGCGGCGTTTTTAACCGCTGGACCGAATAGACATCGAAATGACCGCGAAACTGATCAACGGAAAAGAAATTTCAGCCCGCGTCCGCCAGGAAGTCGCCGCCGGCGTGGAAGCCCGGAAACAGCAGGGGCTGAGAGCGCCCGGACTGGCCGTGGTGCTGGTCGGTAACGACCCTGCCTCCCAGGTCTATGTGGGCAACAAGCGCAAGGCCTGTGACCAGGCCGGCATTGTCTCCCTGTCCTACGACCTGCCCGCCGACACCTCCCAGGACTCCCTGGAAGCGCTGATTGACGAGCTGAACGAGAACCCGGCGGTGGATGGCATCCTGGTCCAGCTACCACTGCCGGAGCACCTGGACGCCGACCCGATCCTGGTGAAGATCCGCCCGGACAAAGACGTCGATGGCTTCCACCCCTACAACCTCGGCCGCCTGGTGCAGCGCCGGCCGGAACTGAGGCCCTGCACTCCCGCCGGCATCATCACCCTGCTGGACAGCGTCGGCACCCCCTACAAGGGCCAGCACGCGGTTATTGTGGGCGCCTCCAACATTGTCGGCCGGCCAATGGCCATGGAACTGCTCCTCAAGGGCGCCACCACCACCGTCGCCCACCGGTTCACCGATGACCTCGCCAAGTTCGTGGGCGAGGCGGACATCCTCATCGCAGCCGCCGGCAAACCCGGGCTGGTCAAGGGTGAATGGATCAAGCCCGGCGCCACCGTGATCGACGTGGGCATCAACCGCATGGAAGACGGCAAGCTGAAAGGCGACGTGGAGTTTGAAGCGGCCGCCGAACGCGCTGCCTACATTACGCCGGTGCCCGGCGGTGTCGGCCCCATGACCATCGCCACCCTGCTGCAGAACACCCTGTACGCGGCCAACGAGCTGCACAGGGACTGATCCCCGGGACCACCCCCCTTACTTCGCCCATCAACCAGCCGGGCAATAAAAAACCCCGCACTCAGGCGGGGTTTTTTATGCGCTTTGGCTTACTGACCGTACTTGGCTTTCGCCTTCAGACGGTAAGCGTGCAGAAGCGGCTCGGTGTAGCCATTCGGCTGCTCGCGACCTTTCAGCACCAAGTCAACGGCTGCCTGGAATGCCACGCTGTCGTCGAAGTCCGGGGCCATGCTGCGGTAGGCCGGATCATTGGCATTCTGACGGTCTACCACGGCGGCCATGCGCTTCATGGTTTCCATCACCTGCTCTTCGGTGCAGATGCCATGGTACAGCCAGTTGCAGATGTGCTGGGAAGAGATCCGCAGGGTTGCACGGTCTTCCATCAGGCCCACGTCGTTGATGTCAGGCACCTTGGAACAGCCCACACCCTGGTCAATCCAGCGCACCACGTAACCGAGGATACCCTGGGCGTTGTTGTCCAGCTCCTGCTGGATCTCATCGGCAGACAGGGAGCTCGGATCGTCCATCAGCGGCACGGTCAGGATGTCTTCCAGCTTGGCGCGCTCACGGCTCTCCAGCTGCTGCTGCACTTCCGCCACGTTCACCTGATGGTAGTGCAGCGCGTGCAGGGTTGCGGCGGTCGGGGACGGAACCCACGCGGTGTTGGCGCCAGCCTTCGGATGACCGATTTTGGCCACCATCATGTCGGCCATGTTGTCGGGAATCGGCCACATGCCCTTACCGATCTGGGCCACACCGCGGAACCCGGTTTCCAGACCAATGTCCACGTTCCAGTTTTCGTACGCCTGAATCCAGGTTGCCTGCTTCATCGGCCCCTTGCGGATGATCGGACCCAGGTCCATGGAGGTGTGGATCTCGTCGCCGGTGCGGTCGAGGAAGCCGGTGTTGATGAACACGGCGCGGTCCTTGGCAGCGTTGATGCACGCCTTGAGGTTCACGGTGGTACGACGCTCTTCGTCCATGATGCCGACCTTCAGGGTGAAGCGCGGCAGGGACAGGGCGTCTTCGACGCGGCCGAAGAATTCGTTGGTGAACGCCACTTCTTCCGGGCCGTGCATCTTCGGCTTAACGATGTAGACCGAGCCCTTGGTGCTGTTCTGGAACTTGCCCAGACCCTTCAGGTCGTGGATGGCGATCAGCGAGGTGACCAGGCCGTCCATCAGGCCTTCGGGAATCTCGCCGCCGTCTTTCAGCAGGATGGCGTTGTTGGTCATCAGGTGACCCACGTTGCGCACGAACATCAGGCTGCGGCCCTTCAGGCTCAGCTCGCCACCGTCCGGCGCGGTGTAAACGCGGTCCGCGTTCATCTTACGGGTCACCTGCTGGCCGCCCTTCTCGAAGCTCTCCTGCAGGTCGCCCTTCATCAGGCCCAGCCAGTTGCGGTAGACCACGGTCTTGTCGTCCGCGTCCACGGCGGCAACGGAGTCTTCGCAGTCCATGATGGTGGTCAGTGCGGACTCCATCAGCACGTCTTTGACGTGGGCACCGTCGTCCTTGCCGATCGGGTGGGAGGCGTCGATCTGGATCTCGAAGTGCATGCCGTTCTTGACCAGCAGGATGCCGGTTGGCGCATCGGCGGCACCGGTGTAGCCAACGAAGCCGGCTTCGTCTTTCAGGCCAGTGCTTTCGCCGTTCTGCAGCTTGACCACCAACTTGCCGCCTTCAACCAGGTACTTGGCAGCGTCCTTGTGGGAGCCGGACGCCAGCGGTGCGGACGCGTCCAGCACGTCGCGGGCGTAGGCGATGACCTTGGCGCCACGAATCGGGTTGTAACCGCGGCCCTTCTCGGCACCGTCTTCCTCGGACAGCACGTCGGTACCGTACAGGGCGTCGTACAGGCTGCCCCAGCGGGCGTTGGCGGCGTTCAGGGCAAAACGCGCGTTCATCACCGGCACAACCAGCTGCGGGCCGGCCATGGTGGCAATTTCCGGATCAACGTTGGCGGTGTCGATCTTGAAATCCGCCGGCTCGTCGACCAGGTAGCCGATCTCTTTCAGGAACGCCTTGTACTCGTCCATGTTGATGGACTGACCCTTGTGGTCCTTGTTCCAGGCGTCCATTTTCTCCTGGATTGCATCCCGCTTGGCGAGCAGCTCCTTGTTGCGGGGCGCCAGCTCGTGGACGATGGAGTCAAATTCTGCCCAGAATTTGTCTGCATCGACGCCAGTGCCCGGAATCGCTTCATTGTTCACGAAATCGAACAGGTTCTTTGCGACCTGCAGGCCGCCGACTTGCACGCGTTCTGTCATCGTTGTTTGCCTCAGTGGTTTGCTGTATTCCCTGGTCGCCGGAACGCTTGGACTCGGCGACCCTGCCCTCCAGACCGGCGGACCGGTTCTGGGGCAACCCGTATTTTGAGCGCGGTAGTGTACGTTAAATCCCGTACAAATTCATGCCCGCGCTGTACTGCCCCGGCTCAGGCCCGACGCCAGCTGGTGCCTTCCCGGGAATCGTCCAGAATGATGCCTTTTTCCAGGAGTTCGTCGCGGATCCGGTCCGCTTCGGCGAAATCCCGGTTCTTTCGCGCGTCCGCCCGCGCCTGGATCATTGCCTCGATGGCCTCCGCGGTGAGATCGCTGCCGGTATCCGCCTGGAAGAAGGCCTCCGGGTCCTGCTGCACCAGACCCAGGATTTTGCCCAGGCGGACCAGGACCGCCGCGCTGTCACGGGCCGCCTGGTCATCGCCGTCCCGGCGATGCTGGTTGATTTCCGCGGCGACGGCATGCAACACAGCGATCGCGCCGGCGGTGTTGAAGTCATCGTCCATGGCCTCCTGGAACCGGCGATCATGGTCGGTGTCCGGCACGTCCTTGGAGGGCACCAGGCCACGCAGGGCGTGGTACAGCTTGGTCAGGCTGCGACCGGCCTCGGCCAGGTTATCCTCCGAATAGTCCACCTGGCTGCGGTAGTGACTGGACACCAGGAAGTAGCGCACCACCTCGGCCGGGTACTTTTCCAGGATCTCGCGGATGGTGAAGAAGTTGCCCAGGGACTTGGACATCTTCTCCTTGTTCACCCGGATCGCGCCGGCGTGCATCCAGGTGCGGGCGAATTCCTGTCCGGTGGCCGCCTCGGATTGGGCGATCTCGTTCTCGTGGTGGGGGAACATCAGGTCCGGGCCACCACCGTGGATATCGAAGGTGTCCCCCAGGCAGCAGGTGGACATGGCGGAGCACTCGATGTGCCAGCCGGGTCGACCATCGCCCCAGGGCGAAGGCCAGCTCACCTCCCCTTCCTTCGCCGCCTTCCACAGGGCGAAGTCTGCGGGGCTGCGCTTGGCTTCCTCCACGTCAACACGGGCGCCGGCCAACAGGTCTTCCAGTTTCTTCTTGGAGAGCTTGCCGTAGCCCTCGAAGGAATCCACGGCAAAATAGACGTCGCCGTTGTCCGCCACGTAGGCGTGATCCTTGCTGATCAGGGTCCGGATCATCGCCAGGATGTCGTCGATGTGGGCCGTGGCCTGGGGCTCTTCGGTCGGCGGCAGCACCCCGAGCTGGGCCTCGTCCTCGTGCATGGCCTGGATCATCCGGGTGGTGAGATCGGTGAAGGCCTCGCCGTTCTCGTCCGCCCGCCGGAGGATCTTGTCGTCGATGTCGGTGATGTTGCGCACGTAATGCACATCGAACCCCCGGTGACGCAGGTAACGGGTGATGACATCGAAGGCCACCAGCACCCGGGCATGGCCCAGGTGGCAGTAGTCGTACACCGTCATCCCACACACGTACATCCGCACCTTGCCGGGCTCGATGGACTGGAACTCTTCCTTTTGCTGGGACAGCGTGTTGTAGATTCGAATCACAATACGGGCCTTTGGAGCTATCAGGATTTGGCTTTGGCCCAGGAATCCCTGAGCGTGACGGTGCGGTTAAAGATCAGGCGGCCAGACTCCGGCGACGGCTGATCCAGGAAGAAGTAGCCTTCCCGCTCAAACTGGTACGGCAGATCGGTCCGTGGCTGGGCCAGGCTCTTCTCCACCCGGGCACCGGTGAGGGTGGTCAGCGACTCCGGGTTCAGGTGATCGATAAAGTCCCCTTCCTTGTCGCTGTCCGGCGATTCGTGGTTGAACAGACGGTCATAGAGGTTGATATCCGCCTCCACGCTGTCCGTCGCCGACACCCAGTGAATGACCCCCTTGGGCTTGTAGCCTTCCGGGTTCACACCGAGCGTGTTGGGGTCGTATTCGCACTTGAGCTCCACGACGTTGCCGGCGTCGTCCTTCACCACCTCGCGGCAGGTCATCACGTAGCCACCCCGCAGGCGTACCGCCGAATCCGGTGCCAGGCGCTTCCACTTGCGCGGGGGCTCCTCGGCAAAATCTTCCCGGTCGATGTACAGGGTGCGGGTCCAGGGCACTTCCCGGGTGCCCATGGCCTCGTTTTGCGGGTGCACCGGCAGGGTCAGGGTTTCAGTCTGGCCTTCGGGGTAGTTGGTCAGGGTCACCTTCAGCGGGCGCATCACGCACATGGCGCGCGGCGCCCGGGCGTTGAGGTCCTCGCGGATGGCGAACTCCAGCATGCCCATGTCCACGGTACCGCCGGCCTTGTTGACACCGATCATGTCGCAGAAGTTGCGGATCGACTCCGGCGTGTAGCCGCGGCGGCGCATCCCGGAAATGGTCGGCATGCGCGGATCGTTCCAGCCATCCACATATCCATCGTCCACCAGGCGCTTGAGCTTGCGCTTGCTGGTGATGGTGTAGTTCAGGTTGAGGCGGGCGAACTCGGTCTGGTACGGCCGCGCCGGCGGGGTGATATTCTCCAGCACCCAATCGTACAGCGGGCGGTGATCCTCGAACTCCAGGGTGCACAGGGAATGGGTGATCCCTTCCATGGCGTCGGAAATCGGGTGGGTGAAGTCGTACATCGGGTAGATGCACCATTTGTTGCCGGTCTGGTGATGCTCGGCACGACGGATCCGGTACAGAATCGGGTCCCGCAGGTTCATGTTGGGGGAGGCCATGTCGATCTTCGCCCGCAGCACCAGCTCGCCGTCGGCAAACTTGCCCTCGCGCATCTCACTGAACAGCGTCAGGTTTTCCTCGACGGGACGGTCCCGGTCGGGGCTGTTTTTGCCGGGCTCTTTCAGGGTGCCCCGATATTCCGCCATCTGGTCCGCACTCAGGGAGCAGACGTAGGCCTTGCCCTTCTCGATCAGCTCGATCGCAAAATCGTAGATGGCGTCAAAATAGTCCGAAGCGTAACGAATGTCGCCGGCCCACTCATATCCCAGCCAGTGAACGTCCTCTCGAATGGCGTCGATGTATTCCTGGGATTCCTTCTCCGGGTTGGTGTCGTCAAACCGCAGGTTGCACTCACCGCCAAAGGTCTCGGCAATGCCGAAGTTCAGGCAGATGGACTTGGCGTGCCCCACGTGCAGGTAGCCGTTGGGCTCCGGCGGAAAACGGGTGACCACCTTGCCGGTGTGCTTGCCACTGCTGATTTCGTCCCGGATCATGCTTTCAATAAAGTTGTGGGCTTTCTTGGAATCGGCGCTCATACGATCTCAATTAAGTGGAACAGTGATTTAAAGGACGCATTATACGCATTCGGTGCGGCTGAATAACCCCATCGAAAGAGCGGTTCCTCACTTTCGCTTATGCACAGCCAGCAACTCTTACGTACAATAGACCCTTTGCGATAACTTTTGGCCCCGGCCACTGACGATTTTTCAACCTGAACAGGACCCCCCTAATGATTCTGCTGAAAACCAATCACGGCGATATCAAGATCGAACTGGACTACGACAAGGCCCCGGAAACCGCCAAAAACTTCGAACAGTATGTTCGTGACGGCTTCTACGACGGCACGATCTTCCATCGCGTGATCGGCAACTTCATGATCCAGGGTGGTGGCTTCGAGCCAGGCATGCAGCCCCGCAAGACCCGCGAGCCCATCAAGAACGAAGCCAACAACGGCCTCAGCAACATGACCGGCACCGTCGCCATGGCCCGTACCATGGACCCGCACTCCGCCACCGCCCAGTTCTTCATCAACGTGCAGGACAACGGCTTTCTCGACCACACTGCCGAAACCGCCGAAGGCTGGGGCTACTGCGTGTTCGGCAAGGTGGTTGAAGGAATGGACACGGTCAACGCCATCCGTGCCGTGCGCACCACCATGCGCGCCGGTCACCAGGACGTGCCGTCCGACGACGTGGTGATCGAGAAGGCGGAAGTCCTGGAGGACGGAGGCGCGGCGTGACCACGCTGTTCATCTCCGACCTGCACCTGGAAGAGGCCCGCCCGGACATCACCCGGGCGTTCCTGCAATTCCTCAGCGACAAGGCCAGGGGCGTCGAGCGGCTCTACATCCTCGGGGACTTCTTCGAGGCCTGGATTGGTGACGACGAGCACACGCCGCTGCAGGAGGAAATCGCCGCCGCGCTCCGGGAACTGAGCGACGAAGGCACCGAGCTGTTCCTGATGCACGGCAACCGGGATTTCCTCATCGGGGAGGACTTTTGCGGGCGCATTGGCGCCACCATGCTGGAAGACCCCACCGTGGTGGACCTCTACGGCACCCCTACCCTGCTAATGCACGGCGACAGCCTGTGCACGGCGGATGTGGAATACCAGAAGTTCCGCACCACCATGCGCAACCGGCAGTGGCAGGAAATGTTCCTGAAGCGCCCCCTGGCTGATCGACAGACCACCGCCCGCCAGCTGCGGGAAATCAGCATGGCCAAGAACAAGGGCAAGGAACAGACCATCATGGATGTGACCCCGGAAGAGGTGGTCAAGGTGATGGAGGAGCACGGGGTACAGCGCCTGATCCATGGGCACACCCACCGTCCGGCCACCCACGATCTGGAAGCCAACGGCAAAACGGCCCAGCGCATCGTGCTGGGAGACTGGGACAGAAACGTCTGGTGGATCGAAGCCTCAGCGGATCAACCGCCAACCCTCAAGCAGGAACCCCTGCAGTAATCGCTGCCTTTTCGCTGCCGGGGCCGGTTTGCCCCGGCAGCGCTCACTTGAGTTTAGCCGCCAGTTGTTTGTCCATCTGGCGGAACAGCGGCTGGGTCAGCCGGGTTACCGGCCCAGGCATGGCCGCCAGAGCCAGGCTGCCCAACGTGCCCATCGAACTCCCCACCCGTGCATCGCGGGTCTCGATGGCCCGCACAATCCAGCCCGCCGCCTTGTCCACATTCATCATCGGCATGTGCCGGTAGATGCTGGTGCGATTGGACATCGGCGTTCGCACCATCGGGAAGTGCACCACGCTCACCGCAATGCCCTGATCCGACAGTTCCGCCAACATCGACCGGGAAAAGGATTCCAGCGCCGACTTGCTCGCCAGATAGGCGGAGAACAGGGGAATCGGCACCTGGCTGGACAGGGTGGAGATGTTGACCACCTGCCCCTCGCCCTGCTCCAGCATGCGCGGCAGCAGTTTCAGAGTCAGCCCAACCGCCGCCAGGTAGTTGATATTGATGGTGCGCTGATAGTCATGCAATCGATCCAGCGCCTCGATAATCGGGCGACGGATGGAGTGAGCGGCGTTGTTAACCAGCACATCGACACGGCCATGCTCATCCAGGATGCAGTCGACACAATCGGACAACGACGCTTCGTTCGTCAGATCCGCCGGGTAGGCCCAGGCCGCGCCGCCAGCGCTATTGATCTCATCCCTGACCCGGTTCAGTTCGTCCGCTCGCCGGGCGACCAGACAGATCCGGGCGCCGGCGGCGGCCAACTGCTTACCGGCAGCCTCGCCGATGCCACTGGAGGCCCCGGTAATGACAATGGTCTTACCCCTTACATCAGCGCCCATACTCGATCCTTTCATTAATTGGTGATCGAATCATACTAGCGCTGTCGGCCGGGCAAGTCCCTCCCCGGGCCAAGTTCGGCCTCCTGGGCCAAGCAACCTTGGCGATACCCCTAAGGCCCTCTGCGCCGTATACGATTGACGTTCCAGTTCATCAAATGCCGCAGGACATAACGGAACAGAAACCGACGAAACCCGCGCAGGTTGCTACCGTACAGCCTGTAGAAGTCGTCCGGTTGCTCGAACACCCCGAAGTCGTCGGCGATGCCCTCCTTCTGAATGTAAGTATTGCCACCGGTCCAGTCATTGTCCGGCCTGCTCAAGCAGGGTGTCGCGATGCCATAACCGCTAAACCTCTCACACTGGCCGGCGAACCTGGCCTGAACCTTCTCCAGGTAGGGCCGGTCAATGATAAAGCCCTCAGTCTCCAGCCAGCTGCCGTCCAGGTACACCTCAACCCAACTGTGGATGATGCGGTTCGGCGCAAACGGGAACAGGTAGCCAGGAATGGCCCCTTTCTGCAGCTCGTTGTAGATGGTGAAACCGTGGAATCGGGTTGGAATCCCCACCGCCCTGAGCAACGCCATCAACAATGTTCCCTTGGTATTGCATTGGCCATAACCATCCTCGAGGACCTGGCTGGCAGACAGCGTGTCATCCTTGTTATAGCCAAAGGCGATTTGATCCCGCACGTACAGGTAGATCGCCTTG
Organism: Marinobacter sp.; assembly: GCF_033722735.1. Lineage (GTDB taxonomy): Bacteria > Pseudomonadota > Gammaproteobacteria > Pseudomonadales > Oleiphilaceae > Marinobacter. Next base: position 9,918 of record NZ_JAWVYN010000019.1, read on the forward strand.
GCCGCATCAGCCGGGACAAGCTTTCGCCACCCCATTTGATCGACCAATTGCTGGATACGCCCGTGATGGAAATCCAGCATGGGCGTGGATTGAAGGTAGGTCTGGGCAAGACTGGTCATGGCACGCTCTCCTGTTCTGATACAGCCAGAATAGGGAAACCGGAAGCGCATGACTTGAATAAAGTAGCTATCTCTCCATGACCGCCAAGGCCTGACGAATCGACATCCCGAAATTGCTCCGGAATGTTCGGCTCAAATGGGCATTATCGGAGAAGCCAGCAGTATGGGCGGCGTCGGTAGCGTTGCCACCATGGCGGAGTACATTCACCGCGCACAGCAAACGCCGCCACAGCAGATAGGGGCGCCAGGCGATCCCCATTTCCTGACGAAACAGATGCAGGAACCGGCTTTCGGACAGGGCCAGCGATTTGGCGACTTCAGAGGCACGCCAGCTCGCCGGTTTAATGCATTCGGATTGAAAGCAATCGTCCAGGGACCCGAGCAACCTGGCAATGCGGGAATCCATCTGCTCCCGAGACTGCCAATGGGCCCAGAACCCACAGGCGCCAGGAATCCCGATCGCACGCCACAGCGGAGCCAGCCCTTCTGCGTTCAGCCCACTCTCCAGCAGAGCCGGGGAAGGACGACAGGGGCGCAGGGCGGGTTCACTTACCACCCAACGCACCGGCTGCCCCGCAAGAAACGCCTGTAAGGCTTCCCCCAGGTCCGACCGCGGTTCCACCAGCAGCAATATTCCCGATGGCATGGACAAACGGTGGGGCTGTCCCGACGCCACCACCGCCAGCCCATCCGCGACCTGACCCTCAACTTCCAGCTCACTGGCGCAGGCAGGCCAGACCACCTGAATGCCGTAATGGTGGTGCGCTTCTGCATCGATGGCCATGCCTGCCACCGCAACCAATCCCGGGAATATTTGAACCGTCGTTTGGCCTGGGCCTGCCATTGCGTGTCCAGAATGAAAAATTCAGTTGGTTCGGGGCTCCAGTGGACCTCGGGCCACGGAGCAGTACCGAATAAAAGCCTAGGAAATTATACCCATTCGGGTACATGTTATCCGCCATGGTCTCGCTCGCTCTCGCCCCCAGCTCCGATCGACCTGAGGTAGGCCAACATGGCAGACGTCACGGTTTCCGGTTGCTCCAGAGTGGAGAGATGACCCGCCTCGGCGATGATCAGCAGAGAACTGTCGGGAATCCCCGTGGCCAACTGCTCGGCACACCGGGGTGGCAGCGGCTCGTCTCTCTCCCCCACCATCACCAGCGCAGGCACCCGAATGTCAGCCAGTTGACCGACCACCGAGTCCCGGCGCTTCAAAGCCTCCGCTCCGCGCAAAGCAGTCTCCAGCGGCACTGCGGCAAATCGGTCGCGCCAAGCCTGAACCATTGTTGCGCGATGCTTGCGGCTGTGGCCACAAAAAAACATTTGGGCAATGACTGGCGCCAGCCTGACAACCCCAACACGCCTGGCCAACGCCGTCATGACCAGGTTCTTGGCCCTGTTGGGCCAGGTCTCAGCACCGGCATGAGTGTCCAGCAGGATCAGTCCGGCAACCCGGTCAGGATTCCTGAGTGCAGCCCTGATGGCCACCATACCGCCGATGGACAGGCCCGCCCAGATCGCCTTGTTCACCTGCAAGTGATCGAGAACCGCCAGCACATCGTCCACCAGATCGTACAGGTCAAATGCGCCGTCCACCGGGCCCGACTGGCCGTGCCCGCGGAGGTCCACGTTAATAACCCGATGGTGTGCCGATAGCGCCTCAATCTGCGGCTCCCACATTGCGCCGGAACACAGGAAGCTGTGCCCCAGCACGATGGCCGGGCCCTGCCCGGTGACCTCAAAGTACAGCCGCTGGGATCCTCGATCGATGGTCGGCACCTTGGGCTCCCCCGCCTCTCATTGGTGGCAACGCCCGGTTGCACACAGTCATTCCCGTTTTACTGAATCACTATAGTGACTAAACCTCCACCCCGCCCACGGGATCAACGCCAGGCCAATAAAAATGCCCCCCGGTACGGCCGTCCCGGGGGGCTTGCTTTTACGTCCAATCGGACGGGGTGAGGAGGCTTATTGCTCCACAAAGGCCCGTTCGATGACGAAGTGACCCAGGTCACCATGCCGGGCCTCATGGAAGCCCTTCGCGTTCAGGATGGAACAGGTGTCCTTGAGCATGCTCGGGCTGCCGCAGATCATGAAGCGGTCGCGTTCCGGGTCGAGGTCCGGCAGGCCGAGGTCCCGGGTCAGCTTGCCATTCTCCATGGCGTCGGTCAGCCGGCCCTGGTTGCGGAACTCTTCCCGGGTCACCGTCGGGTAATACAGCAACTTGCCCTGCACCATCTCGCCGAAGAACTCGTTGTTGGGCAGATCGGTGATCTCATTCTGGTACGCCAGCTCGCTTACGTAACGTACGCCGTGGGTGAGGATGACCTTGTCGAAGGCCTCGTACACTTCCGGGTCCTTGATAATGCTCATGAACGGCGCCAGCCCGGTGCCAGTGGAGATCAACCACAGATTCCTGCCCGGCAGCAGGTTGTCGAGGATCAGGGTTCCGGTAGGTTTGCGGCTCACCAGAATCTCATCACCTACCTGAATCTTTTGCAGGCGGGATGTCAGCGGGCCATCCTGTACCTTGATGGAGAAGAATTCCAGTTCCTCCTCATAGTTGGCGCTGGCAATGCTGTAGGCGCGCATCAGTGGCTTGCCGTCGGTCTCCAGGCCGATCATGACGAAATGGCCGTTCTTGAAGCGGAAGCCTGGATCCCTGCTGGTCTTGAAGCTGAACAAGGTATCGTTCCAGTGATGGACACTGGTGACGGTTTCTTTCATCAAGTTGCTCATCGTCTCGCCCGTATAAGTCAGTGGTTGTCAGATCATCATTGCAACCATACTAACCCAGGGTTAACCTATCGATGAAATGGGATATTTTCATAACCTTATTCGGATATATCGATTATGAGATACAGTTTCCGCCAGCTGGAGGTTTTCCTGGCCGCTGCGCATTTCCAAAACATCACCAAGGCTGCGGAATCGTTGTCCATGTCCCAGTCCGCCGCCAGCAGCGCCCTCAAGGAACTGGAAAGTCAATTCGACATCCAGCTGTTCGACCGAGTCGGAAAACGGCTGCAGCTCAATGAACTGGGGCGACTCTATCGTCCCAAGGTGGAATCGCTGCTGGCCCAGGCCGGTGAACTGGAACAGGCCCTGGCCAAGCATACCGAAGTGGGCGCCCTGAAGGTCGGCGCCACCCTCACCATCGGTAACTACCTGGCGGTGGGCATCATGGCCCAGTACATGAAGTCGGAGACCCAGCCCCGGGTGTCGCTGGAGGTGGCCAATACCCGCACCATCGCCCAACGGGTCATCGATTTTGAGCTGGACATCGGGTTGATCGAAGGCGAGCTGCAGTCGCCGGAGCTGGAGGTGATTCCCTGGCTGGCGGACGAACTGGTGGTGTTCTGCTCCCCCAATCACCCCCTGGCCAGCAAAGGCCGTCTCACCGATGACGACCTGAAAGCGGCCACCTGGATCATGCGGGAGCCCGGCTCCGGCACCCGCCAGACGGTCGAACGAGGCATGCACGGCATCCTGCCGGACCTCGAGATCCTGCTGGAACTCGAGCATACCGAGGCCATCAAACGCGCCGTGGAAACCGGTCTCGGTATTGGCTGCCTGTCCCGGGTGTGTCTGGCAGACGCCTTCCGCCGGGGCAACCTGGTGCCCCTGGAAGTGCCCGAGTACCGCCGCTTCGACCGCCAGTTCTACTTCATCCTGCACAAGCAGAAGTACCGCAGCGCCGGCATTGATCGCTGGATGGCGCTGTGTCGGGAGCTGGAAGCCGAAGGCTCGACAACCCTCAGTCGCTGACCGGCCCGCTATGGAACCGGAACTCGGTGTCAGGTTCCTCGATCAGTCTCTGCTCAATCGCCAGGAAGGCGGCCACCCGGCCATCAATGGATTCGCCGGCGGCCTGCTCCGCCAGGGTCAGGTAGTCCCGGTAATGACGCGCCTCGGATTTCAACAGGCTGTTATAGAACTCCGCCAGCCTGTCGTCCAAGTGAGGTGCCAGTGCGGCAAAGCGCTCACAGGAACGGGCCTCGATGATGGCGCCGACGATCAGCACATCCACCAGCCGCCCCGGGTCCTCGCTCCGCACCGCCTGGCGCAGGCCGGCGGCGTAACGGGCCGGGGTCAGGTGGTCGTAGATCACACCCCGCTTCTTCATGATCGCCAGCACCTGTTCGAAATGCCGCAGTTCCTCCCGCGCCAGCCGCGACATCTTGTTGAGCAGGTCGGGGTTGTCCACGTAGCGGTACATCAGGCTCAACGCGGTGGACGCAGCCTTCTTCTCGCAATGGGCGTGATCGATCAGCATCAGGTCCTGGTTGGCCAGGGCGTTCTCGATCCAGCGCTGCGGCGTGCGACAGGGCAGAAAACTGTGAATGGCGTCAAGGGCGGCAGTCATGGGCGCAGAATCACCGTTAAAAATGCGTGGGCGCGGGATTATACACGATTGACAAATCCCGTCCGACCACCGTCCATCTTAACTTTCAGCCTGGATTCCTATAGAATGCAGCGCCAGTTAGGGAGCCTCTGCGTGGCTCCCGAAGCGTTTCCGCGAGTCCTGAAGCATGCAGATGCCAGCCGCAGATCTATGCTTGAGGGCTTGCCCGCTTGGGCGTTCAGAGCCTGGGGCGCTCCCGTAGCGGCTCCAAGGCTCCAAAGGCCTTTTCGCCATAAAACTTCCGCCAGGCAAAGACGCCGTAGGTGCGGGACATTCCAACTGATGAGGGTCCATATCGTGTTAGAAGCCTATCGTGAACACGTTGCAGAACGCGCGGCTCTGGGCATTCCCCCCAAGCCCCTGAATGCTGAGCAGACCGCTGCTCTGGTTGAGCTGCTGAAGAATCCGCCGGCCGGTGAAGAGGAAACTCTGGTAAACCTGCTGGAAAACCGCATCCCGCCGGGCGTTGACGAAGCTGCATACGTTAAGGCTGCCTTCCTGACCGCCATCGTCAAGGACGAAGCCTCTTCCCCGCTGGTTGATAAAGCAAAAGCCGTCAAGCTGCTGGGCATGATGCAGGGTGGCTACAACATCGCCACTCTGGTCGAGCTGCTGGACAACGCCGAGCTGGCCGAGCTGGCCGGCGAACAGCTGAAGAAAACCCTGCTGATGTTCGATGCCTTCAACGACGTGAAGGAAAAGATGGACGCCGGCAACGCCGTCGCCAAGAGCGTCATGGAATCCTGGGCCAACGCCGAGTGGTTCACCAACAAGAAGAAGGTGCCCGAGAGCATCAAGATGATCGTGTTCAAGGTGACTGGCGAGACCAACACCGACGACCTGTCTCCGGCTCCGGATGCCTGGTCCCGTCCGGACATCCCGCTGCACGCCCGCGCCATGTACAAGATGGAACGCGATGGCCTGAAGCCGGAAGAGCCCGGCGTGACTGGCCCGATCAAGCAGATCGAGGAAATCCAGTCCAAGGGTCTGCCGGTCGCCTTCGTGGGTGACGTGGTCGGTACCGGCTCTTCCCGTAAGTCCGGCACAAACTCCGTGCTGTGGTACTTCGGTGAGGACATCCCGGGCGTTCCCAACAAGCGCGCCGGCGGTGTCTGTATCGGTAACAAGGTTGCCCCGATCTTCTTCAACACCATGGAAGACGCCGGCGCCCTGGTCTTCGAGGCTCCCGTCGACAACATGAACATGGGCGACGTCATCGAGATCCGCCCGTACGAAGGCAAGATCCTGAACGAAGCCGGCGACGTGATCTCCGAGTTCAAGTTCAAGTCCGACGTGATCCTGGACGAAGTCCAGGCCGGCGGCCGTATCCCGCTGATCATCGGTCGCGGCCTGACCAACAAGGCCCGCGAAGTGCTGGGTCTGGGCGCCACCGACACCTTCCGTCTGCCGGTGGATCCGGAAGCCGGCACCAAGGGCTTCACCCTGGCCCAGAAGATGGTCGGTAAGGCCTGCGGCCTGGAAGAAGGCAAAGGCGTTCGCCCGGGCACTTACTGCGAGCCCAAGATGACCACCGTTGGCTCCCAGGACACCACCGGCCCGATGACTCGGGACGAGCTGAAAGACCTGGCCTGCCTGGGCTTCCAGTCGGACCTGGTGATGCAGTCCTTCTGTCACACCGCGGCCTATCCGAAGCCGGTTGACGTTGAAATGCAGCACACCATGCCGGACTTCATCCAGACCCGTGGCGGTGTCGCCCTGCGTCCGGGTGACGGCATCATCCACTCCTGGCTGAACCGCATGCTGCTACCGGACACCGTGGGTACCGGTGGTGACTCCCACACCCGCTTCCCGATGGGCATCTCCTTCCCGGCCGGCTCCGGTCTGGTGGCCTTCGCCGCCGCGACTGGCGTTATGCCGCTGGACATGCCGGAATCTGTGCTGGTTCGCTTCAAGGGCGAGATGCAGCCGGGCATCACCCTGCGTGACCTGGTACACGCCATCCCGCTGTACGGCATCAAGCAGGGCATGCTGACTGTTGAGAAGAAGGGCAAGATCAACGAATTCTCCGGCCGCATCCTGGAGATCGAAGGTCTGGAGCACCTGACCGTGGAGCAGGCGTTCGAGCTGTCCGACGCCTCTGCCGAGCGTTCCGCCGCCGGTTGTACCATCAACCTGTCCGAAGACTCCGTAGCCGAGTACCTGCGCTCCAACATCACCATGCTGCGCTGGATGATTGCCGAAGGTTACGGCGATCCGCGCACCCTGGAGCGTCGCGCCCAGCAGATGGAAGAGTGGCTGGCCGATCCGAAGCTGATGCGGGCCGACAAAGACGCCGAGTACGCCCACGTCATCGAGATCGACCTGGCCGACATCAAGGAGCCGATCGTGTGCTGCCCGAACGATCCGGACGACGCCAAGTTCCTGTCCGAAGTGGCCGGCGACAAGGTGGACGAAGTGTTCATCGGTTCCTGCATGACCAACATCGGTCACTTCCGTGCCGCCGGCAAGCTGCTGGAACAGCACAAGGGCCCGCTGAGCACCCGCCTGTGGATGTCTCCGCCCACCAAGATGGACCAGGCCCAGCTGATGGAAGAAGGTTACTTCAATACTTACGGCACCGCCGGTGTGCGCACCGAGATGCCGGGCTGCTCCCTGTGCATGGGGAACCAGGCACGTGTAGCGCCGAAGTCCACTGTGCTGTCCACCTCCACCCGGAACTTCCCGAACCGCCTGGGTGATGGCGCCAACGTGTACCTGACCTCTGCCGAGCTGGCGGCGGTTGGCGCGGTTCTCGGCAAGCTGCCGAGCCCTGCGGAGTACATGGAGTACGCCAAGGACCTCAACAGCATGTCTGGCGAGATCTACAAGTATCTCAACTTCGACCAGATGGAGGACTACACCAGCAAGGCCGCCGAAGCCAGCGCAAGCTGAGTTTCCGGCCCGACCGGTTAGTCAACGAAAAACGCCAGCCTCAGGGCTGGCGTTTTTTATGGTCAAAAGAAAAGTGCCCCGAAGGACACCTTTCTCGCTGCACGGAATCAAGCAGCCTGGATCAGGACCCCATCGCCCGATCGAAGCCGTCCTGGACTTCCTTCTCCGGCTCGCCGCCGGCCAGGGACACCACGATGATGGCAATGGTGGCCAGGATGAAACCGGGGATGATCTCGTAGAGGTCCAGGATGCCGCCGGACAGGTTGCCCCAGATCACCACCGTGGCACCGCCCACCACGATACCGGCAACCGCGCCGGCACGGGTCATGCGCTTCCAGTACAGCGACAGGATCAGCGCGGGACCAAAGGCGGCACCGAACCCGGCCCAGGCGTAGGAGACCAGCTCCAGCACCTTGCTGTCCGGGTCGAACGCCAGGATGCAGGCAATGATCGCAATGCCGACCACGGCCAGGCGCCCTACCCAGACCAGCTCACCCTGGGAAGCCTCACGGCGGAACAGGGCCTTGTAGAAATCCTCGGCCAGCGCGGAAGAAGACACCAGCAACTGGGAGTCGGCGGTACTCATGATGGCCGCCAGGATCGCCGCCAGCAGCACACCGGCAATGACCGGATGGAACAGCGCGTCCACCAGCAGGATGAAGGAACGCTCGCCATCGTCCAGCGGCGTCTCGAAGTAGCCAATCGCGGCGAAGCCCACCAGCATGGCGCCTAACAGGCCCAGCCCGCTCCAGATCACCGCGATGCGGCGGGCTGCCGGAATGTCCTGCTCACTGCGAATCGCCTTGAAACGGGCCAGAATGTGCGGCTGGCCGAAGTAACCGAGCCCCCACCCCAGCAGGGAGAGAATCGCAATCGCGCCCAACGCCTTGCCGTCGCTCCCGGTCAGGGCATTCAGGAATTCCGGGTTCTTCAGCTCCATCGCGGCTTCGGTCGCACCCCAGCCTCCATCAGCATTGATCGCAATGATCGGCACCAGCAGCAGGGCAGCGAACATCAGCAGGCCCTGGATCACATCCGTCCAGGCCACCGCCAGGAAACCACCGAAGAAGGTGTACGACACCACTGCCACGGTGCCGATAATCACCGCCGTGGAATACTCCAGGCCGAAAACGGTCTCAAACAGCTTGCCGCCGGCAACCAGGCCGGAACTGGTATAGAACAGGAAGAACAGCAGGATGAAGAAGGCCGACACGACCCGCAGAATCCGCGACGTATCGTGAAAACGGTTCTCGAAGAAAGACGGCAGGGTCAGCGAATCCCCCGCGGCCAACGAATAGGTTCGCAGACGGCGAGCCACAAACAGCCAGTTGAGCCAGGTACCCGCCAGCAGGCCGACAGCGATCCAGATCGCCTCGTAACCCGCCGCATAGGCGTAGCCCGGCAGACCGAGCAGCAGCCAGCCACTCATGTCGGAGGCACCCGCACTCAGGGCGGATGGCAAGGGGCCGAGGCTACGGCCACCCAGAATGTAGTCGGACAGGTTGGAGGTGCGGCGATAGGCCACATAACCAATCCCGAGCATAAGCAGAATGTAAACGACAAAGGTCAAACTGACCCCCAAGTTGCCTTCAATCATAAGAACTTACTCCCAGTGCGCTGTTGTCGCTAATTGTTATGGGTTTGGGGTACCAGATTCATGCCGCCAACCTCCGGCTGACGCCAGGAGGCCTGTGCCATCAAATCTTTTCGATACCGAGTGAAAGTAATGACGCGTTGCCTCCAACCGCCGTCGTGTTGATGCAGCGAGCCCGTTCCGTGGCGAACCGCAGCAGATAGTGGGGCCCCCCCGCCTTGGGTCCGGTGCCGGAAAGGCCTCGTCCGCCAAAAGGCTGGACGCCGACCACCGCACCAATCTGGTTGCGGTTGATGTAGCTGTTGCCCACCTTGACCCGACGCTCGATATAAGCGGCGGTGCTCTCGCTCCGACTGTGAATGCCCAACGTCAGGCCATAACCCGCGCCGTTGATCTCGTCGATCACTTTGTCCAGATCTTCCGCGGCATATCGCACCACGTGCAGGATCGGGCCAAAGTTCTCCTTGCTCAGTTGCCGGATGCTGTCGATGCCGTAGGCCGACGGCGGGATGAAGAACCCGGCCTGACAGGACGGCGGCATCGGCGACCGGGCAATGTAGCGCCCGGTTTTCTCCAGGTGCGCCAGGTGCTGTTGCAACCCCTGCTGGGCCTCCTCGTCGATAACCGGGCCAACGTCCGTGCTATGCAGGGCCGGGTCCCCCACCGACAGCATCTGCATGGCGCCGGCCAACAGCTCCTCCATCCGGTCGGCCACGTCTTTCTGGAGGTAGAGCACCCGCAAGGCGGAGCAACGCTGGCCGGCACTGGCGAAGGCGGAATGCAGGACATCCCGCACCACCTGTTCCGGCAGAGCGCTGCTGTCGACGATCATCGCGTTCTGACCGCCGGTTTCAGCAATCAGCGGCACGATGGCCCCCTCACGCTGTGCCAGGGTCCGGTTGAGGATATGCGCGGTTTGGGTGGAGCCGGTGAAGGCCACACCGGCTATGCGCGGATCCGGCGTCAGGGCACCACCGATGGTGGCGCCGTCTCCCGGCAGCAGTTGGATCACGTCGGCGGGGAAGCCGGCTTCGAGCATCAGTTCAACCGCCCGGTGCGCCACCAAACTGGTCTGTTCCGCCGGCTTGGCGATCACCGCGTTGCCGGCCACCAGCGCCGCCATGATCTGGCCGCTGAAAATGGCCAGCGGGAAATTCCAGGGGCTGATGCACAGGAAGACACCCCGGCCCTCCATGTAAAGCTCGTTGCTTTCCCCGGTGGGTCCGGGCAAGGCGATGGGCTGGCCGAAACGGGCACGTCCCTGGAGCGCGTAATACCGGCAGAAATCCACCGCCTCACGGACCTCATCGATGCCGTCCTGCATGGTCTTGCCCGCTTCCCGGCAGCAGATCGCCATCAGCTCTTCCATGTTGGCTTCCAGGCAATCGGCATAACGCTCCAGACACCGGGCCCGCTCCTCCACCGGCCGCTCACACCAGTGCCGAAAGCCCTTGTCGGCCACCGCCAAAGCCTCCGTGGCGTGCTGCTCACCGGCCCAGTCCACCACACCCACCAGCTGGGTCTGATCGTGGGGAGAACGCACTTCCCTGCGATCGCCATCGCGACGCTGTTCGCCGCCGATGATCGGACCAGCCTCCCAACTGACGTTGGCCCACTTGCCAAGCTCGCTCAACAAGGGCTGGAGATCGGCTTCAACCTGGAGGTTCAGGCCCCTGGAATTCTTTCTGTTGTTGCCATAGATGTCCCCGGGCAATGGGATGCGATCATTGGGCAGCGACTCATACTTGAGCAGCTCCTGCACCGGGTTGCGTACCAGGTCCTCGATGGGGGTGGCGGCATCCACCAGCCGGTGCACGAAGGAGGAGTTGGCGCCGTTCTCCAGCAGCCGGCGAACCAGGTATGGCAGAAGGTCCTTATGGGCCCCCACCGGGGCATAGATCCGCACCGGATAATCGTACTGCTCCAGCACGGTGTTATAGAGGGCGTCGCCCATGCCGTGCAGACGCTGGAACTCGATCTTGCGGTCCCTGCTCTTGCACATGGCCAGCACCGACGCCACCGTGTGGGCATTGTGACTGGCCAGTTGCGGGTACAGGGCCCCCTTGGTGTAGTCGCTCAGCAGGAAGCGCAGGCAGGCCAGGTAGGACGTATCGGTGGCCTCCTTGCGGGTAAAGACCGGATACCCCGCCAGCCCCAATTGCTGGCAGATCTTGATTTCGGTATCCCAGTAGGCGCCCTTGACCAGACGGACCGGGATCTCGTCGCCCTGCTCTTTCGCCAGCTTGGTCATCCAGCACAACACCGGTAACGCCCGCTTGGAATAGGCCTGGACCACCAGACCAAAGCCGCCCCACCCCTGACAGACAGTCGAGCCATAGAGCTTCTCGAACAGCTTGAGGGACAGCTCCAGCCGATCCATTTCTTCGGCGTCGATGGTGATGTCCACGTTCTTCTGTCGAGCCAGCTTAAGTAGCCCCACCACGGTGTCATAAAGCTCGGTGAGCACCTTGTGTTCCTGGGCCACTTCGTAACGGGGGTGAAGCGCAGACAGCTTGATGGAAATCGACGGAGCGGGGACTTGGCCGCGGGGAAAGCTGTCATCGCCGACGGCCTCAATGGCTTGCACGTAGTCCGCCAGGTAACGTGCCGCGTCTTCCCGGGTCATGGCCGCTTCACCCAGCATGTCGAAGGAGTAGGTGTAGCCCTTGCCGCGGTACTCCCGGGCGTTTTTCAGCGCCTCCTGAATATCACGGCCCAGGACGAACTGCTTGCCCATGATGCCCATGGCCCGGTACATGGCGCTGCGGATCACCGGCTCGCCACTGCGCTTGACCAACCGCTTCCAGATATTGGAGGGCGAGCCGTCCAGCCGCTTGTCCATCTTGACCACCCGACCGGTGAGCAGTAGCCCCCAGGTGGATGCGTTTACCAGCGTGGATTCGCTGCGACCAACGTGTTTCTGCCAGTCGGCCACCGACATCTTGTCTTCAATCAGCGCGTCGGCGGTGTGCTTGTCCGGAATCCGCATCAATGCCTCGGCCAGGCACATCAGCAGGATGCCTTCCTGGGTATCCAGGCTGTACTCCTGCAGCAGGGCGTCCACCATATGGACCGAGTCGTCCTGCTCGCGCACCTGTTGGATGAGCCGGGTAGCGGTATCGGTCACCTCGCGGTACTCGGCCGCATCGCTCTGGGCGAGAGGAATCAGTTCGTTGAGGTAAGCGGTTTCGTCAACGGCGTAGTTATCGGTGATGCCTTGCCAGAAAAGCGATCTGGGCTGTTCCTGAAAGGCAGGTTCGAGCACCTTGCTTGCGTTGAACATGGGACACCTCTGAAGCTTTAATGTTGCGGCCATGTTGATCACATTCCGGCCGACAACGACATTGTCATTGTTCGCTATGAGGGTCAGGTAAATCGCGTTGTTCCGTCAGACGCCCTGACATTGTTCAGCTGATCTGTAAAGGTAGTCGGGTTTTCTGGCCAAGGCTTATAAAAGGCTACGGTTTTGTTGCAAATTCCTCCGATAATTTCAAAAAGGTGCTAAATTTCCCCCGAGCCCCCCTCCGATCGCAGTTGCGAAGGAATGATGCCGCGATGCTTCCGAAGCGCATTGGTCAGGGCACTCTGGCTGGAAAACCCGGTGCGGTAACCGACTTCGGACACCGATAACGAGGTCGACGTGAGCAACTGCACGGCCTGCTCCAGGCGGATCTGAATCAGATACTGGTAGGGGGACACACCGGTCAGACTGCGGAAAATCTCGTGGAATCGGCTGACGCTCAGGCAGGCCACATTGGCCATGTCCTCCACCGTGACCTTCCGGTGCAGGTTTTCCATCACATAGCGCCGAATGGTATCGGGACTCAAGCTGGCCCGGTTTCGCACCGGACGCTCAGACTGGCTGGAGACCCGGTTGGCCAGACAGTGCAGGATGCCTGTGGACAGGTGCCGCCTGAGGCCTTCGTTGTCTGGCATACGATCGAACTCGCTGGCACAGAACTGAACCAGGCCCTGAAGCTTGTTGTCCAGGTTGACGGTGCGCGGACGTTCGAAGAGCGGCGCCAGCTGTTCATAATCGCGGTGTTCGGGGGCGTTCAGGGCGGGAATATAGGGGTCGAGATTGATGACCAGCACATGATTCTGCCGGTCTCCCCGGTAATCGTGCCTGACTTCGGTGGGCAGCAGACAGGCGCTCCAGGTATCGAGACGCGCATCACGCCCCTCTACGCTCAATTCCGCTTGCCCACGAACCCCGATGACCAACTGGTGGTAGTCATGACGATGCTGATGGGCAGCTTCCGGAAGCTTTAGCAGATGCGCGTTCAACATGGCACTGTGTCTGACCGAAATTTCAGGAAAACCAGGAACCTGTTTTCATTAAAGCAAAAGATCACGGACGGTGCACAAAACAACCAGTCACACCGGGTCCGTGCCGGGGCCATCCACCGGTCACTCTCGCTGGAAATCGGTCAGTGTGCTTAAGTCTTCAGGACGGGACAACGGTCAATTGTACGTATGTGGCGTCACGCGCCGCGGGTCAGCGGCGGCGAGCGGCCGCAGGTTACAGCAGCCCAAGCAGCAGGGTACGCACCCGTTCGGTGACGGCGTCCAGCGGCACTGACGCATCGACCACGTGGTAACGATCCGAAGCGCGGCGGGCCCGATCCAGATAGCACTGTCGGATGCGCTCGAAGAACGCCACTTCTTCCTGCTCAAACCGGTCCAGCTCCCCTCGCTTGGCGGCCCGGGCCATGCCGGTCTCAACCGGGGCGTCCAGCAGGATGACATGATCCGGTCGCACATCCTGCTGCACCAGAGTCTCCAGCAGTGCAATACGCGCTTCGGGCACTCCACGACCTGCCCCCTGGTAGGCGAAGGTGGCATCGGTAAAACGGTCGCACAGCACCCAGCGCCCCTGCGCCAGCGCCGGCAGAATGCGGTTGTGCAGGTGTTGGGCCCGGGCCGCGAACATCAACAGCAACTCGGTGGTTTCGTGGACCGATTCTGCCCGGGGCGTGAGCAACAACTCCCGGATCGCTTCGGCCATCGGCGTCCCCCCCGGTTCCCGGGTCAGCTCAACCTCAATGCCCTGCCCCTTCAAGGTTTCCGCGGCCCGTGAAATCTGGGTGGATTTCCCGACTCCCTCGGTTCCTTCAAAGGCGATGAACTGTCCGCGCTTGGTCATTACTGGGTTCCAGACTGCTGTGGCGAGGGCGACGAACGGTAGTCCGCCCGGCGATTCAACTGGTACTGCCGCACCGCGCGTTGATGCTCGGCGAGCGACGCAGAAAACTTGTGGGTGCCATCGCCGCGCGCCACGAAATACAACGAGCCGCCATTCTCCGGATGCAGGGCCGCATGGATGGCCTCTCGACCAGGCATGGCAATGGGCGTGGGAGGCAGCCCATCGATCCGATAGGTATTGTAGGGAGTGTAACGGCGCAGGTCGCGGCTGCGGATGCGGCCGTTGTAGTTGTCGCCCATGCCGTAGATGACCGTGGGATCGGTTTGCAGGCGCATGCCTTTTTGCAGCCGGCGAACAAACACCCCGGCAATTTGCCCCCGCTCACGGGGCACCCCGGTCTCGCGCTCGACGATCGACGCCATGATCAGGGCTTCATAGGGGCTGTCATAGGGGAGATCAGCTTCCCGCTGCTCCCATTCCTCGGCCAGTACCTCGTTCATTGTCTCGAAGGCACGCCTCAGCAAATCCAGGTCACTGTCCCGGCTGGAGAAGAGATAGGTATCCGGAAAAAACCGGCCTTCGGGGTGCTCGCCGGCAGCGCCCAGAGCCTCCATGATCTGCTCGTCGCTCCAATTGGTAGTGACGTGCTCCAGACGGTCACTGGCGGCAAGCGCCGCCCGCACTTCCTTGAAGGTCCAGCCCTCGATAAACTGCATACTCCAGCTCTTGGTATCCCCCTCCAGCATCGCCGACAGCATGTCGCTGGTGGTCATGCCGTCAGTGAATTCATACTCCCCGGCCTTGATCCGGGTCTGCGCCGGGAACAACCGGCCGTGAATCCGCAGCCACAGGCTGCGCTCAATCAGTCCCAGGCGCTCCAGCTTGCGGGCAATCTGGGAGAAAGCCGCGCCCTGAGGGACGTCGAACAGCACCGGCTCGTCCAGGGAAACGGGAGCGTCCAGGGTCTGCAGCCCCTGCCATAGCCAGAGGGCACTTCCGGACATGGCCAGGGCCACCGTGCAAACGAGGGCAATCAGGATGGATTTCAACAAGGGCATTACTTCAGGCTGGTCAGTGGATCGCAAATTGTCGCAAGGGAGTTGTCGATTGGCAAATGCTGACAACCAATCCTGCGAACCGGTACCACGCCCACCACGCTGTTCAGCAGAAACAGCCCCTGGAAGTCTGGCTGGCCCAGCAGGGACAGGGGCAAGCGTCGCTCTCGCACGGGCGTACCCTGGGCGTCCAGGCGTTCCGCCACATATTCCTGCATGACTCCCCACACCGCCACCGAGTTGGCAGGCGGAACGAACCAGCCAGACCGAAGGTGCAGCAACACATTGGTGCGTCCGCCTTCCAACAAGTTGCCGGCGGAGTCGGTCATCAACACTTCGTAGGCACCGGCAGGAAGCTCGCGACTGGCCAGGACCTGATCGAGCCGGTTCAGGGATTTCAGACCCGCCAGGGCGGGATTGGCCTCCAGGGTATGCCGGGCGACATGGGCCACCACCCCGCCGGGATCGGGCAGAGCCGGCATCCCGTGCCGGGAGATGATCAAATGGGGCGTGGCAGGGTCTGGAGGGACATAGCCACGGCCGCCACTGCCACGGGTCAGGATCAGTTTCAGTACCCAGTCACCATCCTGATCATAGCGGGCCAGGGCCCGGTTGAGCCAGTGCTCGAGCTCAACGGCAGAAAGCGGAATCCCCAGTCGTCGGGCGCCATCGCGCATTCGACGCAGGTGGCGGCCCAGCAGGACGGGCCGTCCCCGGTGCACCCGGATGGTTTCGAATAGCCCATCGCCATAGGCGAGACCCCGGTCACTTGCCGCCACCGGGGTCTGCTCGGCCCAGAAGACCTTCAGCACGTCGCTCAGTCTTCGTAGCGTCGGAAAATCAGGGTGCCGTTGGTGCCACCAAAGCCGAACGAGTTGGACAGGGCCACCCGCACGTCGGACTGCCGGCTTTCGTTGGCCACGAAATCCAGGTCACAGCCCTCATCGGGGTTGTCCAGGTTGATGGTCGGCGGCAGCACTCCGTCGCGGACCGCCAGCAGGGAGAAGATCGCCTCCACGGCGCCGGCCGCTCCCAACAGGTGGCCGGTCATCGATTTGGTACTGCTCATGGCCAGTTTATGGGCATGGTCGCCAAACACGTTCTTAACCGCATCCACTTCCGCAACATCGCCAATCTGGGTGGAAGTGCCATGGGCATTGATGTAATCCACATCCGAGGGCGCCAGCCCCGCATCACGGATGGCGTTCTGCATGGCCTTTTCGGCGCCCTTACCCGAGGGCGCGGTAATGTGGTGGGCATCGTCGCTCATGCCGAAGCCAATAACTTCGCCATATATCTGTGCACCACGGGCCTTGGCATGCTCCAGCTCTTCCAGTACCAGCACGCCGGCTCCATCACTGAGCACGAAGCCATCCCGCTCCTTGTCCCAGGGCCGGCTGGCCTTTTCCGGCTCGTCGTTGCGCGTAGACAGCGCGCGGGCCGCCGAGAAGGCGGCAATCCCGGTGCGGGTGGTCGCCATCTCCGAGCCACCGGCCAGCATCACATCGGCGTCACCGTAGGCAATGGTACGGGCGGCATACCCAATGTTGTGGGTGCCGGTGGTACAGGCCGTGGTAATGGCAATGTTTGGGCCCTGGTAGCCAAACTTGATGGCGACGTTGCCGGAAATCATATTGATGACCGAAGCGGGCACAAAGAACGGCGACACCTTGCGCGGTCCGTTCTCGGACAGCGCGATCACGTTCTTCTCGATAAACTCCAGGCCACCGATACCGGAACCAATGGCCACGCCCACCCGGTCAGGATCCAGGCTTTCGCAGGCATCCAGCCCGCTGTCTTCCACCGCCTGCTGGGAGGCGATCAACCCGTAATGGATGAAGGCATCCATCTTGCGGGCATCCTTCGGCGACAAAAAGGGCGAGATGTCCAGATCCTTGACCGCCCCGCCGATCTTGGTGTTGTAGTCTGTGGCATCGAACCGGTCGATCAGGCCAATTCCGCTGCGGCCCGCCTTGATACCATCCCATGATGTGGCCACATCATTCCCCAGTGGGGAAAGCATGCCCAGCCCCGTTATCACAACACGTCGTTCAGCCATAACAACCCTTCACCTAAGTCCTTTGTCTGATTCAAGCGACTTCGCGGCCATAAAAAAGCCGTCCCGTGGATCGTGCTCAGGACGGCTTCTGCTTGGCGTATAAATCGAGCTGAGTATCAGGTGTGCGCGACGATGTAGTCGATCGCGTCCTGAACACTGGCCAGCTTTTCCGCTTCCTCGTCAGGGATCTCAGTCTCGAACTCCTCTTCGAGCGCCATGACCAGCTCAACGGTGTCCAGTGAGTCAGCGCCAAGGTCCTCTACAAAAGAAGATGTGCTTTGAACCTCGGACTCTTTCACGCCCAGTTGTTCACAGACGATCTTCTTCACGCGCTCTTCAACTGTACTCATAATTTCCTCACTTTAGATTTCAACCAAGCAACACATTGGATTGCCAGTTTAGTTTAAAGCCTATCCGCAAACAAGCAGACAAACTGTCTAACATCTTGTGTAAAAAGGAGAATGCCTCCCCCTACCCAAGGGTTAACCCATGTACATGCCACCGTTGACGTGGATCGTTTCGCCGGTGACGTAACCGGCCGCCTCGGATGCCAGGAAGGCCACCACGGCAGCCACCTCCTCCGGCTCGCCCAGACGCCCGGCAGGTATGACTTCCATCATAGACTCGCGTTGCTTTTCGTCCAGTTTTCGCGTCATATCGGTGTCGATAAAGCCAGGAGCAACGCAGTTCGCGGTAATTCCCCGATTGGACATTTCCTTGGCCAGACTGCGGGTAAACCCTTCAACCCCGGCCTTGGCGGCACAGTAGTTGGCCTGCCCCGGGTTGCCCATGCCCGCCACAACGGAGCTGACGTTGATGATTCGGCCCCACCGCGCCTTGGTCATGCCCCGCAGGACCGCCTTGCTCAACCGGAAGACACTGGCCAGGTTGGTCTCGATAACGTCGGACCAGTCGTCGTCCTTGAGCCGCATCAGCAGGTTGTCCCGCGTGATCCCGGCGTTGTTCACCAGGATCACCGGCGCGCCCGCCTCATCCGTTACCTGCTTCAGCCCGGCCTCGATGCTCTCGGGGTCGGCAACGTTCATGACGATACCGAAGCCATCGTAGCCGGCGCTTTTCAGATTGTCCGTAATCGTTTCCGCACCCTCGGCACTGGTTGCCGTACCCACAACCCGGGCCCCCTGAGCCGCCAGCGCGTAAGCGATGGCTTTGCCAATTCCCCGGGTTGCACCGGTCACCAGTGCGGTTTTGCCTTCTAGAGACATGGATCGCTCCCTTGCTTTGAGTATGAATCCGGCCTGTCCGGCGCGATTACGCCTGGGCGAACGCCTTGATGGCGGCTTCGAGCCCTTCCGGGGCCTCAATGCCATGCACGGCGAGTCCGCGGTCAATACGTTTCACCAATCCGGCCAGCACCTTGCCGGCACCGCACTCGACCGCAACCGAAACGTCTTCAGCAACCAGGTTACGTACCGAATCGGTCCAGAGCACTGGCGAATACAGCTGGCGTACGAGGTTGGCCTTCAGGCTGTCGCGATCCTGGCCAGAGAGTGCGGAAACATTCTGCACTACGGGTATGACAGCATCATTAAAGTCGACCTCATCCAGCGCACTGGCAAGCTCTTCGGCCGCCCCTTTCATCAATGCGCAATGGGAGGGCACGCTGACGGGAAGCGGCATCGCCTTGCGGGCGCCCTTCTCCTTGCAGGCTTCGATCGCCCGGTCGACGGCGGCCGCGGCACCGGCAATCACCACCTGGCCCGGGGCGTTGAAATTCACCGCCGACACCACGTCGTTCCCGGCCACGGCTTCGCACGCCGCCACAACGTCGCTGTCCTCCAGCCCCAGGATGGCGGCCATACGTCCTTCTCCGGCCGGCACCGCATCCTGCATCAACTCACCCCGCAGGCGCACGAGCTTGACTGCATCCACAAAGTCCAGACTCTCTGCCGCCACCAGGGCACTGTACTCACCCAGACTGTGACCGGCCACGAAATCCGGCTTCGGCCCCTCGGCCACACACCATTGCCGCCACAGGGCCACACTGGCGGTCAACAGGGCCGGCTGGGTCACCATGGTTTGATTCAGCTCCTCGGCCGGGCCCTTCTGGCACAACTGCCAGAGATCGTAGCCGAGGACATTGGACGCCTCGGAAAAGGTCTGCTCGATGATCGGCCACTGCTCGGCCGCACCGCTCAGCATGCCGACAGATTGAGAACCCTGACCTGGAAAAATAAACGCTGTTTTCATAGTTGGAATCTTACCGTTAATGAGCATTTCAGGAGATTAGCCAATAGTACAAGGCAAGTATTACAACAACCATTGCGCACCTAAGGGACCACCTTGGACATTGGTCGCAGGCCCGGGTCAGATCATCAAATCATCCAGGCGGGAATTGATTCGGCTGGGCACTTCCATTTCCACTTCACGGGCAGCCTGGCGGATCGCGGACAGCATTGCCCGCTCATTGGCATTGCCATGGCTTTTGATCACCACACCCTGAAGCCCCAGCAAGCTGGCGCCGTTGTGGCGGGAGGGATCCATCAGGCGTAACAACCGGCCCAGTATAGGCCTGGCAAGCCATCCCACAAAACGCCCATAAAGGCTACGGGTGAACGCCTGCTCCAGCAACTCGATCAGTAACCCGGCCACCCCCTCCCCGGTCTTCAAGGCAATGTTACCGACAAAGCCATCACAAACGACCACGTCTGCCACATTGCGGAACAGATCGCTGCCCTCGACGTAACCAATGTAATTGACACTGTCACACTGGGCCAGGAGATGGGAGGCCAGACGCACCTGCTCGTTGCCTTTGATCTCCTCTTCCCCCACGTTCAACAGCGCCACGCGGGGCTCCGGTAGCTTGCTGATGGCAGACGCCATCAACGACCCCATGAGCGCGAACTGATAGAGGTTCTCAGCGCTGGCATCGACGTTGGCACCCAGGTCGAGAACATGGCACTGGCCACGGAGGGAGGGGATCAGCTTGGTAATGGCCGGACGTTCGATTCCGGGATACATGCGGATAATGGAGCGGCCAAAGGCCATCAGGGCACCGGTGTTGCCGGCGCTGACACAACCCTGGGCAACCCCGTCGCGAACCAGGCGCAGGGTGACGGCCATGGAAGAGTTCTGTTTGTGCCGTAACGCGTGGGAGGGGCGCTCGTTCATCCGCACGACATCGACGGCCTCTTCGATCCGGATTCTGGGGTGGCCCTCACGCAACAAGGCCTCAAGCTCGCTCCGGATTCCCACCAGAACAATGCTCAAGGCCTCGTTTTCGCGCACCGCATCTAGGGCGGCCGAAGCCGCTATAACCGGGCCCCGATCGCCACTCATGGCATCGACGGCAATGGTGACCGATTTCACCGCTGATCCGTCAGACACTGATGCAGTTTGAGACGCAACGATTACTCGTCGCGCGCTTCAACCACCTGCTTGCCACGGTAAAAGCCGTCGGCAGAAACGTGGTGACGACGATGAATCTCACCAGTTGTGGAATCGGTGGACAGAGTCGCGGTGCTCAGCGCATCGTGTGAACGGCGCATACCGCGCTTAGAGCGGGTTTTCCGGTTTTGCTGTACAGCCATGATTATGCTCCTGACCTTGTAAAACTAGCGTTCGTAAATAAAACAGCGTCCTGGCGCGCCAGCAAGACGGCGCCTGCGCCTGTGTCGTTAATGCTTTTTCGTCTTCAGCCCGGCCAGCACGCTGAACGGGTTCTCCCGCTCCTGATCCGCGGCTTCAGGCTCTGAATCACCCGCTTCCAGCTCCTGCAGTTGCTCCCGGGCCGGACACTCGCCTAACTCATGCAACGGGAACGGCGGCAGGACCAGCAACAGCTCATCCTCCACCATGGTCCACAGGTTTGCACTGAACTCATCCGTCAGGAACGGTTCCAGCTCCTTGGGCAACTGCTGGGCCTGCTCATCGCTGGTCACCAACCCCAGACTGAATTGCGATGTCAGCGTCACGTGCATGGGTGTCATACACCGCTGGCACTCAAGCTCGACTTCAGCTTCCAGCTGCCCCGACACAACACGACGACGCTCGTCGTCCATAGCGAACGCGAGCGAAACCTGACATTGCCCGCCTGCTGCCATCCCAGCCACGCAGTCAGAAAAACGGTCCAGGGCTTTGAGGGGAACCCCGCCTTCCAGAACGCTGCTCTGCTCCGCTAACTTGTAGGGATCGACGGTCTTGGGCAATTCGGCGTTTGACATAGGCGCGCAATTTTAGGGGGCAGACCCGCCGGTGTCAAAGACTTCGTCAACAAATCCGGGCCAGCATAGTGGTTTTCAACAAGGCCAGCACTCCTTCAACAATCACCGCCCAGGAGTACCAAGCACACAGGGCATAACATTGCCGATGCATAATCGCTAGTATAGCCCCTGCCGACTCCTTCACCAGAAACGGAACCAAGGACCTCTCATGCCAGCCACCCCCCTCGTACTCGCCTCATCCTCCCCCTACCGGCGCGAGCTGCTGTCCCGGCTCGGCATTCCGTTCGAGCATGCCAGCCCCGATATAGACGAATCGCCGCACCCCAACGAAAGCGCCCAACGACTCACGGTGCGACTGGCGGCGGAAAAGGCCCGGGCGCTGGCTTCCCAATTCCCCAACCACTGGATCATCGGGTCCGACCAGGTAGCCACCCTGGCCGATGGCAGCATCCTGACCAAGCCAGGAACCCACGAACTCGCCAGCGATCAACTGGCTCGCTGCAGCGGGCAAACCGTTCGCTTCATGACTGGCCTGGCGCTGCTGGATTCCACCGACGGCCAGTTGGCCACCCTCTGTGAGCCCTTCGAAGTACAGTTTCGAACGTTAAGCGACGGGGACATCGAGCACTACCTGCGCACCGATACCCCCTACGACTGCGCCGGCAGTTTCCGTATGGAGGGGCTAGGCATCGCCCTGTTCTCAGGACTGGCGGGCCGGGACCCCAACAGCCTGATCGGCCTGCCCCTGATTGGCTTGTGCGAACTCCTGCGGGCGTGGGGATTGGACCCGCTGGAGGCGGCTTACCGCAACTCCAACCGGGACTGAACCAACTGGTCGGCAAAGCCGGCGCCGAGTGAGACACCAAAACGCCGGATCAGCTCGTCCAGCTTGGAACCTCCCAGGGTGTAATCCACCAGCTTCTCATGGCCGACCACCTCGCGGGCGACGTAAGACGCGCTGCCCAACCCATCGATCAGCCCCAGGTCCAGCGCCTGCTCCCCGGTCCAGATCAGCCCGCTGAACAGCCCGTCGCCTTCAGCGAGCCGATCGCCACGCCCCGCCTTCACCTGCTCGATGAATTGACGATGGGTGGTCTCGAGCACCTGCTCCCAGAACTCAACCTCGTCCTCTTTCTCCGGCGAAAAGGGATCCAGGAACGCCTTGTTCTCGCCAGCGGTGTACAGACGCCGCTCGACACCAAGCTTCTCCATCAGACCGGTGAAGCCGAAGCCACCTCCGACCACGCCAATGGAGCCGACCAGGCTGGCCTTGTCGGCATAGATCTCATCCGCCGCCGCTGCGATGTAATAGGCGCCGGAAGCCCCGATGTCCGAGATCACGGCATACACCTTCTTGTCCGGATATTCACCCCGGAGACGTTTGATTTCGTCGTAGACATAGCCGGCCTGCACCGGACTGCCGCCAGGACTGTTGATTCTGAGCAGCACCGCCTTGGCGGACTTCTCCTCGAAGGCTTCCCGCAAGGCCCCCACCATGTTGTCGGCGCTGGCAATCTCATTCGCCGCAATGGCCCCGTTTATCTCGATCAACGCGGTATGCTCACCGAGAGAAGGTTTTACGCCGTTGCTGATTGGAAACATAAAGGCGAAAAGCAGGATAAACAGATAAGCAAAGCCCAGCAGCTTGAAGAATATACCCCACCGGCGACTCCTCCGTTGCTCCGATTGCAGCGACATCACCAGCTTTTCAATCAGCTTCCAGTCCCGGCCCTGGTCATCGCCCTGCTGGTTGACTGCTCGTTTCGTCACTGGCGCACCCCATTCCGGCTTCTCGTCATTGTCCCATTCAGACATGTCCGCGTCCCGCTATTGCTCGATTTCCTTCCTGCAGACCCGGGAGACCTTACAGCCCCAGGACCTCCCTGAGCCCCGCCACGGTGTCCACCACCGCACAGGGATCGTATTCACCCAACACCACCCGGTCGTGCACCCCCCACTCGACCCCGATGGACGGCATGCCAATACGTCGCGCCATCTCAAGGTCATAACGGGTGTCGCCAATCATGACCGCGTCGCCAGCGTCGATGCCATAAAAATCCAGGATCTCCACCAGCATGGCCGGATCGGGCTTGGACCGGGTCTCATCGGCACAACGGGTCAGGTCAAAGTGCTCGCCCAGCCCACTGCTTTGCAAGGCCGCGTCGAGGCCTCGCCGGCTCTTGCCGGTGGCCACGGCACAACCACGCCCGGCGGCCTTGAGGTCAACCAACACCTCGGTCATGCCTGCAAAGACATTCTGGGGAGTGGTCGTCTTGGCGAAGAAATAGCGCCCGTAATTGTCGCGAATGCGCCGCATCTCTTCCCGCGTGATCCCCGGGTACAGGGTTTCCAGCGCCTCGACGATGCCCAACCCGATGATATCCCGATACGCCTCCCGCTCAAGCGCCGGGAACCCCAGATCGGTGGCCGCCAGGTGCAGGCTCTGCGCAATGTGTTCGACGGAATCCACCAGGGTGCCGTCCCAATCGAAAATGGCCACTTTGTGCTGTATCACAGACTGCTCAACTCGAAATCAGTGAATGACTATTATGCCGTACCGCGATCCGCCCGGACCGGACGCACCGCCAACTTTTGCAAGACCGCCTCAAATGGCTGATCGTACGGCGCCTCCAGGCACATCGCCTCACCCGACCCCGGCAAGGCAAACTCCAGCCCGCGCGCATGCAGCATCAGACGCCGACCGCCCTCGGCCCGAAACGCTTTCAGGCTGACATCGTCCATGTACTTGTCATCGCCCGCGATGGGATGGCCCGCGTAGGCACTGTGAACCCGAATCTGGTGGGTGCGGCCGGTAACCGGGGAGGCCTGCACCAGACTGTAACCGGCATATACGGTGAGAACCCGGTAAGTAGTCAACGACTCCTTGCCGGATTCATCCACCTTCACCCGGCGCTCGCCGTTGCTCAGTTCGTAGCGCAACAAAGGCGCCGCCACCCGGGCCAGATCTGACGGCCACCGCCCCGCCACCAGCGCATGGTAATGCTTGCGAATCCGCTTGTGCCGCAGCTCATCCTGCAGATAGCGCAGCGCCGATCGTTTCTTCGCCACCATGATCAGTCCGGATGTATCCCGATCGAGCCGGTGAACCAGCTCCAGGAACCTAGCCTGGGGCCGCGCTGCCCGCAATACCTCGATCAGCCCAAAATCAAGCCCGCTGCCCCCATGGACCGCGATACCGGCGGGTTTGTTGACCACCAGCATGTCATCATTCTCGAAGACGATGGCATTCTCCATCACCTCCTGAACCCGGGTACCCGGCACCACGGGCGCCTCTTTTACGCGCTGGCTGACCGGCGGTATCCGCACCTGGTCGCCGGACTTGAGCCGGGTGTCAGGTTTTACCCGCCCCTTGTTGACCCGTACCTCCCCCTTGCGAACAATGCGGTAAACCACACTCTTGGGCACGCCCTTGAGCTGTGTGAGAAGAAAGTTATCCACCCGCTGGCCGTGATTGTCTTCATCGACGGTGACCCAACGCACCGAACCGCGCTGGCCGGACGGGCCGGCAGCCGAAGGATGGGAACGACGACCCGCTCGCGACGGGGCGCGGGTCTTGTTGCTGGAGCCTCGGGACATATCACCTTGTCGCGCCGCTGGCGCTGATTGATTCGGGAGGTGACGGACCATCACACTGCGGGATTGATGGGTCCGATGATTACTGTTATATTCCGGCGTGCTCTACCGTTTGTCTACGGCACGGCCACTATGCCAATTGCCGGAGCGGCAGAAGTATACCGACACTATCAGGCAGTTTGAACGCCGATTAGAAAGATTAAGCGCCTGCAGGCCGATGACAAGTGGCCGCAACGCGCAAAATGCTTCCGCAGAGTGCCCTGAGTTCCCGGCGATCCGGAGACGACATCACCGCGGAAGGAAGCTGATAACCGCACGGAAAACCGGCGGGCGACATCGCGAAGAATTAGCAACACGCAGGACCGGGCCGTCCAGTTAACGAATATGACGTGAGACCCAGGCTCCAGCGTGAAAAATGAAGACGAACACCATGCGTCAACAGACATCAGCACGACAGGACAATTCTGCGGCCTCAGGCCCGCAAATGGTCGACTGCCGTCGTTTCAGTAACACGGAGAGACCCTCCGTAACCATCTGATTTGTCTGGCCGCCTAAAGTAGTTGATGCGGCACGCCAGTTCTGCTTCGCAGATGCCACCCTCCCCGGTTTTCTGTCCCAACAACGACAGGAACCAATTCTTTCCATGAAAAGAATGCTAATCAATGCAACTCACCCTGAGGAGTTGCGGGTCGCCCTGGTCGATGGCCAGCGGCTGTTCGACCTGGATATCGAATCGAGCACACGGGAACAGAAAAAAGCAAACATCTACAAGGGACGCATCACCCGCGTTGAGCCCAGCCTGGAAGCGGCCTTTGTAGACTTTGGCGCCGAACGCCATGGCTTCCTCCCGCTGAAAGAAATCTCCAAAGAATACTTCAAGAAATCGCCCGGCGAGATCGAGGGCAAGATCAACATCAAGGATGTGGTTTCCGAGGGCCAGGAAGTCATTGTCCAGGTGGACAAGGAAGAACGTGGAAACAAGGGCGCAGCCCTGACCACCTTCATCTCGCTGGCCGGACGCTATCTGGTCCTGATGCCCAACAATTCCCGTGCCGGGGGCATCTCCCGCCGCATCGAGGGAGAAGAACGGGCGCAACTCAAGGAGGCCATGTCCGGCGTCCAGGTGCCCAAGTCCATGGGCATCATCGTCCGTACCGCCGGTATTGGTCGCACCACCGAAGAGTTGCAATGGGACCTGGACTACCTGGTGCAGTTCTGGGAAGCCATTACCCAGGCCGCCAGTGAGCGCAAGGCGCCCTTCCTGATCCACCAGGAAAGCAACGTGATTATCCGTGCGGTGCGCGATTACCTGCGCCAGGACATCGGCGAAGTGCTGATCGATTCCGCCGTGGTCCACGAAGACGTCCTCAATTTCGTTCGCGCGGTCATGCCGACGTTCGAGAACAAGATCAAGCTGTACCAAGACGAGATTCCGCTGTTCAGCCGGTACCAGATCGAAGTTCAGATCGAGACCGC
Organism: Marinobacter sp.; assembly: GCF_033722735.1. Taxonomy (GTDB): domain Bacteria; phylum Pseudomonadota; class Gammaproteobacteria; order Pseudomonadales; family Oleiphilaceae; genus Marinobacter. The sequence goes on from NZ_JAWVYN010000019.1 coordinate 36,439, forward strand.
GTTCCAGCGCGAAGTGAAGCTTCCCTCCGGTGGTTCCATCGTCATCGACCCGACCGAGGCGCTGGTTTCCATCGACATCAACTCCTCCCGCGCCACCAAGGGCCAGGACATCGAGGAAACCGCCCTGCAGACCAACCTGGAAGCGGCCGAGGAAATCGCCCGTCAACTCCGACTGCGGGACATGGGCGGCCTGATTGTGATCGATTTCATCGACATGACGCCGGCCAAGCATCAGCGCGAAGTGGAGAACAAGGTCCGGGAAGCACTGGAACTGGATCGTGCCCGGGTGCAGGTCGGCAAGATCTCCCGTTTTGGGCTGCTGGAAATGTCCCGGCAGCGACTACGCCCATCCCTCGGCGAAACCCGCAGCGAAGTCTGCCCACGCTGTAATGGCCAGGGCACCATCCGGGGCATCGAGTCCCTGGCCCTGAGCATCATGCGGCTGATCTACGAAGAGTCCTCCAAGGAGAAAACCGGTGAGGTTCGTGCCGTCGTGCCTGTGGTGGTCGCCACCTTCCTGCTGAATGAGAAGCGCAAGCAGCTGGCCGACATCGAGGCGCGCCAGGGCGTCAGCATCGTGGTGGTACCGTCCCCCCACCATGAAACGCCCAACTTTGAAATCATTCGCGTCCGTGATGACGAAACCGGACCGGAACGGGTCTCCAGCTACCAGATCGCCCTGGAGTACGCCGAACGCGAAGAGGAAGCAACCGAGGTAATCGCAGCACGGGAGCAGCCGGCGCGCCAGGAAGCCGCCGTCAAGGGCATCCGTCCCGCGGCACCGGCGCCCTCCCCGGCTGAGCAGAAACCCGCTCCCGCTGAGGACACCCAGGAGGAGGGCCTATTCCGCCGACTGGGCCGGAAAATTGCCGAGTTCTTCCGCGGCGAGCCGGCTCGCGAGGAGACCGGCAAGCGCGGCGACAGCCGACAGGCAGACCGTCGCAACCAGGGGCGCCAGGACCGGCGCAAGTCCCGGGTAGCCAAGGCGGATGACCGTCCGGAGAAGCGCAGCGGTCAAGAACGTCGCAAGCAACAGCCCCAAGGGCGTGGTGAGGACAATCGCGCCCGCGGACGCGGCGGTAAAGAGGGTGGCAAAGGCGGTCGCCAGCAAGACGGCGGTCGCGGTCGTGGCAAGGGCCAGGGCCAGCAGGCCGACAGCCGTCGCGACAGCGACGAGCAGCGCAAGCCGTCCGGTGGTCGCGGTCAGGACCGCAAGGCCCAGGGCGGTGGCCGTGACAAGCAGGAGGCTCGCGGTCAGAGTGCCGGCGACAAGCCCCGCAAGCCACGTCGTCAGCGTAACCGCGATGGCTCCCCGGTCGAGAAACCGGCAAGCTCTCCGGCGGAACGCAAGGCAGAGCGCCTGGAGAAACATCAGAAGGACACCCAGCCGGAAAAAGCCCCGGAAACAGCAGCCAAGGCCGATGACACCAGCGCCAAACCGGGCAAACCCAAGGCGGTAGCCTCCGAAGCCAAGCCGGAAAAACCGCAAGCCTCTGCCGCTAACGGTCAGGACAAGGCAAAAGCGGAAGGCCAGGAAGAAGCCAAGGGCAAGCGGGAGGTTGCGCCAAAGGACAGCGGCGAAACCAGCAAGGCCAAGCCCGAACCTGTCCAGAGTGAAAAGCCCGCCGATAAGGCGAAGCCGGCCGCTCAGGACAAGGCCGACAAGGAAAAAGCTGCGGTCAAACCCAAGGCGCCGGCCTCCAGGGCGAAGACCGCAGAAGAAAAGCCGGACACCAAGCCCGAAACCAAAGGCGAATCCGAGCGCGGCGGCAAGGACAAGCAGGCGTCCGCAAAACCCGCTCCCGCGGCTACCAAGCCGGCGAAGGCGGAGCCGGCACCGGCGGCAGAGAGCAAGCCTGCCGAAGCAGGGGCGGAGCAGGCCGCGAAAGCGGCGGAGCAGGCCGCGAAAGCGGCCAAGCCGACCACGGACCGCGCCCCGGCGGAGGCCAAGCCGGTCGCTACCGAAGCGAAGCCCTCCAAAGCGGCTAACGAATCGGTAGCAAAAACCGAGGAGCAGCCCGAGAAGAAAGCGCCCGAGGCCAAGAAACCGGAGCAGGCTGCCAAGCCGGCCAGCAACGATGCCGCCCCGGTTAAACCCGCCGAGGCAGCCAAGCACGAGGCCAAAGGCGAGGCTAAAGACGAAGCCCAGCCCCAAACGGCTCAGGCGGAAGCCAAAGCGGAACCCAAACCGGCAGAACCACCCGTGACGCCGGGACGCGCCTACAACGACCCCCGGGAAGTTCGTAAGCGCCAGCGGGCCGCGGAAGCCGCCAAAAAGGCTGAGGGGAACTGATCCATGCTGAGCAATGCAGACATCGAAGCCGTAGAAGACATCCTGTTTGCCGAACCCTGGGGGGATGAGGCCCTGGACTTCTTCGGCCTGCATGGCGTGGTCTGTGCCAGCGTTGTTGGCCCGGTCGCCTTACAGGCGGCCGAGGTTTTCCGACTGGCAACTGGGGTGGACCAGCTCCCCGCGGAAGGCGTTCCGGAGGTGTTCACCAAGGCCGTCAATCAATTGGCGGAAAGCATGCGCAGCGCGCTCGACATGGGTCAGCCCCTGGAACTGCCGGAGCCGGAGGACGGCGACCCCATGAACGCACTGGAGAACTGGTGTGCCGGGTTCGTCGATACGTTCCTGGAAAACGAGGAGCAGTGGCTGGAGGTGCATGAGGAAGACACCGCCAACCTGCTGGTGCCGATGATGACCCTGTCGGGCCTGTTCGACGACGAGGACTTTCGCAAGGCCCGGGAAAGCGAGAAGCTGAGCAAGCAGATGGCGGATGCCATCCCCGACTCGCTGACCGACCTCTACCTGCAGTTCCACGCACCGGCCTAGGCCGGTGCCGACTGCTCCGTCAACAGCCGTTGACGGAAGTGCTGCCAGACGGGATCCAACCCCTCTGGCAGCTTATCCATCCGCCCCAATTCACACCACGACGCGCCCGGGAAATGGAAATCACTGCCCTGGGACGCCCACATCCCTTCCCGCCGACAGAGCTCGGCCAGAAACCCCAAATCGCCGGATTGCTGGCCTGAGGTGGACACCTCGATGGCACGCCCCCCCGCCTGTTTGAAATCACCCACCAGGCCTCTCAACTTGGTGGCGGTCATTTTGTACTTGCGCGGGTGAGCCAGCACGGCAACGCCACCGGCCTCGACTATCCAGCGCACCACCGTCGCCAGTTCGGGCCAGAAGGCCTTCACATCTCCAGGCTTTCCCGCTCCGAGGTGACGGTTGAAGGCCTGATTCATGTCGCTGACCACCCCCTGATCAATCAGGGCACGGGCAAAATGAGGGCGCCCGGGGACATCACCACCGGCCTTTGCCGTCGCTAACGACAGCAGCGGCTCCGGATCCTTGCGTGCGAGCCGTTCGGCAATCTTGCGGGCGCGTCGCCAACGGTTTTCATGCTGTTCGGCGAGCACCTCAAGAAACCGGCTGCTGCGGTGGTCGAAGTCCAGGCCAACCACATGAATGGTTTGACGGTTCCAGACGCAGGACAGCTCCACACCGTTGATCAGCGTCAGCCCCTCCATCTGGGCATACTGTCGCGCCTCGGCCAGGCCATCAATGGTGTCATGGTCGGTCAGGGCAAGGTGACTCACGCCCATCTCGCCGGCCCGCTGGACCAGCTCCCGGGGACTGAGTGTGCCATCGGACGCGGTGCTGTGGCAGTGGAGATCAATGCAGAAGGACGATCCTTGGGGTATAGTCACGGCTACTCATGGTTACAAAGGGCTAGGACCTACAGTCTACCAGCCACGTCCGACACTGTATGCGCCTGGTCAGAATTTTCGTTTCAGGGAGAGACCCATGTACTACGCCATCATCACTGAAGATGTGGAGAACAGCCTGCCATTGCGGAAGACCGCCCGCCCCGCCCACCTGGAACGACTGGAGGCCCTGCGGGATGAAGGACGACTGCTGGTGGCCGGCCCCCATCCGGCCCTGGACACCCCCGACCCTGGTGAGGCGGGCTTTACCGGCAGCCTGGTGATCGCTGAGTTCGATTCTCTGGCAGCCGCCAGCGAATGGGCGGACGCCGATCCCTATGTGGCAGCAGGCGTCTATCGGGCGGTCACCGTCAAACCGTTCAAACCGGTATTGCCGTAGTGTCAGCCACTTGCATGAGCGTTTTGTAATACCGCTTACCTTGAATGAAGGTATAGCTATGACAGAATTACCGCTTTAACCAGTAACTCAGGAAACGACCCACGTGACTGCAATGCGCCTGATCGTCTGCACACTTTGTTTGATTGCCTTTGGGGCCAGTGCCCAGGCAAAGACCATGTATATCGATGACACCCTGCAAATCAACGTCCGTAGCGGCGAAGGCACCCAATACCGGATCCTTCGCAGTGGCCTGGAAAGTGGCACTCGGGTGGAGCTACTGGAAACCAGCGATTCCGGCTACAGCCGCATCCGCACCCCGGACGGCGTCGAGGGCTGGGTCATAACCCGTTACCTGACCGATACCCCCATCGCCCGGGACCGGTTGGCACGGGCCAACCGGGAACTGGAGCAGGCCCGCACGGAGCTGGCCCAGGTGCGCGAAGAGCTGGCCGAGCTTCGCAAGGAGCGCGACACCCTGGCGTCGTCGGAAAGCACCCTGGAGTCGAGAACCCAGGCCCTCAGCGAAGAACTGGCAAACCTCAAGTCCATTTCGGCCAACGCCCTGAGTATCAACAAGCGTAACAGCGAACTGCAGGAGGAGAACCAGCGCCTGCGCAACGATGTAGAGGTGTTGACCGCGGAAAAGGAACGCCTCGAGGCCAAGAGCGAATCCGACTTTATGCTGCTGGGCGCCGGATTGGTGCTGCTGGGCATCTTACTGGCCCTGATCATCCCCTTGCTGAAGCCGGCCAAGAAGACCGACAACTGGGCCTAACCGGCCCAACCGAAGCCCGATCAGATCGTCCCACCCTCTCATCACCGACGAGGGCGCCGCAACAACCGAAAGCCTGGCAAACCACATGGCTTTCGGTTTTTTTATGCCAACGCGTTCTTTGACGGGAATCCTTGATCACCTTATAAATAAGAAAACAACAATCATGAGGGTGGTGTGATGTCGATGACCTTGAAGGACTACTCCGAGAAACGCGACTACTATCGGATGCAGGTAAACTCCGAGATCAAGATTACTGACGAGTTTGGCCGGACGACCAAGGCCGTTTGCCGGGACTTAAGCGGTACCGGAATGCAGCTCCAGGTGGATGACCCGATCGAGGAAGGCGCCGAGGTACATACCCTGCTGCCCTCCCACAGCGACCAGTTCCCCCCCTTTGAGACCATCAGCCAGGTCGTACGCTGTACACCGGACGGCAACGGCTATTTGCTCGGACTGTCGATCGTCCAGGTAAAACGGTAAAAAAAAGAGCAGCCAAGGGCTGCTCTTTTGTCGGACCGGGAGCCGGTCTTGCCGAACGGCCTTAATCGATGGCCAGGGCCTTCTCGGAGACCACTATGCCGTTGTTGTCGGCATAGACGTACTGGCCCGGCTTGAAGGTCACGCCACCAAAGGTAACCGGCACATTGAGGTCACCGATACCACGCTTTTCGGTCTTGCGCGGATGGGTTCCCAGGGCCTGGACCCCCAGCTTGGTCTGGCCGATAACGTCCACGTCGCGAATACAACCATAGATGATCAGGCCGGCCCAGCCATTGCTGGCCGCCTTTTCCGCCAGCATATCTCCCAGCAGGGCGTTACGCTTGGAACCGCCGCCATCCACCACCATGACGCGACCGTTGCCCGGCAGGCCAACCTGCTCCTTGACCACGGAGTTGTCTTCAAAGCACTTGACGGTGACAACCTCACCCCCAAACGCGTCAACACCGCCAAAATTGCGGAAACCGGGCTCTACCACCTGGACTTCCGGGTACTCGTCGCACAGATCAGGCGTTACGATAGGCACTCTTGATCTCTCCTTACTTAACATTGCTCAAACAGTCTGAACGTTGCTCAATCAGTCGATCTTTTCGTCCGCCAGGAAGAACCAGGTATCCAGAACCGAATCCGGGTTCAGGGACACCGTGTCGATGCCCTGATCCATCAGCCACTTGGCCAGATCGGGATGGTCGGACGGGCCCTGGCCACAGATACCGACGTACTTGCCGGCCCTCTTGCAGGCCTGGATGGCGTTGGACAACAGCGCCTTGACCGCGTCGTTACGCTCGTCGAACAGGTGGGCGACAATGCCGGAATCCCGGTCCAGCCCCAGGGTCAGCTGGGTGAGGTCGTTGGAGCCGATGGAGAAGCCGTCGAAGTGCTCCAGGAACTGCTCTGCCAGCAGTGCGTTGGCGGGCAGCTCGCACATCATGATGACCCGCAGGTCATTGTCGCCCCGCTTGAGGCCATTCTCAGCCAACAGATCCACCACCTGCTGGGCCTCGCCGACTGTCCGCACGAACGGCACCATGATCTCCACGTTGGTGAAGCCCATTTCGTTGCGAACTTTCTTGAGGGCACGACACTCCAGCTCAAAGCAGTCGCGGAAGTTCTCGGAGATGTACCGGGAGGCGCCGCGGAAACCGAGCATCGGGTTTTCTTCGTCCGGCTCGTACAGGGTGCCGCCGATCAGGTTGGCGTACTCGTTGGACTTGAAGTCAGACAGGCGAACGATGACCTTCTTGGGCGCAAAGGCGGCCGCCAGGGTGGAAATCCCCTCCACCAGCTTGTCGACGTAGAAATCCACCGGTGAACTGTAGCCGGAGATGCGTTTCTCAACCGTCTGGTGAATGTCGCGAGGCAGACTGTCGAAGTTCAGCAGCGCCTTCGGGTGGACACCGATCATCCGGTTGATGATGAACTCCAGACGGGCCAGCCCCACGCCTTCATTGGGCAGCGCCTGGAAGTCGAAGGCGCGATCCGGGTTGCCCACGTTCATCATGATCTTGAACGGTATGGTCGGCATGGAATCGACGGTGTTCTCACGCAATTCGAAGTCCAGGCTGCCCTCATAGATCAGGCCGGTGTCACCCTCGGCACAGGACACCGTCACTTCCTGGTTTTCTTTCAGGACCTCGGTGGCGTCGCCACAGCCCACCACGGCGGGAATACCCAACTCACGGGCGATAATGGCGGCGTGACAGGTACGGCCGCCCCGGTCGGTGACGATGGCAGAGGCCCGTTTCATCACCGGCTCCCAGTCCGGATCGGTCATATCGGTAACCAGTACGTCGCCGGCCTGGACACGGTCCATTTCGTTGATGCTGGTGATCACCTTGACCGGCCCGCTGCCGATCTTGTGGCCAATACTGCGTCCTTCCACCAGCACCTTGCCCTGTTCCTTGAGCAGGTAACGCTCCATGACGTTGGCGGAGGCACGGCTCTTCACGGTCTCGGGACGGGCCTGAACGATGTAGATGCGGCCGTCGTCACCGTCCTTGGCCCATTCGATGTCCATCGGGCGCTGGTAATGCCGCTCGATGATCATCGCCTGCTTGGCCAGTTCGGAGACTTCCGCATCGGTAATGCAGAACCGACCGCGGTCTTCCGGGTCCACCTTGACGGTATCCACGAAACTGTCGGAACCCTTCGGTGCGTACACCATCTTGATGGCCTTGCTGCCCAGGTTACGGCGCAGTACCGCCGGGCGACCCGCTTCCAGGGTTGGCTTGTGAACGTAGAATTCGTCAGGGTTGACCGCGCCCTGCACCACGGTCTCGCCCAGACCGTAGGAACCGGTAATGAACACCACATCGCGGAAACCGGATTCGGTGTCCAGGGTGAACATCACACCACTGGCGGCAGTCTCGCTGCGCACCATCTTCTGGATCCCTGCAGACAGGGCCACCAGCTTGTGATCGAAACCATGGTGGACACGGTAGGAAATCGCCCGGTCGTTAAACAGGGAAGCGAACACTTCCTTGACCGAGGTCTTGACCTGATCGAGACCAACCACGTTGAGGAAGGTTTCCTGCTGGCCGGCAAAGGAGGCATCCGGGAGGTCCTCCGCGGTGGCGGAGGAACGCACCGCGACAGCCAGGTTGTCGTTGCCGTTGCGCAGCTGGTCGTAGGCGCTTTCCAGGGCTTCTTCCAGCTGCGCCGGGAAGGGTGTCTCGATGACCCACTGGCGAATCTGGGAGCCCACCCGGGCTAGCTCGTTGACATCGTTGACATCAAGGGCGTCCAGCGCGTTGTCGATGCGGTCTTTCAGTCCGTCTTTGGCAAGGAATTCACGATAGGCATGGGCGGTGGTTGCGAATCCACCCGGTACGGTAACGCCGGCGTTGGCGAGATTACTGATCATTTCACCGAGGGACGCATTCTTGCCCCCAACCCGGTCAACATCAGACATTCCCAGGTTTTCAAACCAGATAATGTAATCTTCCAAAACGCGTCTCCCTTGAGTCTAAAAAGCAAAGAGCCGAACCAGGCAGGATAGAGCCGACAGAAAAAATTCGTGGTATGGCTCATCCACGCTCTCGAACTAGCCGTGTATCATACTGTAACCTGAAGCGATTACCTAGGGGACGTGGCACTCGGCGATGCTGAAAAACACGTCACAAGGCCGCCTTGTTGCCCGCAAGTTCTTTGAATTTCGGGTGGGTAGCAGTACAAAGCCGCTTGATACGGAGCCACAGCATTACCATGAAACGAACGGCGTTCTTTATATCCGATGGCACCGGCCTGACGGCCGAGGCCCTTGGCAACAGCCTTCTGGCCCAGTTTGAAAAAATCGAGTTTGAGCGGGTGACCGTTCCCTACGTGGACGACACCGAAAAGGCCAGCGAACTGGTGGACCGGATCAACCAGGCGGCGGAGCTGGACGACGCCAAGCCCCTGGTGTTCGACACCATCGTCAACAATGACATCCGGGCGATCATCAGCCAGGCCAATGGTTTCATGGTGGACATTTTCGGCACCTTCCTGCACCCCCTGGAGACCGAGCTGCAGTCCTCGTCCTCCTATACGGTGGGCAAGTCCCACTCCATCAGTAACGAGAGCAACTACGAGCGGCGTATCCACGCAGTCAATTTTGCCCTCGACAACGACGACGGCGCCCGCACCCGCCAGTACAACGAGGCCGACCTGATCCTGGTGGGCGCGTCCCGCAGTGGCAAGACCCCGACCTGCCTCTATCTCGCCCTGCAGTACGGCATCAAGGCGGCCAACTACCCGATCACCGAAGAAGACTTGATGGATGAGCAACTGCCGGACGCCCTCAAGCCCCACAAGGCCAAGATCTTCGGCCTGACCATCGAGCCGGAACGGCTCGCTGTCATCCGCAACGAACGGCGTCCGAATTCCCGCTATTCGTCACTGAAACAGTGCATGCACGAGGTGGAAGAGATTGAGCTGATGTACCGCCGTGAACGCATTCCCTTTATGAACACCACGGCGTATTCGGTGGAGGAGATCTCGACCCGGATCATGATGAGCACCGGGCTCAGGCGCAACCGCTAAGCTCGGTTGCGCCCGCTTACCGGGGGCTTACAGCTCCTCGATGGACAGCTCGAGGGCTTCCGCCGCGGCCCGGTTGTCGTGGCTGGTGATCACTGCGGTGCTGGCCCGCTCCGGCGCCAGCCAGGTGCTGGCCACCCGCTTGAGATCGTCGATGGTCACCGCCAGTACCCGCTCCCGATAGCGTGCCCGCTGCTCCGGGGACCGACCAAACAGCCGGTTATGGAAAGCATGGCGGGCCTCCCCGGCTGGTGAACGGGGCTTGTCGAGCTGGCCAATCACCCCGAGGATGGACTCTTCCAGTTCCTGGGGATCGTGCTCGGTTTCCTGCAACCACTGCAAGGCGTTGTCGAAATCGTCCAGCGTTTCTGCCAAGCGGGGATCCCGGTAGGAGAAGAAACGGAAGGTTCCGTTCACGCTGTCCTGACCGGCCCCGCCGCCGTAGGCGCCACCTTTTTCACGGATCGCCCGGTGCAGGTAGCCGTTGCGCAGGAAGCCCCCCAGTACCGTCAGGGCGGCGGCGTCGGGATGGTCCACCGGCACGGTGGGATAGGCCTTGGCGCAGAAATTGACCTGGGTGGAGGTCAGCCAGGCCTGGCGGGTCCGGTAGTCCACCGGACCCAGGGACCAGGCCTCTCCGGCGGCGGTCGTCTCACCGCCCCAGTTCCGTTTCAGGTCGTCCACCATCGGGGCCACCTGGTCGTCTTCTCCGATGACCAGGTACTGACGCGCCTGCTGCCGGATACGCTGGTGCAGGTCCGCCAGCCGCTGGCACAACTTCGCCAGCTCGGCCTCGTCCGCCAGGCTGTCGTCCAGGGCCTTGATGCCGCGAATCGCCTCCAGCCCTCCCAGCCGGAAGTTCAACCAGGCACCGGCGCTGATGCCCTGGGAGGCCGCCCCCATGGCCAGCGCATGACCACTGCCGGTGACCGCCTGCTCTCGACGGGCGCGAATCTGCGCCACCAGTTCACGAACGCGCCCCTGCTCGTCAAAGCGGGCCTCCATGCAGACATCCCGCAACAGCTTACCCAGCGCTTCCCGGTTTCGGGCCAGAGCCTTGCCGTTAAAGATCAGGTAGCCGGACAGGTCCTGGACATCATCAATCCGGCCGCGAGTGGTGGAGAACGCGGCGATGCCCCCGGACTCCGCCGAGATGCGGTCCTGCATCTGCAGGTAATCCAGCTCCCCACAACCCACCTCGGTGACACAGGTGGTGTACAGTGGCAGCAACAGGAGTTCGTCCTCGGTCATCGCCGGCAGCGGCATCACCACCTGCTCGTAGACCAGGCCGTTGGTGCCCCGGGCGTACAGGGTGGCCGGGAAGTTTTCGGCGAACTTCGCCTCCGGTTCAGGCGTCTGCAGCGGCACGTCGGTCAGATCGACCTTGGGCAGGATGGAGTCGTCGTCCTTGCGATGCTGACGCTCTTCCAGGGCGGTGGCCCGCTCGACAATCTGCCGGACCTCCTCCTCGCTCAGGGCCGCCTTGCGTTGTGCCAGGGCCTGGCGAATCGCCTCCTGACGACGGTTCTCCAGCTGCGCGTCCGGACGCAGGGTCAGGGTCACCCGATGGGGGTTGTCCAGCAGCTTGCGACGCACCAGGTCGGGGATGTAGTTGGGGTCGCGGATTTTCTCGCGCAGCTGAGCCAGCACCGGCTCCAGGTCGAGCAGGGCCACCGGATCACCACCGTGCACCATCGGCGAGATGGCGCTCATGATCAACTGCAGGCCGTAGGGGAACTGATCGCCGGCGATCTCCCGCTGGTGCAACTCCAGTTGGTGCAGGATTGCCTCCAGGCGTTCCTCGCTCACCCCGTCGTCCACCACTTTCTGCAGGGTCTGTTCCAGCAGGGCTTCCAGGTCACTACCCCGTCCCGGTTCGCTGCCTTCGATACCACAGACAAAGGTCATCTCGCGGTTGGAATCCTCCAGTCCACACATCGGCGACGGCGAATGCCCGAGATCCGAGGTTTCCAGTGCCCGCATCAGTGGCGACGCACTGTTCTCCAGCAGCACGTTGGCCAGCAGTTGCCCTTCCAGGTTCTCCTGCAGGTCGAAGCTGTGCCCGAGCAGCCAGCCCACGACGATGTGGGTCTTGTGCTCCGTCGACTCCCCTTCGGCCACCGGGTAGCCCTGCTCGACCGTCAGCGGCGTGAACATGCGCTTCTCGTCCCGTACCGGCAATTCCACGTGCTGCTGGTCGAAGCGCTTCAGGGCCAGCTCTTCGAACCGCTCATGGTGCTCTCTGGCCGGGATGTTGCCGTAAGTGGCAAAGATGGCGTTGCTGGGGTGGTAATGGTGGCGGTAGAAGCGCACCAGGTCGTCGTAGCTCAGGTCCACAATGTGGTCCGGCTCACCGCCACTGTTGTAGTGGTAGGTGGTGGTGGGAAACAGGTGGCTGGACAGGTGCTGCCAGAGCTGCGACGTGGGCGCGCTCATGGCGCCCTTCATCTCGTTGTACACCACCCCGCGGTACACCAGCGGCGTGGAAGGGTCGCTGGGATCCTCGAATTCCAGACGATGCCCCTCCTGGGCAAAATCCAGCGGATCCAGCTTGGAGAAGAATACCGAGTCCAGGTACACCGACAGCAGGTTATCGAAGTCCTTGCGATTCTTGCTGGCGAATGGATAGGCGGTCCAGTCGCTGCTGGTGAAGGCATTCATGAAGGTGTTGAGCGACCGGCGGATCATCATGAAGAACGGGTCCCGCACCGGATACTTCTCGCTGCCGCACAGGGCTGTATGCTCCAGGATGTGGGCAACCCCGGTGGAATCCATCGGGAAGGTACGCAAGGCCACAAAAAACACGTTCTCGTCGTTGTCCGCCGCCATGTGCAGATGGCGGGCACCGGTCTTGCGATGACGATACTCTTCGACGGTCAGGTTAAGCGTGCCAATCCGGTGACTTCTCAGCTTCTCGAAGGCCGGATGGACGGAGTTTTCACTGACTGCTGCCATTCAACTATCCTGTCTTTGATCGATTAAGGCTTGTAGGGTAACACGTTGCTTCGATTATCATGCAGATAACCGGTCCGACGCCACGTCTGTTTAGCCACGATGTCGGCCCCGGACCCAGAAGTTGTTCATTTGCTAGGGAATACCAACCGCTATGACCGTCGAAACCCCGGAAGGCGTAAGCCCGGCGCCCGCCTCCATCACCCCCTCCCAGACAAAGGGCGACCACCCGTCCCCGATATCGGCCCCCGATGTGGCCGCCTACTGGGCCGAGCGCCGCCGCTACCTCGAACGCATCCGCAAGGTACCGGAACTGCGCCAGCGTTACTGGCGGGCGGTGGTCATCTACCTGGTGCGCCGCATCCTGTGGTCGTTCGGCTTCTTCCCCGTTTTTCTGGCGTTCTGGATCCCCCTGGTACTGGCCAGCTTCAATCCCGTGGTCATGGTGGGAGACCTGCTGCCGCTGATGCACCATTTTGTCGACTCCAACCCCGAAGTACAGGCCAACACCCTGAGCACGCTGATCATTGCCTGGTTATCGGTCGGTTTCTTCTTCCTGGTATTCGATTTCGTGCTGACGCCGTTCAAATCCCCCTATCAGTACGAGGCCGACGTGTATATGCGCGCCTGGGAACAGCTCAACCATGACAGGCTTCCGGACAAAGTGTGATTTAGCCTGCAATCTCGTCAACTTAAGTCACTTTTCGTTACATAAGTTAACGGTAACTCGCTAGTATGAAGAGGCGTTGTCGCCGGCTTGCGTCCGTCGCCGGCGAACGCCAACCGGTTGTTGTCATGCATTAGCGAGAGATTGGGTATGGTCGATTTCAGACCACTATTGTTCATCAATGCCCTGGCCATCATGCTGCTGGTCACTGCTGGCTTTGCCTCTGTCCGGGACAGCCTGAAGCTCACGCCCACGCTGGCCCAGCCGTCCCCCCTAACGGCCGCCCCCACTGAGCCGCCAGCGGTCGAGACGGCTTCCTACCGAACAGGCAGTGACACCGAAAAGCGCCACAACCCGCCGGCCGACAACGGTAGCCACCCGACCGCACCAACAGAGGTAGCCGGGAACCCGGCCCCGGCGCCATCTCATCCGACAACCACAACGCCGGAATCCGCTGCCGAACCCCCGGGGGGGCCCATTGCCCAGCCTTTTACCGTCGCCGTGGATGAACCGGAACCCGAACCGGCTCCGGCGCCGCCGACCACCGGGCAGCTCACACTGCGCTCCAACGTCCATGACGATGTCGTGACCATCAACGGCGAGCACTATGGCCCTACTCGGCTGGACCTGAGCCTGAAGCCCGGCCGCTACGAGGTGGAAATCAGCAAGCCCGGCTTCCGCAACTGGTCCCGCTCCATCACGCTTGAGGCCGGCGACTCGCTGACCCTGATGGGGCAACTGGAAAAATACACCCGGGTGGAGTATCGCGACGGCACCTGGATTGGCGGTGTCAAAACCGGCGATGGCCGCTATATCGACGACACCGGGCTGCGGTACGAAGGCCATTTCGTCGACGGCAAGTTTGATGGTCAGGGTACCGCCTGGTATCCGGACGGCGGCCGTTATGAGGGCGACTGGCAAGCGGGGGCGCGCCACGGCGAGGGACGCTACCGGGCCGCAGACGACAGCCTCTACACCGGCCAGTTCGCAGACAACGGCTTTAGCGGCCAGGGCACACTGACCCTCGCCAACGGCGACATCCTGTCCGGCCAATGGCAGGACAGCAAGCTGAACGGTCACGGCTCCCTAACCACCGCTGACGGCATGCTATACGTGGGCGGGTTCCGTGACGGCGAGTTCCACGGCGAAGGCACCCTCACCTACCCGGATGGCCGCCACTACCAAGGCGAGTTCTCCAATGGCCGGTTTCACGGCTCGGGATCGGAGGTGTTTGCCAGCGGCAAGAAGTACCAGGGCCAGTACATGGACGGCAAGTTCCACGGCAACGGGCTGCTGCTCAATCCCAACGGCAGCTCCATTGAAGCCACCTTCCGCCATGGCGAGCCCTACGGTCAGGTGCGCCTGACCACGGCTGCCGGTGAAGTGTTCACCGCCCGAACTTCCGAGCCGGGCGTGTGTTATCGGGAGAAGAGCTACCGGGCCACGCAATGCCCGGTTCTGGAAGGCTGGTAAGTGCGGCTGACCGGGAAACGCAGGGAAACCAGTCCGGAATGGAGGCCGGGTTCCCCTGCACTAAACACGAATGCTGTAACAGGTCGAGGTTGAACATGGCGATCAAGAATGCACTTCTGGTAGACGACTCCAAGGTGGCGCGCTTCGCACTCAGCAAGCTGTTGGAGAGCCGGGAAATGCAGGTGAATATGGCCGGCTCCGCAGAGGAAGCCCTGGAATTCCTGAACAGCCATGATCGCCCCGACGTCATCTTCATGGATCACCTGATGCCGGGCATGAACGGCGTGGAAGCCACCAAGGCCATCAAGGGAAACCCGGCTACCGCCGACATCCCCATCATCATGTGTACCTCCAAGAAATCCCAGTCGTTCATGGACGAAGCCCGGAACTTCGGGGTCTACAACATCCTGACCAAGCCACCCCACGACGAGGGACTGAACCAGATGCTGGCGCAGCTGACCACCGATGTTAACGCTGGCACCCTGCCCCCAACACCGGCGGTCAATGACGGCGCCCCCGTGTCCGACGCCGCTACCCATGCCCTCCACTCGGCCACCGTGGAGCTGGCGCCCAAATCCGGCAGTGGCAGGGACAGTGAGCCCCATGCGGTGCCATTGACCAGCGAGCTGATCGAACAGATCGCCCGCTCCGCGGTCAAGACCCACATCAACAACCGGCTCCACGAACTGCTCAGTTCACTGTTTGACGAGCAGTTCGACCACCTGAAGCGCGCCCTGGACGAGACCTACAAGAAACAGGATGCCGTCCTGGACGAACGGCTCAACCGGCTGGCGGAGCTGGTGGACCAGCGCACCGCCCACCTGCGGGACGACGTCGCCGCAGAGCTGAACATCAGCCTGAGCCGGGAACTGGCGGACCTGAAGAAGGACCTGTCCCGCTCCAACGGGTTTACCAGCGAGCACATGGCGGAACTGAAGGACCACATCACCAGCGTGCAGACCATCGACACCGAGTTCTGGCAGACCCTGCAATCGGAGGCCATTCAGCAGGCCCACGAAATTTCCCGGGACACCGCCGAGGACATCGCCCAGCGCACCATCGACCTGTACGTCTCGCAGCAGCGAGCGGCTGCATCGCGGGTGTACACCGTGGGTCTGGCGGTCAGCCTGAGCATCTTCACGCTGGGTATTGCCTGGCTGTCCGGCCTGCTGGGCTGAGCACTCGGGCCTGCCGGTTCAACGCCCCGCGAGCCGGAGCCAATCCGCCGGCGAGTCCAGGTCGTCACGCACGCCCGCCACCGGAATGCGGCGGGCACCCACCCGCCGCAGGACCCGGCCAGCCCCCTGGTCGCCCTGCAGTTTCAGAATCTCCGGCCAGAGTCCTCGGGGCAGGTAAGCCGGCGCTCCGGCCTGGCCACCATAGTCCGCCCCTGCCGCCAGCCGAGGCTGCAGCTGTGCCGCCCGCCTCAGCGCCCGCAACCCCGCCGACGCCAACAACGGCTGATCCACCAGCAGCACGAACACACCGGGCACGCCGTTGGGCATCGACAGCAGCCCGGTGCTCAGGGAGGCACTCTGCCCGGCCACCCAGTGTTGCGCATACACCCAACGAACGTTCCGATACCGGCTGCGATAGCGAATCAGGGGGTAACGGGCACCGCCCACCACGGTGATCTGCGCCCCCAGCACCCTGGCCTGGCCGATGGCATGATCCAGCAGAATCCCCTGCCCCCACGGCAGCAGCGCCTTGGCGCGCCCCAGGCGGCTGGAGGCTCCGGCGGCCAGCAGAAGCACGGGAATGTCGAAGGTGGAGTGTGATTGCATAGGGGAATTGAAACCGTGCCGCTGGCAAAACCACATTATAGGCACTAATACCGGGTGACAGGCGCGCGGCTAACGCTCCTAGATGGTACGGATTTTTGCTAGAATCCGCTGGTCAATCAAGTACACCCTCTGCCGGACTCCGCTGATGAATCATCTTTTTGTAGACAACCTGACGGTCATCGACTTTGCCTATCTGGACGCAAGTCGCGGCCTGGTGGGCGAAAGCTGGATTGTCGACGTGGTGCTCGGCGGGGATCTGGACGAACAGGGCATGGTGTTCGATTTCAGCAACGTGAAACGCACCATCAAGCGCGTGATTGACGAGCGGGTGGACCATCGCCTGGTGATCCCCGCGGATTATGCCGGCCTGCAACGCGACAGCGAGGATCCCAACGCCTTTCGCTGGACCCTGAAGGACGGCAACCACATCTACCACCGCTCCCCGGATGAAGCGGTGGTCTGGATCGGCGGGGACAAGGTGGTGCCGTCTGCAGTCGCGCAGCTGTTGCAGGAGGAGCTGCGGGCGGTACTGCCCGCCAACGTCAAGGACATCCGGATACAGTTGCGGGAAGACGTGATCGAAGGCGCCTACTACCACTACGTTCACGGCCTGAAGAAGCACCTGGGCAACTGTCAGCGCATTGCCCACGGCCATCGCTCCCCCATTCGCATCGATCGCAACGATCACCGCGACTACGACCTGGAGCACGACTGGGCAGTGCGCTGGCGGGATATCTACGTGGGCTCCGAGGAAGACGTCAGCAGTCGCTCCGTGGACAGCCAGGGCGTCCGCTACGTTCGTTTCGACTACGAAGCCAACCAGGGCGAGTTCAGCCTCAGCCTGCCGGAAGACCGGGTCTACATGCTCGACACCGACACCACCGTGGAGCTGATCGCCGCCCACATTGCGGACCGGTGCAAGGCCCAGTTCCCGGACGACGCCATCCGGGTCAAGGCCTATGAGGGCGTTGGCAAGGGCGCCATTGCCGAACGCTAACCCCCCGCCTTCCGAACCACTCCGACCTTTTTGGGTGACAGAATTGAATTCTGTCACCGATGCCTGCAGCCACGCGCTTCCGTAGCCCCTGACGATCACGCCTTTCACCGCATCCTGCGGCGACCACTTTTCTGCAGGCACAAAAAAACCGCCCGAAGGCGGTTTTTTTGATGGCTTGCCGGCGGACTAACCGGCTTGCCGTATTGGCGTCCCCTAGGGGGTTCGAACCCCTGTTGCCGCCGTGAAAGGGCGGAGTCCTAGGCCACTAGACGAAGGGGACTAGAAAATGGTGGAGCCAAGCGGGATCGAACCGCTGACCTCAACACTGCCAGTGTTGCGCTCTCCCAGCTGAGCTATGGCCCCTCAACGGCTGCGTATATTAAGGATCCCCCCCTATGCCGTCAACCTTTTATTTTCATTTTTTTTAAGAAACATGGAAATCGGTTAAAAAGCACCCAAATCCGTCAAAAATCAACCAAATACCGGCGTTTTTGAGGCTGCGGGCCGGGTGCCATGACATCAGGGGGTGTCGCTTACAGCGCTGCGTACTCCTTCTCCACCCGCTTGGTCTCCTTCTTGGAGAAGCCGCCCAGCACATTCAGGGCGTGACGCAGGCGCGCCCGGGTCATGTCCGGCCCCAGGGTGGCCATGGAATCCATGACCGACCAGGAGTTAGGGGTTCCGGCAATGGCCACGAAGATCGGGAACATGAACTCGCCCATCTTCAGGTCCATGGCCTTGGCCAGGTCCTTGATGTCGGCGAAGATGTTGTCCTTGGTCCACTGACGCTGGGCCTCCAGTTTCCACAGGGCGAACTGCAGCACCCGCTTGACCTGCCCCTCCTCCAGCTTCTTGTGGGCGAACTGCTCGGGGGTCAGGTCCAGCATGCCGGAGAACATGAAGGCTGCCATCGGCGCCACGTCGCTGAACACCTCGGCCCGACCCTTCACATGGGGCACCAGGTCCCGCAGGGCCTCCTCGCGGAACCACCAGGCGCGCATGCGCTCGACAAACTCATCGTCGGAGAGGTCCTCCCGCAGCCACAGGCCGTTCAGCCAACGCAGCTTCTCCACGTCGAAGATCGGACCACCCAGAGACACCCGCTGGATATCGAAGTTCTCGATCATCTCGCTGACCGAAAACTTCTCCCGCTCATCCGGCATGGACCAGCCCATGCGGCCCAGGTAGTTGATCACCGCCTCCGGCAGGAAGCCCATGCGCTCGTAGAAATTGATGCTGGTGGGGTTCTTGCGCTTGGACAGCTTGCTCTTGTCCGGGTTGCGCAACAGCGGCAGGTGACACAGCTCCGGCATGTCCCAGCCGAAGTATTCGTACAGCAGCTTGTGTTTGGGCGCCGAATTGATCCACTCCTCACCCCGCAGCACATGGGTGATGCCCATGGCGTGATCGTCCACCACGTTGGCCAGGTGATAGGTGGGCATGCCGTCGGACTTCAGCAGGATCTGGCTGTCCACCTGGGCCCAGTCGATTTCTATGGTGCCCCGCAGCATGTCGTTGATCACGCAGACACCTTCTTCCGGCACCTTCATGCGGATGACATAGGGCTCGCCCCCGTCCAGGCGACGCTGCACCTCGTCTGCCGGCAGCTCCAGATCGCCCTTGATGCCCGGGTTCAGGCCCTGTGCCTTGCGTTCTTCCCGAATCGCCTCCAGTTCTTCCGGGGTACGGAAGCAGTAGAAGGCGTGCCCCTTCTCCACCAGTTCCATGGCGTACTCGCGGTAGGAGTCCTTGCGCTCGGACTGACGGTAGGGCCCGTGGGGACCACCCACGTCCGGCCCCTCGTCCCACTCCAGCCCCAACCAGCGCAGGGCCTTCAGGATGTCCTGTTCGGATTCCGGCGTACTGCGGGTCTGGTCGGTGTCTTCAATCCGCAGAATGAACTGGCCGCCATGCTGACGGGCAAAGCACAGATTGAACAGAGCCACATAGGCCGTGCCAACGTGGGGATCTCCAGTCGGCGAAGGCGCGATTCGGGTACGTACGGTCATGAAAGCATCCTGTCTTGCGGCTGCATCCGGTAGCCTGGCCCACGGCGCTTACAGGCCGGCCAGCCCCACACAGCCAGTGATTGGAAAGCTCCGCATTATACCGACCTGACCGGACTTTCGCATAAGCGGAAACCGGAGAGTTTCACCTTGACCTAAAACGTAATATTATAACGTTCCATTGATCAAGACAGTGAACAGGATTTCCCTTCATGCGCGTCAGCCGTTACTTCGCTCCGCTACTGCTCACCCTGGTTGCCCTGGGCACCCACCCCACCGCTTCGGCGGAGCCCCGCATTGTCACGTCCCTCAAGCCCCTGGAACTGCTGGTACGCGCCATTGCGCCCGAGAACGCCGAGATCACCAGCCTGGTGCCCGCCGGTGCCAGCCCCCACACCTACCAGATGCGCCCGTCACAGCGTCGCGCCCTGGCAGACGCCGACCTGATTTTCTGGGTGGGCCCGGAGATGGAGACGTTTCTGGAACGCCTGCTCCTGGGCTCGGACTTCCGCGAGCAACAGGTGGCACTG
The DNA here is from genome assembly GCF_033722735.1 of Marinobacter sp. Classification (GTDB taxonomy): domain Bacteria; phylum Pseudomonadota; class Gammaproteobacteria; order Pseudomonadales; family Oleiphilaceae; genus Marinobacter. The sequence goes on from NZ_JAWVYN010000019.1 coordinate 56,252, forward strand.
ATGCCCGCCGTCAAATCGCCGGGGACGCAAATGGATGAACACCAGCCACGGCACGACCATCACCAGGACGAACCGGACCATCTGGGCCACGACGGACATGCAGAACACGAAGAACACGGAGCCGCTCACCACCACGGCGAAGGCGAGGACCCTCACATCTGGCTGGATCCGGAACTGGCCCTGACCATGGCCCGGGCAATCCAGCAGGAATTGTCGGAACTCCCCGGCGTCCGCCCGGCGGTGGTGGCTGCCAACCTCCAGCGTTTCGAACAGGAGCTGCGCGACGCCGAGGCGGAGATCCGTAAGCGCCTGGCCCCCGCCCGGTCGATCAGCCTGTTCACCTACCACGACGCCTTCCGCCGCTTTGCCGAGCATTACGGCCTTGAGATCCAGGGAGTGCTGACTCTGGATCCGGAACGCTCCCCCGGCGCCCGCCATATCGCCGAGCTGCAGCAGAAACTGAAAAGCCGCGACAACGTCTGCCTGCTGACCGAGCCCCAGTTCAACCGTCAATGGTGGCGTTCGATTACCGAGGGCATCGAGCTGACCATCAGCACCTGGGACCCCCTGGCCTCCGAGATCGAGGCCAACGCCGGAGGCTATGTCCGGTTTCAGCAGGCCATGGCGGAGGCCCTGCTGGCCTGCCTACCAGAGCAGTCCCAGCATTAACGGCATGGTGACCATCGCCAGCAGGGTCTGGCCGCTGATGATGCCAGCCATCAGCGGCGCGTCTCCGCCCAACTGGCGGGCCAGAATGTAGGACGAGGTGGCCGTCGGCAGCGCCGTCAGCAGGATGCCCACCTGCACCAGCAGGCCATCCAGCCCCAGAGCCAGGGCCAGCCCAGCGGTCATCAGCGGGAACAGCAGCAGCTTGGCGGTGGACGCCACCAGGAACGGTGTCGATGCCCCGCGCAGCGCCTTGAGCTGCAACCCCGCCCCCACCGTCATCAGCCCCAACGGCAACGCCAGCTCGCTCAGTGGGGCCAGGATGGCCGCGAGCAGGGGGTGGAAACCGATCTGAAAATAGCTCCAGAACACCCCGACCACCGAGCCGATGATCAGCGGGTTGGTAACAATGGCCTTGAACACCGGCCGGAACCGCACCGGTCCCTGCCCCACCAACAGCGAGAACATCAGGATGGAAAGCAGGTTGATGAGCGGGACCTTGATGGCCACCACTATGGCAATCAGCGACAGCCCATCATCACCCAGCAGCATGCCGGCGGCCGCCAGGGCCACGTAGGAATTGAACCGCAATGCGCCCTGGAACACCGAGGAATAGACGTCACCGGGCCAGCGCCAGATCAGTTGAATGATCACCAGCAACAGGCTCATGGCCACCACCATGGCCACCACCAGACTGGCGATCTCGCCGTAGGCGCCCGGCTCGATCCTTGCTTGCCCCAGCTTGAACACCAGCATGGGTGGGAACAACACATAGTAGGTGAACCGCTCGGCCTGCAGCCAGAAGCCGTCGCCCGGGAAGTTCCAGCGGCGGAACAGGTACCCCATCACGATCAGTGCGAATACGGGCACGAGGGCTTGAACAAGGACCGGCATAGAGGACTCCCACGGGCAAGTAAAACCGACATAGCCTAACAGCGATGACCTTCCACGTGGATACGTAGGTAGCTAATTCTATGTCGGCAGGGCCAGCGCCGGGCCAGCGAACCTGGGGGAGCCGGCTCAATCACACCCCGACGGTGAGCGTCGACGGCAGGCCTGGCCCCATTCACCGGCGTTCAAGCTAGCTTTCCAGCGCCCTCCGGCAGAGATGGCAGCCGGTTCCTGTCAACTCGGCATTATCATTGCCGGCTTTCCCGATTAGAATGTATCGCCCGCAACGCGACGGCCCCGAACACACCCTTTTAGTTCCACACAGCGATAGCGATGAGCAGCACGTCAAGGACCCCGACAACAGCCCCACCCGCTTCACAAGGCCAGGAGCTGGTAAGACTGCTTGCCAGCCTGGGCGAGCGACGTGTGAGCAGCACCGCCCCGTGCTTTGCCGAACGGCTGGGCCGTGTGTTCGGGCTCGCGGACACCATGAACCTGGATGCCGCCCTGGCCCGCCCAAAGGGTGGCCCTGACCAGCCCAACCGGGCGACCGCAGAGCGGCTTCGCCAGGGGGTGGCGTCGGGCCGCCGGGCCCTGATCAAACAACTGGAGGCCAGCTTTGGCGCCAGCGAAACCCGATCGGCCCCGGGCCTCCCGGAGCCCAGGGCGGGCGAGGACGGTGGCCCGCCGGAGGTCAATCGCTATCAGCGTTTCTATCTGGCCCGGCAGCGGGAGATTGTCGCCGGAGTGCGCCAACAGCGGGTCCAGCTCAGGAAAGCCCTGGCCAAGCACAACCCGGCCCTGGCCCAGCTGGCGGAGCTGGACTCGGTCTTTGAAAGCACCCTATCGAATTTTGTCGGCCAGAGCTTCGGCATCATTCCAGCGATCCTGGAGAAGCGTTTTGACGCCCTTTGGCGGGCCTACCAGCAAAACCATCCGGACAATCCGCCATCCCCGGCGGACTGGATGGCCCCCGGCGCCTGGCTCCACCAGTTCTGCGAGGAAATGAAAACCCTGCTGCTTGCCGAGCTGGATGTCCGGCTTGAGCCGGTCCTGGGACTGCTGGATGCATTCAACCAAGAGGTAACCCACAGCACATGACTCGTTTGCTTTTTGTATTGGCCTTTGCCCTGGGGGCCGGCGCCATCGGCTGGATCGGCCGTGGCGCCCTGGAATCCGGCCCTCTGGCCCTGTCGGTGACGGTGATTATTGGCGCGGTGTACGGCCTGGGCTTTGCGGAACTGCTGCAATTCCGCCGCGCCTCCGCCGCCCTGGCCACCCAACTGGCGCACTTGCCGGCATCCCGGGAGACGCTGGCACCCTGGCTGGACAAACTGCCCCCCGCATTGCAACCCGCCGTGCGCCGACGCATCGAAGGCGAGCCGGTGGCCCTGCCCGGCCCCATGCTCACGCCCTATCTGTTGGGATTGCTGGTAATGCTGGGTCTGCTGGGCACCTTCCTCGGTATGATCATCACCCTCGATGGCGCCGCCGCGGCGCTGAACGGCAGCAGTGAGCTGTCCGCCATCCGCAGCGCCCTCGCGGCCCCCATTGAGGGCCTCAGCCTGGCGTTTGGCACCTCCATTGCCGGCGTGGCGGCCTCCGCCATGCTGGGCCTGGCCGCCACCCTGAGTCGCCGCGACCGAATCCTGGTGTCCCGGCAGCTGGACAGGATCATCCGCGAGCAGCTTCACCATTTCTCCTTTCAGCACCAGCGGGAACAGGCATTCCATGCCCTGCAGGAGCAGTCCCGGACCATGCCGGAACTAGTCAGCGCCCTGCAATCCATGACCGGCCGCCTGGAGCAGATGAGTGACCAGCTCTCAGACACGCTCACCCGCAACCAACAGCAATTCCACGACACCCTGGGCGGCCAGTACCAGGCGCTGGCGCAGTCCGTGGCCACGTCTTTGCAGGACACCCTGACCAACAGCAGCCGTCTGGCGGCGGAAGGCATCAAGCCGATCATGGTGGAGGCCATGAGCTCGTTGAGCGAGCAGGTCCAGCACAGTCAGCGGCAGTTGAACGAAGTGGCTGAGCAACAGTTGGGCGCCCTCAGCGATCGTTTCCAGCACACCACCGAGCAGGCCGCCGAACACTGGCGGGCCGGTCTGGACGCCCAACAGCAGGCAACCGCAAACCTGGCCAGGGAGGTCGGCGACGCCCTCGCCGAACACCAGAGTCAGCTCCGGCAACAGGGCCAAGCACTGCTCGACGGCGTTGCCAGCGCCCAGGGGCAGCTTCAGGAACGCACCGGTGAACAACTGACGCAGCTGGTGGAGCGCTTCCAGACCACCACGCAGCAGGCGGCAACGGCCTGGCAGTCCGGGCTGACAGAACAGCAGCAGGCCGGCCAGCAGCTGATCGACACCCTGGCCAACGCCCTGGACGGACATCAGCAGCGCTTCGAGCGAACCACCGGCGAGCTGGCAAACACCCAGCAAACCGGCCTGGAGGCGCTGATTGCCATGCTGCGGGAAGAGCTCGCCACCCTGCGGCAACAGGAGGCCGAGCGTGGCCGGGCGGCCCATGAGCGTCTGACGGATCTGGAGGGCACCGTCGCCCGCCACCTGGGGGAGCTGGGCACCGCCCTGGAAGCGCCGATGACGCGGCTGATCGAAACCGCGTCGGAAACCCCGAAGGCCGCAGCGGAAGTGATCGGCCAGCTGCGCCAGGAAATGACCCGCAGCGGCGAGCGGGACAACGAGCTGTTGGCCGAGCGCCAGCGCATCCTGTCCGAGCTGGACGCCCTGCTCAGCCGCCAGCGTGAGGCAGCCACCGCCCATAACGACGCCATCCAGGCGTTGATTGAAACCGCCAGCCAGTCACTGACGGACGTCAGCGATGCCTTCTCTCGCCAGGTTACCGACCAGGGCAACCGGCTCAACGACGTTGCCAGTGACATCCGTGGCAGCGCCCACGAAGTGGCCAGCCTCAGCGACGCCTTCGGCGTGGCCGTGCAAAGCTTCAGTGCGTCCAGCGACAAGCTGCTGGATGCGCTGAACCAGGTGGAGACGTCCCTGGAAAACTCTGCCACCCGCAACGACGAGCAGTTGGCCTACTACGTTGAGCAGGCACGGGAGGTGATCGAGCTGAGCATGTCGTCCCAGCGGGATGTCATCGATGCCCTCACCGCATTGCGCAAGGGCGGGGCCCACCAGCCCGCCGCTGAGGTAAGTTGATGGACGAATTGCAAAGCAGCGAGGTTCAGGCCACGCCGGTCTGGGCGATTTTTTCGGACCTGATGGCGGCTCTGGTGGGCATTTTGGTGTTGGTCCTGGTGTGGGTGATTGGTATTCAGCTGGAGCTGAGCCAATCCCTGGAGGAAGAGAAGCAGGCCCGCCAGGCCGAGGAACAACGCCGGATGGCCCTGGAAAGGGCCCTGGCCGATCCGCTGGCAAAGGGTCGCATCACCATCCGGGACGGACGCATCGGCATCAGCGGCAGCGTGTTGTTCCAGCTCAACTCCGACCAGTTGCAGGCCGAAGGCGAAGAGCTGCTGCAAACACTGGTGGCGCCACTGCAGGTGTACCTGAGCCAGCACGATGAAATGCTGATGGTGAGCGGCTTTACCGACGACCTGCCCATCCGGCGGGGCAACCAGCGCTATTCGGACAACTGGGGCCTGTCCGCCCAACGGGCGCTGACGGTTACCCGGACGCTGATCGACCAGGGCCTGCCGGCGGACCGGGTGTTCGCCGCCGCGTTTGGTGCCAACCACCCCGCAGTGGCCAATCAGGACGAAGCCTCCCGGGCCCAGAACCGCCGGGTGGAGATCAGCACGGTGCCGCGCTTGGAGGCCGGCGGCAATGAATGACGCCTGCCTGCCCAACGCGGCCCAGGAGACCATCCCGGAACAGCTGGCCCGACTCCACCAACAGGGCGCGCACCGCTTCGACCCGGTTCGCTTCCAGTATCTGCACTCCCTGGCCCGTCGATTGGCCGAATCACCGAGGCAACAGCATCGGCTGCCCCGGGCGCTGGCGGCGTTTCAGGAACAGTTCGAGCAGGCTCGGCGGCAGGCAGCAGACCTGATCGACGACTGTGCCAGCGACTTGCCCCACCCCCACCTGGTCAGCCTCCAGCAGTGCCTGGAACAGGGCGACTATCGGGGGGTACACCGCCTGGCGAGGCGGTTCCGGGCCCGACAACGGCCTTCCCCCTTGGCCGACCTGCAGGAACGGCTCCTGGCCCAGTCCGCACAGCCCCGCGGGGATGAGGCCAGCTCCCCGCAGAGGCCTGCGCCCTCTCCCACCCTGCAACCGCGCCGTGAACTGCGAGCCCTGAGCGAGGTGCGTGCCGCCCAGGCCCAGCTGTCCATCGAGAAGCGCATTGCCAACGCCATTGCCAATACCCCGGACAATGCCGGACCGATGAACGCCCATCGCCTGGTCACCCGGGCGGTGACCACCATGCAGCGCCTCTCGCCGGACTATCTGAACCGCTTCGTGGGCTATGTCGATACGCTGTTGGCCCTGGAGCAGATGGCCAGGAAGGGCTAGTCCGGGCCTTTCCCGTATTCACGCTCGACTTTGGCAATCCGCACCCGAAAGCCGGCGTACCAGGCCTCCCGGCCAAGCCGCTGGGCCTGCAGGTGTTCCACGTTCTGCTTCCACTGCCGGATGGCCTCCAGGTTATCCCAGTAGGATACCGTGATTCCGACGCCTTCCCGGGCGGACTCCACGCCCAGGAACCCCTCCTGCTCGGCTGCCAGCCGCAGCATCCGCTCCGCCATCTCCCCGTAGCCCTGGTCGCCGTCGGTTCGCAGCGAGGTGAAGATCACGGCGTAGTACGGCGGTAGCGGTGTTTGCGCAATGTCACTCATGACTCCTTGTCCTCCCGGGGCCCGAACGGCCTACACCTGTCGCGGAGCAAACATGATGATGGCCATGCCCAGCAACGCCACGGCTCCGCCCACCAGATCCCAGATCGTGGGCCGAATGCCCTCAACGGCCCACAGCCACAACAGGGCCACACCAATATAGACCCCGCCATAGGCGGCGTACACTCGTCCGGCTGCGGTGGGGTGAAGCGACAACAGCCAGGCAAACAGGGCCAGGCTCACCAACCCTGGCAGCAGCAACCAGGCCGGCTGGCCTGTCGCAGCCACAGGTAAGGCAGGTAACAACCAACGATCTCCGCCAGGGCGGTGACGAAGAACAGGGCAACGGTTTTGAGTTCAAACATTCGGGCTTCCCCACAGGTACAGCAAGCTCGGGCCCTTCAGGGATGATCCACAGAGACGAACGCCAGCGCCCGCCCCTCCCTGAACAACAGTGTGTAAGACTCGGACCAGCTCATTATCTCCTGCCCACCTCCATCCGTCAGTGTCCAGTCAACGGACGCCACCGCGCAGTCACTGCCTATCCAGGCCACCGTGAGGTTGGAATAGCGGCACTGCCGGCACCCCTGCTGCCGGTATTCATCCAGGTAACGCTGGAAATACTCGCCCAGTTCCCGCTCGGTATGGAACACCAGACGGTCCTCCCCCGCGCTTTTCGCCATATAGGGGAAACTGAACTTGGCGGCCACCCGCTGGCCATCAAAAGACGCGAAGGCGTCGGTGAAATCGTCGAAGTATTGCTGGATAAGGTGATGCTTCTTGTCGTCCATGGTTCACAGGTTCCCTGTTCAGGGGCGGTTGGTCGTCGCATGTCAGCGTGCCTGTGCGAACGATGACAGGCCGAAGGATCACGTGTGACGTCCTTTTAGCTACCCGGGGGGCGCGACGAATCGGTGATCGATAACCTCATAATGCTGTACCGTAAGGTCCGGGTCCAGCCGGTACTGCTCGTCCTCGGGGGACAACCGTGCCCTGGCAATCATCCTGGATTCCCCTGCTCAATCCAACCGCCCCCCAACAGGAGCTAACGGTCGCTCAATCCTTTACCCGCCAGAATTCTGGCGACACACTGCTCCACCCTGGACGCCCGTGTACGGGACTGCTTGGCGCCGGAGAAATGCAGCAGATACCCCCGTTGCCGCCCAGGTGTCAAAGACTCAAACGCAGCCTTCACCGCCGGGTCCGCATCCAGCCGGTCCTGGAATTCCTGCGGGACAGTGAAATCCTCGGTGTCCTTGAAATCCACCGTCAAACCGGCCTTTTCCACCTCAATGGCCTGGTTGATATAGGCCTTCAGCACCGGCTCCAGGGCTTTTATTTGCGGCACGCTGGTGAAACGGATCTGGCGTGCCGCCTGGGTGTTGGCCGTTTGCTGGACCAGGATGCCGTCAGGGTCCCTCAACAGGGCCCCCTTCATGAACAGCAACGCACAGTACGCCTTGAAACCGTGGATCAGCACCACGTTCCTGCCTTCGACGGCATAGCAGGGTTTGCCCCACTTGAAGCCCTCGTCCAGTGGCAAGTCGAGCATGATCGCCCGCAGTGCCTCGTACTCTTTTTGCCACTGACCAGACCGGCCAAGAAAGGCGTCAACCTGGGGGCTCGTCTTGCCTCCGCTGCGGTCAGTCATAGCGATTCCCCCTCGGGCTCAAACCAGAACTCGATTTCGTCGGTGTCCTGCTCGAACTCCGCCGCATGCGCCACGCCGGCCGGTACGTGGTACCAGTCGCCCACGCCGTAGCGCTCCACCCACCCCTGCATGGTGAGAATCAGCTCGCCGCGGATAATGATGCCGTGGTTATCGGTCTCGTGGGTGTGCGGTGGAATGCTGGTGCCCGACGGGTAGGAGGCAAACAGCACATCGGCCACCTCGGCGGCTAGCCGGTAGGCATCAAAGCGGCCATCGAACAATGGCAGCGTACGGATCTTGTCGGGGTACTTTCCTGGCACGTTAACCTCCTTTGTCTGATCGGCTGCTCCATTATTCCAGCCTTATCCATTTGAACAGTGCGACACTCCACACAATGCCCTCAAATCAGCCACCGATCGTATCGCCCTGTCCGGCCCTATCTCCAAAAGGCCCACCAGTGCCTATTCCTCGCGGCATTCAGTGCCTTTGCGCGGTCGTAGCAGGCCCCGCACAGCAATCGCACCCCGGCAAAGGCTTCGGATTCGTCGTTCCACTCACCAACCCGGTTGACGACCTCTTCACACTCACTGCACCAGGCGTCCGGCCGCGGGTTGTCCGGACTCTCCTGCGACCACCAGAACCCCCGGGGCTTGCCATCCTGCAGGCTTTGTACGATATGCTGACAGACAAAGGTCGCCTGCTGCCTGCCATGTTTGCAACACTCCACGTACGGGGTTTTGTCGGTCATGGGGTGGGTACCTGCCAGCGCCATTTTCTTTGCCCGGGTCTTTCGCAATACTACGAACTACCACAGGGTAAGCCAAGGCCACGGCACCATCGCAGGGGCCCACGGCCCAGGCAGCGGCATACGCGTGGAAGGAGACAACCATGTCCAAGTTAACCGTTCTCCGGGTTATCATTGCCATCGCGATCATCGTCGGCGGCATACTGGTTATCATCAAGGACGAGCCGGCCTCCCCCACCGGCGACATCAACCGCATTGAGCCGTTGCCGACACTGGACAATCCGTGACAGAACCCAAACGTATCTACCTGGCCGGCCCCGAAGTCTTCTTCCCGCAGGGCGATCACCGGGCGATTGTCGGCACGAAGAAACGGCTGCTGGCCGAATACGGCCTGGAGGGCGTGGACCCTCTGGACACCGACCTGGACCTCCCCGCCGACACACCGGACCGGGAATGCGGCCTGCGGATCCACCTCGCCAACCGCAAGCTGATGGACAGCTGCGATGCCATCATCGCCAACCTGACGCCCTTTCGCGGCCTCAGTGCCGACCCGGGCACGGTCTTCGAAGTGGGTTACATGATCGGCCAGGGCAAACTGGCGTTCGCTTTCTCGATGGACAGCCGGACGTACTACCAGCGTGCCGGGCAGCGCCCCAGGGATGCCCAGGGACACGCGGTTGAGAAGTTCGGGCTGGCCGATAACCTGATGATTGAAGGGGGCATTGAGGAATCCGGCGGGCGGGTGTTCTGCGCCGAACCAGGCGCCCCATTGGCCTGGTTCGACGAAAGGTTGTTCCGACAGTGCGTTGAGGCACTGGTGAATCGACGCCCCTGAAGCAACAAAGGGGGCGAAGCCGCACTGGCAACTCCCAATTACCGAAGCGACTCCAGCCCCCCCGTTTACCGGACCACTATTCAGCTGCCAGCCCGCGTGGCGCCCCCGGGGCCCCAACAGCGACCTTGATATTGTCCACATCGAAGGACTCTATGGCGGAGCCGATAAACACAAATTCGTCAACGCCGCTGCAGCAAATCTCCACTTCCGTGGGGCCCGGACCATAGTCCGTCAGGGGGTTCACCAGTTTTCGAAAAACCTCCGTTCCGGAAACCTGCCCTACCATCGTTACATCCATCGCAAAGCCAGCGCCGTCGGCGGCGATCACGGCACTGCGAACGTCAAACTTGCCACCATCGGAAGCCTTCATCCGGAACCCCAGCCCTTTCACAGAGTACCGTCCGGACGTCAGCGCACGGCCTCCCGTGGCTGCGTAAACCTCGCCGCCGTAGGTTTCACTCATCGGGTCATAGCTCACCCAGTCAAACCCCTGGTAGCCATCGGGGATGGCGGCCCTGGGTTCTTCGGAGATACCTTCAAAGGTGATGATATTGATATGCGACATGTCAGCGTCCCTTCTGTTGGTTGAGTGCAAATACGCGGGCCGATCAAACTCCGTTGGCCCCACACTAGTTATGGCCCCATGCCGGGCTGTGTCAACTGGAAAAATCAGTGGCTATCAGCTTCGCCACTTGATATTGCAGCCAATACTCGGCTTCTGGTCTCCGGTGGGCTTATCCCCGGCGATTAACGCATCCATTGCGGCCCTCAGATCAGCCCCCGTTACCGGAACATCATTGCCCGGGCGCGAGTCATCAAACTGACCACGGTAGACCAGCTTGCGCTCGCCATCGAACAGGAAGAAGTCCGGCGTACAGGCCGCCTCATAGGCCCTCGCCACCGCCTGGGATTCATCGTAGAGATAGGGAAACGGATAGTTCTTCTGCGCCATTTTCTCCGGGGCGTCATCCGGGTGGCTTGTCGCATCATTGGCACTGATCGCCACTATATCGATGCCTTTGCCCGCATAATCCTTCGCCAACTGGATCAACCCGGGCTCTACGTGCTTCACGAAGGGGCAGTGATTGCAGATAAACATCACCAGCAGCCCCTTGTCGCCGGTGAAATCCGACAGCGCCACCTGTTCGCCGGTTCTGGGGGCCGGAAGTTTGAAATCCGGGGCGGTGCTCCCCAGATCGACCATATTGGAGGGGGTAAGAGCCATGGAGTCTCTCCTCAAACGCGGGGGTACAAACAGTGTAGCCGATCCCGAACAGTCCCTGCCCCTCAACCCCCCAGCGCCGCCTCGATGGTTGCGATGTCGAGCTTCCTCATCTGCATCATGGCATCGAACGCGCGTTCGGCGGCGCCATCGAACCAAAGACAAACCCTGTTCTTGGCGGGTGTGGTTATGCTGCACCTCCATTGTGATCGGAACTCGCGCCATGCAGAGCCCTCTCCATCACAATTCCTGAATCAGCGTGCCACAATCCAGTGCGAGCGCGCTGTGGCCGAGAGGACTGCCAGTCACAGCCCTCGCTCTCGCCGCTGCGTCACCGGTTCACCCGCGATGCCCCAGTTATCCGTGCTGACCTCATCGATGATAACCACGGTTGTTGCGGGGTTCTTGCCAAGCACATCCTGCAGCAACTGAGTGGCGCCCACAATAAGCGCCCGCTTATCCGCTGCGCTCACCTCTTCGTCCGTAATTCTGATATTGATGTATGGCATCGCCTGACTCCCCCCTGATATCGGTTTAACGATTGATGCGTGTGATTGCCTGCTGGTAGTCACCGAGCAGTGCCGCATTCTCAATAGACCCATGGTGGTGGAGCTGCCGCCATCCGTCGTTAGTCCACCGGTAAGTGCGCGACGTTCGGATCTCGAGTTTCAGCGACGCATCGTCACTGGTGAAGGTGCCTCGCTCCCGCCCCACAGCGACGAACATTTCCCCGGTCTGATGAAGGGAATAATCAAAAAACTCTACGTAAACCCGTCCAGCCCCATTGAATAACCGGTCGTACAAAGCAGCGATGGCGTTCCAGCCCCGCCGAACCCCACCCCCAACAGGGTTTGATAGCGAAGCCTCGTCACTCTGTAGCCAATTATTCGCCATTGACTCCATATCCCTGCCATTAAAAGCGCGATAGAACTGAACCAACGCGGCATAAGGTGAATCAGTGTTGGCCGGGGATTCCTGCCCGGTAATCGGTGACGCGATCAAGCTCATAATAGACTCCTTTCTCGTTGTATGTACAACTCATAAAACTGAAAACGGCATTAGATCCGTGAGCGCACCTGTCGCGCCAGGCTTGCATACTGCTTGAGATCCTCCTCGCCCACCAACGCCGTCATCCTCCTGTACAACGCCTCGCCAATGGCGTCCAACCGCCCCGAAATTGCCTTGGCGCGATCAGTAGCGAAGATTCGTTGCCCGGTTCCAAGCCCCTTACCGGCAGCCGAGCGGACCAGGTAGCCTGCCTCCACCATTCGATCAACAAACCGGGTGACTGTCGACTTTTCAAGATTCAACTCCCTGCCGATCTCAGACGGCGACAACCCGGGCTTGGCGAGTATCAAGCGCAAAAGGTAAGCGTGCGATGGTGCCAGCGAAAGCTCGCTATACGCTTCGTTCCAGATACGGTCGACGTCCCGTGCCAGCGCAACGGTATTGAAGTAAAGGCATCGCTCAAACATGCTCCAAGAATACCCCCTCATCGTTGTACATACAACCAGGTTGCCATTAGTTACACAGCCGCTCGCACCAATCTAGCAAAAACCATGGAGCAGGTCTGTGAAGGCCATTCCCCCGTGATCATCATCCGGAGCAAGTCGCAGTCCGTGGTAATGATCTCCCTGGAGGACTACGAGGCGCTGCAAGAAACTGCATACCTTCTGCGCGCACCAAAAAACGCACGGCGTTTGCTGGAATCCGTTGCCGAGCTGGAGCAAGGCGGTGGTCAAGAAAAGGAACTTCTTGAATGAAACTCATCTTCTCCGAGAACGCCTGGGAAGACTATCTGTATTGGCAGAAAACCGACAAAAAGATTCTTAGCCGAATCAATAAGCTGATCAAAGAGACCAAGCGAGAACCGTTCGAAGGTGTTGGCAAACCAGAGCCCTTCAAACACAGTCTAGCCGGGTACTGGTCTCGCCGGATCAACGAAGAACACCGAATAGTTTACAAAGTCACGGACGACGCTTTGCTTATCGCCCGGCTCAGATATCACTACTGATTTAACGCCACACAAAGCGGCCGGTTTGGAGGCGCAAACGCGCCGGAAAACTGGGGGAAGTCCAGAACGTACTTGAATGACTGGTTATGTGCTCGGACTACTGGGTGCATGGTTGTAATGAAAAAATGAAAAAACCAAACCATACATTACCGAGCAATATCAGTAGCTTGATCGCTTCCCGGGCAAATTTGGGAACATTTTGATAGCGATATAAATAGCCGATGACCACCCATTGCACAGCTAGCCAAATAGCTGAGAAGTACAAAATGCCTTTGTGGCACTCGATGTCAGAGGCGGTGTAATAGGCATACCACCAACCCGAAACCATACCCGTCGTGAAAAGTACGAGAATCGCGCAAGACAGCAAGTTTCGCCAACGGGGGTACTCTGTGCTTAAAAGCTTTTCCTTCGCTTCGGTCAAATTTTCCGCCATTCGAATCTCTTCACGAACTACCACATAACGCCATGCGAAGCGGCCGGTTTGGAGGCCCAACTGCGCCGGAAAACCGATCCGCTTGCGCTACTGGTTAAATTTCTAGCGTTCGCCTTCCAAGGTATGCCATACCCGCAAAATGATAATGGTGTTGGAGTGGAGCGAGTAGCGCACAATGTATTTGCCGAAAATCATGTCACGGACTGATTCCGGTTCTGGAGCCATTTCAACCGGAGACCCCATTTTAGGAAAGTCTGGTAGTAGCTCAATTTTCCCAACCAGCTCAGCGGCTATTCGAGCCGCCGCGGAAGGATTATGGATAGCGATGAATTCCCGTAAACGCTTTAAATCTGCAACAGCTTCTTCCGTGTAGACCAGCTTCACTTACCAGCCCCCGGCGAGTCCTTCTCGTTATCGGTCCCCCAGCTCTTTAGCCAACCATGGACCTCGCTAGCATCAACTACTTTCCCTTGGGCTGCTGATTCCATCGCCTCTAAGGTCTGTTGCCAACGCTCTTGCTCACGCTGCTGCTTTTCGATGTATTCAGTCAGCGCCTGGTTGATAATCCAGCCTTTGCTCCGGTGGAGCCTGCTAGCGATTGCATCAAGATGCTGCTCTACTTCCGCCTGAAGACGGACTGTGGTTACACTCATCATCTTACCCTCTATTGCACAAACTACAGTGTATTACACCATAGTTTTCGAGGGTGCCGCAAAAATTTAACGCCCGGCTCACGCGCCGGTTTGGAGCCGCGAAGCGGCGGAAAATCGGTCGCTGTGCAGCCGATTGTTAAAGCCTGCCCAGCCAGTACTGCGGACGCCGCCGGTCATGTGCAACAGCCAGAACCTGAAATCCATCAG
>NZ_JAWVYN010000020.1:0-67178 GCF_033722735.1 Marinobacter sp.
CAGGATCACCAGCATGGACAGGATCAAAAAGCCCCACTTCTCGCCGGGCAGTTCCAGCATCCACTCCTCCAGCAGGTAGTCGCCGCCGGTGTAACTGAACACCATGGAGAAGGCGGTGGCGCCGATCAGGATGGCAAACACCATGGCCGTCACCTTGACCGTGTCGCGGGCACTGTCCCAGATCATCCGGAACGAAAACTGGCGATAGGCAATCGCGAGCACAACGGCGCCGACCCCGCCCAGGGCAGAGGACTCGGTGGGGGTGGCAATGCCGGTAAAGATGGAGCCGAGCACGATCACGATCAGTGCCAGTGGCGGGATGATGGCGATCAGCGCGCTGACAACCTCCTGGCGACGGGTGAGGCCGGAATCGTCCGGCATGGCCGGGGCGGTTTCCGGCTTGAATCGGGTCAGCACCAGAATGTAGACGATATACAGGCCCACCAGCACCACGCCGGGGATCACCGCGGCCTTGAACAGGTCGCCGACCGGCAGGCCCAGCACGTCGCCGAGAATGATCAGGATGATCGACGGCGGCACGATCTGGCCCAGGGTGCCGGCCGCGCAAATGGTGCCGCAACTGAGGCGGGTGTCGTACTTGTGGGCCAACATCACCGGCAGGGAGATCAGCCCCATGGCCACCACACTGGCGCCGACCACGCCGGTGGAGGCGGCCAGCAGCGCACCCACCAGAATCGTGGAGATGGCCAGCCCGCCGGGCAGCCCGCCGAACAGCCGGCCCATGGAGGTCAGCAGCTGCTCCGCCAGCTTGGTGCGCTGCAGCACCACCCCCATGAAGATGAACAGGGGAATGGCCATCATCACCGTGTTCTGCATCACGCTCATGATGCGGAAGGGCATGAAGGAAAAGACTTCGGGTCCTAAGCTAATCAGGCCGAACACCAGGGCGACACCGCCGAAGGTGAAGGCCACCGGGAAGCCCCACAGCAGCATGACCAGGCATACCGCAAACATGATGATGCCGATCATGCCAGGCCCTCCTTGCTGTTCTCATCGTGGTAGGTCTCGTCGCCCTTCAGCACCCGGATGGCGTAGGTCGCCATGCCCAGGCCGCTGGTGGCGGTGAACACCGCCGAGAACGGAATCAGCGCCTTGATGATCCAGCGATACGGCAGCCCACCGGGATCGCCGCTGCTCTCGCCGAGGCGGTAGGATTCCAGCGCGAAGTCGTAGCCGTAATAGCCGATCAGGAAGGCGAAGGGGATAACGAAGGCAACAGCGCCCACCAGGTTGACCCAGGCCTTGAACTGGTTGCTGCGGCCGGCGTAGATCACGTCCACCCGCACGTGACCGTCGGTGCGCAGGGCGTAGGGAATCCCCAGCAGGAACACCACCGAGTAAAAGTGCCACTCCAGCTCCTGCATACCGATGGAGACATCGTTGAAGATGTAGCGGGTGATGACGTCGTAGAAGACGTTGAGGAGCATGAGGATCAAGGCCAGGCAGGCCACCCAGCCACAGAGGTAGGATAAGCGGGCCAGGCCCTTATCCAGCGAGATAATCCAGCGCATGATCATTCCTATAACCGGCAAACCGCGCCGGCGGTTTATGATGGTTTATACCAAAACGCCGGAGCTGTTCCAGGGAGCAGCTCCGGCGGTATCATGCAGGGGATCTTACTCCAGTTCCGCCATGGTGTTGAGGTAGGCGCGGTCGGAGATCTCGGTGTAGGCGCGGGCCTGTTCCAGGTACTGGGCCTGGGAATCGACGATGCGCTTGGCCAGCTCGTCCCCTTCGGCGGCTTCGGCCAGCAGCTTCTGGTTGGCCGCGTACATGGCCTGGATCACCTCGTCCGGGAAGGTGCGCACCTCGATGTTCGGGTGCTCCTGCTTGATGGACGCCCAGGCGCGTGCGTTCTCATGCATGGAGTGAACCAGCATGTCGTAGGCGGCGGTGCGCATGGCAATGCGCAGGATCTCCCGCAGGTCGTCCGGCAGTTTCTCCCAGGTGTCCTGGTTCACCAGGAACTGCAACTCGGTCGCCGGCTCGTGCCAACCGGTGTAGTAGTAGTCGGCAATCTGCTGGAAGCCCAGGCGCAGGTCCAGGGCCGGGCCAACCCATTCGGTGGCGTCGATGGTGCCACGCTCCAGGGCGGTATAGAGCTCGCCCGGGGCGATGTTGGTGGGGTTGACGCCGACTTCGGCAAACACCTCACCGGCAAAGCCCGGAATCCGCATTTTCAGCCCCTGGAGGTCTTCCAGGGAGTTGATCTCATCCCGGAACCAGCCGCCCATCTGGATGCCGGTGTTGCCACCGGGAAACGACAGCATGTTGTGGGGCTCGTAGACTTCCTGCATCAGCTCCATGCCGTCGCCGTAGTAGAACCAGGCGTATTGTTCCAGGGCGGTCATGCCGAAGGGCATGCTGGTGAAGAACAGGGTGTTGGGCACCTTGCCCTTCCAGTAATAGGACGCGGAATGGCCCAGGTCGTACTGGCCGGCCTTGACCATGTCGAAGATGCCGAATGGCGCCTTGTGTTTGTTGGCCGAGTCGATGCGGATTCGCAGCCGTCCGTCGGACATCTCCTCGGCCATTTTGGCCATGTTCTTGGTGGCGTCGCCAAAGATCGGGAAATTGGGGCCCCAGGTTTCGGCCAGGCGCAGGGTAAAGCGATCCTGGGCGGCCACCTGGCTGGCTGCCAGGCCTGTGGCCAGAACCAGGGCTACAGCGGTCAGAGCAGAACGTAATTTCATGGCGCTTCCATCCTCTTTTGTCGTTGTTGTGCGCGGAGTCGTGGGCAATCCCGTGAGTTCCGTCGGGACTCCGGATTTGGGCCGGGCTGCCCGGACACAAACCCATCGGTCATTATGCTAGATGATTCCTGGAGTTATAGTTAGCCGAACGTCGTAGTGCGCAGTATGGCGCAAGTGCCCCATCGGGGCACCCGGTCAGTCGTTCTGAACTAACTGGTCAAACAGGTATTCCCGGGCGGGCATGGGCCGACCCAGGAAGTAGCCCTGCCCGATATTGCAGCCCATCTGCATCAGGAGCTCGTGCTGGTCCTGGCGTTCGATGCCTTCGGCGGTGACGTCAATGTCGAAGGCTGTGGCAATGGCGATGATGGAGCTCACCAACACGGTGCCTTTGCTGGACTGCAGCTCATCGATAAACGACTTGTCGATCTTCAGTTCGTCCACCGTCAGGTTCTTCAGGTAGCTGAGCGACGAGTAACCGGTGCCGAAGTCATCCAGGCTGATGCGGATGCCCAGTTGCAGCAGACGGTCCAGGTTGGCGGAGACCGCGCGGCTCATCTCGATCACCACGCCTTCAGTGATTTCCAGCTCGATGGCGGTGGTGGGCAGTTGGTGGGTGTTCAGGGTATGGGTCAGGAAATCCACCAGATCCAGGCTGGCGAAGTGGCTGGCGGTGATGTTGATGGCAATCGGGGGCACCTCCCGACCCTGGCCCCGGGCGTCGGCGATGAGCGCGGCCACCTGGCGGATCACGTAACGATCGAGACGCTGGCCCAGGGTGCTGCGCTCGGCAATGGGGACAAACTGCGCCGGGGCGATGAAGCCGTTCACCGGGTGGGGCCAGCGCACCAGCGCTTCGTAGCTGATCACCTGGCCGGAATCCAGGCGTACCTTGGGTTGCAGGTAAATATCCAGTTCGTCGTTGAGCAGCGCGGACTTGAGGCCCTGCTCCAGTTCCAGTTCCTGCTGCATCAGGGCGTGGTCGTGGGGGTTGTAGAAGGCAATCAGCTCATTGCGCGCCTTGGCCCGCCGGGTGGCGGCTTCGGCCAGTTCCGACAGTTCCTCCGATTGGTCGCAGTCCTTGGGGTACAGCACCACCCCGATGGAACCGCTCAATGGAATGCTGTGGTCCTGCACCTGTACCGGTTGCTGCAGGCTGTTGAGCAGCTGTTGGGCCACCGAGGACACGTCCTTGGCGGCGGAGACCGGCAGCGCCATGAGGAACTCGTCACCGCCAACCCTGGCGCTGAGCCCTCCATTGGGCAGACAGTTGCGAATCCGTTGCGCCATCTCGATGATTACCAGGTCGCCCACGTTGTAGCCGTAGCGCTGGTTGATGGAGGCAAACCGTTCACAGTCGAAGTGGAGCATGGCGAACTGGTCGTGAGTTTCCGGCAGTTGCCGCAGTGCCTTGAGGAAGGCGCGTTTGTTGAGCAGGCCGGTGAGCTGGTCGTGGCTGCGCAGGAAGCGAGCCTGGGACAGCGCCGCTTCCATCTCCGAGACATCGATGCCAAAGCCCTGGAGTTCCCGGCCGTATTCCTCGCTGTCCGGCAATCGCCGGAACGACCAGTCCACCAGGGTTTCCCGGTCCCTGGTCTTCATGGCCAGCTTGAGGTTGACCGCGTCCTGCTCCGGCGGCTCGGCAAACAGCGCTTCCAGGGTGCCGCGGGGAGACCGCTGTTCATCCTCCAGCGTGGCACTGAGCGGCATGCCGATCAGCTCCTTCTGCTGAATGCCCAGCAGGTCGCTGAACGACGCGTTGGCGAAGGTCAGGCGCATCTGACTGTCGAGCCGGCAGATCAGCTGTTTCTGGCTCTGGACTATGTCCTTGTAACGACGCTCGGCGCGGCCCAGGCGCACCAGTACCGACTTGTACTCACTGAGGTCGTGACAGATGCCGACGAACAGTTTGCGGCCATCCTGTTCCGATTCGCCCACCGACAGGTGCATGGGAAAGTCACTGCCGTCCTTGCGTCGCCCGGTGACGTCCCGGCCAATGCCGATGATGCCCGCCTGCCCCGTGTTCAGGTAGTTGCGGATGTAGTCATCGTGCTCTTGGGCGTAACGCTCGGGCATCAGTATCTTGACGTTCTCGCCGAGTACCTCGTCGCGGCTGTATTGGAACAGCTGTTCGGCGGCGGCATTGAAACTGGTGATCAGGCCCCTGTCATTGATGGTGATGATGCCATCGACCGCGGCATCCAGCAGGGCATGCTGCAGCTTCTCGAGGGAAGCGCGCTCCGCGAGCGTGGTGCGGTAGGTGGTGAGGTCATGGCAGATGCCGACGAACAGTCGCTGACCCTGGACCCAGGCCTCGCCCACGGACAGGTGCATGGGGAAACTGCGGCCGGACTTCTTCAACCCGAACACATCCCGGCCAATGCCGATGATTTGGGCCTGGCCGCTGTTGCGGTAGTTGCGCAGGTATTTGTCATGCTGGCTGCGGTAGGGTTCCGGCATCAGCTTGCGAATGTTCTGGCCGATGCACTCGTCGGCGGCGTATTCGAACAGCTCCTGGGCGGAATCGGAAAAGTGGCGGATGATACCGGTCTCGTCGATCACCACGATGGCGTCGGCGGCGGCGTTCATCAGCGCATCGTAGAGGGTTTCCGCTTCAACCGTTGGCAGTTTCCGGGGCATGGTTACGCACCTCCGCGCCTGCTCCACAGGAGCGGCGCGATGGCAGGGGTACCATACAAGGAGCGGGAGTGGTTCGGAGTCGCACAGAGCAGCATCTTTCTGGCCTTCCCTGGTTGCTAAGCATCCTGGCAAACGGCGTAGGCTTCACCATTCAGTATAGATCCCAGCGCTCCGATTGCGAGGGAACGCCCCTGAGGATTCATAAAAGTTAAACGCCGTCGTCAACAAAGATTCGATGGATGTCGCCCGGTATCGGGGGGTGTAATGAAGACTCACTACCCCGGAGGGAGAAGCAACCATGACTCGGAACGAACAGCCTTCACTGAATCGGTTGATGATGAATCAGGGCACACCACAGGACCCCAGCCGTCGGGCCCGGGTTGAGGCGGCCAGAAAGTTGTGGCAGAAGAGCCGGGCGTGGCTGGCGCAGCGTCGGGCCGGTAAACAAAACGGGACGGATAAATCCAGGCCGGTGGCGCGTCGGCCCTGCCCCCAGGGATAGGGGCTTTAGGGGACGGTCCCCGGGGTCGCGGGGCCGTCGCCCAATGTTCAGTGTGACCAGAACGGCTTGTGCATTTCCCGCAGCAGGTCCCCCGGCTGCAGGCCGATATCCTGCTCGATCCAGGCCAGCCATTCCGGGCTGGCGTGAGAGAACTCCCGACGCAACGCACGACGACGGTTGGATCGCCAGATCCAGGTGCGCACCAGCTGTACCGGATGGGCGCGGTCGGTGACCGGCGAATAAACGGTCTGAGGGTGGTTCATGGCGCAATCTCCCTGCCAATGGCTGTTCATTGATGGTAGGAGCGCCGGGGCGCCGACGGAATCAAATTTAATTTGATGCGGTGTTAGTGAAAAGCGAACGCCCTATGACCCTGTCTGAGCCCGGATTCAGGGTGTATGCTGGTAAGCCCGGGTAATATCGCGGTCCCGTCTGGCTTGTTGGCAAAGGAAGAGAGCATGCACATACAACTGGAAAAACTGCGCTCATTTGTGTTGATCGCGGAAGAGAAGAACCTGACTCGTGCGGCGCAGCGTCGGCATTCGACGCCGGCCGCGGTCAGCACCCAGTTGCGTCAGTTGGAGGAGGCCCTGAATCTCCAGCTGTTCGAGCGGACCAGCAAGGGCATGGTGCTGACCGAGGCCGGCCTGAAGGTGTTGCCCCTGGCGTATCGCATACTGGGCAATCTGGCCGAGCTGGAAACCACCGCCCGGGCCATCGCTGGCAACCGCCGCAGCGAGCTGTTGCTGGGGCTCAATGCCTTGCCGGAGCTGCTGCGGATCGAGTCGGTGCTGGAAACCACCGCCCGGGATTTGCCGGAGGTGTCCCTGGTGGTCAAATCGAGCAATTCCGTGGACATCCAGCGGGCGGTGCTCGACGGAGAGCTGGATGTGGGGTTTGTCTACGGTGGCCATGAGGCGGAGACGCTCAAACGACGGGTGCTCGGGCATATCCGGGTGGTGACCATCGCGCCGCTGAACCGGGGGCTGGACCGGCTGCCCGACAGCGCCAGTGACCTGGCCTGTTTGCCCTGGGTCGCACCGTCGCCCAGCTGTCCCTACATCGATCTGCTGCGGGAACGTTTGGGCGTGCACTATCCCGCCGCCAACGTCGCCACCACCTCAGACGACGAATACTCCACCATTGCCATGGTCAAGGCCGGCCTGGGGATCGGCCTGGTGGCGGAGCACCTGGCGGATATGGCGGCCGCCCGCAACGAGATCCGGGTGTTTCCGCAGACTGCGGCCACCCTGTCGTTGTACCTGGTGACCCGTCGCGACCGTTGTCAGCAGGTTCCCGAGTTGGCGGCCTTTACCCGCTTGGTGGAGGCCCAGTGGCTGGGCCGGGCATTGGCGGACCGGCAGCGCCGGTCGTTGGACGAACCCGCGGCGGCCCCCGTCAGTTGAGTCGGGATTGCGGCTGCTTCAGGAAGGCATCGGTCAGCACCGTCAGGTGGCGCTCAAGGGTCTGGGCGAAGTCCAGTTGGAACACCTGCAACGGCCCAGAGGCCAGGGCGTCACGCACCGTGTCGGTGGGGTGCGTCATGTGCCAGCAACCGATCAGCGCCTGCTGGCACTGCAACAGGTAGTGAAGGCAGGCGGCCTCATGGCGTCCGGTGGCTGACTGAACTTGGGCCAGCAGCCGGTTCAGCTGTCCCAGCAGGTAGCGCTTGAACTCCCGGGCTTCCTCGGTGCTCAGTCCGGTTTCCAACGCCACGTGCAGGATGGCGGTGAGCCGGCAATAGACCGGGTGGGCGAGCAGGGTGTGAATCATTCCCTCGGGAAAGGATTCGCTCCCCTGCGACGTCAGGTCGTCGACGAAGGCGGTCAGGGCGCGCCGGTACACCGCGAGGAACAGCAGCTCCTTGCTGCGGAAGTAACGGTACAGCGCGGCCTTGGTGAGGCCGGTGGCCGCCGCTACATCCGCCAGGGTCAGCCGGTCCAGGCCCCGTTCGCTGAACAGCGCCTCCGCCGCGTCCAGAATCTGGGTTTCCCGCTGGGCTTTCTCCTGTTCACTGCGCGCTCTCTGGCGACCGCCACACAACCTGCCTTTCATTCATGCCTCACGCCTGTAGCCAACCCGCAATCCGGCGGGTGATCCATCGGGGCGACAGTTTACCAGACCAGACCATCAACAGGTTCATCAACCCCGGAATGACGATGGCACTCCGGCGCCGGGCCAGGGATTTGCGCACCACCTGTTCGGCGGGCATGACCGAGCCGCTGAACAGCTTGGTGCCGGTCAAATTGGCTTCGCTGGCAAACTCCGATTCAGTGGCGCCGGGGCACAGGGCACTGACCGCCACGCCGGCGTCCTTCAGTTCCTCGTGGAGGGCCTCGGAGAACGACAGCACAAAGGCCTTGCTGGCGTAGTAGATGGCCATCTTGGGCCCCGCCTGGAAGGCCGCGGTGGAGGCCACGTTGATGACAAAACTCCCCGCTTGCGCCTTCAGCAGGGGCAGCAGGTGCCAGGTCAGGGCGACCAGAGAGGAGACATTGACCTGAATCATCGCCAGTTGGCGCTCCAGCGGCAGCTGGTCGAACTCACCCCGGTCGCCGAAGCCGGCGTTGTTGACCAGACCGCACACGGCCCAGCCGGCCGCCTTGATGGTGCGGGCCAGCTCGCTGGCCCCGTCCGCGTCTGCCAGGTCGGCCTTGACCACCTGGGCGGTGACGCCGTAACGCTCGGCCAGCTCGCCGGCCAGGGCCTGCAGACGCTCCTCGCGGCGGGCCACCAGAATCAGGTCCTGGTGCTGGCTGGCCAACTGGTGAGCAAACACTTCGCCAATGCCGGCGCTTGCACCGGTCAGAACGACATACGCCATGATCCACTTCTCCTGTTAAGTAAACGACGGTCACTTAACTTACACTGGTTGCCCGGGATAGTAAATAACCTCGGGTTACTTATGTTTCGGGGAGGATGTCGCCGCCGTGGCTTAAACCTCTCCCGGATTGCGTTAGCATGAAGGAACCGAATTACCAACGAGCGACAGGGAGAAGGCAGTGAAACAGGTATTGATTACCGGTGCCAACCGGGGAATTGGGCTCGAACTGGCTCGTCACTATGCCGCGGAAGGCTGGTGTGTGATTGGCGTTTGCCGGCAGTCGTCCGAGGAGTTGCGGGCGGTGGCCGGTCAGGTTATCGACGGTGTTGACGTGACCCAGGACGCGGGGATCGCCCGTGTCACCACCGAGCTGGGGGATCAGCCCCTGGACTTGCTGATCAACAACGCCGGCCTGTTGCAGGATGAACAGCTGGGCAGCATCGATTTCGATTCCATTCGCCGTCAGATGGAAATCAACGCCTATGCACCGTTGCGGGTGACCGAGGCGTTGCTGGTCAACCTGCGCGACGGCAGCAAGGTGGCCAACATCACCAGTCGCATGGGCTCCATTGCCGATAACGACTCCGGCGGCCGTTACGGCTATCGCGCCTCCAAGGCGGCACTGAATGCCTTCGGCAAGTCGCTGGCAGTGGACCTCAAGCCCCGGGGCATTGCCGTGGCGCTGCTGCATCCGGGCTTTGTGAAGACCCGCATGGTGAATTTCGGCGGGCTGATCACACCGGAGGAGTCCGCGGCCGGCCTGGCCCAGCGGATCGCGGAACTCAACCTGGACAATACCGGCACGTTCTGGCACAGCAATGGCGAGGTGCTGCCGTGGTGACGCCGCCGCGAGTGAACCCGCTGGGCCAGCCCATTGGACCGTCGGTGGGGGACTGGCAGCCACCGCCCTGGCCCCCGCGCACCGTCCTGAAAGGGCGTTACTGCAGGCTCGAGCCGCTCGATCCCGAGCGCCATGGGTCCGATCTGTGGACGGTGTTTGCCGAGGATGCCGAGGGCCGCGGCTGGACCTACATGCCCTATGGCCCCTTTGCGGACGAACTGTCGTTCCGGCAGTGGCTGCTGGACACCTGCTGCGGTGACGATCCGCTGTTCTTCGCCATCGTGGAGCCGCAGAACGGCCAGGCGGTGGGGGTGGCCAGCTATTTGCGGATCACCCCGAGGCACGGCGTGGTCGAGGTGGGTCACCTGCACTTTTCCCGGCGCATCCAGCGATCGCCGGTCACCACCGAGGCCATGGTGCTGATGATGCGTCAGGCCTTTTCGCTGGGGTATCGCCGCTACGAATGGAAGTGTGACGCCCTCAATGCACCCTCCCGGGCGGCGGCGCAGCGACTGGGCTTTCACTACGAAGGCACGTTTCGCCAGCACGTGGTGTACAAGGGGCGCTCCCGGGATACCGCCTGGTTTGCCATCACCGACGCCGACTGGCGAGAACTGGAGCCGGTGTTCGAACGCTGGCTGGCTCCGGAGAACTTCGGCCCAGAGGGGGCCCAGAAGACCCGTCTCAGTGACATGACGGCCGGCCTGAGCCCCAATTAACCGGATCCGGGGACGGCGTCACAGTCGACCCCGCCAGTCCGGTCTATGCTCCGGGTACGGTGCCCGTTCGTCGCTGGTCAGGGAAGATCGAGAATCGAAGGAGGGATGTGTGAAGGCATGGCTTGACCGGTTCTACCAACAGGAATCCCGTCGGGTGCTGGCGACCCTGATACGGCTGCTGGGGGATTTCGACCTCGCCGAGGAGGCGCTGCACGAGGCGTTCGTGGCGGCCATGAAGCAATGGCCGCAGGAAGGCATTCCCGCCAACCCCCGGGCCTGGCTGGTGTCCACCGGCCGCTTTCGGGCGATCGACCAGATTCGCCGCCGGGCCCGTCACGATGCCATCCTGGCCCAGCTCGCCGAGCAGCTGGACACGGTTACCAACGAAGAACCGCCGGAGTCCATCGAAGACGACCGTCTGCGGTTGATCTTCACCTGCTGCCACCCCGCTCTGTCCACCGATGCCCAACTGGCCCTGACCCTGCGGGAGGTGGGGGGACTCACCACCGAAGAGGTGGCCCGGGCCTTCCTGGCGCGGCCCACCACCATTGCCCAGCGGATCGTGCGGGCCAAGGCCAAGATCCGCGATGCGGGCATTCCTTACGAGGTGCCCGAGGGTGAGGCCCTGGCGCCGCGTCTGGAATCGGTGCTGGGCACCATTTATCTGATGTTCAACGAAGGCTACTCGGCGCGCTCCGGGGAGCAGTTGCTCCGTCGCGCCCTGGTGGACGAGGCCATTCGCCTGGCCCGACTGCTGTGTGAACTGCTGCCGGAGCCGGAAGCGTTCGGTCTGCTGGCCCTGATGTTGTTGCACGATGCCCGGCGTGATGCCCGCATCGATGCCAACGGCGACCTGGTACCCCTGGAGGAACAGGATCGTAACCGCTGGCGGCAGGACCAGATCGAGGAAGGCCGGAATCTGGTGCTAAGGGTAATGACGGGCCGCGGTTACGGCGCCTATACCCTTCAGGCCGCCATCGCGGCGGTGCATGCCGAGGCGGAGCGGTTCGAAGACACCGATTGGGGACAGATCGCCGGACTGTATACGGTGCTGCACGGCATTGCGCCTTCCCCGGTGGTGGCGCTCAACCGGGCGGTGGCGGTGGCCATGAAACACGGAGCCGCGGACGGGCTGGCCCTGCTTGAGGCCCTTGAGGCCGACGGCCGGCTTGCCGGTTATCACCCGTTCCATGCCGCCAAGGCGGACCTGTTGCGGCGGCTGGAGCGATGGGATGAAGCCCGGCAGGCCTACCAGCGGGCCCTGACGCTGTGCGGGCAGGAGCCGGAACGACGATTCCTGCAGCGCCGGTTGGCAGGGATGGACGCCGGCCCGGTGTGATGGTCGAAATCACCGGGCCGAATTCGACCAGACAGGGGGAGTCATCCGCGGTGGCGGAACACGCCCTGGACGTGTCGACACATCACAGAAGGAGAGTACCGATGAACTACCTGGCGTTGGTGTATTACAACGAAGACATCATCCGGGCGATGTCCCAGCAGGAATGGGATGCGCTGAACCGGGAATGCATGGCCTGTGTCGAGGGGCTGAGTGCCAGCGGGCATTTCGTTGACGGTCATGCCCTGCAGACCACGGAAACCGCGACCACGGTGCGGCTGCGGGATGGCAGACTGAGCACCACCGACGGTCCCTTTGCCGAGACCAAGGAACAGCTGGCCGGCTTCTATCTGTTGCAGGCGCGGGACCTGAACGAGGCCATTCAGTTGGTGAGCAAGATTCCGCCCCTGCGTTTCGGCAGTGTGGAGGTGCGGCCGGTGCGGGAACTCCAGCCCGAGGGCAACATCACCGGGGCGAAGTCATTGGCAGAAAACTGAGGGAGCTGCAGATGAATCCACGCATGAGCATGATCACCCTGGGGGTGAGTGACCTGGAGCGCTCGGTCCGGTTCTACCGCGATGGCCTGGGCCTGCCCCAACTGGACTCCCCGCCGTCGGTGGCCTTTTTCCCCCTCAACGGCACCTGGCTCGGGCTGTATGGTCGCCAGGATCTGGCGGAAGATGTCGGGGTGCCGGACGACGGTCAGGGGTTTCGGGGGGTGACCATCGCCCACAACCTGCCCTCCGAGGAGGCGGTCGACCGGTTAATGGAGGAAGCCCTGGCCGCCGGCGCCACGTTGGTGAAAAAGCCCCAGACGGTCTTCTGGGGCGGCTATTCCGGCTACTTTGCCGATC
The DNA here is from genome assembly GCF_033722735.1 of Marinobacter sp. GTDB lineage: Bacteria > Pseudomonadota > Gammaproteobacteria > Pseudomonadales > Oleiphilaceae > Marinobacter. The sequence goes on from NZ_JAWVYN010000020.1 coordinate 12,431, forward strand.
CGGACGGCCATCTGTGGGAGATTGCCCACAACCCCTTTGCCTGGGTTGGGCCGGAGGACCCTTGACTCGCTCCTCGTGCTGGCGATCCTTCGCCGGAGTCAGGTAAGCTTGGGCTCCAGGCCCACGGCCCCCTTCATCCCCAACCAGGGCGCGATGGATGTTACCCGAACTCGGTATAATCGAAGGATTTTACGGTCCCCTGTGGAGCTGGCAGGAACGGACGCAACTGGTCGAGGCGCTGGCTCCGGAGGGCTATCGCTTCTACCTGTACGCACCCAAGGCCGATCCTTTCCTGCGACGACGCTGGGCAGAACCCCACCCCGAAGCCGACGCGGATGCCATTGCCGGTTTCGCCCGCCATTGCCAGTCGCTGGGAGTGCGTTTCGGCATCGGCCTGAGCCCGTTCGAGATCTTCAACCACTTTGACGATGACGCCCGGGCCGCTCTGGCCGCCAAGTTGGCCTGGCTGGATCGGCTGGGGATCCGGGACCTGGCGATCCTGTTCGACGACATGCGCAGTGATACCAGTGCCCTGGCCGCTACCCAGGCGGATATCGTGCACTGGGTGGCCGAGCGGAGTGCTGTTGACCGCCTGTTTGTCTGCCCCAGTTACTATTCCGACGACAGCGTACTGGACCGGGTGTTCGGTGAGCGACCGGCGAACTACCTGGAGGACCTCGGACGGTTGCTGGACCCCGCAATCCAGGTGTTCTGGACCGGAGAGGAGGTCTGCGCCCGGGAAATCTCCCCCGGCCACCTGGCCCGGGTCACCGGTCAGCTCCGGCGCCGGCCCTTTCTCTGGGACAACTACCCGGTCAACGACGGCGACCGCATGTCCCGACACCTGCACTTGCGCGCCTTTACCGGCCGGCCGGCGGACAACGCCCGGCATCTGGCCGGCCATGGCATCAACCCCGCCCTGCAGCCGACCCTGAGCCAGATACCGGCCCTTACCCTGGTGGCCTGCTATCGCCAGGGTAAGGGTTATCAATACGGAGCTGCGTTCGTCTCCGCCGCCAGGGCAACACTGGGAGATGCCCTCGCCACACAGATTCAGCGAGACCTGCTACTTTTAGAAGACAGTGGCCTGGGCCGTCTGTCGAGAGAGAAGCTCGCGGAGCTACAGCGCCGCTATCAGACGTTTGACCATCCCGCTGCCAGGGAAGTGGTTGCCTGGTTGGCCGGCCATTACCAGGTCACCGACGACATGGTGCAGACCCAGTAATCGGCCAGGACAGGGTTCCAGGCATGAGTAACGGCCAAGGATCGATGAACTATGGACGCGCTGACATGCGGTCGTGAGCACACCTCCCCGGGGGGAGCCGGCAGGGCCCTTCTGATTGGGACTGGGATTGCCCTGATCTACTTCGTTGCCGGCTACTTCGGTTTGAAACTGGCATTCGAAACCACCAATGTGTCGCCGGTGTGGCCGGCCTCGGGGATTGCCCTGGCGGCGTTGTTGCTGGGTGGCTTGAGAATGTGGCCGGCCATCACCGTCGGCGCGATCCTGGTCAACTTTGTCAGCTTTGGGGTGGATGCGGACACCTGGCAACGGTATGGCCTGGCCTCACTGGTCATCGCCACCGGCATAACCCTGGAAGCGCTGGCCGGGGCTTTCCTGGTTCGAAAATCGCTGGGGCCGCACACCAGCTTTGTTCGCATTACCGGCGTCTTCCGGTTCCTGCTGGCGGTTGCGCTGGCCTGCACGCTCAGTGCCGGCCTGGGCACGGCAACCCTGGTGGGGTTCGAGGTTGCTCCGGCAACCGCCCTGGGCAGCATCTTCAGCACCTGGTGGCTGGGGGACTGCGTGGGCATGCTGGTGGTAACGCCGACGATACTGGTATGGCGCGCCCGTCCGTCCACGCCTGACAGCCATCGCCCCGGGCTTCATGTGGGGCTGCTGGTGGCTGCAGTCGGCCTGCTGTCGTTCCTGGTGTTCGCATACCCCCGCGGCGATGTATTGGACGCCCGTCTGCTGACGTTTCTGTTTGTGCCGCTGCTGGCCTATGCCGCCTACCTGTTCGGCCTGCATGGGGTGACCGCCTGCAGCCTGGCTGTGGTCACCATCGCCATTGCCGCCACCATCGGTGGGGGTGGTCCGTTCGTTTTTGGCAGCGTCAATGCCTCGCTGGTGGCCCTGGATGCCTTCATCGCGCTGTGGGTGTGTAGCGGCCTGGTACTGGCCGCGGACCTGCAGGAGCGGAGCCGGGAGGGGGGGTTGCGGCGCTGGGAGACCGTGGTGCCCTGGGCGGTGCTGGTGTGTGCCCTGGGGGTGACCACCCTGATGTGGCGGGCGGCGCTGGATTCGGCCCAGCAGAAGGGGGTCGAACAGTTCCAGTATCTGGCGGAGACCATTCGCAGCCGCATTGCAGAGCGGATGCGGGACTACCAGCAGGTGTTGCGGGGTGGCGTCGGCCTGTTCAAGGCGTCCGACGACGTGACCCGTGGCCAGTGGCAGCGATTCGTCGAGGAACTGGCGCTGGCGGAGAACTACCCGGGCATCCAGGGGGTAGGCTTCGCCCGTTACCTGGACACTGAGGCCGAAAAGCGCCGGTTCGAGAGGGCAATCCGCAACGATGGCTTCGAAGACTTCGCCGTGAAGCCCGGTGGGCAGCGGGAGGCCTATGTGGCGATCGCGTACCTGGAGCCGTTTGACTGGCGCAATCGGCGTGCCCACGGCTATGACATGTTTTCCGAATCCCTGCGCCGGAAGGCCATTGCCAAGGCCCGGGATACCGGGCGCACCGCGGTGTCCGGCAAGATCACCCTGGTTCAGGAAACCAGTATCGGGGTTCAGGCGGGGTTCCTGATGTATCTGCCTCTGTTTGACGGGGGGCAGGTGCCGGAGACCGTAGCCGAGAGGCGGGAGCGGATGCGTGGGGTGGTGTACAGCCCGTTCCGGATGGATGACCTGATGGCCGGGATCCTGGGCGACCAGTTTCCCCAGGTGGCATTGACGATCTATGACGGCGAATCGGCGTCTCCCGACGCCGAAATGTACCAGACCCACGTGCGCCAGTCCGATACACCGCATCTCATTGAGCCGTTCGTGGCCACCCTGCCGGTGGAGATCATTGACCACACCTGGACCATACAGATCGAGTCGTTGCCGGCGTTTACCGATGCCCTGGACCAGCAGAAGTCGCAGATTATTCTGGTCAGCGGCGTGATGATCAGTTTCCTGCTGTTCTCCTTTATCCGGGCGCTGGTACTGACCCGGTCGCGGGCGCTGTCGCTGGCAGAGGAGTTGACCTCGGCGCTGCGTCGATCCGAGCAGAAATTCTCGTCCCTGGCCAGCAACGCCAATGAGGCTATTTTCATCATCGATGCCGAAGGCCGCATTACCTCGGCCAATCCGGCGGCCAGCGAGTATTTTGGCCTGAGTGAGGCCGAGCTGGTGGGCAGCCGCATTGAGAGCCTGTTTGCCCCGGTTCATCGTCGGGCGGTACTGGATGCGCTGGCCTCCATCCTCAGCCGGCGGAATCCGGTCAGCCGGATGGAAAGTGCGCAGACCGAATGCCTGGACTGTGAGGGCCGGATGTTTCCCGCCGAGTATTCGCTGTCGCACTGGTCCTCGGATGGCGAGGACTGTGTGGGGGTGATCCTGCGGGACATCACCGAGCACCGGCTGGCGGAGGAACGGTTGCGGCAGGCCCGGGAAGAGGCGGAACAGGCCAGCCGCTCGAAGAGTGATTTCGTGGCCAACATGAGTCATGAGATCCGCACCCCCATGAACGCGGTTCTGGGGATGACCCAGATCCTGTCCAGAACCCCCATGTCCGGCGATCAGCGGCAGTACCTGGACATGATCCAGTCCGCGGGGCGCTCGCTGATGGATATCATCAATGACATCCTCGATTTCTCCAAAATCGAGGCGGGGCGCCTGGAGATCGAGCCGGTGCCTTTCGACCTGGATGAGCTGGTCAATGGCCTGGCGACCGTGATGATGATCGGGGCCAGCAAGAAGGCGCTGGAGCCCTCCATTGGCGTTGACGCCGATGTGCCCCGGGATCTGTTCGGCGATGAGCTGCGCATCCGGCAGGTGCTGCTCAACCTGGTTTCCAATGCCATCAAGTTCACCGAAGAGGGCGAAGTGGCGATGCTGATCGAGGCCTGCGAGCGCCGCGGACAGGCTGTGACCCTGCGAATCAGCGTCAAGGACTCCGGCATTGGCATGACCGAGGAGCAGAAAAAGTCCCTGTTCACCGCTTTCACCCAGGCGGATTCCTCGATGACCCGGCGGTTTGGTGGCACCGGCCTGGGACTCGCCATATCTCGGCAGCTGGTCACCCTGATGGGGGGTACCATCGAGGTGGATAGCGAACCGGGGCGGGGCAGCTGTTTCACCATCCAGCTGCCGCTGGAGGTTCAGGCGCAGGAAGCACCGAGACCGCTGGCCCGCAGCCTCGAAAACCTCAAGGTGTTGCTGCTGGACGAGAATGACACCAGCCGGGATTACCTGGCGCGGACCTTACAGGGCTGGGGCTGGCGCCTGGATACCGCTGCCTCGGTCAACCAGGCGTCGCGCCGGATTCAACAGGCTGGCGGGTCTGCAGAGCCGTATGACCTGGTGCTGATGGACTGGCTGCCGGCGACTCCGCAGCAGCACGACCTGCTACACCAACTCCGTGCCCACTCCGGCAATGCCGAACTGATGGTAGTGGCCATGCTGGCCCCCCATGAGCATGATCCGGAGGAGGAAGCCGAACCGCCGGAAGGCGTCGATGCGGTGATGGTCAAGCCGGTGACCAGCTCGCGCCTGTTCGACAAGCTCCATGAGGTATTGCATGCGGGGGCCGAGGGGGCGGAGGCCGATCTCGGTGAGGAGCCCTCGGCGCTGCCGCTCAACGGAGCCTGCCTGTTGCTGGTGGAGGACAATGAACTCAATCAAATTGTCGCCAAGAGTTTCCTCGACAGCGCTGGGGCCGAGGTGGTGGTGGCGGAGAATGGCAAGCAGGCGCTGGACCTGCTGCGGGCAGGGGACGGCCAGTTTGATCTGGTGTTGATGGACGTGCAGATGCCGGTGATGGATGGCCTGACTGCGACCCGCCTGGTGCGAGAGGAATTGCAGCTGCACCTGCCGGTACTCGCCATGACGGCGGGGGTGTTGGAATCGGAGCGGGAGCGGTGTCTGCAGGCCGGGATGGACGACTTCATTGCCAAGCCCATTGTCCAGGCCCAGATGCTGGACACCATCAAACGCCACCTGACCAAGCGCCGTGATCGGCCCCAAGCGGCTGCGCCCAGTCTGGGCCAGTCTGGCGAGGAAGACGCGCTGGCGCCGCTGGAACGCCTGATGGCCTCGGTGGGGGATCAGGAGGGGCCACGCAAGGCGGTGTTGCTGATTGTGCGGAACATCCTGGAGCGGGGGGCGACACCGGTGGAGCAGGCGTTTCTGGACTGGCAGAGCGGTCGGCGGACCGAGTCCGCCATGGCGTTGCACAATCTCCGGGGGCTGCTGGGCAGCATCGGAGCCAAGGCGATCACCTCCTTAAGCCAGGACATGGAAAAATCCCTGGAGGACGGCAACGAGGAGGCGCTGGCAACGCAGTGGCAGTCCTTGCGGGAGGAGTACTCCGGATTCCTGGCCAACCTGGATCACTGGTTGCGTCAGCAGGAAGCCCTGTCCCCGTAAGCCGGGGGGGGGGGCATCTGGTTAACCGGATGGCAGGAGGGGCCCTGCTCAATCGAGGTAATACTCCACCGTGGACACCACCCGCACCGTCTTGACCGGCTGCTGCCCCTCTTGCACGCCCGGCGCCTGGTCCCGCGGCAGGATCTGGAAGACCCCCTGGTTTGCCCGCCTGAGGGGCCCCAGGCGGGTGTCGGCGTCCTGGGCAAACTGCTGTGCGGCTTCCCGGGCGGCCGCGGTGGCTTCGGCGATCATCGCAGGCTTGATTTCATTGAGCTTGTTGAACAGGTAGGTGGGGCCACTGGGGCCGTAATCCGCCGACAGCACCACCCCGGAGTCCACCAGGTCGCTGACGGCCCGGGCGGCCTGTTGGATCCGGTCGATGTTGCCGCTGCGAACCATCAGGGTCTGGTGAATGACATAGCGCGGGTTGCCGGTGTTGTTCTGATAAGGGTTGGCCTGGGTGTCGGTGACGTGCAGCCGTTGCAGCTCGACCCGGTCGGTGTCGATGGCCTGAAGCTTGAGGAACGCCATGATGGCTTCGCGACTGGCGTTGGCGGCCTGCTGGGCCTCGACCAGGGTGTTGCCGGTGGCGATGAAACGCAAGGGCCACAGGGCCAGGTCCGCCGGCACCTCCCGCTCGGCCACCCCCTTGACCGTGACGAAACGATCGGCGGTGCGCAGCCCGGTCAGGCCCTCCATGATCAGACAGGCGGAAACAATCAGGGCGAGGGCGAGAATGACAGTCGGCAGCAGTTTCATGGTTGGGTCCTGTTCCGTGGCGCGTTATCCAACAACCTTGCCCAGTTGGGGAGTGCCGTCAAGTGTCGGCAATGGCGGCATGGCGGGAACGACGGCGGCAAGTTCGGCCACGTGTGCCATGCTTTGGGGAAAAGGACAGTCGGGCAACCGGGAGGTGGCTATGACCAAGCTACGTGTTGAGTGTGTTCAGGGCGACATTACCCAGCAGCCGGATATGGATGCGGTGGTGAATGCCGCCAACGCCAGGCTGATGCCAGGCGGTGGCGTGGCCGGGGCCATTCACCAGGCAGCGGGGCCGGGACTGGCTCAGGAATGTCAGGCTCTGGCTCCCATCCGGCCCGGACAGGCGGTGATCAGCGGTGGCCATGCCCTGCCCAACCGTTACGTGATCCACTGTCTGGGCCCGGTCTATGGCCAGGATGAACCCTCGGATCAACTGCTCGGCAACTGTTTTCGTCACGCCCTGGGGCTGGCGGACGAGCACGGTCTCAGGTCCGTGGCGTTCCCCGCCATATCCACCGGCGTGTTCGGGTACCCCATCAAGGAGGCAGCGGCCGTCGCTGTGGCCGCGGTGGTCGATGAAGGGGCGGCCTTGAACTCCGTGGCCCTGGTGCGGTTTGTGCTGTTCAGTGACAGTGACCGGGAGGTGTTTCAGCGGGCTCTGGAGGCGTCCGGTTACGACTAAGGTCTTCCGGACATGGTTCGGTAGAAGGAGGCGATCGACCGGCGAGGGCGGGTAAACTCCCGCTACCATTGCAACCGGATAGGGATGGTTCTGTCTTGATCAATCTACGCGCCACTCTGCTCACCACGCTGGCGATGATCGCCTTTGCCGGCAATTCCCTGTTGTGCCGGGCCGCCTTGCGGGATACCGACATCGACGCGGCCAGTTTTACGCTAATCCGGATTGTTTCCGGCGCCGTCATGCTGGCGTTGTTGGTTCGGCTGCGGCAAGGCGCCGACGAGCGGCGAGCCGGTTCCTGGTGGTCAGCCCTGGCGTTGTTCGTCTATGCCGTGGCGTTCTCCTTTGCCTACGCTGGGCTGACGACGGCGATGGGGGCGCTGCTGCTGTTTGGCGCCGTCCAGGCGTCGATGATTGGCATCGGCATGGCTCGTGGCGAGCGTCCCGTTAGCTGGCAGTGGCTGGGCATTTTCGTGGCCTTTGTCGGGCTGGTGGGGTTGCTGTTGCCGGGGCTCTCGGCGCCGCCGTCACTGAGCGCCGCCTTGATGCTGGCTGCTGGGGTGGCCTGGGGGGGGTACTCGCTGCGGGCCAAGGGCGCCGGCGATCCGTTGCAGGCGACGGCTGGCAATTTTCTGAGAGCCGTGCCCTTGACCCTGGTGGTCAGTGTTGTCTTCTTGTCGGACGTTCGCCTGGACTGGCCGGGGACTGTACTTGCCGTTACTTCCGGGGCCCTGGCGTCGGGGGTTGGCTACGCCATCTGGTATTCGGCACTACCATGGTTGCAAGCGACCACTGCGGCTACGGTTCAGCTAAGCGTGCCGGTTCTTGCAGCCGTTGGCGGCATTGTGCTGTTGGGCGAACCGTTAACCCTGAGGCTGGTTGCGGCCGGAAGCGCCATTCTGGGAGGCATCGCACTGGTGATCGCAGGCAAGCCGGCGGTTCGGGTCAGTGTGGGAGCGGAGCGGTAGGAGTCGGAACCGGGACAGAGTCCCGGTCCACAGTTGCGTGATGGCTCAGGCGCCGAACAGGGCCGAGCGCAGTGGTGCCATCAGACCGGCCTTGCGGGCTGCCTTGCCCACCCGGCGGATACCGTCGAATTCCAGGTATCCGTCCTCGATTGGGTCGAAACGCAGGATCTTCACGTCTTCCAGGTAGTTCTGATTGCTCTTCCAGGGGCCATGGCTGCCCTGGCGGGGCAGTCGGTCGTTGGCCCGCAGGATGTAGCCGGAGTCCAGGGAACCGAGCATGGTGTCTTCGGTGGCGCTGTCCTCGGTGTCCCGGGGCACCGCCACGTCGTAACCCTTCTTGTCCATGTGGTTGATCAGACGGCAGAAGTACTCAGCGGCGATATCCGCCTTGAGGGTCCAGGAAATGTTGGTGTAACCGAAGATCATGGCGGCGTTGGGCACATCGTCCACCATCACGTTCTTGTAGATCACCTTGTCGCGCATTACCACCGGCTCACCGTCGACCTTCGCCTCCAGGCCGCCGAGCATCTGGATGTCCAGGCCGGTGGCGGTGATGATGATGTCCGCCTCCAGCTCCTGGCCGGATTTCAGCAGGATGCCGTTCTCGGTGAAGCGATCAATGTGGTCGGTCGCCATGGATGCCTTGCCGGATTTCACCGCCTTGAACAGGTCGCCATCTTTTACCACGCACAGGCGCTGGTCCCAGGGGTTGTAGTTGGGAGAGAAGTGGCGCATGTCGACGTTCTTGCCCACCTGCTGACGCACGATGCTCAGCAGCAGCCGGCGCATCGCCTTCGGGCTGCGGCGGGAACGTTCGAACAGGGCGCGGGCAATGGTGATGTTGCGGCCGCGGGTGATCTTGTAAGCCAGCTTGTTCGGCAGCACTTTCTGCAGCCCCACGGTCACCAGGTCGGTGGACGGCAGCGGCATCAGATAGCTGGGGGAGCGTTGCAGCATAGTGACGTGGCCGGCCTTCTCCGCCATGGTGGGCACCAGGGTAATGGCGGTGGCGCCGCTGCCGATCACCACAATGCGCTTGCCTTCGTAGTCCAGATTTTCCGGCCAGTGCTGGGGATGCACCACCTGGCCCTTGAACTTGTCCTCGTCCTTGAACTGCGGTTTGTAACCGGCGTCGTAGTTGTAGTAGCCGGTGCAGCCGATCAGGTACTTGGAGGTAAACGTCAGCTTCTCGCCGGTGTCCTCGTTCTCGGCAGTCACGTGCCATTGCTTGTCGTCGCTGGACCAGTTGGCCTCCTTGACCGCGGTGCCGAAGCGGATGTTGCGGGTGACGCCGTACTCCTCGGCGGTTTCTCGTACGTAGTTCTTGATCGCCGGACCATCGGCCAGCACCTTGCCACCGGTCCAAGGGCGGAAGTTGTAGCCAAAGGTGTACATGTCGGAATCGGAGCGGATGCCCGGGTAACGGAACAGGTCCCAGGTGCCGCCCAGGTCGTGGCGACGTTCCAGAATGGCGTAGCTCTTGCCGGGGCAGTCCTTGGTCAGGTGGCAGGCCATACCGACTCCGGAAACACCGGCGCCAATGATCAGGACATCAAAATGTTGTTCGCTCATGGTTAGCCCCTTTTTATGGTTAGCGAAGGCTGTGTGACGACCGCTTTGGTGCCTGGGGAGCGTTCTGGGCTGACGTCACCAGGCCCTTGGGCCTCCGTTTATATCTAAGCTACGCGACCATCGAGCCGTGGGCATTGACCGGCGTTGCTCCCGACCGGCAACAAAAGGGTCATGCCTTGCTGCGCAGGCTTGCCGCTATCCGGCCGACTCCTCGCACGCCGGCGCGGGGTGACCGAATTGCTGGATCATCGCCTGCCGTTGCCGCTCAGGGTCACGGTATTCCGTGGGTAGCTGCAGGATAAAGTACAGGATGTCACCTCGCGGTGGGGAGGCTTCGAGGGGCCGTTGATCGTCCTCAAGGGGCCAAAACTCCGGGCTGATTACCGACACGCGGAGATCCGGCCGAAGCGTCTTCAGGGCCGCCACCGTGCCCTGATGGAAATCGCTGTGAAAGGCGCCCGTGGTGTGCAACACCTGCGCCCCGGGGTGGCGATCCAGCGCGCGGGCGATCTGGGTTGCCATGGTGTTGTCGCGCACCAGCTGCGCCGTGTAGCTGTTCTGCAGGACGTCGGAATTGCTGCGGCCGTGATGGCTGCCGCCGACGGCCTGTTCGAAGCGCTTGCGGTAGGCCTCGCTGCCAATGAGCGGCAATTCGAGGAGACGGTCACGCCGGTTGGCGGGCAGTTGCGAGAAGAAGTCCAGGCCAAGCCTGGCGATGCAACGAACCAGCGGCTGGGGCGCGTTGGTGGCCACCACCGGACGTTGATGTTGTTTGGCAAACTCGACCAGAGGCCGGTAGGAGGCCCGATAGTTGTCCCAGGCGTTGGCGTCCTCAATCATCTCTGCCTCGCCGGTTTCATTTTTCAGGTACCGGTCCAGAGCCGCCTGATCCGCCACCGTGAATTGCTCCATGGTCAGGACCTGATTGGGCTGCTGGCGGAACAGCGCCTGTTGCAGGCGGGCCTGAAGCAGGTGAGCGCCATGATGACCGTGGTATTCCCCGATCACCACTACGTCGCTGTCCGCCAGTCGTCGGGTCAGTTGCTCAAAGCTGATGGGGCGTTGGCGGGTCGGGTCGAACAGACGGGTGTCGTAGAGGTTGTCGGGAGCGGTGAGTTCCAGGTCCGGCGTGGTTGGTGTCCAGCTGCAGCCGGACAGGGCCAGTAGCAACAACGGAATCAGTCGGGTCATGTCATGCCTCGTCAGAAGGGTCGGGCCGGTGTTCCGTGACGGCTACCTTTGACCCGGCTTTTGTGTCACGCTCCTGTCACCGCTGGATATCACTTCGGTTGCAAGCGGTCGATACATGAAGTTTTACAGGCAGTCGTTCAATGAGCAAACGGAAACAGCAGTCCCGTCGTCCTCTCTGGCATCCGGCCTATTGGCCTTCCTGGTGTGTGGTGTTCCTGCTATATGCCCTCGCGAAGTTGCCGGAATCAATCAAGCGCCGCTGGAGTCAGGGGCTAGGGCGCTGGTTGAGCCAACGTCTTTCATCCCGGGCCCGGGTGGTCGATGCCAACCTGCGGGCCTGTATGCCGGAGCTGTCGGATGACGAGCGGGCAGCGCTGGTGGAGAGTAGCTTTGTCTCCTGCACCCGGGGCCTGTTCGAAAGCTTGCAGTGTTGGTGGGGAGACACAGATACCTGGCAGGAGGAATCCCGGGTGGAGGGAATGGAGCACCTGCAGGAAGCGATTGATCGTAACCGGGGCGTACTGATGATCGGCGGCCACTACAGCATCCTGGACCTGGCGTTGCCGCTGGTGGGCCGTCACCTTACCAAGCCGGGGTATATGTATCGTCCCAATGACAACCCGGTGATCGACCGGATGATTGAACAGGGGCGTCGCAGGCACTTCAATATCAGGCCCTTCAGCAAACGCCAGCTCAAGGACATGATCGGCTTTCTGAAACAGGGAGGGCAGGTCTGGTACGGCTGTGACCAGGATTTCGGCCGCAAGACCGATGTATTTGCGCCCTTTTTCGGCGTCGACACCGGCTGCATCAGCACGCCGACCTACATTGCCCGGGAGTCCGGCGCCAGTGTGCTGTGCGTCAGCCATGTACGCATGCCCTGCGGCCGCTACCGGGTCGCGTTCTCTCCAATCCTCGAGAACTTTGGCGACTGCCCCCGGCAGGATGCCTTGAGCTGGAATGGTTTCATCGAGGAAACGGTGCGTGCGTATCCGGACCAGTACCTGTGGTTGCACAAACGCTTCAAGACCCGGCCGGCCGGGGCGGCCGCCATTTACTGATCCGCCCTCGCGGCGGCGTGCTACATTGGATACGGGGTCGTCGGCCATCCATGGTCGGCCACGGCCCTCATTCGGCCTCGCTGTCGAGGCCTTCGGGGATGCCGTCGATCCATGAATTGACCCGTTGGGACACCCGGGAGTGGAACCTGCATGCTGCCCTTACGCTTCGTCGATCGCCTCAAGTTCTTCGTTGAACGCCAGTTCGTCAAGGGAGCCGCGTTTCAACTGCTGGTGGTCGCCCTGCTGATCGGCTTGATCTCCGTGGTTGGTGGCCTGCTGGTGGCGCCGCTGGGGGAACCTTTTGACGATTTTGGCTCTGCCATCTGGTGGGCTTTCCTGCGTCTCACCGACCCCGGTTACCTGGGGGACGATACCGGCAACTGGCAGCGTTTTGTTTCCACGATCCTGACCGTCAGCGGCTACGTGGTGTTTCTCGGCGCGTTGGTCGCCATCCTGACCCGCTGGTTGATTGCGGTGATGAACGATCTGGAGCGGGGCCTGACTCCGGTGTCGCTCAAACACCATGTGGTGGTGCTGGGCTGGACATCGCTGACCCTGCCGTTGTTGTCAGAGCTGTTGGGTTCTTCCCAGCGCATGCGGCGATTCCTGGAACGGCACGATGCCCGACGGTTGCGGCTGGTGGTGTTGGCCCAGGAGGTCTCGGCCGCGCAAATGCTGGCTCTGCGCAACGAGCCTGGCATCGGCAGCAAGGCCCGTCAGATTATCCTGCGTTCCGGCCTGGCCATTCAGCCGGATGCCCTGAAGCGGGTGGCTTGCCTGCAGGCGGCTGCGGTGATCATTCCCAGTACCGCCCACGGCTCGGACAGCCTGGTTTCCTCCGACGTGGAAACGGTCAAGGCGCTGCTCTCCATTGCCACCCAGGCCCGGCAACTCGATGCGCCCTTACCGTTTGTGGTCGCCGAGATCCAGGATCTTCGCAAGCGTACGGTCATTGAGCGGGCTTATCCGGGCGCCGTTGAGGTGGTGGCCGGTGACAACCTGATCAGCCGGCTGCTGGTCCAGAACACCCTGCACCGGGGACTGTCGGAGCTGTTCAACGAACTGCTGACCGCCGGTGAGGGCAACGAACTCTACATTCGCAGCGGGGAGGCGCTGGCCGGCCAGACCCTGGGGGAAGTGGCCCGCCAGAGGCCCGAGGCCATCGTGTTGGGGTTGGTGCGGCCGATCGGCAAGGGGTGGGAATCCCACCTGCTGGCGTCGCCGGGACTGACCATCGCGCCGGCCGACCGATTGGTCATCCTGGCCCGCAGCTACGACGCTACCGAAGCGAGGCAGGAACGGCCGCCCCTGGATGTGGTGGTGCGGGCCGCGGTGGTCCCGGCGCTCGCCCCGTCTGGCCGGCGCAAGGTTCTGATGCTGGGGTGGAGCCGGAAGGTGCCCGCGATGCTGGCCGAATACAACTGCTACAGTGGCCGGCAGTTTGACCTGGATGTGGTGTCGGTGGTGCCTGCCGCGGAGCGGGAACAGGCCATCCAGCGGGACGTGGGTGACCTGGACCGGGTCCAGGTCCGGCACCTGGACGCGGACTACATGGTCGAAGGTGCCCTGCGTCGGCTGAAACCCTGGGCTTACGACACCATCCTGTTGCTCAGCAGCGACCGGCTGGCCAGCGGCGAGGAAGCGGATGCGCGCGCCATCGTGGGCTACCTGCAGCTGGAGGAACTGCTGACGGTGGCCGGACACCGCCCCCAGGTGATCCTGGAGCTCAGCGATCCGGACAACCAGCACCTGCTGGGGGTCCATCAGGGCGAGATGCTGGTCAGCCCCATGGTGATCAGTCACGTGTTGGCCCAGGTGGCACTGCGACGGGAGTTACGCTGGGTATTGGATGAACTGTTTACCGCCGGTGGGGCGGAGTTTCAGTTTCGCGATCCGGCAGCCTACGGGCTGTCGCCGGATGCCGATTTCCAGCAACTGGAGCAGATTGTGGCCGGCCGGGGAGAGCAGGCGCTGGGGGTGTATCGTCGGGCCGTCGATATCCGTGGTCGTCGTTTGCGGCTCAATCCCCCGAGATCCGAGCCTCTGAATCTTCAGTTGGGTGACCAATTGGTGGTGCTGGCCATGACCGAGTGAGGGCCAGGGCCCTGGCACATCAATGGATTGGCGCGGCGATCGGGCGATCCTTGCGCCCATTCATCGAGAAAATGCCGAAAATAGATAATATAAATTTCAATTATAAATTCAGAGCTACTAAAGTAACCGCCAACGTCAGCGACTGTTCGTTTTTTGAACGGCCGTTTCGTCGTCACAGTTTGTGCCACGGCCTCGGGCCGGGCACGCAACGCAGTACCTCAAACCTATCGAGACAGGACTGAGATCATGCCATACGCAAGCGACGTTGATGCCATCGCATCACTGGTCAAGCAGAACAACTGGGCCAACATCACTCCTGAGCACGCAGCCCGCATGCGCGCCCAGAACAAATTCAAGACTGGCCTGGACATCGCCAAGTACACCGCCAAGATCATGCGTGAAGACATGGAAGCGTATGACAAGGACACGTCCAAGTACACCCAGTCCCTGGGTTGCTGGCACGGCTTCATCGGTCAGCAGAAGCTGATCTCCATCAAGAAGCATTTCGGTAGCACCAAGCGTCGTTACCTGTACCTGTCTGGCTGGATGGTTGCCGCCCTGCGTTCCCAGTTCGGTCCGCTGCCTGACCAGTCCATGCACGAGAAGACTGCCGTTTCCGGTCTGATCGAAGAGCTGTACACCTTCCTGCGTCAGGCCGACGCCTGGGAACTGAACCACCTGTTCCGTGACCTGGAAGCCGCCAAAGAAGCTGGCGACGCGGCCAAGGCCAAGGAAATCGAGGCTCAGATCGACAACCACGAAACTCACGTTGTGCCGATCATCGCCGACATCGACGCTGGTTTCGGTAACGCCGAAGCGACCTACCTGCTGGCCAAGCAGATGATCGAAGCCGGTGCCTGCTGCATCCAGATCGAGAACCAGGTTTCCGACGAGAAGCAGTGTGGTCACCAGGACGGCAAGGTAACCGTTCCTCACGCCGACTTCATCTCCAAGATCAACGCCGTTCGTCTGGCGTTCCTGGAGCTGGGTGTGGATGACGGTGTGATCGTTGCCCGTACCGACTCCCTGGGCGCTGGCCTGACCAAGCAGATCGCCGTGACCAACGAGCCGGGCGATCTGGGCGACCAGTACAACAGCTTCCTCGACGGCGACTACATCGAGTCTGCCGAAGACATCAACAACGGCGACGTTGTGATCAAGTCCAACGGCAAGCTGCTGAAGCCGAAGCGTCTGGCTTCCGGCCTGTTCCAGTTCCGTCCGGGTACTGGCGAAGACCGTGTTGTTCTGGACTGTATCACCAGCCTGCAGAACGGCGCTGACCTGCTGTGGATCGAAACCGAGAAGCCGCACGTTGGCCAGATCGCTGGCATGGTTAACCGCATCCGTGAAGTGGTACCCAACGCCAAGCTGGTTTACAACAACAGCCCGTCCTTCAACTGGACCCTGAACTTCCGTCAGCAGGTGTTCGACGCCTGGAAGGAAGAAGGCAAGGACGTTTCCGGCTACGACCGCGACCGTCTGATGAGCGCCGAGTACGACGACAGCGAACTGGCGAAAGTGGCAGACGAGTGGACTGCCAACTTCCAGCGCGACGGGTCTCGCGAAGCGGGTATCTTCCACCACCTGATCACCCTGCCGACTTACCACACCGCGGCCCTGTCCACCGACAACCTGGCCAAGGGCTACTTCGGTGACGAAGGCATGCTGGCCTACGTTGGCGGCGTTCAGCGTAAGGAAATCCGTCAGGGTATCGCCACCGTTAAGCACCAGGACATGGCTGGTTCCAACATCGGTGACGACCACAAAGAGTTCTTCGCTGGTGAAGCGGCTCTGAAAGCTGGTGGTAAGGACAACACCATGGGTCAGTTCGAGAACATCTAAGCTCGACCGACACCCAGTGTTGACCAAAAAGGGCGGCCCTTCGGGGCTGCCCTTTTTTTGTTATGGACGGTGATGTCAGGGGACAGAATTCAGCACTGTCCCCATTTCATGCAACAACTCATGCCCTCGACGCCGCCAGTTGCTCCCGCGTTGCCAGCCTGCCCTGACGCCGCACCTCGGCATCCCGGTAGCGTCGTTTCTCCGTGTCGGTTTCCGGCAGCACCGGACGCACATCCACCGGGCGATGCCGTTCATCCAGCGCCACGAAGGTGAAATACGCCGACAGGATGTGGCGAACTTCTCCGGTATAGCTGTTCTCGGCCAGGACCTTGGCGCCGATCTCCATGGATGAGCCCCAGGCCCGGTTCAGTGACAGGCTGAACAGTAGGGTGTCGCCGCCCTTGGCCGGCGCGCGGAAATGGATGGAATCCACCGCCGCGGTCACGCAGACATGGCCGGAGTGGCGCTCGGCCACCACCAGGGCGAGCCGGTCACACTTGGCCATGATCATGCCGCCAAAGACCGTATCGTGGGAATTCAAGTCGTTGGGGAAAACCTTGTAGACGTGGTTGTCGATGGCGGAATGGGCAATCGGGCGGGCTTGTTGCTCAGTGTTCATAGCGGGTCCTGATTGATGGTGGTGGCACAGGCTACAGCAGCGGAGTGCCGGCTGTCCTGCCGGTGTCAGCTTAGCCAACAAGCGTTGTGCTGTCAGGATTCTGAATATAAAAGGGTTTTCTGTTTGTCATCCTGGCGGGTTGGGCCGGATGTTCCAGCGATGGAACAGCCTGGACGGGATGGCACCGGCCTTCAGCCATTCAGTCTTTCTTATCTCTTAATTAATTCAATGGGTTAATGCTTTTTTGGGGAGTTGGCACAGTAATCGCCTATAGCAGTTTAAGGACCTTACCTGCTCCGATGGCACACGTCCGATGGCAGGTTGGGAGTAAGGACTGCATCAACAAAAGCCAAAAGGAACGAAGATCATGAAAACTCAAAAAAGCTTGCTAGCGATCGCCATTGCCATGAGCTTTGGTTTCTCTGGAGCCGTCCTGGCGGACCTGGGGGGGGATGGGAACCCTAACAACAATGCCGATGATGGCAGCACCGCTACCAATGTGTCGGACAACAATGTGTCTGACAACGGTAACGACAGTTCCAATAATTCCACCAACCTGGCTGACAGCCAAAACAACAACTCAGACAACAGCACCAACGTGTCTGACAGTGGTAATACCCAGGCTACGGCGACTGACAATTCGGATAATTCGACCAACGTATCCGATAGCGCCAACGACAGCTCCAATAACAGCACCAATGTTGCCGATAGCGCCAACGATAACGATGACAACAGCACCAACGTCAGCGATTCGTTCAAGATCAAGGACAGCGGTAACGACAGCTCCGACAACAGCACCCACGTTGCCGACAGCGGCAATGACAACTCCGACAACAGCACCGATGTTACCGACTCGTTCAAGATCAAGGACAGCGGTAACGACAATTCGGACAATAGCACCAACGTAGCCGACAGCGGTAACGATAACTCCGACAACAGCATCAACGATTCGTTCAAGATTGCAGACAGTGGCAACGACAACTCGGACAACTCCGATAACAGCTCCACCGACCTGGATCTGCATGTGTTCGTGAACGAAGCCGAGCTGAACGGTGCGGTCTCTGGAGTCGCAACCACCTATGGCAGTGCTGACCATGATGGTGCTTACACCATGGTGACCAACCACAATGAGATTTCCGGTGGTTCGGCCAACTTCACGGGTGTGGGGGCAATCTCTCAGTCTGCTGGCAACGGCAACGTAACGCAGGCGAACGTCAGTGTGATGTCTAACCTGACCACCAATGCGCAGTGATTGGTGCTCGCCGCCCGTTCCTGCAACGGGCGGCGAGCCCAGGAGGATCTGCCATGGACAACGTCATCAAGCTGGGTCCAGCGTTTGCGGTGGGATTGATCGCCTGGCTGTTGGCCGCTGGTGTGCAGGCCGAGGACGGCGCCTTGCTGGACATCACGCCGGTATCGTCGACCGAACTGTCGGACTCCAGCGGACGCCAGGGAATTCCCGTGCAGTTGCAGATCAACAACACCGAACAGAATGCCGTGTTGGCAAACAATGTACTGGTTGGCGATGTGGTGACCGGGGACAACAGCATCTCGGATAACGCCTTTCAGAACATGAGCGGGACCGCAACGGTGATCCAGAACAGTGGAAACCATGTGGTGATCCAGGACAGCACCCAGATCAACATCCTGTTCAACAACTGAGGAGGGTGGACCATGGACAGAAACGTTTGGATTGCCGTGTGCATCGGAGCGGGTCTGCTTTGGTCCACCGCTTATGCCGGGTCGGTCTTGGTGCCCGGCATTGCGGGGGATATCCAGCTGGAGGTGGAAAGCTTCCAGGAACGCAAGTTCAGCACCATCCTGAGGCAGGAGTACGATTACAGCTGCGGTTCGGCGGCCCTGGCCTCCCTGCTGTCCTACCATTACGACCATCCGGTCACCGAACAGGAGGTATTCCTGGCGATGCTGGACCTGGCGGATGCCGAAAAGGTCCGCAAGGAGGGCTTCTCCATGCTGGATATGAAGCGGTACCTGCAGACCAGGGGCTTCCGGGCGGACGGTTTCCGCCTCGACATCGATGGGCTGAGGGAACGGGTGGCCCTGCCGCTGATTGTGTTGATGACCATTGATGGCTATCGTCATTTTGTGGTGGTCAAGGGCATCAGTGACCGGGAGGTGTTAATCGGTGATCCCACCCGCGGCATGATGATCCTGGACCACGACCGTTTCCTGGCGCAGTGGAACGGTATTGCCTTTGTGATTCGTAATCACGTGGAGCTGGGCCGGGCATCCTTCCGGGAACGGGATCAGTGGCCAGAGATAGCCGGAGCGCCCTTGCGGCAGGGCATTGAGGGTGACCAAATTCCCATGGGCCTGGACTATGTCCAGTGGCCCCATTCCCTGGAGTGGTGAACGCCATGAAGGGCTATAACCAAAACTGGCATGACACACGGCGGTCGAAACAGGGCCTCCTCTGGGCATTGCCACTGATGGTGCTGGCTGCGCCGGCACTGGCGGAATGGACTCCGGGCGCACCACCGTTGGCCGATGAAGTGTTGGCGAGCCAACGCGGGGGCTTTCTGGTGGGCAACCTGGAAATCGCCATCGGTCTGGAACAGTTGGTCTCGGTCAATGGGGAGACCGTGGTGGTCAGCCGCCTGCACATACCCAACCTCAATCAAGGTGCCGACAAGGCTGCCATCGCCAGTCAGCTGGAGACGGCCCTGGCAGTACCGGACCTGGGCGATGGCACGGTCATCGATACCCGGCTGGTCAACGACTCGGGGGTACTGACCAAGATCCAGAACTCGATGAATGAAACGGTGATTCAGACCCTGCGTAGGTACAACATCGAGCTGAACAACTTCGATCCGAACGCGCGGATGCCGGGTCAACTGGACAGCCAGTACCTGCAAACGCTCCATCCCCGCTGAGGCTTAGAAGGAGAGTGGTAGCCTGAGGGCTATCTCGCTGTTGGGAGCCTGTTCCGTCACCCCGATGCTGACTGTCAGGCCCAGACTGGCATTGGGGGTGAGCCGCTGTGACATGCCAAAGGACAGCGAGCCCACCTGAACCCGGTCAAACGCGGCGTCGGTCAGGCTGGTGTCGAATTCCACGCTGGTTTTGGGAATGACGGAATGATCATAGCCCAGGCTGAATGAGGTGCGTTCGTTGAACGCGAATCCCATGCCGAACCCGAAACGCACGACATCCCCCGGCTTGATGGTGCCGCCGTTATCCTCGCCTTTGTCGTCAGGCATGGTACGAACGTAACTGAAGTTGCCGAACAGGACGGCCGGGTCGGAAGGATAGATAAAGGAAATGCCCGGTTCGAACGACCAGAAACCGGACCCGGTGGGACGCTCGCCGAGCACGATACCGATGGGGTTGCCGTCGTTGTCGAGCAGTTGCCGGCGTTCGACATCAAAGGGGCTTTCGCCGGTTGGCGCCTTGACCCGGAAGGTGCCCAGCAGATAGGGCCAGCCACCGCTGCCGTCGGTCAGTTGGAAGCGGGTAGACAGTTCCACATCACCCAGCCCCTGGCCGCTGGCTTCCCGCAGGTTGTCCACCGGCGTGCCCTGAAAAGCCTGGCGTTCCCGCAGGTCCTCGTTAATCACCAGGTAGGGGATACGGAGGCTTGCCTCCAGCCGGCTACTGAATCCGTACTTGAAGGTGAATGCCCCCACAAAGATATCCCGCTGGATTTCCGAGATGTTGATCAAGCCAACCACCAGGGCGGGAATCACCGTATAGCCTTCAATGGCCACGGTGGTGGAGTTGCTGTAGGCGTGGGACAGTGAGGGCTCAATGGTGAGTCGGCCTGGCCGGGTCACGATGCCCCGATCGGTGGTGATGGAGGCAATTTCAATCGCCTTGTCCGGGGCGGCCTGATCGCTTTCTGGGGTGCCATAGTCTTGGTATCCCGGTTCGGCGACCACCTGGCCCGCTACCACACATCCGGCCACTAGCAGCGTCAGACTCCGCCGTGGCCTCATGGCAGGCGTCCCCCGGGCGATTTGGGGGATAGCGCCTCCACATTGCCCCGCTGGGTATGATACTTCGCCATCAGGCGGTACATGGACACCCGCGAAATATTGAGCAGTCTGGCCGCTGCCGACACGTTGTTGTGGGTCAGCGCCAGACTGCAGGACACGGCCTGCTGTTCGGCCCGGGCCCGGAAGTCATCCAGGCTGAGGCCTTCGGGCGTGTGGTTGGTGACATGGGAGAAGCCCAGATCGGCCGGTGTCAGTACCGGTCGATCGCACAACAGTGTCGCCTGACGCAGCCGGTTGTTCAGTTCCCGCAGGTTGCCCGGCCAGTCGTACTTCACCAGCGCCCGCATAGCGGCTTCGCTGAGGCGCCAGCCCTGATGGCTGCGATGGGGCGGCGGCAGAGAGGCGAAGAACAGGTCAATCAGGTGCGGGATATCCTCCAGCCGTTCACGCAACAGGGGCAGTACCACCTCCAGCCCTCCCAGCCGGTAGTAGACATCGCTGCGGAACTGGTCCGACTCGACCAGCTCCATAAGCGGATGGGTACTGGTGGCAATCACCCGGGCTTCGATGGTGCGTGAGCTGTTGCCGCCGATGCGTTCCACCAACCCCTCCTGAAGGAAGCGCAACAGGGCCGACTGCTGGTCGGCCAGAAGTTCATCGATGCCCAGCAAGAGCAGGCTGCCGCCATGGGCAGCTTCCAGACGCCCGGACTTGCTGGCGGACGCGCTGGTGAAGGCCCCCTTCTCGTAGCCAAACAGCTCGCTCTGAGTGAGCGACGGTGGCAGGGCCGCGCAATTGACGGCGACGAACGGTCCCCGGTTGACCGGGGAGTGCTCGTGGACATAGCGGGCGGCTGCTTCCTTGCCGGTCCCGCTGGCTCCGTAGATCAGGACCGGCTCCATCGTCTCGGCAAACCGGTGCAGCAGCGCGCGGGTGTGGCGAATGGCCTCGGAATCGCCAGTCAGGGCGTATTGCTGGAGCTGGATCTCCTGGCTGTCTGCCAACCGGGCCTGCAGGTCAGCCATGCCCCACAGGTGGCCCAGCACCGTGTTGAGGCGGTTGGAATCCATCGGCAGCGTGTGGTAGTCGGCACAGTGGGTACCGATCAGGGAGCCCAGGCGTTCGTCCTCCCGCGGTGACCTCGCGGTAAGGCCCACCCAGGAAGTCGGGGTCAGGGACTCCAGCCAGTCCTCCAGTTGGGGGAAACTGTCCGTTGAGTAGTGTTCAAGGTCGAGAATCCCCACCCGTACGCCGGTCGAGGGCTGGGCAATGGGGCGAGGCGGTTGGTTCAGGTTGAGTCGGTGTATCTCCCAGTGGGGAGCCAGGTTGCCAATCGGCAGGGCCTGATTCGGTTTGGGTGACAGCCACAGCAGCGTTCTTTTGGCCTCCATGGTGTATTCCCCATTCGAATGGTTGACGTCTAGGCTGGACTGCGGCTGCTCAGCGGAGAACTGACGGGGCCTGTCGGCCCATGATTCCAAACACTGCACATCAATCAGCAGAGGTCAAGCAGGTTATATGCCACGGAAAAACTTGCCGTGAAAAGATACAGTTGCGGAGAGGGGCTGGGTCCGTGTCTCTGGAGGTGTAAAGTTAGTTGACGTTGTTAACGGCGTCCGGATGCGCCCTCGCCGCCCATCGACTCGAACGGCGGGGTACTGCTGAGGTAGTCATCGATGTGACTCGCCAGCGCCACACCTGTTTCATTCATGGTGAGGTAGGCTTCATTGGCGCCGGCTTCCTGAATCTGTTCGGCTTCATCCGCGAACATGGTGTGGGCAATGATGTAACCGGTAAAGCCCTTATGGCGGAGCATGCGGGCGGCAATCACCTTACCTTCGATATCGCTCATGGCGAGAATGACCGCCTGCAGTTTTGGCATGTGCAGTTCCTGCCAGAAGGTGGTGTCCTCGCCATCGCCAAACACCACGTTGCGGCCGGCCTTGAGGTGCATGCGGGCCTTGGCGGGGTCGGAGTCCAGGCCCATGATACGCGGTTCGGTTTCGAACAGCCGGTCGTACGCCGCGGAGCCGGTACGCCCCATGCCCATCACCAGGATCCGCGTGTCGCCCAGGGAAATGGGCTGTTCATCGGGATGACGCCGGTGGCCCTCGAAGCGGGTCAGTCTGGGGGCGTAACGTTCGTAAAGGCTGTGGGCGATGCGGTTGATCGGCGCCGAGATCACGAACGACAGCGAAACGGCAATCGCCAGCGGCACCAGCCATTGGGGCAGGGCCACGCTGGCCACGATCAGTCCGAATTCGCTGTAGTTGGTCAGGGACAGGGTGGTCAGGAAACTGCTGCGGGCCCGTAACCGGAACAGCAGCAACAGGAAGAAAAACAGCGCGCCCTTGAGCGGAAGCACCAGAGCGGTGACCGCGGCAAAGACCAGGGCCTGCTGATCCGGCAGGCCGTTGATGCCGATCTGCAGGAAAAAACCCACCAGGAAGACTTCCTTGACACTCCACAGCGACTTGGACAGCTCGATGGCTCGCGGGTGATTGGCCAGCATGGCACCGAAGATCAGGGCGCCCAGCTCCGAACTCAAGCCGAGCAGTTCAAAGCCCAGCCCCCCCAGTACCAACGCCAGCAGCAGGCCCAGCAGCACCAGCAGCTCGTCGTGGCCGCTGGCATCGAGCAGGCGGAACAGGGCCGGCCGCAGCAGTGGCAGGGCGAAGATGAGCAGCGACCAGGGCGAAGGGGATTCGCCGGATGCCAGGCTCATCACCCCGAGGGCGATCAAGTCCTGCATGATCAGGATCCCGATGGCAACCCGGCCATGGAAGGCGCGCAGTTCACGTTTGCTCTCCAGTACCTTGGCGGCCAGCACCGTGCTGGAGAAGGACAGGGAGATGGCCAGCATCAGCGCAGTAAGCCAGTCGCTGCCGAGCAGCAGGGTGATGGCCGGGGTGAAAATCGCGCAGGTAATGCCGAAGTGCAACAGGCCGCCGCCAATGACCTCGGGGCTGAGGATGGAACGCAGTTTGAGCTTGAGGCCTACGGTGAACAGCAGCAGGAGCACCCCCAGGTGCGCCAGGTGGTCCAGCACGGCGGTATTTTCCACCGCCACACTGGTGACGGTGGCCAGCCCGCTCAGGGCAAAGCCGGCGGCAAGGTAACCCACCAGGGGTGGCAGGCCCACGGACTTGACCGCAAGCCCCAGCACGAAGGCGAAAGAAATCCACAGTGCCTCTGACATTCGCTATGCGCCCTAAAGGTTGGTGGCAGTCCGTTACTGTATCTAGCCTAGATTGAATCCGTCGTTGCTGTCTGTTGGGTCACGAAATTTCGGACCAGATCGGCGGAACGCTCCGGCACCTCAAGCATGGGCACGTGGCCGATGTCCTCCAGCAGGACCGTGGTGGCCGCGGGAATGCGGGTTTCGAAGACCTCCGCGTTGCGGTAGTCGATGACTCGATCCTTCGTGCCCCAGATCACCAGCACCGGGTCGATGATCTGGGCCAGCGTCTGTTGAAAGTGGGTATCGTCGCTGGATTCCCGAAGGGTCTGGAAGATGTGTTCGTTCACCTGGCGATTGGCAATGGCCTGCTCTTCCAGGACCTCGTAGATTGGCCAGGGCACGAAGGGCTTCTCTTCCATCACGAAATCCACCAGCCGCTCCAGGTCGCCCGGTTCCCTGACTATCAGCGGGTTACTGCCCTCACTCAGTTGTGCCGTGAACGGGCTTTCATACTCGAACACGCCGGCGGGATTGAACAGCAGGGCGGACTCCACCCGCTCCGGGTACTGGGCGGCGTACAGGGCGGTGATGGCGCCGCCCATGGAGTTGCCCATGAGGTGAACGCGCTCCAGTTCCAGGTGGTCGAGGATGGCCTCCAGGTGCCGCACCTGGTCCTGAAGCCGATAGCCCAGAGACAGCTCCTTGCTGCTGTCGCCATGACCGGGAAGGTCGATGGCATAAATGTTGAACTCGTCCGACAGCCGGCCGGCCATGCGCACCCAGTTGTCCTTGTTACCCCCGAAGCCGTGCAGCATGACCAGCGTGTCGCCGTCGTTGGCCTGTTGGTTGGACAGGTAGGCGATGGTCAGGCCGTCGGTCTGGAGTTCCTGGGGCTGCAGGCCGGCGGCGTCGCGCTCCCAGGCGAGGGCGGCGTCGAACAGTTCGTGACGGCTGCAGCCGGTTAGCAGCAGACCGAAGACCACCAGCGTGAGGGCCGGCAGGACGGTGGTGGGAATGGCAAGCGCGGGTTTGTCCATGGAGGCAGCGAGGATCCTTGATGCGTAAGCTCTTACAGTAGCGCAAAAAAATGCCCGGTCAACAGCCGGGCATCGTCGCAGCGAGTGTGCGGTCCGATCGGCGGAACAAGCAGACCGGACCGCCGTGAGCATCAGCTCTCCCGGGCAATGGCCCGGTAGCCGATGTCCTTGCGATAGAAGGCGCCGTCCCAGTGGATGGTCTGGGCCAGTTGATAGGCCCGCTGCTGGGCTTCGGTCACGGTGTCGCCCAGGGCGGTGGCGCACAGTACCCGGCCGCCACTGGTGACCACCTGGTCGCCGTCGAGGGCGGTGCCGGCATGGAACACCTTCTGGCCTTCGGATTCCGTTTCCGGCAGGCCGGAAATGGCGTTGCCCTTGTTGTAGCTGCCGGGGTAACCGCCGGCGGCCAGTACCACGCCCACGGCCGCACGCGGGTCCCACTCGGAGTCACACTGGTCCAGCTTGCCGTCAATGGCGGCGGCGCACAGGGTGACCAGGTCGGATTTCATGCGCAGCATGATGGGCTGGGTTTCCGGGTCACCGAAGCGGCAGTTGAACTCGATGACCTTGGGCGCGCCCGAGGCGTCGATCATCAGGCCAGCGTACAGGAAGCCGGTGTAGGGATGACCCTCGGCCGCCATGCCTCGCACGGTGGGGTAGATCACCTCGTCCATGATGCGCTGGTGAACCGAACCCGTCACCACCGGGGCGGGGGAATAGGCGCCCATGCCGCCGGTATTGGGGCCGGTGTCGCCATCGCCCACCCGTTTGTGGTCCTGGGAGGTGGCCATCGGCAACACATGCTCGCCGTCCACCATGACGATGAAGCTGGCTTCCTCGCCTTCCAGGAACTCCTCGATCACCACTCGGCTGCCGGCCTCGCCAAAGGCGTTGTCCGCCAGCATGTCGCGGATGGCGGCTTCGGCCTCTGCCAGGGTCATGGCGACAATCACCCCCTTGCCGGCGGCCAGGCCGTCGGCCTTGACCACAATGGGCGCGCCCTGTTCGCGGACATAGGCCAGGGCCTGGTCCACGTCGGTGAAGTTGGCGTAGGCCGCAGTCGGAATGCTGTGACGTGCCAGGAAGTCCTTGGTGAAGGCCTTAGAACCTTCCAGCTGGGCCGCGCCTTCGGAGGGGCCGAAGACCTTCAGGCCACGGCTCTGGAACAGGTCCACCACCCCGGCCACCAGCGGCGCTTCCGGGCCCACAATGGTGAGGCCCACCTGGTTCTGCTCGGCGAAATCGGCGAGGCCTTCCAGGTCCATCACGTCGATGGCGACGTTTTCCAGGGTGGGCTCCCTGGCGGTACCGGCATTGCCGGGCGCCACGAAGACTTTGTCGGCGTCGGGGGATTGGGCCGCTTTCCAGGCCAGGGCGTGCTCACGCCCGCCACTGCCAATTACCAGAATGTTCATAATGGGATTCCTTACAGATCAGTGGCGGAAATGGCGCATGCCGGTGAAGACCATGGCAATGCCGTGCTCGTTGGCGGCGTCGATCACTTCCTGGTCGCGCATGGAACCGCCGGGTTGGATGACGGCGGTGATGCCGGCCTCGGCCGCGGCGTCGATGCCGTCGCGGAACGGGAAGAAGGCATCGGAGGCCATCACCGAGCCTTTCACTTCCAGGTTTTCGTCGGCGGCCTTGATGCCGGCAATCCTGGCGCTGTAGACCCGGCTCATCTGACCGGCGCCGATGCCAATGGTGCGACCGGCCTTGGCGTAGACGATGGCGTTGGACTTGACGTACTTGGCCACTTCCCAGGCGAACAGCAGGTCGTTCAGTTCATCCTCACTGGGCTGGCGTTCGGTGACCACCTTGACGTCGTCCATGGATACCATGCCCAGGTCGCGATCCTGTACCAGCAGACCGCCGGTGACCCGCTTGTAGTCCATGGCGCGGGCGCGTTCGGTATCGAAGTCGCCGCAGGCCAGCAGGCGGACGTTCTTCTTCGCCGCCACCAGCTCCGCCGCCTCGGCTGCCACCGACGGGGCGATGATCACTTCCACAAACTGGCGGTCAATGATGGCCTTGGCGGTGTCGGCATCCAGCTCCCGGTTGAAGGCGATGATACCGCCGAACGCCGAGGTGGGGTCGGTGGCGAAGGCCAGGTCGTAGGCCTGGCGGATGTCGGCGCCGATGGCCACACCGCAGGGGTTGGCGTGCTTGACGATGACACAGGCCGGATCGGCGAAGGGCTTGACGCATTCCAGGGCGGCGTCGGTATCGGCGACATTGTTGTAGGACAGGTCCTTGCCCTGCAACTGCCGGGCGGTGGCCACGCTGGCCTCCTGGGGATTGCGCTCGGCGTAGAAGGCGGCGCGCTGATGCGGGTTCTCGCCATAGCGCATGTCCTGCACCTTGACGAACTGGCTGTTGAAGGTGCGCGGGAAGTCGGCGTTATCGTTATCGGCGGTGCGGCCGCCCAGGTAGTTGGCGATGGCGCCATCGTAGCCGGCGGTGTGTTCGAAGGCCTTCACCGCGAGGTCGAAACGGGTGGCGTAGCTCAGCTCGCCACCGTTGTCGGACAGCTCCGCCAGCACCCGGCCGTAGTCGCTGGCGTTGACCACGATGGTGACGTCGTTATGGTTCTTGGCCGCCGCGCGCACCATGGTCGGTCCGCCAATATCGATGTTTTCGATGGCGGTGGCCAGGTCGCAGTCCGGGTTGGCCACGGTGGCTTCGAAGGGGTACAGGTTGACCACCACCATGTCGATCGGGTTGATCTGGTGCTGCGCCATCACACTGTCGTCGGTACCCCGACGGCCCAGGATGCCGCCGTGAATCTTCGGATGCAGGGTCTTGACGCGGCCGTCCATCATTTCCGGAAAGCCGGTGTAATCGCTGACTTCGGTGACTGCAATCTGGTTTTCCTTCAGCAGTCGGAAGGTTCCGCCGGTGGACAGCAGTTCCACCCCCAGCTTGGTGAGGGCCTTGGCAAATTCGACAATGCCGGTTTTATCGGAGACGCTGATCAGCGCGCGACGGACGGGGGGGTTTACCTGATTAGCCATGAGTCACATTTTTCATCGGATATGAACGAAGGAAGGCCTCGCGATTGGTGTCGGGAGGCCCTCATGGAAGTTAGGAAGATTATAGCAGACCGTACTGCTTTAGCTTCTTGCGCAGGGTGCCGCGGTTCAACCCCAGCATGGTGGAGGCCTTGGTCTGGTTGTTGCGGGTGTACTTCATCACCTGCTCCAGCAGCGGTGCTTCCACTTCTGACAGCACCAGTTGATAGACGTCGGTGACCGGCGCACCATCAAGCTGGGCAAAGTAGTTCTTCAGGGCCACTTCCACGCTGTCACGCAGGGTGACGGAAGAGCCGCTGTGGGTGATGGTCTGCAACTGGTTTACCCCGTCGCCTTCGGAAGGAATCCGGTTGTCGTTTGCCAGTGTCTCAGCGCTCATGCTGCGAATACCTCTCCATTTCGTAAGCCTGCAAAATACTGTTGAATACTGTCTTTCTGCTCCAACGGGTCGTCGATGGTGTTGAAGCGTTTCCTGAAGGTTTTGCTCTCATCATGGGTCTGCAAGTACCAGCCCACATGCTTGCGCGCGATTCGCGGCCCCATCCGGTCGCCGTAAAAATCGTGCAGTGCGTCCAGGTGATCGGTCAGGATTTGCTCCACCTCGTCCAGGTCCGGGGCGGGCAGATGTTGTCCGGTCTCCAGGTAGTGCAAGATCTCCCGGAAGATCCACGGGTGGCCCTGAGCGGCCCGTCCGATCAAGAGTCCGTCGGCCCCGGTGTGTTGAAGGACCTGCCGGGCCTTCTCGGGGGACGTTATGTCACCGTTGGCAAATACCGGGATGCCGACCCGGGATTTGACCTCAGCGATGGTGTCGTACTCGGCGTTTCCTTTATAGGCGTCGGCGCGAGTACGCCCGTGCACGGCCAATGCCTGGATCCCGGCTTCTTCCGCCATTCGGGCGATCAGCGGCGCGTTGCGGTGCTCCCGGTCCCAGCCGGTGCGCATCTTGAGCGTTACCGGTATGTCCACCGCGGACACCACGGCCTGCAATATGTCGCGGACCAGCGCCTCGTCTTTCATCAGCGCCGATCCGGCCGCCTTGTTGCACACCTTCTTGGCCGGGCAGCCCATGTTGATGTCGATGATCTGGGCGCCGTGCTCGGCATTCAGGCGCGCGGCGTTGGCGAGCATCTCGGGATCGCCACCGGCAATCTGCACCGACCTGGGCTCCGGTTCGCCGTCGTGATTGAGGCGCAGCCGGGATTTTCGCGTATGCCAGAGTTTGCTATCGGCGATCACCATCTCGGAAACCGCCAATCCCGCGCCCAGGCGCCGGCACAGCAGGCGGAACGGGCGATCGGTCACGCCGGCCATGGGCGCAACCACCAACGGATTGGGCAATGTGTACGGCCCGATGTTTGCCGTAGGCAGCATGATCTGAGTCCGTTTCACAAGGGTTCACGAGATGGTTCGGAGGGCTCAGGAGGTCAGCTCCGGGGCCCGAATTCCGAAGGGCGACAATGATACCGCCGAGATTTCCGCTATTGAAGAGGGAAAGGGGCGAAAAAACTGATTATTTTTCGTTCTTTTTGGTTGACTTTTGGTCTATCCGGTGTCCGGCGCGTGCTTACGGGGAGTAAGGCCGAAAGACAATATTGTAGTTCACGGCATCACGGCCGGGGTCACGAATCCGGATGGCAATCCGTACCGGAACGTCCTTGGGCATAGCGGCCATCTCCCGGGCCTGGCCCGCCAGATAGGTCTCCGGTGGGAAGATCCGCTGTGCGACCACATCGCCGTTCAGGTTCGAGAAGGTGAGGGCAATCGCCGGAAAGGGCTGCTCAAAGGGCGCACGATTGATGATCTCGGCGTCGACCACCAGGGCGTTGCGATTGTCCGGGTCGGTCCGCACCACCAGTTTGCGGCTCTGGATCCGGTCCACATCCACCAGCGGCTCCAGCTCACAACCGGCATACCGGCAGGCCAGCTCGTAGTAGGGGCGCAGTTCCGGTATCGCCGCCAGGCGATCGAACTGGTAGTAGCCCACCTGGGCCCCCAACGCGCCGAGCAGGCCGAGTACCAGCAGGGTCCACAGGGTGGTGCGCAGCCACCCGGCGCGGGATTGGCGGCCCACGGCAATTGGCTCCCGGCCCAGGTCGTCAAAGGGCGAGGACGGTCTGGCGGCCTCCGCCTTGGCCTGCTCCGGCTCGGTTGTCGCCTGTCCCTCGTGATTCACCGGGGCTTCGTGGGAAGCCTCGGCGGTCCGGGTGGGGCGGGACCGGGCGGTGGCGGCCGCGGCCGTGGTTTCCGGGCCGGGCTCCAGGCTGAGCTCGTCGAAGGTTGGCTCGCGCCGTTCCGGCGTTTCCGGTTCCTCGCCCGGAGGCTCAGGCTCAGATTTGGGCTCAGGCGTAGGTCTTGTCGGTGCCGGTGGGGCAGGCGGCGGTTCGGGGGACTCCGGTGCCGGCGCGGCCGGGTCCTCTTCCAGAATGGCCTCGGCCCAGCTCTCGTCGAGCTCCGAGCCGGACTCCGGCTCCTCGTCGGCTTCAAATCCGGTAACGGAGCCCTCCTGGACTTCGCGAAAGCTGTCGCTGAGTTCGTCGTCGGAAAACGTCAGGCTGCTGCCGGCGTAGCCCCGCTCGGTGGCGTCTTCCTCGGGATTGTCCTGGAACACGAACTCCTCTTCAGTGGCAAAGCCGCTGGTCGTGGAAGGCTGGGAGGGCTCCGCCGGTACCGTTTGGCGGGCATGCAGAGTGGTCTGGTGCTGAACGGCGTTGAAGATTTCCATGCAGTTGCCGCACCTTACCTTGCCATTGGCGATGCCAAGTTGCTCCTCGGTCACACGGAACTGGGTCTGGCAGTTGGGGCAGCGGGTCAGCAAACTACTGTGGGACATCCTTCGATCCTGTGAGGGGTATTGCCGTAACAGGGGCAGTTTAGACGTTCACCCGGACTTCGTCACCTGTTGAGGCGCCGGCCTGTGAGGCGGATCCAATCTTCCCGCTGGACCGGTTCCTCCATGGTGAACCAGGGCTCGTAGGCGGCCATGACCTCGCGGGCCTGGTTGGACAGAATGCCGGACAGCACCAGGTGACCACCGGGTTTGACCCGGCTGGCCAGGTGGGCCGCCAGGGTGATCAGCGGTTGCGCGAGAATGTTGGCCAGCAGCACGTCGGCCTGGGTGGCGGGTTCGTTCTCCGGCACGTACAGGTCCAGCCGGTCGTCGGCAACCCGGTTGCGCCGGGCGTTGTCGCGACTGGCTTCCAGGGCCTGGGCATCGGTGTCCACGCCAATGACGTGACGGGCGCCCAGCAGCAGGGCCGCCAGGCCGAGAATGCCGGAGCCGCAGCCGTAATCGATCACCTGCTGGCCGGAGACGTCCTGGCCGTCCAGCCACTCCAGGCACAGGGCGGTGGTGGGATGGGTGCCGGTGCCAAAGGCCAGGCCGGGGTCCAGCAGCAGGTTGGCCGCCGCGGGATCCGGTGCGTCGTGCCAGCTGGGAACAATCCAGAGCCGGTGGCCGAACTGCATGGGCTTGAAGTCGTCCATCCAGGCTCGCTCCCAGTCCTTGTCTTCCACCAGGGTGACCTCGATCTCGGCGAGGGATTGCTGGGTTTGCTGGTGCCAGGCATTGCGAATGGCTGCCAGCAGTTGTTCGATTTCGGTATCGGCGCCGAACAGGCCGGTAACCCGGGTCTGTTGCCACAGCGGCGTGGTCCCGGGGTCCGGCTCGTAGAGTGGCTGGTCGGCGGCGTCTTCCATGGAGACCGCATCCGCCCCCATTTCCATCAGCAGATCCTCCAACTGATCCGCGTTGTCCGGGTCAGCGGGGATCTGGAGTTGTATCCAGGGCATAGTGGTGTCCCTTGTGATTCTGGCTTGGCCCTGGAGCGGCTCATTGGAGCCTCAGTTCTTAATCAGCTTCTCCAGGTAGTGAATGGTGAAGTCTACCTTTTTAAAGCCGGCATCGCGCACCAGTTTTCGGTGCAGGGGCTGATTGGTCTTGATGCCCTCGACCACCAGTTCGTCCAGCGCGTTCTTCATCCGCCGGCGGGCGATGTCGCGATCGTCCCCCCAGGTGATGATCTTGCTGACCAGCGAATCGTAGAACGGTGGTACCGTGTAGCCGCTGTACAGATGGGAGTCGACCCGCACGCCGTTGCCTCCCGGGGCATGGTAGTGCTTGACCTTGCCCGGGCTGGGGACGAAGGTCCTGGGGTCCTCCGCGTTGATGCGGCACTCAAGGGCATGGCCGGACACCCGGATGTCGCTCTGGGCATACTGCAGCGGTAGCCCGCTGGCAATGCGCAGCTGTTCCCGCACGATGTCGACCCCGGTGACCATCTCCGACACCGGATGCTCCACCTGAACCCGGGTGTTCATCTCGATGAAGTAGAAATTGCCGTCCTGGTACAGGAACTCGAAGGTGCCGGCACCGACGTAGCCAATTTCCTTGCAGGCCTGGACACAGGCCGCCAGGGTCACTTCGCGGGCTTCGGGGTCGATGTTGGGCGCCGGCGCCTCTTCGAGCACTTTTTGGTGCCGGCGCTGCATGGAGCAGTCCCGGTCGCCCAGGTGAATCACGTTGCCGTGGGTGTCCGCCAGTACCTGCACTTCCACATGGCGGGGCCGCTCCAGGTATTTTTCCAGGTACACGGTGGGGTCACCGAAGGCGTTACGGGCTTCCGACTGGGTGATCTGGATGCTTTTGAGCAGGGAGGCTTCCGAATGCACCACCTGCATGCCGCGGCCGCCGCCGCCGGAGGCTGCCTTGATGATGACCGGGTAGCCGATATCCCGGGCAATCTGCAGGGTGCGTTCGTCGTCATCGGTGATCGGGCCGTCGGAGCCGGGGACTGTGGGGACGCCGGCACGGGTCATGGCGTTGATGGCCGAGACCTTGTTGCCCATCAGGCGGATGGTGTCGGCGTTGGGGCCGATGAAGCGGAATCCGCTCTTCTCCACCTGCTCGGCGAAGTCCGCGTTCTCGGCGAGGAAACCGTAGCCGGGGTGAATGCCCACGGAATCGGTCACCTCAGCGGCGCTGATGATGGCGGGAATATTCAGGTAGCTGTCCACCGGGCTGTTGGGACCGATGCACACCGATTCGTCCGCCAGGCGAACGTGCATAAGGTCCCGGTCAACCTGGGAGTGGACTGCCACGGTGCGGATGTCCAGCTCCTTGCAGGCGCGGAGGATCCGAAGGGCAATCTCGCCCCGGTTGGCAATCAGAACTTTTTCAATCATGGCCATGGTGTCGCCTCGCCGCTATCAGGAAATGATAATCAGGGGCTGATCAAACTCGACCGGCTGGCCGTTCTCAACCAGGATTTCAGTCACCGTCCCGCTCTTGTCGGCTTCGATCTGGTTCATCATCTTCATGGCTTCGACAATGCAGATCACCTCACCGGCGCTGACGCTCTGGCCGACTTCGACAAAGGCCTTGGCGGTGGGCGACGGTGCCCGGTAGAAGGTGCCGACCATGGGCGACTTGACGGCGTGACCGTTCAGCGCGGCGGGCTTCTCGGCCGGCTCGGCGGGCTCGCTGGCCACCGGGGCCGGAGCGGCCGGTTGCGGTGCCGGAGCGGCATAATGAGCCACCGGGTTGCCGCCGAGCTGCTCCCGTCGGCGGGAAATCCGTACCGAGTCGTCGCCTTCGTGAATCTCCAGCTCTTCGACGTCTGATTCTTCCAGCAGCTCAATCAACTTTTTGATTTTGCGAATATCCATAGTCAGTCCAGTCCCGTTCTAGGTTCGGTGGTCTATTGTTGAATTCGGCGAATGGCGGCCTGGAGCGCCAGGTCGTAGCCCAGGCTGCCGAGTCCACAGATAACGCCCACGGCGATATCGGAGAAATAGGAGTGATGCCGGAAGGCTTCCCGGGCATGCACGTTTGACAGATGCACTTCGATGAACGGAATGCCGGAAGCCAGGATGGCATCCCGCAGCGCCACGCTGGTGTGGGTGAAGGCCGCGGGGTTGAAGATGACAAAATCCACCCCTTCCGTTCGTGCCTCGTGCAGGCGTTCAATCAGTTCATACTCGGCGTTGGACTGCAGGTGCATCAGGTGATGGCCCTGGTCCGCGGCTTGCTGGTGGAGGCGGTCGTTGATGTCGGCCAGGGTTTCGTGGCCGTATACCTCCGGTTCCCGGGTTCCGAGCATGTTCAGGTTGGGGCCGTGGAGAACCAGAATTGTGGACATAAATCTATCGTGCCTTGCCGTTGCTTTCTGACAGGATTGCCGAACTTCGCGACATTTTCCAGCAATACTGCGTATCTACACCATTAAATTCAATACATTTTGACTTTCTGGTTGTGACAATTCCAAGACACCCTCCGTCCAATCAGGCCCAAATGCCTTGATCACGCCATTCCGGCAGTGCTGCCAGCGTGTCTATTGTGGGAAGCCCGGCTCGGGGCGTCCATAAGACGTTGGTTTCATAACCGGATGGCTAGTGGACGACAGGTTTCGGTGGCAGGCGGTCTTCAGGGCCGGACTGGGCGTGTCCTGAGGGGCGGGAGATGAAGGGCGCTGCTGGCCCCCCCGGGTAGCGGGGGGCATTGAGAGGTCATTGTGGAGAGGCCTTGAAGCAGGCCCGGGCCGGACTGGCTCCGCTCTGAGGGGGTCAGTCCTGGGCCGGTAGCACACAGTTGCGGCCGTCCGCCTTGGCCCGGTACAGGGCCCGGTCGGCCCGTTCGCACAGCTCCTGGGCCGAGTCGCCGGTCCAACTGGCGATGCCGCAACTGAAGGTGACGTGGAATTCCCGGTCGCCGGCGGGCTGGCCCAGCTCCGAGAACCGCTCACGAATCTCATTGAGTACCGCACGGGCGTCGCTCTCGCGGGTGCCGGGGAAAATCACCGCAAACTCCTCACCGCCATACCGGCCGATGTGATCCGTCTTGCGCAGCCGTTGCTTGAGGAACATGGACAGGCTGCGCAAGACGCGGTCGCCGATGGGGTGGCCGAAGCTGTCGTTGACCTTCTTGAAGTAATCGATGTCGAGCATCGCGAAGCACAGTGGCTGCTCTTTCTGTCGGGCCTTGACGATTTCCTGCTCCAGCAGGTGCAGGGTGTGGGTGTGGTTGAACAGCCCGGTCAGGCTGTCGCGGATCATCAGCGCCAGCAGCGAGCGGGCGCGACGGCCCCGGTTGTGGATGGTGGCCACCAGGTGCTTGGGGTCGATGGGCTTGGTGAGGAAGTCGTCACCGCCCAGGCTCATGGCATGCAGCTGCTTGCCCACATCGTCCTCGGCGGAGAGGTAGATGATCGGTACGCTGTGGAAGCGGTCCTGCTGGCGGATCACCCGGGCGATCTCCATGCCGGTGCAGCCGGGCATGTACATGTCCAGGATGATGATCTCCGGCGAGAACTGCTCCAGGGCGTGGATGATCTGCATCGGGTCGGTGATGATGTGGGCCTTCATGCCGGCTTTCTTCAGCACCGTTTCCATGAACTTGGCCTGGGCCCGGGAATCGTCCAGCACCAGCACCCTGTAGGGCTCCACGGTATTGCCATGGGTGTAGGCTTCGATCTTCTCGATCAGTTGCCCCGGATCGACCGCTGGATAGAAATACTCCTCGCCTCCACACCGGGAGGCGCGCAGCCGGGTCTCGATGCTGCCGTCCTCGTCGCTCATGAAGATGACCGGGATTGGGGTTTCGTGCCGTTCCTGAAGTTGCTCAATGGTGTCCAGACCCTGACAGGGGGCGCCGCCGAAGCTGACATCCATCAGGATGGTTTCCGGCTTGTGCATGGCGCAGGCTTCCAGCAGGGAAGCGGCGTCATCGAACGCCGAGGCACGGAAGCCGAAGAACTCCAGTTGCTTGATCAGCCGGTTGGCGATGTCGCCGTTGCCCAGCGCAATGTACACCGGTGTGCGGCGGAAGGTGCGGGGCGGTTCGTCCAGGTCCTGGTCGGTACGGCGCAGGGTGCTTTGGGACAGCCGGTCCAGGGTCTCCTGGAGCTGGGGCACGAGGTCCGCCGGTATCGCTGCGCCTTCGGGCCACCGGGTCAGTTGCTCGGCGAGCCGCCGACCGGCTTCGGCGTGCTTTTGCATGTCAAAGCGCTGGGCGTAGCGGGTTAACTTGTCGATGGCGGTATGGAAATCCTGGTACCAGGCGCCGGCGTCATCCGGGGACGCCTGGATCTTCTGCCAGGTGTCCAGGACAACGCGGGCCTGGGTGGTCACTCGCCGGGCAAAGTGCTGCCGCAGCTTTTCCTTCTGGGTGTCATCGTTCATGTCGGTCCGGCCTGTCTTTTTTTCATTATTGGGTTCAGGACCAGCGGGGGAACTCCTGGAGGCACCGGTATCTGGCCCTGCTGGTGAGCCGATGGGCGACCGGGGAGCACGGAATTCCCGGATTCTGAACCGCTTTTTGCACACTAGTCTGATAACAGAGTCTATAGTGTTTAATGTTGTCGGCGTAGGTCACGCTATGTAAACGTTTGTCATTTATTATCATCGGTTAATCAGAAGCTCCTTAATGGCGGTGAACGACGATTGCCGATCAGGTGCAGCGAAACATGGAGCGGACGTGCTTTGATCTTCAGCGGCAATCCGGCGCGGTTACCCTGCGTGCGGTGTTGCTGGTCTTCACGGGCAGCCTGATCCTGCTGTTGCTGCTGGCCAGCATTGCCTTGAGCCTGAACAGCTTCCGGGACTACATCTCGGGCCAGTTGGCCGACCACGCCCAGGACGGCGCCACAGCCCTGGGCATGTCCCTGTCCCACGCCATCGACGGCCGCGATCCGGTCGCGTCGTCGTCCCTCATCGATGCCGCCTTCGACAGCAGTCGCTACCTCAGTGTTCAGTACCTCGACAACCAGGAGAACATCATTGCCGGCCGGGCGGTACCGTTGCGCAACATGGGGGTGCCTGGCTGGTTTGTCCGCCTGGCCAATATCCCGCTCACCGAAGGACGGGCGGAGGTGACCCGGGGCTGGAACCTGCTTGGCACCATCCGGGTGATCAGCAACCCCCGGGCGGCCTATCAGGACCTGTGGAACATCACGCTGGCAATTATCGCCCTCAACGCCATCGTGGGCGGTCTGGGGTTGGTGGTGCTGTACCTGATCCTGACCCGGACCCTGGGCCCGCTCAGGCAACTGGAGGCACAGGCCCAGGCCGTGCGCCGCCGGGATTTCAGCCGTCGTGTGCCGCTGTCATCCACCCGGGAACTGAATCGGGTGACCCATGCCATGAACCAGATGGCGGACGACCTGGGCGTGCTGTTCGAGGGGCAGGGCAAGCTGATCCAGCACCTGCGCCAGATCAACAACGAAGATCCCATCACCGGCCTGGCCAGTCGTCTGGCCTTCGATCAGCGCCTGCGGGTGGAGGTGGAGTCGGAGGAGCGGGCCTCCCCTGGCGGGCTGCTGCTGATGCAGCTGGGGGATTTTTCACATTTCAACCAGCGCTTTGGCCGTGAGGCCGGGGACCGGTTGCTGGCCCGGGTGGCCGATGCGGTCAAGGGCTTTGTGCTGGAGCACGCCGGTGCCTTTGCCGGCCGGCGGATCGGTGCGGAGTTTGCCATCTACATTCCCGGGGTGTCGATGGCGGACATGCTGCACTGGGCCAAGGAACTGGTGAATTCGGTCGACAGCACCTATTCGGACGCAGCCATCCCCCTGGACGTGGCGGTCTACGGTGGCGTGGCGCAGGCGGTGGAGGACATGACCATCGACGATCTGCTGTCGGCCGCCGATGCGG
This sequence comes from Marinobacter sp., assembly GCF_033722735.1. Lineage (GTDB taxonomy): Bacteria > Pseudomonadota > Gammaproteobacteria > Pseudomonadales > Oleiphilaceae > Marinobacter. Next base: position 49,708 of record NZ_JAWVYN010000020.1, read on the forward strand.
CCATGCGACGGGCCCAGGACGAGGGCGTCACCGGGTGCCAGGGCACCGAGCCCAGCCGGGCTGGTCACCACGGCATTGAGACCTGGCGGGAACTCATCACCGAGGCCGTGGACAGCCGGGCGGTGGAGCTGTGGCAGCAGCCGGTGATGCGTCCAGGGGACGGCGGCCCGGCGTTCCATCAGGTGTTCTCCCGCATTCGCTGTGAAGGCGAGTGGGTCAAGGCGGGCGTCTACGTGCCCATGGCGGAACGGTTCGGATTGATGTCCGAGGTGGACCTGCTGGTCACCGACAAGGCCGTGGAGTGGCTACGGGCCGACCCCCAGCGGCAGCTGGCGCTGACCATCGGGCATTCCTCGGTGGCGGACACCACCTTCCGGGAGGCCTTCATCGACGCCCTGGGCCGGGCAAGCGACGTGCGTCAGCGGCTGCTGGTGGGGGTCTCGGAACAGACCATCCATCATCACCGCAAACCGGCGACGGCCCTGGCGCTGGCTCTGCGCAAGCTCAAGGTTGGTATGGTGGTGGACCATTTCGGTGTGGGTGGGGTACCGTTCAATTATTTGCAGGGGCTCCCCATTCGCGCCCTGCGCATCGATAACAGCTTTGTCCACGGCGTGGATACCCATGACGACAACCGTTTCTACCTGGAATCGGTGATCTCCATCGCCCACAGCCTGGGAGTGCAGGTGTTTGCCACCGGCGTGGAAACCGCCGACGAGTGGCGGGTGCTTCAGGCCATCGGCGTGGACGGCGCCATGGGTTACCATCTGGGGCGGCCGGAACGGGCAAGCGGTTCGGAGCAACAGAGGCCACAGTAGCATTGCAGATCCGAGGGGATTCCGTCATCGTAACCGACTGATGCACAACGGCGCCTCTATCGGGGAGGTTGGCCATCGGCAAGCACAGAAGATAAGGAACAGGGCGGCATGCTAAGTCGAGCGAAAGAGTATTTACAGGATCGTAGGGACGATGTGCAGGATTACGCCGGCGGGTTCGGCAAATGGATCCTGGTGCTGATCGCGATTTACCTGTTGGTCACCCTGGTGCTGGGGATGATCTGGAGCAGTGAGCCGGACACCTTCTCGGTGCGCGAGCATACCCGTACCGTGGCCGCGGAGATGAATCGGGAGCCGGTGACCGGCTTCGCCACCACCGTCACCATGATTCGCATCGCCGAAACCCTGCTGGACAAGCCTGGGGGGTACCTCTCCAACGACGTGTTCCCGCCCGGGCTGTGGCTGGACAATATGCCGGCCTGGGAATACGGCGCCCTGGTCCAGTTGCGGGACCTGTCCCGGGCCATGCGCAAGGACATCAGCCGCTCCCAGAGCCAGTCCGCGGAGGACCCGGACCTGGTGGTGGCCGAGCCCCAGTTCCATTTCGACAGCGGCAGTTGGGCCATCCCCTCCACCGAGGCCGAATACCGCCGGGGGGTGACCGCGCTCTACCGTTACCTGGACCGCTTGTCGAACCCCAGCCAGCCCGAAGCGCAGTTCTTCGCCCGTGCCGATAACCTCAACAACTGGCTGGCGGATCTGGAAACCCGGCTGGGCAGCCTGTCGCGGGTGTTGGGCGAGAGCGTCGGCAAGGCCTCGGTGTCCGAGTCCCTGGCCACGGACAATGAACAGGACCCTCTCACCGACACCGAAAACGGCGAGCAGATCAAGACTCCCTGGACCCAGCTGGACGATGCGTTCTACGAGGCACGGGGCACCGCCTGGGCCCTGCTACACATCTTCCGCGCCATCGAGGTGGACTTCCGCAAGGTGTTAAACGACAAGAACGCCAGCGCCAGCGTGCGACAGGTCATCATTGAGCTGGAAGGCAGCCAGGGCGCCATGTGGAGCCCGATTATCCTGAACGGCAGCGGCTTTGGCGTGTTGGCCAACCATTCCCTGACCATGGCGGCCTACCTGTCCCGGGCCAATGCCGCCATCATCGATTTGCGGGAACTGCTGTCCCGGGGGTGAATCTTGGCGAGCTGCGATAATGTGGCCTGGTTGCAATGGCCAGGAAATGTGTAGCCCTGGCCATAAGCGCTGAATCGGCCGGCGCGACTTGATTACAATTACGTCATCTTATTATTATCGGATCGAACCGATCTTACGGTCGGTCTCCGTCGCCGCACCGTCGGGGCCGCTTCCGCGCTGCCTTGACCGTCGGGTTGTCGCTCCGCACCCGACAGGCCCCCTGTCGACACGTCTGGGGCAAGGCAATCAATGAATACGGCTCAATAGGGAATCTCTATATCGCCGGATACAAAAAGGAGAGTTATGTCATGAAACGAGTATTGGCCCTGTTCTCGGTGCTATTCCTGTTCAGTACCAGTGCTGCCGCCTTCGATGGCTATGTGGATGTCACCAACAACACCGGCTACGACATTTACTACCTGTATGTCAGTAACGCCCGCAGCGACAGCTGGGAAGAGGACGTGCTGGGCGACGACATCCTCGAGGATGGTGAGACGGTACGGGTGAAAGTGCATAAGCAGAAAACCTCCGTCTTCGATATCAGGGCCGAAGACGAGGACGGCGATACCTACACCGTCTGGGAACTGGATATCGCCACCGAAGACCTGGTGCTGACCCTGGATCACCTCGACGCCGGAAACGATCAGGGCGATTTTGACGGCTATGTGGATGTCACCAACAACACCGGTTACGACATCTTCTACCTGTACGTCAGCAATGAGGAAAGCAGCGACTGGGAGGAAGATGTCCTGGGTGACGACATCCTTGCCAACGGCGAGACCGTCCGCGTGACAGTGAACAACCAGGACTCCTCGGTCTTCGATATCCGTGCCGAAGATGAAGACGGTGATACCTACACCATCTGGGATCTGGACATTGCCACGGAAGACCTGGTGCTGACCCTGGATCACCTGGACTGAGGTCTGGCGAAATCACGGCACGGGGGCGCCAAAGGCGCCCCTTTTTTTGGGGTTAAATTGTAGCTGAGCATAAATAACACTTGCCAGCCGGCCGCAATGGGCTTATTAAACACCCGGTAAGGCCCGCGGTTGCGGGTTATTGAGGTCCTATCCGGTCGCCAGCGGCTATCGGTCAGAAGAGGGTGGCCCCTTGACAGCTCTGAGCATCGCGCAACGCGATAACGGTGAGGGAAGTCGTACTCACCTCTACGAAACCATTGCCAACGATCTGCGGGAAACCGGCTACAGCATCAACGTGGGTGCGTTACCACAGGATCTGGCCAAGTCCCTTTGGCAGTATGTACAGGCGATGTCCAACCAGGCGTTCGATCCGGCCGGCATTGGCCGTGAGCAGGACCATATGCTCAACCATTTTGTCCGTAGCGACGAGATCTGCTGGATCACCGGTGAGACCGAACCGTGCCGCCAGTGGTTGCAATGGAGCACCGATCTCCAGGCCTACCTGAACCGCCGCCTGTTGCTGGGCCTGTTTTCCTTCGAGAGTCATTTTGCCCATTACGCCCCCGGCGACTTCTACAAGAAACACATGGATGCCTTCAAGGGGCAGGCCAACCGAATGCTGTCGCTGGTGGTTTACCTCAATCCTGGCTGGCGGCCGGATGACGGTGGCGAGCTGGTGTTGTACACCGGCGAGGAGGGCGACGCGTCGATCCGGGTGACACCGGGGTTCGGCACGGTGGTGGCGTTTCTCAGCGAAGAGTTTCCCCATGAGGTGCTCCCGGCCGCCCGCGACCGTTACTCCATTGCCGGCTGGTTTCGGGTCAATACGTCCCATTCCGGACGGGTGGACCCGCCGCGTTAGCCGTGGAGCGGCATGTTGGCGTGAAAGGCGCTAAGCTTCGGGAAGTTCTTTTCTAACTCCCGGAACCGATGGGCCCGAGCGTCATGATGGACAGGCATAGGGAAGCCGCCGCCAACAGCATTGCCCTGTGGTGGGTGGCGTTGGCGGCAGCGCTGATTCCCCTGGTGACCACCCACACCACCTACCTGGTCTCCGCCCTGGAAGGCCATGTGTCCTGGTGCATCCCCTATTGGGACAGCTGCACCAGCATCAGCCGGACCGGCCGCCAGGGCACGTCCTACTTTATCTTCAAGGGGGCGATGATCCCGGCGGCGGTGGCCGGCGCCCTGTTCTGGTTGCTCAACGGCCGTTGGCTGCGCCAGTTGGGGGCCCAGGGAGCGAGTGTGGCCTGGCTCACCTGGCTGGGCTTCGGTGCCTGCGTCGGGTTGGTGATCTACACCCTGGTGCTGGGGCATATCGGCGAAACCTATTTCGCCATCCGCCGTGTGGGGGTGATTCTGTATTTCTCGCTGACCTACATTGCCCAGTTGCTGATCAGCAGCCGCTTGCGCTCGATTGCCCATTGGTACCCCCAGGGCCAGCGGCTGCTGTGGCTGTGCGAGCTGACCCTGGCCATTGGCATCCTGTCGGTGATCCTGCAGGGCGTGGTCCCCGCTCTCTACGACGACATCGAGAATGCCTTTGAGTGGACCTTCGCCCTGCTGATCAACCTCCATGCGCTGTGGGTGGCCGTGTTGTGGCGGCGCAGCGATTTCAGGGCACGCCTGTGGCTGGTGAGCCGGCCCTGACAACCCGGATACGTTGGCCAACGAGCAATAGTAGTGCGAGCAATTTTTATTTACACTGGCGCGAATTTCAGTTCGGGGCCGGCGGTCGGCGCCGCTCATGTGCGACAGCGTTAGGTGTGGGTCATGGACCTGATGGTTGAAATATTCGCGGTGCTGGATGCCACGGTCATCGAACCGGTCAGCAAGAAGTTTCTCGGCATCTTCGATCTCAACGGCCGTTTCGGCGTGCTGTTCCTGGCCATTTCCTACCTGGTAGCCCTGGCGTTGTACCTGCGGCGCAAACGGGATGGCACCACCCACGCTTCCAGTTACTGGCAGTTTCTTGGCGGCAACCGGGTTCACTTCCACCGCTCGGCGCTGGTGGATTACCAGTACTATTTCCTGCGGGCCGTGCTCAAGGTGGTGTGCGTGCTGCCGGTGGTGGCCATCGTCGACCCCTATGTGTTCAGCTCCGGGGACTGGGTCGGTTTCTTTACCAACCTGTGGGGCGAGCGGCCCAGGTTGGGGCAAGACTTGGGGTTGATGCTGCTGTACGGCCTGGGGGTCTTCCTGGTGGGGGACTTCGCCCACTACTGGGTACACCGCCTGTTCCACTCCCGCTGGTTCTGGGAGTTCCACAAGGTCCATCATTCCGCCGCGGTGCTGGTGCCACCGACGGCCAGCCGTATCCACTTTGTCGAGAAGATCGTCGAACGCCTGGCCGACGCGGTGCTGATCGGCCTCTACGCGGGCACCTTCTACTACCTGTGCGGCGGTGAGGTCAGTCGATACAAACTGTTTGGCGTCACCTACCTGGTGTTTATCTTCAACACCTTCGCCGCCAACCTGCGGCACAGCCACATCTGGCTGTCGTTCGGGCCCCGCCTGGAGCACATCATCAACAGCCCGGCCCAGCACCAGATTCACCACAGCGATGCCTCCAAGCACTTCAACAAGAACTTCGGCACCAATCTGTCGATCTGGGACTGGATGTTCGGCACCCTCTACGTCACCAGTTACCAGCCCGAACCGATCACCTTTGGGGTGGGTGACGCCGAGAACCGGCGCTATCAAACCCTGCGCAGCCTGGTGTTCCGGCCCTTCGCGGTGATCGGCCGAAAACTCTGGGGTGGCCTGGTGCCGACCGGGCAGAAGGCTGATCCGGGACGCTAGCATGGGCGGAGCCGGCGATACCCTGGTGGCCGTCTACGGCACCCTCAAGCAGGGCGAGGGCAACCACCGCTGGCTGGCCGGCTCGCCAAGGCTTGCCCGCTGTCTCCTGAGGGGGATCACCCTGTACGACCTGGGCCCCTATCCCGGCGCCAGGCTCGAGCCCAGCGAGGGGGTGGAGGTGGAGATCTATCGCGTCAGCCCTGAGACGCTGCAACAACTGGACCGGCTGGAGGACTACCGTCCGGCCAATCCCGCCGCCGGCGAGTACGGTCGGGTTCAATTGGAAACGCCGGTCGGCCTGGCCTGGGTTTATATCTACAACGGCGCCATCAACGACTTGCGGGCCATCCGCAGGGGTGGCTGGCGCCGCGCCTGAACCGACCCGGCGCAAAAAATTGTGCCGCGATCTCAAGGTGGCCCGCCTTGCCGTGGACCCCCGTCGTCATCCCGGCGACTATGCCCCGCAGGCTGGAAGGGGGCACCCGAGTCGCACCTTCACGGTGCTGCCAAGCGGTTATGGTCGGCTTGCCAGTTCCCTTTCCCAGACGGTTGGGCCCGCCAGCCACGGCCGCTGGCGCTGCCGTTCAGGCCAAAGTTCGCTCCCGTTTCGCGCCGCGCCATCCCCGAAGGCGGGTGCACAAGGCATTGATATTGTAAAGGAAGTTGGCGTGGCTGGGCTGGAGTGAACGCCAGGGCCTGGTGCGTGACACGGCTTTGTCGCAGGGGCTTCATATCCAAGACGTATCTTCCTGGCTTGGGGGTTGCTTCGTGTTGTAACAGCGCCCTTACGACTTGAGTGAATGCCAGGCACGGAATCAAGGCGCTAATCGGCGAGGGCCCCTGACGGAGCGACGTCTGGCGGATGGCGCGCACGGGCGCATCTGGGCGGGTCACAGGATTTCACGGTTAACTTAGGGAAGGACACTGCAATGTCGAATCAAGACCGGCAACCGAATGTTCCCGATCAACAGCAAGGCCAAGAGCCAATGGGCCATCAGGAGGCTTCTGCATCCGCCGAGCCCCCGCTGCTTGAGTCGGTGGTGGAAGAGGCGAAGACGGAAAGCGCGGCCTTGGTGCCGTTCTCGGAGAGTGTGGCAGACAAGCGGTTTGCCCGCGACATCAACGCCAAGATTGACGAGGTGGAGGGGCAGGTCCAGTTCCTGGTGGACGCCTTTACCCGTTCCCAGCAGGCCTTGAGAGGGGTCATGGGCGACGTGAAATCCCAGACCGCGTTGGTGACCAGCGAGATCGAGCGTGTCACCGGGCTGATGCAGACGGCCGACGCCGAGCAGCGCGAGCGGCTCTCTGCGCTCGATCAACGCCTGCAGGCCTCCGTGGCCGAACTGACCCGTCGCCTTGGCGGGGTGGATGAGCAGTTGCACGCACACCAGGACGACATCGGGCGCCTGAAAACGGAACTGGACGAATCCCAGGCCCGCCTGGCGGATCGACTGCAAAGCCTGGAGACCGACACCCAACGCAACATCGACCAGCTGTCCCGCCAGGATGAGGTGCTGGAACAGGAACTGACCGCCCTGGCCAAGGAAACCGAGCGTGGTTTCGAACACAGCAAGAGCGAGCGTGAGACCCTCTTTGCCACCCAGCAGGTGCATCAGACCCGGCAGGAGGCTATGGCCACCCATCTGGAGTGTCTGCAGGAGCAGGCGGATCAACAGGGCGAAGGCCTGGCGGAACTGGGCACCACGGTCGCTGACCACCATGTGGAAAACCGGCGCCAGCACCGCCTCTTTGCCGTGGTGTCTGCGGTGGTGGTTCTGCTGCTGGTGGCGGCCGTGAGCTACCTGGAGCTGGCCCCTTCGGCCTCCAGCGAGCAATTGCAGGCCCAGGTCGGTGGCATCGAGACCCAGGTGGCGGGCATCGAGTCCCAAGTTGAGGCGCTTGAGCCGCGGGTTGCGGCGGCGGAGAGTGTGTCCACCGAAGTGGGTGACCTCGACTCCAAGGTGACCGGCCTGGAGGCCCAGGTCAGCACCCTGGAGAAGGAGCTGAAGGCGGCGGGCACAGTACCGGACAGCCTGGAAGACATTGCCAACAAGGTGGCCGCCCTGGAACTGAGCGTGTATGGCCCGCCCGAGGCCGACCTGCCGGCCACCCCGGTGCTGACCATCGAAGACGCCAGCTGGGTGGCCGAGCGGAATGCCAGCCATTACAGCATCCAGCTGTTGGGGGCCTACCGCGAGGGATCGGTGGTGGCCTACACCAACCAGCATGCCGAGTCCCTGGGGGACCATCCACTGTCACTGACCCAGAGCGAATATCGGGGCCGCAGCTGGTACAACCTGTTCTACGGCGACTTCGCCAGCTTCGACGCGGCCCTGGCGGCCCTGAACGCCCTGCCGCCCGGCCTGCAACAAAACGGGCCCTGGATTCGTACGCTGTCGTCGATCCAGCAGTCCGCAATCCAGTAACCCGTGGCTGTCCTTGCACAGACGCCTGGCTATTGCCGGGCGTTTGTGGTTTTGGCTCTCGCCGGAGACAGCCGTCCCCCGAGCACCGCCGCCACCAGGTAGCAGAGGCTGGCGCATCCCATCAACGCCGCAAAGCCCCAGTGCATGGCGATCAGCACCGCCGCCAGGGAGCCCAGTACGCTGGTGAAGCCGTTGACCCCCCAGGCCCAGGCGATGGTCGCACTGCCTGTTGCCCGCAGGCGGCGCATCCCCTGGGGCAGGGCGCAGCCCATGGGCAGTGCGACGGCAAACACCGCCAGCGCCACGAAGCCGGCGCGGGCAGGGAGCGGCCAGCCGGCGGCGAGGGAAAAGCCGTGGTCAAACAGCACCATCCACAGCGGCGCCAACATCGCCGGCACCAGCAGCCAGAGCGCAAGCCGGCGGTCTGGCATGGCGTCGGAGCCGAGCCAGTAACTGCCAACACCGGCACCCACCAGCATGGCCGCCACCACGACGCTGAAGGCGGTGCTGGTGGCGTCCAGCAGCAGCGTGCTCTTCTGCAGCAGGCCAATCTCCACAAACATGAAGCCCAGCCCCAGGGCGCTGAAGTACAGCCCTGTCACCAGCCGTCGTGGCCGGAGGCAATCGATGGGGCGGGGGCGCCAGTGGGTGAGGGCCAGGGGTGTCAGGATGGCGGCCACGGCCAGCAGGAGGCCGATCAGCAACGCACCCCAGTGCAGCAGGTAGCCCCAGCCGAGATGGGCCCGCCAGGTGGGGCCAAACCGGTCCCGCAACAGCGGTACAGCGTCGGCGCGAAAAAAACGGTGGTAGAAGGGGCGATCGTCGGTAGTGGCGGAAATGTCGTAGGGATACTGGCTTGCCAGGGCCGTCAGCCCGCGGGCCAGGATCTGTTGAAACGGCCCGTAGAGTTCCCCCTGCTGACGCCGGTGGAAGCGATTGCTGTCGCTGGCTTGCAGGCGGGGGAGGGCGACCAGGTCGAATCGCCAGCGTTGGGCGAAGGCTCGCAGCCGGTCCTGTTGGGCGGGCGTCATCGGAGCGGCGCTCACCAGCAGTACCAGGGTACGCCAGTCCCGCAGGGCGGCCACATGCCTAGGCGGATGCCGACCACTGCGGCGTAGTGCCTCCACCGCCGTGGCCAGCAGGCGCAGGCTGTACCGGGGTAGGGCCTTGATGTCGGTGACTACGGCAAACACGCCCTGATGGCCAAGATCCGCCAGGATATCGGCGAAAGCCTCCACGGTGGTGTCGTAGCGAATGGCGCCGGCGGCCAGGCCCGCCTCCGGTGCGCTCAGCTCCAGCAACACCAGGTCAAACGGCCCGTTGATCGCGGCGTGGAAGCGACGCACCGAGATGGCGCTCAGCATCGCTTTCGCCGGCAGGTAGCCCGGTCCGGTGGCTCCGTCGATCTGGCCGGTGAGCAGTTCAATCAATGCCCCATTGGTGGTGGTCATCTGCAGCTTGCGGGGGGTGTGCCCGGCCGCCACCCAGGCCTGCCAGCTGCCCTGGGTGTGCAGCACGACGGACGGTTGCGGTGGCGCCAGCCGGAAGCCGGCCGCCGAGATCACCCCCGGTTGTGGGCCCGGTGGGGCGCGGGGGCTCAGTAGCGGGGTGCCACCGTCGCCGTCGAAGAACAGCCGGGCCTGGGGCGGCGCCTCGTCGGTCACCGCGATGCTCTGGCCGGGCGCGGCGTGCAGGCCGGGCGCTTCCAATACCGCCAGGCGCGCCTCCGGGGTATCCCGCTGCCAGATCACGCGAGCGTCGCGGGTGGCCAGCTGAGTGGGCAGTTCCTTGTACGCCGCCGGCGCCACCGTCACCCATCCGAGCGGCTCGGCTGCCAGTCCCAGCGCCAGCAGGCCGGCACCCACAGACCGTGCGGGCATGGGCAGCCGCAGCAAGACAATCGCCAGGGCAGCGCTCAGGGCACACAGCGTCAGCACCTGTTCCAGCGACAGCCAGTGCAACGCCAGGGGCACCGCCAGCGCCCCGGTGGCGCTGCCGATCAAGTCGGCGGCATAGAGCCGGCCGATGTGGCCCGGCCAGCGCACGAAACAGCTGGTGATGAACAACGCCCCCAGGAAGAACGGTACCAGGAAGCCGGCGGTGTAGAGCGCAAAGCCAGCTAGCTCCTCCGGGCGCCAGGCCAGGGCGGGCAGGGTCAGGTCAATGTGCCCGGCGAGGGTCAGGCTGAGGGGCAGTGTCAGCGCGAATCCGGCGGCGGACACCAGCAGCCAGGCGGGCGTGCGACGCTGGATGGCGGTAGCGGTCAGACTGGCGAAGGCGCCCGCGGCACCAAAGCCCAGCAGGCCCAGGGCAATGACCAGGGCGGCCAGGTGATGCAGGTGCTGGATCGCGATCACCCGGGTCAGGGCCACCTCGAAACCGAGGATGCCGGCGGCCACCAGCGCGAGCGCCAGCAACTGGCCGGAACCGGGGGCGTCGTGGGTCACGGCTCAGTCCGTCGGCTGCCGTGTCAGGGGGACGAACCGCACCGGCAGCAAGCTCTCGGTGGTGGTTTCCCCGGCCTCGTCCTTCTGCACCAGCATCAGCGTCTGGGCGCCCCAGCGGGGACCGACCGGAATCACCATGCGGCCACCGGGGCGCAGCTGGCGAATCAGCGGCGGCGGAATATGAGCGGCCGCCGCGGTCACCAGGATGCGGTCGAACGGCGCCTCCTCCGGCCAGCCGTAGTAGCCGTCGCCCTCCCGGGTCTGAATGCGGTGATAGCCCAGCACTTCCAGGCGATTTCCGGCCTGGTGGGCCAGTGGCGTGATGATCTCGATGGAGAAGACCCGGTCGGTGAGTTCGGCCAGAACTGCCGCCTGATAGCCCGAGCCGGTGCCGATCTCCAGGACCTTGTGATGGGGGGCCACCTCTGCCAATTCGGTCATCAGCGCGACGATCAGCGGTTGGGAAATGGTCTGGCCATAGCCGATGGGTAACGGTTTGTTGAGGTAGGCCTGCGCCTGCAACCGCTCGGGCACGAAGCGATGGCGGGGCACCGCCAGCAGGGCGGCACGCACGCGCGGGTCGTCGATCATCAGGTCCGGACTGACGCCACGCAAAGACTGCACCAGCGCCCGGCGTTCGGCCAGGCGGTCGGCGTCGGCCAGCGCCGGGGGGCATAGGCCCACAAATATCAGGCCACAGAGCAGGGGCAGCAGCAGACTCGTGTATCGGTGAGGGCCATGCATCGCTCCAATCCCTCCTGCGCCGACGGGATCTTCGCGCGCTGGGTGGTCGCAACGGGAGACTGCCACTTCTATCGTGGGGCAGGCTCCTACCTCAGTTTAGTGGCTAGCGGGGGACCTTCAAGGCGGCCCGAGCGAAGCGGGGGGGGGGGAGCTCCTAACCCTCCATGTCGGTCGTCATTGGATTGGTGTTTCGCAGGTCCAGCTCTCCAATCCCCGGTAGCTTGATGCCCAGTTCCAGGCAGCCTTCGTGCTTGCGAGGCATTCTGGCGCCCCTTCCTTGCGAGCTCCGGGGAAGGCACGAGAAGTGCGTTGGATAGCCTTAGCTACATCGACTCGGTGGCGAGTGGGGGCGAGGTACCTGGAAGTAGCGGAGCGACTGCATGGCTGAATATAAGGATCGGCTCGGGGCATAAAAAAAGCCCCTGAAATCAGGGGCTTTTTCGCGGGAGTTTGGTGGAGACGGCGGGGATCGAACCCGACGCCTGAGCCTTTCAGAGCACCACTGTAAGCCACAATTTACCAAAAATCAGTTAGCTACGAAATCGCATCACCACAGAGAACCGCGCTCAAGCACAGCTGCGTGGACACTTCGTTGACACTTCCGTTAAGCTCAGGACCGGGTTTCAAAGGAGTGAAAGATGTCCTGGTTTAAGATTTTCTCAGCTGTCGTCATCGGCAATATTGTCTCGTGGACCATTATTTCAATCGTAGGCTTGATGATCTGGTCGGCAGTAATCGATTACCAGCTAGAGACTCTTTTCGGAAAGGACGCCCCGACGTTCCAGATACCAAGCACACCGCCGACCTCTTCCCGCAGCAATCAATCGGTATCACCGACGGACTTTATGGCGGAACAGCAGCGACAGCAGTCTCAGAGCCAGACGTCGCAAGTCCAGCAAAGCTCACGGCCCAGGGTTGATCCCAGTGTTGTTCGAACAAATCGCGAAATGTGTGAGTTTTGGACGGCGGAATACGGTAAGGATGGCCTGGAACAGAGCAGAAAGTATAAGGAAGCTGCTTGTGCTCGTTATCGCCGTAGTTTGAATTAGAAGGTAGGTGGTACAGGGGCCGGTGGTTACTGGCAGACGCAAAATCATCGGAATAGTGTGGCTGGACTGGATGAGCTCTGACACTATTTCATTTATGCCTATGGACCCGAATTCTCGTTGTTTGAAAATTTTATAATGAAATCAGTGGAATAGTCAGTAACAAAGGATGTGAGAGACGCATGGCTAAGTTTTTGAACACCAGCGCAACCAACTATTACCTGGAAGAGCTAATCAAGGGCGCATCTGAGCGGCTTATTTTGATAAGCCCTTTTCTCAAGCTCAATGATCGAATCAAAGAACTCCTAGAAGACAAGAATCGCCTCAAAATCGACGTTCGAATTGTATACGGCAAGAGTGAGCTGCAGCCCAACGAGATTAACTGGCTGAAAGAGCTTACTTTTGTGCGTACCAGTTTCTGTAAGAACCTTCATGCAAAGTGCTACATGAATGAAGATTCGTGCATTATCGGTAGCCTAAACCTTTACGAGTTTAGCCAGGTCAACAACAACGAGATGGGCGTTTACATTTCGCGTGATGATGACTCGGAGATTTACCGTGACGCTTACGAGGAAGCGCAGCGGATAATTCGGGTTAGTGATGAGATTCGGATTTCCCTGGAAAAGGTTGATAAGGATAAAAAAGAGTCGACAGAAAATACAGGGTCTTCAGAGCAAGCTGATAATATCAAGCTTACATCCTCAAAATTGGCGAAGAAACATGGCATGAAGACTCCGGAGTTATTGGAAAAATTCACAACATTGGGATATTTGATCCAGGAGGAAGGAAATCTTTCACTGACGGATAAAGGCAAGGATATTGGAGGTGAATTCAAATATAGTCAACGATTTGGGCCTTACTTTATTTGGCCGGCAGATATCGCTGTTGGTTGATTTCTTGGCTTATGTCCGGCATGCCGGGACAAATAATACATCTGTCCCGGTTTTCACGCGGTTTCAGTGGAAACAGTCGTACGAACATCATCAGCCGAAACACCCTCCAGGGGGCTGACAATCAAGCCGAAAGAGAACGGCAGCGAACCTTGGCTGCTCGAAGGGAGAACCGCGAAGAGCAGGAACGTCAACAGCGACAACGCCAGGCACGTTGTGATCGCTATAACGACCGTATCGACGTTATCGATGCTGAACTTCGTTCTGGCTATAGTGTATTCAGGGGAAATTATCTTCGATCTGAGCGACGAGAGGTCAGTCAGAAATGCTCAAGAGAGTGTATTTTGGGACCGTAAAATATATCCCAGCTTTATTGATCTGAAATGAATCTAGGGTTTCGCCTTATGGATAAGTATAAGTTATTGCAGAATCTCAGTTTTGGGGAGCGAATAGCTGAGCTGGAAGGGAATATTCTTTATAAGTACTTTGTTCAAACAGAAAATTGGAGGAAGCTCAGTTCGGGACGTACTGATGTAGTTTATGGGCCTAAAGGCTCTGGGAAGAGTGCTTTATACTTTTTGCTTTCTACCAATGACGGAGAGCTTTTTGATGATAATATAATACTGGCCCCATGTGTGAATGTTCAGGGAGCACCTATCTTTAAAGAGCTTTCAAATGATCCTCCGGTTGATGAGCAGGAGCTTATTGGGTTGTGGAAGCTTTATTTTTTAGTAGTTATCAGTGAAAGGTTTGAAGACTTTGGCTTTCGTGGAAAGTGCGCTTTAAAGCTTCGAAAGGCTTTGGAGTCTTCTGATTTGGTAAAAGATACAGGCTCTCTTTCAGGAAAACTTAATCGCGCATACGGCTATATAAAGAAGTTTTTCCGGCCTGAATCTGCAGAAGGAACGGTTCATCTAGATCCAGTTACTCAGTTACCGGTTGGTCTTACTGGTAAGATTAGTTTTTCAGAGCCTTCTAATATAGCTCAGAAGGAAGGGATTATTGGTATAGATGAACTTCTTCTTTGTGCAAATCAAGAGCTAGATGGTCAGGGCTTTTCTGTATGGTTGTTGCTGGATCGTTTAGATGTAGCGTTTTCTGAAGATGTGGAAATGGAGCGAGTGGCGCTAAGGGCGTTGTTTAGAGTCTATCTTGATATGGCTGCATACTCTCATATCAAAGCTAAGATATTCTTGCGCGATGATATATGGAATCGAATTGTCGATGGTGGGTTTCGAGAAGCAAGTCATATAACTAAGAATGTGAGAATATCTTGGAATAGGGCTTCGTTACTTAACTTGATAATCCGCCGATTACTGCATAATGAGGTATTTGTAAAAGAGTATGGCGTGGATGTGGAGAAAACTCTGAGTTCAGTCGATAAGCAGCAAGAACTTTTTTATAGAGTATTCCCTCAGCAGGTTGAGGTTGGACCAAACAAATCATCTACTCTTGATTGGATTCTATCTCGGACTAGAGATGGAAAACAGTTAAATGCACCTAGAGAGTTAATACATTTTCTAAATGAACTGGTTGCTGAACAACTTCGAAAATTTGAGATTGGAGGCGGGGAGCCTCCTGGTGAACAGTTATTTGTTCGAGGCGTTTTTAAGGATGCCTTGCCAGAAGTTTCGGTAGTTCGATTGACTCAGACAATTTACGCTGAGCATGATGAACTTCGGCCTTACATTGAGGCTTTGCGCGAATCAAAAACAGCGCATACTGTTGAAAGTCTTGGAAAAATTTGGGGAGTAGATATAGAGAAGGCAAAAGATCTAGCTAATCGTCTTGTGGATATTGGGTTCTTTGAAAGTCGTGTTAAAAAACAAGACTATTGGGTTCCGTTTCTTTATCGTGATGCCTTAAATATGATTCAGGGGTCATCCAGTTAATACTCAATATTCTATAGGGACCTATGGTTTTTAATCATAGGTCCTTCCCAACCCAAACAACCTTCCCAATAACCTCCAGGCTCTCCAGATCCGAACTGGAAATCTCCTGCGGCGGGTACTCCTTGTTGTCACTCAACAACTGCACCCCATCATTCCAAAGCGTCTGAATCCGCTTAACCAGCAAGTGGTCCCCGTTCCGGATTACGTAGATGTGCCCGTCCTGAAGTTTCCTCTCGCTGGTATCCACCATCACCGTCTCGTTGTCTGAGATCGTCGGCTCCATGGAGTCACCCTTGGCGAACACAAGCGCCAGGTCTTTTTCATTGAGTCCGCGAAAGCGGAGCCACTTGCGGCGGAATGCCAGTTCCCTGGTGGGTGACTCATCGCCGGCTAGTGAACCGTGACCTGCGGCCACCTGGACGTTGTATCCAGGAATAAGGGCAAATTCTTCGTCCAGGCGTTTTAGTTTCTCGATGTCTTCGCTGAGGCCAGCTTCGTTTTCTGCTATTCGGGCAGCCCCCTTGCCAGTCAGTACCCAGTTGGCATCGAAGCCCATGGTTACTAGTTTTTCCAGAACCTCTGCATCAGGTACTCGGTTTCCCCGCTCGTAGTGACCGAGTGAATTCTTGTGTACGCCTAATTCTTCGGCAAATGCTCCCTGGCTCTTGCTGCCTCGAATCTCCGAAAGCCTCTCTCCTATGGCTTTTGCAGTAGCGTTTTGTGTGTCCTGTTGCATTTTGTGTTTCGCTTTAATCAAAAAGGAACACGATAAGGTCTTGCAAAAGCACCTTAAAGTGTTATTCTGGTCTCAGTGACACACTAAAGTGTTCTTTATGAGTGTCGTTTTGTGTGCAAAACAGTGTAGCAGAGTGCAAAACAGTGGACGAGCAAAAACAAATCATCTTGCTAGCTACCCCGGTCATGACGCAGGAACGCTTTGCGCAACTGACCGGGCTCACGGAAGGGCAGGTCCGGGGCATGATCGAGAAGGGCCATTTGCCCTCCATCAAGATCGGCAAGCCCAGGCTGGTAAACGTCGCTCTGATCTCCCAGAACGCCATGGATGCGGAGGAATGGACATGATCACGTCTAAGCACGGAAAGCCGGGGGAGGGCATGACCCTTTCCCCTACCGATGACGAACTCAAGGCTCTTTTCTTTAAGGCTCTGACCGCCTGGGGTCAAAAGGATATTAACCAGTTTACCAACCTACGTACGGATCTCTTCGAACACGCCCGCCAGGAGCCGATGGGATTGGCTGCTCGCTTATTCCGAATCCTCGCTGCCATGGCGCACCTGACTGCGTTGCGTCCTGTGCCAGCCGAGGTCTGGGGACCCACTAAGAACCCCAGACACTCACTTTCGCTCACCTTCCAGGGCCCCGCCCCTCGCCTTGCCCTGATACCGGCCCTGGAAGGTCTTTTTACCACCCTCAGCCAGCGCCTTGAGCAACTGCGCGAGCTGAACACCGATCTGCCCGGCGACTACGTGGACCGCAGCAAGTCCGCCTTCACCGACGCCCTGCTGATCGAACTGGAACGCCAGGGCTACCACAGCCCCGGGTTCGACCGCCTGATTGCCCTGCGCGACGCCTGGGACAACGGCACCCTCACACCACAACACGGGAGTACACCCCATGAGCACCAAGAAGAAACAGTCCATGCGGCTGTACATCGACACGGACGCCTACCGGGAACTGCTGAGGCAGGCGGCCAACAAGGAAACCCTGAAAACCCCGGCGGAGTACGCGGCCGATCTCCTGAACTCGGCCATCGAGCAACGTCGCACCCAGACCGCGACATAACTCCGTGTTGTGTAGCTGCCCCCGTCATCCGTCACCGTCGGTATGAGGGCGACAGGCACAGCACGACGGGTCTGCAAGGCGGCCCGCAGGGCCAGCGCAGCGGGCCTTGTGGACCCGGCGGGCTTTGCCACATTGGCGACCGCCGGCGGTGATGGAGGGCGGGGGTAGCGGAACCGGCTGCCCTCTGATTCCAGAACCCGAGGTACCAAGACGGAGGCGAAGCCTCCGCAACAAACCCAAACCCCACCGCCAACAGGCGGATACCTGAAAACGAGGACTGAGGTAACCACCATGGAAAACTACCTGAACCTGATGATCATCGGCGCCACCCGTTACGACATCGACGGCAACAAGGGCGGCTCCCTGTGGGCTTACGCCCCCGCCGACGCCAACGAAGAACACCGCGTCGGCAACGAGGTGATGAAGATCGCCTGCGACTACAAACACATCGACCAGCTGCGCAACCACGCCGACAAACTCCCGGCCCCCTTCGTCGTGAAAGCCCAGATGAAAGCGGGCACCGGCGGCAAG
>NZ_JAWVYN010000021.1:0-59153 GCF_033722735.1 Marinobacter sp.
CAGAACCAGAACCAGAACCAGAACCAGAACCAGAACCAGAACCAGAACCAGAACCAGAACCAGAACCAGAACCAGAACCAGAACCAGAACCAGAACCAGAACCAGAACCAGAACCAGAACCAGAACCAGAACCAGAGCTAGAGCCTGAGCCAGAGCCTGTCTCGGTGACGCCGGTGAACGGCCCTGCCGAGGCTCCGGACCGGTTTGTCCCAATCCGCCCGGAACGCTTCGTTTCTCGAGCGGAGCTGTCGGAACGTTCTGGGTTCACCGCTCAATACATTGCCGGTTACGAAGAGCAGACCGCCATTCGATTCATGGAAATCCACCAGGATGTTCCGCAGCTGCGCTATACCCGAAGCCGCCGCAGTGGTCGCGACTGGTTTGTGGTATTCTATGGGGAGTTTGCTGACCGCTCGGAGGCGCGTTCCGCGCTGCAGCAATTACCGGACAAGCTTCGCAGGGAAGAGCCCTGGATTCGGACTTTGGCCGATATCTGAAGTGCTTCCCCCTAGCCCCATAAAAACTCCTCCAGGGCGCATTGCACAAGGGCTGGCGCCGATTCCCGGCTGCCCCGAGTTTACCGCCGAACCGCAACACAATTTGAGTACGTAATTGTGCGTGTGTAAAATAGCCAGCCCCCATTTTCAGTGTCAGAGGGTGGAAAGGCTGTTAAGTGTTGCCTAACCCTCTGATTGAAAAGCATTTATACGCGAGAGAACGCTTATGATGACAGGTTTGTATCATCCCGATGAATTCAGGGACAACTGTGGCTTTGGTCTGATTGCCCATATGAAGGGCGAGGCCAGCCACAAGTTGTTGCAAACTGCCATCGAGTCTCTGACCTGCATGACCCACCGTGGTGGTATTGCTGCAGACGGAAAGACCGGCGATGGTTGTGGCCTACTGATTCAGAGCCCGGATGCCTTCCTGCGCAAGGCGGCCCAGACCGCCTTTGGCAAGGAGCCTGGCGAGCTGTTTGCCGTCGGTCAGGTCTTCCTGAACCCGGATGAAAGCCAGGCCGCGGCCGGGCGCGCCGCCATCGAGAAGCGCCTGGTCGAGCAGGGGCTGGAGATCATGGGCTGGCGGGTCGTGCCGACCGACAGCGAGTGCCTCGGGCCGATGGCGCTGGACTGTCTGCCCCGTATCGAGCAGGTGTTCGTCGAGCCCGCCGGCAAGGCCGAGCGTGATTTCGCCATCAGTCTGTTCGTGGGTCGTCGTCACGCCGAGCGCGATATGGCGGAAGACTCCGAGTTTTACATCTGCAGCCTGTCCCACCGGACCCTCTCCTACAAAGGGTTGATGATGCCGGCGGACCTGGCGAACTTCTACAAGGATCTGGGCGACCCGGACCTGGCAACCGCCATCTGCGTCTTCCACCAGCGTTTCTCCACCAACACCATGCCCCGTTGGCCGCTGGCCCAGCCGTTCCGTTTCCTGGCCCACAACGGTGAGATCAATACCGTCGAGGGCAACCGCAATTGGGCCCTGGCCCGGGCCGCCAAGTTCAGCTCGCCGCACCTGCCGGATCTGCAGACCCTGCAACCGCTGGTGAACCTGACCGGTTCCGACTCCTCCAGCATGGACAACATGCTGGAAGTGTTGCTGGCCGGTGGCGTTGACCTGTTCCGTGCCGCACGGATGATGATCCCGCCGGCCTGGCAGAACGTCGACACCATGGATTCCGACCTGCGGGCCTTCTACGAGTACAACTCCATGCACATGGAGCCCTGGGACGGCCCGGCCGGCCTGGTGCTGTCCGACGGGCGTTACGCGGTCTGTATGCTGGACCGCAACGGTTTGCGTCCGGCCCGGTGGGTCATCACCAAGGACGACTTCATCACCCTGGCTTCGGAAATCGGCACCTACGGCTACCAGCCGGAAGACGTGGTGGCAAAGGGCCGTGTCGGACCGGGTCAGATGCTGGCCATCGACACCGAATCCGGCGAAGTCCTGCACACCAGGGACATCGACGACCGCCTGAAAAAAGCCCAGCCCTACAAACAGTGGCTGCGGGAGAATGGCCTGCGGGTCGAGGCGACGCTGAATCAGCAGACCCCCGAGTTCAAGCTGATGGACGCCGATGAGCTGCTGGTCCACCAGAAGATGTTCATGGTGTCCTTCGAAGAGCGTGACCAGGTGCTGCGTCCGCTGGCGGAGAACGGCCAGGAAGCGGTGGGCTCCATGGGCGACGACACCCCGATGGCGGTGCTGTCCAGCCGGGTTCGCCACGTGGGCGACTACTTCCGTCAGAAATTTGCCCAGGTAACCAACCCGCCCATCGATCCCCTGCGGGAAGCGATCGTCATGTCGCTGGAAACCTGTCTGGGCGCCGAGCGTAACGTCTTCGAGGAAACGCCGGAGCACGCCAATCGCATCATCCTGTCCACCCCGGTGCTGTCCCCGGCCAAGTACCTGCGTGTCGTCAATAACGATCGCCCGGGCTTCGAGGTGGAGCGCATTCGCCTGAGCTACCGCCCGGAAGTCGGACTGGAGCAGGCCATTCGCAATGTCTGCGACGAGGCCGAGCAGGCCGCCCGTAACGGCAAGGTTCTGCTGGTGCTCACCGACAAGGACCTGAAAGAAGGCGAGCTGCCGGTCAACGCCCTGATGGCGACGGCGGCGGTGCACCATCACCTGACCCAGCAAGGGCTGCGCTGTGATTCCAACTTGATCGTGGAAACCGGCTGGGCCCGGGATCCCCATCACTTTGCGGTACTGTTCGGTTTTGGTGCCACAGCGGTCTATCCGTACCTGGCTTATCAGGTTCTCAATGACCTGATCCGCACCGGCGAACTGCTGATGGACCCGATTGAGGCGAAGAACAACTATCGCAAGGGTATCAATAAGGGGCTGATGAAGATCCTGTCCAAGATGGGGATCTCCACCATCACCTCCTACCGCGGTGCCCAGCTGTTCGAGGCCATCGGTCTGGCGGACGAGGTGGTCGACCTGTGTTTTCGTGGGGTGCCCAGCCGAATCCAGGGCGCGGGCTTCTACGATTTCCAGCAGGACCAGGAGCAGCTGGCCTCCGTGGCCTGGAAGCGTCGCAAGGCGATTTCCCAGGGCGGGTTGCTGAAGTACATCCACGGCCAGGAGTACCACGCGTTCAACCCGGACGTGGTACGTACCCTGCAGGATGCGGTAACCAGCGGTGAGTACGGTCAATACAAGGAATACGCGTCGCTGGTGAATGAGCGGCCGGTCGCGACCCTGCGGGACCTGTTGACGTTCCGTCAGGACACCCAGGCCATCGACCTGTCGGAAGTGGAACCGGCAGAGGCGATCTTCCCGCGCTTTGACTCTGCGGCCATGTCTCTCGGCGCCCTCTCGCCCGAGGCTCACGAAGCCCTGGCGGTGGCCATGAACACCCTGGGGGGGCGTTCCAACTCCGGTGAGGGCGGCGAGGACGCGGCCCGGTACGGCACCGAGCGTCGCTCCAAGATCAAGCAGGTAGCCTCCGGTCGCTTCGGGGTGACCGCCGAGTACCTGCGCAGTGCCGAGGTCATGCAGATCAAGGTGGCCCAGGGCGCGAAGCCCGGTGAGGGTGGCCAGCTACCAGGCGGCAAGGTCAACGACCTGATTGCCCGCCTGCGTTACTCGGTGCCGGGGGTAACCCTGATTTCGCCGCCGCCGCACCACGATATCTACTCCATCGAGGACCTGGCCCAGCTGATTTTCGACCTCAAGCAGGTCAATCCGCAGGCGCTGGTCTCCGTGAAACTGGTGTCCGAGCCCGGCGTGGGCACCATCGCCGCCGGTGTGGCCAAGGCTTACGCCGACCTGATCACCGTGTCCGGCTACGACGGCGGTACCGCGGCCAGCCCGCTGACGTCGATCCGCTATGCCGGTTCCCCGTGGGAGCTGGGCCTGAGCGAAACCCAGCAGGCGCTGCGGGCCAACGACCTGCGCGGCAAGATCCGCCTGCAGACCGACGGCGGCATCAAGACCGGTCTGGACGTGGTCAAGGCGGCCATCCTCGGGGCCGAAAGCTTCGGTTTCGGCACCACCCCAATGGTGGCGCTGGGCTGTAAGTACCTGCGGATCTGTCACCTGAACAACTGTGCGACCGGTGTGGCGACCCAGAACGATCACCTGCGGGAAGAGCACTTCAAGGGCACCGTCGAGATGGCGATGAACTTCTTCCGCTTCGTGGCCGAAGAAACCCGGGAGTGGATGGCCAAGCTGGGCGTGCGCAGCCTGGAGGACCTGGTGGGTCGGGTCGACCTGCTGGAGCGCCTGCCGGGTGATACCCCGCGTCAGCAGAAGCTGGACCTGTCGTCGCTGCTGTCCAATGACCAGATCCCGGCGGACAAGCCTCATACCTGCCAGGTTGAGCGCAATGTGCCGTTCGACGAGGGCAAGCTGGCGGAGCAGATGGTGGCCGACCTGGCCGAGGCCATTGCCAACAAGCAGGGCGGAACCTGGTCTTACCGGGTGACCAACTGCGACCGCTCCATCGGCGCCCGCCTGTCGGGTGAGATCGCCGCCCAGCATGGCAATCAGGGCATGGCCGACGCGCCCATTACCCTGGAACTGACCGGCACCGCCGGCCAGAGCTTTGGTGTCTGGAACGTCAGCGGCCTGAACCTCAACCTGGAAGGCGACGCCAACGACTACGTCGGTAAGGGCATGACCGGTGGCAAGCTGGTGGTGCGCCCGCCGGCAGGCAGCGGTTTCCAGACCCAGGAAACCTCCATTGTCGGCAACACCTGCCTGTATGGCGCCACCGGCGGCAAGTTGTTTGCCGCAGGGACCGCCGGCGAGCGTTTCGGGGTGCGGAACTCCGGCGCCCACGCGGTGGTTGAAGGTGCCGGTGACCACTGTTGTGAGTACATGACCGGTGGCCTGATCACCGTGCTGGGGGCGACCGGCCACAACTTCGGTGCCGGTATGACCGGTGGTTTCGCCTACGTACTGGACCAGGACAACACCTTCGTGGACAAGTACAACCACGAGCTGGTGGAAATCCAGCGGATTTCCAGCGAAGACATGGAACCGTACCGTAACCACCTGCGTGGTGTGATCCGGGAGCACGTGGCCGAGACCCGTAGCGCCTGGGCTGAGAACATTCTTGACAATTTCGATGACTACATTGGCCGTTTCTGGTTGGTGAAGCCCAAGGCTGCCAACCTGCGGAGCCTGCTGGCCAATACCCGCGCGCGCCCGGAATAACACCGGGATTCCGCAAGGGGCGGCGCGCCGGTACAGCCTGGCGCGCCGATTGAATTTGAGCTTGGAGCCACGTTTTGGGCTGAGAGCTCGCGTCGAAATTGAGCTGATGAGAGCATCCAAATGAAAGAACGTTTGAGTAACGACTTCCAGTTTGTAGAAGTTGGGCGGATCGACCCGACCAAGGTTCCGGCCAAGAAGCGCAAGAAGGAGTTCGGTGAGATCTACGAGCCGTTCAAGCCGGAAGAGGCCGCCAATCAGGCGCACCGCTGTCTGGAATGCGGCAACCCCTACTGTGAGTGGAAGTGCCCGGTTCACAACTACATCCCCAACTGGCTGAAGCTGGTGTCTGAAGGCAACGTGCTCAAGGCGGCCGATCTGTGTCACCAGACCAATTCCCTGCCCGAGGTGTGTGGCCGGGTTTGCCCGCAGGACCGCCTCTGTGAGGGCGCCTGTACCCTGAACGATGGTTTTGGCGCGGTGACCATCGGCTCGGTGGAGAAGTACATCACCGACACCGCCTTTGCGCTCGGCTGGAAGCCGGACATGTCCCAGGTGCGCTGGACCGATAAGAAGGTGGCCGTGATCGGCGCCGGCCCTGCCGGTCTGGGCTGTGCCGACGTCCTGGTCCGTAACGGCGTCAAGCCGGTGGTCTTCGACCGCTACCCCGAGATTGGTGGCCTGCTGACCTTCGGGATTCCCGAGTTCAAGCTGGAGAAGTCAGTGATGACCCGTCGTCGTCACGTGTTCGAGGAGATGGGCGTGGAATTCCGTCTCGGCACCGAGGTGGGCACAGACGTCCAGCTGCAGGACATCATCGATGAATACGATGCGGTGTTCATGGGCATGGGTACCTACACCTACATGAAGGGCGGCTTCCCGGGCGAGGACCTGCCGGGGGTGTACGATGCGCTGCCGTTCCTGGTCTCCAACGTCAACCGGCGTCTCGGTTACGAAAAGTCCGCGGACGAATTCATCGACATGAAGGGCAAGCGGGTAGTGGTGCTCGGCGGTGGTGATACCGCCATGGACTGTAACCGCACCTCCATCCGTCAGCAGGCGGCCAGCGTGACCTGTGCCTATCGCCGGGACGAGGAAAACATGCCGGGCTCCCGTCGCGAGGTGGCCAACGCCAAGGAAGAGGGCGTCAAGTTCCTGTTCAACCGTCAGCCCATCGCCATTCTGGGCGAAGACCGGGTCGAGGGCGTGAAGGTGGTGAAGACCCAGTTGGGCGCGCCGGATGAGAACGGCCGTCGCCGTCCGGAAGTGGTCCCGGGTAGCGAAGAGGTGATCCCGGCGGATGCGGTCCTGGTGGCCTTCGGCTTCCGCCCGAGCCCTGCCGACTGGTTTGATGAGTTGAAGGTGGGCACCGATGATTCCGGCCGCGTCACCGCCCCGGAACAGGCCGAGTTTGCCTTCCAGACCACCAACCCGAAGATCTTCGCCGGCGGCGACATGGTGCGTGGCTCCGATCTGGTGGTGACCGCCATCTGGGAAGGTCGTCAGGCGGCTGAAGGCATTATGGATTACCTCGACGTCTAACTCCGGGGTTGTTGCTGTACCGGGGGGCAGAATTGAAATACGTCCCCGGTCGGTATAGCAGGACATCGACGAAAGGGCGAAGCACCAAACGGCGCTTCGCCCTTTTTTCTTGGGCCAGAATCGCTATCATTGCAGGCCTCACTTTTATTGCCGGGATTGCCCTATGACTGAGCTGAAAAATGACCGTTTCCTTCGAGCCCTGCAGCGCCAGCCGGTAGACCGTACCCCGGTCTGGATGATGCGTCAGGCCGGTCGCTACCTGCCGGAATACCGGGCAACCCGTGCCAAGGCCGGGGATTTTCTCAGCCTGTGCAAGAACACGGAGCTGGCCTGCGAGGTTACCCTGCAGCCGCTGGAGCGTTATCCCCTGGATGCGGCCATCCTGTTCTCCGATATCCTGACCATCCCCGATGCCATGGGGCTGGGGCTGTACTTCGAGACCGGGGAGGGACCCAAGTTCCGGCAGACCGTGCGCAATGCCGCCGATGTCGCGGCATTGCCGGAGCTCAATGCCGAGGTGGACCTGGACTACGTGATGAATGCCGTGGCCACCATCCGCAAGGCGCTGAATGGCCGTGTTCCGCTGATCGGGTTTTCCGGCAGCCCCTGGACCCTGGCGACCTACATGGTGGAGGGCGGCTCCTCCAAGGACTTCCGCGAAGCCAAGAAGCTGATGTACTCGGAGCCGGCGGTCATGCACCAGTTGCTGGACAAGTTGGCGGTGGCGGTGACCCAGTACCTTAATGGCCAGATTCGTGCCGGGGCGCAGGCGGTGCAAATTTTCGATACCTGGGGCGGTGCCTTGAGCAGCTGGGCGTACCAGGAATTCTCATTGGCGTACATGAAGAAGATCGTCGACGGGTTGATCCGTGAGCATGAGGGGCGGCGCGTTCCGGTGATTCTGTTTACCAAGAACGGCGGGCAGTGGCTGGAAGCCATGGCCGACACCGGCGCGGATGCCCTGGGGCTGGACTGGACCACCGACATCGGTCAGGCCCGGGCCCGGGTTGGCGACCGGGTGGCGCTGCAGGGCAACATGGACCCGGCCATGCTCTATGCGCCGCCGGCGCGCATCCGTCAGGAAGTGGCGGATATCCTGGCGCGGTTTGGTCGGGGCACCGGCCACATCTTCAACCTGGGTCACGGCATCACCCCGGATGTCGACCCCGCCCATGCCGGCGCGTTCATCGAGGCCGTGGTGGAATTGAGCGCCGAGTATCACCGCTGACCATTCGCGGTACGGCAATGTGGAACGCTGCGGCCCAGACGGCTATAGTCAAGGGAAAGCCGTCACGCACCGATGTGACCGAATGAGTCAGGAGCCGCCGTTTGTCCAGTCCCACCCATGAAAAACGCCGCTTTCACCGAATCCTGTTCGATGCCCCCTGCGATGTGCACTGGCAGGATCAGGTGTGGCGTACCAATGTGCTCGACATCTCGCTGCGAGGCCTGCTGTTGGAAATGCCGGACGGCTGGGATGTGCCGCTGAACGACCCCTGCGAAGTGGTGGTTCACCTGGATGATCGGCAAACCGGCATTGTCATGGCGGTGCAGCTCAGTCACGTGGAAGGTGATCGCCTGGGCTTCAAGTGCCAGTACATTGACCTGGACAGTGCGACGCACCTCAGACGGCTGGTGGAATTGAACCTGGGGGATCAGGCGTTGCTGGAGCGGGAGCTGGGCCACCTCATCGAGGATTGAGGTTACAGATCCGCCAGGGCGTCCAGGGCGTCGCTGAGTTTGCTGACCGGAATCACGGTCAGGTTGTCGATGGGCTTGCGGGGCACGTTGGCCTTCGGTACCAGGGCCCGGGTGAAGCCGTGTTTGGACGCCTCGTACACCCGCTCCTGGCCGCTGGGTACCGGGCGGATCTCGCCGGACAGCCCCACCTCGCCGAAGATCACCAGGTCTTGGGGCAGGGCGCGGTCGCGGAAAGACGACACCACCGAGGCCAGCAGGGCCAGGTCGGCGCTGGTCTCATTGACCTTGACCCCACCTACCACGTTGACGAACACATCCTGGTCAGTCACGTGCAAACCGCCATGGCGGTGCAGCACCGCCAGCAGCATGGACAGCCGGTTCTGGTCCAGACCCACCGCTACCCGGCGGGGATAACCGCCCTGGGCCATGTCCACCAGTGCCTGGATCTCGATCAGCATGGGCCGGGTGCCTTCCCAGACCACCATCACCACGCTGCCCGGTGCGGCGTCTTCGCCCCGGTTGAGAAAGATGGCGCTGGGGTTTTTCACCTCTTTCAGGCCCTGTTCCAGCATGGCGAACACCCCCAGCTCGTTGACCGCTCCGAAGCGATTCTTGATGCCTCGCAGGGTGCGGTAACGGCTGTCACTGGAGCCCTCCAGCAGAATGGAGCAGTCGATCATGTGCTCCAGCACCTTGGGGCCGGCCAGGCTGCCGTCCTTGGTGACATGGCCCACCAAAAACAGGATGGTGCCGGTCTGCTTGGCCATGCGGGTCAGGAAGGCAGCACTCTCGCGAACCTGGGACACGCTGCCCGGCGCCGACTCGATGTCGCTGACGTGCATCACCTGGATACTGTCCACCACCAGGATACGGGGCTGTTCCCGCTCGACGATCTGGACGATGCGCTCGACGCTGGTTTCCGACAGGATCTTCAGGTCCCGGGTCGCCAGTCCCAGGCGCTGGGCCCGCATGGCCACTTGCTGCAGCGATTCCTCGCCGGTGACGTACAGGGCGGGAACCTGGGCGGCCAGGTGACAGACGGTCTGCAGCAGCAGGGTGCTCTTGCCGGCGCCGGGGTGCCCCCCCATCAGGATGGCGGAGCCCTCCACCAGGCCGCCGCCCAGCACCCGGTCCAGCTCCTGCATGCCGGAACTGATCCGGCTCTGTTCAGTGAGGCTGACCGAGTCCAGGGTCTGGACCTCGGTCAGGCTACCGGCAAAGCCGTCGAAACGGGCGCCCCGGCTGGCCTTGCCGTTGCCGGACACGCCGCGCACTTCGCTGACGGTATTCCAGGCCTGGCAGGCCGTGCACTGGCCCATCCATTTGGAGTAGTCCGCACCGCACTCGGTGCAGACATAGGCGGTCTTGGTCTTGGCCATTCCCGCTTACGCCAGTTTCTTGTACTTCATGCGCTTGGGCACCATGGCGGAATCGCCCTTGCGCTTCTTGAGGTCCTCGTCGTACTCGCTGAAGTTGCCCTCGAAGTAGACCACCTCGCCGTCGTCCTCGAACGCCAGGATGTGGGTGGCCACCCGGTCCAGGAACCAGCGGTCGTGGGAAATCACCAGCGCGGAGCCGGGGAAGTTCAGCAGCGCCTCTTCCAGGGCGCGCAGGGTTTCCACGTCCAGGTCGTTGGTGGGTTCGTCCAGCATCAATACGTTGCCGCCTTCCTTCAGCAACTTGGCCAGGTGCAGGCGGTTGCGCTCACCCCCGGACAGGTCGCCGACGCGTTTCTGCTGGTCGGTGCCCTTGAAGTTGAACCGGCCGACATAGGCCCGGGACGGCGTCTCGTAGTTGCCCACCTTGATGATGTCCTGGCCATCGCTGAGCTCTTCCCACACCGTCTTGTCGCCATCGAGGTCGCGCATCTGGTCGACATACGCCAGCTCCACGGTCTCGCCGACGGTGATGGTGCCGTTGTCGGGCTGGTCCTTGCCGGCAATCATCCGGAACAGGGTGGACTTACCGGCACCGTTACCACCGATGATGCCGACGATGGCGCCGGGCGGGACGCGGAAGGAGACGTCCTCGTACAGCAGCCGGTCATCGAAGGACTTGCTGATGCCGTCCACCTCGATGACTTTGTCCCCCAGGCGCGGTCCGGGCGGAATGTACAGTTCGTTGGTCTCGTTGCGCTTCTGGAACTCCTGGGAGCTCATCTCCTCGAACCGGGCCAGGCGAGCCTTGCTCTTGGACTGGCGGCCCTTGGCGTTGCTGCGCACCCACTCCAGCTCGTGTTTGACGGCCTTCTGGTGGGCGGCCTCCTGCTTGGCCTCCATCTCCAGGCGCTTCTCCTTGGCTTCCAGCCACTGGCTGTAGTTACCTTCGTAGGGGATGCCCTGACCACGGTCCAGCTCGAGGATCCAGCCGGCCACGTTGTCGAGGAAGTAACGGTCGTGGGTGATGGCCACCACAGTGCCGTTGTAGTCGTGCAGGAAGCGCTCCAGCCAGGCAACGGATTCCGCGTCCAGGTGGTTGGTGGGCTCGTCCAGCAGCAGCATGTCCGGGCCGGACAGGAGCAGGCGGCACAGCGCCACCCGGCGGCGTTCACCCCCGGACAGGTTCTTGACATTCTGGTCCCAGGGCGGCAGGCGCAGCGCATCCGCCGCCACTTCCATTTTGCGCTCGATATCGTGGCCGTCAGTGGCCTGGATGTAGGCTTCCAGCTCGCCCTGCTTCTTGGCCAGGGCGTCGAAATCCGCGTCCGGCTCGGCATAGGCAGCATAGACCTGGTCCAGCTCGGCCAGGGCGTCGTGCACCCCGGACATCGCCTCGTCGACGATCTGCTTTACCGTCTTGCTGTCATCCAGTTCCGGTTCCTGGGGCAGGTAGCCCACGTTGATGCCAGGTTGTGGACGAGCTTCGCCGATAAAGTCCTGATCGACGCCCGCCATGATGCGCAGCAGGGTGGACTTACCGGCGCCGTTGAGGCCGAGCACCCCGATCTTGGCACCGGGGAAGAAGCTCAGGGAAATGTCTTTGAGGATTTCTCGCTTGGGCGGTACAACCTTGCCCACGCGGTTCATGGTGTATACGTACTGGGCCATAACTGGCGGATTCCTCTGGGTTGTGGAGCCGGTCGGTAGACGCGGGCAAGTTCCGGGCTGCGAAAAAGGTTGCGGGCGTCTGGCTCCGGGTCTGAAATCAGGGTTGTAAGGTAGCGAATGCGTCCTGCGAAGGCAATGAGGGAAACTCCCTCCCGGCGGGCAGGTCTGAAGGGGCGAAAAGGTGATTTTAGCAGCCGGAATGCGATAGAATAGCCGACCTTTTTCCAGGGAGCTGCAACCGGTGCCCGAGTTATCCGGGTTTGCGGTTCCCGACCCGCTTTTTAATTTGTCTGCAGGGCAGACGCAGCACACAGAGGCAGCGCATCCATGTTTAATCGTGATATGAAAATCGCCGGCTTTGACGACGAGATCTGGAACGCCATGCAGGCGGAGAGCAAGCGCCAGGAAGCTCACATTGAGCTGATCGCGTCGGAAAACTACACCAGCCCGCGGGTAATGGAAGCCCAGGGCAGCGACCTGACCAACAAATACGCGGAAGGGTATCCCGGCAAGCGCTATTACGGTGGTTGCGAGTACGTGGATGTGGTGGAGCAACTGGCCATTGATCGTGCCAAGGAGCTGTTCGGTGCCGCCTACGCCAACGTCCAGCCGCATTCCGGTTCCCAGGCCAACTCGGCGGTGTTCATGGCCCTGGTCAAGCCGGGTGACACAGTGCTGGGGATGAGCCTGGCCCACGGCGGTCACCTGACGCACGGCGCCAGCGTTAACTTTTCCGGCAAGATCTACAACGCGGTTCAGTACGGCCTGAACCCGGAAACCGGCCTCATCGACTACGACGAGGTGGAAGCCCTGGCGGTTGAGCACAAGCCGAAGATGATCATTGCCGGCTTCTCGGCCTACTCCCAGGCCCTGGACTTTGCCCGCTTCCGGGAAATCGCCGACAAGGTTGGCGCCTACCTGTTCGTGGACATGGCCCACGTCGCCGGCCTGGTGGCAGCCGGCGTCTACCCGGACCCGGTTCCCCATGCCCACGTGGTGAGCACCACCACCCACAAGACCCTGCGCGGTCCCCGGGGCGGACTGATTCTGGCTTGCGACGACGAGGGCATCCAGAAGAAGCTCAATTCCGCCGTGTTCCCCGGCGGCCAGGGTGGCCCGTTGATGCACGTGGTTGCCGCTAAGGCGGTGTGTTTCAAGGAGGCCATGAGCGATGAGTTCAAGGCCTATCAGCAGCAGGTGGTGAAAAACGCCAAAGCTATGGCCGAGGTGTTCGTGGCCCGCGGTTACGACGTGGTCTCCGGCGGCACCACCAACCACCTGTTCCTGGTGAGCCTGATTAAGCAGGACATCACCGGTAAGGACGCGGACGCCGCCCTGGGTCGGGCCAGCATTACCGTCAACAAGAACGCGGTACCCAACGATCCGCGCTCCCCGTTTGTGACCTCCGGTCTGCGCATCGGTACCCCGGCGGTGACCACCCGCGGCTTTGGCGCAGTGGAGTGTCGCGAGCTGGCGGGCTGGATGTGCGATATTCTGGATAATCTGGAAGACGATGCGGTGATTGAACGGGTCCGTGAACAGGTGGAAGCCCTGTGCGCGCGTTTCCCGGTCTACGCCGGTTAAGTCCGATTGCCGAGGGGCGGGCCGGGCCCGCCCTCTTGCCCGAGGGAGCTGAGAGTCATGCACTGTCCATTCTGTGGTGAAGCCGATACCAAGGTGATCGATTCGCGTCTGGTAGCGGAAGGCGACCAGGTGCGCCGCAGAAGGGAGTGCCTGTCCTGTCGTGAGCGCTTTACCACCTTCGAGTCTGCCGAACTGGTGATGCCCCGGGTGGTGAAGCAGGATGGCACGCGGCAGCCGTTCGATGAAGACAAGCTGCGTTCCGGCATCATGAAAGCCCTGGAGAAGCGTCCGGTCAGCATCGAGGAGATCGAGGCTGCGCTCAACCGCATCAAGTTCCGGCTGCGGGCCACCGGTGAACGTGAGGTCAAATCCATGCAGCTGGGCGAGGAAGTGATGACCGAGCTGCGGCAACTGGACAAGGTGGCCTACGTCCGCTTTGCATCGGTCTATCGCAGTTTTCAGGACATCAACGAATTCAAGGAAGAAATCGAGCGGTTGGCCAGCAACGGGGATGGCGCCGATCCCGTCGATGTGGCCAAGGCCCTGGCCGGCAACCAGTCGGCCAAAGACAAAGCATGATGGATGCCCGGGACACCGCCCTGATGGCGCGGGCCATCCAGTTGGCCTGGCGGGGCCGCTACTCGACCCACCCCAATCCCCGGGTGGGATGCGTGATTGCCAGAGAGGGTGAGGTTCTGGGAGAAGGCTGGCACGAGCGAGCCGGCGAGGCCCATGCCGAGGTGCACGCCCTCAGCCGGGCGGGGCGGGAGGCCCGGGGTGCCACCGCCTACGTCACCCTGGAGCCCTGCAGCCATTTCGGCCGCACCCCGCCGTGTGCCCGGGCGCTGATCGATGCCGGTGTGGCCCGGGTGATCGCGGCCACCGAAGACCCTAACCCCGCCGTCTCCGGCCGTGGCCTGGACATGCTGCGGGAGGCGGGCATCAGGGTCACCGTCGGGCTGCTCGCGGAGGAGGCCGCCAAGCTCAACCCTGGCTTCATGAAGCGCATGCGTACTGGGCGGCCGTTTGTGCGGGTCAAGATGGCGGCCAGCCTCGATGGTCGCACCGCCATGGCGTCTGGAGAGAGCCAGTGGATTACTGGCCCCGAGGCCAGGCGTGACGTCCAGCGCCTGCGGGCCATCAGCGATGCGATCCTGACCGGGGTGGGCACGGTGCTGGCCGACGACCCCTCGCTGACCGTCCGTCGCAGCGAGCTGGGCGACATCGGCGAAGCTACCGAGCCTGCGCGTCAGCCCTTGCGGGTGATTGCCGACCGGGATGCTCGCACCCCGGCTTATGCCAAGATCCTTCGCGGCGGCGATGTGCGGCTGTTCTGTTCGTCGGAGGCGTTGGCCACCGCGCCGGCCCAGGATCTGGCGGCGTTGGGTATCAGCGTCAACGGGGTGGCCTGGCAGGATAACGGCATCGATCTGGGGGAGACCCTGGATGCCCTGGGCGAACTGGGGATCAACGATCTGTTGGTGGAGGCTGGCCCGACGCTGGCCGGTACCTTTATCCAGGAGCGGCTGGTGGATGAGCTCTGGCTCTATCAGGCACCGGTGTTCCTGGGCAGCACCGGGCGACCGACGGCTCACCTGCCGCTGGAATCCATGGCGGATAAAGTACAATGGCAGGTGCGGGACCGTCGCCAGGTCGGCCAGGACCAGCGCCTGATTCTGGTTCCCCGGTAATTTCGACTTAAATTCACGACCCGACTGCGCCGCCGGCGAGCGCGTAACGGACGGGTTGCAAGGGTGCAAAACCGTATGGCACTGAACAGCATTGAAGAAATCATCGACGACATCCGTCAGGGCAAGATGGTCATCCTCATGGATGATGAGGACCGGGAGAACGAAGGCGACCTGGTGATGGCGGCGGAGCACTGCGATGCCGCGGCCATCAACTTCATGGCCCGCTTTGGTCGGGGGCTTATCTGCATGCCGATGACCCGCCAGCGTTGCGAGCAGCTGGGCTTGCCGCTGATGGTGCAAAAGAATGCGTCCGGCTTCGGTACCAAGTTCACCCTGTCCATCGAGGCCGCAGAAGGGGTCACCACCGGCATCTCCGCCGCCGACCGGGCCCGTACCGTGCAGGCGGCGGTGGCGCGCGACGCCAAGCCGGCCGACCTGGTGCAGCCCGGCCATATTTTTCCGTTGATGTCGGATCCCGGTGGTGTGCTGAGCCGCGCCGGCCATACCGAGGCCTCCTGCGACCTGGCCGCGCTGGCAGGCTGTGAACCGGCCGGGGTTATCTGTGAGATCATGAACGACGATGGTTCCATGGCCCGGCGGGAAGACCTGGAAGCGTTTGCCGAAACCCATGACCTGAAGATCGGCACCATTGCCGACCTCATTCACTACCGTACCCTGAACGAGCGCACCATCGAGTGCGTCGAGCAGTATGACCTGGATACGGAGTTTGGCGTATTCAACCTGCGCACCTACCACGATAGCATTCAGGGCGCGACCCATCTGGCGATGGTGAAGGGCGACATCCAGGCCGACGAGCCGGCCCTGGTGCGCGTGCACATCACCGACACCTTGCGGGACCTGCTCGGTGCTCGCCGGGAAGGTTCCCGCAGCTGGCCACTCCATCATGCGCTCAAGGCCGTGGCGGAATCCGGCAACGGTGTGGTGGTGCTGCTGAACAGCGCCGCGGACAGCCATAACCTGGAAGACCGCATCCACGATTATTTCGATGAGGGTGCCTCTTCGGCCTCCCGGGGCAGCTCCGGCGTTTACTTCACGGTTGGCACCGGGTCCCAGATTCTGAGGGATATTGGTGTCGGAAAGATGCGCCTGCTCAGTGCCCCGATCAAATTCTCGGCCATTTCCGGCTTCGACCTGGAAGTGGTGGAATACGTACCCTATACCCCGAACTGAATGAATCCGGCCGGGCCAAGCTGGCAGGCCAAGACAGGAGCCCAAGATGGCAGAAATCAAGACTCTGGAAGGTGATTTTACTGAGTGTTCCGGCCGCTATGCGCTGGTGGTTGGTCGCTTCAACGGCTTTGTGGTGGAGAGCCTGGTGGACGGCGCAGTGGACACCCTGCGTCGTCACGGTATCCCGGAAGGGGATATCACCATTGTGCGCGTGCCTGGCGCCTACGAAATGCCGCTGGCGGTCAAGCGGGTCGCGGAAACCGGCCAGTATGACGCCATCATTGCCCTGGGCGCCGTCATTCGTGGCGGCACCCCGCATTTTGACTATGTGGCGGGGGAAGCCTCCAGCGGACTGGGTGCTGTGAGCCTGGATACCGACGTGCCGGTAACCTTCGGTGTCTTGACCGTGGACTCCATCGAACAGGCCATCGAGCGTTCCGGCACCAAGGCGGGCAACAAGGGCGCCGAGGCCGCCATCACGGCGCTGGAAATGGTCAGCCTGTTCAAGAAACTGGGTGAGTGATGACTGGCATCGACGAGCACAATCCGGCTGCCCCGGGAAAGCCCAAGGCGGGCGACCGGCGCCGGGCGCGGGCGCTGGCATTGCAGGCGCTCTATCACCGCCATTTCAGCAAGAGCCCGATCGCCGACATCGAGGCCGAGTTCATGGTCGACAACGACATGAGCAAGGTGGACACCGCCTATTTCCGCGACCTGTTGCGCGGGGTCCATCGCGAGCAGGCCGAGCTGGACAAGCTGCTGGAGCCCTTCCTCGATCGGCCGGTGGAAGAAGTGGATGCCATTGAGCTGGCGATCGTCCGGCTCGGGGCCTACGAGCTGAAACACCGGATAGACGTGCCTTACAAGGTGGTGATCAACGAGGGCATCGAGATGGCCAAGCGCTTTGGCGGGACCGATGGCCACAAGTTCGTCAACGGCATCCTCGACAAGCTCAGCGGCCGGTTACGGCTGGCGGAAACCCGCCCCCGGTGAGCAATGGGCGAATTTGAACTGATCCGTCGCTACTTTCTGCCGCTGGCCGGGGACACCCGGTCGGCGGCAGTTTCGTTGGGGCCGGGGGATGACTGTGCCATCGAGCGGCTGCCCACCGGCACGGAACTGGTGTTCTCCATCGATACCATGGTGGAGGGCGTGCACTTTCCGGTTCAGTACGACCCCGCCCGGTTGGCCTGGCGCAGCCTGGCAGCCGCGGCCAGCGACCTGGCCGCCATGGGAGCGGACCCGGTCTGCTTCACCCTGGCACTGACCCTGCCGGAAGCCGGTGACGATTGGCTGCAGGCCTTTGCCGGTGGGTTGGGGGAGGCGGCAAAGGCCTTCGGGCTGGCGCTGGCCGGCGGCGATACCACCCGCGGTCCGCTCTCGGTCACCTTCCAGGTGCATGGCACGGTGCCCCAAGGGCAGGCGCTGTTGCGCTCGGGAGCCACGCCAGGGGACCTGGTCTGTGTCTCCGGTACCCTGGGCGATGCCGGAGCCGCCCTGGCACTGTTGGAGCGCGACCCTTCAACTGCCGACGCCCGGTATCTGCTGCAGCGTTATCACCGTCCCGAGCCCAGGCTCGCGTTGGGGCAGCAACTCCGGGGCCGGGCCAGCGCCGCCATCGATCTGTCGGATGGCCTGCTGGCGGATCTGGGGCATATCCTGGCGGCCTCCGGAGTGGGGGCCGATGTGGATGTCAGCCGGCTGCCACTGTCCGACGCCTTGCGCCGCCATGCCGGGAGCAGGGCCGGTGCCCTGGCGCTCAGGTCCGGGGATGATTACGAGCTCTGCGCGACAATCCCCCAGGCCGTCTGGCCGGCCCTGCCGGAGACGCTCCGGGAACGGCTGACCGTGATTGGCGAAATTTCCGCGCAGGCCGGCCTGCGACTGCAAAACGCGGGTGCCGAGCTGGCGGCTGGCGCCGGTTACGATCATTTTGGAGACCCGTCATGAGTGAGTTGCCCCCCCATTCCCAGGCAGATCCGGCCAAGGCCGTGCTTCCCCCCGGTTTTTTGCGTGATCCCGTCCATTTGCTGGCCTTCGGCTTGGGCAGCGGCGCCGTCCGGCGGGCTCCGGGAACCTGGGGCAGTCTGGCGGCCATTCCGCTGTGGGGGCTGTTCTTCTGGTTGCCGCCCCTGGCTTACTGGATGGTGGTGATCGCCGGCTTCCTGATTGGCATCTGGCTCTGTGGCCGGACCGCGGAGGATCTCAAGGTGCACGATCACGGCGGCATCGTCTGGGACGAGTTCGTCGGCATGTGGATTGCCCTGGGGCTCATTCCGGGGTCGATCGGCGGAGTGCTGCTGGCATTTATTCTGTTCCGGTTCTTCGACGTGCTGAAGCCCTGGCCCATCAGCTGGTTCGACCGGCGGATGCCCGGTGGGCTGGGAATCATGTTTGATGACGTTCTGGCGGGGGCGATGGCGCTGGGCTGTCTCTACCTGGCCCAGGGTTGGGGGCTTCCGGGACTGCTTTAGGGGAGTGTTTGGGGGATCCCCTGACCCGGGAGCCATCCCGGAGTGAGTCAGTGAACCTGCGGCTCTTCCGGCATCAGCCGTACCACGTTCAGGAACCGTTTCAGCCCGATCTCCGCCCGCTGGCGTGACGCGAACGGGCCGCTGTCAAAGCCTTCGCGAGTGGTGAAATACCATTTGCTCCCAACGCAGAAAAAACGGCTGCTGCGAAATGGAACAGGCCCCGCTTCACCGGCTCGGTGTTGAATCTCCATGAGACCTCCTAACGCCCGGTCGTTTTTTTGCCGTACGGGCTGCGCCAATGCATCTACCAGTTTGTTTAAAATTAAACCAATTTGGCCCCAATTCAATACTTTTTTACAAATTGCGGCGGTGGCGACGGAGTGCTGTCATTTCGATGGGGCGATGGCGTTAAAAAGCTGACATCACCTGCCTTGCACTCCTCTACCGCACTCGTCAGAATGCCTCCTCAGGATCTGCCGGTTGAACCGGAAATCATCACGTTACAGAGGCTTCCACATGCATCGATCAAGTGAACTTTCAGGTGTCCGGATACTTAGCCGGCGACTACGAGCAGCACTCTCCCTTTCGGCGCTGATTCTGTTTGCCGGTTGCAGCAGCACGCTGACCAATATCCAGACCTGGGAGGGGGATGCCCTGGACGGCGCCCAGGTGGCGGTGCTGGAGGCGCCCGGACAAATCCAGGTGACGGCGGTGAACGGTCGCGAGGTGAAAACCTACCTGATGGACGACCTGGCGCTGAACTACGAGCTGCTGCCCGGCAGCAATACCGTGGTATTCCGTTACAAGACCATTTGGGCCAAGGGCCGGGCAGTGGAGAATGACGAATCCAAGGTGAATGTGGTGGAGTCCGATCCGCACCAGGTGACCTTCGACGCCGTGGCCGGGCAGACCTACCGGTTCAGCCTGCCGGAACCCCGCAATCAGTCGGAGGCAGAGGCCATGGTGGAGAACCTGCGGGTGCAGGTGGTGAATGCCGCCGGCAATGTCGTGGGCAATACTCGTCGCTACGAACCGGCGCCAGCGACTGCCAAGGCCTCCACGGGCTCCAGCACGGCCGGGAACCCGTCCCCGGCGACAGCACCGGTGCCGACTGCGCCGGGTGGCCAGCTTAACCCGTTGGATGGCCTGAAAGTGTTGTGGGAGCGGGCCAGCGCCGAAGAAAAGCGCGAGTTCCTGCGCTGGGCATTCGACTGAGCCCATTCCTGCCGGAAGCGTTTCAGGGCTGGTTCTCAGCCCTTGAAACGTTGCACGGTTTTCTGCAACACCCCCTCCAGCAGCGTGAGCGTGTCGTCCATCAATGAGGAAGGGGAGTCCGGGGGCTGGGTCTGCTCACCACTTTCCGGTGGCAACTCGACCGCCGCCTGCTCGATGCTGCAGAGGCTCTCCTGAACCAGGGGCGCAAGTGAATCCCCCTCGGGCACCACGTCCGGGCACAGGGTGAAGTTGAGCGTCAGCGAGCCCTGGTAACTGACCGCCACCACCACCAGCCCCATGCTGTCGAACAGCGGAGCCGTGTTGTACTGGTGCACCAGCCGGGCGCCCTGCAGGTACATCGGTACCTGGGGACCGGGCACGTTGGTGATCGGCACGTTGAACACCGGCTGGTAGCGTTGGGCGATCTGCAGTTCCGAGTACAGCCGGGCGGACAGGGCCAGCATGGTTGACGGGACCAGTTCGGTCAGCCGGTCGGCGGCAATGGCCTCCTGATAGGGCTCCGACGCCACGGCGTTCCAGTGAATCCGGCGGATGCGCTGGGCCGGATTCGGTTCGTCAGTGGCCAGATCCAGCAGCATGGCAGACATCTGGTTACCGGTAGCGCGTCGCAGACTCTTGGAGCGTACCGAAATCGGTGTCATGGCCACCAGCGAGCGGCTGACGTCAGCGTCGCAGGCCACCATGTAGCGTCGCAGTGTTTCCGCGCACAACCCCAGCACCACGTCGTTCAGCGTCACCGCCCCGAGGTTGGCCTTGATGGCCTTCAGGCGCGACAGGGAGACCGTGGTGGACACGATCCGCCGGTTGGCGGTGATCTGGCGGTTAAATGGGCTGTGGGGCGCCGAGAACAGGGGGAACGGCAGTGGCAGTTTGTGCAGCTGTTTTTGAACCACTCCACGGGCGGTGGCTTCGGCCGCGCTGGCGGCGAGGCTGGCAAACTGGAAGGGTTTGCGGATCAGGTTGACCCCCGCCTGCAGGACCACCCGCTCCTCCGAAGGCGCCGGACGTGGCTCCCAGGGCTGTGGCGGCGTGATTGGGCTGGCTTCGGTAGTGTACTCAAGCAGCTTGCCGATGATTTCCTCACCGCTGAAGGCGTCGATGGCGGCGTGATGCAGCTTGACGATGAGCGCAAAGCCGTCGCTGTCAGGGTCGTTCTCATCGATGCGGAACCCATCCACAAAGGTGATGTGCCACAGGGGCCGATCCCGCTTTAGGGGTTCTTCCAGGATCCGGGAGGCCAGTCGGTCCAGGTTGGCCCGCTGTCCGTGTTCGCCCAGGTTTACGTAGGCCAGGTGACGCTCGATGCTGAACTCCGAATCGTCGACCCAGTAGGGCAGGCCAAGGCGCAGGGGGATCTCCTTGAGTTTCTGCCGAAACAGCGGCACCACATGAAGACGGCTGCGCAAATAGGCGACAAAGGTGCTGAACGCCAATGGCTGGTCCCGGTCCCGGGCATCGAACAGATACACGCCGCCGATGTGCATGGGGGCGGTGTCAGACTCCAGGTAAAGAAACGATGCGTCCAGTTCGGACAGCTGCTTCATCGTAGGCTCCTGTTGTTGTGGTTGCGCTGCATTATAAACGGGGGAGGGGGGCGACCGGGTTGACTCTGCCGCCGGGTTTGGGCCGTTGATGCCGACATGTCCCAGTCCCGGGAGGGCGGTCTCAACCGCTAACCCAGTGTGCCAGGCATTCGTCCTGTGTCAGGCGGTCCCAGAACCACATCAGTGCCTTGCCCCGATCGTCGGCCCGACGTGCCAGCAGGAGATGGACGTCCTGGCGGGTGTCCTCCACCTCCAGGGCGACCAGGCGCCCCTCGTCCAGTTGCCGCCGGATCCGGGCCTCGGGCAGCCAGCCGACACCCAGGCCGGCCTCCTGGGCGGCGATCTTCTGGTCCAGATTGGTGAACGTCAGGGTGCGCTGGCGGCGGAAGATGCCGGCCGTGCCCGGGGGCAGGTGGCGGGAGCTGTCGGCCGCCACCGCCGCGGGGTGCTGCTCGATATCCGCCTCGCGCAGTGGCTGCGGCGCCCGGGTCAGCGGGTGATCCGGAGCTACCGCGTAAACGAACGGCATCGTGCCTAGCTTGCGGGTGGTGTACTGCCCGGCCGGCTTGCTGAAGGTGTCGGCGCCGATGGCCAGGTCTGCCCGTCGACTCTGCAGGGCGTCCCAGGTGCCGGCAAAGACCTCTTCCATTAATTGGATTTCCACCGGCACCCCGAGTTGAGTGAACTGGTCAATGGCGGGGAACAGCGCCTCTACCGGCAGCAGGGTGTTGAAGGCAATTTTCAGTCGCGTCTCCCAGCCCTGGGCCACCTGGCGGGTGGTGTGGGCGAGTGCTTCGGCGGCTTCCAGCAGGCTGCGGCCCTCCTCCAGCAGGTAGCGCCCGGCCGGTGTCAGCGTGGCCCGGTGACCGCTGCGATCAAATATGCTGACGTCCAGATCCTCTTCCAGCTTCTGCACGGTGTAGCTGATGGCCGAGGGCACGCGAAACAGTTCGTTCGCCGCGCCGGCGAAACTGCCTTTGCGGTCAATCGCGTCCAGCACCTTGAGGGCGTCGATGGTGATTTCGGTATGCATGTTCAGTTTTTCTGATTGATTTGACCAAAACTGCTCGTTTGAGAGCGTAGCAGGGGAGTGGTTACCCTGTCTCTATCATGTCGAGGGTGATTTCACGAAATTTGAATTCAGGAGGCACTTTATGGGGCTTTTGGTGGATGGTAAATGGCAGGACCGCTGGTACGACACCGGGAAGACCGGGGGCAAGTTTGAGCGTGAAGCGGCCCGATTCCGTAACTGGGTGACCGCCGATGGCCGTGCCGGCGAGTCGGGGGAGTCCGGGTTCCGGGCCGAATCCGGCCGCTATCACCTGTATGTCGCGATGGCCTGTCCCTGGGCGCATCGTACCCTGATCTTCCGCAAGCTCAAGGGCCTGGAGGACCATGTATCGGTCTCGGTGGTGCATCCTGACATGCTGGAAAATGGTTGGGAATTTGTGCCCGGCGATGCCCTTCATCGGGACCACCTGTACGGATTCCGCTACCTGCACCAAGTCTACACCCGGGTTGCCCCGGATTATACCGGTCGGGTGACCGTGCCCATTCTCTGGGACAAGCAGCGGGAGACCATCGTCAGCAACGAGTCGTCGGAAATCATTCGGATGTTCAATCGGGCTTTCGACGATCTGCCCGGGGTGCGTTCAGAGCTCGATTTCTACCCCGAATCGCTGCGGGCGGAGATCGATGAGGTCAACGAGCGGGTGTACCAGGCCGTGAACAACGGGGTATACCGGGCGGGTTTCGCCACGTCCCAGGAGGCCTATGAGACGGCCTTCGACCAGTTGTTCGAGTCCCTGGACTGGCTGGATCGGCGGTTGGCCAAGCAGCGCTATCTGGTGGCGAACCGGCCGACCGAAGCGGACTGGCGGCTGTTTACCACGCTGATTCGGTTCGACGCCGTCTACTACAGCCATTTCAAGTGCAATCAGCAGCGCATTGCGGACTACCCGCATCTGTCCGACTACCTGCGGGACCTGTACCAGGTTCCGGGGGTGGCCGATACGGTGGATGTGGACCAGATCAAGCGCCACTACTACGTCAGTCAGCGCACCATCAACCCCACCCAGATCGTGCCGGTGGGGCCAAGGCTGGACTTCAACGCGCTGCACGGTCGCCGCTCGCTGGGGCCGGACCTGGGCCAGTAACCGGCCGGGGTGGCCGGGTCAGTTAACCCGCGCCACCGCCAGTTCGGTCAGCAGTTCCAGCGCCTCTTTGTGGGGGGAGGGGGCCAGGGAGGCCAGTCGCTGGCGGGCGGCCTCTGCCTCTTCACGGGCGCGGGTCATGGTGTACTCGAGGGCGCCGGACTGGTCCACGATGCGGAGGATCTCGGGCAGGTCATCCAGTCCGCCTTTGCGAATCGCCTGGCGGATCAGGGTGCGTTCCGCCTCGTTGCCGTTGGCCATGGCGTGGATCAATGGCAGGGTCGGTTTGCCCTCGGCCAGGTCGTCGCCCACGTTCTTGCCCATGGCGTCGGCGTCGCCGCGGTAGTCGAGCGCGTCGTCCACCAGCTGGAACGCCAGCCCCAGGTGCTTGCCGTAATCCCGCAGCGCGGTTTCCTGTTCATCGCTGGCGTTGCTGAGCAGGGCGCCGGTGTGGGAGGCGGCCTCGAACAGCATCGCCGTCTTGTTGTGGATCACCTCCATGTACTGCGCTTCGCTGACGTCCGGATTCTTGACGTTCATCAACTGCAGCACCTCGCCTTCGGCGATGACCGCCGTGGCATGGGAGAGCACCTCCATGATTGGCAGACTTTGCAGCTCCACCATCATCTCGAACGCGCGGGCGTAGAGGAAATCGCCCACCAGCACGCTGGGGGCGTTGCCCCACTTGGCGTTGGCGGTGGAGCGGCCGCGCCGCAGGTCGGAGGTGTCCACCACGTCGTCGTGCAGCAGGGTGGCGGTGTGCAGGAACTCGATCACCGCCGCCAGCTTGAGGTGGTCGTCGCGATCGTAGCCAAGGGCCTTGGAGGACAGCAGGACCAGCAGCGGGCGTAGCCGCTTGCCGCCACTCTCAATGATGTACTGGGCGATTTTTTCGACCAGCGGAACATCGGAGGAGAGTCGGCGGATGATGAGGTCATTGACGCGGGTGAAGTCATCCGCGACGGTGTCATAGATACGCTGCGCTGTCATGCGGCCGGTTCCGGTCAGTTAAAAAAGAGGCAGGACGCCGCAATGCTAGGTACTGCCCCGTTCGGTGTCAACATGGCCTGGGGAGCCTGTGGCAAATGTTCGCAGGCTCTCTTGTATTGCATGGGCGGTTTTCGTACAATTGCGCGCCCAAACTCATCCCAACCTGCGCTCCCTGCTATAGGGTCGCCAGAGTGCTTCCCTTAGAACCAGGTGGATAAGAGCAGGGATGGGTCATTAGCGGAGAACATGCATGTACGCAGTAATTGTCAGCGGTGGTAAGCAGCACCGCGTGAAAGAAGGCGAAACCCTGAAGCTGGAAAAGCTGGAAGTGGAAACCGGTGGTAGCGTTGAGTTTGATCGCGTTCTGCTGGTTGCCGACGGCGACAAGGTTCAGGTGGGTGCGCCGGTGGTTGATGGTGCCAAGGTCACCGCGGAAGTGGTCGGTCACGGCCGTCACGACAAGGTCCAGATCATCAAGTTCCGTCGTCGTAAGCATCACATGAAGCGTCAGGGCCACCGTCAGTGGTTCACTGAAGTCAAGATCACGGGCATTAAGGGCTAAGGCCCTTAGGCGTTCCCCGGTAACAGGAGGCTAACAATGGCTCATAAAAAGGCAGCAGGTAGTACCCGTAACGGTCGCGATTCCGAGTCGAAACGACTTGGGGTCAAGCGCTTCGGTGGTCAGGTTGTGTCTGCGGGCAGTATCATCGTTCGTCAGCGTGGCACCCGTTTCCACGCCGGCGCTAACGTAGGCCTGGGCAAGGACCACACCCTGTTTGCGAAGGCAGACGGTCAGGTCAAGTTCGAGACCAAGGGTCCGCAGAACCGCAAGTTTGTGAGCATCGTTCCGGCGGCCTAAGCCGCGGCGATCTCCGGTTCTGTCGAACCGTGGATGGCTCTGATAACATCGTTATCGAGCTGTCCGGAGCCCCGCAATGCTTCTCAGAGGCTGCGGGGCTTTTTAGTTTATGCGCCAGTGCGCAAGGGTTGAGCGATGAAATTTGTAGACGAAGCGACCATCATTGTGGAAGCCGGCAAGGGCGGTCACGGCTGCCTGAGTTTCCGCCGTGAAAAGTATGTGCCTAAGGGCGGTCCGGACGGCGGCGACGGTGGTGATGGTGGCTCGGTGTACCTGGAAGCCGACAGTGCCCTCAACACGTTGATTGATTACCGCTACCAGCGCAAGTTCAAGGCGCAGGGCGGCGAGCCGGGCGCTGGCCGTAACTGTTCTGGTAGCAAGGGTGAAGACCTGGTCTTGCCGGTGCCGGTGGGAACCACGGTGGTCGACATGGACACCCACGAGGTCCTCGGCGATCTCACCCGCGAGGGTGAGC
The DNA here is from genome assembly GCF_033722735.1 of Marinobacter sp. Taxonomy (GTDB): domain Bacteria; phylum Pseudomonadota; class Gammaproteobacteria; order Pseudomonadales; family Oleiphilaceae; genus Marinobacter. Next base: position 25,657 of record NZ_JAWVYN010000021.1, read on the forward strand.
GTCTGAAGGTCGCCCAGGGCGGCTTTCACGGCCTGGGGAACACCCGTTTCAAGTCGTCCGTTAACCGGGCGCCCCGGCAAACCACCAAGGGCTCGGAAGGTGAGGTCCGTAACCTGCGCCTGGAGCTCAAGGTGCTCGCGGATGTGGGGTTGCTGGGGATGCCCAATGCCGGCAAGTCCACGTTCATCCGCTCGGTGTCCGCGGCCCGGCCAAAAGTGGCGGACTATCCCTTCACCACCCTGGTGCCCAATTTGGGGGTGGTCAGTGTCCAGGCCCATCAAAGCTTCGTGGTTGCCGATATCCCCGGACTGATTGAGGGGGCGGCCGAGGGGGCTGGTTTGGGGGTGCGTTTCCTCAAGCACCTGGTGCGCACCCGCTTGCTGCTGCATCTGGTGGATGTGGCCCCCTTTGACGGCTCCGCCCCCGCCGACAGCGTGCGTGCCATCGCCGGCGAGCTGGAAAAGTTCAGTGAGACCCTGGCCGGCCGTGACCGTTGGCTGGTGCTGAACAAGGTGGACATGGTGCCCGAGGAGGATCGCGATGCCCACTGTCAGGCCATTGTCGATGAGCTGGGCTGGGAAGGGCCGGTGTTCCGTATCTCCGCGCTCAGTGGCGAGGGCACCAAGGCGTTGAGTCAGGCGGTAATGCGTTGGATCGAGGCGCGCGCCGAGGAGGAGGCGCAGAATCCCGAGATGGCCGAGCGAGAGCGGGTTCGCCGTGAGCGAATGGATGAAGAGGCTCGGGCCCGGCTTGAGGTGGAGCGGGAAGCTCGCCGGGCGGCGCGTAAAAACGACGATGACGACGACTTCGACGATGATGATCATGATGTCGAAGTGGTGTATGCACCGGAGTAAGCGACAGTTTTATGAGTGAGCGCTCGCAGTTATCCCGGGCCCGGCGTTTGGTGGTCAAAATTGGCAGTGCCTTGCTGACCAACGATGGCCAGGGTCTGGACGTGGATGCCCTTGGGCGGTGGGTCGACCAGATTGCCGCCTTGATCGCCGATGGCGTGGAGGTGGTGGTGGTGTCGTCCGGCTCGGTGGCTGAGGGCATGAGTCGCCTCGGTTGGACGGCCCGGCCGGAGCAGTTGCATGAGTTGCAGGCTGCCGCGGCGGTGGGGCAGATGGGGCTGGTGCAGACCTGGCAGGCGCAATTTCGTCGCCATGACCGTCATGCCGCCCAGATTCTGCTGACCCACGACGACCTCTCCGACCGCAAGCGATACCTCAACGCTCGCAGTACCCTGCGTGCGTTACTGGATTTTGCGGTGGTGCCGATCGTTAACGAGAACGATACCGTGGTCACCGACGAAATTCGTTTCGGCGATAACGATACCCTGGGTGCCCTGGTGGCCAACCTGGTCGAAGCGGATGGGTTGATCATTCTTACCGATCAGCTGGGGTTGTTTGACCAGGATCCGCGCAAGAATCCCGATGCCAAGCTGGTGTTGGAGCGCAAGGCCGGCGATCCCGAGCTGGATGCCATGGCGGCCGGCGGTGCAGGAGCGCTGGGGCGTGGTGGCATGCAGACCAAGGTGCGGGCGGCCCGGTTGGCGGCCCGGTCCGGTGCCTTTACGGTGATTGTCGGCGGTCGCATCGACGGTGTCCTTTCCCGGCTGGTCCGGGGCGAGGCTCTGGGCACGCTGCTGCTGCCGGAGCAGGGGCGTATCGCAGCCCGCAAGCAGTGGCTGGCCAGTCACCTGAAAACCCGGGGGCAGCTCACCCTGGACGAGGGAGCCGTGCGGGTGTTGTGTCGCGGTGGCCGTAGCCTGTTACCGGTGGGGGTGCGCAGCGTGTCCGGTCAGTTCCGGCGTGGGGAAATGGTGTCCTGTGTTGATGAGACGGGCGTGGAAGTGGCGCGCGGCCTGATCAATTACGATGCCGATGAAGCGCGGGCGATTGCTGGGCGCTCCAGCGACCGCATCGCCGAAGTGCTGGGTTACATTTCCGATGAAGAGATGATCCATCGGGACAATCTGGTGATTGTCTGAGGGGGTGCGGATTTCAGGCACAAAAAAACCGGCGCGAGCCGGTTTTTTTGTCTTGCCGTTGATCAGGCTTTCAGGGCCTTGATCTTGGCGTTCAAGCGGCTCTTGTGGCGAGCCACCTTGTTCTTGGCGAAGATGCCCTTGTTGACCATGCTGTCGATGATCGGCTGGGCCTGCTTCAGCGCTTCCTGCGCGCCTTCGTAGCTGCCAGCTTCAATCTGGGCGTTCACTTTCTTGAGGTAGGTGCGCGCCATGGACCGCAGGCCAGCGTTGTGCTTGCGGTTTTTCTCGTTCTGGCGTGCGCGCTTACGGGCTTGTGGGGAATTTGCCACCGTGTAACTCCTGAAATTCTGACTTTCGTTGTTGAAACGATCTGTAAAACTGCATGCGCGCTCAGGGTGCCTGTGAGCAGCTCCCAACCACCGGCGCGTTGAAATAAATGACGCGGAACTATGCCGACAATGCCCGAGAAAGTCAAGGCCGTTGCTGGCGAGTCTTTGAATTCGTGGGGAGGATCAAACCGCCTGTGATAAACTCGCGGCTCGTTATGTTCAGGGGGTGGGGGGTGTCCGGTGCTTTTCCTGACCCGCCCCGAGGGGCGCTTTCCTAACTTAGAGAACGGATCTCAATGACTGCCAAGGTAAAACCGACCGACCCCGCGAAACCGCCCGTCAGGGCACCGGGCCTGCTGCGTTCGTCCGGCGTGGTTGGGGTGATGACCATGTTGTCCCGGGTGTTGGGGTTGGTTCGGGACATGGTTATCGCCCGGTATTTTGGGGCGGGCGCCGGCGCCGACGCGTTCTTCGTGGCCTTCAAGATTCCCAATTTCCTGCGTCGTCTGTTTGCCGAGGGAGCCTTTGCCCAGGCCTTTGTGCCGGTGTTGTCGTCCTACCGGGAGCAGGGGTCAATCACCGAAGTGCGTCGGTTGGTCAATGCCGTCTCCGGTTCCCTGGGGCTGGTGCTGCTGGGGGTAACCCTGGCCGCCGTGCTGGGGGCGCCGGCGTTGACGGCGGTGTTTGCCCCTGGCTTCCTGGATGAACCGGTCAAGTTTGCACTGGCCAGCGACATGCTGCGGATCACCTTCCCGTATCTGCTGCTGATCTCGCTGACGGCTTTCGCCGGCGCGATTCTCAACAGCTACGACCGCTTTGCCATACCGGCGTTTACCCCGGTGTTGCTGAACCTGGCGATGATCGGCGCCGCGGTGTTCCTGTCGCCGGTCATGGAGACGCCGGTGCTGGCGCTGGCCTGGGGTGTGTTTATCGCCGGTGCCCTGCAGCTGTTCTTCCAGTTGCCGTTTCTGATGCGCCTGGGGCTGTTGCCCCGGCCCCGGGTGGATTACCGTCATGAAGGCGTGCGCCAGGTGCTGCGGTTGATGGCACCGGCCCTGTTCGGGGTGTCGGTGAGCCAGATCAACCTGCTGCTGGATACCGTGCTGGCGTCGCTGCTGCAAACCGGCAGTGTGTCCTGGCTTTACTACTCGGATCGGCTGTCGGAATTGCCCCTGGGGGTGTTCGGGGTGGCCATTGGCACCGTCATCCTGCCCAGCCTGTCCCGCAAGCATGCGGCGGATTCGCCGGGGCAGTTCGCGGCCACCCTGGACTGGGCGGTGCGCTCGGTGCTGTTGATCGGCCTGCCGGCGGCGGTGGCGCTGGCGTTGCTGGCCGAGCCTTTGATTGCCACCCTGTTCCATTACGGTGAGGTTACCGAGCGGGATGTGGTCATGGCGGCCGGGAGCCTGCGGGCCTATTCGGCCGGGCTGTTGGCGTTCATGCTGATCAAGGTGCTGGCGCCCGGCTTCTTCGCCCGCAAGGACACCCGAACTCCGGTGAAGATCGGGGTCATCGCGATGGTTGCGAACATGGTGTTCAACCTGGCGCTGATCCTGCCGCTGGCCCACGTTGGGCTGGCCCTGGCCACGTCCCTGTCCGCCTGGCTGAACACCGCCCTGCTGTGGCGTGGGCTGCGCAAGGCGGGCGCCTGGCAAAGTCAGCCCGGGTGGGGGCGGTTTGCCCTGCAGTTGCTGGCGGCAAATGGCGCCCTGGCTGTCGCCGTGGTCTACCTGAAGCCGCCGGTGGCCGCGTGGCTGGCGATGGGCGGCCTGCAGCGTGCCCTGGAGATGGCCATCCTGGTGGCGGTCGGGGTGGCGGTGTATTTCCTGGTCCTGGCGCTGACGGGGGTTCGGGTAAGACATTTCCGCCACAGGTAGGGTATAATCGCTCGTTTTCTCGCCAGCGGCTCTGGGGTCGCTGGCTGGTGTGTTCCATCAGGACCCGTCGACTGGTCCGGCATGACAGAGTAAGGGTGCGCAGTACATGCGGCTGATACGAGGGCTGGCCAACCTGCAAGCGTTGTCAGGGCAGGCGACATCTCCCTTGGCCAAAGGGTGTGTGGCGACAATCGGCAACTTTGACGGTGTCCATCTGGGCCATCGAACCATCATCAACCAGGTACGGGACCATGCCCACCGATTGGGTGTGCCGGGCGTGGCGATGGTGTTTGAGCCCCAGCCGCGGGAGTTTTTTCAGGGGCCGGAGGCGCCGCCCCGCCTGACCGGCTTCCGGCAAAAGTTTCAGGCGCTGATCGAGGCCGGCATTGACCTGGTGTTGTGCCTGCGGTTTGACGAGCAGTTCCGCAGTTACTCCGGCATGGGATTCATCGAAGATGTGCTGATCGACGGGCTCAATGTTCGCTATCTGGTGGTGGGAGACGATTTCCGTTTCGGTTGTGACCGGGCCGGTGATTTTGAGCTCCTGCAGCAGGTCGGCGGGCAACGCGGCTTCACCGTGGAGAATACCCGCACGGTGACCGTGGCCGGCGAGCGGGTCAGCAGCACCGCCGTTCGCCAGGCGTTGGCGGACAACCGGCTGGATCACGCTGCAACTCTGCTCGGCCGGCCCTATGGCATCGAAGGCAAGGTGGTCTATGGCCGGCAGTTGGGCCGGGAAATCGGTGCGCCCACCGCCAATATTCTGCTCAAGCGTTTGCCCCCCCTCCGAGGGGTCTACGTGATTCAGGCGGAGTTGGCCGACGGCCGCCTGTGTGACGGGGTGGCCAACATCGGTCTGCGGCCCACGGTGGATGGGCGCCAGCCCGCGCTGGAAGTGCACCTGTTTGACTTTGCTGGCACACTATATGGCCAACGACTGAACGTAACCTTCCGCCACCCGTTGCGGGACGAGGTCAAGTTTGAGTCCGTCGCGGCCCTGCAGGCCCAGATTGCACGCGACTTCGACGACGCCCGCCAATGGCTCGCGAAGCAATGAGGGTGGCCCGGCTGACGACGATGTCTGGCTGTTCAGGAACGCGTGATGGCGACGGCACGCGGACGACAATCTACCCACTGTTTAAGCAATTACCGGTAACGACCCACAGGACACCATGAGCGACTACAAGCATACCCTGAATCTGCCTGAAACCGCCTTCCCGATGCGCGGTAACCTGGCCAAGCGCGAGCCCGACATGCTCAAGCGCTGGCAGGACCTGGATGTCTACGGCAACCTCCGCAAGCAGCGGGCCGGTCGCGACAAGTTCATCCTGCACGATGGCCCTCCCTACGCCAACGGCAGCATTCACATTGGGCATGCGGTCAACAAGATTCTCAAGGACATGATCGTCAAGTCCCGCAGCTTCATGGGCTACGACGCGCCCTACGTGCCGGGTTGGGACTGCCACGGCCTGCCCATCGAACACAAGGTGGAGCAGGACATCGGCAAAGCTGGCGTCAAGGTGGACTACAAGACTTTCCGGCAGGCCTGTCGGGACTATGCGGCCAAGCAGGTGGAGGGCCAGAAGGCCGACTTTATCCGCCTGGGTGTGCTGGGCGAATGGGACAAGCCCTACCTGACCATGGACCCCAAGGTGGAGGCGGGTATCGTCCGGGCCCTGGGCAAGATCGTGGCCAAGGGGCACCTGGTACGCGGTTACAAGCCGGTGTACTGGAGTGTGGTCGGGCAGTCCGCCCTGGCCGAGGCGGAAGTGGAATACCAGGACAAGACCTCCACCCAGATCGACGTGCGGTTCACGGCGGTCGACCGGGCCAGCGCCCTGGCGGTATTCGGCACCGACCAGGGGGAAGGGGATGTGTCGGTGGTGATCTGGACCACCACCCCCTGGACCATTCCCGCCAACCAGGCGGTGGCGCTCAATGCCGACCTGGACTACGCCCTGGTCCAGGTGGATACCGGTGCTGGCCCGGAGCTGCTGATTCTCGCCGCCACCATGGTCGAGGGCATCATGGCCCGTTGGGAGGTCGAAGACTATGAAGTGCTGGCCACCTGTCCGGGTTCCGCGCTGGAGAATCTGCCGCTGAAGCACCCGGTGTACGAAAAGCAGGTGCCGGTGGTGATGGGTGAGCATGTGTCCACCGATGCCGGGACCGGCGCGGTGCACACGGCGCCGGATCACGGTATGGAAGACTTTGTGGTCGGCCAGCAGTATGGCATCGACACCCTGAACCTGGTGCAGGCCGATGGCACCTATACCCCCGCCGCCGGCGAGTTTGCCGGGCTGCACGTGTACAAGGCCGACGGTCCGGTCAGCGAAGCCATCAAGCGCGAGGGCAAGCTGGTCTACACCGAGAAGTTCAGCCACAGCTATCCCCACTGCTGGCGTACCAAGACGCCGTTGATCTATCGCGCCACACCGCAATGGTTCATCAGCATGGGCAAGCAGAACCTCCGTACTGACGCCTTGAAGGCGATCAAGGGGGTGCGCTGGGTACCGGCCTGGGGGCAGAACCGTATCGAGGCCATGTTCGAGCAGTCGCCGGACTGGTGTATCTCCCGTCAGCGTACCTGGGGGGTGCCGATCACCCTGTTCATCCACAAGGAGACCCAGGAGTTGCACCCGAACACCGCCGAGCTGATCGAGGCGGTGGCCAAGCGGGTTGAGCAGGATGGCATCGATGCCTGGTACGAGCTGGACGCTTCGGAGCTGTTGGGGGCCGACGCCGACCAGTACGACAAGGTGCTTGATACCCTCGATGTCTGGTTCGATTCCGGCGTCACCCACGATTCGGTCCTGCGCCAGCGTGAGGAGCTGGGACAGTTCCCGGCGGACCTGTACCTGGAAGGCTCCGACCAGCATCGTGGCTGGTTCCAGTCGTCGCTGAAGACCTCCATCGCCATCAATGGCGAGGCGCCATACCGCCAGGTGCTGACCCACGGGTTCACCGTGGACGGTCAGGGTCGCAAGATGTCCAAGTCCCTGGGCAACGTCATCGCCCCCCAGGAGGTGATGAACGAACTGGGCGCGGACATCCTGCGCCTGTGGGTGGCTGCCACCGATTACAGCGGTGAGATGACGGTGTCCAAGGACATCCTGCGCCAGACCGCCGATGGCTACCGCCGAATCCGTAACACCGCCCGCTTCCTGCTCAGCAACCTCAACGGCTTTGAGCCGGCGGAGCACGCCGTGGCGCCGGCGGACATGATCGCGCTGGACCGCTGGATGGTGGACCGCGCCCTGCAGTTGCAGCGGGAACTGGTCGAGGACTACGAGAACTACGCCTTCCTGCGGATCTTCCAGAAGGTCTACAACTTCTGCGAGGCCACCCTGGGCGGCTTCTACCTCGACATCATCAAGGACCGGCAGTACACCACCCAGGCTGACAGCCTGGCCCGCCGTTCCTGCCAGACCGCGCTCTATCACGTCGCCGAAGCCCTGGTGCGGTGGATCGCGCCGATCCTCAGCTTCACCGCCGACGAAATCTGGCAGCACCTGCCCGGCGAACGGGGTGACACCGTGTTCTATGAGACCTGGTACGAGGGGCTCGTGGAATTGCCCGAGGACGCCGAGCTGGGTCGGGACTACTGGGCGGAGCTCTATCGGGTCAAGGAAGCGGTCAACAAATGCCTGGAAGAGGCCCGAGGCCGTGGCGAGATCAAGGGGTCCCTCAGCGCCGAAGTCACCCTGTTCTGCGAGGGGCAGCTGGCGGCGGACCTGAACGCCCTCGGGGAAGAGCTGCGCTTCGTGCTGATCACCTCCGAGGCGACGGTGAAGCCCGTCTCCGAAGCGGGCGATGCCGAGCAGACCGGTCACGAAGGCTTGCTGGTGAAGGTCACCCCCACCACCAAGGCCAAGTGCGAGCGCTGCTGGCACCACCGCGACGACGTGGGCCAGAACGAGCAACACAGTGACCTGTGTGGCCGCTGTGTCACCAACGTGGAAGGAGAGGGCGAAGCCCGTTCGTTTGCCTGATGGATGATGTTATGACCGATCGCGATTCATCCGGCGCCCAGCTCCGCTGGCTCTGGCTGGCGGTGCTGGTGATCGCCCTGGACCTGGGGACCAAGGCCCTGGCCAGTGCCATGCTCACCTACGCCACGCCGGTGCCGGTGATGCCGCTGTTCAACCTGACGCTACTGCACAATACCGGTGCCGCCTTCAGCATGCTGGCGGACGCCGCCGGCTGGCAGCGGTGGTTCTTTGTCGCCCTGGCAACGGTGGTCAGCGTGCTGCTGGTGATCTGGATGAAGTCGTTGAAGGCCCATGAGACCTGGACCGCCATTGCCATCGCCCTGATCCTCGGCGGCGCCCTGGGCAACGTCTATGACCGGGTGGTGCACGGTTACGTGGTGGATTTCCTGCACTTCTACTGGCAGGACTACCATTTTCCCGCCTTTAACCTCGCCGATACCGCCATCACCCTGGGCGCCGGCATGATGATTCTCGAGATGTTCCGCAAGCCATCGGACCCGTCCGGAAGGAGTAGTGATTCCCAATGAACGAACTGCCTGTCGACAAGGGGACCCGCGTTACCCTGCATTTTGCGCTGAAGTTTGCCGATGGCCAGGTGATCGATTCCACCTTCGACAAGGAACCGGCCACCCTGGAAATCGGCGACGAGAACCTGCCGGAAAACTTCGAGGCCTACCTGATGGGCATGACCGCGGGTGAGCAGGCCAGCTACGAAGTGCCACCAGAGAAAGGCTTTGGTCAGCACAACCCCAGCAATGTACAGATGTTCAAGCGTTCCGACTTCAGTGCCGACATGGTGCTGGAGCCGGGGGTCATGATCTCCTTCGCCGATGCCCGCCAGGCCGAGTTGCCCGGCGTGGTCAGCAAGGTGGAGGGCGACCAGGTGGAGGTGGACTTTAACCACCCGCTGGCCGGGCGTACACTGACCTTCGAAGTTGAGATCATCGACGTCGAGCCCGCCTCGACCCATTAATACGGACCCGTTACCCAGCCAGGACGACAGCATGCAGATTCGACTCGCCAATCCCCGTGGCTTCTGTGCCGGCGTGGACCGCGCCATCGAAATCGTCAACCGGGCGCTGGACGTGTTCGGCGCGCCGATCTACGTTCGCCACGAAGTGGTCCACAACAAGTTTGTGGTGGACAACCTGCGCAACCGGGGGGCCATCTTTGTCGACGAACTGGACGAGGTGCCGGACGACCACCTGGTGATCTTCAGCGCCCACGGGGTGTCCCAGGCGGTGCAGAACGAGGCCGCCCGCCGTGGCCTCAAGGTGTTCGATGCCACCTGTCCGCTGGTCACCAAGGTGCACATGGAAGTCATGCGCTACAGCCGGGATGGTCGCGAGTGCGTGCTCATCGGCCACCACGGCCACCCGGAAGTGGAAGGCACCATGGGCCAGTATGACCACAGTAACGGTGGTGACATCTACCTGGTGGAGGACGAGGCGGATGTGCAAAAGCTGACGGTGAAAGACCCCAGCCGGCTGTCCTACGTCACCCAGACCACCCTGTCCATGGACGACACTGCCAAGGTCATCGATGCCCTGCGCGCCCGTTTCCCGGAGATCCAGGGGCCGCGCAAGGACGATATCTGCTACGCCACTCAGAACCGCCAGGACGCCGTCAAGCAACTGGCCGGCGACTGCGACCTGATGCTGGTGGTGGGCTCCCCCAACAGTTCCAACTCCAACCGCCTGCGGGAACTGGCTGAACGCATGGGCACTCCCGCCTACCTGATCGACGAGGCCGACCAGATCGACCCAAACTGGCTGGCCGGCAAGTCCGCTGTCGGCGTCACCGCCGGCGCCTCCGCCCCGGAAGTGCTGGTGAGCGACGTGGTCAAGCGCCTGCAGGAGCTTGGTGGCCAGGTTCCGGAGGAGATCGCCGGTCGGGAGGAGAACATTGTGTTCTCCATGCCGAAGGAGTTGCGGATTGAGGCGGTGGAGGTTTCTTAGCTGCTGCAGCGGGGAAGCGGCTGGATACGAATCAAGCACGCTTCCCCATTAAGCCATCTCAGGCAAATTTGACGCTTGGGCAATTCGTTTACCCGACTTATCACCCTCCCGCCTTTTAGCCATTGTGACTTCTGTCACTTCGGCAACCTGTCGAATACCACTCATCCCCCTGTAAGGGCCGTTCGTCGCCAACCTCTGGTCATGGACAAAACCAATTCATAGCCTTAACTCAAGTCGAATTGGATGATGTCTATGCTGTTTAAGGAAAAAAGTACCGGCTTTACCCTGATTGAGTTGATGATCGTCATCGCCCTGGTAGGGGTTATTGCCGCGTTTGCCGTCCCTCAGCTGGGGCAGGTTATTGACAATAATCGGGTTGTGTCCACGACGAACTCCATTGTGGGCATATTGAACTTTTCCCGGATGGAGGCGATACGCCGTGGGAAGCAGGTTACTGCGGCGGCGGCGGGAGATACCATGTCTTCAACACTGACGTCGGATGCCACGGTGTTACGCCAGATGGAACCGGCGGAGGGTGATCTCACGATTAGCTCCGGATCCGTTACCTTCAGTGCAAATGGCATGGCCAGTGCGAACACCACCTTTACCGTGTGCTCCGGCGATGCGACCGGTCGACAAGTGTCGGTCACATTAGGCGGCCGCGTCTCGAGCGCTGAATTCACCTGTCCGTGAGCATAAGAGTCCCATGATCAAGAGAAACGTTGACGCAATGAGAGGCTCAAGACAAAGAGGGTTCACGCTGATCGAGGTGCTGGTCGCGCTGTTGGTCCTGCTGGTTGGATTGCTGGGGGTCGCGGGCGTGCAACTGCTCTCCCTACAGCAGGCCAGTAACGCCAACCTGAGGTCCCAGGTGAATCTGCACGCCCAGGAAATGGCTGAGCTGATACGCGCCAATGATGGCAACGCATTGGTTGCAGCCGACGTAGAAGACTGGGAGGCCAAACTGGCCCGTGATGTACCTACTGCAACCGCCACCATTCAGGTCAATTCGGGGGTGGCCACGATCAAGGTGGACTGGAATGAACGTCAGTACGGCAGCGAATCGGCAAGCCAGTCATACACTCTAACGGCGAGGATGGAGCAATGAAGTGCGTGAGTGCCCAGCGGGGGCTATCCCTGGTCGAAGTTATGGTCGCCCTGGCGCTGGCGATGATCCTGACGCTCGGGCTGACCCAGATTTTTGTTGCCAACAGCCAGAGTTTCCGGATGGCGGAAGCCTCCTCCCGAGTGCAGGAAACTGGGCGCCTGGCCACCGGTTTCCTCGCCAGGGAAATTCGCAATGCCGACTACTGGGGCTGTTTGCGGGACCTGACAAATCTAAATAGCACCCTGAATGACGATAGCGCCTTTAATGTGGATGCCCTGATGCGTGGCTTGGACGTAGAGGATGGCGTGGGCGCTGGTGGCTCGGATCGGCTGGCGTTGGGCGGAGTCAACGGTAATAGCGATATTGAAGTGACATTTCAACCGTCACAACAAGCGGCCAACCTCCGGGTCAACGAGAGTGAGAGTTTTAACGACGGTGACATTGTGATTGTGACCAACTGTAAGAACGGCGACGTCTTCGAGATTACCGACGTGAAAGATGCCAACGAAGTCGTCGTACATAACGCTGGCAGTAGTACCGGTGGCGTCGGAAACTCTACTCAAAAACTGTCCACGAATTATAACGATGACCCAAATGGAGCCCGGGTCTTCCGGCCACGCAGTCAGCGTTTCTATCTTCAGGACAACGGCGGTCGCAGGGAGTTGGTCACCGATGGCGTCAATGTCTTTGGGAACTTGAGTGGAACCGGCACGTATTCCTCCGCGGTCGCGCTGCTGGAGGATGTTCAGGATTTTCAGGTCCAGCTGGGAGTCGATTCCAATGGCGACGACCGGGTTGACAGCTGGGAAGACTCTGATGGTACCGCAGCCCAGGCGGACAGTGCCATCGCAATTCGTTACAGCCTGCTTATCCGATCGCCGGACGATAATGTTACAGACGGTGGCGTGAGCTACTGCTATCCCGGCTGGCTGGACTGTGAGTCTGACCTCACCTTGCTGACCCAGGTTGCGGCTACGGATACCTTTTTCTATCGGGTGTACACCACGACCACCAGCTTGCGAAACCGTATTGGAGGTGGCTGATGAAACGAATTGAAGCTCGCCAGAGGGGCGCTGCGCTTATCCTGTCGTTGTTGATGCTGCTGGTGTTGTCTCTGCTGGCCATTTCCAGTATGCAGGGTACGGTGCTTCAGGAGCGAATGGTCTCTGCTGAACGAGAGGGCATGAGTTCGTTGGAGATTGCCGAATCCGGGGTTCGCGATGCAGAGATTGTGCTTGAGGGCATCTCAACGTTGTCGACGTTCGATGGCACCAACGGGCTCTACGGCCCTGATGATACAGCGCCGGATCCCACCACGCACGATTGGGCCAGTGGATCGGGTGTGATGGATGCGACAGCCGTTGATGGTGTGACGCCCAAGTTCTACATCCAGCATATGGGGGATGCCAATCAGCCGGACCGGCTGACGGACATCGTTGTTGAGGGCTATACCCACGAAACCGGATCCTATAACTCCCAGGCATTCCGGGTGGTGGCCTGGAGTCCGGGGTCCTCCGGTGAGGCTCAGCGAGTGATTGAAACCTACTATGCCCGCGACATGTAGTTGGTGGGACTGGAGAATGGAAATGAACAAGACAGTGAGCCAGCTTCGTAACTTCGCTTTAGCGGTGGCGCTAATCGCACCGGTTTCTGGCTATGCCGCGCCGGGGACGCTGGCCACCGAGCCCCTTTATCTGGCGTCGGTGGTGGACCCCAACCTGATGTTCATTATGGACGATTCGGGGTCCATGTCCTGGGGGTTTATGCCGGACAGCGTGGACGCCGGGTTTCTGAACGCCTCGCCAGAGGATGATTTCCACGTCAAGGACTGTTCGGGCACCGTGGTTTACGGCAATCGAAGATTCTGTATTGTGGACATCTCCGATGCGTACTATTTGGCGGCCGCCACCGTTAACAAAGCCTATTACGATCCGACGGTCCGGTATGAGCCGCCAGTAAAAAGTGATGGGACTTTTTATTCCGATGCCAGTTACACCAGCGCCCCGATAAATGGATACGATTCGTCTTCCGCAACCATTGATCTATCCACTGAATATACCGCCATCATGGATGAAGATGACTTCTACTGGGGGTATTTTGACCTGGATAACGATGGCGACCTGGATCAGGTCGATGATGTGGTCTTGAGTCCTACAGGGAAAGTGGGGGAAGCGTTCTATTACACGGAGAAAGATTCCTGTAGCGACGTTGTCGCCAACAGCTGTTATAACGGCCCTCTAAATCCCTCAACGGATGCCGAGAAACAGAACTTCGCCAACTGGTTTTCCTACTATCGCAATCGGCTGATGGCTTCAAAGGCCGGGATCGGTTCGGCATTTTCCTCCTTGCCGTCCAACATTCGCCTTGGTTGGGGCTCCATCAACACGGGAAGCGGCACCGTGGACGATGCTTCGAGCATTCGAGCCGTAATCCAGGGGGTACGCCCCTATGATTCAACCCAGAAGGATAATTTCTACAACTGGTTGTACGGTGAAACCACTCAGAGTGGCGGTACCCCCCTGCGACGGGCATTAGAGGGCGCCGGGAAATATCTCGAGAACAGCGAGCGGTCCTGGGCCGACGATCCGTCCGCGGCTGTGGATTCAACGACCAACCCTACCCGTGAGTGCCGTCAGGCTTTTTCCATCTTGATGACCGATGGCTACTACAACGGTGATGACCCGGCCGCCGAGACAGAGGAAGCTGACGATACCGATGGGGCCGTCATCAGTAATCCGGATGGGACCTCGTACCAGTATATCGCTGCCGATCCTTTCAAGGATGGGGAGGCTAGCACTTCGACCCTCGCGGACGTTGCCATGTACTACTGGAAACGGGACATCCGTGATGACCTGTCAAACAAGGTGCCAACCACCGATGACAACCCGGCGTTCTGGCAGCATATGGTCACCTACGGGGTTGGCCTGGGCGTGGCCGGTAACATTGATCCGACCACCGCGTTCGATGCGATTGATAGCGGCTCGGCCATTGACTGGTGGAGTGGGACCAGCAACGAAAACAAGATCAATGACCTGCTCCATGCTGCAGTGAACAGCCGTGGCGGGTTCTTCAGCGCGGCCGATCCGGACACCTTTGCCACCGAGCTGTCCGGCGTGTTGTCGACTATCGTTTCAAGTGTCGGCCAGTCAACAGGGGTTACGTTCAACACCGCGACGCTGGAGACCGATACGTTGTTGTTTGGTGCCCGCTTCGATTCCTCCAAATGGAGTGGAGAACTGTTCGCCCGTGAAATCACCGAGAACCCCACAGGGGGCGCGCCAACCGTCGCATCGCAGGACAAATGGGAAGCGGGAGAGATTCTGGATGACAGGGATCTTTCCACCAATCCACGACAAATCATCACCTTCAATGGCAGCAGTGGTGTGGCGTTTAGTTGGAGTAACCTAACCACGGCGCAGAAAGACGATTTGCGGGTTGGCGGCGATGACGCCCTTGGTCAAAGCAGGGTCAGTTACCTTCGGGGTACGGCCGTTTCGGGCATGCGGGAGCGGGACAGCCGCTTAGGTGACATCGTTCATTCAACCCCTGTGTACGTGAGCGAGCCATCCATGGGCTGGCCGACTGCCGAACCGTTCGGAGTCACGGGCAACGATTATGCGGATTTTCGTGAGGAGCAGCAGTCCCGTTCACCAGTGGTTTATGTCGCCGCAAACGATGGCATGTTGCACGCTTTCTCAGCAGCGGACAACGCCTCAGCCGGATCGGAGCTGTTTGCCTATCTGCCGGAATTTCTGTTTACAGATTCGGTGGGAGAGGGTCTACACTACCTGACCCAGCCCACTTACGCCCACCGCTTTTACAACGACCTGAGCCCCGTGGTCTCGGATGTTTACATCGAAGGCACCGGTGGCGCGGCTGCGGATTGGCGCACCATTCTCATTGGCGGCGGCCGAACCGGAGCCCAGGGCATCTACGCATTGGATATAACCAATCCGACATCGATCGATGAGACATCCGCTTCGTCCCTGGCGCTTTGGGAGTTCACCAGTGATGACGACGCCCGCATGGGACACGTGATCGAGCCGCCCACCATCGGCCTGGCTCAGTGGGGCAACAACGATTATCGCTGGACGGCGTTCTTTGGCAATGGCTATAACGCCAGCACCGATGCCACCGGTTTGTTCATGCTGGACTTGGAAGGTGGGCTGGATGGAACCTGGACCGAAGATACTGACTATCAGTTCATTGAATTGGAAACAGGAGCCGGTGCCGATGGGTTATCCGCGGTCCGGCAGCTCGATATTACTGGAGATCGCATCATCGACCGGATCTATGCTGGAGATCTGAGTGGCAATATGTGGGCAATTGAAGACAGTGGTAACGGTTCCTGGGATACGGCCTACAAGCAGGGCAGTACACCGGAGCCTCTGTTCACGGCGATCGACGCATCGACCAGTCTTGCCCAACCCATCACGGCTGCCCCTATAGTGATCAGGACCCCAGAGGAATATTCAACCGGCAATGCTCCAGACCTGATGGTGCTGTTCGGTACCGGCCAGTATCTGACGGAAAACGATCCCTCAAACACGGACACGCAGTCTTTCTATGGCATTATCGATAGTGGTACGTCGGAACTACTGCGTGCAGACCTGGTGGGCCGCACCATCACCGATAGTTCCATTGTTGTGGACGGCGTTACATTCCAGGTGCGTACTTCGTCCGGAACGGATTTGACCACGGAAGACGGCTGGTATGTTGATTTCACCACCGAGGCGGGGGAACGCATTATTCAATCTCCGCAGGTCCGGGGCGAATACGTCTTCGTAAATTCGATTGTTCCCTCCGATAACCCCTGCGATGTTGGCGGCAGTGGTTGGCTGATGGCCTTCGGGCTGGGCGGGGAAACTCCCGATCGTACCATCTGGCCTAAGTTGGGCTCCTCGTATGTGGGCTACAAGACCGAAGGGGGGCTGCCGAACCGCCCGGGCTTCCTTGGCGACTATATGTTGACGCCGCGGTCGGACGATACGATTCTGTCCGACGAAGTGAACCCCGGTACTCCGAACGAGAATTTGGGGCGGATGAGTTGGCAAGAACTTTACGAATAATAACTTATGCGGCCTGCTGCCTGAAATGAGCCAGGCGGGCCGCGCTCAAAGAATGGATGTACTATGTTGCAAGCTAGAGCATCGCGTGGGTTTACCCTGATTGAGTTGATGATTGTGGTCGCTATCATTGCGATTATTGCGGCCATCGCGATACCGAGTTACACCCAGTACGTAGAAAATGCGCGTGCGGGGGACGCCAAGGGAGCGCTGATGTCCTTGGCAAATGCCATGGAGCGCTACCATACCCAGAACAACACTTACGTCGGGGCGACGGTGGGGAGTGGGGCGGGGGATATCTTCCCAGCCGAAGCGCCGCTGGATGGCAACACCAAGTTCTATGACCTGGTCATTGTGGCAGCCAACACGACGGCCACAGCGTATCGCATCGAAGCACGACCCAAGAACGGTCAGGGCGGTGGCACCATCGCTTTGTTATCGACGGGGCAGCGAGTCAACTGGGACTAGTATCCTCCTGGGCCGTTCATGATGGATTGCAACTGACTGGAGTCCCACCGGTGCCTTCTACGATACCGTCCCCATTGCTGTCATCTGAGCGCAATGGCCTGCCGCCCATGTTTATCCTGATCTGGGAAGCGTAGCGGGGGTCGTGATCGTCCGGGCACCAGACGATATTGCCTATCGCTTCTCGAGCCCTACCGGACGGACGGAATCGGAAGTAGGGCCGGTTTGCTGATCTCACGATCAGGTATCCATGGGCTGGGGGACTAATTTGCCGAATCAGCTGAGCGGGAACTGCGAGGGACTTTGTATGAGTCGGATCCCGAAAGGCTACAATGGGCAGTTCCCAGTTTGAGCTGCAAGTCTGTGACGTGGTGAGTGGGCAAAGCGTAACGCTGGTCTGTTCGTGAATGGCGGTGTGCCGTGCCAGATTGATGAGGGCGATCAGTTCGCTGGTTGCTGAATGACGCTGTGACTGGTTCATCAGATGGCCTATTCCCGGAAAGGCACTGCCCAGCAAAATGGCGCTAATCGCCAGTACGACAAGTAATTCTACCAGGGTTAACCCTGAGGCTTTGAAATAGCTCATGTTGTATCTTCCTTGATTGATAAGGGCATCCTGCCCAGCCAGATGTTTCCGCCAACCCACATGGCGGATTTTTATTGGGGAGCCGGTTAGCGGCTACTCCATCCCCAGTTTCTTCAGTCGGTAGCGCAGTGCCCGGAAGCTGATGCCCAATCGTTTGGCGGCTGCCGTCTTGTTCCAACGGGTTGCCTCAAGAGCTTTTTCGATGGCCTGGCGCTCGATGGATTCCAGGTATCCTTCCAGGTCCAGCTCTCCTTCCGGGATGGTAGGGTTCGAGGCCTCTGCCGGCCTCGTGTCGTCAATAACGCCTTCCGCCTGCGGCGCACTCCCCAGTTGCAAATCCCCGGCCCCGATCCGGTCCTCATCACACAGCGTATACGCCCGCTCCAGGATGTTCTCCAGCTCCCGGACATTCCCCGGAAAGCTGTAGTCTTTGAGTTTCTCCAGGGCACCGTCAGTCAGGTGGGCGGGAGGGCATTCGTACTCGCTGGCGATGCGAGCCAGGATATGTTCGGCCAACAGGGCAATATCGTCCTTGCGTTGCCGCAATGGGGGCACGGCCAGTTCAATCACGTTGATCCGGTAGAACAGGTCCTGGCGAAACTCAGCCTCGCTCACCAAAGTGGGCAGGTCCTTGTGGGTGGCGCTGAGGATGCGGGTGTCCACCGACACTTCCTTGGTGTCCCCCACCGGCCGCACGGCTTTTTCCTGAATCGCCCGCAACAGCTTGACCTGCATCGCCAGGGGCAGGTCGGCGACCTCATCGAGGAACAGGGTGCCGCCATGGGCGGAGCGGAACAGACCGTCCTTGTTGTCCACCGCCCCGGTGAAACTGCCTTTCTTGTGGCCGAAGAATTCGCTTTCCATCAGCTCGCCGGGAATGGCACCGCAGTTGACGGCCACGAACGGTCCCTCAGAACGGGGGCCCTGCAGGTGAATCATGCGGGCCACCAGTTCCTTACCGCTGCCGGATTCACCGCTGATGAACACCGGCGCCTGGCTGCGGGCCAGCTTGCGGACCTGGTTACGCAGCCGCTTGATCTGCTGGGAGTTGCCCAGTAGCAGACCCGGCTCATCCTTGGCCTCGGCGGGCTCGTCGGGGACCGTTGCCAGTTTCAGGGCGCTGTTGACCAGTTCCCGCAGGCGGGGGAGTTCCACCGGTTTGGAGACGAAGTCAAAGGCTCCGGCCTTGAGGGCCTCAATGGCGGTGTCCATGCAGCCGTAGGCGGTAATCACGGCGACGGGCGTCTGTGGGCTGTGGCCCTGGATCCAGTGCACCAGTTCAATGCCATTGCCATCCGGCAGGTTCATGTCCGTCAGGCACAGCTGGGGTTGGTGCTCGCTGAGCAGCGCCTGGGCAGAGGTGACGTCTTCCGCGGTGAGCACGGTAACCCCCATCCGGGTCAGGGTGATTTCCAGCAAGTCTCGGATATCGGGCTCGTCGTCCACAATGAGTGCGGTGTGGTTGGTCATGGGGTCCTGTCGTTTCCTGGCTGTTACTACAATGCTGCGGTCACTGGCTGGAGCCGGCTGGGGGCCACTAGATCAGCCGTCCGTGATGGGCGAAAGTGATCCGAAAGCAGCTGCCCGGTTGGTCGTCGTCCAGCAGTGACAGGTGGGCCTGGTTAGCCTCGCACAGTTCCCTGGCCAGATAAAGTCCCAGGCCGGTGCCGCTTTTGTCGGTTGTGAAGAAAGGCTCGAATATGGAGTTGCGGGCGTCCGGTGCAATGCCCGGACCGGCGTCGCGAATGTCCACATAGCTCCGCTCGCCGTCGTCGGTGATCCCGGCATGAATGGTCAGACTGGCCTTGCCGGTCTGTTGCTTGCTGTAACGCAGGCCGTTGTCACACAGGTTAACCAGCACCTGCTCCAGTTGGCTACGATCGAAACGGGCCGGTGGCAGGTTGGGGGCCAGGTCGAGGGTAATGTCGGGCGCTCCGTCGGACTGGGTCTCCCGGATCTGGTGGTAATCCTCGACAAATTCCCTCAGCCAGGCGGCCACGTCCACCAGATCGGTGTTGGCGGCGCGGCGTCGGGACAGCTCCAGGACGTTCTCGATGATGCCGTTCACCCGCCGCGAATGGCGCTGGATAATGTCCAGCATCTTGCGATCGCCAGCGTCCAGGTGGTCGGCTTCGGCCATCAACTGGGCGGCATGGCTGATGGCGCCCAGCGGGTTGCGGATTTCGTGGGCAATGCCGGCGGTCAGGCGCCCGAGGGAGGCCAGCTTCATTTGCTGGGCCTGTTGGGTGACTTTGCTGATGTCCTCCACGAAGACCAGGATGTGGTCCCGGCCTTCGTGATCCAGTCGGGTAAAGTTGGCCTGCAGCATGGGGGAGGTATCACTGGCCCGGAACGGTTCCGAGCGTTGCAACGGTTGCTGTTGCCAGTCGTCCAGTCGTTCGCGTAGGGGCCCTGGCAGGGCGCGGCCTTTTACCGAGATTGGCTGGTCCTCGATATTGGGCAGGCCGAACAGCAGTTCCTCCGCCGCCGCGTTCGCCAGCCGGATCTGACCAAAGGAGTCGACCACGACGATGCCGGTGCGCATGCGCTGGATGATCTGCTGATTGATCTGTTCCAGCTCCAGAATGCTCTGGGCCCGGTGGCTGGCCAGCGCTTCACTGCGGGCCATGCGCCGGGTGATGTTCTGCAGGATAAAGGCGGCGGCGAAGTAGAGAATGCCCAGGGTGCCGGCGCGTACGATCACATCGACATTCTGGTCCTGGGTCAGGATGGTCCAGCTCGCCAGCCCCAGGGAGCCGATGGCCGCCAGCGCGGCATAGAGGGTACCGATGCGTGTGGGCGAGAGGATGTTGCCGGCCGCCACGGAGACGATGATCAGGTTGGCCAGTCCGCTGGCGATGCCGGAGGTAAACAGCAGGAAACTGTGCAGGAACAGGATATCCAGCAACACCGAGAGACTGATGTGACGGGCCTGCGGCTTGAACCCGGCCAGCAGCAGTAGGGCCACGAAGACATTCAGCGAGAGGTAGCTGAACACGCTGACCTGGTAGTAGTCGGGCATCCGGAACGCCGTGCCGAACTCTGCCGGGTCCAGGAAGAGCAGGCCTGCCAGCAACAGGCTGATGGCCACCCGGTAGTGGTTATAGATTCGAAACAGCTTGCCGCGCTGGTCCGTGTTGCGCGGTTCCGTCTGGGCCAGAGTTGGCGAGGGGGCGGTCGTGGTCATGAGGCAGCGTGATCCTTTACCCAAAAGCAGGAAATCCGGAGCAGGTCGGGTTTATAATAGCCTTTTAACGGCAATGAGTTACAGGAGCACGCAATGGCAACTTCCCCCGATCAGGTCACCCAGGATTCCGCGGTTCCGAAATTGCGGGTGGTGATGGCGCAGGTGGACTTCCTGGTGGGGGATATTCCGGGCAACACTCAGTTGGTGATAGAAGCGGCCGTCAGGGCCAGCGCCGAGCACCAGGCTGACGTGGTGGTGTTTCCCGAGCTCTGCCTGACCGGCTACCCCCCGGAGGACCTGTTGCTTCGGCCCAGTCTCGACCTGCGCATCCAGGAGGCCCTGGATACGCTGATTGACGCCAACCTGCCCACAACCGTGGTGATTGGCGCGCCACTGCGACACAAAGGCCTGCTCTACAACGCCGCCCTGGTGATCGAGCAGGGGGAGATGACCCATCGCTACCACAAGCGGTTCCCACCCAACTATCAGGTGTTCGATGAAAAGCGCTACTTTGCCGCCGGTGCCCAAACCTGCGTGGCCAATATCCAGGGCGTGCCGGTTGGCATTACCGTGTGCGAGGACCTCTGGAGCGATGGTCCGGTGGAAGACGCCGCGGCCGCCGGTGCCAAGTTGATCCTCAACCTCAACGCCTCCCCCTACGACATCGACAAGCAGGTCACCCGCAAGGCCCTGCTGGAGAGAAAATCACGGGAAAACCAGGTCAGCATCGTCTATACCAACCTGCTGGGTGGCCAGGACGAGCTGGTGTTTGATGGCGGCTCCATGGTGTACGACCACTCCGGAGCGCTGGCGGTGGAGGCGCCCCAGTTTGTGGAGGGGCTGTTCCCGGTGGACTTCCTGGTGGAGCACCACTGCCAGCCGGTGTCCCAGCCGCCGATTCCGGAACCCTCGCTGGAAGAGAATGTTTACCGCGCCCTGGTTCTGGGGGTGCGGGACTACGTCAACAAGAATGGCTTCAAGTCGGTGGTACTGGGACTGTCCGGCGGTATCGACTCGGCGGTGACCCTGGCGGTAGCGGTGGATGCCCTGGGGGCTGACCGGGTTCGGGCGGTCATGATGCCGTTCCGGTACACCTCCAGCATGAGCCTGGAAGACGCGGAGGCGGAGGCCACTGCCCTGGGTGTCCACTATGACGTGTTCTCCATCGAGCCCATGTACGACGCCTTCATGGCCTCACTGGCCAAGCCCTTCGAGGGCACCCGGCCGGATACCACCGAGGAGAACCTCCAGGCCCGGCTGCGGGGTGTGCTGTTGATGTCACTGTCCAACAAGTTTGGGGCCCTGGTGCTGACCACCGGCAACAAGAGCGAGATGGCGGTGGGCTACTCCACACTCTACGGCGACATGGCCGGTGGTTTCGATGTGCTCAAGGACGTGCCGAAAACCCTGGTCTATCGCCTGGCCCGCTACCGCAATGCCGAGTCTGAGGTGATTCCCGAGCGGGTGATCACCCGGCCGCCCTCGGCCGAGCTGGCGCCGGGGCAGAAGGACGAGGACAGCCTGCCGGACTACGACGTGCTGGACCGCATACTCAACCTCTATGTGGAGCGGGACTACAGCGCCGAGGCCATCGTGGCCGAAGGCTTTGACCGGGCGGACGTCGAGCGGGTGGTGCGGCTGGTGGATCTGAACGAGTACAAGCGCCGCCAGGCTCCCATCGGGGTGCGGATCACCGAGCGGGGCTTTGGCAAGGACCGGCGTTACCCGATCACCAACAAATGGAAAATCGGCAAGTAAGGGGGGGCCGGCCTGTCAGCTAACGTGGCAGGCCGCTTGTACCCCATCGGATGACGGTGAGCGCGGCGAATCGCGTCAGTCTTCTTCATCCCCAAACAGCCCAAAGCTCACCACGCTCAGGAGGGAGCGGTCCTGACGCTTCAGCAGGCTGGGCTGGAACTTCATCTCCGCTGTGAACGCCTCGCTGTCCGGGAAATTGATAGCCAGCAACTGAATGGCGTCGTCAGCGGCCTCCTCCAGCCCCATGAACTGGTAGGTCTCAGCCATGATGATCAGGGCTTCCTCCATGGCGGGGGTGGTGGAGAAGTTCTCGAATACATAGCGTGCCCGGTTGTTGGCGGCCAGGTAGGCCTCACGCTTGATGTAATAGCGTGCCGCCTGCAGTTCCAGGTTGGCCATGCGGTTACGGATGGCGATCATGCGCTGGCGGGCGTCGGCGGCGTATTCGCTGTCCGGGTAGCGGTTCAGCAAGGTGGAGAAATCCTGGAAGGCCTGGCGTTGCTCGCCGGGATCGCGGGCACTGTTATCGACGGGGAAGTAGCGTCCCGCCAGGCTGATGTCCAGATTGTAGGATGCCACGCCGCGCAGGTACAGGGCGTAGTCGGCGTGTTCGCTCTGGGGGTTCAGGCGCAGGAAGCGGTCAGCCGCGGCCCGGGCCCCTTCGAGGTCGAGATTCTGGTAGCGGGCATAGATCAGGTCGAGCTGGGCCTGCTCCGCATAACGGCCAAAGGGGTAGTAGGTCTCCAGGAAGTCCAGGTTGCGCTCTGCCTCGCTGAAGTTGCCAGAGTTCATTGCGTCCCGGGCATTCTCGTAATATACCTCTTCCGGCAGGACCTGTTCTTGCGACTTGTTGGCGCAACCGGTGAGTCCCACAACCAGGAAACTCAGTAGAATGACGCGAAAAACTGATCTCATGCCGGAATCCCGTATAATGATCGAAGCTGAGTGACCGGCCATTGTAACGGGGATAGTCCCGCTTGTGCAGTAGCCGCCGGCCTCGCCGCCAGAAATCTGTTCGAAACGTAATCTTATTCAACCGACCGGGCCGTGAATGACCTCTGACAACCGCATCTCCGAATCCTACGTAATCCCGCCGGAACTCAGCGATCGCCGGCTCGACCAGGCCGCGGCGGCGTTGATGCCGGAACACTCCCGGTCGCGCCTGCAGGGCTGGATCAAGAGCGGTGCATTGACCGTCAACGGCCAGACCCGCAAGCCGCGGGACAAGGTGATGCTGGATGACCGTCTGGAACTGGAGGCAGAGCCGGAAGTGCAGGTGGCCTGGCAGGCGCAATCCATCGAGCTGGAGGTGGTCTACGAAGACGAACACCTGTTGGTGATCAATAAGCCGGCTGGGCTGGTGGTGCACCCGGCGGCCGGTCATGCCGATGGCACCCTGGTCAACGCGTTGCTTCATCATGCCCCGGAAGTGGAAAACCTGCCCCGTGCCGGCATTGTCCATCGTCTCGATAAGGACACCTCGGGCATCATGGTGGTGGCCCGCAGCCTGATTGCCCATACCTCCCTGGTGGACCAGTTGCAGACCCGCACCATGGGGCGGGAATACGAGGCCGTGATCGTGGGGACGCTGACCGGCGGTGGCACGGTGGATGCCCCCATCGGCCGTCATCCCCGGGACCGCAAGAAGATGGCGGTGGTCGAGGCCGGCAAACCGGCGGTGACCCATTATCGGCTGCTGGAACGGTTCGTCGCCCATACCCACATCCGCTGTCAGCTCGAAAGCGGCCGTACCCACCAGATCCGGGTCCATATGAGCCACGTCAAGCATCCGCTGGTGGGGGATCCGGTCTACGGCGGACGGATCAAACTGCCCAAAGGGGCAACCGATGAACTGCGCGACGCCCTCGGAGGGTTCCACCGACAGGCGCTGCATGCCCGCCGGTTGACGCTGGAGCACCCGGCCACCGGCGAACTGATGAGCTGGGAGACGCCCCTGCCAGTGGATATGGAGGCGCTGCTGGCAGCCCTGCGCCAACACCGGGAGGCATTGGCGCAGCGTGACTTCTGAGCTTGCCGTCATCACCCCGGACTGGCCCGCGCCGGCCCAGGTGCGGGCCGGCTGCACCACCCGCCAGGGCGGGGTAAGTGCGTCGATGTGGGCGTCGCTGAACCTGGGCTCGCATGTTCAGGATAATGAGGCCGACGTGCAGGAAAATCGTCGTCGCCTGGCGGATTGGTCGGGATTGCCGCCGGATCGTTTTTACTGGCTGAACCAGGTTCATGGCACGGCAGTGGCCTGCGTACCGGTCGAGGGAGTACCGGAGGCAGACGCCGGTGTCACCGGCCAGGCCGGGCAGGTGTGCACGGTGCTGACCGCTGACTGCCTGCCGGTGCTGTTCTGTGATCTTGCCGGGTCCCGCGTCGCCGCGGTTCACGCCGGCTGGCGGGGGTTGTGCGGTGGCGTGCTGGAGCAAACCGTGGCGGCTTTGGGCCGTCCGCCAGAGCAGCTCTTGGCCTGGCTCGGGCCGGCCATCGGTCCGGAGGCCTTCGAGGTTGGTGGTGAGGTGCGCGAGGCATTCGTTCAGGCTGACGCACAGGCGGCATCGGCGTTCCGGGCCAGTCCGGCGCATTCCGGACATTACCTCGCGGACCTCTACCGGCTGGCGCGGCAGCGCCTGCGGTCGCTCGGTCTGACGCAGATTTATGGCGGGGAGTACTGCACCGTGTCCGACCCGACCCGCTTCTTCTCCTACCGTCGAGACGGCATCACCGGCCGTATGGCCAGCGTGATCTGGATTGAGTCCGGGTCCGAATCCTGATCCTCGTCAAAAAACTGACGGTTTTTGACGGCACTCGCTTGAAGTCCCCTCCGCAGTCCCTACATATACTTTCAAAGCACACTGAAAACAATCTGCAGTGCGTTTGGTGCCGTGATCGGCGAACTTGTGTACCAGGCTGCATTCAGTAAATCAGGGACTCGTACATCATGAGAATCGACAAATTGACGAGCCGGTTACAGACCGCGCTGGCCGACGCCCAATCCCTTGCGGTGGGTAAGGACCACAACTTTATCGAGCCGCTGCATCTGATGCTGGCGCTGCTGGATCAGGAGGGCAGTTCGATCAAGCCGCTGCTGAAACAGGTGGGGGTGGAGCCCGGTCGCCTGCGTCAGGCGGTGGTCACCGAGATCGACAAACTGCCGGAGGTTCAGGGATCCGCCGGTGATGTGTCCATGTCGAACGACATGGGGCGCCTGTTCAATATTGCCGACAAGCTGGCACAGCAACACAAGGACCAGTTTATTTCCAGCGAACTGATGTTGCTGGCGGCGCTGGAGGACCGTGGCACGCTGGGACGGGTGCTGCGGGAGCAGGGCGTGGACAAGGCCGCCCTGCAGGGAGCAATCGAGCAGATCCGTGGTGGTGAATCGGTCAACGATGCCTCCGCGGAAGAGAACCGCCAGGCGCTGGACAAGTACACCATTGACCTGACCGAACGGGCCCGGGCTGGCAAGTTGGACCCGGTCATCGGGCGCGACGATGAGATCCGCCGCACGATCCAGGTGCTGCAGCGTCGGCGCAAAAACAACCCGGTGCTCATCGGTGAGCCCGGCGTGGGTAAGACTGCCATTGTCGAGGGTCTGGCGCAGCGTATCGTCAACGGCGAAGTGCCGGAGGGGCTGCAAGGCAAGAAGGTGCTGTCTCTGGATATGGGCGCACTCATCGCCGGTGCCAAGTTCCGTGGCGAATTCGAGGAGCGTCTCAAGGCGGTGCTCAACGAGCTGGCCAAGCAGGAAGGTCAGATCATCCTGTTCATCGACGAGCTGCACACCATGGTGGGAGCCGGCAAGGCCGAGGGCGCAATGGATGCCGGCAACATGCTCAAGCCAGCCCTGGCGCGGGGCGAGCTGCACTGCGTGGGCGCCACCACCCTGGACGAGTACCGGGAGAACATCGAGAAGGACGCCGCCCTGGAGCGCCGCTTCCAGAAGGTGTTGGTGTCCGAACCCGGCGAGGAGGACACCATCGCCATCCTGCGGGGGCTCAAGGAGCGGTATGAGGTGCACCACGGGGTGGAGGTGACCGACGCCGCCATTATCGCCGCCGCCAAGCTGTCCCATCGTTACATCACCGACCGGCAACTGCCGGACAAGGCCATCGACCTGGTGGACGAGGCGGCCAGCCAGATCCGTATGGAGATGGATTCCAAACCGGAGGCGCTGGATCGTCTGGAGCGTCGCCTGATCCAGCTGAAGATTGAGCGGGAAGCGCTCAAGAAGGAGACCGATGCGGCCTCCAAGAAGCGGCTGGAGGAGCTGTCCGGGGTCATTGGCGATATCGAGCGCGAGTATGCCGATCTGGAGGAGGTGTGGAACACCGAGAAGGCGGCCCTGCACGGCTCGCAGAAGATCAAGAGCCAGTTGGAGCAGGCCAGGATCGATCTGGAAAACGCCCGCCGGGCGGGCAACCTGGCGGAGATGTCCGAATTGCAATACGGCCGGATTCCGGAGCTGGAACGCCAGCTGGATATGGCGAGCCAGGCCGAAATGATGGAGATGAAGCTGCTGCGCAACCGGGTCACCGACGAGGAGATCGCGGAAGTGGTCTCCAAGTGGACCGGCATCCCGGTGTCCAAGATGCTGGAAGGTGAGCGCGACAAGCTGATGCGGATGGAAGAGGCGCTGCACGAACGGGTGATCGGGCAGGATGAGGCGGTGGAGGCCGTGGCCAATGCGGTTCGTCGTTCCCGGGCGGGGCTGTCGGATCCGAACCGGCCCAACGGCTCCTTCCTGTTTCTGGGGCCGACCGGGGTGGGCAAGACCGAGTTGTGCAAGTCGCTGGCGGCCTTCCTGTTCGATACCGAAGAGGCCATGGTGCGCATCGACATGTCCGAGTTCATGGAGAAGCATTCGGTGGCCCGGCTGATCGGCGCGCCTCCCGGTTATGTGGGTTACGAGGAAGGTGGCTACCTGACCGAGGCGGTGCGTCGCCGGCCCTATTCGGTGCTGTTGCTGGACGAGGTGGAGAAGGCGCACCCGGACGTGTTCAACATCCTGCTGCAGGTGTTGGAGGACGGTCGCCTTACCGACGGCCAGGGTCGGACGGTGGATTTCCGCAATACCGTGATTGTCATGACCTCCAACCTGGGTTCCGACATCATCCAGCAGAAGGCCGGGGAAGAGCAGTACGAAGCCATGAAGGCCGCGGTGATGGAAGTGGTGGGCACCCATTTCCGCCCCGAGTTCATCAACCGGGTCGACGAGGTGGTGGTCTTTCATCCGCTCGGCAGCGAGCAGATCCACGGCATCGCCAAGGTCCAGATCGAGCTGCTCAACAAGCGGCTGAAGGATCAGGAGATGGCGCTGGTACTGGAAGACTCCGCCATGAACCTGCTGGCGGAAGTGGGCTACGACCCGGTCTACGGGGCTCGTCCCCTGAAACGGGCCATCCAGCGGATGATCGAGAACCCGCTGGCCCAGCAGCTGCTAAAAGGGGAGTTTGTGCCGGGGGATACCATCAAGGCGTCGGTGTCCGGGCACGAGCTGGTGTTCGGCAAGCAGTAAGCTTGTTGGCAAAGGGGCCATGAGAGGTTGTGTTAAAACGTAATGAGCGTCGGCTAGGCGCCGCAACATTCGGCGAAAAAACGCAGTTCCTGTGCGATAAACGAGCATTTTGAGCCGACTTTTAACGACGCATAGCTGAGTGCAATGGTTTTTACACCGCCTCCATGAGCCTCCTGTTGAGAGTGGCGGTTAGGGTTGATTGGCGGCGGGGCCGCAGTTGTCATCGGCAATCTGCTGGAAGCTCGCCTTTTGCTCGGCGATCTCCTCGGGAGTAAGGTAGCGCTTCTCCCCATTTTCCTCGACCTGGACCCGGCCGTAGGAGTTCAGGATGGCCAGGTTGCTGCGCGCGGTTTCACAGTTTGCCTGACGCTGTTTCTGGCGGGCTTCCTCGACGGCGGAAAGGCGTTCCTGTTCTTCCTCGCTGCGCTGGCGCTCCTCCAGCGCCCCCATCCGCTCCTGGGGGGTCGGACCGCTAGTGGGCCCAGTGGAGCCGCCTGTTCGTATGTTGACGGACTCGGCTCTGGTGCCGGTTGGCTGGCGGTCGCCAAAGTGCGTCACGCCCTCTTCATCGGTCCACTTATAGACGGATTCCCCGAAACCGGTGGCAGGGGCCAGTGCAACAATAACTGCCAAAACAAGTGATCTGCTCTTCATGCCTATACTCGTGATCCATGGGTTGATCGCAGGTAGCCGATGGAACCCGCTGTTGTTTTATTTAGCTATTGTGGGGCTATTTGCGAGTCCTGTGCAATTTCCTGATTCACAGAATGGACACAGTATGGCAGACCTTTGATTGCCATGCCGGTGGAATCTCTTGAGCGCCGCTATTGACAGGGAGTTTCGCGCTGTCACAATTACCGATTGCCTGAAGACAGGGGTCAATACGGCAGGCAATCCCGAGCAAGTATCCCCCGTTAATTACCACACTGAACAGCACGCGTCGTACGCGCAAATGGTTGTTGCACTTGTGCAACCCGTTGATTGGCCGCTCTCCGCAACCCTCAGGAGCGCGGTTGGCCAGGAGACAACCTCTCGTCTAATAGTGTGGCGGAACATCCGGTTCGGCTTTCACAAGAAGCTCAGATGCCGGGGATCCAGGCAACCGGGCCGAAGTCCCGGAACATTCACTCGTAGCAGAGGGTAGAAAACGTGGAGTTATTGTCTGGCGCCGACATGCTGATCCGGTCCCTGCAGGATGAGGGGATCGAATACATTTACGGCTATCCAGGTGGTGCAGCGCTGCATATCTATGATGCGCTGTTTAGGCAGGACAAAGTCAAGCATATTCTGGTTCGTCACGAACAGGCGGCGGTGCACATGGCCGACGGCTACGCCCGTGCGACCGGAAAACCAGGTACCGTACTGGTGACCTCGGGTCCTGGAGCCACCAACACCATTACTGGCATTGCCACAGCGTTCATGGATTCCATTCCCATGGTGGTGCTGTGTGGCCAGGTGGCATCGAGCCTGATCGGTGAAGATGCCTTTCAGGAGACCGACATGATCGGGGTCTCCCGTCCGGTTGTGAAGCACAACCTGAGTGTGCGCCATCCGGAAGAAATTCCCGAGGTCATTCGCAAGGCTTACTACATAGCCTCAACCGGTCGTCCAGGGCCGGTAGTTGTGGACATTCCCAAGGACATGACCACGCCGAACGAGCGCTTTGAGTATTCGTACCCCAAGAAGGTCAAGCTGCGGTCCTACAATCCTGCAGTGCGGGGGCACGCCGGCCAGATCAAGAAAGCCGTCGATATGCTGCTGGCCGCCAAGCGGCCGATGATCTATGCCGGTGGTGGAGTTGTCCTGGGCAAGGCCTCGGATCAACTGATCGACCTGGTCCGCATGCTGGGTTACCCCATTACCAACACCCTGATGGGCATTGGTTGCTATCCGGCAACGGACAAACAGCATCTGGGCTGGCTGGGAATGCACGGGACCTACGAATCGAACATGGCGATGCATCACTCCGACCTGATTCTCTGTGTGGGTGCACGCTTCGATGACCGGGTCACCAACGCCACCGAGAAGTTCTGCCCGGGGGCTCGGATCATTCACATCGACATCGATCCGGCATCCATCTCCAAGACGGTGGAAGCGGACGTGCCCATTGTTGGACCGGTGGATGCCGTACTGAAAGAGATGATCGCCCTGGTCAAGGAGGCCAAGGAGAAGCCGGATGCCGAGGCGCTGGCGGCCTGGTGGAAGCAGATTGACGAGTGGCGGGCTTTCCATGGCATGCGTTATGAAACCAGCCCGGACGTGATCAAGCCGCAAGAGGTCATCGAGGCGCTGTGGCGACTGACCGATGGCAAGGCGTTTGTGACGTCCGACGTTGGTCAGCACCAGATGTTCGCCGCCCAGTACTACAAGTTCGACAAGCCCAATCGCTGGATCAATTCCGGTGGTCTCGGCACCATGGGCTTCGGCTTGCCCGCCGCCATGGGGGTCAAGCTGAACTTCCCGGACGACGAAGTGCTGTGCATCACCGGTGAAGGCAGTATCCAGATGAACATCCAGGAACTGTCCACCTGCAAGCAGTACGATCTACCGGTGAAGATCATCAACCTGAACAACCAGGCGCTGGGCATGGTGAAGCAGTGGCAGGACATGAACTACGAATCCCGTCACTCCCAGTCCTACATGGAATCCCTGCCGGACTTCATCAAGCTGGCCGAATCTTACGGCCACGTGGGCATTCGGATCGACAAGAAGGAAGATCTGGAGCCGAAGCTGAAAGAGGCCCTGGCGATGAAGGACAAGCTGGTGTTCCTGGACATCTATGTTGACCGCTTCGAACACGTCTACCCGATGCAGGTGGCCCGGGGTTCGATGAAAGACATGTGGCTCAGCAAAACGGAGAGGGTCTGATCACCATGCGTCGAATTATTTCCGTACTGCTGGAAAACGAGCCGGGCGCACTGTCGCGGGTGGTCGGGCTGTTTTCCCAGCGAAACTACAATATTGAGACCCTCACGGTTGCACCGACGGAAGACGAAACCCTGTCCCGGCTGACGGTCACCACCACCGGCTCGGACAAGGTGATCGAGCAGATCACCAAGCAGCTCAACAAGCTGATTGAAGTGGTCAAGCTGGTGGATCTCACCGAAGGCTCCCACATCGAGCGGGAGCTGATGCTGATCAAGCTCAAGGCGACGGGGTCCCAGCGGGCCGAGATCAAGCGGACGGTGGACATCTTCCGTGGCCAGA
Source organism: Marinobacter sp. (assembly GCF_033722735.1). Lineage (GTDB taxonomy): Bacteria > Pseudomonadota > Gammaproteobacteria > Pseudomonadales > Oleiphilaceae > Marinobacter. The sequence continues at coordinate 56,704 of NZ_JAWVYN010000021.1, forward strand.
TCGTGGACGTGACCAGCTCGGTGTACACCGTGCAACTGGCCGGGGACAGCGACAAGCTGGATGGTTTCATCCAGGCAGTCGGTACCGCGGGAGTCCTGGAAGTGGTTCGGTCCGGGGTTTCCGGGATTGCCCGGGGCGAAAAGATTCTGAGCATCTGACTACCCGATCCAGTACTCAGTGATGATTCATGGCAGCAATGCCAATACAAAGTAGAGGTTTATCATGCAGGTTTATTACGATAAGGATTGTGATCTTTCCATCATCCAGGGCAAGAAAGTTGCCATCATTGGCTACGGGTCCCAGGGCCATGCCCACGCTTGCAACCTGAAAGACTCCGGTGTGGATGTCACCGTTGGTCTGCGCCCGGGTTCCTCCTCCATTGCCAAGGCCGAGGCCCATGGCCTGAAGGTCAGTGAAGTGCCGGCTGCCGTTGCCGCCGCGGACGTCGTTATGGTGCTGACGCCGGACGAGTTCCAGGCCCAGCTGTACAAGGCCGAAATCGAGCCGAACCTGAAGCAGGGCGCTACCCTGGCGTTCGCCCACGGTTTCGCCATCCACTACAACCAGATCGTGCCGCGCAAAGATCTGGACGTGATCATGGTGGCTCCGAAGGCGCCCGGTCACACCGTTCGTACCGAGTTCACCAAGGGCGGCGGTATTCCTGATCTGATCGCAATCTTCCAGGACGCCTCCGGCAACGCCAAGAACCTGGCCCTGTCTTACGCCAGCGGCGTTGGTGGCGGTCGTACCGGTATCATCGAAACCACCTTCAAGGACGAGACCGAAACCGACCTGTTCGGTGAGCAGGCGGTTCTGTGTGGCGGCGCTGTCGAGCTGGTCAAGGCCGGCTTCGAAACCCTGACCGAGGCTGGCTATGCGCCGGAAATGGCCTACTTCGAGTGTCTGCACGAGCTCAAGCTGATCGTCGACCTGATGTACGAAGGCGGCATCGCCAACATGAACTACTCCATTTCCAACAACGCGGAATACGGTGAGTACGTGACCGGTCCCGAGGTGATCAACGACGAGTCCCGCGAAGCCATGCGCAACGCCCTGAAGCGCATTCAGAGCGGTGAGTACGCCAAGATGTTCATCTCCGAGGGGGCGCACAACTATCCGTCCATGACGGCGGCCCGTCGCAACAACGCGGCCCATCCGATCGAGCAGGTTGGTGAGAAGCTGCGCGCGATGATGCCCTGGATCGCGTCCAACAAGATCGTGGACAAGGAAAAGAACTAAGCCGAATGGCGGTTCAGGAAAGCGCGGCCCTCGATGGCCGCGTTTTTCGTTGGGGGACTTATCTCTGGTTAGGGTTGAGCGTTGGGAGGTTGGACGTCGCTGCTATACTTCCCTCCACATATTTTCAGGATGGCTGGAATGACAACCAAGAACGAAAAAACTGAACACGAACTAAAATCCGACTCCGCGGCCAGCAACGAACCGCTGCAGGATCATGCCGACGGCGAGGTGGTCGAGGAAGAGTTGGTGGAGGGGGCGCCGGTCCGGCGCAAAGGCATCTACCTGTTGCCCAATGCGCTGACCACCGCGTCCCTGTTCTCCGGCTTCTACGCCATCGTCTCTGCGGCCAACGGCGTCTTCGACAACGCGGCCATCGCGATCTTTGTGTCGATGATCCTCGATGGGCTCGATGGTCGTGTGGCCCGCATGACCAATACCCAGAGCAAGTTTGGTGAGGAGTACGACAGCCTGGCTGACATGGTGGCCTTCGGGGTAGCACCTGGGCTGGTTGCCTTTTTCTGGTCGCTGAATGGGTTGGCCCAGTTTGGTTGGGCAATCACTTTCATTTACGTGGCCGGTGCCGCTTTACGTCTTGCTCGTTTCAATACCCAGATTGGCTCTGTGGACAAGAAGTTTTTCGTTGGGTTGCCGAGTCCTTCGGCCGCTGCCTGTGTGGCCGGGTTGGTCTGGTGCTTTCACGCCTACGAGCCCGCGGGCTGGCTGACGGCGCTGACCATCGTTGTGGTGGGCGGTTGTGGTGTGCTGATGGTCAGCAACGTGCTTTATCGCAGCTTCAAAGACCTCGACCTGAGGGGGCGGGTGCCGTTTGCTGCGATTTTGCTGGTGGTTTTGATATTTGTCGTGGTGGCGCTGGACCCGGGAACCGTATTGTTTACGGGGTTCCTGATCTATGCCTTGTCCGGACCGGTTCGGGCGCTCGTTCGAAAGACCCGGCGCTCTTCAACCCGGCAGGCTTGAGCTATAATAAAGTTACTGAACAAGGGATGATCAGTTTTCGGCTTTCGGGCGGGGTTTTGTAAGGGGAGTCCGAAATATTTTGGAAATATTTCCGAAACCTCGTTGACACCTCGGCGGAGGTCTGTAGAATGCGCATCTCTTTCGAGGGGCACGCCACTTCAGCGGGCCGGAAGTCGAAAGATAACCGCTTGGTTTTATTGAAGATTTTGAGTTTCAACTTTCTTCAAATTGGC
>NZ_JAWVYN010000022.1:0-58190 GCF_033722735.1 Marinobacter sp.
GACACCCTGAAGATCGACAAGGCGTTCATTCGCGATGTCATGAAGGAGCAGGACGACGCCGCCCTGGTCAAGGCGATCATCAACATGGCCCACAGTCTTGGCCTCCAGGTGATTGCCGAAGGCGTGGAAGACGAAACGCAAACCCATTTTCTCAAAGAACAGGGCTGTGACTATTCCCAGGGTTATTTCTACAGCCGCCCTGCCCCACAACTCGAGTTCGAGGATTGGCTACGCAGCAATCATCGGGCCCAGATGTAATCCCGCTCAAACAGGAAGGTTTCCCCATGGATGACAGCATACTCGTGGTCAACTGCGGCAGCTCGTCGCTGAAACTCGCGATTTTTGACGGCAACCTGGAAAACCGTGCGACCGCCCTGGCCGAACGCCTGAATACCGAAAACGCCACCGCGAAGGTGCACATGGGAGATCAGCAGCCGGTGCCCTTGCCGGCCAACGCCGATCACCACGCTGCGCTGGTGACGCTGATCGAGCACCTGCGGTCCGCGGGTGTTCTTCAGGCCGCCCCGCGGGCCATTGGCCATCGCGTGGTGCACGGTGGCGAGGACTTCACCGACGCCGCACTCATCACCGCTGAGGTGATCGAGGCCATCGACCGGTGCTCCGCCCTCGCCCCTCTGCATAACCCCGTCAATCTGGTCGGTATCGATGCCGCGCGGACGCTGTTCCCAGAGGTGCCACAAGTAGCGGTCTTTGATACGGCCTTCCATCAGAGCCTACCTCCAAAGGCCTTCCATTACGCGCTCCCCCGCCGTTTCTACAGGGACTGGGGCGTTCGCCGCTATGGCTTCCATGGTACCAGCCACCAGTTCATGGCTAGCGAGGCGGCGCGGTTACTGGGCCAGCCGGTGGAACAGACGTCGATCATTTCGGCACACCTGGGCAATGGCTGCAGCATCACCGCCATCCGAGACGGACGCAGCGTCGACACCAGCATGGGCCTGACACCCCTGGAAGGCCTGGTGATGGGCACCCGCAGCGGCGACATCGATCCCGGGCTGTTCGACTTCCTGATGGGCAAGGGGCTGTCCGCCAAGGAAGTACACCGAACCCTGAACCAGGACAGCGGGCTGCTCGGGCTCTCCGGCGAAACCAACGACATGCGAGCCCTCGGCGAACGGGCCGAAGCAGGCCACGCAGGCTGCCAACTGGCCATCGACGTGTTCTGCTTTCGCCTGGCCCGCTACATCGGCGCGATGATGGCGTCGCTCGATAAGCTCGATGCCCTGGTGTTCACCGGCGGCATTGGTGAAAACAGCGCGCCGGTGCGCGCCCAGACCCTCAGTCACCTCGCGTTGATGGGATTCCGGCTCGAGCCGGCGGCCAACGCAAGCCATGGCCGGCAGAATGACCAGCGGATCAGTGGCGCAGACAGCCGCTTCCCGATTCTGGTCATCCCGACCAACGAAGAGCTGGTTATCGCCCGGTCCGCCCGCGACCATGGTCAACGCTCGGGCTGAACAGAACGACTCCGTGATCAATACGCCACACAGTTAAGGACAAACGATGGCCAAGAATCTATTTATTGCCCCCACGGCACTACACAGCGGGCTCACCTCGGTGTGCCTGGGTTTACACCGAGCCCTCGACCGGGTCGGAGTGCGTGTGGGCTTCTACAAGCCCTTCGCCCAGCCGGAGAGCCTGGCGGTACAGCAGCATAACGGGCATCGCGATGCGTCGGTGGCCTTTATCGGCGCCCATAGCGAGATCGAGCCCCCGGAACCCATCGATCTCAAACGGGCCCAGAAACTGCTCAACCAGGGCAAGTCCGACCTGCTGATGGAAGAAGTGGTGGCCCAGTACCAGCAGGTGGCCAATGCTTCGGATGTGGTGATCATCGAAGGTCTGGTACCTGACCGTAGCGAAGCCTATATCGCCCGCCTCAATGTGGAAGTGGCCCGCAACCTGGGGGCGGAAGTGATTCTGGTCAGCGCCCCACAGGACGCCTCTCCCAGGGAACTGGACGACCAGCTGGATTTCTCCGCCCGGCTGTTTGCCGCCCCCACCGACCCGGATGTAATCGGTGTCATCCTCAACAAGGTGGGCGAGCCGGAACGCTCGGAGTTCACTCCGCGGGTCAATGCCCAGACCACCGAGCAAGTGCCGGATTATCCCGGCCAGTGCCAGGTCTTCACCAGCGAGCGGTTCCGCCTGCTGGGAATGATCCCGTGGCAACCGGAACTGCTGGCGCCCAGGGTGTCCGACATTGCCCGGGAACTGGCCTGCCCGGTGCTCCACGAAGGTCAAATGGCCACACGGCGGGTGCGAAAGGTGACGGTCTGCGCGCGCACCATTCGCAACATGGCCCATACCCTGAAACCCGGCACGCTGGTGGTGACCCCCGGCGACCGGGACGACATTATGCTGGCCACGGCGGTCGCGGCGCTCAATGGCGTGCCCCTCGCCGGCCTGATGCTAACCGGAGACCTGCCTCCTGACGACCGGGTCATCCAGCTGTGCAACAAGGCTCTGGGCACGGGGCTACCGGTGCTGGCTGCCACCAACAACACCTTCGAGACGGCCCACCAGTTGGCGAGCCTGACCCCATCGATTCCCCTGGACGATCCCGAGCGTATTGAACAGGCGATGGAAGCGGTGGCCACCCAACTCGATACCGACTGGCTACAACAGCATCTGAGCCTCCAGCGTCAGCGGCGGCTGTCGCCCCCGGCCTTCCGTTACCTGCTTTCCGAGCGGGCGCGGGCGGCGGACAAGCGCATCGTCCTGCCGGAAGGCAACGAACCCCGTACCGTGCAGGCTGCCATTCTCTGCCACCAGCGTCAGCTCGCCCGCTGCGTGCTGATCGGACGCCGAGAGGAGATCGCCTCGGTGGCCCAGAACCAGGGCCTCACCCTGCCGGACGAGCTGGAAGTGATCGACCCGACCGAGGTACGGGCGAATTACATTCAACCCATGGTGGAACTGCGGCGACACAAGGGGCTGGCGCCGGACATGGCGGAAGCCATGCTGGAGGACAATGTGGTCCTGGGCACCATGATGGTGGCGATGGACGAGGCCGACGGCCTGGTGTCCGGTGCGGTGCACACCACGGCCAACACGGTGCGGCCGGCGTTGCAGCTGATCAAGACCCACGACGACGCCCGGGTGGTGTCCTCGATTTTCTTCATGCTGCTGCCCGAGCAGGTACTGGTCTACGGCGACTGCGCCATCAACCCGGACCCGGATGCCGAAGCCCTGGCCGATATCGCCATCCAGAGTGCCGACTCTGCCCTGGCCTTCGGTATTGAGCCCCGGGTCGCGATGATCAGTTACAGCACCGGCGAATCCGGCAGCGGCCAGGATGTGGACAAGGTGCGTGAGGCAACCCGCCTGGCCCAGCAGCGCCGTCCGGACCTGCTGATCGATGGGCCGTTGCAGTACGATGCCGCCGCCATCGCCAGTGTCGCCAAGAGCAAGGCGCCGGACAGCCCGGTGGCCGGCAAGGCCACGGTGTTCATCTTCCCCGACCTGAACACCGGCAACACCACCTACAAGGCGGTCCAGCGCAGTGCCAATGTGGTCAGTATCGGACCGATGCTGCAGGGACTGAAAAAACCGGTCAACGATCTGTCGAGGGGCGCGCTGGTGGACGACATCGTCTTCACCATCGCGTTGACCGCGGTGCAGGCCAAGCAGGTGGCCGATGCCGGCGTGTGAGCACACGTCGGCACGGGCAGGCAGCGACTAAGGGCGTTTCTTGCTTTTCATCCGGGGCTTCTTGGGGCGCTTGCCCTGACGAAGCTCCTTTTCCTGCTTGACCTTCTGCCGCGGGGTGCGGCGGTCCACCTTACCCGCGTAGGGGTTCTCGCCACTGAGGAACTCGAAACGGATGGGCGTTCCGGTCACCTTCAACACCCGGCGGAAGGTGTTCTCCAGGTAGCGCTTGTAGGCCCCTGGCAGGGCATTCGTCTGGTTGCCGTGGACCACGATGATCGGCGGGTTTGAGCCGCCCTGATGGGCGTAGCGCAACTTGATGCGGCGGCCTTGTACCATTGGCGGCTGGTGCTGCGTACTGGCATCTTGCAGGATGGCGGTAAGCCGGTTGGTGGGCCACTTGGCCATGGCGGAGTCGTAGCAGGCCTGCACCGAATCGTACATGACCCCGACGCCCGAGCCGTGCAGGGCCGAGATGTAGTGCTTGTCGGCATAATCGAGGAAATCCAGGCGACGCTGGACCTGCTCCTTGACCCGGGCCCGGTCTTCCGGATCCATGCCGTCCCACTTGTTCACCGCGACGATCAACGACCGACCGGCATCCAGGACAAAGCCGATCAGGTGCAGGTCCTGGTCCACCAGCCCCTCACGGGCATCGATCACCAGAATCACCACATGGGCGTCCTCGATGGCCTGCAGGGTCTTGATGATGGAGAACTTCTCCACCGCCTCGCGAACGTTCTTGCGCCGCCGCACGCCGGCGGTATCGATCAGCGTGTATTCCTTGCCCTGTCGCTCATAGGGAATGTAGACGCTGTCTCGGGTGGTGCCGGGCATGTCGTACACCACCACGCGTTCCTCCCCCAGCATACGGTTGACCAGGGTGGACTTGCCCACATTGGGGCGGCCGACAATGCCGATGCGGATACCGGGGTACTTCTGCGCCCGATCCTCTTCCGCCTCTGCCTCGATCTCCGGCAGCAGGGCCTCCAGCAGTGACCGGATACCCCGGTTGTGGGACGCGGCGATCAGGAAGGTGGATTCAAAGCCCAGGCTGAAGAAGTCACTGGCGGCAACATCCGGGTCCTGGCCATCGGTCTTGTTAACCACCAGGTGAGCCGGTTTGCCCATCCGCCGCAGATGGTCCGCTATCAACTCATCGCCTGGCGTCAGCCCAACCTTGCCGTCCACCAGAAACAGCACAATCGTGGCTTCCTCGACCGCCTGCAGAGACTGGCGGGCCATCTCGGCGTCAATGCCCTCCTCATCGCCGGTCAACCCACCAGTATCGATCACGATAAAGCGCTGACCCTCGTAGTTCCCCTCGCCGTACTTGCGATCCCGGGTCAAGCCGGGGAAATCGGCCACCAGCGCATCCCGGGAGCGGGTCATTTGGTTGAACAGGGTCGACTTGCCGACATTGGGGCGACCCACCAGGGCGATTACAGGCGTCATAACGTTCGAGTATCCAGATATGGGAAGGCCGGAGTCATCTTGCTCCGGCCGTGGGCGCTCAGTCGCGCTCGTTCAGTTCAAAGAGGCTCAACTTGCCGCTGTTGCCATAGACCAGCAGCCTGTCCTGAAGGCGTTGCATGGGAACCCACAGGCCTTCGTCGTCAAACTCCAGTTGTCCCAACAACTTGCCGTCTTCAAGAGACATCACATGGATATAACCCTCAAAGTCCCCGACCAGCAGGTAGTTGCCCAGCACCACGGGACGGGAAAGCTGGCGCCAGGCCAATTTTTCCTGGGTCCAGACAACCTGCCTGGTAGAACCTTCGTAGGCCACCACATGGCCGTTGGACTGGGCCACGTAGATATTGCCGCCAGCGATGGCCGGTGTCTGCAGGCTGGAGTTCTCGCGGCTCCAGATTTCCTGGCCACTACGCAGGTCCACCAGGGCCAGCTTGCCCTGATACCCGGTCACCAGTGCCGCCGACTCCAGCACCAGTGGCTCGCTGGCCACGTCGACCAGACGCTCCAGTTCGGTACGTCCCTGAGGCTCACTCACCGTATACTGCCACAAAGGCTGTCCGGAATCGGACGCCAGCGCAAACAGCCGACCACTGGAAAACGACACCAGCGTCATCTCGCTGCCCACCAGCGGCGCCGCCGCGGCCCTCAGGCTCAGTACAGGCACCACGCCATCATACTGCCAGCGTTTGTTCCCCGAGGCGGCGTCAAAGGCCAGGACATTCCCGTCGACCGTCTGAACCACAACTATCTCGCCATTGGAACGCGGGGAGGCAATCACCTCATTCGGCAGCGACGTCTGCCACAGAACCGAACCGTCCTCGCGGGACAGCACGACCAGCTCGGCATTGCCAGTCACCAGGCAGAGGCGCTCCCGGTCTCCGCCAACACCGGCCAGCAGGTTGGTTTCGAGATAACGCCACCAGTGCACCTTGCCGTTGTCCACCTGAGTGGCGACCACGGTGCCATCGGCGGCAGCGGCATAGAGCGTGTCGCCCATGACCAGCGGGGCCAACTGCATGAGCTGCTCTTCGTGGCCCTCGCCCACGCGCATGGTCCAAACTTCGTCAAACTCCACCGCCTCGACGACCTCCGGTACCGGAGCCGGCTGCTCAAAGGTATCCTGGGAGCTGCAGGCCGTCAGCACGGCAGCCGCGGCAACAGTCCCGGTCAGCCAGAACCGGCCAAGCCCACTGAGCATCAGGAACCCTCCCCAATGCCCAGATCGGCCAGTTTCAGCTCAAGAACGCCGTTACGGCCCGTTCGACTCTCCTGTCGGGCCAACAGATAGGCCTCACCCGCTGCCTCACGGTCGCCCTGCGCCATCAGGATGTCACCTTCCAGTTCTGCCAGCAGCGCCTTGAAGCTGCCCGGGTTGCTGGCCCCCCGCACCGTGGCCAGGGCGTCATCGAGTTGGCCGTTGGCCAACTGGGCGCGGGCCAGCCGGCTACGCACCACCAGCTCAAGCGCAGGGTGATCCTGAGCGCGCTCGTGGGCCCATTGGAGCGAGGCGATCGCCGCCTCCGCATCGCCCTGCTCCACCAACTGCTGCTGCGCCAGGATCAGGTTGCCGTAGATGGCGTAGGCACTGTCCTCGAATTCTTCCTGCAGCTGGTTGGCCACGTAGCTGATGGTCTCAACCCGGTTCTCATCCGACTGATCGCCGTAGGCACTCAGCAGGTTGGAGAACTCCGCCGCTGCCGCGCTGCGCTCCTGGACCTGCTGCTTCTGCCAGGCCTGCCAGCCGAACACGATTGCCAATGCGGCACCGATGCCGATCAGAAGAGAGCTGCCGTTTTTCTTCCACCAGTCCTTGATCGCCTGAATCTGTTCTTCTTCGGTACGCAACTCGGCCATGCTGTCTCCTGTTATCGTCAATTATTCTGGCTTGGGGCTGGCCCAGCCGGATCCACGGATCCCCAGGCTGCTGCCAGGCCCCCTGTTTTCTGCGTCTTTACTGATCAAGCAGCTTGCGAAGCGCTTCGATCACCTCGGATTGTGGTACTTCCTGCTGCCCTGCGTCGGAACGCAGCGGCTTCAGCCCCACGGTTCCGGCCTGAACCTCGTTGTCACCAAGAATCAGTGCCGCCCGGGCACCGCTGCGATCCGCTTTCTTCATCTGGCTCTTGAAGCTGCCGCCGCCGCAATGGGTGACGACTGTCAGCCCCGGCAGCGCCGAGCGAACCTGCTCACTGACTCGCTGCGCCGTAGCCACCGCCGGCTCGCCCAGGGCGGTTACATAGACATCGGCATCGTTGTTAACGGACGCGGGCACCAGATCGAGGGTCTCCAGCAACAGGATCAACCGCTCCAGCCCCATGGCAAAACCGACTGCCACGGTCGGCTTGCCGCCCAGCTGTTCCACCAGACCGTCATAGCGGCCGCCGGCACACACCGTACCCTGCGCCCCCAGGCTGTCGGTGATCCATTCGAATACGGTTTTTCCGTAATAATCGAGGCCACGCACCAGACGGGGATTGACGGTGTATTCGATGCCGGCGGCATCGAGCAGCGCCTTCAGCCGGCTGAAATGCAGCTGGGACTCCTCGTCCATGTAGTCGTCCAGGCTCGGAGCGTCCTGCAGGATGGCCTGGGTTTCGGGATTCTTGCTGTCCAGGATCCGCAGCGGGTTGGTGGTCAAGCGGCGCTGGCTGTCGGCGTCCAGTCGGTCACGGAAATCGGACAGGTAGGCCACCAGCGCTTCGCGGTAACGCTTGCGGGATTCCGAGGTGCCAATGGAGTTGATTTCCAACCGGGTGTGACTGTGCAGGCCCAGTGCCCGCCACAAACGTGCCGTCAGTACCAGCAGTTCGGCGTCGATATCGGGGCCGTCCATGCCGAAGCACTCCACTCCAATCTGGTGGAACTGGCGGTAACGGCCCTTTTGAGGACGCTCATGGCGAAACATGGGCCCCATGTACCACAGCCGACGGCTCTGATTGAACAACAGGCCATGCTCTTCAGCAGCGCGAACACAACCGGCGGTGCCTTCCGGACGCAGTGTCAGGCTGTCGCCATTGCGGTCGTCGAAAGTGTACATCTCCTTCTCGACGATATCGGTGACTTCACCAATCGAGCGTTTGAACAGATCCGTCTGTTCCACCACCGGCATCCGGATTTCCTGATAGCCGTAACCCGTCAATACCTGGCGTACCGTCTCCTCAACGTACTGCCAAACCGGAGTCTGTTCGGGCAGGATATCGTTCATCCCGCGAATAGCCTGAATCTTTGCCAAGGGAAAACCTTACTGTCGAAGTCTGTTTGCGTCGTTACCTGGAGACCGGAGCCTAACCGTCGGATCGGGCGATGATGGCCTCTTCCTGCTCTGCACGCCGGGCCACCTCTTCCCGGATCAGCCGTTCCAGATCGTCGGTCAGGGTGGCGTTGTCCAATTTCTGGTCCGGGCGTCCCGCGAGATAGAACAGGTTCTTCGGACTGCCGCCGGTCAGGCCGACATCCGCTTCCTTGGCCTCTCCGGGACCATTCACCACACAACCGATGATGGCCACATCCAGTGGCGCATTGATGTCCTCCAGACGGGCTTCCAGATCGTTCATGGTCTGGATGACGTCGAAGTTCTGACGGGAACAGCTGGGGCAGGCAATGAAATTGATGCCGCGGGTTCTCAGGCGCAGGCTCTTGAGGATGTCATAGCCCACCTTGATTTCCTGAACCGGGTCCGCTGCCAGGGACACCCGGATGGTGTCGCCGATACCGTCCATCAGCAACATACCCAGACCGATGGACGATTTCACCGTACCGGAGCGGAAGCCGCCCGCTTCGGTGATCCCCAGGTGCAATGGCTGTTCGATCTGTGAGGCGATCTTGCGATAGGCGGCCACCGTCATAAACACTTCGGACGCCTTCAGGCTGACCTTGAAATCCTGGAAGTCATGGCGATCGAGAATGTCAATGTGGCGCATGGCGGATTCCACCAGGGCCTCTGGCGTCGGTTCACCATATTTCTTCTGCAGGTCCTTTTCCAGCGACCCGGCATTGACGCCAATACGGATCGGAATATTGCGGTCCCGAGCAGCGCTGATAACGGCGGACACCCGGTCTTCGCGACCGATATTGCCGGGGTTAATTCGCAGGCAGTCCACGCCGTACTCGGCCACCTTAAGCGCGATCCGGTAATCGAAATGGATGTCCGCCACCAGCGGCAGCGACACCTGCTGACGGATCTGGCCAAACGCCTCGGCCGCCTCCATGGACGGAACGGATACCCGGACGATGTCCGCTCCGGCGTCCTGAATGGCACGAATCTGGTTGACGGTGGCCGGCACGTCACAGGTGTTCGTGTTGGTCATGCTCTGAACGGCAATGGGGGCATCGCCACCCACCGGTACGTTGCCTACCATGATCTGGCGCGAGACGCGTCGTTTGATCGGAGATTCCTGTTTCATAAAGGGTTAACCAGACTGTTCAAAGAAATATTCGCCGATATCAATTGCCCAGGGTGAACTCGGCGCGATTGTTGACCACCCGGAACCCGCTCAGGTCGACCGGCTGGCCCTGAAAACTGATCGAGCTAACCGCATCCACCGCGCCGATGACCACCTGCAACGGCGGGGTCCCGGACACATCCAACTGGTCGCCGGAGCGACGCAACCGGGAAGCCAGGCGCCGGCCATCCGCATCAGTCACCTGAACCCAACAGTCTGCGGTAAAGGTGACAAGCAGCCGGGCCTCACCAGCGTCTGCAACCGGTTGCGCCACAGGCTGGGATTCTCCCACCGCTGTTGCCGGTTCGACCGTCTCTGCGGTACTTGGGCCCGCTTCGCTTCCGGGCGCCGGCTCCGTTGTGGAAGCATCCCCGGTAACGGGGACCGGCGCAACAGGCTCAGTCCCCATGGGCTCGACCACCGGCTCCGCGCTGGGTTCCGCCAACTCTGACGCATCAGCGGCCTCTCGCGGCAAGGCCGGAATCTGTTCCGCCAACGGCACCTGGGCCTCGGCAACCCCTCCGCTACCGGTGGCAGGGCTGGATTCCGACTGACCGGCCTCGTCCCGCGACGCGGTTAACCCGCCGGTGCCTGTAATATCCTGAATGAACAATTTGTAACCGATGAACACCGCCACCAGTACAAACACCAGAAACAGCAGCCCCTTGGCCACTCTCTGCTTGCGTTGCTTGCGCTCTTCGATGGTCACCAGCGGGTGGTTCTGGCGCTGCTGCTCCCGTTCCTGGCGCAGTGGCTCTAATTCCCGGTCGAGCTGGGCAATCAGTTCTTCTGCATTCAATCCAACCTGGCTGGCGTAGGTTCTGACGTAGCCTTTGAGGAAGAGTTCACTGCCGATTTCCCCGAAATCACCGTCCTCAATGGCCTGGATAATCGCCGGGCGCAAATGCTGGGCCTTGGCAATATCGGCGACCTCCAGTCGCTTGCCTTCGCGGGCCACCTTAAGCTGACTGCCCACTGATGGGCTGGTTGGTGGCGGAGCTACGGTTTCATCATTCGACATCAGAACTCAACACCTTGTATTGTTTGTATTCGGCTGAATCCGGGTACTTGTTCTTGAGCAACAGCGCCAGGCTGGATTCCCGATCCCGGTCACTGAAGTGGCGGGCAATCCGAATACCGGTCAGCAGGCTCTGCGGCGAGTGCTGCATCTCCGGGTTGCGGCGCATCGCCATCGTCAGCCGCTCGTAGTAACCGGCGGCATCGTCATACTTGCCCTGTTCAACGAGCATGCGCGACAACGCCAATAGCGAGTTAGCATCGCCCCGGCTCAACTCCACCGAACGGCGGTAGGCTGCGGCGGCGGGCCCGACATTCCCCAGCCGTTCCTCCGTTAGCCCAAGATTGAAAAACACTGAGGCCCGGTCTGCGTAGCCGGTATCGCTCGCGGCCCGTTGAAACTGGTGACGGGCATCGGCATACCGTTGCTGGCCGAAAAGGAAAGCGCCATAGAACACCCGACCGCGGGTATACCCCGGATCGGACTCCAAGGCGTGTTGAAACGACTCCTCCGCCAGTTGGCCCTCGCCTTCGGACTGGTACACCAGCCCCATCACCGAGTGCGCACCGGCGCTGTCCGGCTCCAGCTCCAGGGCTCGTTCCAGGTGAACCCGGGCACGGTCAATATTCCCCTTTCCCACGTAGGCGGTGGCCAGCTGAATGTAGCTGTTCACCGCCTTCTCCCGATCCGCTTCCCGGGCAAACCGGCTGTCCGTCGTGGTCACGCAGCCCGCCAGCACGACTGTTAACAAGGCACTGACACAGACTCGTTTAATCGCACCGTTGAACTTGGTCACAAATCGGATCCTTGGATTGTCGTTCACCCTACGGCGTTACCTGTTGCACCGCGATATAGCGCTGGCTACGGCGAGTGCGGTCTTCCACCCGACCGACCAGCTGGCCACACGCGGCATCGATATCATCGCCCCGGGTCGTACGCACCGTGGTGATATAGCCGGCTTCGTTCAGAATGTTCTGGAAACGCCGGGTCGCGGTCATTTTCGGCCGCTGGAAATCGCTTTCCGGGAACGGATTAAAGGGAATCAGGTTGATCTTGCACGGCAGTCCCCGGAGCAGCTTCGCCAGCTCCCGGGCGTGCTGGGGCTGATCATTCACCCCTTCAATGACGGTGTATTCGATGGTGGCCTTGCGCTTGTCCGGCAGGTTGGCCAGATAGCGTCGCGTTGCCGCCAGCAACTCCGCAATCGGGTACTTTTTATTGAGCGGCACCAATTGGTTACGCAGCTCATCATTGGGGGCATGGAGCGAAATGGCCAGTGAAACATCGGTAACTTCGCCCAACCGGTCGAGCGCCGGAACCACGCCTGAGGTGCTGAGGGTGACCCGGCGTTTTGAAATGCCGTAAGCCAGATCTTCCATCATCAGGTTCATAGCATCGACAACATTATCGAAGTTGAGCAGCGGCTCCCCCATTCCCATCATGACCACGTTGGTGATTGGCCGATCGGAGTTGTCCTCGAAAGGCATGAAGGCGCGGCGGGCCACCCACACCTGACCGATGATCTCCGCCGCGGTGAGGTTGCGATTGAAACCCCGCTTGCCGGTGGAACAGAAGGTGCAATCCAGGCTACAACCGATCTGCGATGACACACACAGGGTGCCGCGTTCACCGTCCGGAATCAGCACGGTTTCAACGCTGTTGCCGTTGTCCATGCGCATGACCCATTTGCGGGTGCCATCCTTGGAAGTCTCGTCGTAGACTACCTCGGGCCCTCGCACTTCAGCCACCTGCTTGAGTTTCTCTCGCAGGGACTTGCTGATGTTGGTCATTTGATCGAAGTCATCCACCCCGCGCTGATGCATCCACTGCAGAAGCTGGGTGGCGCGAAAACGCTTCTCGCCAATGGACTCGAAATAAGCCTCCAGCTTGCCCTTGGGCATCCCGAGCAGGTTGGTCTTTTCCACAGGGGTTGTCATCAGAGAACCTCGATCAGATAACCAACAGGGTCGAACAGGCCATCCTGCCGACCCTGTAACAACGACTTAGCCGCGCGGGCAGATTTCGTTGTCGTTAAAGAAGTAGGCGATTTCACGCTCCGCAGACGCCGCCGAATCGGAACCGTGAACCGCGTTGGCGTCGATGGAGGACGCGAAATCGGCGCGGATGGTGCCGGCTTCCGCTTCCTTCGGGTTGGTGGCCCCCATCAGGTCACGGTTTTTCAGGATGGCGTTCTCGCCTTCCAGAACCTGAACCACAACGGGGCCGGAGGTCATGAAGGCCACCAGATCACCGAAGAAGGGACGCTCTTTGTGCTCAGCGTAGAAGCCTTCGGCCTCTTCCTGAGTCAGGTGCTTCATTTTGGCAGCCACAATGCTCAGCCCGGCCTTTTCGAAACGGCTGTAGATCTCACCGATTACGTTCTTGGCAACGGCATCCGGCTTGACGATAGAGAGCGTGCGCTCGATTGACATGGTTTGTCTCCAAGTTCAGGGTTCAGGATAAAAATTCAGGGTTGGGATTATACGCAGTCCGGAGGCCACTGCCTACCGGACAGAGCGAAGACGGTTGACCACCTCAACCACCTGCGAAGCGGCAAAATCAACTTCCTCGTCAGTGGTATAGCGTCCGATGGAAAAACGCAGTGCGCGATGGGCCTGCTCGTCACTCAGGCCAATGCCCCGGAGCACGTAGGAGGGCTCCAGGGTCGCCGAGGCACAGGCGGATCCGGAAGACACCGCCAACTCCCTCAGCCCCAGCATCAGCGATTCGGCTTCCACACCGTCAAAAGACAGGTTGAGGATGCCCGGCACCCGTGACTCCGGGTGGCCATTCAACAGCACGCCGTCCAGGGCCTGGATTCCCTCAAGGAATCTGGAGCGCAGCGCTTCCAGGCGTCGGACTTCCTCGTCCATCTGCTCTCTAGCCAGCGCGAACGCCTTGCCCATCCCCACCAACTGATGGGTTGGCAGGGTGCCGGACCGCATGCCCCGTTCGTGACCGCCGCCGTGCATCTGCGCCTCAATATGGACGCCGGGGGCCCGACGGACATAAAGGGCACCCACCCCCTTCGGGCCATAGACCTTGTGCCCCGACAGGGACATCAGATCGACCTTCAGCACGCCCACATCCACCGGCATCTTGCCCGCAGCCTGGGCGGCATCAACATGGAACATCACCCCCCGCTCCCGCAGCAACTCGCCAATGGCGGCCACGTCGGTGATGGTGCCCAGTTCGTTGTTGACCAGCATCAGGCTGACCACCACCGTGTCGTCGGTGAGCGCCTGCGCCACCTGGTCACGGGACACGCGACCGGTGCCATCGGGCTCCAGCCAGGTGACACGACAACCCTGGCCTTCCAGCCACTTGCAGCTATCCAGTACGGCCTTGTGTTCGATCAGCGACGTAATGACATGGGGGTTGTCCTTGCCTTCCACGGCGCCCTTGATGGCCAGGTTGTCCGATTCGGTGGCGCCGGAAGTCCAGACGATTTCCCGCGGGTCCGCCCCAATCAGCTCGGCCACCTGGCGGCGGGCCCCCTCCACCGCCGCCTCGGCCTGCCAGCCAAAGCCATGGGACCGTGACGCCGGATTGCCAAACACACCGTCGACGGTGAGGTACTTGGCCATTTCCTCGGCAACGGCGCCATCTACGGGCGTCGTGGCCGCATAATCCATATATACAGGTTTCTTCATAGGTTACAGGTTCGGATCGGTGTTACACCGGCGCACGGTCGGATAGACGCTCGGTATTGATGGTCTCAGACTCTTCGGCTTCCTGACGACGATCCTGACGGGCCGCCACGTCCCGAATCTCGCGCTTGTTCATCAGGTCGGCCAGACTGATCTCACTCAGGAACTGGTGAATCTGGTTACTCAGGTCGGACCACAGGTGATGGGTGAGACACTTCTCGCCCTTCTGGCAATCGCCCTTGTTGCCGCACCGGGTGGTATCGAGCGACTCATTCACCGCATCCACCACCTCCGAAATGAAGATGGCGTCGGTGCTGCGGCTCAACCGATAACCCCCACCAGGGCCGCGGACACTGGCCACCAGCTGATGACGCCGCAGGCGTGAGAACAGCTGCTCCAGGTAGGACAGGGAGATTTCCTGGCGCACGGAGATATCGGCCAGACTTACCGGCCCTTCCCCGCCATGCAGCGCAAGATCGAGCATGGCGGTTACCGCGTACCGGCCCTTGGTGGTCAGTCGCATAGGATTAGCCTCGACGGTGCGAGTATGGATACTTGACGGCTTTTGAGTATGAATTGACCAACTATTTCAGTCAAGTATTCAGCGTTCCTTGCCGCTCTCTTCCCGGACGCAATCGAAATCCGTGTCGTCCAGCGGGGGCAAGGCGCCATTACGGTAATCGGCATTCACCTTCTGCAGGGCCTTGCACATGTTCTCGATGCGATCGTCCACAGCATGCATGTGATCCAGCAGGCTGCGCATCGCTCGGGCCATCGGGTCCGGCATCTCGTCGGTCACGCCGTAGGCGTCGAAGCCCATACGCTCCTCCATCTCGCGCCGCCGCGTATCCTGGTCGGACTTCTGCTTCACAATGACCCGGCCAGGGATGCCCACCACCGTCGCGCCCGCAGGCACCTCCTTGGTGACCACTGAATTGGAGCCGATCTTGGCGCCCTCACCCACTTCAAACGGCCCCAGGATCTTGGCGCCGGCGCCCACAACCACGCCGTTGCCCAGGGTTGGGTGGCGCTTGCCCTTGTTCCAGCTGGTGCCGCCCAGGGTGACGCCCTGATACAGGGTCACGTCATCACCAATCACTGTCGTCTCCCCGATCACAACCCCCATGCCGTGGTCGATAAAGAAGCGTCGACCGATTTGCGCTCCAGGATGGATCTCAATACCAGTGAGCCAGCGCGCGATGGTGGAAAAGGTCCGCGCCAGCCACTTGAGCCCGAGATTCCAGAGCCAATGGGAAAAGCGGTGAAACAGCAGCGCGTGCAGCCCGGGGTAGTTGGTCAACACCTCAAAAGTGTTGCGAGCCGCCGGATCCCGGTGAAATACGCTCTGAATGTCTTCCTTCAGTCCATCAAACATGGTTTTCGTCCTGCTTGTCGGTTGATGCTCCGGCGCTAACCTTGGAGGCGGCCGAGCCCTGGTCCCGGGCAGCCTTCTGGACCGCGGTCAGTACCCCCCGAAGAATGTTGATTTCCATCTGATCCATCTGGGCCCGCTGAAACAATCTGCGCAACCGCGTCATCAGCTGACGCGGGTTATCCCTTCGATGAAAGGCTATATCCACCAGTGTAGACTCAAGGTGCCCAAAAAATCCTTCGACCTCTTTCACCGATGCCGGGGGTACGTCCCAACCATGGTCGCCCGGTGAAGTCATTGATCCCAGATAGGGTTTACTCTCCCTTTCTTCAAGGCCGCGCAGGAAATGCATGCGCAGTTCGTAGCAAACCACCTGCACTGCCATCGCCAGATTCAGTGAGCTGTAATCCGGGTTGGATGGGATATGGATATGGAAATGACACCGCTGCAACTCATCGTTGCTGAGGCCATGATTCTCCCGACCAAACACCAGGGCAACCGGCCCCTGGTCGACGTGCCCCGCCACCTTTTCCACCGCCTGCGGGGGTGCGATCACCGGCCACGGAACCTTGCGACCGCGGGCACTGGTGCCCATCACCAGCACACAATCGTCAATCGCCTCGTCCAGGCTGCTCACCACCCTGGCCGAGTCAAGGACGTCGGAGGCACCGGAGGAGCGGGCATAGGACGCCTCGTCCGGAAACGACTCGGGGTTCACCAGCCAGAGGTTGCTAAGCCCCATGTTTTTCATTGCCCGAGCAACCGCACCGATGTTACCGGAATGGGAAGTCTCAACGAGTACAATGCGAACCTGATCGTAATTGGACTGGGCTGCTTCACCCGGTAGCGCTTGCTTGAGCATGACTGACAATTCTCTGTGGATCGTAAAAAACGGCCATGATACCAGAATCCCCCCCCCAACCGCCCGTTCGGACATGCCGAAACGAACTTTCCTGCTCTGCCCGTCCTGGACCCCCAGTCCGTGACAATACCGAGCCAAAAAACGTACAAGGCCAGACGTGGTTTTGATATGATACGCGACCTTCCATACACCCAGGTAACGTACAGTCTGATGCAACCAGCAATTAAAATGGCTCTGCGCGTCGCGCGACAGGGTTCGGATTATCTGAAAGCCCACTTTGAACGCCAGGATCCTGCGGACAAGGACCCGATCGAACGCGGCCGGCAACTGGACCGAGTAGCCCAGTCGATCTACGACAACTTCTCCGAGCAGCTTCAAAAGGCGTACAAGGACCATGTGATTGCGCCCATCAACGAAGCTGACGCCGGCAATGCGGAACACACCTGGCACATTTTCCCAGTCCTGGGTCGGGACAACTTCCTGCGCAACCTTCCGGACTTTGCCCTGGCGCTAATCCAGAAAAAGGGTAACCGTACCGAGAACCTGCTGCTGGTGAACCCGGTAACCGGTGAGGAATACACCGCCAGTCGCGGCCATGGGGCGGCACTCAACAGCCGCCGGGTGCGCACCGGCACTACCCGCCACCTGTCCGAAGCCAGCCTGGTGACCAACCTGCTGGACCAGTGCAAAGGCGCAGACGATCCCCTGTTGTGGGGCGAGCTGACGGCAACCCTCGCCCAGCAGGCCGGCAAGCTGCACACGGCCGGCTGCGCGTCCCTCGACATTGCCCGCGTGGCTGCCGGACACCTGGACGCGGCGGTGATCTTCCGCCCTCAGCCGGAAGATCTGGCGGTGGGCCTCACCATCGCGATGGAATCCGGCGCCCTGGCCGGCGATTTTTCCGGCAACCCGTCCACCAGCGCGGCCAAGCAGCTGGTCATCGCCAATCCAAAGCTGTTCAAGGAAGTCCTCAAGACCCTGCATCCGTTCCAGGGTCGACTCCCTCGCTAACACCTGCCCACTGACGGACCGGTTCAGCCCGCCGTCAGCAGCAGCCACAAAAAAGGCCGCACCGGTAAACCCGACGCGGCCTTTTTAATGGGCCTGACTCGTCCTGAGTGAGCCCTACATCCGATTGAGCCACTCCGGCGGCTGCTCCTCTTCCTCGGCCTCGCCAGCTCCCTCCTTCGGCGGGATAATCATGTCTTCCCGCGTGACGCCCAAGACCACCAACAGGTTGGCCGAGACATAGATGGAGGAATAGGTCCCCACAATCACCCCGATGATCAGGGCGATGGCGAAGTTGTTGATGGCCTCACCGCCCAGGAAGAACAGGGCAAACAGCACCACCAGCGTGGTACCAGAGGTATTGATTGTCCGGCCGATGGTCTGGTGGATTGACTCGTTGATGATGTGCTCGGAATCCCCTTCCCGCATCTTGCGGAAGTTTTCCCGGATCCGGTCCGCCACCACGATGGTGTCGTTCAGCGAATAACCGATGACCGCCAGCAGTGCTGCCAGCACGCTCAGGTCGAAGGTCCACTGGAACAGGGCGAAGATGCCAAGAATGATGATGACGTCGTGAGCGAGGGGCAGCACCGAGGCAATGCCAAACTTGAACTGGAAGCGCATCCCCACGTAGATCAGCACCACTGCCAACGCAATCAGCAGCCCCAGACCACTGTCTTCCTTGAGCTCTTCCCCCACCTGGGAGCCAACGAACTCGGAACTGATCAGTCGCAGCTCATCGCCATTGGCCGCCAGGGTGGCGGCAATGTCTTCCGCCAGCTTGTCGTTTTCGGATTCCGCCAGCCGGACCAGCACCAGGTTGTCATCACCGAAATTCTGGACCACAAACTGTTCGTAGCCCGCCTCACTCAGAGTCTCGCGAACGTCCTCCAGAGCAGGCGGTTGCTGATACTCCAGCTCCACCGAGGTGCCACCGGTGAAATCAAGTCCCAGATTCAGTCCGCGCATCGCCAGCATCGCCACCGAGGCAATCAGCAAGGCAATGGACACGACCGAAGCCGCCTTGCGCAGGCCCATGAAGTCGAACGGCTGTTTAGTTACTTCAGACATTGGCAAGCTTCCCTCCGATCGACAACTTCTCGACCTTGCGGCCGCCGTATACCAGGTTCACGATGCTGCGGCTGACCATCAGACCGGAGAACATGGACGTCAGGATGCCCAGGCAGAGCGTGACCGCAAACCCTTTCACCGGACCGGAACCCATGGCAAACAGGATCACCGCCACCAGCAGGGTGGTGATGTTGGCATCAAAGATCGATACGAAGGCCCGCGAGTAACCGGCATTGATGGCCGATTGTGGCGGCACACCGGCACGCAGCTCCTCGCGAATACGCTCGAAGATCAGCACATTCGCATCCACTGCCATGCCCACCGTCAGCACTATGCCAGCAATTCCCGGCAGGGTCAGGGTGGCGGACAGGATCGACATGCACGCCATCAGCAACATCAGGTTCAGCGTCAGGGCAACGTTGGCCACCAGGCCAAAGCCGCGGTAGTACAGCAGCATGTACACCAGCACCAGGGCAAAGCCCAGCGCCACCGACATCATGCCGGCGTCGATGTTCTGCTGTCCCAGGGAAGGCCCGATGGTGCGTTCCTGCACAAAATACATGGGGGCCGCCAACGCGCCGGCCCGCAACAGCAGCGCCAGTTCGGAGGCTTCGGGAATGGAATCCAGCCCGGTGATGCGGAAGCTGCTGCCCAGCGCCGACTGGATGGTGGCCAGACTGATGATGCCGCGCTCTTCCACCCGACGCTCGAAGGCCTGGACCTCACCATCGACTTCGCGATACTCGGTCTCGGTCTTGAACTCGATGAACAGCACCGCCATCCGGCGCTTGATGGCGTTACGCGTGGCCCGGTGCATCAGGTCACCGCCGACGGCGTCCATGGTGATGTTGACCTGGGGCTGGCCGTTTTCGTCAAACGCTTGCTGGGCATTGGCGACGTTGTTGCCGGTAACGATCACCTCACGCTCCAGACGGGCGGTACGGTTCTCGTTATCCCGGAACGGGTAGACTTCGGTGGAACTGGTGGGAGCATCGGGACGCGCCTCCAGACGGAACTCCAGGTTGGCCGTGGCCCCCAGTACCCGCTTGGCCTGGGCGGTGTCCTGCACCCCCGGCAGTTCGACAATGATGCGGTCCGCACCCTGGCGCTGGACCAGTGGCTCGGCGACACCCAACTCGTTGACCCGGTTACGGATGGTGGTCAGGTTCTGCTCCAGGGCATAGTCCTGGATCGACTTCACCTCCGCCTCGGACAGGGTCAATACCAGTTGCAACTGGCCACCCTCGGTGCGCTCATCCAGCAGGAACTGGTTGTGCTGACGCTTGATCAGGTCGAACGCCTCGTCCCGGGCCTCTTCGTCCCGGAACTGGAACACGATCTCCCGCTGCCCCATCAGGTCGCCACCACGGTAGCGGATGCGCTCTTCCCGGAGCTCCCGCTTGATCTGGCTGGCAAACGCCTCCAGCCGCGTTTCCAGGGCCGCGTCCATGTCCACTTCCAGCAAGAAATGGACACCGCCCCGCAGGTCCAGACCCAGTTTCATGGGACCGGCTCCCAGGGCACGCAGCCATTCCGGGGTGGACGGCGCCATGTTCAGCGCCACCAGGTAGTCTTCACCCAGCTTGGCCTGAACCAGCGGGCGGGCCTTGAGCTGATCTTCAGCCCCGTTCAGGCGGATCAGGCCGTTGCGGCCCTGCAACGAATAGGCCTTGACCTGAATGCCAGCGTCTTCAAGGGCGCCTATGGCCCGGTCGAGCGCGCGCTGGTCAACTTCTGTGCTGCTGCGGGCACCGGTGATCTGTACCGCGAAGTCATCCGGGTACAGGTTGGGCAGCGCGTAAACGAACCCGATCACCAGAGCAAACAGGATGACCAGGTTTTTCCATAGCGGATACTTGTTAAGCATGGGATCCCTTGTGTTGACCAGTCGTCGAACTCAATACGGCGGTATCAGAGGGCGACTCAGATGTCCTTCAGGGTACCCTTGGGCAGCGCGGCGGCAACGGCGACCTTCTGCACTTTCACTTCCACGTTGTCGGCGATCTCGACCACGATGAAGTCGTCAGTAACCTTGGTGATCTTGCCGGCAACCCCACCGGAGGTGACGATCTCGTCGCCCTTGTTCAGGCCGGACATCAGCGCCTTGTGCTCCTTGGCACGCTTGGACTGGGGACGCCAGATCAGCAGGTAAAAGATCAGGATAAAGCCGGCAAAGAAGATAACCTGGCCCATCACGCCCATCTGGCCGGCACCCGGCTCCTGGGCCAGGGCCACGCCCGGCAGAACAACACTCATTGCGGCAACCAACAGTTTGATCAAGTTCATTCAACTTCTCCGTTCTACAAAATAGGAATGCCGCCCCTTTATGGGGGCGAAATCAGGAATCTGCAAGAGGCGGCACCGCCTCACCCCGACGGGCGTAAAAGGCCTCGATAAAGTCGGACAATGTACCTGCTTCAATGGCCCCGCGCAAACCGGCCATCAGGTTCTGGTAGTAGCGCAGATTGTGGATTGTATTCAACTGCGAGCCAAGCATTTCTCCACATTTATCCAGATGATGGAGATAACTTCTCGAAAAATTCTCACAGGTGTAGCAGTCACACTGATCATCCACCGGCGATGTGTCGTGACGATGACGGGCGTTACGGATCTTGACGATGCCGGTGGAGGTGAACAGGTAGCCATTGCGGGCATTGCGGGTGGGCATCACGCAATCAAACATGTCCACGCCGCGACGGACCGCCTCGACAATGTCCTCGGGCCGCCCGACGCCCATCAGGTAACGCGGCTTGTCTTGCGGCATTTTCGGTGGCAGGTGGTCGAGGATGCGGATCATATCCTCCTTCGGCTCCCCGACCGACAGACCGCCAATGGCATAGCCGTCAAAGCCGATTGCCTCCAGCCCCTCCAGTGATCGCTCCCGCAGCTGCGGGTACATGCCGCCCTGGACAATGCCAAACAGCGCCGCCGGATTGTCGCCATGGGCCCGGCGGCTACGCTCGGCCCAACGCAAGGACAGCTCCATGGACTCCCGGGCCTGCTTCTCGGTGGCCGGGTACGGCGTGCATTCGTCGAAGATCATCACGATGTCGGAGCCCAGGTCCCGCTGAACTTGCATGGCGATCTCGGGATTGAGCTCCACCGGCGATCCGTCCACCGGCGAGCGGAAGGTCACGCCCTGTTCGGTGATTTTGCGCATCTCCCCCAGGCTGAACACCTGGAAGCCGCCAGAATCGGTCAGGATGGGGCCCTGCCACTGGGTAAAGTCGTGGAGATCGCCGTGGGCCTTGATCACCTCAGTACCCGGCCGCAACATCAGGTGAAAGGTGTTGCCCAGAATGATGTGGGCACCGATTTCCTCGATATCCCGGGGCAACATGCCCTTCACCGTGCCGTAGGTTCCCACCGGCATGAAGGCCGGTGTCTCCACCACGCCCCGGGGGAAGGTCAGACGCCCGCGGCGGGCCTTACCGTCCTCACCGAGTTTCTCAAACGACATAAAACAGCCACTACTCACGATACCTCTCCCGACGGTGTCGAAGCGGTCAGCGCCCCCAAACTGGGCTCCTGGCCGGTAATGAACATGGCGTCACCGTAGCTGAAGAACCGGTAACGCTCGCGAATGGCTTCCTGGTAGGCCGCCATGACGTGCTCGTAGCCGGCAAAGGCGCTGACCAGCATGATCAGCGTGGACTCCGGCAGATGGAAATTGGTCACCATGGCGTCGACGGTCTGGAAGCGATACCCGGGGTGTATGAAGATGTCGGTCTCACCACGGAAGGGGCGCAACACCCCACCACGACTCGCGGACTCCAGGGAGCGGACCGAGGTGGTGCCGATGGCAATCACCCGCCCACCCTTCTCGCGGGTCTGACGCACCGCCTCGACAGTCTCGTCCGGCACCTGCACCACTTCGCTGTGCATGGTGTGGTCCTCCACCCGATCCACCCGCACCGGCTGAAAGGTGCCCGCCCCCACGTGCAGGGTCACGAAGGCGGTATTGACGCCCTGCGTGCGCAAACGTTGGATCAACTCGTCGTCAAAGTGCAGGCCGGCGGTCGGTGCCGCCACCGCCCCCGCCTGCTGCGCGTAGACGGTCTGGTACCGCTCCCGGTCCGACTGTTCGTCGGGCCGGTCCACATAGGGTGGCAACGGCATGTGACCGGCACGCTCCAGCACCTCGATCACCGGCTCGGCGGCCTCACAGGCCAGTACGAACATGGCCTCCTGCCGTTCCTTCATCAGGAAGGCGGTGCCGTCCTCAACCAGGATGCGCTGCCCCGGCTTGGGCGCCTTGGACGCGCGGACGTGGGCGAGGATCTGCCGATCATCGAGCAGGCGCTCCACCAGGATTTCCACCTGACCGCCGGTTTCCTTGCGTCCGAACAGGCGGGCGGGGATCACCCGGGTGTTGTTGAACACCAGCAGGTCGTCCGGCTGGAGCAGTGACGGCAGATCCCGGAAATGCAGGTGCTCGGTACGACCATTGAGCCCATCCAGGGTCAACAGACGAGAAGCGGTGCGTTCAGGCAGCGGATAGCGGGCGATGAGTTCGTCCGGCAGATCAAAGTGAAAATCGGAGACATTCATCGAAAGGACTGTTCAATGGAACCGCGGGCCGCGGGTGAGTGGTCCGGGCAAACTCGGCTCGGCAAACAGGCCCCGGCATACGACTTGTTAGAAAAAAGTGGTACCAGCGGGCGGACTCGAACCGCCACGGGTTTTACCCCGGGGGATTTTGAATCCCCTGTGTCTACCAATTTCACCACGCTGGCATCGGAGAGATTGCGAATTATACTGACGCACACTGTGAAATCAACACAATGCCGGAGTTTTGTTGTCTACCCGGCCGGCCCTCGGTATCGAGACATCCGCACTGAGGCCGGGTTCCCCGGACGCCCCCCAGAGACGCCCTACAACCGGTCGAACAGCGACAGCCGGGACACTTGGGCAAACGAGGCCTGGGCCGCCTCCAGCACGAAACTCTGGAAGCTCAGCGTGCTGATGGCCTCGGCATAATCCACGTCCTGCAGCTGGGAGCGGATGTCTTTGGTATAGAGGGAGGAGTCCTCCAGGAATACGGTGGTGGATTCCACCGCATTCAGGCGCCCACCAATATCGGTCTGGGTCAGCAGGATATTGTCCTGGGCGTTGTCCAGGTTGGTCAACGAATCGGCGATGAGGTCGTCAAACGCCTCTTGCCCCCCTTCGTAATTCGCCGACGTCACGCCCGCCCCGGCGGTTACATCGAGATCCTCGAATTTGGCGCCGGCGATGGTGAGATCGCCGGTCCAGGTCGATACGGGCGGGTCTACACTCTCGTCGAGTGTGGTGATACGCATGTCCTGCCCCTGGGATGTGATCCTTAACTCGCCACTGACGACCTCGGCAGTGATCCCCATCTCCTGGAGGTCAAAATTGCCGTTGATGGCGGCACCCAGGTC
Source organism: Marinobacter sp. (assembly GCF_033722735.1). Taxonomy (GTDB): domain Bacteria; phylum Pseudomonadota; class Gammaproteobacteria; order Pseudomonadales; family Oleiphilaceae; genus Marinobacter. Next base: position 23,977 of record NZ_JAWVYN010000022.1, read on the forward strand.
AGCGATGGTGTCCCCGGCGGTGAAGGGCCCCACATCAACCCCGTTGATGTGCAACACATCCCCGGTGTTGGGGGTGAACCCGGTGGCGCCGTCGACGGTCGCGACAGCAGCTCCCTTCACCTGGTTCTCCAATCCGTAGATCAGCTTCTCGATGGTGGAGAACACGGACTGCTTGTCCGACGTCTTGATATTGAACGCGTCGCCAGGCTGGGCGCCGGTGATTTCAAACTGAATCCCCTGAAACAGAATGCTTTCACCACTGGTGTAGGCGCCAGAGTCCAGAACCGTCCCCGGATCGGTCTTTGCCGCAATCTCGTAGGTGTCGGCGGTGCCGTCAGCATCGGTATCCTGCACCCGAACAATCAGGTCGTCGCCGTTGATGCTGCTTACGAACTCATCGTACACCTGCTGATCCAGCACCATGCCGGTACTGATCTGGGCCCCGGACTGATTGTTGGGACTGGCCTCCGCGAAGAACGTGGTATCTGCAGCGGGAATATCAACGAAAATGCCCTTGCCGTGATCGCTAATGGCCACGCTCACGCCTTCGTCAATCTCCAGCGTCCGCTGCCCTTCGTCACCCTGGTACACGTAATGGCCGGAGATGTTCTTGCCAAAGGCCGGCGTCTCGCCCTGGAAACCGCTGAATATGTACTCACCGGACGCATCACGGGTGTTAGTTACCGTGGCCAGCTGATCCAGGCGTTGCCGCAGTTCGGACGCAATGGACAGGCGGTCATTCTGGGACAAGGTCCCGTTACCCGCCTGCACCGTCAGTTCCCGCACCCGCTGGATCACGTCCACCGCGCTGGTCAGCGCACTTTCCTCCTGGTTCAGACGATTGTCAGCCAGTCCTGCATTGCGCTGGAACTGCTCAATACGGGCGACCTCCTGATCCAGTTTGAGGATGCGGGCCGCGGCCACCGGATCGTCCGACGGACTGTTTACCCGCTTGCCCGTGGAGATCTGCTGCTGGGTCTGCTGAAGGGTCCCGTTCAGGGTTTGCAGGCGGTTGATGCCCCCTGAAAATATCTGCTGTGAGGATATCCTGATCATGAGTTCTTTCTCCCGGACCTTACCTGAACGTCGCCAGCAGGGTGTCAAACAGACTCTGGGCCACGCTCATCACCTGGGCCGAGGCGTTGTACGCCGCCTGGAACTGGATCAATCGACCGGCCTCTTCGTCCAGGTTGACGCCGGACACTGACTCCCGCTGGTTGGTGGACTGCTCCAACAAGGTCTGACTCGAATCGAGATCAAGCTGGCTTTGCCGGGTTTGAACCCCGACGTTTTCCACCAGTCCGGCATACCCCTCAGTGAAGCTCTGGGTGCCGCCGTCCATGGTATTCGCGGTGGCCAGCATGGCCATTTTCTCGGCGTTGCGGTTGTCCGACACCCCATTGGTGTTGTAGTCAATGAAGAAGCTGTCTCCTGGTTGCGGTTCGCCGCTAATGGAGAACTGGAAGCCCCGGTAATTGGGGTCCTGCGGATCTTCGCTGAACAGGTCATTGGAAATGCCGGCCTGAAAAACATTCTGCGGCGGCACTGCCGAGGCATCCCCGGCCACCAGCACGTTGGTCGGATCGGTCGCATCCAGGATGTCGTACACCAGGGTCCCGCCGTCATCCCGGAACCGGATCTCCAACGGCGGGCTGAGCTGGCCCTGGGTCTGGAACTCCGGCAATATGCCATTGGACAACGGATTGCGGACGTTCAGCATCTCGCCCTGGTCGATCACCCCGGTGCCACTGTTACCGATGTCATTCTCGGCCCGAACCGGGCTGGCAAAGGCCAGGTCCTCTTCCCGCGCCACCTCCAGTTCCATGCTCTCCGCCGCCAGCCGGGTCGGCTGAATCAGATAGCTGTCACCGGCATTGAAGGTACCGCTCTCAATCTGGATGTTGAAGCCGGGCATGGAGATTTCCGCCGGCAACGGATCCGGCAGCCGGCCCTGATTGACGGTTTGACCTGTGGCCCGGTCGATCACCTCGAAGTCCCGACCATCACCGGTAAAGCGGAGGTTCCAGGTGCCCGCCTGAAGTTCGCCGCTGTCACTGATCTCCACCCCCAGCACGCCGTCCTTGGGTGGCTGGTTGTCGGCATTGGCGATGACCCGGCTACGCTTGGCGGCGTCGGAGTTGATGTCCGAGAAGAACAGCCCCCCCAGGTCGCCTTCCAGGTCCATGCCGATCTCATGCTGGTGATTGAGATTGTCCGCCAGCGCCACGGCCACCCGGCCCAGTTCGTCGAAGGCCCGGTGCAGGGCTTCCCGTTCGAAACGCCGCAACCCGCCCAGCTTGCCCCCGGTCACCTGATCATCAATCACCAGGGTACGACCGGCGGTGGTCAGGGTGAACTCCAGCGACGTGGGGTCCTCCGAGCTATCGCGGGTACCCAGCTTCGAGGCCTCGCCCCCGAGCACCAGCGCCTGACCGTCGGGTAACAGCACGTTGACCTGGCTGCCCTCACTCGGGACCACCCGAATGCTGAGCAGCTCCGACAGTTCCCGCAGTTTCTCATCGCGCTTGTCCAGCAGCTCATTGGGCATGTGCCCCTGGGCCAGCCCCGGGGATTCCGAGATGGCCAGATTCAGCTCGGCAATGCTGTTGATCAGGGTGTTTGCGTCCTTCACCCCCTGCTCCATCTGGGTCTTCACCGACTCCCGCTGCTGGATAAACTCCTCCTGCAACGCCTGGAACCGGTCCACCACCGCCTGGGCTTCGCTCAGCACCAGCTGGCGTTGAGGCAATGAGGCCGGGTCTTCGGAGGCGCTCTGCAGGCTGGCAAACAGGTTGTTCAGCACCTGGTTCAGGCCGGTGGATTCGCCACCCAGCAGATTGTCCAGCCGGCTCAACTCGGAGTTCAGCGCCTCCTGCTCGGAGAACAGCGAGGTATCGGATCGCACCTGCTCCACCAGGAACTCATTGGCCACCCGACGAACGTCCGAGATGTTGACGCCGGTGCCGATGGTGCCGGCACCGGTGCGCTGCCCGGGTTGGGTCTCGAAGAGCACTTCCTGGCGGCTGTAGCCCGCCGTGTTGGCGTTGGTGATGTTGTTACCGGTGGTGTTGAGGGCGGCTTGGTGCCCGAGCACACCGGTGAGGCCAATGTTGATCAGACCTGCCATAGCGTTTACTCCTCAGCCCCCATGGACAACCGCAGGCTGTCCACCGAGCTGGCAAACTGATCGCCGTTCATGATCCGGCGAATCTTGTTGGCGTAATTCGGGTCGGTGGCGTAGCCCGCCTCCTGCAGGCGCTGGGCGAACAGCTCCGGCTCATCCGCCGCCGCCAGTACCTCGCGGTAACGGGGGTTCGATTCCAGGAACGACACATAGTCCCGGAAACTGGCCTGGTAATCCGGATACGCCCGGAAGGCCGCCCGCTCATTCAGCTTCACCCCTTCCCGGTATTCCGAGGTGGTGATATCAACGGCCTCACCCGCCCAGCGCTGATCGGCCTTGATGCCGAACAGGTTGTGGCTGGGCTCACCGCCCTCACCTTCAATCATGTGCTTGCCCCAGCCGGTCTCCAGGGCCGCCTGGGCCACCATCAGCCGGGGGTCGATGCCGGTCCCGGCCGCTGCCTGCTCCGCGATGGGCAACAGCTGTTCCACAAACTGCTCGGGAGACTCGAAACGCGTCGGCAGCGACGTGGCGTCCACCGCGTCTTCGCCGGTCGAGGGCTGCGACTCAGTCGCCATTCGGCTCACCGCTTCCAGTCGTTGCGGCAGCTCCCGGGATAACACCGGCAGGCTGCGATCATAATCCGCCAGCGTCCGACGCTGGGAGCCGGAGGATTCGCCCCCCTCGGTCATGCCCGGAATCTGGCGGCTGAGCTGGCGCACCAGGGTGTCGGTCAGCCCCAGTCCCTGGTTCGACGACAGGGTCAGGCTGAGCTGGTTGTCGAACATGTCGCGATAGAACTGAGATTGCTGGCTGTTGAGGTAATTACCCTCGGCAAACACCTCGCCGGCCTTGCGCATGGACTTCAGCATCTCGGTCAGGAACAGCCCCTCGAACTGTTCCGCCACGTCCCGCAAGGCCGCCTGCTTGTCGGTACGCGCCTTGGCCTTGAGCGCGTTGAGGCCGCCAAACTCGGTGTAGATCTGTGTTTGCTGAAGCCGAGGGTCCTGCATCACATCACCTAGATCACAATCAGCTCGGCGCGCAAGGCGCCGGCCTGTTTGAGGGCTTCCAGCACCGCCATCACGTCGCCCGGGGCGGCACCCACCTGGTTGACGGCCTGAACGATGTCATTGAGGGTGACCGCCGGGCCGAACTGGAACATCCGCGCCGGGTCTTCGGTCACCGCAATCTGGGTATTCGGGGTGACCACGGTCTCGCCCTCCGAAAACGGCTCGGGCTGGCTTACTTCCGGGTTCTCCTCGATGGTCACCGTCAGGTTGCCGTGGGTGATCGCCGCCGGGCTGACCTTGACGTTCTGGCCCACCACGATGGTGCCGGTGCGGCTGTTGATGACCACCTTGGCGGCATCCTCCGCCGGGTTCACCTCCAGGTTCTCCAGGATCGACAGGAAACTGACCCGCTGGGAGGGGTCCCGCGGCGCCTTCACGGAAATGGACGTGGCGTCATGGGCGTAGGCCATGTCGGGGCCCAGCATGCCGTTGATGGCATCCACCACACGTCGGGCGGTGGTAAAATCTGGACGTAACAGGTTGAAGGTGATGGTATCGCCCCGGCTGAATGGCGAGACCACTTCCCGCTCGATGGTGGCACCGTTGGGAATCCGCCCCACGCTGGGCACGTTGACCGTAATTCGGGAACCGTCAGCCCCTGCCGCGCCAAAGCCGCCCACCACCAGGCTGCCCTGGGCCATGGCATACACCTGGCCATCCGCCCCCTTGAGCGGGGTCATCAGCAGGCTGCCGCCGCGCAGGCTGTCGGCATTGCCAATGGAGGACACAGTGATGTCCAGTTCCTGGCCCGGTTTGGCGAAGGGCGGCAAGGTGGCATGCACCATCACCGCGGCCACATTGGCCAGGTTGGGGTTGGTGCCCTCCGGGAGGGTGATGCCGAACTGGTTCATCATGTTACGGAAGGTCTGGTTGGTGAACGGCGCCTTGTCGCCACTGCCATCCAGACCCACCACCAGGCCGTAGCCCACCAGCTGGTTGTTACGCACACCCTTGATCCGCGCCAGGTCCTTGAGCCGGTCCGCCATGACCGGTGCCGCCACCAGGGCCATCAACACGACGATGAGAAACGAACGGCGCAGGGTCATAGGGGCCACCACTCGGAATTGAAGAAGCGGGCCAGCCACCCCATCTGGTTGGCCTGGTCAAAGTCACCGGTACCGCCATAGGCGATGCGGGCGTCGGCAATGCGGGTGGATGGCACCGTGTTGTCCGGGGAAATGTCCTGGGGCCGCACCAGGCCGGTCAGCCGGATGAACTCGTCGCCGTTGGTGAGCGAGAGCCATTTCTCCCCCCGGATCCGCAGTACGCCGTTGGGCAGCACTTCGGTCACGGTGACCGTGATGTTGCCGTCGAGGCTGTTGCTCTGGTCCGCCTCGGCCTGTCCCTCGAAGTCCCGCTCGTAGTTGGCGCTGGCGTTCAGGCCAATGTTGGCCTTACCGAACAGCACCGGCTCCGGGATGCTCAGTTCCTGGTCCTTGGTGATGCTGCTCTCGGCGGACTTGCTGGCCTGGGTGGATTCCTGCAGCGTCACGGTGAGGATATCGCCGATGTTCAGCGCCACCGTATCCCCGTAGAAATTGTAGTTACGGGAGGATTGGTAGATCGCGCCGGAATGGGGGTCCTGCCCCGCCATGGCCTGCGCCCTCACCGGCGCATAGGCGGGGTCATCGGGCATCGCCCGCGGTCGACTCACCGCGGTGCACCCCTGAAGCAGGACCAGGGCGGTCACCAGGGCCAGGGTCGCCCGGCTGCGTGCTTTGTCGATGGTCTCATTCATGCCGATACCCTCTATAACCGTCCGCAACCCCGGTTAACCGATGTTGTTGGTCACGAACTGCAGCATCTGGTCGGTGGTGGACACCACCTTGGAATTCATTTCATAGGCCCGCTGGGTCGTGATCATGTTGACCAGCTCTTCCACCACCTCCACGTTGGAGGCCTCGACCGAGCCCTGCTCGATGGTGCCCAGCCCGGCCAGTCCCGGCTCACCCTCGGTGGGATCGCCGCTGGCATTGGTTTCCCGGAACAGATTGTTGCCGATGGCCTGCAGCCCCTGCGGATTGATGAAATCCACCAGGGTGATCTCGCCCAGGTTCACCGGGCTGGCCTGGTTGTCCACCACGGCGCTGACGGTGCCGTCCTTGCCGATGGTGACGCTGGTGGCATTCTCCGGCACGGTGATGTTGGGCTCCAGGGGGTAGCCATCGGGATTGACCACCTCGCCGTCCGCATTGAGCTGGAACTGGCCGTCACGGGTATAGGCAATGTCCCCGTCCGGCAGCAGGACCTGGAAGAAGCCGCGGCCGTTTACCGCCATGTCCAGCGGCTGTTCGGTGATCTGCAGGTTGCCCTGGGAGAACTGCTTGGCGGTGCCCACCACCCGTACACCGGTGCCCAGCTGGAGGCCGGAGGGCAGCTCGGAATTCTGCCCGCTGAGGCCGCCGGGTTGCCGGTTGATCTGGTACAGCAGGTCCTGGAACACCGCCCGGTCCCGCTTGAAGCCCGTGGTGTTAACGTTGGCCAGGTTGTTGGAAATGGTGGACATGTTGGTGTCCTGAGCGCTCAACCCGGTCTTGCTCACCCAAAGTGCTGGATGCATGTTCTACTCCTTACCGGAGTGGCCTGGGGCGGCCAGAATTTGCCGCTTTTGCCACGCCGGTGACTGGTCATGGATCGTTATCAGAGGTTTTGCAACAGTCGTGCCGCCGCCTCGGAATTGTCATTGGCGGTACGCATGACCTTGACCTGCATCTCGAACTGACGGGACAGCTGCAGGTTGGCGATCATCTCCTCCACCGCGTTGACGTTGGAGCTTTCCAGAAACCCGGAGGCCACCCGCAAGGTGGCGTCGGGCGGTTCCACACCGTCCAGGGCCTGGTCGGCCTTACGGCGGATGTAGCCGTCTTCCCCTTTCTCCAGGACGTCCGCCGGCGGGTTCACCAGTTTCAGGCGATCCACCGCCACCAGTTGGTCCGGCGGCCCACCGACCGGAACTACGGAGATGGTGCCGTCGGCGCCCACCTGTACGTTCTCGAACGGGGGCAACGCGACCGGGCCACCATTACCAAGCACCAGGTCGCCGGCGCCGTTGCGCAGCAGGCCATTGGTATCGATCTGCAGGCTGCCGGAGCGGGTAAAGACCTCCTGGCCCTGGGCATTCTGCACCGCCAGCCAGCCGCTACCGTCCACCGCCACATCCAGCTTGCGCCCGGTTTCCATCAACGCGCCAGCGGACAGGTCCGTTCCGGGCCTTTCGGTCATGGCGTAGGCCCGGGTCGGGTGGTGTTCGCCGAACACCGGCATACTGCGGGCCTGGGCGAAATCCCGTTTGAATCCGGTGGTATTGGCGTTCGCCAGGTTATTGGCGTGCGCCCGCTGCGCCAGCATGTTCTGCTTGGCACCGGACATACCAATGTAGAGGGACTTATCCATGGGAAAACTCCTGCCGGATTTTTGACTGTTTAAAGTCTTAATGCAGGAGTCGTGCCACCTGGAACAGGCGCTGGGGAATGAGGGCTGAACGCGAATCGGCCGGGGCGGCGGATAGCGCCCCGGGCCGGTTAGTCAGGTTATCTCAGGTTGATGATGGTCTGGGTGATGGCGTCCGAGGTTTCGATGGTCTTGGAATTCGCCTGGAAGTTTCGCTGGGCAATGATCAGGTTGACCAGTTCCTCTGACAGATCAACATTGGACTCTTCCACCGAACTGGCCTTGATCGAGCCCAGGGTACCGGTCCCAGGCTGGCCGACGATGGGCTGGCCAGACTCGAAGGTCTCAACCCAGGTGGTCTCCCCCACCGGGCTCAAACCGTCGGTGTTGTTGAACGACGCCAGAGCCACCTGCCCCAAGGCCGTGGATTGGCCATTGGTGTACCGGGCAAACAGCACCCCTTCGTCCGACACATCCAGCCCCGAGAGGCGCCCGGTGGTGAAGCCGTTCTGGCGCTGATCGTTCACCCCGAAGGCACTGCCAAACTGGGTGGTCTCCGACAGGTCGATCAGGAAGGCCGAACTGGTGGGCGGCTCCGGAATGGGCGTGGAGGTCACGGTTCCCGGCGCAGGCGGACCGTCCGCGCCGTTGGGCTGGCCATTCGAATCCTTCGGGGTCCAGTCCGTCACCAGGATCTGGCCACTGACGTCCCCGTCGATGGACTGCAGGGTTCCGTCCTCATCAAACTGGGCCTGGATGGGGGTCTGATCGGTGCCGGACACAAACTCTCCGTCAACTTGCAGGTAGATCGACCACTGACTGACACCCACCCCGCTCCCCGGAGCCGGGTCCTTGACGAAGAACTGGGTCAGCACATGGGGGTTGCCCAGACTGTCGTAGATGGTGGTGGACGTCGCGTGGTTGTAGGTACGCTGATCCTGGGGGTTGAACTCGTTGGTGACCTGCACCGTTCGGTTGTCCCACGCGGTTTCGAAGGTACCGGTGTCCGAGCTCAGATCGGTAACCTCCCGGGTGGTCTGTGTGCGAACCGTGCCCAGCTGGGTTTGTGGCGGTGGGGAGGTGGTTGCGTTAGAAAAGGTTGTGGTCAGGGTCTGACCCCGATTATCCACCAGCCGCAACTCCCCGGCCACCACACTCGCGGTGACGGTATTGGCGCTGGAATTATTAATGGCATCCGCCAGGGAATCCAGATCGCTGACGCCGGTGGTGTCAATCGGCACCTGAACGCCTTCCACGTCCAGTTCGAAGGTGAAGCCTCCCACCCCAATGAAGGCGTCATCCAACCCTGCCACGGTCATATCGGTGGTGGCCGAGGCACTGACTCCGTCTTCCTGGGCGAGAAGGTCCGCAACCTCGGCTGCAGACGAGCCGGCGGGAATCGACACCGTGCTCTGGGTGCCGTCGCTGTAGGTCAGGGTTATGGTTTCGGCCGGAAATGACGTGCTGCCCGCCCCAAGTTCCGCTTCGCCCACTTCCGCCAGCACGGAAATCCGCTGTTCCAGCACTTCTTCCCGGGAGTCCAGGTTGAGGTCGGTTTCCAGAAGGGTGGTGCGGCGAGGCGCCAGGTTGGCGGTATCAATCTGCAGGTCGTCTCGAATCCCGGACAGGTTGCCGTCGTCGTCGGCGAGGAAGCCCTGCACCCGCATGTTCTGGTTGTTAACGACGAAACCGTCCTTGTCCACGCCAAACTGGCCGGCGCGGGAGTAGCGAATCTCGCCGCCGTTATTCAGCACGAAGAAGCCATCGCCATTGATCGCCAGATCCAGCCCGTTGTCGGTAAAACTGATGTTGCCCTGACCGAAGTTCTGCTTCACATCCTGCACCCGCACCCCATCGCCGATGGGGTTGGTGCCGGCACTGAGGAAACCGCTGGCGTAAAGGTCGCCAAACTGCGCCTTACTGCTCTTGAAGCCGACGGTGCTGGCGTTGGCGATGTTATTGCCGGTGACGTCCAGATCAACAGACGCCGCCCGCAAGCCGCTGAGTCCTGTATTGAAAGCCATGCTACACCTCGTTGTTAATTGATCTGGTACACGTCAGACAGGGCAATGGAGCCCATGCTGGCCAGGTTCAGGGTAATTTGCCCCGCACCGCCGAGGGACACGCTGTCCACATTGGCACTGATCAACGTGCCCAGCTGCTCGGTGCCGCCGGAGTAGCTGCCCTCGGCCACCACCTCGTACTTGCCGGGCGGCAACTGTTCGCCGTCAGCATTGGTGCCGTCCCAACTGAAGGCGTGATACCCCGGCTGGGCACTGCCCAGCTCGATCTGGTGCACCAGCTCGCCGGCGCTGTTCTTGATGGAGACGCGAAGGTCTGACGTGGACGCCTGAACCGCCACGTTCCCGCTCAATTCCCCCCCGGCTTCCAGCTGTCCCGCCGTGCCCGGCACCAACACCGAGCGTCCCACCATGGCGGAGGCCTGCAGCGCCTGGGCCGAGCGGAACTCGCCCACCATGTTGTCGACCGAACCGGACACCTTCTGCATTTCCTCCAGCGAGCTGAACTGGGCCAGCTGGGCGATGAACTCACCGTTGGCCTGGGGCTCCAGGGGGTTCTGGTTCTTGAGCTGGGCCAGCATGAGTTCCATGAACTCGGTCTTGCCCAATTCGCCCTTGCCGGACGACTGGGATTGCGACTGCAACTGGTACCGGCTCAGGACATCGCTGGTAACCGTGCCGTTAACTGTACTCATTGGCGGATTCCCCGATTACTGCTGACCAAGGGTCAGAATGCGCTGCATCATGGATTTGGCGGTGTTCATCACGTCCACGTTCATCTGAAAGCTGCGGGATGACGACATCATGTCGGCCATCTCTTCCACCACGTTGACATTGGGGTAGTAGACATAACCGTCCTCGTTGGCAGCGGGGTGATCAGGCTCGTAGCGCATCTGAAGCTCCGCCTGACTCTCCACCACCCCTTCCACGCGCACGCCTGCTCCAGGCCCCTCCTGCAGAAAGCCGGCCGCACCGGCCTGCCCCGGATTCAGCAACTGTTGCTGGATGGCGGCAAACACCGGCTTGCGGGCCCGATAGGTGGTCTCCACGCTGGAGCTGGCGGTTTCGGCGTTGGCGATGTTGGACGCCGTGGTATTGAGCCTGAGTGACTGGGCGGTCATGCCGGAGCCGGCGATATCAAAGATGTTTCCAAGGGACATGGCGAATCTCCTGTGTGTGCTTGCCGCCGTAGTGAATTACCGTTCGGGCCTTACTCGCCCTTGATTGCCTTGGTCAGACCGGAGAATTTGCTGCTGAGGAACTGGAAACTGGCCTGGTAGTCCATGGCATTGCGCATGAACCGGCTCTGTTCCTCCTGGCTGTCCACCGTGTTGCCGTCAATGGAGGGCTGGTGAGGGGTGCGATACAGCAACTCCGGCGAGCCGGAGGCGCCACTGGTGTCCAGGTGCCGGTCGTTGGTGCGACTCATCGGTAGGCCGCTCACCTGCCCCTTGGCCTGTTCCATCATCGCCTGAAAATCCAGGTCACGGGCCTTGAACCCCGGCGTGTCGGCGTTGGCCAGATTGTTGGCCAACACCTCCGCCCGTTGGACCCGGGCCTGCAGTGCGTGCTCATGAATCCCCAGTGCCTTGTCGAATGAAATCGCCATACTGCCTCCAATTCGTTGCACCGCGTTGGCGTCGGCCGTCGCAGCGGTGTTTACAGAGACAAAGCAAGGAGGGTGCCAGCTTTACAGCCTTGGCCCGGGACAAGGGTTCGGGCCGGGATGACAATGGATTGCGAGGTGAGTGATTGGAACGCTCGGCGGCAAGACCCGGTGAAAGCGGCAAGGTTTTTCCCCTGACGGGGGCGGCAGGGGATCAAGCGGCAAGGTTACGACTGCGCCGGCCACCGGCTGACCAGCTCGGCCACCGCCGGTCGCGGCACTGCCGGCTTTTCGCTGGCCACGGTGCCGACATAAACAAAGCCGGCGATGGACTCGTGCTCAGCCAGCCCCAGGCCAGCCTTCACCTGGGCGTTGTAGGCCAACATGCCGGTGCGCCACATGCCGCCAAATCCAGCGTCCCTGAGGGCAAGCAACAGATAGCCCATACCCACTGCGGTGGACATGGCCTGTTCGATCTCCGGCACCTTTGGGTGTGACTTCGGCGAAGTGATGCCCACAATGATCATCGGAGCCCGCAGGGGCATCCGCCCCAGCTTGTCCTTTTCCTCCGGGGTCGCACCGGTCTGGGCAAACAGCTCACCCAGGGCCTTCAACCCCTCCCCCTCAATGACTAGGTAGCGCCAGGGACGGAGAATGGCGTGATCCGGTGCCCGGAAGGCACACTCCAGCAACTTCTCAAGTTGCTCCCCGCTGGGTGCCGGTGCGGTTAACCGCGGCTCGGAGCTGCGGCTGAGAATGGCCTCGATTACATCTGTCATAGCGAATCCCGATGGGTGACAGTGGAAGACGAACTGCGCAAAACTGCCAGAATTGTCGAGAACACGCAATGCTGTTAGTCTTTAGTCGTAGAATGGTCTACCTGAAATCGGCCAACCATCTGGTAGAACAATCCAATCGTTTGGAAGAATAATAATGAGCAGCGATCGCACTTTCAGCTCTTTTGCCGAGTTTTATCCGTTTTACCTGGAAGAGCACAGCGACCCCACCTGCCGCCGCCTGCATTACCTGGGCAGCGCACTGGTTTTGGTGGTGGCTGCCTACGCCCTGCTTTCCGGCAAGCTTGCCCTGCTCTGGCTGCTACCAGTCATCGGCTATGGCTTTGCCTGGGTTGGCCACTTCAAGTTCGAGAAGAATCGCCCCGCGACGTTCAAGTACCCGCTATACAGTCTGATGGGCGATTGGGTCATGTTGAAAGACATGCTGGTTGGCCGAATCCGGTTCTAAGATGATGAATGCTCCCCTGAATGCCGGCAAGACACTGGTGCTTGACTCCCACAACAAGCCCGTGGCTGTGCCGCCCATGCCCGATTACAACGGCCGCGTACTGGCCTATGCCGGCACCGCGGGCATTCTGGCCAGCGGAATGTACGAGGGCATCTTCCCGTCCTGGCTGTACTGGCTGGTGGCGGGCTGCCTGATCTGGCCGCACACCGCTTTTTACCTAAGCCGTCGAACCTTCCTGAAACGGTCCAGCCGCATCCGGCACAAGATGTTGCTGCTCGACTGCCTGATGGGCGGCGGTTTGATTGGCGCGCTGGGGCTGATCGCCATCCCCTCCGCCGCCGTCGTGCTGATGTTGATGTTCAGTTGCCTGATTGTCGGCGGCATCCGCCAGTGGCTGTTCGGCATGGTAGCGATGACCAGCGCCATGATTGTCGCGGCGGGCATCCATGGCCCGGCTCCATCGTTCCAGGCCCCGCTATTGACCAGCATGGTCTCGATCTTTGCCACCGGCCTGTATATCTGCGTGACCGCCTACTATGCCCACCAGCAGGCCCGTTCGCTGATGATGGCGAAGACCCAGATCCAGAACCAGCGCGAGCAATCCATCGCCCTCTCCCACAAGCTCTCCAAGTACCTGTCGCCCCAGGTGTGGCAATCCATCTTCACCGGCGAGCGGGACGTACGGCTGGAAACCCAGCGCAAGAAACTGGCGATTTTCTTCTCCGACATCAAGGGCTTCACCGACCTGTCCGAAGAGATGGAGCCGGAGGCGCTGACCGAGTTGCTGAACCACTACTTCAACGAAATGTCCGAAGTCGCCCTCAAATACGGCGGCACCATCGACAAGTTCGTCGGCGATTCGATCATGGTGTTCTTTGGCGATCCCACCAGCCGGGGCCAGCGCGAAGACGCCTTTGCCTGTGTCTCCATGGCCATCGAGATGCGCAAACACATGAAGATCATGCGCCAGAAATGGCGTAGCCAGGGCATCAAGACCCCACTGGAGATCCGCATGGGCATCAGCACCGGCTACACCACGGTGGGGAATTTCGGCGCCGAGAACCGCATGGACTACACCATCATCGGCAAGGAAGTGAATCTGGCCAGCCGCCTTGAATCGTTGGCCGACCCCGGCGAGATCCTGGTCTCCTACGAGACGTTCTCGCTGATCAAGGACAAGATCATGTGCCGGGACAAGGGCGAGATCACCGTGAAAGGCTTCGGCCGTCCAGTGCCTATCTACGAGGTGGTGGATTTCCGGCGGGACATCGGCCCCAACCGCAGTTTCCTGGAACACGAGCGCAGCGGTTTTGCCATGTACCTGGATTCGGACAAGATCACCGAGAAGGAACGCGAAAGCATCCTGGCCGCACTGGAAGACGCTGCCGACCGCCTGCGCCAGGAAGAGATGTAAGCTATTGCCGCACCAGTCTCAGTGACGGCGCCGAGCCCGGCTCCGTGCTGCGCCAGGGGTTGATATCCAGCCCGCCCCGCCGGGTGTAGCGGGCACACACCGTGAGCGATTCCGGCTGGCAACGCTGCATGAGGTCGACAAACACCGTCTCCACGCAGTGCTCGTGAAAATCCTGCTTCTGGCGAAAACCCACAATGTAGGCCAGCAGCCCCCCCCGGTCGATGGCCGGCCCGGTGTATTCCACGGTCAGGGTGGCCCAGTCCGGCTGCCCGGTCACCGGGCAGTTGCTCTTGAGCAGGTGAGAGCACAGCCTTTCGGTCACGATGCCCCCTCCCGCCGATAACCGGGTCGGATCGTACTCGTAGGCCACACCGGTCACCGGCTCGTCGTCGATCAGCTCGAAGCCCGCCGGCCGGCCATGGGCGGCTCCAGGCTCGTCCACGCTGTGCAGGCGCATCTGCACCGCGGCGCCACAGGCACTGGACAGGTCCTTCTCAACCACCTCCTGCAACTGCCCGGGGGTCGAAAACACGGTCTGGTTCAGGGAGTTGAGGTAGAGCTTCCAGGATTTGGACTCGATCAGCGCCTTCGAGGCCGCCGGTACACGGAACTCCGCCCAGGCTACCGCGGGTACACCCGAAGGTCTCAGCCAGGAGACTTCCCAGGCCTGCCAAAGATCCTCGCCATACCAGGGCCAGCGGCCGTCGGCCAGCCCCAGCCGACGGCGGTTGTCGTCCCGGGGAACCGGAAACAGCAGCTCCGGGCTGTACTGGTCCGGGTAATCACTGCTCTTGCCCAGGGGTGCGTCGTGTAACGCCATGGTCATTCCTCAAGTAATGTGTCGTTGCGCTCGGGGCGCACCGCAATCAGTGGCGAATGCCCTTGCCGCGCCTGAGCATCAACAGCGCGACCGCCGACAGAACGGCAATAAACATCAGGATCATCGCCAGGGCAACGCCGATATTGACGTCCGATACCCCAAGAATGCCATAACGGAAGGCATTCACCATATACAGGATCGGATTGGCCAAGGAGACCGCCTGCCAGAACTCCGGCAGCAGCTGGATGGAGTAGAACACCCCGCCCAGATAGGTCAACGGCGTCAGCACGAAGGTTGGTACGATGGAAATGTCATCGAACTTGGTGGCCAGCATGGCGTTGATGAACCCGCCCAGGGCAAACAGCGCCGAGGTGAGGATCACCGTCAGCACCATCACCGGCAGGTGATGGACCTGCAACTGGGTGAACGCCAGCGACAGCAGGGTGACGATTACACCGATACTCAGGCCCCGGGCCATACCACCGGCCACATAGCCCGCCAGGATCACCCAGTTGGGCACCGGCGACACCAGCAGCTCCTCGATGCTGCGCTGGAACTTCATGGAGAAGAAGGACGACACCACATTGGCGTAGGAATTGGTGATCACGGCCATCATGATCAGGCCTGGCACGATGTAGGACATGTAATCGAAGCCACCCATCTCCCCGATCCGTGAACCGATCAGGTTGCCGAATATGATGAAGTAAAGCGTCATGGTGACCGCGGGCGGCAAAAGTGTCTGCGCCCAGATACGGGTAAAGCGGCGCACTTCGCGGACCACGATGGTGGAAAACGCCACAGCAATGGCACGAGGGGTCATAGGGCCTGCTCCATCTTTTCCCGGGCGTTTTCCTGCACCATCCGGATGAACAGCTCTTCCAGGCGGTTGGCCTTGGTACGCATGCTCTGAACCCGAATGCCCTGTTCCTCCAGCTGGACGAACACATCGTTGAGGCTCTGGGATTTCTCCACATCCACTTCCAGCGCGCCGTCTTCGGCCAGCCGGGTCTCGAAGCCTGCCAGCTCGGGCGTGGCCTGCAAGGGGGTATCGGGATCCAGCAGGAAGGTTTGCCGGTTCAACTGCGCCAGCAGCTCACGCTTGCTGGTGTGCCTAAGGATGCGGCCATGGTCGATGATGGCAATGTTCCGGCACAGCGCTTCCGCCTCTTCCAGATAATGGGTGGTGAGGATAATGGTGGTGCCCTGGCGGTTCATCTCCTCCAGGAACGTCCACATCGACCGGCGCAACTCAATATCCACCCCGGCGGTGGGCTCATCCAGGATCAGCAGGCCCGGCTCGTGAACCAGGGCACGGGCAATCATCAGCCGCCGCTTCATGCCGCCGGAGAGCATCCGGGCGGGGGTATCCTTCTTGTCCCAGAGCCCCAGCTTCTTCAGGTACTTTTCCGCCGACGCCTTCGCCTGATGCAACGGAATGCCGTAGTAACCTGCCTGGGTGGTGACAATATCGAACACCTTTTCAAACTGGTTGAAATTGAATTCCTGGGGCACCACGCCCAGATTCATCTTGGCCGCGGACAGCTCGGTGTCGATGTCGTGGCCAAACACGCTCACGGCACCGGCGGTCTTGTTCACCAGGGAACAGACGATCCCCAGGGTGGTGGACTTGCCCGCCCCATTGGGGCCCAACAAGGCAAAGAAGTCACCCTTGGCAACAGTCAGATCGATACCTTTCAGGGCTTCGAAACCGTCACCATAGGTTTTCGTCAGCCCCTTAATCTCGAGCGCGTGGGTCATTTGCAATCCCATAACTGTGAAAGTGCCGCCATCCGCCCCGATCGGCAGAGCAAAATCTGTAGGTTGTGACGCATGGACCGAATTTCAAGGCCTGGTTCAGACACCGCCGCCCCGGACACCAATGCATCAAACTGCGACAGGCTTCCGGATCTTGGCGGTGGCAGCTTCCTATAATGCCGTTTACAACAAGTTACAAATAAACTTTGGTATTTCAACGCCTATGCGCCTTTTAGGTCTCTCCCCCAACCTGCTTCGGCGGCTGCAGAAACTGCCCCGCCTCACGCTCCTGGCCATGCTGGTGTTGCTGAACGGCTGCCTCGATGACGGCGGCTCCAGTGACGATGACGGCCTGCTCAGCGGCCAGGTGACCGTCTCCGGCATCCGCGGACTGAGCTACCAGACCGCCAGCCAGACCGGGGTCACGAATGAGGCCGGCGAGTTCCGCTACCTCCCCGGCGAACGGCTGCAACTGGCCGTCGGAGACCTGGTGCTGGCGACCGACGTTCCCGCCGATGACCTGGTCACGCCGCTGGAATTCCTGGCCGACACCCGCAGCCGCCTACAATCACCGGGGACGAACGAAGAAGGCCTACGGGATCACCGCATGGCCGAACAGAGTGCACTTCAGGACGATACCCTGATCAACCTGACCCGGTTCCTGCTGGCGCTGAACTGGCAGGAAACCATCACCGAAGGCGAGACGCTGGACATTCGCGACCGGGTCATCGAGCAGTTGAACACAGCCCTGGCGCGGCTCGACCTCACCATCGATTTCACCGTCGAGCCCGCCGACTTTGAGGCCGCCGGTGCGACGCTCTCTCCGGCCAACCGCCTGTTGGCCGAGATCTGTTTCTATCCTGAAGACGATCTTCGCTGCAGCGCCCCCCCCACTCAGGCCGAAATCGACAACGCTCCCGCACGCCCCATCGAGGTGGACGACCGGGATCCGGATGTGCTCTACCGGGAAGACCTGATCAGCCGGCGGGAACGGATTGAAAGCGCCGTTCGCAACCTGGAGCAGTTCGACGAGGAACGGGCCGAGATCTACCTCACCCAGCAACTGGAGCTGGCCACGCGCACCTACGCCAACCGCTACTATCTGGATTCGGAGGCCGCCGCTCACGCTGCTTCGGACACCGGCATTCACAGCGTGCGCATTCGCAAGATTGGCGGCGAGCCCGAGCTGGCCTCACTGGAGGCCGTCAGCCTGCGGACCAGCGACGTGGCCGTGCATTCCTTCGACTGGCAGAGTGCCACGGTGGAGTACTTTGTGACCGGTGAGGCCGGTGGCGAATCAGACCTGCTGGTCAACTTTCGCCCGGAAGGGGACTACCGCTGGCTCAAGAAGCAGCTTCGGGTGCTGGTGAGATAACCCGGGACCGAGAGGCTCCCCTGCCCTGCAAGCGGGAGGGGCACTTAACCGCCAAGAAGGTTGCCAATGCGCCAACGGGATTCAACACCGGTGACGTCGAAACGCCCCGGCTCGAGCCCCTCGGTGCCTTGGGGCAGACAGCCATTCACCACCAGGGCCGCGTCGGCGGATTTCTCCGCATTGTACTCCGCCAGGTTGATGATCTTCGCCTGCTTCAGGGGGCGATGTTCCCGGTCGGTCATCACCATCACCCGGGGCAGCAACCGCCGCTCGGGCGAATGTGACACAACCACCCCCCGCTGACCGTCGGACAATTCCACCAGGGTGCCCACCGGGTACACACCGACGGTCTGGATGAACTTCTCCACCAGGTCTTCCTGGAACTCGATGTTGCGGACCTCATACAGCTGGGCTACGGCCTGGGCCGGCGCCATGGCCCGCTGCGGGTCCCGGGGCGCTATCAACGATTCGTAGCAGCTCACCAGACCGGCGATTTTCGCCAACAGAGGAATACGATCGCCCCGGATGCCCTCCGGGAAACCACTGCCGTTATGCCGCTCCCGGTGATACTGGACAACGCTGGTGACGGCCCGGGACAAACCTAAGTCACCCAGTCGCTGCACCCCCAGGGCCACGTAGGACTTGTAATGGGCGAACTCGTCGTTCGAGAGTGCCTCCTCATCCCGCAACAATTCAGTGGGCAAATCCATCTTACCCAGTTGGGCCAACAGGCACCCCATGGCGAGGTGGTTGAGCAGCCCCTGCTCCAACCCCAGGTAACGCCCAAACACCAACCCCCACACGGCGGCATTCAGCCCGTGACGATAGATATAATCATCGTGTTCCTGCATGCGGCTCAACCACAGCAGGGCATCCGGATTGCGGACAACGCTGTCGGTCATTTTCTGAACCGAAGCGGCCAGGGGGCGAAGGTCGGGCGCCTCCCCCTCTTTCAGGCGGTCATAGACCTGGTTGAGCGCATCCTCCGCCCCCTGCAGGAGCTTGGCACTGGCCTTCACTTCCTTGCGGAAGGGGGCGGCTTCGGGGTACTGAACGGGGTTTTTGATCTGCACCGGCGGCAGCTGAACGACCTCCCGGGAACCGCGGCGGGTAGCCCCCCGCCGTCGGGGAAAAATGGGTGTGTTGCTTTGCTCGAAGCTGATGGTGTCCCGCAACTCCGGCACGTCGATCATCACCCAGGAACAGTAGGAGGTGACCGATCGAACATCTTCGTCGGAACGAATGCGGAAACCCTGGATCGGGAAGGGAGTCTGATGCCACGGCCGGTCCAGATCGGAGACAAACATCCCGACCGTAAGATCATGCGCAGCAATTTTCTTCTGGCGTACGCCCACCTGACACCTCGAAACAGACTAAATGGTTACGCTGCCTATTTTCCCGGTACGCAGGGAAGATGCCATTACATTATTGTTGGTCTATTTGAACAAACGGCTACAAACTGTCACCCAATGTCGCGGCCGGAAACGTTTTGTAGCTCCGCGACGTTGTTCACATTTTGCCCGTTAAGCTTTCTTAATCAGCCGCCCGAGTCAGTCACACACCGACTCGTCAAACGCCGGCAACCGGCCCGCCAGACTTCCCCGCGGGGCCTTCTTGACATTAACCACATACGGCACCGCGGAACTGCGGATGTAATCCAGGTTCACCGCCTCATCGCCCCTGCCACGGGTTATCTGGCTGGGGCGACAATAGACGTTCAGTTCCAGGGTTGCCCCCAGGTCCGTTATGCGGATGCCGGGGCGCTCCGGATAGACTGCCAGGCAGACTGAATCCTCACCCACCGGCTTCCGGTTGGGCTCCAGCAAATCCAATCCCGGACGACCACAGGCCCGAATGCCCTCACCACAACCGCCGGGACTGGCCTGGCCCTGGTCGGTTAACCGCCAAACCCGCTCACTGCATTGGGTCTCCAGCTGAATGCTGGTGGCCTGGTCCTGCGCCAACCACCAGTCCGGATAATCGGCCGACTGCCAGGTCAGCCGGACCATTCGGCTCTCGCCGCTGGAGTTGCTGGCCGGAAACATGGCGTAATGACTGTAGTAGGAGGCGCAGCCGCTGAGCGCACCCAGGGGCAACAACAGGGCCAGGGCATTCACTAACGTGCGAGTGATCATGACGAGTTATCCAGCGAATTTCAGTCCGTAACCATCGGAGCATTTGCGCACCACCACCATTTCCAGCACCGGCGCCTCCCCCGGCAACCCCTGGACCTGGACGTTGACAACGTCCCCCAGCTCGAGGCGCAGCTCACCCTCGGACACCAGAATGAACACGCCACCATCGGAAATATCCCGGGTGGGCACCACCACCCGGCCCTGGCCCGGCTGTTCCACGCTGACCTTGGTGGTCATCGAGGTTCGCAAATGTTCTCTTCGGTCGGCGGTCATCGACTTTGCATTACTACCTGTCATGGATGAAATTCCCTTGCTGAACCAAAAACTACATAAAAGCGGGACCTTAGGCCCAAGAATAGCACCCTTTTCCGGCAAAATATGTGAAATGGACATTGACAGTAATAAAAACTGGAATGAGAATAGTTGCTGTTTCTAATAAGGCGGTGCTGAACCAGACGGGCTCCGCATGCACACACCAACTCGGGAAAGTCAGTTATGCAAGTCAAGCATATTGCCGCCGCCGTCGCGGTTGCCTCTGCCCTGCCCCTCGGCGCCCAGGCCGCGGATGAAGTGAACATCTACTCCTACCGCCAGGCCAACCTGCTGGAGCCGCTGCTGGACGCATTCACCGAAGAGACCGGCATCGAAACCAACGTGGTCTTCGCCAAGAAGGGCCTGGCCGAACGCCTGGAGCGTGAAGGCCGTAACAGCCCGGCGGATGTGGTCATGACCGTGGATATTTCCCGCCTCAACGAGCTGGTCGAGCGTGACCTGACCCAACCGGTCCAGAATGACGTGCTCGAACAGAACATCCCGGAGAACCTGCGTCACCCCGACGGCAAATGGTTCGCCCTGACCACCCGCGGCCGCATGATCTACGCCTCCGTTGACCGGGTGGAAGAGGGTGAGATCAGCACCTACGAAGAACTGGCGGACCCCAAGTGGGAAGGCCGTATTTGTACCCGTAGCGGCAAGCACCCATACAACATCGCCCTGTTCTCCTCGATGATCGCCCACCACGGCGAGGAAGAGGCTGAAGCCTGGCTGACCGGCCTCAAGAACAATTTGGCCCGCAAGCCCCAGGGTGGCGACCGCGACCAGATCAAGGCCATCGCCGAGGGCGTCTGTGACCTGTCCATCGGAAACAGCTACTACTACGGCAAGATGCTGGCCGACGAGAACCAGCGCCCCGCCGCCGAGCAGGTCCGCATTGTCTTCCCCAACGCCGAAGGCCGTGGCACCCACATCAACATCAGCGGTATTGCGCTGACCAACAGCGCGCCCAACCGGGACAACGCCATCAAACTGATGGAATTCCTGTCCCAGGAAAAAGCCCAGCAGATCTACGCCGAGGCTAACACCGAATACCCGGCCAACCCGGAGATCCAGCCGTCCGGCATTGTCGCGAGCTGGGGCGAGCTGAACCCGGATTCCCTGTCCCTGCAGGAAATCGCCGAGCAGCGTGACGCCGCCGTTCGCATGGTGGACCGTGTCGACTACAACAACTAAGACACACCGTTCCGGAGTGGCCGCCGGCCGCTCCGGAATCTCCCTGACCACCACACGGTCATTGAAGTCCAGCCACGCTCTGTCTAAACTCCTGCCTTTTTTCAGGTGAACGGAAGACCATGAGCCAGCCCGCACGTTCCGCGGATTACGAACTGAATCAACCGCTGCTGGCCCGACGTACGTCCAAACGATGGCTGATCTCCGCCATTCTGACCACCGCCATCGTCGCCTTGCCCGTTCTTGCCGTCCTGTACCTGGCCTTCTTTCCTGACGAGAACATTTGGCCCCATCTGGTCAGCACCACCCTGCCCCGCTACCTGATGACCACCCTCCAGCTCATGATCGGGGTCATCACCATTACCCTGCTGGTGGGGGTTACCTCCGCCTGGCTGATCACCATGTGCGACTTTCCGGGCCGGCGCTTCTTCGAGTGGGCCATGTTGCTGCCCTTTGCCGTACCCGCCTACGTCATCGCCTACGTCTACACCAACCTGCTGGACTACGCCGGCCCGGTGCAGATCGCCCTGCGGGAGCTGTTCGGCTGGACCAGCGCGGCGGACTACTGGTTCCCGGAGATCCGCAGCCTGGGCGGAGCCACGGCGATGATCGGCCTGGTGCTGTACCCTTACGTCTACCTGCTGGCTCGGGCGGCGTTCCTGGAGCAGTCGCCGTCCCTGTTCTCGGTGAGCCGTAGCCTGGGGCATTCTGCTCTCAGCACCTTCTTCCGGGTGGTGTTACCCATCGCCCGCCCAGCCATTGCCGTTGGCTTGTCCCTGGTGCTGATGGAAACCCTCAACGATTTCGGTACCGTCGATTTCTTCGCGGTGCAGACCCTGACCGCCGGGCTGTTCGACACCTGGATGAACCTGGGCAACCTGGGCGGTGCCGCCCAGATCGCCACCACCATGCTCACTTTCGTGATCATCCTGGTAACCCTGGAACGCTACTCCCGGCGCAAGCAGTCCCAGTACGCCGCCCGTGACACCCGGGAGCCGATTCAGCGCTTTCGCCTGTCCAGACGCCGGCAACTGGCCTGCGTGGCTGTCTGCAGCCTGCCGTTCCTGCTGGGCTTTGTGGTTCCGGCCCTGAGCCTGAGCTACTACGCCTGGGAGTACTTTGATCAGAGCTGGAACCCGACCTTCCTGGAGAACACCTTCAACAGCCTGTTCCTGTCCGGCACCGCCGCACTGACCACCCTGCTGATCGGCGTTACCCTCGCCTACAGTCGGCGACTGCATAACACCCGGGGCATGCAGGTGCTCATGCGCCTGTCCAGCCTGGGCTACGCCATGCCCGGTGCGGTCCTGGCAGTGGGCGTGATCATTCCCCTGGCGGGGTTCGATAACTGGCTGGACAGCCTGATGCGGGATGTCTTCGGGATCAGCACCGGCCTGCTGCTGAGCGGCTCCACCTTCGCCCTGGTATACGCCTATACGGTGAGGTTTCTGGCAGTGTCTGCCGGCAGCGTGGAGAGCGCCCTGCAGAAGGTCACCCCGAGCATGGACATGGCCTCCCGTTCGCTGGGCCAGAGCCCCGGCGGCACCCTGGTTCACGTTCACCTGCCAATCCTGCGGGGCACCCTGCTGACAGCGGCCCTGGTGGTGTTCGTGGACTGCATGAAGGAACTGCCGGCCACGCTGATCCTGCGCCCCTTCAATTTCGACACCCTGGCCACCTACGTCTACCAGTTCGCCTCCGACGAACAGCTGGCCCACAGCGCCCTGCCGGCGCTGATCATCGTGCTGGCGGGGATCGTGCCCATCATCCTGATGAGCCGTTCCATCGGCAACACCCGCAGCGTGGCCTGATCGCCAGGCTTATTCCGGGGTGGGCTCCCGTGCCATCACTCGGGTGCGGGCTCCGTCCACCACGAAGCGACCATTAAACACCGCCTGCGGCTGCTGAGCCTCCGGCGACAACACCGGCCTGCCACAGTACAACCGGGCCGCGACATTCAGGCGTCCCTTGCCATGACGGGCCAGGCTTTTCTGGAAGCGCTCCAGCTCGGGGCCGGACGGCAATTCGCCAACGGCATAGAAATCCTCCTCCACCGGCCCTCGGTAGTCGATGTTGCCGGTTTGCACCACCACGTTGCCGGTCAGTCCGCAGTCGGCCAGGAACAGCTCCACCGCACCCCAGGCCGCCACCACGCCGACGGCATAGAGGCTGCCGCCAAAGCCGGTGCCCTGATGGTTGCTATTGGGTTCCAGGGGCGCGGTGACCAGCAGCCGCCGACCATCGTAGCGTTCAAGTTTGACGCCCAGGCTGCGGGTCAGCGGAATCACGTCATTGATACGGTTCTGGAAACGGGCCAATTGTGTCATAGCGTCCTCCCAATCCCAGGTCAGTCTAACCGGTTGCCGGAACCTCGCCAATGGGACTCCAGTCGCAACCGGCCCCAGGTCTCATTCGCCGCCCGGGCGTCGCCAGTGGGCCGGTTGGTGCCCCCACAAAAAAAGGACCTGCCGTAGCAGGTCCTTTGGTGGGTGCCGGATTGGGCGTTACTGCCAGATCACCGGCTGGCGCTTGGCGTACCAGCTGTCCAGATCCGGCCGGTAGGCGTCTTCCACCACGTTGCGCTTGAGCTTCAAGGTGGGCGTCAGGAAGTCGTTTTCAATGCTCCATTCGTCCTTCACCACCGCAAGAAACTGCAGCTGCTCGTGGGGGTCCACGGTCTGGTTGACGTCCTTCAGCAGCGAGGAGAAGCTGCTCTCCAGCTCCTGCCGGTAGCCATCGTCCGCTTTGCGCTTCTTCGCCTCCTCCGACAGCATCACCAGGCAATGGGGCTGCGGGTAATTCTCCCCGGAGACACACACCATCTCGATGTCCGGATGACTCATCAGGCGGTTCTCGATGGGGGCCGGCGCCACGTACTTGCCCTTACTGGTCTTGAAGATTTCCTTGATGCGGCCGGTCAGCTTGAGCCGACCCAGCTCGTCGATCTCGCCCTTGTCACCGGTGCGCAGGAAACCATCTTCGGTCATGGTCTCCCGGGTCTTCTCCTCGTCCTTGTAGTACCCCATCATCGTGGCCGGGCTCTTCACCAGCACCTCGCCCTGTTCGCTGATCTTCACCTCCACGCCGGGCAGCGCTTCGCCCACGTAGCCGGTTCGGGCACGGCCGGGCTTGGTCATGTGGGAATAGGCAAAGTTCTCGGACATGCCGTAGCCTTCGAGCAGCTCCAGCCCCAGCCCCCGATACCAGTCCAGGATGTCGTGGGACAACGGCGCCGAGCCACTGCCGGCGAACTTGACGTGCTGCAGACCCAGGTTGGTGAGAATCTTCTTCTTGATCACACGGCGCAACAGCGGCACTTTTAACAGCCGGTCCAGCTTCTGCTTGGGCATCTTTTCGAACACCCCATGCTGGAACTTGGTCCAGATACGCGGCACCGCCAGGAACAGGGTCGGCTCCGCCCGGCGCAGGTCCGCCACGAAGGTGTCCAGGGATTCGGCAAAGAACAGGCGGAAGCCCTTGTAGATCGAGCCCCCTTCCACCACAAACCGCTCGAGCACGTGGGACAGCGGCAGGTAGGACAGCATGCGCTCGTGGCTGGTGACCTCCAGCGCGTCAATTCCTCCCTTGGCCGCGAACGCCATATTGCCGAAGCTCAGCATCACCCCCTTGGGCTTGCCGGTGCTGCCGGAGGTATAGACGATGGTGGCCAGCTCATCGGCGTCCCGCTGCACGTTCTCCTCCAGCGGCGGGTACTTGGCCACAATATCGTCCCAGGTCTTGAAATCGTTGGGCGGGCTCAGGGGATAGGAAATGCAGTGCACCGACTCCGGTACGCCGTCCTTCATGGTGTCCCAGTCATCCAGCTTGCCCACGAAGAGTACCTCGCAGCCACTGTGATCCAGGATGTAGCTGACGGTATCGGCATTCAGCGTGGGATACAGGGGCACGGAGACGTGGCCGGCCATCCAGATTGCCCAGTCGGACATGATCCACTGGGCGCAGTTCTTGGAAACAATGCCAATCCGGCTTTTCTCAGGGAGGTTCAGCGACTTGAGGTAAGCCGCCATACGCCGGGCCTCGCCCACGGCCCGTCGCCATGTGTAGTCCACCACCTGGCCGCCGCCCATCGGCTGAGTCATGTAAACCGACTCGGCCTTGGCGGTCTCCCAGTGATAGACCATATCCAGGGGAAGTTTCTGATTAGTGTCCATGGACCTTCCTTGTAGGTGTTATTGTTGGGTTATTCGATTGTTATGGGTGTAAGCGGCGTTGCTTTCTTGAGGTTGTGCGACTTTCGTAGCATATTTCACCACACTCTCTCACGTCAAAGTGTGACTCCGGTAGAACTATACACGACCCGGCATGCCCTCAAGTTCCCTGTCTATAGGGAAAATCCAGCATATGAAGCGAGCCTCAAACCGCCGCCTAAGCCCAGCGCGGGGCCGTTTGCTGTGCTAAACTTTCGCGTTTTGAATCCAGCGGGACCTCCTGTGGTGACCCGGCCATGCCGTGACGCCCAACCAGGAGGCCCAACACCTGAACTCAACTTGTTGGAGATCGGCTTATGGCCAAGCGGACCTTGCGTACCCTCCTAGGCGCCCTGCTCCTGACCGCCACCGGACTGACCCAGGCGGATGACACCCAAACCGTGGCAATCACCCAGATTGTGGAACACCCGGCATTGGATGCCGTGTACCAAGGGGTCAAGGACGAACTCAACGCGCAAGGCTACAGCGAAGGCGACAACCTCCGCATCCTGCACGAGAGCGCCCAGGGCAACGCCGCCATTGCCGCCCAGATTGCCCGCAAGTTTGTCGGCGAAAGCCCTGATGTCATCGTGGCCATCGCCACTCCCTCTGCCCAGACCATGGCGGCCGCCGCACGCAACCTGCCGGTGGTGTTCTCTGCGGTGACCGACCCAGTGGGTGCCAAACTGGTGCCCAACCTGGAAGCGCCCGGTGGCAACATCACCGGTGTGACCGACATGCTGCCCATCGATCGCCACATCGACCTGCTCCAGAAGGTCATGCCGGACGCCAAAAAGATCGGCACCGTCTACAACCCGGGCGAAGCCAACGCCGTGGCCCTGGTGGAGCTGCTGGAAGAGCGCCTGGCCGCCCGCAACCTGGAACTGGTGAAGGCCGCCGCCACCAAGACCTCGGAAGTGCTGGGCGCCGCCCGCTCACTGATCGGCAAGGCCGACGCCATCTACCTGACCACCGACAACACCGTGGTCAGCGCTGCCGAAGCGGTGGTGTCCGTGGGCGAGCGGGCCAAGGTGCCGGTCTTCGCCGCCGATACCGCCACCGTCAGCCGTGGTGCCGTGGCCGCCCTGGGCTTTGACTACTACGACCACGGCCGCCAGACCGGCGTGCTGGTGGCACGCATCCTGGAAGGCGCCAACCCCGGCGAGATGCCCGTGGAGAGCGTCGACAAGCTCAACCTGTTCGTCAACCCGGCCGCCGCCGAGCGCATGGGCATCACCCTCAGCGACGAACTGATCGAATCCGCGCAGGAAGTCGTTTCCAGCGAACAGTAACGGTCTCCTTTCCCAGGCAACCGCCCCGGGCGGGCGGTCGCCATTTTACATTCTGACGACGAAGACCTACCCATGCTCAGTGAAATTGCATTCTATGGCGCCATAGAAACCGGGCTGATCTATGGCCTGGTGGCCTTTGGCATCTACATCTCCTTCCGCGTCCTCGATTTTCCGGACCTGACCGTGGACGGCAGCTTCCCCCTGGGGGCGGCCGTAGCGGCCATCCTGATCATCCAGGGCGTGAACCCCTGGCTGGCCACCGGCGCGGCGGTGCTGGCCGGGATGGCGGCCGGGTCGGTGACCGCCCTGCTAAATGTGAAGCTCAACATCCTCAACCTGCTGGCGTCGATCCTCACCATGATCGCCCTGTATTCGGTGAACCTGCGCATCATGGGCCGGCCCAACGTGGCCCTGCTCACCGAGGAGACGGTGCTGACCCCCTGGTACGACCTCGGGCTGGCCTACCACCAGGTGCCGGTGGTGCTGTTCGTGATTGTCACGATTGCCGCCCTGCTGCTGCTGTGGCGGTTCATGAAATCCGAAACCGGCCTGGCCATGCGCGCCACCGGGGCCAACCCCCGCATGGCCCGCGCCCAGGGCATCGCCACCGGCGCCATGATCGTGCTCGGCGTGGCCCTGTCCAACGGCCTGGTGGGGCTGGCCGGCGCGCTGTTCGCCCAGAGCCAGGGCGCCGCCGACGTCACCATGGGGGTGGGCGTGATTGTCATCGGCCTGGCCTCGCTGATCGGCGGCGAGGCGGTGATCACCCCGTCCACCGTGTTCCGGGCCCTGGTGGCCTGCGTGGTGGGCGCCATCGTCTACCGCCTGGCCATCGCCCTGGCGCTGAACGCCGACTTCCTGGGGCTGCAGGCCCAGGACCTGAACCTGATCACCGCGGTACTGGTTACCCTGGCGATTGTGCTGCCGGGTTTCCGTAACTCGGTCCGCGCCCGTTTCACCCGCAAGAGCGCCTGAGGGAGTCATCCATGATCAGTGCATCCAACCTCAAGCTGACCTTCGGCAAGGGCACCCCGCTGGAAAACCCGGCGTTGCGGGACATGAGCCTGACCGTCAACCAGGGCGAGTTCGTCACGGTGATCGGCAGCAACGGTGCCGGTAAGTCCACCTTCCTCAACGCCCTCGCCGGCGAGGTAATGGTGGACAGCGGCCGGATTGTGGTGGACGGCGAAGACGTCACCCGCCTGCCCACCCACAAACGTGCCCGCAACGTGGCCCGGGTGTTCCAGGACCCGCTGGCAGGCACCTGCGAGTCCCTCACCATCGACGAGAACCTGGCCCTGGCCATCAAACGGGGCCAGCGTCGCGGCCTGACCGCCGCGGTCAAGGCCCGCTACATGGACCAGTTCCGTAGCAGCCTGGCCACCCTCAAGCTGGGCCTGGAAGACCGCCTGGGGGACAAGATGGGCCTGCTCTCCGGCGGCCAACGCCAGGCCGTCAGCCTGCTGATGGCCAGCCTGACCCCGTCCAGCATCCTGTTGCTGGACGAGCACACCGCCGCCCTGGACCCCAAGACGGCGGCCTTCGTGCTGGAGCTGACCCAGAAGATCATCGAGGAACAGCAGCTCACCGCCCTGATGGTGACCCACAGCATGAAGCAGGCCCTGGAAGTGGGCGATCGCACGGTGATGCTGCACCAGGGCCAGGTGGTGTTCGACATTGCCGGCTCCGAGCGGGACGGCCTGGACGTCAAGGACCTGCTGGGGCTGTTCGAGCAACAGCGGGGCCTGGAAATCGACGACGACAACCTGCTGCTCGGTTAGCCTGGCCGAGGGAGCCGGACACCCTCCCGGGGCCCGGCTCCAGCTCCATCCCCACTCATGACTGATCGTTTTTTAACCACAACATGTAGTGTTCGACGTTGGTCGGCCCAAGTCGCTCTGCTGGCAGGCATTTTCCCGTTTCAAGAGCCTGGCCATTAATTTTGCCGTGATTGCCGACGCAGGTTAATAGTTGTCACCTTCTTCACAGACCACTATATCCTGTTATACTTCCTCAAAACTCACCTACATGTTGGGTCTTTATTGACCAGTTTGCACAAGATGCACGCGAACTGGTCAAGGCGTCGGCAACCGCCGGCAGCCGCCGGTCAAGTACTGCACAGACAGGACCGCGCCAGGCAGGCAACCACCAGATGTTGTGGTTTAAGAAACATCAAGACAGACGAATTTTTCAGGGGTAAGGCGGCGTATACTCGAGGCAAGAAGCCAAGGGTAGGAAGTAAATCGCTCAGCCTTTAAACGGCACTTTGGAGTATAAGAGGGTGGCAATGAACGCTAAGGCTCAGGCAGTCATAACAACAATTCCCATGCAGGACGCTTCACTGGATATCTGGAGCAGCAAGTACCAGCTCAAGACCAAGACCGGCGAGCCGGTGGACAAGGATATCCAGGCCACCTACGAGCGGGTTGCTGAAGCCCTCGCCCAGGTGGAAAACAAATCTGTCCGTACCAAGCAGAAGAAAGAGTTTGTCTGGGCGCTGCAAAACGGCGCCATCCCGGCCGGCCGCATCACCTCCAACGCCGGTGCCGAGGCCCACAAACCGGCCACCTCCACCATCAATTGCACCGTGTCCGGCACCATCAACGACTCCATGAACGACATCCTGGAGAAGAACCACGAAGCAGGCCTGACCCTCAAGGCAGGCTGCGGCATTGGTTATGAGTTCTCCACCCTGCGACCCAAAGGTGCTTACGTGGCCGGCGCCGGTGCCACCACCTCCGGCCCGCTGTCGTTCATGGACATCTTCGACCGCATGTGCTTCACCGTGTCCTCCGCCGGTGGCCGCCGCGGTGCCCAGATGGCCACCTTCGACGTGCACCACCCGGACATCATCGATTTCATCCAGGCCAAGCGGGAAGACGGCCGCCTACGCCAGTTCAACCTGTCCCTGCTGATCACCGAAGACTTCATCGAGGCGGTCAAGAACGGCGACGACTGGCACCTGTCCTTCCCGGTCACCGAGAAGGAAGTGGAAGAGGAAGGCCTGGACCTGTCCGACGAGAGCCAGTTCGTCTACCGGGACTTCCCGGTCACCGACGGCTACGTGCTGAACGGCGAAGGCAAGGTGGCCTGCCGGATCTACCGCACCCTCAAGGCGCAGCTGATCTGGGACACCATCATGACCTCCACCTACGACTACGCCGAGCCAGGGTTCATCCTGATTGACAAGGTCAACCAGATGAACAACAACTGGTTCTGCGAGGACATCCGCGCCACCAACCCCTGCGGCGAGCAGCCCCTGCCCCCCTACGGCAGCTGCCTGCTGGGCTCGGTGAACCTGACCAAGTTCGTTGACTACCCGTTCACCGACAAGGCCAGCTTCAACTACGAGAAGTACCGCAAGGTGGTGGGCATCTTCACCCGCATGCTGGACAACGTGGTGGAGATCAACGGCCTGCCGCTGCCGGAGCAGCGCCACGAGATCACCTACAAGCGCCGCCACGGCATGGGCATCCTCGGCCTGGGCTCCACCCTCGCCATGCTGCGCATGCCCTACGGCTCTGACGAGTCCGTCAAGTTCACCGAGGAAGTGGTCCGCGAGATGGCCGTGGAAGGCTGGCGCCAGTCCCTCGCCCTGGCCGGCGAGAAGGGCCCTGCCCCGATCATGGACGACGAGTTTGAAGTGACCGCCAAGATGCTGGCCCAACGTCCGGAACTGAAGGCCGACGGCTACAAGGAAGGCGACAAGGTCAAGGGCCGCGTCCTGCACGCCAGGTACAGCCGCTACATGCAGAAGATTGCCCAGGTGGAGCCGGAGCTGGTGGCCGAGCTGGCCGAGAAAGGGGGCCGCTTCACCCACCACACCTCCATCGCGCCCACCGGCACCATCAGCCTGTCCCTGGCCAACAACGCCAGTAACGGCATCGAGCCGAGCTTCTCACACCACTACTCCCGGAACATCATCCGTGAGGGGCGCAAGACCAAAGAGAAGGTGGACGTGTTCTCCTTCGAACTGCTGGCCTACCGCCATCTGGTGAACCCGGACGCCATGCCGTTCTCCGAGGACGACGACAAGAAGCTGCCGGCCTACTTCACCACCTCCGACGACGTGACCCCGAACCAGCACGTGGATATCCAGGCCGCCGCGCAGAAGTGGGTGGACTCTTCCATCTCCAAGACCGCGAACGTGCCCCAGGACTTCCCGTACCAGGACTTCAAGAACATCTACATGTACGCCTACGAGAACGGCCTGAAAGGCTGCACCACCTTCCGCTTCAACCCGGAAGCGTTCCAGGGCGTACTGGTTAAAGAGAAAGACCTGGAAAACACCCTGTACGAATTCACCCTGGACGATGGCAGCAAGGTGACCCTCAAGGGCAACGAGCAGGTAGAATACGACGGCGAGATCCACACCGCCGCCAACCTCTTCGACGCCCTGAAAGAAGGCACCTACGGCAAGTATTAATCCGGGAACAACCGACACAGGACCAGAACCATGACAGTTAAAATTTCCAAGAACATCGTCGGTTACCGGGTGACCAAGGCCGACAACCAGCAGGCTCAGCCAGACACCAGCGTGCAGGACACCGGCCCCAAGCCGGTGGAGATGAACGAGTACATCGAGCGCCCGGACTTCTTGCTGGGCACCACCTACAAGATCAAACCGCCGGTGGCCGAGCACGCGATGTACATCACCATCAACGACATCCTGCTGAACGAAGGCACCGACCACGAGAGCCGTCAGCCCTACGAGGTGTTCATCAACTCCAAGTCCATGGAACACTTCCAGTGGGTCATCGCCCTCACCCGCGTTATCTCCGCGGTGTTCCGCAAGGGCGGTGACGTCACCTTCCTGGTGGAAGAGCTGCGCTCCGTGTACGACCCCAACGGCGGCTACTTCAAGAAAGGCGGCGTGTTCATGCCGTCCCTGGTGGCCGAAATCGGCGCCGTGATCGAGAAACACCTCAAGGCCATCGGCCTGCTGGAAAGCGAGGAAATGAGCGAAGCCACCAAGCGCATCCTTGCCGAGAAGCGGGCGGAGTTTGAGTCCAGCCAGAAGGCCAAGAACGACGACTCTGCGGGTGAATACCCGGCCAATGCCACCATGTGTAACAAGTGCAGTACCAAGGCGGTGATTGTTATGGATGGGTGTGCGACTTGTTTGTCTTGTGGGGATAGTAAGTGTGGTTGAGGTGAATAACCTAACGCGCTGATACAAAGGTCCGGAAGCGAAAGTTTTCGGGCCTTTTTTGTTTTGGGCCGGACGTAGTCACTTGACCGCGTCGTTATTACGCGGTGATATTACGAGCCAATGAAGGACATGGACCGCAACGCTTTGAAATTTTTGGCTGTTTTAATCCTGGATTCTATATTTTGCGTAATAACGACACGTAATAATGCAGAAGCTGCGTTTTTGCGGTAATGAAGCATTCGGTCTAATACGCTGTTAAATCCGCTGGTGCACGGTCAATACATCAGAAATCAAGATATCTCCCAGGGAGGCAAAGCTTATGGAGCTCGATTACCTTTTATGGGTTTTAGCTGATTCCGAAAAGGCGGGCCTGACACTATCCCTCATTGCCCTCTTGGCTACTGCAATATTCTGGAAAATATCATTGAATAGGCAACATCGAGATTTCAATAAATTGTTCAAAGAAGAGAGGGAAAGGTGTTCCGATGAGATCAAAAAGGAAAGGCTTCGATTTGTCCACATTATTTCAGAGGAAGAAGAAGTAAATAGATTAAAACAAGAAGCCAGCGAGGTTTCTAAATCAATATCAGAGCTTAGATCCTCATATTCCGAGAAACGAGAGTTATTAAATAGACTTGAGGAAACCGTTGCAGTATATGACGAACGCTTGGCATTTGCTGAGCTTGGAGTTTATGAGCCTCACTTCGACTTTCATGATAGTGAGGTTTTCAAAGAAAAGATTAGAGATGTTCGCGAGCATCAAAAGAATATGATCTCGGATAAAAAGGCGACTATCTGCCCCACAAATTGGTACGTTGATAATAGTAAGTCCAAGGGTAAAACTATGGTTAACCGTCAAGTCCGATTGACCATGCGCGCCTTCAATAACGAATGCGAAGCTGCCATCGCAAATACGAGATGGAATAATGCTAAAGCTATGGAAAAGCGCATCCATAAGGCCGCAGAAGCGATTAATAAAGCAAATGCCTCAATGAACATATTTATTACTGATGAATACATTGGGCTGAAATTGGAAGAGCTCTTTTTGACCCATGAGTATCGCGAACAAATTAAAGTGGAAAAAGACGAGCGAGCCGAGCGTGCGCGTGCGGAGCGAGAAGAGAAGAAATTGATAGCTGAAGTGAAGTCAGCAGAAAAAAGAGAAAAAGAATATCAGCAAATGCTGGAAAGGGTTCGTCATGAAGCCGGAGTAGGTCAACCCGACGAAACCTTGAAGCAAAAGATCGCAGAGCTTGAGGCTCAGTTGGCGGAAGCTCATGCAGAAAGCGAACGTGCGAGAGCAATGGCTCAATTAACCCGCTCAGGGTACGTTTATATCATTTCGAACGTAGGATCTTTTGGGGAGAATGTTGTAAAAATTGGTCTCACTCGAAGGCTTGATCCAGATGACAGGGTACGGGAGCTTGGAGACGCCAGTGTTCCATTTGCTTTCGATACCCACGCGATGATATACAGTGAGGAAGCCCCAGCGTTGGAATCGGCACTTCATAAGGAATTTGAAGATCGCAGAGTGAATATGGCTAATATGCGGAAAGAGTTCTTCCGTGTCACTCTTGATGAAGTGCAGGATGCAGTTGCTCGGCTGGCTCCGGAAGCTAACTTTTTCATGGATCGAGAAGCTCAGGATTGGCATGAAACTATGGCCCGAAGAAACCAAATGCTTATTGAGCAGCAGGAAACCACAACACCCGAGTTCCCAGACTCCATTTGAAGGCTTTACGACTATATGGATGGCCGGCGAGAATGATTTAACAATGCCAGGCACGGCGACGCCTACTACATTTCAGCTTCGCCTTCATTCCGTAGCCGTGCATGCTGGCCGGCGTTAACTGCCATGGAAGATCGAAGTGAAATTTGAAGTATCGAGTAATCTCAAAATCAGCCCTGAAGGTGTTTCTGATCTCCTCACCATGAAGGGTGTCAATAGGGAACTGAGCCCCTGAATTCAGATAATAACCGCAGCACTTTGGGATAACGAGGTAGAGGAAGGAGGGCCGCTGCCGGTACCCTCATTCGCTTTACCGACCAAAGTGAAGCAGTGATGGGATACCGACAACTGACCCAGGAACAACGATAC
>NZ_JAWVYN010000023.1:0-54282 GCF_033722735.1 Marinobacter sp.
TACACCTTCAAGAACCCTGCCTACGCGTTGATGCACGAGCAGGCCGCGGCCGGCATCGACCACCAGCGCGACGATTATCAATATTATGACTACCCCGGCCGCTTCAAGGCCGATGCCAGCGGCACCGCCTTCACCCAGGCCCGGCTCGACGCCCAGCGCAACCAGACCAGCGAGGCCCATGGCAAGAGCAACCGCCCGGACCTCGCCGCCGGCGCCAAGCTGCCCCTGACCGGCCACCAGCAAGATCCGCTCAACCGCGACTGGCTGCTCACCGGCATCGTCCACACCGGCAAACAGCCCCAGGCCCTGGAAGAGGAGGGCGGCAGCAAACCCACCAGCTACAGCAACACCTTCACCGCCATGCCCGCCGATCGCACCTGGCGGCCACAGGTCGCCAATCGGCCGCTGATGGATGGTCCCCAGATGGCCATCGTCACCGGTCCCGCAGGGGAGGAGATCCACTGCGACGAGCATGGCCGGGTCAAGGTCCGCTTTCCCTGGGACCGCTACAGTCAGAATGACGAACACAGCAGCGCCTGGCTCCGGGTCAGCCAGGGCTGGGCCGGCGGCCAGTACGGTTTCATGGCCCTGCCGCGCATCGGCCACGAGGTCATCGTCAGCTTCCTCGACGGCGACCCGGACCAGCCCATCATCACCGGGCGCACCTACCACGCCACCAACACACCGCCCTATGCGTTGCCGGCGAACAAGACCCGCACAGTGCTGAAGACCCAGACCCACAAGGGCGAGGGCAGCAACGAGCTGCGCTTCGAGGACGAGGCCGGCCAGGAGCAGATCTACGTCCACGCCCAGAAGGACCTGGACCTGCTCACCGAAAACAACCGCACCGAAGTCATCAAGCACGACAGCCACCTGACGTTGGAGAACGACCGGGTCGGCCATATCCAGGCGAACGACCACCTGACGGTGGACGGCGAACGCCGAGAACAGGTCGGCCAGGACCACAGCTTCAACGTCACCGGTACTCTTCATCTAAAAGCCGGCACCGCCTGGCTCACCGACTCCGGCACCGAACTCCACATCAAGGCCGGCCAGAAAGCCGTCATCGAAGCCGGCGCCGAAATCACCCTCAAAGCCGGCGGCAGCTTCGTCAAAATCGACCCCAGCGGCGTCGCCCTCAGTGGCCCCACCATCAAACTCAACGGCGGTGGTTCGCCGGGGAGTGGGTCAGGGCAGGGCGTGCAGGCGCCGGGGATGCCGGGATTGGTGGATGCCAATGGTGGGGCGGTGACGCCGGTGGCGGTTGCCAACGTGGGCCAAAGACCAAAGGCAAAACCAATTGTCGCCCATCGTTTGAAACAAGCCCGAATTCAGAGAGCGGCTATTGTGGAACAATGCCAGGAACAGCCGGATGGCACCTGCCCTTTGACTGATTGCCCCTGTGGCAAAGCACAGACGGCATAGGGGGATAGAGATGGACTCGCAAATATTTCCCCGCAATGGGCTGTGCTATCTGATTCTGGAATCCAGATCATCAGCGGCGATTCTGCAAAAGGCCTATGAAATTGAACCTAATCCGGAATGGGAGTACCTCTTCGCCCAAACCGAGTGGGAGCCCTACCAGGAACAGAGTCCGATCGTCCTGCAAGTTCGAGAAGACAGCGACTTATATCGGTGGGCTCGACAAGGCCTCCAAAACGATGAATTGAGTGGGCTGATTCTCGATTCCAGTCAAGGCTTAAGAGCAGTTACAGATTGGGCGCGCCAAAGACTGAGCGTTCAATTTGACGGGGGCCGAAGAGGGTTGCTCAGATTCTACGATCCACGAATCTGGCATGGCTTGGCCCCGTCAGCGAAAGGCCAGGACAACGTAATAACGAGTGTGACGTATTGGTATGGGGAAACCGGCCATGAACGTTGGGTGACCAGCGATAATCCCGATCCTGTCACTATGGGTGCAACACCGACACTGGAACCGGAGCAGTGGCGGGCACTGAACTCCGCCCCGGTCTAAACGCCGCACAACCTGATATCGATGGAAGGAATGACAAGGATGTCTGAAACCAGTTCTTCGCAACAGCGTACTGAAAGTTGCGGGCCAGCCT
Source organism: Marinobacter sp. (assembly GCF_033722735.1). Classification (GTDB taxonomy): domain Bacteria; phylum Pseudomonadota; class Gammaproteobacteria; order Pseudomonadales; family Oleiphilaceae; genus Marinobacter. The sequence goes on from NZ_JAWVYN010000023.1 coordinate 2,067, forward strand.
GCGAGGGGGAATCCCTGATTGTTGAGGTTCTTGGTCGGGAGCACCCGGAAGGGCATACCTTCCGGATCTTTGATGAGGCGAATGCTGAACAGCAAGAAGGGCTGGAAAATCGGGTAGCCCTAGAAGACTTGGATGACTCGGTTCTTCATGTCTGGCCATGGCAAGGATAGCCCAATCGTAACCTGTGGTTGGAGATTGCCACAGATGAGGGCGAGCCCATTCGTGTCCCTTTCCTGCAGAACGCAACGGCGGTGGATCGGGAGATGGAACGGCAGCATCATGTAATACTTCCCATCATCCCGACTACTTTGATTTCGGGTGTGACCCTCAAAGGCAACAATCCATCCCATCATGTGATGTCTCGTCCTGGCTTTATCTACCTGTTCCATGAGGGGAAGCTTTGGCGCGAAATTGAAGTGCGCATCGATGAGCAAGGTGTTACCCGTTACCATGATGTCCCGCTCCAGAACTATCGCCGAACTGACGGTGAGTTTGAGCCTGGCTACCGAACCGTGACAGGCACGGCCTTGAGTGAAGTCTGGGTGCCGGCACGAGTTGATCGCAAATGGATCAGCGTTCACGCAGCTTACAGTGAGTCCCAGTGGCCCGGGGCACGAATCAATTACCTGCAGGGGCGCCCACTGGCGAGGGTGGATCGCTGCAGCACTGTCAGCATGGAGCTTGCAGAACCTAAGCATAGTGAAGGCGATACCCTGACGGTAAACACAAGTTTTACCAATGCCTTCCTGGCTAGCAATCTCGCGCCCCAGAGGAGCCGAAACCCTTCAGTTGAGTGGCAGTTTGACCGCCCGGAGAAATACCTCCTTGATCTCAAGGGCGACTATGCTGCGTCTGCATCGCAGGTGGCCGTTGGGGTCCACCAACGACAGGAGGATCCGGATCCGGAGGATCCGATCCACGAGGATGAACGTCCGGAAATGACAGCGCTTGCCAGATGCCTGCATCAGACACTGAAAGAAGTGGAGTCAGCTGATCAGGCTACCGGGGACATCGAGGGGCGTGGGGTACTTGAATGGCCTGAAGATACCCAAGCCATTGGGGACAGCGTTCAGGACGCGCGAGACCGGCTAATAGGAGCCATCCGGCTTGATGACCCAGTCGGAAAGCTTCGCTATCTGCAACAGCGTCGACAGGTCGCGGCCTGGTTTTCCATTGGTACGGTGAGACGAGCGAAGGCCCGACCCCATTTTGATTCCGCCTTGTTAATGAATGCCGCGGTTGTCCCCCGTGATATTGGGGGAAAGCGAAATCCGCTGCACAAGTACATGTCTGAAATAAATGGCGAGGGGCAAAAGGAGCTGGAACGGTCCATTGCCGTTTCCGAAAGAAAGCTCGCAGTGGAGTATGGGACTAGCCTGCAGGAAGATCTGCTGGACCTTTTGCAACGCAGTTGGGCGCAGCACAGCTTGGTGGACCTGTTCACCCATGATGGTTATGACTATGCGGGTGCTTTCCACTTTCTGACTTCGCTGATACAGGAAGTGATCAAAGAACCGGGAGAATGTGACGTATTAGCCGCCAGGGTGGACGGCTCCAGGGATGGAAAAGGTAAGGAGTGGCTTCAGGGACTGTGCAGTGCTGGGCACAGTGAATTGCTGTACTCAGTCCTATTTCCCCGCTTTCGTGTCGAAGACCTGGAACAGCCTTATGAACCTCCTGCCGAGCCGGAGGAAAACTCTGGCGATGGTCAATTCCGTGCCAGCGAGTTGGCATCCCTGGAAAATACAGACCTCCCGGAAACGGACCTTGTCAAGACGCGGGACGGCCTGGAACTGGCCGCAGCTGCTGAGGCAGGAGTGTTCTCAACGGCCTTTGCCTCAAGCTTGCGGACAGGCACCCAGACACTACTGAACATCCATGGCAATTTATGGGGGGCAATCCAGAGCGCCAGCCAGCCCTTGGTTAGTGGCAATCAGCAACTTAAGGATATCGATACCCAGCTTAAGGCGATGGAAGCCGAAATGGATCGATTGGGCCAGGAGAGGGCCGCGGCTGAGAGGGCGGGTGCGGATGCAAGAGCCAAAGCTGCGGATGAACTGAGTGAAGGTCACCGTCAGGCGGAGCAGGCCAGTCGGAAAGCACAGGCAAACCTTGAGCGCATAGCCGTACAGGAATCTGAGATCGCTCTACGTTCAAAGAACCTAGCTGCGCAGAGACAGCGGTTATTTGCAAACGCAACCAAAGCTCAAATGAGACTGTACGCAGGGTCGATTCAGCAGCTCAGGGCTTCTATGCCCTTCCTCACAGGCAACGTCCGGCTGGAGCGCCTTTCCAAGGCGACGCAGAAGGGCTACTACGTGATTGGCATCACGGGCATGGAGGAACTCCCCGAAGAGGGACGGGCCATTCGCATGTTTGGCGATATCACCGAGCAGGGCGAGGGGGGCGTTCGCCCCAGGGCTTCCACCAGCCAGGTCCGTGCCAGGGCGCAGGGATTGCCTTCCGGTACTGCGGATGAGGCGCTGGTACTGGTTGTGCCGGAGAACGAACGAATTGCGAGGATCCTGAGGCACTTGGGCGCAGCGGAAAGGCAGTACGCCAGGGCATTGAAGGAACTGGACATCTGGGAGCGCTATGCTAACCAATCCTCGAACCTGTCGGAGGCCTCCGCTGTCGTGGTGGCCCGGCGGATGGCCGATGCCGAGGCGAAGCTGGAAAAGGCCTTGAGCCACTTCGAGACGGTGGATGGTAGCCTGCAAGCCGCCAACGATGCCTTCGATGACCTGGAAATGAATAGAAACACCCTGGAGGCCAAGGTACGCGCCTTTGAAGACACGGTGACGAAGACGGAAAACAGACGTCTTTACCGGGTGCTCAACTCGCCGATTTTGCCGGCGGCGGTTATGTTGATGGAGTTGCATAATATTACAGGGGTTAAGGCTGCGTTTGACGGGGACTTTAGGGTCCTAGGCGGTAGCAGTGCTGTTGTTGGAGCTGGAAGTGCAATTTATGACTTAACCTATGCCTCCGTCATGCTGACTGAGCGGTTTCTACAAAACGTTGCGATTGTGGAAAGGGTGTCTAAGCAGTTCCTATCCCGTGAGTGGAGTGGTCCCATTGCTCATAAGCTCGCTCAATATCTTGGCGGGCCCCTGACTTGGGGCAAGATCTTTGGCGGACTAGGAGGAATCCTGATGGCGTTCGACTATGCCCTGGACGCCCAATACCTTTACCGTATGGGCAATACTGGCGCAGCGGTGGGTGCAGGCATCGTCGCCGCTGGGGGCGTGGCGTTGGCGTTTGCCAATCTCGCCGGGTCGGCGGGGTTACTGTTTTTAGGTCCGGTCGGTTGGCTCGCCCTGGGTGTGGCGCTGGCTATCTCCGGCACTGTGGTGATGGCCTGGTTCAGCGAAGAGCCCATGGAGATCTGGATGCGCCATGGCCCCTTTGGGCCGATGGCGGAGAAGCCTTTCCTGAAGGAGCCGCGTGAGGCCTATTATCGCCTGGTCAGTCTGCTGATGGGGGTCAGTGTCGTGATCGAACCCAACCCCCTGCGCGGCCAGGCACTGCGGGGTGAGTTGGGCGAGCAGGACGAAGGTCGGTTGGCTGCCCTCGGCGAGGCAAACACACGCCTGCGAGTAGAAAGCGCCATTCCCGGTTTGTTCAAGGGAGCCGAGATGGTGGGGCTCAAACCGCACATGCAATTGGTGGAGTCCAAGTCCGAACGGGGGTATTTGCTGGGTGTAAGTGATATGTCCAACACGACGGTTACGCCAATTGCAAGGACCGAACTGAAGAACCACGTGTTGTGGGAGGAAGCGTTCGAAGGCGGGACCCATGTGTACCTGAAAACGCCCCTCACCCGCAGCACGGAAGTGCAGCGCTGGTTAGGAGCGGTGGATTTAAACGAAACCTGGACCTACCACTGGAACGTCCGCATCCAGTTGCAAATCCAGATTAAAGAAGGCGAAACCCCAATGGTGTTCCCCGCCCCGGATCCGGAGGACCCTTTGGTCTACAGCAAAGACAATCAGGAACATACCCAACCGGACTTCCGTGAAAAAGGTCGTCCTTTCTGGTACGACGAACAGGTCCGTTATTATGGATAACTCAACGGCTGATTCCGGCGGCTACTATGGCCCCGGTGCCTACCGCCCGGACTCGATACCCGAGCAACCCGTCCAGAGCCAGGATTTCAATCACTCAAAACTGGCACGATCAGCCGGTTTCCGGTTGCCCTGGGGCGGCACGCAAGAATTGATGCCGTCTAACCTCTTTGCTCGCTGGCGACCGGAGGCCCTTCGAAGAATTGAAAAGCGAGGGGACCTGCTCGCTGGAACAGGAGATCAGGGGCAACAGGACCATGAATGCATTTGTTTCGCACCGTTAGCCTTGAGATCCAGGTTGATCAACGGATTTGGAATGTATGGCAAAGGGTTCTTCTGTATCGGGTTACCAGTTGCGCTGGTTATGTATTTAATAGGTGTGTCTTGGGTTGGGCCTGACGAAACCTGGCTGACTGTATTCTTTGAAGTTTGGCCGGTACTTTTCGTGATCGCAGGGGTTCCTGGCCTTATGTGGTTGTCCTCCACGCTCGTTTTCAAACTTTTTCCTCGATGGTGCGTAAAGGCTGGACGGGGGCCAGAATGGGAACTCAATCGCCGTACTGGCATGGTCCGGGTGTGGCGCTACCGCCGCACGATCCCATTTCTTGAACGATGTAAAGCGACGATTATCGAGCACCCCTTCCATGAGTTTGACGGTTGGGTGGCGGGTGGTGCGACCCAGCATGGTTCGAGGTTCGATTTCATATTATGCCACCGCTACAGCAAGCTGGAGGTTCATCTGGGGGATATCTTGTTGGGTTGGCAACGCATTTCCCGCCCCTGCTACGCGCTCTGGGATTTCCTCCAGAATTACATGGACGTGACCAGGCCCTTGCCGGAGTTCCCCGTGCTGGAACCCCACCGGCACAAGGATCCGGTGACCGCCGAACACGACCGAAAGACCGGCCGGCCGAAACGTTACTGGCGGGATATGGACGATGAAACGTTCAAGCAAAAAGAGGACGATATGCACCGCGGGGTCATGCGCATCAATACCGAGCAACGCCCGAACCTGATGGCCAGGAAGGTACGCTATGCGCATATGACACCTGAAGACATGCTCGCCTATGGCCGTGGTTGACAGGAGTCTCGTCAAGGTCGCCCCAGGTCCGGAGCACATAGACAGCCAATTGGTAATGCTTGAGGAGATAAAAACAAGCCCATCTGAGCGAGGAAAGCCGGCCTTTCTGGTTCGACGACAAGGTAAGCCTGAATGACCAGCCTGACTCCGCCTGACGGCATGAACTACTATGGCCCCGGTGCCTACCGCCCGGACTCGATACCCGAGCAACCCGTCCAGAGCCAGGATTTCAGTCACTCCAAACTGGGACGCTCAGCCGGTTTCCGGCTGCCCTGGGGCGGCACGCAAGAACTGATGCCGTCCAACCTGTTTGCTCGCTGGCGACCGGAGGCGCTTCGAAGAATTGAAAAGCGCGGGGATCTGCTGGCTGAAACGGGAGATCAGGGGCAGCTGGATCATGAAAGTATTTGTTATGCGCCGCTGGCTTTCCGGTCGAAGTTGATCAATGTGTTTGAGGTATACGGCAAAGGTTTCTTCTGGGTCAGTTTACCTCTTGGGCTTGTTACTTATTTGATGCATGCCTACCTTACTGGCTCAACTTTATTAATTGCCCTGAAAGAAGTCTGGCCATTTTTCTTGGTGATATCAGGCATACCGGCTTTCATGTGGTTATCGTCCTCGCTCGTATTCGAACTCTTTCCTCGATGGTGCGTAAAGGCTGGACGGGGGCCTGAATGGGAACTCAACCGCCGTACCGGTCTGGTCCGGGTGTGGCGCTACCGCCGGACGATCCCGTTCCTTGGGCGGCGTAAAGCGACGGTCATCGAGGCACCCTTTTATGAGTTTGACGGCTGGGTGGCAGGTGGTGCCACCCAGTATGGGCCGAGGTTCGATTTCATATTGTGCCATCGCTACAGCAAGCTGGAGGTTCACATAGGGGATATCCTGTTGGGTTGGCACCACGTTTCCCGTCCCTGCTACGCGCTCTGGGATTTCCTCCAGAACTACATGGACGTGACCCGGCCCCTGCCGGAGTTTCCCGTGCTGGAACCCCACCGGCACAAGGATCCGGTGACTGCCGAACACGACCGCAAGACCGGCCGGCCGGACCGCTACTGGCGGGATATGGACGACGAAACGTTCAAGCAAAAAGAAGACGAGCTGTACAGCCGGGTCCTGCACATCGACACCGAGCAACGCCCGAACCTGATGGCAAGGAAGGTTCGCTATGCGCACATGACGCCAGAGGACATGCTCGCCTATGGCCGTGGACGTCGTGATAGTCGCCCGAGTCGGGCTAAGTCAGGGGAAAGTGTTCGTCTGGTTTAATAGATTCATACATTCAGGCGCTTGATCACGGAGCCACAATATCCCGATTTGGCAGACCTGAACGTCATCGCAAAGGACGCACACGGATGTTCAAACGATACGGATTGTCGCCCCGCCTGCTTGTGGCCGCCATGATGGTAGCCATCGGCAGCACAGCAATCGCCCAAACCCCACCCCCACTCCTCCTCGCCCAAACCTACCAAGAAGGCACCGAGCTGGAAGGCTACTGGGTCAGCGAGAAACTGGACGGTGTCCGCGCCTACTGGGACGGTGAAACGCTGCAATCGCGACAGGGCAATAAGTTCAATGCGCCGGACTGGTTTACCGAGGGCTTCCCTGAGCAGCCGCTGGATGGCGAGCTGTGGATGGGGCGGCAGCGCTTTGCGGAGCTGTCGGCGGCTGTTCGTCGCTATACGCCGGATGCGGAGGAGTGGCGGCGGATTCGTTTGATGGTCTTTGATCTGCCGGCCAGCGAGGCTCCCTTTAGCGAGCGGCTGGCGCAACTGGAGCGCTTGCTGGGCGACTCGCCGTCGCCCCATCTGGCGCTGATTCCACAGCACCGGGCCACTACCCACGAGGCCCTGATGGCGGAGCTGGATCGGGTGGTGGCCGCCGGTGGCGAGGGGGTGATGCTGCACCACGGCGCCAGCCGTTATCGCTCTGGGCGTTCCGAGGACCTGTTGAAGGTCAAGCGTCACCAGGATGCGGAAGCGGTGGTGATCGGCCATGTGCCGGGGCAGGGCCGCCATGAGGGGCGGCTGGGGGCGTTGCTGGTGGAGCGGGACGATGGCCGGCGATTCCGCATCGGCACCGGTTTCTCGGATGCCGAGCGTGAGGCACCGCCCGCCCTCGGCACCACCGTGACCTATAAGTATTTTGGCCTGACCTCGACCGGCCTGCCCCGGTTCGCCAGCTTCCTGCGCATCCGTGATGACGAGCCGGCGGTGCAGTAGCGATTGGGGACATTAGGGCGGATAGGGGTAGCCGTTTTTGTCGAACCTCAGGTCGAGGAAGGCAAACTGGTATGGACCGGAATACCCCGGTACCAGGCGCCACTGGTTGTTCCGCCCGAAGCGGATGGCGTCAATCATCACCGTGAAATCCAGTCGCCACCGGCCGTCTTCCCGCACAAAAAAGTACGGTGGACAGGTTCGCTCGGCGATGGGATAACGGAGTACGGCCCGGTCATGGTTCCGGAAGCTGCGTTCCACCTCGCATTCCCGCAGGCTCCGGGCAACGTTGTCCATCTGGGCCGGGGTGGCAAGGCGTTGGGCCAGCAGGTCGCGGGTTGAGTCGGAATAGATCGCCAGCCTCGGGTTGTTGTTGCGGTTGGCCATGGCCTGCCGGTACAGCTCGAGGGTATCGCGGGGCGATGTGGTGCCCGCGCTGTCCAGGGCTTCCGTGCTGTGCCCGGTAGGCCCTTCGCCAATCCGCGCGTCCACCCGTGCACCGCCACCGCCACTTTCGGCGGCCCAGCCTTCGGTGCTGGGGTCGAGTCCGTTAGCCGCGTTGGCGGCCCGGGTCACCAAGAGCTCGGTGGTTGCCAGGATGCCGTCGGCAATGCGGTTGACCGCGAAGAACTCGGTCATCTGGCGGTGCTCGAAGTAGGCCACAAAGGCGTCGGTATAGACCGGCTCCAGGGCGTGGCTGACCTCCATCCGCACCTGGTTGGCATCCACATCGAGCACCAGCAACAGGCCCCGGCCGGTGTGGCTGGAGGCGCCGACCTCCTGGTCCCGGAAATAGTCGGCGGCATACCGGTCGATGTCCCCCAGGTCGCGGTCGATGACGACGCGATAGTCCAGGTCATAATCCTTGAGCAGGAAGCGGTGAAACTCGCTGATCCGCGCCCGTTCACTCTCCGACAGCAAGCCTGTTGCGTCCGCCACCATGGGTGGCGGGGACAGAAACACCGCGTTCAGCCACCAGATCAAGCCTGCGTTCACCAGCAGGATCGCGAGCAACCACGCCAGCCGCGTGCCCAGGGGGCGCTCAGTCATTACCGAACACCACCTCGACCGGCTGGCCGGCGTCGTCACTGGCCTCGAAGTAGGGGCGGGGCGTCATGCCCAGGGATTCGGCCACATAACGCCCGATAAAGCCGCGGATGGCGCTGTTGTAGTCTCGGGCTGCCTCGTTATACCGGATACGGGCCACGTTGATGCGGTTCTCGGTGCCTTCCAGTTGCGCCTGCAGCTGGAGGAACTGGTCGGTGGCTTTCAGTTCCGGCAGCACCGCCGTCCGGGCGAGAAGGTGCTGTGTACTGACGGACAGTTGCCTGTCCACCTCGGCGATGTGGTTCAGTGCCGCCTCGTCCGCCGGTGGTTGCTGGTGGCGGGCGAGCAGTTCGGCCTGTTGCTCAACCAGGGCCTCCAGGGTTTCGCTTTCGTATTCCATGGCCTGGCTGACCGTTCGCAGCAGGTTGGGAATCAGGTCGGCGCGACGTTGCAGGTTGCTCTGCACGTTCGCCCAGGCTGAGGAGACGGACTCGTCCTTGCCGGTGAGGCTGTTGTGGGTGTGCCAGGGCACGGCGATGGCGGCGACCACAACGGCGGCGATCAGCCAGAGGAAGGCATTGCCCCGAGCCCGGGAGGGCATCGATTCAGTCGGTGATGAGTACATGACGGCTTGGTCCCTAATACGTCAAAGGCTCAAATCATACTGGATCAATCTCCTGCCGGTTACCACTGCCAAGGTCTCAGTTTTGGCGACAGTAGCCCCGTCCCTGTTACCGGGCACGGGGCTTCGTCGGTGGTGATGGTCCCGCCCGGATGACTGGTCGGGCGGGACAGGCGCATTAGCGCGGACGACGGCCGTGTCCCAGGCCCCGTTCATTCAGCCCCATGCAGTTGGCATAGTACGTGGTCGTCGCCGGCCAGTCCGAGAAGATGCCGATCACGCCGACGTCCCGGGCCAGGGCATCGATCACTTCGAAAGTGTCGCCGTCCCGGTCGATGGCGTCGGTAATGGTCTGGTGGTACCAGCCACCGCCGTTGGCCAGCGGACCGCTGCGTTCCACGGTCCAGGCGATCATGTTCAGGCCAGCCGCTCTCGCGTTCTTCGCGTATTCGGAGGCCACGATGTCGCCGTGGCTGTCCAGGGTCAGCATCTTCCAGAGTGCCGGGCCGAGGATCCGGATGTCCTGGGCCGACAGGCTTTCCATGTAGGCCAGGGAGCTGTTGTCGGGGGTGATGGGCGCCTGGTCCAGATACACCGCCTGGCGGCCGAACCGGGGCATCTGGTTTACCCAGAACAACACGTCGTCCAGGTAGAACGACTGCGGCCAGACGTCCTCGGGGGGAGCGCCGGCGTCGATGTAGTCGTTGATCATCTGACGGGCGTAATCCTGCTGGCTGTAGTCCCCTTCATAGGGCATTTCCACCACCGGTCGCTTCAGTTCCGGGGTGAATTTCACGCCCAGCTGTTGGAACAGCTCGATGCTCTCCCGATGGCTCAGCAGGGTGCCGTCGGTGGCGTACAGGTCCGTGCGCCAGTCGGCGGTACCGGCCAGGTACTCCTCTGGCGTGGTGGCGTTGGGGTTGTAGCCATCCATCTTGCCCCGCAGGGTCTTGAACTCTGCGAGGGTGATGTCGCTGGTGCGGCATTCGGCCTGGGCCGGGGTGCCGGAGGCCGGGTCGGCGGGCACGAAGGGCTGGGTGCACTTGGCGTTCAGCTCCGGGATGGTGACGATGTTGGTGGTGGTGTGAAGATCGTTTTGGGCGTGCCGGCACACCAGTTGCCGGTCCTTGGTGAAGGCGACATCGCACTCGACGATGCCGGCGCCCATGCGAGCGGCGGCGATGTAGGACTCGCGGGTGTGTTCCGGGAACTGCAGCGGCGCGCCGCGATGGCCAATGGAAAAGTCGCTGGGCCGGAACTGGTCGCCCCGGCAGGCTTTCAGGGTCTCCTTCAGCGGACTGTCCGCCATGTTGTCCAACAAATAAAAGGGGCGGGGACCCAACTGGACCTGCTTCGAGGCTATGTTGGGGGTGACTCCGACGGGGGTGCCCTGGCCCGGGGCAGTGGAGGCCAGGGCGGGAAGCAGGGCGATGGCGAGGGTTATCCATAATCTGGCGGTCATGATCGGCTCCTTGTGAATCGTCAGCCAGCCCGGGGCTGGCCCTCGCAGCTTTCCACAGACCCGGTGACAGCCTGGTGACGTTCTGGTGAATGGCGATCCTCCCGGACTCGATGGCTGCTGAGCCGGCCGGCAGATCCTGATGGTATGGACCATACTCAAGTCTGCAGGTTTCCGGGGCGGGGCGATATGCGGCAACGATGCAGACATACGGGATTCTCGGTCTGTTTATGGCTGATGGGCTGGTGCCTGCCGACGCTGGGGGTGCAGGCCCAGGTTCAGGTCCGGGAGGTCGATCGGGCTGCCCCAGTGACCGAAGAAGCGCCGCCGCAGCCGATCATCGAAGCGCCACCGGAATCCGAAACCCCAGCGCCCCTGCCGATCGAGCGGCCGTCGGAGTCAGACACCGGTATCCGACAGGAAATTCGCGACCTGACTGACGCTCTGGAGCAACGCCGGGCGGCGCTGAACCAGACCCGCGAGCGCCAGGCCTTCGCCGAGTCCTTGCTCAGTCGACTGGACAACGAGTTTCGCAGCCTGCAGCAGCGCCTGGAAACGGCCGGACTGGGGCTGACCGAAAGCTATGCCCAGCAGCTGCGTCGCCGGCTGGAACGGCTGCAACAGCAACACCTGGCCAAGGACCTGGAGCCGGCGATCAAGGAACAGCTGGAAGCGGCGCGGGTGGAGCAGTTTCAGCTGGAAGAGTTCGGGGCGGTCCTGGATCCGGAGGACGCTTCCAGTGATTTCCTGCTGGAGCAGCGGGCCCAGCTGCTGGCCAGGCTGCGGGAAGCGGTCGGCAGTCACATCGATCTGCTGAACAAGTACTTTCGAACCATTCGAACCCTGAAGGAACGTATCGACGCCTATCAGAGCCTGGTGCGGCGCCGACTGTTCTGGCTGCCCAGCACGCAGCCGGTGGGCCGGGAGACGCCGGGAGAGCTGGTGGCAGCCCTGTCGGGCCTGTTCAGCGGGGAGCGTTGGGCCAGGCTGCTGCAGGGGATGCCAGACTCCCTGCTGGCCCGGTTCCCGCTGGTATTGTTCCTGGCGTTGTGCCTGGTGGGGCTGGTGCAGGCGCGACGGGGCGTGCGGCAGCGGCTCATGGCCACCGGAGAGCACATCGGCAATGTTGATCACGACCGTATTGGGTTAACGGTGCGGGCCCTGGGCTACAGCGCGGTGATGGCCCTGACCGGGGTCACCGTGCTGGTGCTGCTTGCCGTGACCGTCTCTGGGGCGGGGCAGGTGGGGGCGGCCCTGGCCCGGGGATTTCTGGACGGCGCGATGTTGCTGTTCATGCTGGGCCTGATTCGTCAGGTGTGTCGTGCGGGCGGGCTGGCCGAATGTCATTTCAACTGGCGCCCCCAGACCCTGCAGGCAACCCGCAAAGCCATTCCGCGGCTGTTAACGGTGCTGTTGCCCGCCGCGATACTGGCGCCGCTGACGGTCTCTCCGGTGGGGGCGGACTACGAATCGAGCCTGGGGCGCTTGATCTTCCTGGTGGCGTCGCTGGCGCTGGCTTACTTCCTTCACTACCTGTTCCAGGCGTACCGTGACAGTACCGAAAGGCGGCGGCTCTCCAAGAGTCTCAAGCTGATCCAGTTTTTGTTGGTGTCCACGCCGCTAGCCCTGGCGGGACTGTCGCTGTTCGGCTATCACTACACTGCGGTGCAGCTGGAGGCCACCCTGTTTGTCAGCATCTGCTGGCTGGTGGTGCTGACGTTACTCCGCTACCTCGGCCTGCGGGCCCTGTCGGTGCGGGAGCGCCGCCTCAAGCTGGAGTGGTTGCGCGAACAGCGGGCCCGGGAACATGAGATGGAAGCCATTCTGGAAGCCGCGGGCTCTTCAGGAGAGGGGCGTTCTGCCGCCCTGGATCTGCCGGACGTGAACCTGCACAACATCAGCAGCCAGAGCAAGGCCTCGCTGCGAATCGTCACCCTGGCGCTGGCCGTTGCCGGCCTGTGGGTGTTGTGGACGCCGGTCATCCCCGCCCTGCGGGTGTTCGATGAAATCATTGTGTGGTCGGTGCTGGAGGGAGCCGAATCCATTGACATCACCCTTGCAGACCTTGCACTGGCCGCGCTGATCGCCATGGCCACCCTGTTTGCGGCCCGCAACCTGCCTGGCACCCTGGAAGTCGCCCTGCTCAGCCGCATGCACCTGGCGCCAGGAACCGGCTATGCCATCACCACCGTCGTGAACTACCTGGTGGTGATCGTCGGGGTCATTGCCGCCTTCAATCTCCTGGGGGCGCAGTGGTCCAAGCTGCAGTGGCTGGTGGCGGCGCTGGGGGTAGGCCTGGGGTTCGGGCTGCAGGAAATCGTCGCCAATTTCGTCTCGGGCATCATTCTGTTGTTTGAGCGTCCGATCCGGGTGGGCGACACCATCACCATCGGCGGCATCACCGGCACGGTGTCGCGTATCCGCATCCGGGCGACCACCCTGGTGGACTGGGATCGCAAGGAACAGATCATCCCCAACAAGACTTTCGTCACCCAGGACCTGACCAATTGGACGCTGTCGGACTCCATCACCCGGGTGATCGTGCATGTCCGTGTTGCCTATGGCTCCGATGTGGACCGGGTCCAGTCCCTGCTGATGGGCATCGTCAGGGACAACGAGCGGGTGGTCGCCGACCCGGTGCCGGCGGTGTTCTGTGTCGGGCTCGGCGACAGCGGCATCCACTTCGAACTGCGGGTGTTTGTGCGCAGTATTCTGGACATCATGCCGCTGTCCCACGAACTCCACGCCGCCATTACCCGCGAGCTGCGGCAGGCCGGCATCGAGATTCCGTTCCCGCAGCGGGACATTCATATCCGCACCGAGCCGGGAGCGTGGCGGAATCAGGCGGATTCGTTGTCTTGATCGGCAACGAAGGTCGAGGCGAAGTGGCTCAGTTCATCCGCCACCTTCTGGCGGATCGCTGCGCGGTCGTCCGCCGGTAAGCCATAACGTTGGGCCAGCTGTTCGAAATCGTCGTCATGCAGGGTGACGGTGAGCCGTGGCCGAATGCGTTTCTTGCGGTAGGGCAGTTGCAGCACCTTGCGCACCATGGCTGACGTGTTGAGGTCCTGCATGGCCGCGGCAACCCGGAAGGCGCGCTGGATATCACTGGACAGATCGAAGGCCAGCTGCACGGCCTGGACGGCTTTGACTTCTTCGGACCAGTGCTTTTTGTCGGTCATGGTGGTTCCAGTGAGCAAGCGCCCGCCGGCACGGGGCGCGGCGGGCGGTGAACGGCGGTTTAGCTGTTCGGGCTGCCTTTCAGGCGGGCCAGTACGTCGTTGACGGCGTCTTTCTCGCCATCGATGCCGGCCGCCTTCAGCTTTTCGTCCAGGTCGGCGCCGGTGAGCTCCTTCTCCAGTTGCGCGGAGGCGTTCTGGCGGTCCTCCTCCCGGGCCTGGCGCTCGCGGATGCGCTCCAGGGTCTCGCGGGCGGTGCTCAGGGACGACTGGTTGCTGTTGATGTTGGTGTCGATCTGGGCGGTGGTGCGCAGCACCCGCTCGTTGGTCTTCACCACCTGCAGCTCGCGGCGGTACTCGGCCAGCTGCTTCTCGGCACGCTGTACCCGCTCCTTCAGTCCGGCGATGCGATCCTGCAGTACGTGGCGGGCCTGGGTCAGTTCGGCCTTGCGGTTTTCGTGACCCACAATCCGTTCCGCCACTTCCCGGGCGAGGTCCTCTTCCCCGGCGGAGAGGGCCTTGCGGGCGTCCTGTTCCCGGCGCTCGATGGCATTGGCTTCCTCGCCGATCTGGCGGGCCAGGGCGGCGGCTTCCGCCATCAGGGTGGCAAGTTCCTGCTTGGCCTGTTTCAGTTCGTGCTCCGAGTCCCGCAGCTCCTGCTCCAGAATTCGGCTGCCCTGACCGTCCACCACCGCTTCGCCCAGTTCATTGACGCTTCCGCGCATGGCGGTCAGCATTTTCTTGAGTACGGCTTTCATGTCATCGTCCCCTGATCATTCCAGAAAGTCTTCAAACGTTTGTAACAGGTCAATTGCATTGTCAGCGAGGGTGACCAGTTCCTGCCTCACCTCGACGTCGCTGGAGGTCGGGCTGAGGGCGCCGTAGACAACGTAATGATCTTCCACTTTGCCGAGGGCGCTGAGGGGCATCGGTACGCTGATGCGAAGCATGCTTTCATGCAGTTCCGGCAAGGCCGAAGGCCGGATCTCGCTTTCCTCAAACAGGTAGACCAGGCACAGAATCTGGGTCTCGGTGACCGTAAGGTAGACCGGCGTTTCCTCGGCGCCGGATACCACGACCTGTAACACCGGATCTTCGCCACTGACGGGCATGACATTGAATGTCCGGCCAGCGTGGGTGGCATCACCCAGGGAGAGGATGAGGGATTGAGTGTCCACGTTAAGCTCCTTTTCGAGTGGCTCTTACGGCAGCCCCTATGCCCGCGGTCTGACAGTTCCTGACAGCGGGTGTTGGCAGCGTCTTTATGACATTTTATGTCACTTGTCATCAGACTATACCTGAAACCAAAAGGTTTGCAATAAAGTATTTGTGTAGGGTATAACGACTATAGGCGTTGACAGGATATGTCACTGGTGGGGCGGAGGAGCCGCCTCACGGCAGGTTGGAAGCAGCACTGCAACTCTGAAAATAACAATGTAGCTCAAGCCAGGGAAAACGGTTAATCATGGAAGCATTTCTTGCGATTACATTCTCCTTTCCAACGGTCATCTTTTCCGTATTGCTGTTGGTTGCGGTGATCTATTGGCTGGTTTCCCTGGTGGGGCTGGTCGATCTCGATTCCGCTGACGCAGAGCTGGATCTTGACGCGGGTACCGATACCGGCGGGCTGATGGTCACCCTGGGGTTGCAGGGGGTGCCTTTGCCTCTGGTGCTTACTCTGCTGTTCCTGGCCAGTTGGCTGCTGTCCTACTTTGCCGATCTGGTGCTCGGTGGGCTGTTTGGTAGCGGCTGGGGCCGGCTTCTGTTCGCCATCCTGGTCATTCCGGGGGCGTTGGTGGCTGGCCTGCTGGCGACCTCGGTTCTGATCCGCCCCCTGCGCCCCCTGTTTCGTCGCGCTTACCAGCGCCCGTTGGAAAAACAGATCATTGGCACGCCCTGCGTCATCCTGGCCTTTAACGAGCGCACGGGTAAGGGCCGGGCCGAGGCGCATCGTGACGGCGCCCACCTGATTCTGCAGATACGTGGTGATAGCCCCTTCGCTCGCCGAGACCGTGCGGTGCTGGTGGAGTATCTGGCCGATCAACAAGCCTACTGGGTGATCCCGGAGGCGGACTTCCTCTCCGGCTCAGCCGGTTAATTCGCTCATCAACGCAGGAGATTCTCTAAATGGACTTGTCGTGGATTATGCCGGTTCTGGTCACCGTCGGTGTGCTGGTGGTGTCCATTCTGGCCATTCTGTCGCTGTTCAAGGCGTTCTATCGCAAGGTGGATCAGGGCCAGGCCCTGATCGTCAACGACATGTCGGCCACGCCGAAGGTCTACTTTACCGGTGCCATGGTGCTGCCGGTGATCCACCGTGCGGAAACCATGAAGATTTCCGTCATCACCCTGGAACTCAACCGTACCGGCAAGGACGGCCTGATCTGTAAGGACAACCTGCGGGCCGACATCACCGTGGCGTTCTACCTGCGGGTCAACGAAACCGCCGAGGACGTACTGCGGGTTGCCAAGTCGGTTGGTGTGGGCCGGGCTTCCGATCGCGGTGCGGTCAATGACCTGTTCAACGCCAAGTTCAGTGAGGCGCTGAAGACCGTCGGCAAGAAGCTGGACTTCATGCAGCTGTTCGAGGAGCGTCAGCGCTTCCGTGATGCGATTGTTGAAACCATCGGCGAGGACCTGAACGGCTACGTTCTCGAAGACGTGGCCATCGACTATCTGGAACAAACGCCGAAGAGTTCGCTGGATCCCAACAACATTCTCGACTCTGAGGGTATCCGCCGGATCACCGAGATCACCGCCCTGCACAACGTCGAGACCAACCGGCTGGAGCGGGACCAGGAGCTGGAAATCCAGCGCAAGAACGTCTCTGCCCGGGAAGCGGCCCTGGAGCTGGAGCGTACCCAGGCCGATGCCGAGGCGCGTCAGCGTCGCGAGATCGAGACCCTGCAGGCCCGAGAGACGTCGGAAACCGAGCAGGTACGCCAGCAGGAGCGTGCCAAGGCCGAAGCTGCCCGCATCAAGACCGACGAGGAAGTGCAGATCGCCGAGGAGAACAAGCAGCGGCAGGTGGAAATGGCCACCAAGGCCCGCGAGCGCGCCGTGCAGATCGAGGACGTCCGTATCCAGCAGGCCCGTGAGCTGGAAGACGTCAACCGTCAGCGTGCGGTGGAGATCGAACGCATCGGCATGGAGAAGTCCCTGGAAGAGGAGCGCAAGGACATTGCGGTCATCACCAGCGAGCGTATCGCCGTCGAGCGCGGTGTGGCGGAAGAGGAAGAGAACATCAAGGATGTTCGCAACCGCTCCGAGGCGGACCGTCTGAAGGTGCAGACGGTGGTTGCCGCCGAGGCGGAAGCGGAAGAGCGCAAGCTGAAGGAAGTGAAGGCGGCAGAAGCGGCCTACGAGCGGGCCAAGCTGGAGTCCGACGAGGTGGTGGTGCGTTCCCAGGCCGAGCTGGATTCCGCCGAGAAGAAGGCGGCGGCCGACGAGAAACTGGCCCGCGGACAGCAGGCCCTGGCGGCCGCCGATGGCCTGGCCCAGGCCCAGGTGCACGAAGCCCGTGCCACCGCCCAGCGTGCCGAAGGGCTGGTGGAAGCCGAGGTCAAGGCGGCCAACGCCAAGGCCGACGAGGAAGCCGGCATGGCGGAAGTGCGCGTGCTCGAGCAGCGGCTGGAAACCGAAGCCGTGGGCGAAGAGAAGCTGGGACTGGCCAAGGCCCAGGCCCGCGAGGCGATGGCCAAGGCCGAAGCCAACGGTCTGGTGGAGAAGCTCAAGGCCTACGACAACATGTCCGAGGAGGCCCGTCACTTCGAGCAGTTCCGCATGAACCTGGAAGTGCACGAGAAGGAAACCATGGCCACCATCGAGGCTCAGCGCATCGGCATGCTGGAGAACGGCAAGGTGATGTCGGCGGCCCTGAAGGACGCCAAGTTCGAACTGATCGGCGGCGATGGCGACATCTTCGAGAAGTTCGCCAAGGGCCTGGGGTACGGCAAGACCGTCCAGGGCGTGCTGGACAAGTCCCCGGCCCTGCAGGCGGCCCTGGCCGGCATCACCGACCGTGCCCTCAAGGGCCAGTCGGCGGATTCGGCGGAAAACGCCTGATTGTCCGCAGGGAACCGGTGGCGTCGGTCGCCGGTTCCGCTGCCTGAACTCCCTCCCTCCTTTCCCCTGATTTCGTTGCCAGGATGAACGCCATGTCGAAGGACCGCAGTCAACTCGAAAGCATCGTCAAGGAAGGCACCGCCTTTGAAACCATCCAGCGTCGCCTCAAGGACCAGGGCCAGCAGTTGCGGGCCGATGTCGAGGCGCTGAACGGCGCCCGGGCCGACGTGTTCGGCAGTGCCGGCATGAGCGTGCTGGGGCGGGGCCGGGTACGCACCGAAAACAACGCCATCGCCCGCGATGTGGTGCGCATCGGCGACCACCTGCTGTTCGGCTTCAACCTGCAACTGGGCCTGCGCAAGGAGCTGGCCATCGAGGATGTGTTCAGCCTCTACCACCTCAAGGACTCCGAGGAAGGCTTCGAGGTGGGCGAGGCCTCGGTGGCCGACAGCTTCCTGGCGGACGAGCGCTTCCGCACCGATTTCCGCGAACTGCAGCAGTACTACAGCCACGCCACCCTGGCCCAGCTGGTCAGCATGAACGGCATGCTGCTGATGGCCTTCCGCATTGGCGAGAAACTCGGCGACCAGCGGGTGTTCCGCTGGGAACTCACCGCTGCCGGGGAGGTGAACCGCTACATCGACAACCGTGGCGAGCGGGACCTGGTGTTCCCGGACCGCTTCAGTTTCGAGTGGCACACCGCCGGGCGTGACAGTCAGGTGCAGGGCCGGGCGCCGCACCTCAACATCGCCGACACCCTGTTCATCGACAACCTCCGCGGCGACATCACCTTCAAGATCGAGAACAACACCAACACCGGGGAGGGCATCTACTCCGACCCGGTGGCGTCCGACTCCCAGTCCCTCGATGACGCCAGCTTCGAGTTCGCCGACCTCCAACAGGTCATCCTGGTGCGCATCCTGCCCTACGGCGAGGACGACTGGCGCTATTACCTGTACAACCGCAGCACCCGCCAGGTGGAACGCATCGACGCCCTCGGCGGCTCGGTGGTGCAGCTGCCGGAGAACCACGGCCTGATCTTCCCCTCCGGCTACTACCTGGCCAGCGGCGAGCTGAAGATCTTCGACGTGCCGGCGGCGGACCTGCGCTTCAAGCGAATGATCCGCTCCCCCAACGGCGAGGACGTGCTGTATGTGTTCTATGGCGAGGACGGCGGCCAGGTGGTGCTGTACCGCTACAACCTGATCCGCAAGCAGGCCGACACGCCGATGATCGGCCACGGCTTCGCACTGTTCGAGAACGGCCACCTGGCCATCTTCAGCGCCGACCGGGAACCCACCCTGGTGCACCCGCTGCAGGTGTGGACCACGCCGTTCATGTCGGAGAGTTTCCACGCCCGCGACAGCGTCAACAACGACTCCCTGCTGGGCCGCATTGGCAATCCGGAACTGGTGCGGGGCATAGCCGAACTCAACACCATCGTCAGCCTGGTGGAGCGCCCCCAGGTCTCCGAGCAGCACTTCACCGCGCTGATCCGCACCACCGACCGGGTGCTTGACCAGTTCTACTGGATCAGTGAGATCGCAGACAGTGATGAGGTGCCGGCCAGCCCCCTGGCAGAGCGACTGGCGGAGATCCGCAAGACCGCCGAACTGATGCTGGACGAGTACGAGAAGGTCCAGAGCATTCGTGCCCAGACCGCCACCGCGGTGCAGGACACCGCACGGGAGCAGGGCGCCCTGCTGCGGGATCTGAAACCCGACAGCTGGAAGACGCCGGATGTGTTCGTCGCCCACCTGAAGAAACTGCGGGATCACCGGGGCAAGGTCCGCACCCTGCGGGACCGCCGCTACATCGACGAGGCCCGGATTGGCGAACTGGAAGCGGAGCTGGACCAGGCCGAAGAACGGCTGACCGACCGCACCTTCAAATTCCTCGCCACCCCGGCGGCGCTGGACGGTTACCGCCAGACCCTGGCGGAACTGGCCACCCGATGTGAGGAAGCCGAGTCCCGTGATCAGTTGGCGGAGTGTGTTGAGCAGTACCGGGAACTGACCGCCGGCCTGGACATGATTCAGGGCATGCTGGCGACCCTGTCCGGCGACAACGCCAGCCTGGAGACCCAGATCACCGAGAACATCTCCGGTATCTACGCCACCATCAACCAGCAGCGTTCGGAAGCGGAGATCCGCCTCAAGGCCCGTGGCAGCGAGGAGGCCAAGGCCCAGTTCGCGGCCCGTATGCGGCTGTTCGAGCAGAGCCTGGCCAACGGTGTCGGTGCACTGACCGAGCCGGGTGGCTGCGATGGCCTGATGACCCGGATGCTGGACCAGTTGCAGGAGCTGGAAAGCCAGTTCGGCGAATACGACGAGTTCCTCACCGCCATCCTGGAGCAGCGGGAAACCGCCCACGAGAGCATTGAAGCCCGGCGCCAGCAACTGCAGGACCAGCGCCAGCGTCGCATCAATACCCTCACCGACGCCGCCAGCCGCATCCTCAAGAACGTCAACCGGCGCACCGAGCGCTTCGAGAGCCAGGAGGAGCTGCACGCCTTCTTCGCCTCCGATGCCATGGTGGCCAAGGTCCGCAGCATGGCGGAGGAGCTGCGGGAACTGGGCGCCAACATGGAGGCGGACGACTGTGAAGGCCGCCTGCGCTCGGAACGGGATGCCGCCCTGCGCAGCGTCCGCGACCGCGCCGACATCTACGAGGACGGCGGCCAGGTCATCCGCCTGGGGCCGCGCCACCGCTTTTCGGTCAACCACCAGGAGGTGGACCTGACCCTGGTGCCCCGGGACGGCAAAATCATGCTGCACCTGACCGGCACCCAGTATTACGAGGCTATCGACGAGCCCGAGCTGGAAGCCCTGCGGGCTTACTGGGACGTCAGTCAGCCATCGGAGTCGGAGCAGGTCTATCGTGGCGAGTACCTGGCCTACCTGGTGATGGAGGCGCTGGCCAATGCCGAACAGACCCCGGTCAACGTGGCCGACCGTGACGAGCTGACCGACTACATCCGCCGCTTTGCCTCGCCCCGCTACCGGGAGGGCTACGAGAAGGGCATCCACGACCACGACGCCGCGCTGATCGTCAGTACCCTGTGGCCGGCGACCCAGAGCGCCGGCCTGCTGCGCTTCAGTCCCCAGGCCCGGGCCCTGGCCATGCTGTTCTGGGCGCGGCGTTCGCAGGACGAGGCCCAGGCCCGCACGCTGCGCTCCCGCTGCCTGTCCGCCGGCATCCTCAGCCGCATGATGCATTCCCGGGAGCTGATCGGCTCCCTGGTGGAGGAGATTGCGCCGGACTTGCAAAACTTCGTCAGTGAGCACCAACTGCCAGGGGAGGCCAGCGTGGTGCGCAACGCCGCCGACTACCTGGTGCTGCAGCTGGCGGAAGACGGCGGCGGTTTCGAGGTCACCCAGTACGCCGCCACCCTGGTGGATGGCTTCGTCACCGAGATGAAGCGGGCCGGCCATTACAGCCAGTACGAAGAGGCCCTGGCGGTGGTCCGGGACCAGCCCGGTGCCCGCTGGCGCATTACCGCCCACTGGCTGGAAGCCTGGGCCCGCAAGGCCGGTCACCAGCAGGATGGTCATTACCTGCCCGAGGCCATCGCCATCCTTAACGCCGGCCAGCGGGTGACCACCCAGCCCCGCAACGTCGAGCTGGCGTTTACCGTGGAGGGCCTGCTGGGCCAGCATCCCCGCATCAAGGACCGGGCCTTCCGGCTGCAACTCGACGAGTTCAGCCAGCGCCTGCGCTATCACCAGCAAGACGTCATTCCCGCCTGGGCCCGCCTGCAGGAGGTGCGCCAGCAGGTGCTGGCGAAATGGCGCGACCGGCTGCGGCTGGAGGAGTTCCAGCCCAAGCCGCTGTCGTCGTTCGTGCGCAACAAGCTGATCAGCGAGAGCTACCTGCCGCTGATCGGCGACAACCTGGCCAAGCAGATGGGCACGGTGGGGGAGAACCGCCGCACCGACCTGATGGGCCTGCTGATGATGATCTCGCCACCGGGTTACGGCAAGACCACGCTGATGGAGTATGTGGCCAGCCGGCTGGGGCTGATCTTTATGAAGATCAACTGTCCCAGTCTGGGCCACGACGTCATCTCGCTGGACCCGGAAAAGGCACCCCATTCCACCGCCGAGGCGGAACTGATCAAGCTCAACCTGGCGCTGGAGATGGGCAACAACGTGATGCTGTACCTGGATGACATCCAGCACACCCACCCCGAGTTCCTGCAGAAGTTCATCTCCCTGTGCGATGGCAGCCGTCGCATCGAGGGGGTCTGGCGGGGCCGCACCAAGACCTACGACCTGCGGGGCAAGCGCTTTTGCGTGGTGATGGCCGGCAACCCGTACACCGAGAGCGGCGAGACCTTCCAGATTCCCGACATGCTGGCCAACCGGGCCGACATCTATAACCTGGGGGACGTGCTCAGCGGCATGGAGGAGGTGTTCGAGCTGTCCTACATCGAGAACAGCCTCAGCTCCAACGCCGTGCTGGCGCCGCTGGCCACCCGGGGCATGGACGATTTCTACCGCTTTGCCGACATCGCCGCCGGCCGTGACGTGCCCAGTTCGGACTTCGACCACGACTACAGCGGGGCCGAGCGGGAGGAGATCGTGGCGCTGCTGAAGAAGATGATCCAGGTGCGGGACGTGGTGCTGCGGGTCAACCAGGCCTACATCGCCTCCAGCGCCCAGGCGGAGGCCTACCGCACCGAGCCGACGTTCAAGCTGCAGGGCAGTTACCGCAACATGAACAAGCTGGCGGAGAAGCTGTCGCCGGTGATGACCGACGACGAGCTGGATGCGCTGATCGACGACCACTACCTCGGCGAGGCTCAATTGCTGACCCAGGGGGCCGAGGAGAACCTGCTCAAGCTCAAGCAGATGCGGGGTACCCTGACGCCCGAGGAGAGCGAACGCTGGCAGGCCATCTGCGCCGAGTTCCGCCGCCGCCAACAAGCCGGTGGCGATGAGGAAACCGGGGTCAAGGTGGTACGCCAGCTCGGCCTGATCGTCGACGCCCTGGGGCAGTTGCGGGAGTTGGTGCCCCCGATGGACGAGGCCAGTCATGGCCAGGTGGACCGGGCGGTCAATCAGGAAGTCCTTGGCCAGTTGGCAGAAACCCTTCGTAGTGGCCTTCAGGAGATAAAGGTCGAGCCGGCGGTGACTGTCAACGTTGCCAGCCCGCCCGGTCTGGGCGAGGCCCTGCAGGCCTTTGCCGACATCTTTGAACAGTCGGTGGTGCCGCTGGTGCAAACCATGGAGGGCAAGCTGGGTCTGGATCTCAAGACCCAAACCGAGATGAGCCGCGTACTGCGGGTGATGGATGACCTGAAGGATCGGATTGCCCAAACCTCCACTCAATAGCCGAGCTGCTGGCCGTCAGCTTTTTTTGTGAACTGCGTCACGCTATGGCGTTGGGGTGTCAGCAAATTTATCGATTTCGGCAGTTACCATCCGGCCAACTCCCTGAAACCCCCGTCAACAGGGAGTTGGCGTCATTTTTGCTCTGTCGGGCATGGCTTGCCAGAGGGCGAGCTCTCGCACACCAACATGCAGGGAGCAATCATGAACAAGACATTGATGTTCGCGGCCGGGGCGGCCCTGGCCGCCAGCACTTCGGCCAACGCGGCACTGATCAACTTCACCGGGTCCATCGACTACCACAACGATGTGATCTACACCTACTTCACCCTGGACCAGGATGCCACCAACGTTCGGGTCTGGACGGACTCCTTCCAGGACGGAACCAACTTTGACCCGATTACCGCGCTATGGAACAGCACGGATGGCAGTCTGATGGATGAGAACGACGACAACGCCAATATCAACCCGGACACCCAGACGATTTACGACTCCGGGTTTGCCCTGGACTTCCTGGCGGCCGGCGACTATGTGTTCACCGTTGCCACGTACAACAACTGGGCCCAGGGGGACAACCTGAGTGACGGCTTCGCCTTCGACGGTCAGGATCCCATTGCCCTGGCGGACTGGGACCAGCCGGCCAACGACGTGAACATGGGGCCAAACTGGAGCGTCTGGCTGGACGGCGTGGATTCCGCTTCCAACCCGGACGATCCGGCGGAGGTGCCTGAGCCGGGAACCGCTGCGCTCTTTGGTCTGGGCCTGCTGGGCCTGGGCCTGCAGCGCTACCGCCGGCGCCAGCCGCTTGGCTGAGATGGAGGCTGCGGAGCTTCGGCTCCGCAGTACCCCGGGATTCCCGTTCCCTATTGCCACCTCGATACGGTTGATTGCACTGCCGTGACCCCGCCCGCATCGGGCCAATTCTCCGCGCCACCAAATGGTTACACTGTCCACAGAATGATCACCGGACAGGAGCCCGGCCATGACACTTTCCTCTGTAAGTTGGCAGCACCGGCTGTCCGCCATTGCCAGCGGTTTCCTTGGCGATTGGCTGGAGGCCCGCCGCAATCCCCTGGCGCTGTCGATGGATTTTCGCCACCAGGGGCAGGTTGTAACCCCGGATTCGCCGGTCGTGCCCGATCCAAAAGCCACCCTGGTGGTGCTGATTCATGGCCTGATGGAGCTGGAATCTGTGTGGACCTTTCCCAACCAGCCCGAAGACCACTACGGTAGCCGGCTGAACCGGGCTCTCGAGGGTGGTGTCACCACCCTCGGTCTGCGCTACAACACCGGCCGTCCCATTTACCGCAATGGCCAACAGCTGACCGAGGCGCTGGAGCAATTGGTCTCCGCCTGGCCGGTTCCGGTGCAACGGCTGGTGTTGGTGGGGCACAGCATGGGGGGCTTGCTGATCCGCAGCGCCTGTCATTATGGCCTGAACCAGGGGCATCGCTGGTTGTCGGCCCTGAGTGACTGCGTCTATGTTGGCTCTCCGCACGACGGCTCCTGGCTGGCCAAGGGGGCACAGGCCTCCGCCGGGGTACTGAATGCCTTGCCGCGGGATTACCTGCGGGTGGTGGGCGAGGTGATCGACCTGCGCAGTGAGGGTATCCGCAACCTGTCCCGGGGCGATGTGCTGGCGGGGGAAGGGGAACTGGCGGCGCTGGTGCCAAATGCCCGTCACTTCGTGGTGTGTGGCCTGTTGGCCGGACACGCCCGGCATCCGGTCAACCTGCTGTTTGGCGATGCCCTGGTCCACGAGAGCAGCGCCCAGGGCAGCGGCCAGGGTGACTGGATCCTGGCGGGCTCGGCGACCTTTTCCGGGATCGATCATATCCGCCTGGCCCATCATGAGGCGGTCGCACAACAACTGGTGGAGTGGTTGTCATGACCCACGAGAAGCAAGCGCAGGCAAAATGGTGGCTGGGTGTCACCGATCTGATGGCCAATGGTCTGGCCCACGGGGCCGAGAAAGTTCAGCGGGCGCACCTGTCCATTGCCGATGAAAGCTTCAATGTTCTCGCCCGTATTCCGGTGACCCGGCCGGTGAGCGAGCCGGTGCGGGCGATGCATCACGGCATCTCGCGGCTGTCCTACGGCAGTGTGTCACGGGTGGCCGGTGCGCTGGCCGCATGCAGCCAGCAAGTGCTGACCGAGGCCGCCGGTTCCGACCAGCAGCCGAGCCCCGAGGCATCCCCCCAGGACTGATAGGCCGCCCGGGGCTGTTCAGGCCCTGGGACGCCGGTCGCCTTCCAGGAAATTGGCCACGAACACCGCCTTGCCATAACGCTCGAAGGACCATTTCATGGCCTCCGACAGCGCCGCCATCACCGCGTCAAACTCCCCGAATAGCTGGGTGCTCATCCGGTTGGGGTAGACCTCCAGCCCACTGGCCTGAAGACGGGCGATCACGTCCTTGATCGGCGGTTTGAAGTCGTCGTTGAAGGGGTAGTAACTCAGCTGCACAGACAGGTACATGGTGGCCTCCCGGATGGTTGTCGTGTGGAATCACCCTCTCATCATGGACCGAATTTGACCTGGGTCAATCCCGTCAGGCGCTGTCCCCGAATGACCCCCGGGTGGCCTCCGGGTCGGCTTTTCCCCGTCATACACTCGGCAGACGAACACAACGACGAGGTATGACGAATGCAGCCACAACAACAGCAACAACAGGGAACCGTGCACCAAACCGACGTGGTGATCGTCGGCGCCGGCTTTGGCGGTCTGTGCATGGCCATCAAGCTGATCGAGGCGGGGCTCGAGGACCTGGTGATCCTGGAGAAGGCCGGTGAGGTAGGCGGTACCTGGCGGGACAACACCTACCCGGGCTGTGCCTGCGATGTCCAGTCCCATCTGTACTCTTATTCCTTCAATGGCAACGCGAACTGGAGCAAGCGGTACGCCCCCTGGCAGGAGATCCAGCAGTACATTCTCGATACCGCCGAGAGCTACGGTTTGCGGGAGCGGGTGTCCTTCAACCAGGAAGTGATTGGTGCCCGTTACGATGAGGCTACCGCCCGCTGGCTGATCACCACCGAACGGGGTGACCAGTTTGATTGCAAATACTGGGTGCTGGCCTCGGGACCGCTGCATGTGCCGCAGTATCCGGACCTGCCGGGGTTGGATCGTTTCCAGGGCAATACCTTCCACTCGGCGCGTTGGGACCACGACTACGACCTAACCGGTAAAAAGGTGGTTTCCATCGGCACCGGTGGCAGTGCTATCCAGTACTGTCCGGAAATTGCGCCGGATGTTGAGAAGCTGTCGGTGTTCCAGCGTTCACCGGCCTGGGTCATCCCCCGGGACGACCGCCGCTACCTGGGCATCGAGAAAGCGCTGTTCCGGCGATTCCCCCTGGTGCGCAAGCTGCATCGGGCCCGTTTGTACTGGAGTAACGAGTCCCGGGTCTGGCCGATCTTCAATCCCGCCCTGGCCCGCAGCTTGCAGCAGTTTGCCAAGCTGTTCATCCGCCTGCAGGTGAAGGACCGGGGCATCGCCCGCAGGCTCACCCCGGATTACACCCTGGGTTGCAAGCGGGTGCTGATTTCCAACAAGTGGTATCCGATGTTCAACCGGGACAACGTGGAGCTGGTCACCGAGTCCATCCAGGAGGTGCGCGAGCACAGCGTGGTTACCAGCGACGGCCGTGAGCACCCCGCCGACTGCATCATCTACGGCACCGGTTTCCAGGTGGACCCACGGCTGTACATGCAGGGTTTTGAGCTGACCGGCACTGACGGCCGTTCGCTGGCGGAGGACTGGCAGGCGGGGGTGGAAGGCTACATGGGCACCATGGTCCACGGTTACCCCAACATGTTCCAGCTGGTGGGGCCGAACGCCGGGCTGGGACACAACTCCATCATCTTCATGATCGAGTGCCAGGCGGATTACATCGTCAGCCTGATGAACACGGTCACCGCTCGTGGCGCCGACTACGTGGACGTGACCGCCAAGGCCCAGTCAGCCTTCAACAGGGACATCGAGGCCGGGCTGGCGGACACCGTGTGGACCTCTGGCTGTTCCAGCTGGTACCAGCAGGCGGATGGCAAGAACTTCGCCGTCTGGCCATTCTCCACCTGGAAGTTTTGGCTGAAGACCCGGTTTCTGGCCCTGGGGGATTTCGACTTCGGAAAACTCCGTCGTCGTGCCCGCAAGGCCAAATCCCGAAAGGAACCGGTCAGCGCCTGACCTTCGGGAGGCACTGGCTCGTGGTGCCTCCCGAAGGCTTTTTACTGGACGTTCTCCAGGTCGCTGAAGTGGCCGGCGAACAGGGGGGAGGACAGGTAGCGCTCGGCGGAGTCGGGCAGCACCACCACAATGTTCTTGCCCTTGTGCTCCGGCTGCTCGGCCACTCGCACCGCGGCGACCACGGCGGCGCCACAGGAGATGCCAGCCAGGATGCCCTCTTCCTTCATCAGCCGGTGGGCCATAGCCATGGCGTCCTCATTGCTGACGGTTTCCACCTGGTCCACCAGATCCAGGTCCAGGTTTTTGGGCACGAAACCGGCCCCGATGCCCTGGATCTTGTGGGGCGCCGGCTTGGGCTCCTCGCCGTTGCGGGTCTGGGTGATGATCGGCGAGTCCACCGGCTCCACCGCCACCGAGGTGATGGCCTTGCCCTGGGTCTGCTTGATGTAGCGGGACACGCCGGTCAGGGTGCCGCCGGTGCCCACGCCGGCCACCAGCACATCAATCGCGCCGTCGGTGTCGTCCCAGATCTCCGGGCCGGTGGTCTTCTCGTGAATCTCCGGGTTGGCGGGGTTGTCGAACTGTTGCGGCAGGAAATACTTGTCGGGATCGCTGGCGGCGATTTCCTCGGCCTTGGCGATGGCACCGGGCATGCCCTTGGGCGGCTCGGTCAGCACCAGTTCGGCGCCGAGGGCCTTGAGGATCTTGCGACGCTCCAGGCTCATGGAGGCCGGCATGGTGAGGGTCAGCGGGTAGCCCCGGGCGGCGGCGACGTAGGCCAGGGCAATGCCGGTGTTGCCGCTGGTGGGCTCGATGATGGTCATGCCCGGCTTGAGGGTGCCCCGTTTCTCGGCGTCCCAGATCATGGCGGCGCCAATCCGGCATTTCACCGAGTAGGCGGGGTTGCGGCCTTCGATCTTGGCCCAGATGGTGGCGCCGTTGCTGACCCGGTTGAGCTTTACCAGCGGGGTGTTGCCGATGGACAGCGAATTGTCTTCGTAGATCCGTGCCATGATGGTCTCCTTCTTCGTGACGGCGGTTGTGCGGGTGCCTTCAGTCGCGGCCCGCGCCCCGGCCAGGTTGTGGTCTGCACAGGTACAGAGGTTATCTCACTCTAGCGCCAGCTGCGATTTTGTCCAGTCTGATCAGGGTGTTAGGAATCAACTTCTGGCCGCCAGTGTACGTAGCAGACGGACGCCTGGATACCCTCGCCGGCAAACCATTCCAGCCAGTGGCGTTGGTGGTCCTGCAGACGGTCGCCGGGTCCCTTGACCTCAATCAGCTCGTAATCGGCGCTGGCCGGGTCGAAGCGGACCAGGTCCGGCAGGCCGCTGCGATGCTCGGTCAGGTCCGCCAGCAGTCGTTCGAATACCTGACGTAGATGGTGCGGTGGTATACACTTCAGCGCCAGTTCGAGCACGTCTTCGGTGAGTACCGACCAGGCGACGAAGGGATTGGTGATGCCCTGCTTGGCGCGCCAGGTCTGGCGAATGGCCTGGCGGTAACGGCCATCATCCAGTTGCGCCAGGCAGCGGGAGAACAGGTCCCGACGACGGGTCACAAAATCCTCCCGCTGCAGATCGGCGGGGCCGGCGTGGAACGGATGGAAAAATGCCCCCGGCAGGGGCGTGTAGAGGGCCGGCCAGCACAGCAGGCCGAACAGGCCATTGAGCAGGGCGTTTTCCACATAGACCACTGGCGACTCCGGCAGGTCCAGGTGCTGGGCCACCGTTAGTTCCACCGGCAGCTCCGACGATGCCGGCAGGGTCAGTGACCATTCCCGAATCGATGGCGCCGACCGGGCCGGTGGGGGGGCCTCCCCCAGCTTGCCCGCCAGTCGCCTGACCAGCCGTTCACAGCCCCGGGCCTCGGCACGGCTGCGGGGTGACAGCTGGGCCAGCCGGGCGAGCTCCCAGGCCCGCCAATGTTGCTGATCCCGTTCCAGTAGCCGCAGGTAACGCAGCCGGGCCTCCCGATAGGCGCTGGCGGCCAGGGCCGCCAGCGCCAACGGACGGTTTCCCTGGCGTTCGGCGCGTAGGCCCAGCTCGAACAGCAGCCTTCCGCGGCGGCTCTCCAGCCAGGGATTGTCGGTGAACGGACCCGGCACCTCGGGCCACACCTCGGCCGCGGGGGCGTCCTCCAGTTGCTGCAGGCAGCGGTCCAGGGCGAGGTAGCCATCCACCTCGGCGCGGGACTGGAAGGCCCGGGACTGCCGCGACAGCGGTACGGGCTCGTAGCGTTGCAGCCCCAGCTGCACCAGCACGAAGTCGCTCCAGCCCTGGTAGAGGTTGCCGAAAAACATCAGGCGGATCCGATCGAACAGGGCCATGTCCTGCAGGGCCAGCACCGGCGTCTGCGGGCCGAAGCCCCAGCAGTCGGCGGGTCGGGGGGCCGGATGGTGGGGCGCCAGCGCGTCCACCAGGGCCCGCTTGCCGAGGGAGCGGCGCAGGCCGGCCTGCTCGATCAGCGGCCGCCAGCGGTCGCGGAGTTCCGGCAGGGTCAGCAGGGCGGCGGCCTGGGTCAGGGACAGCTCCGGATTGGCGGTCAGCCAGCCCTGTTCGAGCAAAGGCGCAACGGCTGCCGTCATGGGTTTACCCAGTTCCGGATAATCGAGCCGGTCACCCCGGAAGTGTTCTCCGGTGCGCATCACCAGGCGAACCAGCAGCCCCCGGCTGGCGGTGTCCAGCGTCCGAAAGGCCGCTAACCGCGTCGTCTCCCTGGGCAAGAGCAGATCGCCGTGACGCTCATGGACCCAGTCCACCACCGTGTCGAAGTTGCGCAGGTAGTAGAGCGGATCGTCGAGGTCGGCGATGGCCGGCGTATCGAGGGGCGTGGGGAGCGGCGGCATGGCGGTGCTATCCGGGTGAGGGCTCAGCGGATCTGGTCCTGCAGCCAGGCCGACAGCTGGCTGGCGGACATGGCGCCGCTGTGCCGGGCCCGTTCCCGCCCGCCCCGGAACAGGATCAGGGTGGGGATGCTGCGGATGCCGAAACGGGCCGCCGACTGCTGCGCCTGCTCGGTGTTGACCTTGGCGAACGCGACCCGGCCGCCCCAGGTGCCCGCGGCTGTCTGGAACTCCGGGGCCATGGCCTGGCAGGGACCGCACCAGCTGGCCCAGAAATCCACTAGCACCGGCAGGTCGGACCGGCCGGTAAACGCCGCCAGGTTACCGTCGTCCAGCTCGGCCACAGCGCCGGCGGTCAGTGGTTGCTTGCAGGCGCCACAGCTGGGTTTTTCAACCAGCCGGTCCGCCGGTACCCGGTTGGTGCGGTGGCAGTGGGGGCAAGGCACGTGTACGAGATTGGTCATTGGTCGGTTCTCCACAAACGATTAGTTCCATTGGTGGGCGCCGGCGACCGATTTATCAAGGCCTGAGTTCATCGCCAGCGGGCCAGACAGCCTTGACGAATGCGGTAGCGCCCGATTTCCTCGCCCTGGTGTTCGTACACCCACCACTGGCCGTCGCGACGATCCGGATCGCCGAGGATGTAACGCACCTGATCGGCGCTGAGGCCTTCCCGTACCCGGCGACGAACCCGCATCCGGCGCAGCTCCGAGGACTGGATGTAGCCTGCCGGGCAGCCGGTGGGGCTGGTGGTATTCACTTCCCGCCGGGGTGGCCGGTAGAACTCGACTTGGGTGCCGGTATCCAGCCGGCCGCCGGTACGGAGCGGTTCAACGTCGACGGTTTCGGCGTTGTCGCCGCAGGGGCTGTCGGCAAATACCGCCTGGCCGTTCACGTCGCAACGGTAGATGGCTGCCATCGTGGGGCATGACAAGACTAATGCCAGCGTGGCCAGGGCCAGCCGGCAGGGGAGTGGTCTGCGCATCCTGCGTCTCCTGCCCAATCCTTGGGCGTGAGGTTGTGAAAGTAAGGGAGCGCTAGCTTACCTTGCGGCCGGTGTACTCGGCAAAGTCCGGCTTCGTCGGGCGGTGCTGGTCGTCGGTCAGGTACGCCGAGGTCAGCAGGAACTCGGCGGTGGCGCGGTTACAGGCCACGGGGATGTTCCACAGCGCGGCGATCCGCAGCAGGGCCTTGATGTCGGGGTCGTGGGGCTGGGGCTCCAGCGGGTCCCAGAAGAACACCAGCAGGTCGATCTCGCCTTCGGCGATCTTGGCGCCGATCTGCTGGTCGCCCCCCAGTGGTCCGCTGAGCAGGCATTGGATATCATCCCGCCCCAGCCGTTCGCTGAGCAGGCGGCCGGTGGTGCCGGTGGCGAAGAGTGTGAGCGGGGCGAAGCGGGTGTTGTTCTCGGACACCCAGTCCACCAGTTCCTTTTTCTTGTTATCGTGGGCGACGAGGGCGACGGTCTTGACGGCCATGTAGGGTATAGTCTCCTGATTTTGGGCGGTTCGGCAGAGATACCTTGGGTAACCCAGTGTTTCATAACCGGCCTGAGTTCGGAATAGGAAGTGCGTGATATGACAGCAGAAGCAATGATCGACTGGACCACCACCGCGGCGGCGGTCTGGCGCCGTCACCGCCAGGGTTTGCGGGCCATCCGGCGGCTGGACCCCATCCAATGGCAGCAGTTGACCGGGATTGCGCGCCAGCAGCAGGCGCTGGCCCGCAACACCGAGCGTTTCCTGGCGGGCGAGCCGTCGAACAATGTGCTGCTGTGGGGCGCCCGGGGCACCGGCAAGTCGTCGGTGATCAAGGCGCTGCTCAACCGCTACCGGGACCATGGCCTGCGGATGATCGAGGTGGACAAGGACGACCTGGTGAACCTGCCGGAAATCGTCGACGAGCTGAGCGAGCAGCCCTACCATTTTGTGATCTTCTGCGACGACCTGTCGTTCGAGACCGGCGAGTCCGCCTACAAGGCCCTGAAGAGCGTGCTGGAAGGCTCGCTGGAACTGCCGCCGGAGAACGTCCGGGTGTACGCCACCTCCAACCGCCGTCACCTGATGCCGGAGTACATGGCGGACAACCTCAACAGCGAGGTTCGCCACGGCGAGCTGCACCCGGCGGAGGCCATCGAGGAACAGGTGTCGCTGGCGGACCGCTTCGGCCTGCAGCTGTCCTTTCACCCCTTCCCCCAGGACGTCTACCTGGCGGCGGTGGACGCGCTGTTCCCGGAGGTAGACGATCGCGCCGCGCTGCACCGGCTGGCGATTCGCTTCGCCACCGGCCGCGGCGTGCGCAGCGGTCGCACTGCCCAGCAGTTCTACCGTCAGTACGCCGGCGACCCGACGGCGTTGACGGAGTAGGACTCCCTCACTCCCGGCGCGCCATCTTGAGGAAGCGATGATGGATGGCGCGGATGCCGAGGAACACCGCCAGCACGATCACCGGCATGGCGATCCCCAGCACCACCGACTTGTCGAAGTGGAAGCCGGCTTCGTGGGCGGTTTCCATCACCAACTTGAGCAGGCTGATCAGGTAGTAGCTGATCGCCACCACTGAGAACCCTTCCACCGTGTGCTGCATCATCAACTGGATCTTGGAGCGCCGGTCCATGGAGCTGAGCAACTGCTGGTTCTGGCTCTGGATGGCCAGCTCCACCCGGGTGCGCATCATGTCCGAGGCCCGGTCCACTCGCCGGGACAGGTCCTCCAGGCGGTCGTTGACGGATTCGCAGGTTTTCACCGCTGGTGTCAGGCGTCGGGTCATGAACTCGGTGATGGTCAGGTGGCCGGAGAGTTCGTCCTCCCGCAACGCCTCCAGCCGGGACAGCACCAGCCGGTGGTAGGCCCGGGTGGCGGAGAAACGGAAGGTGGCGTTGGCGCGGAAGGCCTCAATGCGGGCGGCGATGTTGGTCAACTCGGCAAGGATGCCTTTCTCGTCCACCTGTTGGTTGTCCGCCAGGGCCTGGGTGATCACCGCCAGTTGCTGGTCCATCTCGTTCAGCCTGGGGGTGATCTCGCGGGCCCGGGGCAGGGCCAGCAGAGCCATTAACCGATAGGTCTCGATCTCCATCAATCGCTGGGTCAGTCGTCCCAATTGGCTGTCGGACAGGCGGCGGTTCAGCACCATGAAGCGGCCGAAGCCGTCGCTGTGCAACTTGAAACTGCCCCACACCCGGGCCTTGCCTTCCTGGGGGCTGCTGCCCACCAGCCGCTGGCCTTCGAACCAGGGGCGCACCAGGGCCAGGTCGGTGTCCGGGCCGTGCTCCACCCGCTGTAGATCCACGTGAAAGGCTGCCACCACGGTGCCGGCCAGGCGCTCGAGCCAGCCTTGCGGAAGCAGTGACAGGCCGGTGGTCTCGAACGGGCGGTGGTCGTCCCGCTCCTCCAGATTGATGAAGGTGTAGGCCGCAAACTCCATGTGCATCTCGCGGCGTACCCGCAGGTTGCCAAAGGTCTGCTCGAAGCAACTGACTTCGTCCGCCGGCGCGGGGAAGCCCAGCAGCAGGTGCAGCTCCTGCAGGTGATGAAACTGGTCACGACGTTGCGCCTCGGTGGTCAGCAGGGCGATGTGGGTCACCCTGGCCGGACAGGGCAGCACCTGGAATGGTCGCGAGTGCAGCTCGTTATAGAGGTCATCCCGCAGGGGGTGGAAGTCAAGCTGGGGGGGTGCCGCAGTGGTGTTGGGTTGCCTGAGGTTGGACATGCTACTCGGCCTGTAATGAGGGTAAGTGTATCGACCATAAGCGATCGGAAGGGCGCCCTGAAGACGACCAGTGTCGTAAGACTTTATGACAACGGCCAGCCGTCCAGGGAGCCAACGGTTAGGGCGCCCCATTGGGGAGGGCAACCCCGTGGTTGCTAACCAGCCTTGGGCAGCAACACGGTGAACGCCACGCCATTGCCCTCGTTGTCGGCCCGGGCCTGGCCCTGGTGGTGCTCGGCGATCAACCGGACAATCAGCAGGCCCTGGCCCAGGTGCCCCTCGCCGCTGCCCTCGCGCAGGGACACGAAGGGACTGAACAGTTCGCTGGTCAGGTGTTCCGGCAGGCTCGAGCCCTCATTGAACACCGACAGCGCCCAGAAGCCGTCGCGGTCGGCCAGGCGGATGTCGATGCGCCCGCCAGGCGGGGTGAAGTCCCGGGCATTGTCCACCAGCTTGTCGAGCAACTGAACCACCATCTCGGGGGAGCCGTCCAGGTGACAGCCCGACGCCGGACCCCGATAGCCAATGCGGTGGTCCGGGTCCAGGGTCTGGTAGGCGCCGCTGGCCTGGGCGGCCACCTCCGCCAGGTCGAACCGTTCGTGTTCGGCCCGATCGAAGCTTTGTTCCAGCCTTGCCGCCTCGCTCATGCCCTGGAGAATCTGGCTGAGCCGGTCGGTGGCCTGACGCAGACGCGCCAGGTAGGCCCGCTGGGATTCGCTGGGCTGGGTGTGGCTGAGGTTGTCCAGGGAGGAGCGGGCAATGGCGATCGGGGTCTTGAGTTCGTGGGACAGCCGGCGGGAAAGGCTCTCCAGGTACCGGGTATAGCCCTGCAACTGATCGATCATTTGGCCGAACCGGCGGGACAGCTCGCCCAGCTCATCCCGGGCCCTGGAGGGTGGCAGTGCACCGACGATGCGACCGTCCTCATCGACACTGGCGCTGACCGCCTGCTGCAACCGGGTAATGCGCCAGGACAGCCAGCTGGAGTACCCCAGCAGCACCAGCATCAACACCACCACCAGCAGGGTGCTGCGGGCGATGACCGTGCCCAGGGCGGTCCCGGCCAGGGTCAGTAACTGGTCCAGGGACTGGTGCAGCAGCAGAGTGCGGCCGTCCGGCAGTGGGGCGGTGACCAGCAGACCGGGACCGGCCCCGGTCTGCACCAGGCCCGCCTCGGGCAGTCGATCAACCGGCTGATGGCTGGCGTCCATGGGCCAGGGCCGGGGCGGTGGCTGGTAAAACCTCACCAGCGAGCGCAGGCCGTTGAGGCTGATCTGCTCGACAATCTGCAGCGGGCTGAGCCGGGTAAAGTCCAGTTCCGCCTGGGGGGAAGCCACCGCAGCCCGGGCTTCCACCCAGCCGGCCGGGTTGAGGACGGCGAAGCGTTGGCCCGGCGAGAGGTAGGGCCACAGGTGCTGTTCCACGGCGGGCAGTCGGGTCACCAGCACCGGGAGGGGGGCGAGTCCGGGGCCGGCAGCCGGCGAGTCCGCATCGCCACTGAGCACCGCAAAGCCGAAACGACCGCCGCGCTCGGGACGGGGTAACCGCAGCTCCAACTGGTAACCGCGGCCGTGGGCCTGCCAGACGCCCGCGATCCGGTAGTCCGGCCTGGGCTCGGGGGCCGGCTGCCAGCCCACCACCGGCCCGGGCGCCGGGGTGCGAATCAGCCGCTCGACCCGTTCGCCGTTACTGCTCCAGGCCAGCCGCACCCGTTCGTGGGGGCGCTCGGGCCGGCCCGGATCGAAGTACCGGGGCGCAGGGCGTTGCACCCGGATCAACAGGTACAGGTGGGCCTCGTCCACCGCTGCCTGCCAGCTGACCGGCGCCGACGGCTTACTGCTGTCAGCGTCCTCGTAACCGGGCCAGTCGTCGGCGTAGCCGTCCAGGTTGAGGGGCCGGTTCAGGTTGTTGGCGTAGACACTGGCGGTCTCCGGCCCTGGCGGCATCGAGTCGTACAGCAGGGGGCGGGCGGTGCGGCTCATGCGCTCGGCCTGGTTCTGCAGTTGTTGCAGGGCCTGGTTGCGCAGGGCTTCGTCCAGCTCCAGCACGAACTGCAGGCCCAGCCAGGGGATCAACAGGGTCAGCAGGCTGGCGATGAGCAGCTGGCGTTTCAGGGTCAAGGGTCAGGCCTCGTGTGCGTTCCAGCGGTAACCCATGCCGTAGGCGGTCTGGATGCCGTCGAACTCGGGATCCACCTGCTGGAACTTGCGGCGGATGCGCTTGATGTGGGAGGTCACGGTATTGTCGTCCAGCACCGTACTGGCGGCGTCCATCAACTGGTCCCGATTGCGGACGTGGCCGGGATGTTTGGCCAGGGCGTGCAGCATCCAGAACTCGGTCACCGTCAGCTCCACCGGCTGTCCGTCCCAGGCCACGGTCATGCGGTCCACATTCAGCGATAACCGGCCCCGTTGCAGCAGCGCGTCCCGCTGCTGCAACGATTCGGCCCAGGCATCGGCCCGTCGCAGCAGGGCGGTGATCCGGGCCAGTAGGTGATCCAGGCTCATGTCCTTGCTGACGTAGTCGTCGGCCCCCAGCCGCAGGCCGTGCACGGTATCCACATCGCTGTCCCGGGCCGTGAGGAAGATGATCGGCAGGGTGGGGGACAGCTGCCGCAGGTCCTGGCACAGCTGGAAGCCGCCATCGGGGTCATCCCCCAGGCCCACGTCGATGATGGCCAGGTCCGGCAGCCCGGTGCGCAGGGCGCGAAAGGCGTGGTGGCGGTCACCGTAGGCCGAGACCTGGTAGCCGCGGCGCTCAAACGCATCGCGGTAGTTTTCCCGAATCGCGGCTTCGTCTTCGATCAGGGCGAGGTGTCGCTTCATGGCCGACCGTTTCCCGTTGATTTCAATGGCTTCTATTTAACCATGCCTGTCGGCCACCTCAAGCGATCCGCGCCGCTTTGCCACAATTCATCACTTTTTGGTGGGGGCGTCGCCAGATTCTGGCACCGAATCGCCGTTCCCGAGGGGTGAAATGGGACGAAACCCCACATTAACCCAAGGAATCGGACCATGATCCCCACCCTGAGCCTACCCGCGATCCCCTCTGCAAGGGCCTGTCCCATCACCCGGCGGCGTCTCCAGCGCTGGATGGAGAATGTCAGCCTCTGGCTGGCGGTGCTGGTGCTGCTGTTTGTCCATCCCCTGTACGCCGAGGCCAGCGAATCCGACGGCGCCGGGGCGTTCCACTTTGTCGATGGCGAGGGGCGGTGGCGGGATCCGGCCACCCTGCTGACCACCGACTACCGGGTGACGGTCAGCGGGCTGATTGCCGACACCGTACTCAAGCAGCGTTTCGCCAACACTGGCCAGCAATGGCGGGAAGGGGTGTTTGTCTTTCCGCTGCCCGAGAATGCCAGCGTTTACGGGCTGACCATGATTGCCGGCGAGCGGCGCATCGAGGGCGAAATCCACACCCGCCAGGATGCCACCCGGCAATACCAAAAGGCCCGGGAGGAAGGCCGTCAGGCGGCCCGGGTGGAGCAGCAGCGCGCCAACCTGTTCACCACCCACCTGGCGAACATTCCTCCCGGCGAGGCGGTCACGGTGGAACTGCGTTACCAGCAGGCGGTGCGCTACCAGTCCGGGGAGTTCGAGCTGCGCCTGCCCACCACCCTGACGCCCCGCTACATGCCTGGCCGGCCGTTTGCCAATCGTCCCGCGAACTGGCAGGGCGGCTGGGCGACCCCCACCATCGAAGTGCCTGACGCGGACCGGATCAGTCCGTTCACCGTGCGCGCCGGGGACGTGGCCGAGGGCAGCCACCTGGCCCAGGTCTCCCTGACCCTCAACGCGGGGCTGCCCATCGCCGAGGTCTCCAGCCCCAGTCATCGCCTGTTGAGCACCTGGGAGGGCGACACCGTGATCGTCACGCCGGAACAGGGCGCGCTGGTGATGGATCGGGACCTGGTGGTGCGCTGGTCGCCCCAGCGGGGCCAGGCGCCGTCGGCGGCCCTGTTCCACGAGACGTTCGAGGGCGAGGACTTCCTGCTGGCGATGCTGGTGCCGGGTCAGGCGCCCCGCCAGACCCTGCCCCGGGAGCTGGTGTTCGTCATCGATACTTCCGGCTCGATGGCCGGCAGCTCCATCCGTCAGGCCCGGGCCTCCCTGCTGCGCGGCCTGGATACCCTGGGGCGGGATGATCGTTTCAACGTCATCCAGTTCAACAGCCAGACCCGGGCGCTGTTCCGGTCGGCGCAGCCGGCGGATGCCGGTAACCTGGCCCGGGCCCGGCGCTACGTGCAGGAACTGGCGGCCAACGGCGGTACCGAGATGGCCCCGGCGCTGGAGGCGGCGCTGGTGGAGACCCGTCGGGGCAACGAATCCGGCAGTTTCGTGCGTCAGGTGGTGTTTATTACCGACGGGGCCGTGGGCAACGAACCGCGCCTGTTCCGTCAGATCAGCAACCAACTCGGCGACAGCCGACTGTTTACGGTCGGCATCGGGTCCGCACCCAATATGCATTTCATGCGTGAGGCGGCCCGCTATGGCCGGGGCACCTTTACCGCCATCAACGACCTGGGAGCGCTGTCGGAGCCACTGGACGAGCTGTTTGCCAAGATGGAGGCACCGGTAATGACGGACATCCAGAGCGAGTGGCCCGCGGGCACCGAGGCCGTGCTGCCCCAGCGGCCGGGTGACCTGTTCCTGGGCGAGCCGTTGATCCAGGTTGTGCGTGGGCAGGGCGCCGAGGGGGAGGTGATTGCCTCGGGCCGCTTGCCGGATGGCAGCGAGTGGCAACAGACCATGAACCTGGCGCAGGCCGCCCCCGGCCGGGGCCTTCATCGCTACTGGGCGCGGCAGAAGATCGACAGCCTGCTGGATCAGGGGCTGTCCGGCCAAAGCGATGAGGCCACCAGGGCGGTGGTGACGGCACTGGGCCTGCGGCATCAACTGGTCACTCCCCACACCAGCTTCGTTGCCGTGGACAAGACACCGGTACGGGCCCCCGAGGATCCGCTGGCGACTGATCAGGTCCCCACCCTGAAGCCCCATGGCACCACCGACGGCATGTTGCGCTATCCCCAGACCGCCACCTGGTCGCCGTTGTTGATGGCCATGGGCCTGTTTGGCCTGATGATCTCGCTGGCCGCACTGACGCTGCAGCGGAGGGTATGGGCATGAACCGGATGATCGCGCTGGCCCTGGTGGCCTCGACCCTGACCCTGGCCACCGGGTTGTGGATACCCGCCAAGGCCCTGCTGGCCCAGGAGCTGCTGGAAATGGCCTGGGCCGAGAGTCAGGCCCGGCAGGCCCCCACCAAGCCCTGGCCCTGGGCCGATACCTGGCCGGTGGCCCGGCTGGCGCTGCCGGATTCCGGCCACGCCTGGATCGTCATGGACGGTGTGCATGGGGAAAGCCTGGCCTTCGGCCCGGGACGGGTCCGCGGCACCGAGCTGGTGGCGGGCCCGGTGATGATTGCCGGGCACCGGGATACGCACTTCCGCGCCCTGGAGCAGATCGACACCGGCACCCGGGTCGATCTGCAGGATCGCCACGGCCAGTGGCGGCGATACCGGGTCACCGATATCCGGGTGGTGGACAGCCGCAGCGAGGGGGTGAACCTGGACAGGTACCCGCCCAACCGCCTGCTCCTGGTGACCTGCTACCCTTTCGACAGTCTCAACAGCAACGGCCCGCTGCGTTACGTGGTGGAAGCCGAGCGGGTTGGGACGCAGTGGGCAGCGAGCCCGACCAAGGGCGAATCCAGGGCTACGGACACCTGAGGCAATATGGCGTACACTTGTGCGCCCTGAGTCGTGAAAACAGGTTGTTGCCATGGGAGTCCTTCGCAAATTCCTGGCCTGGCTGATGGTGCCAGTGCTGTGTCTCGTCGGTCTGGTGATCTGCCTGTTCCGACCCTTCAACCCGGATAACACCCGTATTGTCGGGCGCATGCTGGCGCTGGTCGGACGCTGGATCCTGGGCATGAAACGCCCCCTGTCCGGGCGGGAAAACCTGCCCCTGGACCGGCCCACGGTGGTGATTGCCAACCACCAGCACAACGACGACCTGTTCGTGTTCGGCGACCTGGTCCCCCCTCGCACGGTAACCGTCGGCAAGTCGGCGCTGATCTGGACGCCGGTGTTTGGCCAGGTTTACTGGCTGGCCGGCAATGTGCTGATCAACCGCGCCAAGTCCCACAAGGCGGTGGCGGTCATGCAGACCACCAGCGATGCCATCACCCGGGAACACAAGGGCTTGTGGATCTTCCCGGAGGGCACCCGCAGTCACGGCCAGGAACTCGGCCGGTTCAAGAAGGGAGCCTTCTACGCCGCGGTCTCTTCCGGGGCGCCCATCACCATGGTCTGTGCCGGTGTCTACCGGGGCCGGTGCAACGGCCCGGCTGGCCGCCACGAGCCGGTGGCGGTGAAGATTCTGCCGCCGGTGGAAACCCGTGATCTGACCGTGGATGACGTGCCCCGCTTGATGGCGCAGTGCCGTCAGCAGATGGAGGAAGCCATTGCAAGCCTGTCCCGCTGACCGGCCTGCTTTGGGCCTCCTGGCAGTCCGGCGCCTGCGAATCCTTGAATTAACCGGTAAACAAACAGCTTGGAGGATAGGATGATGAATCTGATTCTGTTTTTGATCATTGGCGGTGTCGCCGGCTGGCTGGCGGGACTGATCATGAAGGGCCGGGGCTTCGGCGTGCTGGCCAATGTCGGCATCGGCATTGTCGGTTCCTTCATCGGTGGTATCCTGTTCCGTCTGTTGGGGCTGGCCTCCCAGGGCGCCGTGGGCGAGCTGGTCACCGCCACCGTGGGTGCGGTGGTGCTGCTGGCCGTCGTCGGCAAGTTGAAAAGCTAGTCGGTAAGTTGAAACAGGGGTAACTATGATCCTGCCGGTAACTGCGGTCTTTGCCAGTGTTTGCGCTATTCTGCTGCTCATCCTCTCCTGTCGGGTGTCCAGCTTCCGCATGCGCCACAAGCAGGGGCTGGGGGTCAATGACGACCGGGATTTCGAGGTGGCGGTCCGGGCCCAGGCCAACCTCACCGAGTACGCGCCCATGGCCCTGATCCTGTTGGGGCTGGGGGAACTCAATGGCGTGGCGGTGAGCTGGATCTACAGCCTGGGGATGATGTTTGTGCTGGGCCGGATCCTGCATGCCTGGGGCATGATCAACGGCCGGGGCGGCGCCCACAAGGCCCGGTTCTCTGGCACCGCCCTGAGCTGGCTGGCGATGCTGCTGCTGGCCCTGGCGGTGTTGCTGAACGTCTTCCAGGTCAACGTCTGAAGCCAGCCAACAACGGAGCGGGTTCTCCGCTCCGTGTTATTTCCTTTCCCCCCACTCGGCCTTACTGAGCCTTGGCCATCCGAGCGCTGAGGTATTCCAGTTCCAGTCGCCGGTTGGCGGCGTGATCCTCAGGCCGGGCCAGTGGCCGACTGCTGCCCCAGCCGGTAACCTGAATCTGGGACTCGCGAACCCCTTCCGTTTTCAGCAGTTTTGCCGCGGCGCTGGCTCGCAGCCGGGACAGGAAGGTGTTGTATTCCGCCGGCCCGAAACTGTCGGTATGGCCGTGGATGCGCACCGTGACTTCCGGGTGGGCCACCAGGTAGGCGGCATGCTGGCGGAGGATGTCGGTGTCTTCCTCGTTCAGCTGGTGCTTGTCGAAACCGTAGTGGAATCGCAGCCGATGGGGACGTCGGGGGCCGTCGTCCAGGGGCTCGACCGGCAGTCCGGGCTGGCTGTCCAGCAGCGTTGTCTTTGCCAGCAATTCCGGGTTGTCCAGTACGAGAACGGTCATCGCTGCTTCCTCCGTCAGGGGGTCTGCTGGTTCTTCTTGTTGCCTCTCACTATTGGCGGTCGCCGGGGTGAGGGCAATAGGCGATTGGTCGATAGTCGGGGTGACTTCGGTCGTAGGCTTGGGCTGAGTCCGGGCAATCTCTGCCGAGGGCTCCAGCGCCTGGCTGCTGCAGCCGGCCAGGCCTCCGAGCAGCAGCCCGCCGCAGAGGGCGTGCCACCGGGGCCGGACTGATTGAACTCGATTCCTGTGAAAGTTGTGTGACAGTGGGGCCATGATTGGGTGCTCCTGTTCTGTGACGACGCTCACCGTGGTGAGTCTCAGGCGTTATTTCACCGCGAAAACCTGGCGTTACTGTGCTAAAAAACAGACTGACCCGGATCGATTATGACCAATTGTGACCTGCGATGCTGATCATACCTGCCGAGAACACCCTTAATTGGAAGCAGCCCCCCTGGATGACCCTGAGCCTGATGCTCGCCTGCCTGCTGGTCTTCCTGTTTTACCAGGGTGGCGATGCCCGTCTGATGAACCAGGCGGTGGACCGCTATCTGGAAGCGGAACTGCTCGAACTGGAAGCCCCGGTCTACGAGGATTACCTGCAGCGCGAGGTG
Organism: Marinobacter sp.; assembly: GCF_033722735.1. Classification (GTDB taxonomy): domain Bacteria; phylum Pseudomonadota; class Gammaproteobacteria; order Pseudomonadales; family Oleiphilaceae; genus Marinobacter. The sequence continues at coordinate 44,238 of NZ_JAWVYN010000023.1, forward strand.
GGGCTGCACGGGGATTCGGCGCGAGTCCACGATCTGCAGGCGTTCCAGGCGGCACGGGAGGCGGACGACCGCATCACCCTGGCGCTGACCCTGCTCGCCGATCCGGAGTTTTACCACTACCAGCAGGAAAATCGGGAGCTGCTCTGGCCCAGTGCCGAGCGCCGGCAGTGGCTGGAGCAACGGGTGCCGATCCAGGACGAGTTGATCGCCAGACTGAGCGCCTTCGAGTTGGGCCTGATACCGGCCCAGATCTCTCCGGCCTCGCTGGTGGCCTACCAGTTTCTCCACGGCGGCTGGGGGCACCTGATTGGTAACCTGGTGATCCTGTTCCTGCTGGGTTTCACCGTCGAGAAGGCCCTGGGGCCCGGCCGCTACCTGCTGGCCTACCTGCTGTGCGGTGTCATCTCCGGCCTGGTGTTTTGTGCCTTCTCCGTGGGCAGCCGGTTGCCGCTGGTGGGGGCGTCTGGATCCATCTCCGGGCTGATGGGCATGTACGTGGCCATCTACGGCATACAACGAATCCGGTTCTTCTACTTTGTCGGCGTCTATTTCAACTACTTCCGGGCGCCGGCGCTGGCGCTGCTGCCGGTGTGGCTGGGCAAGGAAATCTACGACTACTGGTTTGCCGGCGCCACCGGCATCGCCTATATGGCCCACGCCGGCGGCCTGGTGGCCGGGGCGGCGATCATCCTGCTGCTGGGCAAGAGCTGGTTGCAGGTGCGGGAATCCTTCTTCGAACCGGAGGACGAGGAACAGGACGAACGCTTCACCAGCGGTTACGGCCAGGCCATGACCAGCCTGGGTCGGATGGAGTTCGATGTGGCCCGGCGCCAGTTCGAGGCGTTGCGGGAGCAGTACCCGGACCGCCCGATCCTGCTGGAGCATCTGTACCAGCTGTCCAAGCTGCGGCCGGACCGGCCGGAGTATCGGGACCGCGCCCGGCAACTGATGGTGGATACCCTGGCCCGGAAACAGCCGGAGCGGATGATCGAGGTGTGGCAGGAGTACCTCGCCGAGGGGGAGCGCTATCACCCGATGGCGGCTGAGGACCACAGCCGGGTGCTGTTCGCCTGCCTGCGCTCGGGGGAGCTGAAGGCGGCGGAGAAGGCGTTTGAACGGCTCCGCGCCGGTGGTGACCGGGTGTTGCTGGAAGAGGCGGCACGCCTGCTGGTCGAGGAGTTCGAGAAACGCCAGATGGGCCCGAAGGCCCGCCACTATCGCCAGGTGCTGGAGGCACACTGATTGGTCAGGGTGCCTCCCGAGGGTCAGTCACCCAGCGAGAACCTGGCCCGGGGTTCTTTGAGCGGCTCCTGTCTGGCGGCCTGCTGCAGGTAATCGGTCACCTGCTGGTGCAGCGGGTGGCTGGTGCACCGCTTCTGGACGAACATCAGGAACGCGGTTGCCTTTTCCCACTGTTCGAGACCGTTGGCCAGCACCTGGGCGGCGAGGATGTAAGCCGGGGCCAGTTGCTGGCTGTCGGGGAAACGCTTGTGGAATTCCTTTAACAGCCCCAGGGCCCGGCGATACTCGCCCCGATGGTACAGGCAGCGGGCACAACGGACCGCCAGCTCGGGATCGTCGAGCTGAAACTGCGGGTCGACCGCCTCCACCGCCGCAAGCAGCTCGCCCATACCGGCGGCATCGTTGCGGTCAGCCAACCAGGCCAGCAGGCGGGGGGCGTACCTGCGCAATTCCCGCTGCTTGCCCCGGGCCGTCAACAGCCGGTACAGCTGTTCCAGCCGGTGGCCATTGTCCGGCTCCCGCTTCAACGCCGACTTGATCAGGCTCTCCGCCCGGTCGTAATTGCCATCCTTGATGTCCATGTCGATATCGGCATCCAGCCGGTTGCCCCGGTCCCGGCTGGCTGCGTCCTGTTCCGGGCCGGCGCTCTCCTGAAGGTCGCTGGCGAAGCCCAGCTCCTCCTGGTACTGGAACAGCAGGTAGCCCAGCATGTGAAAGAGGATCAGGGTGAAGGTGCTGTTGAGGAAACCGGCCAGCGGCAGCGACAGCCAGGGATCAAAATGCTGCAGGGCAAACTCCTGGGCGGCGCCGGACGCCAGGGTCAGCAGCACCAGATAGCCGTACAGCAGGAAGTAGGGCCAACCGATGCGGGAAATCAGCATCATCAGGTTGAGCGGATTGACGGCGGCGCCGACTGACCGTTCCATCGCCAGCACCATGATGCTGGCCGGCAGTGCCAGGACCACCAGCGCCATGGCCACAAACGCCAGCACCGGGCCGCCGACAAAACCGGCGGCACCAATCAACGCCCCCAACACGACGAACACCAGCAGCTGCTGAATCGCAATGCCGAAGCCCTCACCGGAGAAGGCCACGGCCAGGGGCGGTGGCTTCATGTGGCCATCGGCGGTGTGATTGATCACCGCGTAGGTGTACTTGAGCAGGGCGAGGAACAGCAACAGGCTGATCACCAGGCCGACGAGGTTGGCGGACAGCACCAGCGGCACCAGGGTGCAGATGGCGATCACCAGCAGCGGGTCCAGGTAGAAAGGATAACGGAAGAAGGCGCTCAAACGGTTCCAGAACGGCACCGCTTCGGTTGCCGCCCCCAGATAGCGCATCACCCGGCTGCACTTGGGACACAGGCCATGTTTGCGGTGGGTGTCCGCATCCGGCATGCAGCGGGTGCAGTAATGGATTTGGCACTCGCTGCAGTGCCACTTGGCGGGCTCGCCGGGGTGGTAATGACAATCGTGTTTCACGGTCGCTGTGTGAGTCTTCGGATCGGTCCTTGGAATGGCGGTACGCCGTTGATGGCCTTCATCATTGCAGAAGGCGCGCTGGCTCGCCAGCATGCTGATGCAAAAATGCGAACGGTATGGGGGCAAACCCTTGTATGGCGCGTGCATGGCGAAGGGGGGACGAGTGCCGGGCAGCACCTGGACGCGCCGAGGCCGCGGGTGGTCAGGTCGTTGGTTCGGCGCTACTGCCGTTGTGCGGTTACAGCTTCACCACCCGGCTGCGGTAGACTGGAAAGATTCGAGAATCACAGGTGATCGGAACGACAAGGTGCAGGGTGAGGGCCAATTGAACAGTAAACTTCGGGTACAGTCGGGCCGGGAGGCGGAACCGCCGCCCCCGAGCTACAGCTGGCGGAGCATCGCCGCACTGGCGCTGAAGCATCGGCCCCGGCTGGTGCGGGCCAACGTGCTGGCGGTGCTGGCCACACTGGTGAGTGTGCCGTTACCGCTGCTGTTGCCAGTGCTGGTGGACGAGGTGCTGCTGGGCGAGGCCGGACGGGTGCTGCCGGTGATGGACCGGTTGTTGCCTGCCGGCTGGCAGCAGCCGGTGGTCTATATCGGCGTGATGGTGCTGGTGGCGTTGCTGTTGCGGACCCTGACCCTGGTCTTCAACGTGCTGCAGTCCCGGGAGTTCTCCAAGATCTCCAAGGATGTGGTGTTCCGCATCCGCTCCCGCCTGCTGGCACGGCTGCAGCGGGTGTCCATGGCCGAGTACGAGACCCTGGGCTCCGGGGCAGTGAGCAGCCATTTCGTCACCGACCTGGATACCATTGACCAGTTCCTCGGCACCACCATCAGCCGCTTCCTGGTGGCCAGTCTGACGGTGGTGGGCACCGCGCTGGTGCTGGTCTGGGTGCACTGGCAGCTGGCGCTGCTGATTCTGCTGTTCAACCCCCTGGTGATTTTCACCACCATGGTCATCGGCAAGCGGGTGAAGGAACTCAAGCGCCGGGAAAACGCCGCCTACGAGGTGTTCCAGGGCGATCTGACCGAAACCCTCGACGCCATCCACCAGCTGCGGGCCGCCAACCGGGAAGGCCATTACCTGCGCCAACTGGTGGGCCGGGCCCGCGAGGTCCGCGACCACGCCATCCAGTTCGAGTGGCGCAGCGACGCCGCCAGCCGAGCCAGCTTCGCGCTGTTCCAGTTCGGCGTCGATGTGTTCCGTGCCGCCGCCATGGCCACCGTGCTGCTTAGCGACCTCAGCATCGGCATGATGTTCGCCATCTTCGGCTACCTGTGGTTCATGCTCACCCCGGTGCAGGAGATCCTTAACATGCAGTACGCCTACTACGCCGCCAACGCCGCCTTGTTTCGGGTCAACCGGCTGCTGGCGCTGGACGAGGAACCCCGCTATCCGCCTCTGGAGAACCCGTTCAAGGGCCGGCACACCGTCAGCCTGACCCTGCGGGATATCCATTTCGGCTACGGTGAGGGGGATCAGGTGCTGCGTGGCATCAACCTGCACCTGGAACCGGGCGAGAAGGTGGCGGTGGTGGGCGCCAGCGGCGGCGGCAAGTCCACCCTGGTGCAGGTGCTGCTGGGCATGTACACCCCTGACCGCGGCCAGGTGCTGATCGGCGATGTGCCGGTACAGCGCATCGGTTGGCCCTGCCTGCGGGAGCATGTCGCGACCGTGCTGCAACACCCGGCGCTGTTCAATGACACTATCCGCCAGAACCTGACCCTGGGCCGCGACAAGCCGGATGATGAGTTGTGGCAGGCGCTGAAGGTGGCGCAACTGGACGGCACCGTGGCGGCCATGCCGGAACAGCTGGAAACCCGGGTGGGGCGACAGGGGGTGCGGCTGTCCGGCGGTCAGCGTCAGCGCCTGGCGATTGCCCGCATGGTGCTGTCGGATCCGTCCATCGTGATCCTCGACGAGGCCACCTCGGCGCTGGATGCGGAAACCGAATACCAGCTGCACCGGGAGTTGGAGGGCTTCCTGCGCCAACGCACCACCCTGATCATCGCCCACCGGCTCAGCGCGGTGAAGCAGGCCGACCGGGCCTGTGTGTTCGAGGACGGCCGGATCATTGAGGAGGGCCACCACGACGAGCTGATCGCCCGTCAAGGACTCTATGCCCAGTTGTATGGTGACCGCCAACACTGACACGGTGGCCACCATTCATCGGATCAATGTTCGCCATACAGGGAATGATTTTCATCCTCGCCGAAACGGTGTAATAGTGGAGTATGAAAAGCACACCCTTATTCATCCAGTTGGACAAAAAGGAAGTGCACCATGGTAAACCATCGTTCCAATCCGGACAGTCTCAATACCCTGGCCGAGCTTGAGGTTGGCGGCCAGACCTACCACTACTACAGCCTGGCCAAGGCCGCGGATACCTTGGGTGATCTCGACAAACTGCCTTTCTCCCTCAAGGTACTGCTGGAAAACCTGCTCCGTCACGAAGACGGCGTTTCCGTGGGCCGCAGCCACATCGATGCCATGGCGGGTTGGCTGGAGCATCGCCATTCCGACACCGAGATCCAGTACCGGCCCGCCCGGGTGCTGATGCAGGACTTCACCGGGGTGCCCGGGGTGGTGGATCTGGCGGCGATGCGCCAGGCGGTCCAGGCGGCGGGCAGGGACCCGGCGCTGATCAACCCGCTGTCGCCGGTGGACCTGGTGATCGACCATTCGGTGATGGTGGACAAGTTCGGCGATGCCAGTGCGTTCAGGGACAACGTGACCATCGAGATGGAGCGGAACCGGGAGCGCTATGAGTTCCTGCGCTGGGGCCAGGAGGCGTTCGACAACTTCCGGGTGGTGCCGCCGGGCACCGGCATCTGTCACCAGGTCAACCTGGAGTACCTGGGGCGGACGGTGTGGACCCGGGAGCAGGACGGCAAGACCTTTGCCTTCCCTGATACCCTGGTGGGCACCGACTCCCACACCACCATGATCAACGGCCTGGGCATCCTCGGTTGGGGCGTGGGCGGCATCGAGGCGGAAGCCGCCATGCTGGGCCAGCCGGTGTCCATGCTGATTCCCGAGGTGGTGGGGTTCAAGATGACCGGCAAGCTGCGGGAGGGCATCACCGCCACCGACCTGGTGCTCACCGTCACCGAGATGCTGCGCAAGCAGGGCGTGGTGGGCAAGTTCGTGGAGTTCTACGGCGATGGCCTGAAGGACATGCCGGTGGCGGACCGTGCCACCATCGCCAACATGGCCCCGGAATACGGCGCCACCTGTGGCTTCTTCCCGGTGGACGAGCAGACCCTGGCCTATCTGCGGTTGACTGGCCGCGAGGATCAGCAGATTGCCCTGGTGGAAGCCTACGCCAAGGCCCAGGGGCTGTGGCGCGAGCCCGGCCATGACCCGGTCTACACCACCACCCTGGAACTGGACATGGGCCAGGTGGAGGCCAGTCTGGCCGGGCCCAAGCGGCCCCAGGACCGGGTGGCGCTGGCCGACATCAAGTCGGCGTTTGACCTGGTGATGTCCACCAACGGGGAGGGCGCCTCCGACCAGAACGGGCAGCTGCTGTCCGAGGGCGGGCAGACCGCCGTGGGCGTGGAGGACAGTTATTATCACCACGCCAGCCAGAAGATCGACCTCGACGGGGAGGTGCACCGGCTGGATCCGGGGGCGGTGGTCATCGCCGCCATCACCTCCTGCACCAACACCTCCAACCCCAGTGTGATGATGGCCGCCGGCCTGCTGGCGGAGAAGGCCGTCCAGCGCGGGCTCACCACCAAGCCCTGGGTCAAGACCTCACTGGCGCCGGGCTCGAAGGTGGTGACCGACTACCTCAAGGTCAGCGGTTACCAGCAGGTGCTGGACCAGCTGGGCTTCAACCTGGTGGGTTACGGCTGCACCACCTGCATCGGCAACTCCGGTCCACTGTCGGAGGCCATCGAGAAGGCCATCGAAGACGGCGACCTCACCGTGGCCTCGGTGCTGTCCGGCAACCGCAACTTCGAGGGCCGTGTGCATCCGCTGGTGAAAACCAACTGGCTGGCCTCGCCGCCGCTGGTGGTGGCCTTTGCCCTGGCCGGTAATGTCCGTCTCGACCTGACCCGGGACCCACTGGCCACCGGCAGCGACGGTGAGCCGGTGTACCTGAAGGACATCTGGCCGAGCCAGCAGGAGATTGCCGAGGCGGTGGCCAAGGTCGAGACCGAAATGTTCCACAAGGAGTATGGCGAGGTGTTCGAGGGCGACGACACCTGGAAATCGATCCAGGTGCCCCAGAGCAACGTCTACCAGTGGTCGGACGAGTCCACCTACATTCAGCATCCGCCGTTCTTTGTCGGCATGGGGACGGAGCCGGAGGCCATTGAGGACGTCCAGGGTGCACGCATCCTGGCCCTGCTGGGGGATTCGGTGACCACCGACCATATCTCCCCGGCCGGGGCCATCAAGGCGGACAGTCCGGCCGGGGAGTACCTCCAGCAAAAAGGGGTGGCACCAAAAGACTTCAACTCCTACGGTTCCCGCCGCGGTAATCACGAGGTGATGATGCGGGGCACCTTTGCCAACGTGCGTATCCGCAACGAGATGCTGGACGGCGTGGAAGGGGGCTACACCCGCCACATTCCCAGCGGTAAACAGCTGGCCATCTACGACGCGGCCATGGCCTATGCCAAGGACAACACTCCCCTGGTGGTGATCGCCGGCAAGGAATACGGCACCGGCTCAAGCCGGGACTGGGCCGCCAAGGGCACCCGGCTGTTGGGCATCAGGGCGGTGGTGGCCGAGTCGTTCGAACGCATCCACCGCTCCAACCTGATCGGCATGGGGGTCATGCCGCTGCAGTTTCCGGACGGCGTCAGCCGCCAGAGCCTCAAGCTGACCGGGGAGGAGACTGTGAGCATCGCCGGGCTGGCTGGCGACATCGAGCCAGGGGCGTCCCTGACCATGACCGTGGAATACCCCGACGGCCGGTGCGAAACCTGTGAGCTGATCACCCGCATCGACACCGCCAATGAGGCGACTTACTTCCGCCATGGCGGTATTCTCCACTACGTGATCCGGGAGATGATTGCCGAACACAGCGCTGGGGCTGGCTAGCCTGGCCTGGGGGCATCGTCAGCGCCGCTATTCGCGGCTATAGTGTGGATGTAAAAGGCAAATTGCCAGGACGTCTGTGTCGCCTCAGCAACGGAGAAGGGGAGTTGGATGCCAAAGGGCGGATACCAGGATGTGGTGCAAAAACTGGAAGTGCTCAAGTCGAAGTTTGTGACCCGGGTTTCCCGGGAGATTGAGCAGCTTGGCGCACGGTTTCGTGCCAGTGCCGGTTCGGCAGTGAGCGCGGAACTGGCCCGGGACGGTTACGAGTGGCTGCATCGGTTGGCGGGCTCGGCAGGCACCTTCGGTTTCAAGACCCTGGGCCACCAGGCCAAAGAGCTGGAGTTACAGCTCAAGGCGATCGCTGACGGGGGGGAGGCCGCTGGGATGGTCACCGGCGTGGAGTTCCAGCGCCGGCTGGAAGGCCTCAAGGCGTTTTTGAGTGCGGATGCCGGGATCAGTGCCATTCCGGTGCTGGACAACGCCGTGGCCGATCCCATGGAAGGTCCGCGGCAGCGGGTTGATCTGATCGAGTCCGACCCGGACATTGCCGGCGAACTGGTCAATGGGTTGTCCCGTTACGGCTACGATGTCACCACCTATCCCGATCCGGAGACCTATCAGGCCTCCCGGGCTGCCCGGCAGGCCGGGGTGGCGGCGACCGTCGTGGACGCCAGCTTTCTTGACGATCTGGCTCCTGGGGGCCGGGCGGGGAGCGCCCGGGCGATTCGCTCATTGATCTATCTGGCCAAGGAGGAATCCTTCGATACCCGCTATCGCATTGCCGAAGCCGGCGCGGGCGGTTTCTTCACGGTGCCGGTGGACGTGCCCGCACTGGCCGACCGGATTGAGCAGCTCAATGAGGAGTGGGAAGACACCGCCGGCGGCAAGGTGATGATTGTGGATGATGACGAGCAGCTGGTGGAGCACTACCGCCTGGTGTTGAGTGCCGGGGGGGTGGAGGTACGAACGGTGACCCGGCCTGACGAGGTGGTGGTCCAGTTGGCGGAGTTTCGTCCCGATGTGCTGCTGATGGATATTCACATGGGGCCCTACTCCGGGGTCAGTCTGGCCCGGCTGATCCGTTTCCAGCCGGAATGGCTGGGGCTGCCCATCGTCTACCTGTCCTCGGAACAGGACCGGGACGAACAGATTGCCGCCCTGGCCCAGGGCGCCGACGATTTCATCGAGAAGCCAATCTCCGACCACCGGCTGCTCAATGTGGTGCGGGCCCGCTGCCTACGCGCACGCCAGCTCGCCAAGTTGGCGACCCGGGATGGGCTGACCGGGCTGTTCAAGCACTCCCTGGTCAAGCAGGAACTGAACAAGGAGTTTGCCCGCTGCCGCCGCCAGGGCGCGGTGGCCACCGTGGCCATGTTGGACCTGGACCATTTCAAGTCGGTCAACGACACCTTCGGCCACGCCACCGGCGATACCGTGATCCGGGCCCTGGCTAACCTGTTGCGACACCGCCTGCGCAAGACCGATGTGCTCGGCCGCTACGGCGGCGAAGAATTCGTGGTGATCCTGCCGGACTGCTCGCTGGCTGAGGCCGAGCCGATCCTGCAGGATGTCTGCGACCAGTTCTCCGGCCTGGTGTTCAGTTACCGGGCCGCTGATTTTCAGGTCACCCTGAGCATCGGGGCCTCGTCGCTGGCGGAGTTTGCCAACGCGGATGCCGCCCTGGAGGCGGCGGACCAGGCGCTCTACCGGCGCAAGCGTCAGGGCCGCAATGGGGTTACCTTGTACCAGGGGGAACCGCCGGAAGCGCGACGGGAGGCGACCTCGTCATGAAGACGCTGATCCTGGAGGACGACCTGCTGATGGCGGAGTTGCTGGAGACCATCCTGGCCGGGCTCTACAGCCGGTTCGAGGCCAACATCGTCACGTCAGTGGCGGATGCCAGGCTGGCGTGGGAGCCGGGCCGTTTCCAACTGGTGATTTGCGACTGGAACCTCCCGGATGGCTCAGGCTTGGAGGTGGTGCGCCACATCCGCCAGCAGGACCGGGAGGTACCGGTCCTGCTGATTTCCGGCCGCTCCGACCGGGAATCGGTGCTGGCGGCGGCCCATCACCGCATCAACGGGTTTATCTCCAAGCCGTTCAAGGTGGAAATGGTCCGGGACCGGCTGAAATCCCTCTTCCCGCCGGAGGAAGAGCCGCTGGACCTGTGTGAGGATCTGGAACAGATGCTAGCTGAGGCCTGCAGCGGTCATTATCAATTGCCCACCACCCTCGAACCTGGCGATATCCTGGCGTTGATGGA
>NZ_JAWVYN010000024.1:0-53451 GCF_033722735.1 Marinobacter sp.
ACAAAGGGCGGTGGTCGATTCGTGTTAACGGAAATTGGCGCATGACGTTCGAATTTCAGGACGGCAACGCCTACATTCTTGATTATGAGGATTATCACTAATGTCTATGCATAATCCGCCGCATCCTGGTGAATTCATTCGGGAAGTTTACCTGGAGCCTTTTGGCATCAGTGCCCGTCAGCTTGCGTCCAGTCTGGGAGTGTCACCTTCCACATTGTCTCGGCTGCTCAAAGGGGCCAGTGGTATTAGCCCAGAAATGTCTCTTCGGTTATCCAAGGTTCTCGGGCGTTCTCCTGAGAGTTGGTTGGCGATGCAAGATATGTACGATCTATGGGTGGCCCGCAACACGGTCAACTTGGATGGAATCCATCCGCTGGACTTCGAGTCAGCTTAACCAGTGGCTGTTGTTGAACGCGCCTGCGCTGGCGCTCCGGCACGCCGCAAAGCCAGGGCGTTATGTTCGTGGGCAAAGTTATTCCCGAGGAGGGTGAATTATGAAGCCTAAACTCACGTCAGAGATAACTTGCCCAGAGTGCGGGCACAAGGAAGTGGAGACAATGCCAGAGGACTCTTGCCAGTATTTTATGAGTGCAAGAACTGCAAGGTGTTGCTCAAACCTAAGCATGGTGATTGCTGTGTATTTTGCTCATATGGCGATACGCCGTGTCCTCCAATCCAATTAGACCAGTTCTGCGGTTGAGCTCATGAAGAACGGAAATCGTTTAATCAAGATTGGTGCAATTGGTGGTGTGATCACAGCGCTCTGCTGCTTCACGCCAGTTCTCGTTTGGTTGTTTGCGCTTTTTGGAATTTCTGCATTGGTGGGGTATCTGGACTACGTGCTTTTCCCAATGCTCGCGATGTTTCTGGTCTTTTTGGTAATCGGGTTTGTGCAGCGCAGGCGAGCCAAGTGAACTTAACCAGTCGTTGTAGTTCGTTTGGGTCCGTCAAAGTCACCGGTGCGCTTCGGCGCAATGGGTGCGTTCACACAGAGAATCCATATGGCATTCAGTGAGTTTGAGGCAAAGAAAATTGAGCGGGCAGATTGTCGAGATTCGCCCCCATTTCCGAGAGCCGTCCACGAACATTGAATCGCCGGTGGCAAAAGCCACCTACGTCAAGAAACGGCAACGCTGGAAAATCTACTGGATGCGCAGCGATCTCAAATGGCATTCGTACTCGCCAGAACCTGAGTCACGCTCTATCGAGGAATTCTTTGCTATCGTGAATGCCGACGAGAAGGGCTGTTTCTTCGGGTAGCATCTAATCAGCGCCGGCACGGTGAGAACCCGCAAAATTTAGCCAGGCGCATCACACCAATGCCTTTGCCGCCGCCAGGCTTAACAAATGACTGCATCTGACCGTTTTCTCCGCCGGCCTTTTGTGTTGCCGCGACGGTTATCCACCTGAACTCAAACAAAAAGCCAGCTCCGAAAACGGCAGGTGCGCAAGCCGTCATACACTGTAGAGGTCGAACTGGGTGAGTACGGATACCGTTTTCAACCGGGTGGGCGCCATTCCGCTTGTCTTGAGAATTGCCTGTCTGGCCTCTGGAGTATTGGGGCTGTTGCAGGTTGTTGCACCAATTCTCCCGGCTGTGTCACCCGGCATAGAGGGCGTTGTTTTGCGATCGCCAATCCTGGCAACGGCGATGGGAAGGATACACCTGGCATTGGCTTGGGCGATTTTCAGAAGAATGGCCTGGGCCATCTGGGTCCTCCTCCTGCTGCCCGTTATTCAGTATGGATTCTTGTATCTGGAGACTGGAATTCCGGAGCAAGCCCGGCTTCAGCTGAATGTGCTATTTTCAGGTGTCTGGGCGCTCTTTTTTGGCGTGTATCTGTTTGGATTCAAAGCAATTCGGTACTTCCGGGCAGCCAAACACGCATAACCGGCGCTAACCTGAACTATACTGCGTGTGATCCTTCATCGGCATAGGGAGGTTCGCGCTATGGCTGACCGACCGGATGTGGTTTTATTTGATGTCCTGGAGACATTGATTGATCTTGATCCGCTGGCGGAACGACTGGAGCAGGTGGGGCAGCCGGCAACTGTGCTGGGGCCCTGGTTCATGCGCTTTCAGCGCGATGCCATGGCCTTGACCCTTGCCGGTGACAAGGCGCCCTTCGAGCCTGTTGCCCGTCAGGCCCTTCACACGGAAACGAAACACAGGCTCAGCGAATCGGACATCGAACACGTGCTCGCCGGGTTTGCCACACTGCCTACCTTCGACGATGCCGCGCCGGCTCTGCAGAAACTCTCGCAGGCCGGTGTGACCGTTGGATGCCTGACCGTCAACAGCCCTGACAACACACGCCGGTTCCTGGAAGGGGCCGGGCTCGCCGGGTTCGTGGACCAGGTCATCACCGCGCAGGAGGCCGGCGTGTGGAAGCCCCATCCGGAGATCTACCGTTTCGCCGCCAGACACACGCATACGCCGATCGAACGCATGGCTCTGGTTGCCGTGCACGCCTGGGACTGCCATGGTGCCAAGCGGGCCGGCGCCCTTGCGGGCTGGTGCGCGCGCCTTGAACGTGAGCGCGGTGACGTCTTCCTGCCCGCCGACGTCAGTGGCGACAACCTTGTCGAGGTGGCGGAAAAATTGCTGGAGCTGCACTAAGGTTCCACTGAATAACTCGGAATCGCCTCTGCGCGCTCTGGAGGCCGTAGCTACAAGTGATGCGGCACACCGACGCGGTTTGCCGCTATTGGTCTGGGCCGCACGCGGATCGCCCTCAGCAAGAGCCGCATCACCGGCGATGCTGTCAACAACACCCTGGTTGGACCGTTTATCTGCCGCTTTGCGCCCAAACCGGCGGGTGAGCCGGGTGCTAACAACAAGGAGCACATATGAAGTGTCTACTCACCGCTTTGATCGTTTCCGTTCTTGCATCTGTTTCTCACGCATATGAGGGTGAGCCAGCCAAGCAAGTAGATAGGTTCTTCGCGGAACTGTCGGCGGGGAAGGTGAACGAATCGATCGATAATTTGTATGCAAGCAATCCAGCCATGCAGCAGAAAATTCAAGCCCTAACCATGTTGAAACAGCAGCTGGCTTCACTCATTCCGCTGTATGGAAGCATGTTAGGCAATGAAAATGTTTCGCGGGAAGAGCTGTCTCCATCATTAATGCGCATAGTTCAGGTCGCAAAGCACGAGCTTCATCCGGTGATCTGGGAATTCTATTTTTATAAGCCGGAAGATAAATGGATTATCAGTCAGGCCATGTTTGTTGACCAGTTTCAAATAATCGGCGCTAAAAAATAGAGGTTAGCAGTTGCTGTTTTCGAGCGATCTTGAAATCAGTCCCGAAGCTGCCAGGTGTCTCGGGTGTCGGGGCTTGTCACCCGCACCTCCGTTGGATCGCTTCGCTATTTATTTGGAACACAAACGGCTTGTCGGGCGTTCTTCTTAGGCATACCAACCAGGAATGGTTATTAAAGGAGAACTTTTCCATGAAGAAGCATCTACTGACTCTCGCAATGTGTTCCATCCTTTCCACCGGTGTTGTCGCTGCAGAGGGCGCAGCCAATGCCAACGCGCAGGCTGAGACCAACATGAGCGCTGAGGCCAATGCCCAGAATGGCGTTTCTGCCAAGGGTGGTGTATCCGTTAAGGCAGCAGCTGGCGCTGATGGTCAAGCAGTTCGTGATGAAGCCAGCGAAAGGGGCAGGGCAGCCAGCAACCAGGCCCGCCAAGGTGCAGACCAGGCAGTAAGTGCCGGTGTTGAGACCGGCCAGATGGTCCGCAGCACGGCCACTGCCTCTGCGGCAGCCGGCGCCGACAAGGCCGGCGAAGTACGCCAGCAGGCGCAGGAACGTGCCGGTAATACAGAAATTCGGGCCGAATCCAATCTCAACATCGGAGCGTCGGCGTCCGAGTGAAACCCGTCTGAAAAGCCGGAATCAGTGCAAGGTTGCAGCCGCGGCATATTGTAAGGGTCGCGTTCGGCCGTAATCCTTGCTGCTAAGGGGCCAGACTGATTTTCTGAAAATCGATCTGGCCCCTTTTCTAATGCGTTGCGACCAGCAGGATTGCATCGGGATTGCCTGCACCTTTCGCCCGACCCCTTTTAATTGTCCGTCTGGATGTGCCGGGACGCGACAAGCCGTGGCAAAGGGCTGGGCTATCTCATCCCGTTCTGCATTTCTGACAGCGGTGTTTGTCTCTGCGGGACCGCTGCTATATTTGGTGTTGCGTGGCGAACGCGTGCCTGAAGACACCAACAGCAAGATTTAGCCAGCCCCGGGATACGAGACCACACATGAAAGTTTGCATTGTTGGAGCATCGGGCAAGCTTGGACGATACATGGTCCAGCACTGCCTGGACCGCGGATACGACGTCGTGGGCGTCTGTCGTGAGCGAAGCGTTGAGAAGCTGGACGCCTATAGGGACCGAATTCGAATAGAACCTGGATTCACCAACGATCGCGAGGTCATCAAGCGGGCGGTAAAAGGCTGTGATGGTGTATTAACGGTGCTGGTACCTTGGGGTGTGCGGGATTACTCGTCGGGCACCGCGCAGGCTGTCCTGGATTTTTCAAAACCGGACGCGCGACTCATTTTCTCCTGCGGTTGGCACATTACCAAAGACGGCAAGGACGAATACTCCCGGACGTTTCTTGTGCTCCTGAAGGTTGTCGCCTGGTTGGCGAAGGTTATGCGCTTTGTTGACATTGATGATCAAGTGGAGGCCTGTCGCCGGATTTTTTCGAGCAATCGGAAGTGGACCGTTGTACGAGGCAGTGACTTGGAGGAGGGGCCAAGTCAGGGGCTTCCTGTTTGGAGCCAGCATGTTGGTGATCCCTTGCTCGAAAGCAACCGCACGCGGCGAATCGATTTCGCAATGTTCATGGTGGAGGCGTTGACGAACGATTCGCTCATTCATGAGGCGCCGGCGATTGTTAGCTGTCAGAGCCCTTCTGCTTTGGCGCTTACGCCTCGCGCGGCTGATGACTGGCGTTAAAAGAACGCATCACCAGAGGATGAGCCATGGAGATTGATGAAGGGAAAATCGATGAGGCCGTATTGGCGTTGCTGTATCTGACTTTGCATGATGGCGGTCGGGCGTGGAAATCCTTTGACTGGGAGGTCATGAATAGGCTTCATGAAAAGGGGCTCATTGAGAACCCGGTTGGTAAAGCCAAGTCTATTCTGTTCACTGAGGACGGTCTCAAAGAGTCAGAGCGACTGTTCCAGAAACTTTTCGCCAAGGAATCGTGACCTTGGGTGGCAGGCCTTTTAACCAAGCGGTAAACCGGACGCCAAAAGCACACCGCTTTGGGTTACCTCCGCTGCGCTTCGGCGTCGGTTACCATCAGCGTCAGAAGTATCGAATTATGAGTGAAATTGAATTTTTGTGTTTTAACCGGGTGAATCCAGCCCTATGAACTTGGTGAAACTGAGGGATCTCCGGCAGAACGATAGAGCTGCAGTCATGTTGATGCTGACAGATCCTGATGTAATGAGATTTCTCGGGCCACGTCGCGCTCTTTCGAAAGATGAAGCGGAGGATTGGTTTGAGAGTACGCTCGATAAACCTTCCCGATTTGTTATCGCGGATTCTGCCTCGGATGAATTCATCGGGTTCTGCGGGGTTAAAGAGATCGATGGCATTTTGGATTTTGGGTATTTCATCAGGTCTGAGTTTTGGGGAAATGGCATCGCGGCCAAGGCCTGTGCATTGGCAGTTGAAAAGCTAGCGCCCGAGATTGACCTGGATGCTGTCCACGTATTCATAGCAGAAGATAATAAGGCCAGTAAAAGGGTGGCCGAAAAATTGGGCTGGCCTGCCGTACGAACTACAACCAAGGCGGGGGAGCGTGGTCGATACTACCGAATCACCATGTAATAATTGCGGTCAAGGGACGCTCCTAACGGCGCGCCCCTGACATTGCCGTAAACCACGGCTTCACCACACAAGGAGGTGTACCCATGAGGCAATCCGGTAGCTGTCTCTGTGGCGGCGTCCGCTACGAGATCGATGGCCCACTCACCGATGTTCTGAACTGTCACTGTTCCATGTGTCGGAAGCTCCATGCCACTGCCTTCCGCACCCGGGCGCAGGTGCGGAAGGCAGACTGGAAAACCGTCCAGGGTCAGGAGCTGATCCGGTTCTACGAATCGTCCCCGGGTGAGCACAAGGGGTTCTGCTCAAACTGTGGCTCCAGCCTCTATACCAGATTCGACGCCAACCCCGAAGTGTACGGATTTCCGCTTGGCACCCTCGATACCGATCCGGGCGTTAAAGCGCAGCGTCATGTATTTGTGGGCAGCAAAGCGCCCTGGTTCGAGATAACCGATGATCTGCCCCAGTTTGAGGCCTATGACTGAGCCTGAGCCGTTGCTCATGGCGTATTATGGGTGACCAGCGCAGAACCACCATCATTCAACCTGAGGGAGCAGGGAATGGAACTGGAAAAAAACTGGCCGGACATTCTGAAAGTGCTTGGCAATGCCAAGAAGTCCAATCGGTTCTTCTCCATCGCCACGGTGGATGCAGCCGGCAACCCCCACGTTACGCCCATTGGTCATGTGTTCTTCCGTGACGATATGACGGGCTACTATTTTGATGCCTACTCCAAGGCCATGCCGAGGAACTTCGAGCACAATCGGCGGATCTGCCTGATGGGCGTAAACAGCAGCACCGGCTTCTGGCTGAAATCCCTGTTCAGCGGCCAGTTCAGCTCGGCCCCGGCGGTCCGCCTGTTTGGCGAGGTGGGAGACGCCCGCGACGCGACCCCGGAGGAGATCGAGACACTGCACAATGCGATCCGGGTAACCCGCAAACTGAAGGGCCATCAACTGCTCTGGAGTGACCTGGACCGGGTGCGGGATATCCGGTTCGATGCCTTCTCGCCGGCCACCTATCCGGCGATGTGTGAGGGGCTGTGGCAGTGAGTCGGGTTTAGACAGGGAATAGTTAATCGTGATCAGGGACGTGGTTTTTCCTTCTGATAGCCGCGAGCTGAAGCGGCTGATTTATGAGTATGTGGATTGGCTGGGCATTGATCTCTCCTACCAGGATTTCCAGGGAGAAATGGCTACGATCGAAGCGTTATTTTCATTGCCCTCGGGGCAATATACGTTTGCCATAGAGAATGGAGGTGTCGCGGGCGGAGTTGGTTTCCGGCGACTCGACGAACACACGGCGGAGATCAAGCGCTTGTACGTGCGCCAGGGTTACCAGGGTATGGGGCTGGGGCGTCAACTGATGGAAAACCTGCTTTCCAAACTCAAGAGCCTGGGGTATCGCCGGGTTGTCCTGGACGCCGTGCCACCGACGACGAAGGCGCGGCTATTGTATGAGCGAATGGGGTTTACCGAAATTGAGCCCTATTTTCACAATCCTGTACCTGGTACCAAGTTTTACGGCATTGGGCTTGAGGATGGCACTGGTGCGTCCGAAGCTTAATCAATCAAACCGGTGGACGGCGTTTACCATGGGTTTGCTCCGTTATTTGAAAAGGAACCTTCACAAACCATGCGCAAGGATCGCGGCCAGGCTGGCCCTGTTGAATTGAGGCTGATCAGCCTCTTTGCATCGCTGTTTTTCTCGGTCCCTACTGCCTTTTTTATATGGCTCGGGGTCAACAGGGAACTGGCATACTGGGGCGGGTTTCTCAGTAGCCATTATCTGATTGCCTGTATCATTATTTTTGCCATGATGGCGCTGCTGCTACCGGGGTTGTTTCCTTCGATCCTGGGGGGGATCTGGCGGGGAATTCTCAACATCGAGCGTTGGTGGGGATGGTAGCGTACCGGTCGCGGTTCCGATCACGGTCATTCAGGGAGGCAGAATGCATTCGATCATCTTCATGCTGGCAGGCCTGTTGTTCATTGCTGGCTCCTATTGCGGGCGGAAGGCACGGGCGTCCTTCCTGGCGTCCTGTATCCCAACCGGCGGGGTGGTGGTGGCGATCAAGGAAGAGCAACAGGGCAGTGGTGATTCTGTAAACCAGGTACAGCTTCCGGTTGTCGAGTATGAGCTGGACACCCGGCTGCGGTTCAAGGGGGAGATCGATGTCAGACAACACAACCTCCAGGTGGGTGATCCCGTTGAAGTGCTGGTCAGCCGGGACAACCCCAGGATTGCCCGGTTGCAGCAGGGTAAGAAGGAAATGCAGCTGTTGCTGAATGCCCTGATGGCGCTGGGTGTGTTCGGGTTCGGCTTGGGGGCGTATCTGTTCGATCCGTCCGATTACAGCGTCCGGTTCCTGAAAGACCCCTTCACCCTGGCCTGTGCCGGTCTGGGTATTGCCTTCGTCGCCTTCAAGGGTGTGCCGATGGCGAGGCAGTTCCTGGCCCACGGCCCGGTCTACACGGAAAATGCCACCGAAGGGACCGAGGAAGGCCCTTAACAACTGGTGTGCTCGTCATACACCATGGAGGCCCCGGGCCATGATGAACTGCGACCAGCAGGATTACATCGAGATTGCCTGCAGCTTTCGCCTGTCGGTGCGGCTCACTCTCCGCAATGGCGAGCAGTTGGACGGAGTGGCGGTGGACACGCTCTACAATGCCCAGCGGCAGGAATGTGTGCAGCTGGGTACAGCCAGTGGCAAGCGGGCGGTGCCCCTGGACTCGCTGAAATCCATGCAGGCTTTGACGGAGAATCCTCATTTTCGATTGCTGGAATTCGATTAACCAAACCCTGGTCCCCGGGGCAAAGAAATGGCGTCGGGCGCCCAAACGCGGAGTTGCTAGCCATGTCTGAGAACGACATCCTGCTGGTCTACGACAAGCAGTGTCCGCTTTGCGACCACTACTGCCGGATGGTTCGCATCCGCCGCGACGTGGGTTGCCTGCAACTGGTGGACGCCCGGGAAGACAGTGCCATCCTGCGGGAAATCACCGCACAGGGACTGGACATCGACCAGGGCA
Source organism: Marinobacter sp. (assembly GCF_033722735.1). GTDB lineage: Bacteria > Pseudomonadota > Gammaproteobacteria > Pseudomonadales > Oleiphilaceae > Marinobacter. The sequence goes on from NZ_JAWVYN010000024.1 coordinate 8,884, forward strand.
TGGTGCTGAAGCTGGGCGACCGGCTGTACTATGGCGCCGACGCCATCCATGCCCTGGCCCTGATCAGCAGCCGCTCCGGGTTCTTTAACCGGCTCAACTACTGGGTATTCCGCTCCGCCGGGCTGTCGCAAATTGGCTATCCGGTGCTGCGGTTCTTCCGCAACCTGCTGTTAAAGATGCTGGGCAAGACCCGCATCAATAATCTGCACCTTTCCGGCCGGGAGCGATTCTGAGCCCGGCCCCGTCAAAACGTGACAGTTTGATGGAACTTTCACCAACCCAACCGCGTGTGGATAAGCGACAACAATAAAAAAGACCGCAGGACATCCGATTGCCACCCTGGCCGTCGTCGCGTGACCTGGGGTCTGAAATCGGAGACTTATCCATGTCATACCTTACCCCTCTTGGCTGTCTGGCCGGTGCCGGACGGTTGTCTGCCCTTGTACTCGTATCCAGCCTGGTGGTGGCCTGTGGCGAATCCTCCAGCGATTCCCCCGCAAGCGCCGATGGCAGTGCGGTGGCCGGTCAAACCGAGTCCCGCGAGCGGGCTGAAGCCTGTGACCGCAGACCGGACGGCCCGGGCCGGTCGGGCCAGGCCGCCGACTGCGTGGCGGACACCGTGCCCCAGCCCCAGGCTTCCTGCCGGGCCGACGAAGCCCTGGAGGGCGGCCGCAGTTATCCGGTGTACCTGACCTCCGCCAGTGACGAAACCATCGCCTTCCAGGTGTTTGAACCCACCGGCGGAATCGACTGCAGCCACGGTCACCCGCTGGTGCTCCACGGTCACGGCTTCGGCGGGGCCCGCTCGCTGAATGGTTTCGACGATTACCTGGAGGCCGGCTTTGCGGTCATCTCCATCGACCAGCGCGGCTTCGGTGAGAGCTCCGGCACCGTCCGGGTGATGGACCCGGAGTTTGAAGGCGACGATCTGGTGCAGATCCTGGACTGGGCCGAGGCCAACCTGGATTACCTGCGCAAGCAGCAGGAGCCGGATCTGCCGCCGGCGCTCAACCCCAACCTGGTGGTGGGCGCCATGGGTGGCAGTTACGGCGGCGGCTTCCAGCTGCTGCTGCACGGCCTGGACCCGAAGCAGCGAATGGATGCCCTGGTGCCGGACATCACCTGGCACGACCTACGCTACAGCCTGAACCCGGGCGATGTGATCAAGTCCGGCTGGGACCTGATGCTGGTGGCTGGCGGCGAATCGGGTTCGATGACCAACCAGAACGACGGTCTCGACCCGATCATCCGGGAGATCCTGTTGCAGGGGTTGAGTCTCAATCGGTTCCCCGCCGAGGGGCTGGATTTCGTTTACTACCACAGCCCCGCCTACCGCTGCGCGGGCGGGCCCATCGAACCGGCGGATTCACCGAGCCTGGTGAACTACCAGATCAACCCGCCCGCCTACGATGTGCCCCCGATGCCCTTCAAGCCGGCGGACGTACTGCTCACCCAGGGCATGCGGGACACCCTGTTCAACTTCAACGAGGCCTGGCGCAACTACCAGTGTCTGAGCGCCCTGGGTGGCGATGTGCGCCTGATGACCCATCAGAGCGGGCATATTCTGCCGCTGGCGACGCCGGACGAACTGCAGCCGGGCAATTACGTGGACCCGGCGGCCCAGCTGCTGGAGGTTCCGGAGTTTCAGGAAGCCGCCGGCGACTTCGCCTGTGGCGAGGTGTCGATCGCCCGGGCGACGCTGGACTGGCTCAGGCACAAGCTGCAGCGTGAACCGTTGCCGGCGTATTTTGACGGCAGTGACAGCCAGGTCTGCCTGTCCACCGGTGATGGTCAGTCGGTGCAGGTGGCAGCCGCGGAGTTTCCCGCACCGGCCCAGGCCGGGGACGTGTTGACCGGGCCGTGGGTGGTCGAGCGCCCGGTGCTGACAGAAACCCCGGTGGCCTCGGGCTACGAGGCCGCGGCGACCCCCCTGGCGCCGCCGGCAGCCCTGAGGTTGGGCCGGGTCGGGCCCGGCGGGGCGGTCCTGGGCGGTATCCCCACCGCGGTGTTGACGGTCTCAGACCTGGCCGGGCGCACCGGCTGCGCGGAGGGCTTGCCGGAGTACAGCCCCGGCTGCGACCCGATCGTGTTTGTCGGCATCGGCAAGCGCGGTGAGGGCGAGAGCCGCTGGACCCTGGTGGACGACCAGATCATGCCGGTTCGCGGCCTCAAGCAGGAGGCGGTGATCGAACTGGTGGGCATTGCCGAGCACTTGTCCGCGGGCGAGGAGCTGGCACTGTTGGTGTACGGCTTCCATCACCAGTACCCGGAGAGCTGGTCCCGGGATGCCCTGGTGCCGTTGGTGAATCTTGCCGGTACGGTGCAGCTGCCGATCCTGGCGGGGACGCTCGAGCCGTAACGGTGGACCGGTCGCCCCTGCCGCTCGTCAGCGTCGGCCGGAGGCGATTGGCCGGTCAGACCGCCTGGAGGAAGCAGTGGTCCAGCTGGCGGGCCTCGATGCATCGGCCACAGTTGGCCTTCTGGCAGGTGGCGGAGTCGTGAATGGAGATACCGTGGTAGGCTCCCTCTGTCCGGGGGTTGAGGCCCCGGTACATCCGCAGGTGCCGTTGCAGGGCCTGCTCCGCCTCGTGGCGGGTGGTGAAGGGGCCCAGGTCGCTGTTCTCGCGAACCAGCACATACCAGCCCGCGGCGGTTTCGACAAATCGATCGTTCTGTTCGGTGGTCTCAGGTGCTGATACCAGTTGCTGCATGGAATGTCCCTCCCTGTTACAAACTCACGTGAGATCCGGTATTTTGGTTCCCTCAACTGGCGAATCGCCGCCGGAACTACGTCACAGAATTGTCGCCCCATGAACGTCATACCTTTCCAGCATCTGATCTGTCCCCTCGAGGGCCATCCACTGCACCGGGATGGCGGCAGCTGGCGCTGCCCCGACGGCCACAGTTACGACATCGCCCGCCAGGGCTACACCCACTTGCTGCCGGTCCAGAAGAAGCGGTCCCGGGATCCGGGGGACAGCAAGGCGATGGTGGCGGCCCGCCGCCGGTTCCTGAACGGCGGTCATTACCGCCCCATAGCCCAGGCCGTCGCCCGGGCGGTGCTGGCCAACGCGCCGGAGACCGACGCCCTGAGCTGCCTGGATGCCGGCTGCGGCGAGGGCTACTACCTGAGGGAACTGGCAGCGACCGAGGGGGAGCAGACCCTGGCGTTGCTGGGCGTGGACATCTCGAAGTGGGCGGTGCAGGCGGCGGCCAAACAGGACCGGCGCGGGTGCTGGGTGGTGGCGAGCAACGCCAACCTGCCGGTGGCCCGGGAATCGCTGGACCGGGTGTTGTGCCTGTTTGGCTTTCCGGTCCATGAGGAGTTTGCCCGGGTGCTCAAGCCGGGGGGCGAGCTGATTCAGGTGGATGCCGGGGAAGACCACCTGCGGCAACTGCGGGAGATTGTCTATCCCAGCCTCAAGGCTCGTGAGCCGGCGCAGGCTCCGGTGCCGGCGGGCTTCCAGTGGCTTGCCAGTGAGGCGGTGAGATTCGAACTGGCGCTGGCAGAGCCCGAGTCGATTGCCGATTTGCTGGCGATGACGCCGCACCTGTATCGGGCGAGTGCGGAAGGGCGGGCTCGTGCCGCGGCGCTGAGCCGTTTGACGGTGACGGTGGATGTGACGTTGAAGCGTTTTGGCCGGTTGGCCGGAGGGTAATCGAGGGTAAACAAAGTGGGCCCGGGGAGAGTACTGTGGCTTCCCCGGGCCCGGCTGTCAGGCGCTTAGCCCAGCAGGCTGAGCAGGCCCAGCAGGCCGCCCAGGAGGGTGCCCAGAACCGGCAGGTCCTCAAGGCTGGTGGGGGTGGCCTGGTCGCCCAGAATCTCCTCGATCTTGGGGTTCGGGTCGAAGGAGGACTGGTTCAGCAGCTCGTCCAGGGTGCCGCCGTTGATCAGGCCGCCCGGTACGTCGCCGGTCAGGTAGCTGCCGATCACCGGCAGGGAGCTGCCGCCACTGGTCAGCATGTCCTGCAGGTCCGCCAGCGCCGGCAGGTCGCCGGTGTTCGGGTCCTGGCCTTCGGTCAGCTGGTCCAGCGGCAGGGCATTCACCAGGTCGAACTCAGAGCCGTCGATGGTCAGTAGGCTGCCGTTGTTGAACAGGGCCGCCTGCAGCAGGGTGCCGTTGCTGGTGGCCAGCAGGTCGGCCACCACCGGCAGCTGGTTCAGCGCCGAAGCGATCTGGCCCACCGCCAGGATCACGCCGTCGCTCAGCGGGGCCGGGAACAGGTTGGCAAAGCCGGGTTCGGCCAGCAGTACCTCGGCGCTGAACGGGGCCTCCAGGCTGCTGGGATCGGCCAGCTGACCCAACAGGGCCGATACTATGGCGATGGCCTGCTCGGGGTCTCGGGTCCCGAGCGCGGCCTGCAGGGCGTCCATACCGCTGGCATCCACGTCGATGTCCAGGGCCAGGGCGCAGGCGCCGGAGGCGGCTGCCGGGTCGCAGATGGCGATCAGGGTGTCGGTGTTGTCCGGCGACGGCGAGGGCGATGTCAGGTCACCCACCAGCGGCAGGGTCAGCAGCAGCGGGTTCTCGAAGCCGTCCATGCCGGAGCCGCCCCCGAAGTCACCAAACTGGTCCTGGAGCTGGCTGGCCAGCTCCTGCAGACGGTCGCCCAGGCCGGTGACCTGCTCGAGGGTGTGGGTGTCGATGGGCAGCTGTTCGCCGCCGGTGCGGAACAGGGACTCCAGCTGCTCGGCAATGGGGTTGTCGGTCAGGCCGCTGAGCGGATCGCCGTCGGAGCCGCCGGTGTCTTTCTTGCCAATCACCAGCTCGTAGGAGGTCTGGGCATCAAACGGGGCTTCCGGCAGGAAGGTCAGCTGATCGTTGCTGCCATCGAAGTAGAACTCGCCACCAAACGCCTTGGCCGGATCATTGACCTGGCGTACGTACAGGGAGCCACCGCTGAGGCTGGACGGGTCCACCGCACCGTTAAACTGGATCACGATCGGCTCGCGGGGATCGATCAAATCATCGGCGCTGGTGGGATAGGTGTACACCACCTGCAGGGGACTGTTGTCCGGGCCGTCGCCCGTCTCGAACGGCAACTCCACGCCTTCCGGCAAGCCCGGAGCACCGCCGGAACCGCCATTGTCACAGTCGGCAAAGATGCCCTGGATGGTGGCCAGGTAGTCCTTGTTCGGGTCCAGGTCCTCTTTGGGGTCGATGATGATCTGGTTACCGGCTACCCGGATTTCCAGGCCGCCGTCGCCGTCGAAGGAGACGCTGGAGCTGTCCACGGAGGAAGGATCAAGTGCGGCGTTGAAGATGAAGGCCAGGGAGCCGTTGAGTGCAAAATCTTTGCTGCCCGGTTCGGGGAAGGTCCGGATCAGGTCAAGGGGCGTGCTGCCCTCACAGACTTCCTCGGTGTTGGCGTCGCCGCCGTCGGGGGCCGGCGTGGTCTTGACGGTCTTGGGTTCGTTGGTGCTTTGTGAGGCTTGGGCGGAATCCCCGGCAACGGCGGAATCGTCGTCGGACGAGGAGGAACCACCACCGCCGCCACAGCCTGCCAGCAGCAGGGGGGTGGAAAGGGTTAAGGCCAGGAGACTCTTTCTTCCAGGAATCAAGTCGAACATCGTTTGCTTCCTTTTTTGTTGTGGTTAAGGGTGCGGCAATCGCCAGCAGTGGTACATATGTACCGTCATTGTTAACAAAATGATACAAATGTACATGCGCTGTAAAGCAAATATGACAACAATTGACGATTCGAACCTAACGGTGGCCCTTTATGACATGATGCGTGGTGGGACCGTCCCGGCCTTGCGGGCGCCCGATGGTCGATTGGCCGGGAGGTTGGTTAACCGGGAAAGTGTTCAGGGCGGAGCCGGTCAAGTGGAGCAGGCCTGACGCAGCGACGGGCCCGGACAGCACACGCCGAAATTCCTGTTCCCGCCCAGGCACTTGGCAATTATAGGCATTACCTATAATTCCGCTAAAAACTATCAATTTGAGCCGTGCGCCATCTCCCCCTATCGTGTGCCTTCAATTCAACAACAGGAGCATTCCTAAATGGGCATTATTAATAGCGAAATCAAACCCTTTAACGCGACGGCCTTCAAGAACGGCGAGTTTGTGGAGATCTCCGAAGCGGACGTGAAAGGCAAGTGGGCCATCTTTTTCTTCTACCCGGCCGACTTTACCTTCGTCTGCCCGACCGAGCTGGGCGACCTGGCCGACAAGTACGACGAGCTGAAGAAGCTGGGCGTGGAAGTGTTCTCCGTATCCACCGACACCCACTTCAGCCACAAGGCCTGGCACGACAGCTCCGAAACCATCGGCAAGATCAACTACTACATGGTGGGCGACCAGACCGGCACCATCACCAACAACTTTGGTGTGATGCGTGAAGGCCAGGGCCTGGCGGACCGTGCCACCTTCCTGATCGACCCGGACGGCATCATCCAGGCGGTTGAGATCACCGCCGAAGGCATCGGCCGTGACGCCGACGACCTGTTGCGCAAGGTCAAGGCCGCCCAGTACGTCCGCAACAACCCGGGTGAAGTGTGCCCGGCCAAATGGAAGGAAGGGGAAGAGACCCTGGCACCGTCCCTGGACCTGGTTGGCAAGATCTAAGTTTCCCGTCACGGAGAAACATGTCCACGAGGGGCCCGCACCGTGCGGGCCCTTTTTGTAGGTGGCCACAGGCCATAACTGGCTATAGGTCATTGCTATCAATAATGTAAAGTTAATCAATTTGAGCATTGGGTAGCCGGGTTTTATCGTAGCTGCAGATTTCGGTCGCGATGGCTTCTGAGAGTCGCGCCTCCATTTGAACGTTGAACCGTCAGACTTCGAACTCACGACACAGCAACTTTTTAGGGGAACACAACATGTTGGACGCCAACCTCAAGGACCAGTTGAAAGCTTACCTGCAGAACGTCACCCAGCCGATCGAGCTGGTGGCCTCGCTGAACGACAGCGACAAGTCCCGGGAACTGCACACACTGCTGGAAGAGATTGAGGCGCTGTCCGACCGGATTTCCCTGAACGAAGACGGTGAAGCCGACGTACGCCGACCGTCCTTCGCCATCAACCGGGTGGGCACCGACATTGGCGTACGCTTCGCCGGCATTCCCATGGGCCACGAGTTCACCTCGCTGGTGTTGGCCCTGCTGCAGGTGGGCGGTCACCGGTCCAAGGCGAGCCAGGAGGTGATCGAGCAGATCCGGGCCCTGGACGGCAACTTCGAGTTCGAGACCTACTTCTCCCTGTCCTGCCAGAACTGCCCGGACGTGGTGCAGGCGCTGAACCTGATGAGCGTGCTCAACCCCAAGATCAAACACACCGCCATCGACGGCGCCCTGTTCCAGGACGAAGTGGAGCAGCGGGAAGTGATGGCGGTGCCCAGCGTCTACCTCAACGGCGAGCCCTGGGGCTCCGGCCGGATGACTTTGGAAGAGATCGTGGCCAAGGTGGATACCAACTCCGACGCCCGCGAGGCCGAGAAGCTCAACCAGAAGGACCCGTTTGAGGTGCTGGTGATCGGTGGTGGTCCGGCCGGTTCCGCCGCGGCCATCTACGCCGCCCGCAAGGGCATCGCCACCGGCATTGCCGCCGAACGTTTCGGCGGCCAGGTGGCGGATACCCTGGGCATCGAAAACCTGATTTCCGTGCCCTACACCGAGGGTCCGAAACTGGTGGCGGCCATGGAGCAGCACGTGGGCGATTACGAGGTGGACGTGATGAATCTGCAGCGGGCCGAGAAGCTGGTTCCCGCGGACCAGGCTGGTGGCCTGCACGAGGTGCGCCTGGCCAACGGCGCGTCCCTGAAAGCCCGCAGTGTGATCCTGTCCACCGGCGCCCGCTGGCGTCAGCTGGGGGTGCCGGGGGAGGCGGAGTATCGCAACAAGGGCGTGGCCTACTGCCCGCACTGCGACGGCCCGCTGTTCAAGGGCAAGCGGGTGGCGGTGATCGGTGGCGGCAACTCCGGCGTGGAAGCGGCCATCGACCTGGCGGGGATTGTCGGTCATGTGACCCTGATCGAGTTCGGTGACCAGATGCGGGCCGACGACGTGCTGCAGAAGAAGCTGCGCAGCCTGCCCAACGTGGACATCCGGGTGTCCGCCCAGACCACCGAGATCCTGGGGGCCGACGGCAAGGTCAGCGGCCTGACCTACACCGACCGGACCAGCGGCGAAAGCCAGACGGTGGCGCTGGAAGGGGTGTTTGTCCAGATCGGGCTGGTGCCGAACACCGAGTGGCTCAAGGGCGACCTGGAGTTGAGTCAGCACGGCGAAATCATCGTCAACGACCGTGGCGAGACCTCGGTGCCGGGGGTGTTCGCCGCCGGCGATGCCACCACCGTGCCCTACAAGCAGATCGTCATCTCCATGGGCGAGGGGGCCAAGGCGGCGCTGAGTGCCTTCGACTTCCTGATTCGCCATGAGGCGCCGGAGGGCGAGGAGCAGGCGGCGTAAGCTGACTGGTAACAACGACAAAGCCCCGCTACTGACTGAAAACGTAGCGGGGCTTTGTCGTTCTATAGGGCCTTGGCCACCCGCGCTGGTGTCGCGTGGTTGGCAGCGTGAGGACGGTCGGGCGCCCCGGCCAGGGTCCGATACAGGTCGACCATGGCCAGCACCGTAGCGGTGCGGCTTTGGGTCAGGGCATTATCGTTGGCCAGTCGCTCCCGCTCTGCATCCAGTACTTCGAAGTAACCGACGTAACCCTGCTCGTAGCGGGTGCGGGCCAGCTGCACCGCCTTGTGGGCGGCCCCGGCAGCTTCCGCCAGTTCGGCACTGCGCTGCTGTGCCCGCCGGTAGCGCACCAGCCGGTTTTCGGTTTCCTCCAACGCTTCCAGTACCACCTGCCGGTACTCGGCCAGGGCGGCCCGGGCGTCGGCGTCCTCGGCGTCGATGCGGGCCCGGACCCGGCCGAAATTGAGGAAGGTCCAGTCGATACCCAGCGCCACCCGGCGGGATTCCGCTCCGCCGGTGAACAGGTCGCCGCCGTCGAGGGCCACGGTGCCCAGCAGGGCATCGAGGCTGAAGCGGGGGAACAGGTCGGCGGTGGCGACGCCGATGTCCGCGGTGGCGGCCGCCAGCTGGCGTTCCGCCTGACGGATGTCGGGACGTCGTCGGAGCGCCTCGCCGGGACTGCCCGCCGGGATGGAAGGGGTGACCGCGGGCAGTGCCGTTGCCGGGCTGAGCCGGTCAATGAGCGCCCCCGGGGATTGCCCGGTGAGCACCGCGAGGCGGTGCATACGCACGCGGATCTCGGCCTGCAACTGGGGAATGTCCGCCCGGGTGCTGGCCAGTTGGGCGCGGGCCCGCAGTACGTCGAAGTCGGTGCTACGGCCGGCGTCGAGACGAGCGCTGACGATCGCCAAAGAGTCCTGCTGCAGCGCGACATTGCGTTGCGCGACGTCCAGCTGCTGCTGCAAGCCCCGCAGCTCGAAATAGCTGCTGGCCAGTTGCCCGACCAGGGCCACCCGCAACGCCGCCAATTCCGCCTCGGTGGCCTGCAGGCGTGCGCCCTGGGCCTCGCTGGCCCGGCGCAGGCGGCCGAACAGGTCCAGCTCCCAGCTGGCGTTGGCGTCGATGCGATACCGCTCGATGTCCTCGTCCGCGCCAGGCAGGCGGTCCACCTCCGGCAAATGCTGGGCCGCCGCCGAGGCGCCCAGTCCCACCGTGGGCAGCTGCTCGCTGCGGCTGCCCCGCAACAGCGCCTCGGCCCGTTGGTAGCGGGTGAGTGCGGCCTGCAGGTCTAGGTTGGCCGTGAGGGACTGTCCAATCAGCTCCGCCAGCAGCGGGTCACCGAACCCGTCCCAGAAGCGAGCTTCCTGGGTCTGGTCGAAGGGCTGGGCATTGTGCTCGGCGCTGAACTGCGCCGGCGCGTCGAGCTCCGGCGGTTGGTAGTCGGGGCCGACGGCACAGCCGGCCAGCAGGGCCAGGCAGCCGGCAGCCAGATGACTTCTGATGCTTGCGGTCAGTGTTGTGCGCACGTTTGCTCTAGGCATGGGTTTCTCCTGGCAAGGCTTCCTGGTCCTGACCGCCGTCACCGGACAGGGTGGAGCTGTGGTGGCTGGTCAGCGGACGGCTGCCGGACAGCTTGCGCAGCGCCACGTAGAACACCGGGGTGAGGAACAGGCCGAACAGGGTAACCCCGATCATGCCGGCAAACACCGCGGTGCCCAGCGCCGCCCGCACTTCCGCGCCAGCCCCGGTGGCCAGCACAAGCGGCACCACCGCGGCGGTGAAGGTGATGGAGGTCATGATGATCGGCCGCAACCGCAGCCGGCAGGCTTCCAGTGCCGCGTCCACGATGCCGCGGCCCTGCAGCTCCAGCTCGCGGGCAAACTCCACGATCAGGATGGCGTTCTTGCAGGCCAGGCCGATCAACACCACCAGCCCCACCTGCACGAAGATGTTGTTGTCGCCGTCGCCGAACCAGACACCGATCAGCGCCGACAGCATGCACATGGGCACGATGAGGATGACCGCCAGCGGCAGGGTCCAGCTTTCGTACAGCGCCGCCAGCACCAGGAACACCAGCAGGATGGCCAGCGGGAACACCACCAGTGCGGCGTTGCCCTGGGTGGCCTGCTGGTAGCTCAGGTCGCTCCACTCAAAGTCCATCCCCGGCGGCAACACCTCCGCGGCGATCGCTCCGAGGGCGTCTATGGCCTGGGCCGAGGACAGCACCCGTGGGTCGGATTCCCCGGCCAGATCCGCCGCCGGATAGCCGTTGTAGCGGATCACCGGGTCCGGTCCGAAGCTCTCGCGGATCTCCACCATGGAACCGACGGGCACCATCTCGCCCTGGTCGTTACGGGTGCGCAGCCGGGCAATGTCCTCCACGCTGTCGCGGTAGGGGGCATCGGCCTGGGCGATGACCTGCCAGGTGCGGCCGAAGCGGTTGAAGTCGTTGACGTAGCTGGACCCCAGGTAGGTCTGCAGGGTGTCGAACAGCTCGGTGAGCGGTACCCCCTGGGCCTTGGCCTTGAGCCGGTCCACCTCGGCGTCCAGCTGCGGTACGTTGGCCTGGTAGCTGGTGATCGGGAAGCCCATGCCCGGGGTCTGGGCGACCGCTCCCTGGAACTGGTTTACCGCGTTCTGCAGCGCGCCGTAGCCCAGGTTGCCCCGGTCCTCGATGAACAGCTGGTAGCCGGAGCCATTGCCCAGGCCGAGGATCGGCGGTGGCATGAAAGAGAAGGCAAAGCCTTCCTTCAGCCCGGCGATCTGCTGGTTGATCTGGGCATTGATCTGCTCGGCACTCAGGCTGCGCTCATCGAACGGCTTGAGCGGGAAGAACACCACCCCGGTGTTGGAGGTGTTGGTGAACTGCAGCGCGTTGAGCCCGGGGAAGGCCACCGCATGCTCCACGCCGTCAGTGGCCATGGCGATGTCGGTCACCTGTTGCAGCAGCTGGTCGGTGCGCTCGAGGGAGGCGCCTTCCGGCAGTTTCACCCCGGCCATCAGGTACAGCTTGTCCTGGATCGGGATGAAGCCCGGCGGCACCACCTTGAACATGAACCCGGTGGCAACCAGCAGCGCGGCATAGACCACGAACACCGCGCCGCGCCGGCGCAGCGAGCGGGACACGCCGCCCTGGTACTTGCGGGCACTGGCGTCGAAGAAGCGGTTGAAGGGCCGGAACAGCCAGCCGAACAGAGTGTCGATCACCCGCTGCAGGCGGTCCTTGGGGGCGCTGTGGGGCTTGAGCAGCATCGCCGCCAGGGCCGGTGACAGGGTCAGCGAGTTGATGGTGGAAATCACCGTGGAGATGGCGATGGTCACCGCGAACTGACGGTAGAACTGGCCGGTCACCCCGGACAGGAACGCCATGGGCACGAACACCGCACACAGCACCAGGCCGATGGCGATGATCGGGCCGGAGACTTCCTTCATGGCCTGATGGGCCGCCGCCAGGGGCTTGAGGCCCTCCTCGATGTTGCGCTCGACGTTTTCCACCACCACGATGGCGTCGTCCACCACGATGCCGATGGCCAGCACCAGGCCGAACAGGGTCAGGGTGTTGATGGAGTAGCCCAGCAGGTACAGCGCCCCGAAGGTACCGATCACCGACACCGGCACCGCCAGCAGCGGGATGATGGAGGCGCGCCAGGTCTGCAGGAACAGGGTCACCACCAGTACCACCAGCAGCACGGCCTCGAGCAGGGTGGCCACCACCGACTTGATGGAGTCACTGACGAAGATGGTGGTGTCGTACACCGCCTCGTATTCCACCCCTTGCGGGAACCGCTCGGCAATCTCGTCCATGGTGGCGATCACTTCGTCACGGATCTGCAGGGCATTGGCCCCCGGGGCCTGGAAGATGCCGATAGCCACCGCGTCCTTGCCATCGAGCTGGGAGCGCAGGGTGTAGTCGCCGGCGCCCAGCTCCAGCCGGGCGACGTCCGCCAGCCGCAGGATCTCGCCGTTGTCGCCCCGCTTGAGCACGATGTTGCCGAACTCTTCCGGGGTCTCCAGTCGGCCGCGGGCGTTGATCAGGGTGAGGAAGTCGCTGCTGGCCACCGGCTCGGCACCGAGCTGGCCGGCGGACACCTGCACGTTCTGCTCACGCATGGCCCGCACCACATCGCTGGCGGTCAGCCCGCGGGCGGCAATGCGGTCCGGGTCCAGCCAGGCGCGCATGGCGTAGTCGCCACCGCCAAACAGCTGGGCGTCCCCCACCCCCTGGATGCGGGCCAGCCGGTCCCGCACGTGCAGCCGGGCGTAGTTGCGCAGGTACAGGGTGTCGTAGCGGCCGTCCGGTGAGGTCAGGTGCACCACCATCAGGAAGGTGGGCGACTGCTTCTGGGTGGTCACCCCCTGACGGCGCACCGCCTCCGGCAGTCGCGCCAGCGCCTGGCTGACCCGGTTCTGTACCTTCACCGCGGCGTCATCCGCGTCGGTGCCCGGGCGGAAGGTCACGGTCAGTTGCAGCACCCCGTCGGACCCGGCCACAGACTTGAAGTACATCATGTTTTCCACCCCGTTGATGGCCTCCTCCAGCGGCGTGGCCACGGTGTCGGCGATTTCCTTGGGGTTGGCGCCGGGGTAGATGGTGCGCACCACCACCGAGGGCGGCACCACCTCGGGGTATTCGCTGACCGGCAGGTTGGGGATGGAGATCAACCCGATGGCGAAGATGATGATGGACACCACGGCCGCGAAGATCGGCCGGTCCACGAAAAATCGCGAAAAATTCATGACAAGAGGCTCCTGCAGGACAGCCGGAGCGGCTGTCGCCAATGTGTAAATCCCTGGGGACGGCGGCGGAGGCTCAGGCTACGCCGCCAGGGCCGCGAATGGCGGCCTGTCCCGGCTTAGGGCCCGGCCGCCAGCACCGGCGCCTCGTCCCCGGCCGGTGCTTCGCGCATGGCGACCTGTTGTGGGCTGACTTCCATGCCGGGGTAGAACACTTTCTGGACCCCGTTGACGATCACCTGGTCGCCATCCTGCAGGCCATCCCGGATCACCATCAGCTCGCCCACCTGACGACCCACGGTGACATGGCGGGGAGAGGCCTGATTCCGGTCGTCCACCACATAGACGAAGCGGCGATCCTGGTCGGTCAGCACCGCCTTGCGGTTGACCAGCAGGGCCCGGTCCAGCTGCGCCACCGGCATTTCCACCCGGGCGAACTGGCCTGGTTTGAGCCGTTCGGCCGGGTTGCTCAGCACCGCGCGGTACTGCAGGGTGCCGGTGCTGGCGTCCAGCTGGTTGTCGATGAAGTCCAGCTCGCCGGTGAGCGCCTGTTCGCGGTCGTCACCCAGCCGGACCCGTACGGTCTGGTGCTGGTTATTCGCCAGCAGCGACTGGCTGCCGGCGGCGGTCTGCTCATCCGCCTCGAAACAGACGTACATGGGATCCACCGACACCACCGTGGTCAGTTCCGTCCGGTCGGCGTTGGCCAGGTTGCCGCGGGTCACCAGGGCACGACCGGCGCGGCCACTGACCGGTGCGGTCACCCGGGTGTACTCCAGGTCCAGCTCGGCGGTGGTCAGGGCGGCCCGGGCCGCTTCCACCGCGGCCTGGGCACCCATCAGGGCGGCGTGGCGCTGGTCGTACTCTTCCCGGGAGATGGCCCGGCTCTCCAGCAGGCTGCTGGCCCGTCCCGCCTCGCTGCGGGCCAGCTCCAGCCGGCTGCGTGCCTGGGCCAGCTCGGCGCGGGCGGCCTGCACCCGGGCCTGGTAGGGTCGCGGGTCGATCTGGAACAGCAGGTCGCCGGCCTCCACCAGCGCGCCCTCCTCGAAGGCCACTTGCTGGATGTAGCCACTGACCCGGGGTCTCAGCACCACGGTGTCGGTGGCCGCCACGCGACCGGTAAAGGACTGCCACAGGGTGACCGGTTCGGCCAGCACCTGGGCCACGTCCACTTGCGGCGGTGGTGGCATCATCGTCGTCTCCTCGCTCTGGGCCTCGCAGCCGGTCAGCAGCAGCGCCATGACCAGGGCCAGTCCGCCTGCTATCGCCGATCGCCGTTTCGTGTTGTCCGTCAGGATTTCCATGAGTGTTCGCTCCTGTTGATGAATCGATTCCGGTGGGGAGGCTGGACTTGCCGACCGCTGTCCCGTTTATCCACTAATCCATTAACCCACTCAGTTGACCCCTCATCGTTTGGCGTGGGGGCATTTCGACAGCCAACCTTCTTTGCCCCGGATTCCGTTGGACAAGTAGGGGGCATGCCCCGCCATGACGGCCAGGTGAGGGGCTTCGGGTTGCCGGAAAAGTTCTCCCCGAATGGCTAGTTACTGTACGGAAGGCGAGGCGGGGCCGGTATCGGGTTACTGCGCAAAGCTTGCCTGATTCTCCAGGAGGTGGTGCGGCTTTATGGACACGGCGTCATTGTTTTTCTCGAAGAAGTGGCGTTACGTAAGGGAGTAGGTAGTTTCCCTGACGTTAGAGCTTTGATCGTGATATAAGAAAACTGCAAACGGCGGGCTAATTGGCGGCTTGCCCGTTTCTGTTGTTTGATTGCCTATTTCTGCAATATTCGAGCGTCGAAGCGTCATGTACGCCGATCCATACGTATACTGACTGCCTCGCTTTAACGGTGATCTGGCCAGGAGAATCCCATGTTGACGAGCAACCAGGAAAAGGGCGCCGAACTGGACGCCGAGTTTGAGCGTTTACGCCAGCGACTGGCCTCTACCATCGAGCGTTGGACCCCGAACCAGCAGGTTCAGGAAACCTTGGTTCCGGGTCTGCACCTGTTCCGTTCCGACGCCCCGACCAGCTGTTCCGCCGCGGTTTACGAGCCTTCCATCTGTTTTGTGGTGCAAGGGGGCAAGTCCGTCAGCTTCGGTGACCGGGAGTTGATCTACCAGCCTCTGACTTACATGGTGTCGTCGGTGCACCTGCCGGTGCAGGGCCGGATTCTCGATGCCTCACCGGCGACGCCCTACCTGGCGTTCAAGCTCGTGGTGGATCCCCAGGAAGTCAGCAACCTGGTGCTGGAGATGGGGGATCAGTTGCCGGTGGAGACGGATCTGGGCCCCTGTCCCGAGGGCAACTGTGCCCTCAGTCTGGCGATCATGGACCGGGACATGCTCGATGCGGTCACCCGGCTGACTGGCCTGCTCGATACCCCCCAGGATATTCCGGTGGTGGCCCCGCTGGTGCGGCGGGAGATTCTCTACCGTACCCTGCTCGGCGAGATGGGCCCGCGCATGCGCAAGTTCGCGGTGGCGGACTCGTCGGTGCACCGGGTGTCCCGCGTCATTGCCGTGCTCAAGGACCGTTTCACCGAAAGCCTGCGGATCAAGGACCTGGCGGATGAGGTGAACATGAGCGAATCCGCCCTGTTCCACACCTTCAAGCAGGTCACCCGCATGTCCCCCCTTCAGTTCCAGAAGAAGCTGCGGCTGCACGAGGCCCGCCGGCTGATGCTGACGGAGGGGCTGGAAGCCGCCACCGCCAGCTATCGGGTGGGCTATGAGAGCCCGTCCCACTTCAGCCGGGAATACAGCCGCCTGTTTGGCGCCCCGCCCCGGGCCGACGTCAACAAGTTGCGGGGCGAGCAGCCGGCGCCAGCCTGACGTCTTCCCGTCAGGCTGGCGGAGAGCCATCCGTCAGCATGCCCCTTATCTGTTGCCGGAATTCCGGGGTGTCTTCGTGGCCATGTACCTGCACGGCGTGCTGCACCACCGCCTCCAGCAACTCTTCTTTCGTGTCCGCGGACAGCGCCACGGTGCAGTTCGACTCGCTCGGGTACTCGCGGCAGTCGGCGTAGTATCTGCTCATGGTCGGTACCTCCCTTGCTTGTGGCGATGACGGCCACTCCGTTGGGGGTTGTTGCCGCTCCTTGCCGATTCAATCGGGCCATCATCTGTCTTCAAGTGTAGTTCCACGGTCCCGCCAGCGGCGCGAAAAAGCGGATGCCGCCCGGGTTGGGGCCCATTTATTTAGCAATTTAAATCAGCTGCTTACTCGATTTTTGACTAAAAAGTAAGCGGATTGCCTTGAGCTTAGCCAACCATTTCGGTAACCTTTAAATTAATTGAACGTTCAATCAATGAAAATATTATGCCGATTGTTGGAGTCAAAGACACACGCAAACGCCAGCTCATCCAGGCCACCCTGGAGTCCATTGCCGAGCTGGGCCTGCAGAACACCACCATCGTCAGCATCAGCCGTCGGGCGGGGATGTCTTCGGGCATCATCAGCCACTACTTCGGCGGCAAGCAGGGGCTGATCGAGGCGGCGCTGCGTCACCTGCTGGAGGCACTGGGCCAGGAATTCCGCGAGCGGATTGCCCGGACCGACGGCTCGCCGGAGCAGCGCCTGCTGTGCATCGTCGAGGCCAACTTCACCGAGTTCCAACGCTCGGACCTGGCGGCCAAGACCTGGCTGAGCTTCTGGGCCCGTTCGATGCACGAACCCGGCCTCAAGCGGTTGCAGCGCATCAACAACAGTCGGCTGTACAGCAACCTGCGCTACTCGTTCGCCCAGCGACTGTCGTCGGAAGCGGCCACCGAGGCGGCCCGCCAGACCGCGGCGATGATCGACGGCTTCTGGTTGCGCAGCGCCCTGAGCCACGATCCCCAGGAAGGCTTCGCCGCGGCGGAGGCGCTGTGCAAGCGCTTTGCCCTGGAGGCCCTGGCGCAGGTTGAGAAATAACGCACGAAAGGTTTATCGAGCTATGTCACTACCCCGTTACCAGAACTTTGTCGACGGCCAGCCCCTGGCCAACCAGTCCGGTGAAACCTTCCCGGTGATCAACCCCGCCACTGGCCGGGTCATCTACGAGGTGGAAGTGGCGGACGAGTCGGTGAAACAGGCTGCCCTGGCCAGTGCCCGGCGTGGCTTTGCCCAGTGGTCGGCGCTGCCGGCCATCGAGCGCAGCCGTATCCTGCTGCGGGCAGTGGCGCTGCTGCGGGAACGCAACGACCAACTGGCGATGGTGGAGGTGCTGGACACCGGCAAGCCCCGCCAGGAAGCCGAGGCGGTGGATGTGGTCACCGGGGCCGATGCCATCGAGTTCTTCGCCGGTCTGGCGCCGTCCATCGAGGGCAACCAGCAGGACCTGGGGGGGGATTTCTACTACACCCGCCGCGAGCCGCTGGGGGTGTGCGCCGGCATCGGTGCCTGGAACTACCCGCTGCAGATCGCCTGCTGGAAATCCGCGCCGGCGCTGGCCTGTGGCAATGCCATGATCTTCAAGCCGTCGGAGGAGACCCCGCTGGGGGCGATCAAGCTGGCGGAGATCTTCATCGAGGCCGGTGTCCCGGCCGGCGTGTTCAACGTCATCCAGGGCGATGGCGCCGTGGGGGCCTGGCTGACCCAGGAGCCGGCCATCGCCAAGGTGTCCTTCACCGGCGAGGTGGGCACCGGCCAGAAGGTGATGGCGGCGGCGGCCTCGTCGCTGAAGGACGTCACCATGGAGCTGGGGGGCAAGTCGCCGCTGATCGTGTTCGACGACGCTGACCTGGAGGACGCGGTGTCCGCCGCCATGCTGGGTAACTTCTACACCCAGGGCGAAATCTGCACCAACGGCACCCGGGTGTTTGTCCACGAGGCGATCTACCCGGAGTTCCTGGAGCGGTTGGTGGAGCGTACCCGCAACAACATCCGCATGGGCGATCCCACCGACCCGGAAACCAATTTCGGCGCGCTGATTTCCGCCAAACACCAGGCCCTGGTGCTGGACTACATCGCCAGGGGCAAGGCCGAGGGCGCGACCCTGGCCCACGGTGGCAAGGCGGCGCAGCCGGCCTCGGCGCCCGGCGGCTACTTCGTCGAGCCCACCATCTTCACCGATTGCCGCGACGACATGACCATCTGTCGGGAAGAGATCTTCGGCCCGGTGATGTCGGTGCTGACCTTCAGTGATGAGGACGAGGTCATCCGTCGGGCCAATGCCACCGAGACCGGCCTGGCTGCCGGCGTGTTCACCCGGGATATCCGCCGGGCCCACCGGGTGATCCACCAGATCCAGGCCGGCATCTGCTGGATCAACAGCTACGGCGCGTCGCCGGCGGAAATGCCCGTGGGCGGCTACAAGCTCTCCGGCATCGGCCGGGAGAACGGTCGTGCCACCCTGGACCATTACACCCAGCTCAAGGCGGTGTACGTCGGCATGGCCAACCTCGAGAGTCCGTTCTAAGGAGGCTGCCCATGACCGAACAGACCCAGTACGACTACATCATCGTCGGGGCCGGTTCCGCCGGGTGTGTGCTGGCCAACCGGCTGACCGAGGATGGCCGCCACAAGGTGCTGCTGCTGGAAACCGGCGGTAGCGACAGGAGCATCTTCATCCAGATGCCCACGGCGCTGTCGATTCCGATGAACACCAAAAAATACGCCTGGCAGTTCGAGACCGAGCCGGAGCCGTACCTGGACAACCGCCGCATGCACTGCCCCCGGGGCAAGGTGCTGGGCGGCTCCTCCTCCATCAACGGCATGGTCTATGTGCGGGGCCATGCCCGCGACTTCGACGAGTGGCAGTCCGAGGGGGCCGAAGGCTGGGACTACCGCCATTGCCTGCCGTACTTCCGCAAGGCAGAAACCTGGGCCTTTGGCGGAGACGATTACCGCGGCGACCAGGGCCCGCTGGGGGTCAACAACGGCAACAACATGCGCAACCCGCTGTACCAGGCCTTCATCCAGGCCGGGGTGGACGCCGGCTACTTTGCCACCGACGACTACAACGGTGCCCAGCAGGAAGGCTTCGGCGCCATGCACATGACGGTCAAGAACGGCCGCCGCTGGTCCACCGCCAACGCCTACCTGCGCCCGGCCATGCGCCGACCCAACCTCACCGTGGTCACCCATGCCCTGGTGCACAAGGTACTGCTGGAGGGTAACCGTGCGGTGGGCGTCCGCTACGAGCAGGGTGGCGACATTTTCGAACAGCGGGTGCGCCAGGAGGTGATCCTGTCCGCCGGCTCTATCGGCTCGCCCCACCTGTTGCAGCTGTCCGGCATCGGTCGGCGCGAGGTGCTGGAGCGGGCCGGGATCGAGGTGGAGCATGAGCTGCCCGGCGTGGGCGAGAACCTGCAGGACCACCTGGAATTCTACTTCCAGTTCCGCTGCCAGCAGCCGGTGTCCCTGAACCGCAAGCTGGACTGGTGGAACAAGCTCAAGATCGGGGTGCGCTGGCTGCTGAAGAAGGACGGCCTGGGGGCCACCAACCATTTCGAGTCCTGTGGCTTCATCCGCTCCAAGGCCGGGGTGGAATGGCCGGACCTGCAGTACCACTTCCTGCCGGCGGCAATGCGCTACGACGGCCGTGAGGCCTTCGATGGCGACGGCTTCCAGCTGCACATCGGTCACAACAAGCCCAAGAGCCGGGGCATCGTCCATGTCCAGTCCGCCGACCCCAGACAGCCGCCGCGGATCCGCTTCAACTATCTGCAGCATGAGGCGGATCGGGAAGGCTTCCGGGATTGTGTACGGCTGACCCGGGAAATCATCAACCAGCCGGCGATGGACGCCTATCGGGGGGCGGAGATCCAGCCCGGTGAAGCGGTCCAGACCGACGAGCAGATCGATGCCTTCGTGCGCCAGGCGGTGGAAAGCGCCTACCACCCGTCCTGCTCCTGCAAGATGGGGGTGGATGAGCTGGCGGTGGTCGACCCCCAAACCCGCGTTCACGGGCTGGAGGGCCTGCGGGTGGTGGACTCGTCCATCTTCCCCACCATTCCCAACGGCAACCTGAACGCGCCAACCATCATGCTCGCGGAGCGAGCGGCAGATTTGATCCGGGGCAGGGAGCCCCTGTTACCGTCGGACGCTGCGGTCACCATGGATGACCAGTGGCAGCAGCGTCAGCGTCCGGGACAGGCCAAGCGAACCCTGGCCTGAACCCGACCGGGGGCTTTCGGCCCCCGGCCATGCAAACCATCAGGTTTTAGCGATCGCCGCCTTGCTTCGTGGCAAGCGGCATGAACGCCTACGCGAGCGATCGCTAAGACTTGGCCCGTCCGACAGCGGGGGTTTGTGTCCGATTCGAAAAAGCGCATGCTCTAAACGAGGAGGAACACCCATGCTATTGCGTAAAATGATTGACTGTTTCTACCGGAGGCGCGCATGACACTCTGGTTATCCGCAGGCCTGATCTTCACCTTCGGGGCCATCGCCCTGATCCTGTTCAAATGGTGGGACCTGAAGTGCATCGGCGTGACGCCGGTCCACACCTTCACCTTCATCGCCATCCTGTTCACCTCCGGCCTCGACGTCGGACTGATCATGTTTCCGCTCACCGAGTTCGGCGGCTACGCCAACCTGGCGGAGAGTCCCGAGTACGGCTTCGCCAACCCGCTGGCCATCGAATTCGGCTTCTGGGCGTTCCTGATCTGGGGGTTCTATTTCCTCACCTGCTTCTACTTCTGCGTGATCGAGCCGCGGGTGAAGTTCTTCGAGATTCCCCTGGTGAAGGTGGTGAACAACGTGGTGATCATCGGCACCTGTGCCTTCACCGCCTTCCTGCTGCTGGTGAACCTGCCCTGGTACCTGCCGCAGGTGGGCGACGGCGAGACGGTGGTGCCCACCTTCTACCTGATCGTGCTGCTGGCCATTGCCGCGGCGGTGTACTCCAGCTCCAGTATCCGCTATGTGCGTATCCTCAGTCTGGGGTCGAGCTGGCTGTTCATCGGCCTGATCGCGATGATGTGGGGCAAGGCGTTCCTCACCGATAACGGCAATGTGGGTGAGTTCTTCGGTACCGTGGGCCTGCTCGGCGAGTACTTCACCAACCTGCACGAGTTCATGCTGCCCATCAACGACTACCACGAGTTCTACCTGTACTGGTGGTTCTCCTGGAGCATCATGATCGGCCAGTTTACCGCCCGCTTCATCAGCGGCCTGCGCACCTGGCAGGTGTTCCTGGCGATGCTGGTGTTCCCGTCCCTGGCCATCGGCATCTGGTTTACGGTGCTCTACCACTACCACGCGGAAGCGATGAACATCAGCGCCTTCATCAACATCGCGATGATCTCGGTGGGAATCCTGATGGTGATCAACTCGCTGGACTCACTGGTGCGGCTGTACACCGACAACCTGGGACTGACCACCCAGCGGCTGGGCAAGCCGATGTACTACCTGGGTAACTTTGCAGCCCTGACCGGGTTGACCCTGCTGTTCCAGTTCGACTTCCTGCAGATCCAGTGGGTGGGCGCCCTGGTGATTGCCCTCTACTTTGGCTGCTTCGGTTACATCCTGCTGAACAAGCGCTCGGCGGTGATGGCGATCGAGGGCTCGCCGAAGGAGAACACCCTCGACTTCCACAAGATCGAGTACGTGAGCTAGCCCGAAGGTTGGAAGGGGCCGCCGGCGGAAGCCGGGCGGCCCGACTCCGGCCTCAGATCTCCGACATCAACTGCGACAGTTCCCGCTGCGTGTTCTCGATTTCGGCCCGCCATACTGACTGATAACCGGCAAATTCCTCACCCAGCGTGTTCAGCCGGAACTGGGTTTCCGCCAGGGTGTAACTGCCCTCGGCGACGCTGTGCAGCGTGGGTTCATCCAACGCGTCACGCCGCTGGTCCAATCGAATCACCGCCTGGTTCAGGGTGCGCTTGTCGTCCGGCGAGGCGGAGGGATGCGCCTTCAGCGCTTCCTTAATGGACTCGGACAGGGCTTCCAGGCTTGCTTCCAGCTGCTTGCCGTACTCCTCCACCAGAATCGACAGCCGGTCCCCGGCCAGGCTCATCTGTTTCTCCAGGTCCCGGGCCAGCCGCTCCAGTTCGATGGCGGCCTCGCTGGATTGCTCGTGGAACCGGGCCTGCAGCTGACGGCTGAACCGCTCCAGTTCACCAACCATCTGGTTGAACAGCCGGTTGCCGGACAGGGCATCCCCGGTGCGGTGGTAATCCACCAGCCACTGGTCGTCCAATTTCACCAGGTAGGTGGTGGTTTCCAGGGGCTCGCCGTGCTCCTCCGCCAATCCCTCGATGGTGGTTTCC
Organism: Marinobacter sp.; assembly: GCF_033722735.1. GTDB lineage: Bacteria > Pseudomonadota > Gammaproteobacteria > Pseudomonadales > Oleiphilaceae > Marinobacter. The sequence goes on from NZ_JAWVYN010000024.1 coordinate 31,231, forward strand.
ACCGTGGCCTCGTTGCCATCGATCACCACCCGGCCCCAGGACAGGGTGACGCCGGCCCAGTCCCGTTGATAGCCATCGTAGGCGGCTTCGTCGACCAGGGTGGACAGCTCGGTGCTGTCGCCGGCGTCGTTCTCGATGATCGCCTGCCAGAAGGCTGCGCTGACGTCCTGGGGCGTCTTGGGGCTGGCACAGGCACTCAGCAGAAGGCTGGACAGGATCAGGGCGAGGGTTGGGCACAACGTTTTCATGGGCTTGGTTCTCCGACGACAGATCCTCCTATGCTACCGAAGTTTGGCCGTCTGGCCAGCTTACCGTCAGGTTGGGAGACGGTGCCGCCGCGACACCGTCACGAACGAACAAACCTTTACAAAAAAGACCGGATTGGCCGTTCCACATCCCGGGGGTGCCCATAAACTCCTGATAAACCTGTAGGCAGCTATTTGCGGAGTGGAGGTCCTTCACGTCTTGTTGTCCCGTATCTTTAGCCTTCGCCTGGTGGTGGGGGGGGGCGCACTGGCGATCTTGCTGGCGTCCGATGCCATGCCCTGGCTGGGGGTCACCGATCGACTGCTGCTGGATTTGGTCGGCCAGGCCCGGCCAGACACGACGACCGCCGGTGCCCTGACCCAGCCGCCCTGGGGCGAGGCCGCGGCGTGGGTCGCGGTGCTGGCCGGACTGGGATTGCTGGTCGGGTTGCTGCCGACCCTGAGTGGCGCGATGGCGGTACTGTTGGTGCTGTTGCTGGCCGCCGGCCTGGTGGCGGGGCAGGTGGCCCTGGTGTGGTACCGGCAGACCTGGATCCCGTTGGGTCCGGCGGTGGTGTTCCTGGCCCTGGGCTTCGGCCTGATGCTGTTCTGGCTACAGCCCCACCGGGAAATCCGGCGATTGCAGGCCAACGTGCAGCAGGCGCGGCTCCAGTTGGGCCAGTTGCAGCTGCAACAGGGGCGTCCCGACGAGGCCCTGGCGGCCCTGGCGGACTGTCCCGCCAGCGATGAGACCCTGGCGCTGCAGTACGACATCGCCCTCGCGCAGGAACGCCGGCGCCAGTACGACCGGGCCCGGGAAACCTTCACCGCCATTCAGGCCCGGCGCAAGCAGTTCCGGGATGTTTCGGCACGGCTGCAGGCCCTGGCGCAGCTGACCTCGGAGCCCTTCGAGGGCGGGGGCGGCGGGTTTGAGGCTACCCGCACCCTGGTGCTGCCGGACCGGGCGGTGAGCAAGCCCACCCTGGGCCGCTACGAGATCGAGCGCGAGCTGGGACGCGGTGCCATGGGGGTGGTGTACCTGGGCAAGGATCCGAAAATCGCCCGCCCCGTTGCCATCAAGACCCTCAGCTACACCCAGTACGAGCCAGCGGAGCTGAAGGACCTGAAGGCCCGTTTCTTCCGTGAGGCGGAAGCGGCCGGCCGCCTCAACCACCCTGCCATTGTCACCGTCTACGACGTGGGGGAGGAAGCCGATCTGGCGTTCATCGCCATGGACTACGCACCGGGCAAGCCCCTGAGCCACTACGGCAAGGCGGACCGGCTGCTGCCACTGTCGGTGGTGCTCGAGCTGATGGCGACGGTGGCCGATGCGCTGGCGTACGCCCACCAACAGAAGATCGTGCACCGGGACATCAAGCCCGGCAACCTGATCTACGACGCCAAGTCCGGTCAGTTGAAGATCACCGATTTTGGCATCGCCAAGATCACCGACGACTCCCGCACCCGCACCGGCAGTGTGATGGGCAGTCCGCTGTACATGTCTCCGGAACAGCTCAAGGGCCAGAAGGTCACCGGGGCCTCGGATCTCTACAGCCTGGGGGTGACCCTGTACAAGCTGGTGTCCGGCGAGACGCCCCACAGCGGCGATACCCTGGCCAACCTGACCTACCAGATTCTCAACAAGCGCCCCCGCAGTGTGAAGACCTTCAACCCGGATCTGCCCCCCGGGGTGGTGCGGGTGATCAACAAGGCGATCCAGCGCGAGCCGGCCAAGCGGTTCGACAGCGCCGGCGCCATGGCCGAGGCCCTGCGCCGGGCCGCCGCCCGCTTGCCGGATCGCGAGGAGGTAAGCGGATGAGCCTGGTGGTTACCGGACTGACCGACATCGGGACCCGCCGATCGTCCAACCAGGACAGTCTGGGCTGGTTCGTGAGCCCGGATGGTGAGCAGGCGCTGGCGGTCATCGCCGACGGCATGGGCGGTTACCAGGGCGGAGAGATCGCCAGCCGGCTGGCGGTGGACTCCCTGATGGATGCCCTGCGGCCGGTGCTGGCCAACACCCCGGCGGTGTCGGTGCCGGATCGTATCCACACCGCCATTACCCTGGCCTCCGAACGTCTGGAGGACGCCCGCCAGGGCCGTCCCGAGCTGGCCAGGATGGGCACCACGGTGGTGCTGGCCTGGGTTCAGGGCGATCGCGTCTGGTTGGGGCACCTGGGGGACTCCCGGGGCTACCTGGTGCGGGCCGGTCGGCTCAGCCAGCTCACCCGCGACCACACCGTGGCCCAGAACATGGTGGACGACGGCTCCATCACCCCGGACGAGGCCCATCGGGTGCCGTTTCGCAACGTCCTGACCCGCGCCCTGGGCGCCTGCGCGGAACCGCGGGCGACGGTGCACGAACTGGCGCTGGAGGCCGGTGACCGGCTGCTGCTGTGTTCCGACGGTCTCACCGGCGCGCTGCCGGATACCGAATGGCTGCCCCTGCTGCAGCAACAGCCGGTGCTGGACGACCAGGTGCGTGGCCTGATGGACGCCAGCCTGCATAACCGGGCGGACGACAACGTGTCCGTCGTGATGATTCAGTATTGCTAAGGAGTTACCTATGGCGGTTCTCTCCCAACTGGTGGACAACGTGGTGGTCAACACCTTCGAGCTCAACAGCCCGGTGATGCACCTGGGCCGGCACCCGGACTGTGAAATCCGCATCGACGAACTGTCGGTCAGTGGCCACCACGCGGTGATCGAGGTGGAGCAGAATGCCTACCTGGACGGCGCGGTGGATTACTACATCACCGACAGCGCCAGTACCAACGGCACCTTCATCAACGACATTCGCCTGAACGGTCGTCAGCGCCTGAATAGCAACGACCTGATCCGCATCGGCTGGAACCAGTTCCGCTTCATCGACGAGGATGAGAACGCGCTGGAGAAGACGGCGTACATTCTGGAGGAGTGACTGGGCCAACTGCGGGCAGGATGCTGAATAAACGTGCCCGCAAGGAAGGAAAAGGCGAGGTGGGAGACGCAGGCCCACCTCGCAAAGGTTGACGCGGGGGTCATGGCATGGGGTTAGAACCTGGCGCCCAGGGTCAGCCAGAGCTTGTCGGTGTCGACCTTGCCGGCGGCATCGTCACCGGCCATGTAGCTGGCGTACTTGATGCCGGCGGTGTAGTGCTTGCCGAAGCCGCGGTTGTAGGCCACATCCACCTCGCTGCCCAGGTCGTCGGCGGAAGACGGGGCATCGTCGGCGCTGAAGTCGTGGTAAGCGAGTACCCACTTACCGCCGGCCAGGGAGCCACTGACGGCGGCCTTCAGGTCTTCCAGGCCGCCGGTGGGCGTACCCAGGAACTGGTCGGCCCAGCCATTGTGGGCATGCAGGGTGGCCAGCGGCGTGGCGAAGCCGTAGTTGCCATCGTCGGAGCCCAGCACTTCGTAGGACAGCGAGAACGTCAGGCCCTGGGCCTGAACGCCGGCCAGCGCCTTGTAGTAGTCGGCGTCGAACTCGCTGGCGCCCGCCTCGGCTTCCTGGCTGGCGTACTCCAGCTCGTACAGCAGGTTGAGGGTGTCCATGGCGTACTTGCCGGCATAGCGAAGACCGTAGGTGTCCAGGCTGTTGTCGGTGTCGTTGTCCACATCCAGCAGGTAGGCGTAACCGGTCAGGGTACCCAGGCCAGTCTGGTAGTGGATGTTGACCAGATGGTCCTTGGCGTCCAGGTCGCCGGCCTCGGCGAAGATGCGATTGCGCTTGTCGAGGTAGGCGTAGTCCAGGGTCAGCTCTTGCAGCGGTGAATAACTCAGCCGCAGGGCATCGAAGGTCTGGCGGTCCTGACGCCAGCCAACATGGCCGACAAAGCGCTGGTTGTCGTAGGTGATCACCTGGCGGCCCAGCTTGGCGGTCAGCCCGGACCGGCTGTATTGCAGGAAGGCCTGGTCCACTTCGGTGGTTTCCGGATCGGCCACCACGGAGTGGTCGGGAGATTGGCCCTGGGTGTCGTTGTAGTCGTCAGTGCCGGCCACGGCGCGGGAATCCTCGAACTCCAGCACGCCGGACAGGCCCTGGTAGCTGCCGGTCCTGTAGCCCAGGCGGGTACGCAGGGTGAGGGCGTTGGCCTGGTCCAGGGCATTGTCCTGGTCCACGTTTTCATACCGCAGACGGAAATCACCGTAGGGGGTGCCTTCGCTGAAGGCCTCGGTCAAGGTGGTTTCCTCCGCCATGGCGCCGGTACAGGCGATGGCGGCGGCAAGAAGACAGCCGGTCTGTTTGAAAGTTTTACGGTTCATTCTGGTTCTCTCCTGAGTCGTAGGCATCGTCGTCGCACACAGTGAATGGCTTCCAAGAAACAGGTGCCGGCCGCAGGGCGGCCCCGGCTGTCGTTGTTGTACTGGCCAACTATCCGTTCTATGGGCAAAAAAAACGCCTATCGCCCCGGGACTTGCCCGGGGTGATAAGCGTCGTTGCTCTTGGTAGCCGTGTTGAGTGCCGGCGGGAGTCGTTCCGTGTGATCGCTCCGCGCCGGTGGACTGACTGAGCACGGATCGTGCCATTTGCCCAAAAAGCTCCATAATTGATTGATTATCAGAACTAAAGCGTCATGGGGAACGCGACGGCTTGGGGCCCGGCTGGCGCTATTTGAGGGCGGGGCGGACGGGGGGGGCATTAAAAATGACCAGCAAACAGCGAATTGGAGTTGGCTCTCGCCGCTGCGGAGCCAAAGACGGTTCCAACGTTGCTGGCATTCATCGAATCACTGGGTCACGATAACGCGATACCTGCCGCACTCGTTGCTGGGAACCTGGCATATGGTGAGAACTCACTGGTCCATCCGGGCTGTTATGACTTGGGGACTGATCCTTGCCCTGGCCATTCTTAATGCAGTTGTTCGGGAAACGTTGCTGGCACCGGCCCTGGGCGAGACTGTTGCACTGCCGGTGAGCGGCGTTGTGCTCAGTGCCCTGATTCTGTTGGTGGCCGGGCTGTCCGTGCCTTACTTCCGGCCAGTTGAACCGCGGGTTTTCTGGTTGTCCGGTGTGCTGTGGTTGGGACTGACGTTGCTCTTTGAGGTAGGGCTGGCATTCCTGGTGGTGGGCCTTGCCTGGCGGGAGTTGCTGGCGTCACTGGACCCTCGCGATGGCAACCTGTTCATACTGGTGTTGGTGATGACTCTGCTGGCGCCGCGGCTCGCGGCGAAGATTCGTAACCTTGTCTGAGGAATGATGAATTGAATGGTTGGCGTAACCTCCATTACGGCCTGCTCCTGTGGCTGGTCATTGCGCTGATGGGCTGCTCCCAGTCAGAGTCTGGGCTGGAGCTGTCGCTGTCACCGGCGCAACTGGACTGGGTGGGGCAGCGGATTTTCCAGAACGAATGTAGCGGTCGGTATCACTGCCTGGTGCACTGGAATGAAGGCGAGGCCTTTCCCTCCCTGGGGATCGGTCATTTCATCTGGTACCCGGCGGGTGTTGAGGGCCGCTTTGTGGAAAGCTTTCCAGCGCTGATCGACTTCATGCGGGCGCGGGCAGTGCCACTGCCGCCCTGGCTGGCCGGCCTGGACCCCTTCGATGCCCCCTGGCCGGACCGCGCGAGCTTCCTGGCCCGGCAGGCGCAGCCCGAGGTGGCGGAGTTGCGGCGGTTTCTCGAACGAACCCGGGGCGAGCAGGTGGCGTTTATCTTCCGGCGGGCCGAGGCGGCGCTGGCGCGGGTGATCGCGGCCGCCCCGGACGACCGGCAGGGCCGGCTGAGGCAACGCCTGGCGGCACTGGCCGAGACGCCCGGTGGGGTCTACGCCTTGCTGGATTACGTGAACTTCAAGGGTGAGGGGCTGTCCCCCAGCGAGCGCTATCAGGGCCAGGGTTGGGGCCTGTTGCAGGTGTTGCAGGCGATGGCCGGGGATGAGGGGGGCAGTGCGCTGGTCCAGTTCCGGCAGGCCGCGGCTCAGGTGCTCACCCGGCGGGCGCACAACGCGGACAACCCCATCGAGCGGGAGCGCTGGTTGCCCGGCTGGCTGAAGCGGCTGGAGACCTACCGGGAGCCGGCGCCACTGGGTTAGACGGTCAGAACTTGCCCGGGACGTCGGCAGATCGGTCGTGCCCTCTCAGTCAACGCCATTGCTCGCCTGTGCAGTTGGACGATGGTTACGGATGCTGGTGGACAGGCTCTTGCCCCGGGTCAGGATACGACCGGCAATCGATAGTGATTTACTAAATAAAATCAATCAGTAAACATACACCCTCAAAATCAATAATAAATCAGGGAGTGGTATGGTCAGGCGTAGTGTGCGTTATCTGTGGATTGTGGGGGCGGGACTGGTTGGCCTGGTGGCCGCGGTTGTGGTGTACCTGAACGGGCAGGGCAGGGACCCGGGGCCGGACACAGTGTTTCGGCAACTGGACCAGGGTTGGAGTAATGCGGTGCGGGAGCAGATGCACCATCTGAGTTTCGGCTCCCGCATCCTGCCCTATGACTGGTTGTTGCATCTGGAGCGGGCGGAGGGCGATGGGCTGCTGCGGGACCCGGCCTTCCTGGCCCGGCTGGGGTTCATCCCGGCATTGCCCAGCGAGCGGAACCCGGACGGACTGCCGGTGGGCTTCAGCCGGACCAGGGCCGATTCGACGGGGACCGAGTGGCTTGGCTTCAACTGTGCCGCCTGCCATACCGGGGCTGTCCGCTATCAGGGCGAGCAGGTGCTGATTGAGGGCGGTCCTGCGCTGATCGATTTTACCCGGTTTGAAAATGCGGTGATTGCCAGTCTCGAAGCGACGCTGGCGGAGCGCGACCGCCTCGACCGGTTGGCGTCGTCGTTGGGACAGGACGGTCGCAACGGGTTGCAGGCGGAGCTGCAGCAGCGGCTGGCCTACCTGACGCAGCGCCGGGCCATCAACCACTCCGAGACCGCCTACGGCCACGGTCGGCTGGACGCCTTCGGGCAGATCTTCAATACGGTGGCGGTGGAGCTGCTGAATCAACCCGGCAATGCCCGCCCCGCCGACGCACCGGTCAGTTACCCCTTCCTCTGGGGCGCGCCGCACCTGGACCTGGTGCAATGGAACGGCTCGGCACCGAACCAGGCGCCCGGACCGTTGATCCAGAATGTGACCACGGCGCTGGCGGTGTTCGGCACCGCCAACCTGACCGGGCCTGGGGGGCTGGACGGTTACCCCAGCTCCGTGAACATCCCCAACCTGGGCACCCTGCAGAGGCACTACAACCAGTTGCGCTCGCCACGCTGGCCAGAAGACCTGCTGGGGGGGCTGGACCCGGACAAGCTGGCCGAAGGCCAAAGGCTATACCGGGACAACTGCCTGGCCTGCCACGCCCTGAGCGATCGCGAGCAGCCCCTCCAGTCGCAGAGGGTCACCCTGGTGCCGCGAACTGAAATCGGTACCGACCCCACCATGGCAACCAACTTCATCCAGGCCCGGGCCCAGACCGGTCTGTTGGCGGGGCGTAAAAAACTGGTGGTGGCGGGGCCGGACTTCGGCGCCGAGGCCAGTACCATCGAGACGGTGGTTCATGCTGCCCTGGGTGCCACCCTGCACCATCCCCTGGAGGCCATCGGGGTCACCCTGGAAGACTTCTTGCGGGTGTATGGCGCCAAGCCCCGCCAGATTCCGGACCAGTACAAGGCCCGGCCGCTGAGTGGCATCTGGGCGACGGCTCCGTTCCTGCACAACGGCTCGGTGCCCACGCTATACGACCTGCTGCTGCCGCCGGAACAGCGGCCGACCCGCTTCCACGTGGGCCATCGCGAGCTGGATCCGGTGAAAGTGGGCTACGTCTCAAACGCCGGTCCCGCCACCAGCCACTTCGACACTCAACTGCCGGGTAACAGCAACCAGGGTCACATCTACGGTACCGATCTGAGCGACTCGGAACGCTGGGCGCTGGTGGAGTACCTCAAGAGTCTGTAGGCCTGACAAGGAATCGTTGTTATGACTGTATCTACCTCACTGCGTCTCTGGGGCTGGTGTGGCAAGTTGCTGAAATGGCTGGTAGTGGCGGCCCTGGTGCTGGTGGTCGGCGCTGCAGCGCTGTTTGCCTGGTACATCCTCTGGCCGGTGGCAACCCTGCCATCGCCAGAGCCGGTGGACGAGGTGGTCTATTTCGACCAGGGTTGGGGTGCGACCCGCTCGGCGCCGGACCGGGAACGGTACTACTACACCCCCCAGGGCACCACCATGCCCCAGGGGGCGACCACGGCCGCCATCCGGTACGACTGGTTCGTGCAGCTGCGGTTGCCGTTCTCCAATCAGCGTTTCGCCGACCCCGATCACCTGCGCCAGTACCGTTTCCTGGTGGACCCGGTGCCCACCGAGGCCAACCCGGACCACTTGCCGGTGGGATTCACCAAGCATTTTGATCCGGTAACCGGCGACGAACTGCTGGACATCACCTGTGCCGCTTGCCATACCGGTGAGCTGCATTACGACCAGGGTGGCAAACGGCTGGCGTTGCGGGTGGACGGTGGCCAGGCCATGCACGCCATCAGTGACACCACCCGGGGTTCGTTTGCGCCCAAGCTGGTGGCGTCGCTGTTCTACACCGCCATCAATCCGTTCAAGTTCGACGAATTTGCCCACGACGTGCTGGGCAGTCGCTACCCCCAGGGTAAGGACGCACTCAAGGACAAGTTGTGGGCGACCCTGGGGCGGTTTGCCAGCAGCCCCCAGAACAATCCGTTCGGTCACCTGTATCCCCGGGAGGAGGGCTTTGGCCGCACCGATGCCCTGGGCCGTATCGGCAACACCGTGTTCGGCGACCATCTGGTGCCCGCCAATTACCAGGTGGCCTCCGCGCCGGTGAGTTACCCGTTCCTGTGGGACATCTGGAAGTTCAGCTGGGTGCAGTACAACGGCTCGGTGTCCCAGCCGCTGGCGCGGAATGTAGGCGAAGCCATGGGGGTGGGCGCCCGTATTCCGTTGCTGAACGATACCGGCGGCCCCATACCGGCGGAGCAACGGTTCCGCAGTTCGGTGCGCATCGCCGATTTGCACGCCATCGAGCAAACCCTGCAGACCCTCGAACCGCCGGCTTGGCCGGAAGATATCTTCGGGCCGGTGGATCGCGAGCTGGCGGCGCAGGGGCAGGGCCTGTTTGTCCGGCACTGTCAGGGCTGCCATGGGCCGCACCCGGTGACCGAGGCCCGGCAACAGGCGCTGGCTCCCCTGAAGCCTTCGCCGCAGAGCGAATGGCGCATCGAGGTGATCCCCGCCGAACACATTGGTACCGACCCGGCGACCGCGAAAGGATTTATGGACCGGCGGTATGATCTCTCGGCCACCGGGCTCACCGACCAGGACCTGGAGCAGGCGCTGGCGCCACTGCTGAACCGACAGCTGGTGCGACAGGTGCGTTACCGCCTGCGGGAAGTGATCCGCCTGCGCCAGGCGCAGGCGTTGCCGGTGGGCGACCTGCCGGCGTTGCTGGCGGACTACCCCACCTCTTCGCCGGATGCCCGGGTGCCGGCCCAGCGGTTCACCGCCATCCATCGGGCGTTGCAGGCGGTGGCGGCGCCGTTGCCGGCGGTTCCAGATGCGCGTACCCCGGCCCCCGATCCGCGGCACTGCGACCTGCAGTGTCAGACTGTGGCGCTGCTGTGGCAGCTGGTCCATGGCCAGGAGTATGCGGCCATCACCCTGGAGGCACTGGATGTCACCCGCCTGACCGAAGGCGAGGCGCTGAACCTGGTGGGCATCCTGGTGAAGAACCGCTACTACCAGGACCACAACCTGAGCTACCAACAGCAGCAATGCCTGGAGGGCTTCGGAACCCTGGACCTGCCGCAGCAGATCCTCGGTTACAAGCCCCGGCCGCTGGCCGGGGTCTGGGCGACGCCGCCATTCCTGCACAACGGTTCGGTGCCGTCCATCTACCAACTGCTGTCGCCGCCGGAAACCCGCAGTGCGCGTTTCCTGGTGGGCACGCGGGCGTACGATCCGGTTCACCTGGGTTACCAACTGATCACCGGGGCGGACGATAACGGCGATGCCCGCGGCTTCTGGCTGGATACCTCCCTGTCCGGCAACCACAACACCGGGCACGCCTTCGCCGCCGACCCGCAGCTTTGGGCCCGGCACCGGGCCGACCCGGAGGCCCACCCGTTGCCCCAAGGGGTGATTGGCCCGCTGCTCACCCACAACCAGCGCATGGCGCTGCTGGAGTACCTCAAGGTGCACCGGGATAGCCCCGAGGCGGGTTATGGCGAAACCCCAACGGCCTGCCAGGTAGCGCAGGCCCGGCCATGAGCGGCCGGAATCCGGGCCCGGTTTCACCCGCGGTTTCCGCGAACTGCAGCGGGAAGAGAACGCCTGGCTGCAGGCCCTGGCCCGGGGGGCTGTCGCCACTTCGGGGGCTGCCTGAATGGCGAGTTGATCCGTCCAGTCAGGGGCGGAGGTCGGTGGGCACCCATTCCACCAGGTGGCGGAGTTTGTGCGGATTACGGGTCACATAGACATTGACGATCCGGCCATCGACGATCTCCACCGCGGTGGTCTGCAACAGGCCGTCCCGCTCCACCGTGAGCCAGCCTGGCAGGCCGTTGACCCGCATGGGGCGGGCCCAAAGGGGGCCGCTGCCGTTTGCCTTGCGGGCCAGCGCCGCGTACAGCCGACACAGCTTGTCGGCGCCGGTGATCAGCCTGAGCGCAGCGCTGCGCACCCCACCGCCGTCGCTGTGCAGGGTGGCATCGTGGACCAGCAGGTTGCGCAGGGTGGCCAGGTCGCCCTGGCGCGAGGCGTTGAAGAACGCCTCCGCCACCCGCTGGTTGTCGGACGGGGCGACCTGGAAGCGGGGCCGTCCCGCCTGGACATGCTGTCGGGCCCGGGTAGCCAACTGGCGACAGGCCGCCGCGCTGCGATCCAGGGCCGTGGAGACTTCGTCAAAAGACAAGCCAAACACGTCGTGCAGCAGGAAGGCGGCTCGCTCCAGCGGCGACAGCCGTTCCAGCGCCAGCATCAGCGCGTAGGACACCTCCCGCTCCTGTTCACAGGCGCCAGCGGCATTGTCAGCGACCACCGGTTCCGGCAGCCAGGGTCCCACATACTGCTCTCGACGTCGGCCGGCGTCCTTCCACCGGTCCAGGCACAGCCGGCTGACCACCGTGGACAGGAACGCCCGGGGGTTGTCCACCGCCGCCGTGTCGGCCTGGTGCCAGCGCAGGTAGGCGTCCTGCACGATGTCTTCGGCTTCGGCAACCGATCCGAGCATGCGGTAGGCAAGCCCCTTCAGGTGCGGGCGGTGTTGTTCGAAGGTGGGAGCGGCGTCCGTCATGGTGTCGTGGTTGTCATCCGTGTGGTCGTTCAGGCGCTGGCTGGTATGGCCGGGTCAGCGGTTGGGTGCGCCTTGTGAAAACCGATGGCCAGGCGATTCCAGCTGTTGATGGTACCAATCAACAGGGTGAGGTTAACCTGCTCCTCGGCGGTGAAGTGTTCGTCGAGAGACCGGTAATCATCGTCCCCGGGGTGACGGTGTGCAACCCGGGTCATGGTTTCGGTCCAGGCCAGGGCGGCCCGCTCCCGTTCACTGTACAGCGATGACTCACGCCAGGCCGCCAGCAGGTTCAGGCGGTCTTCTGTCTCGCCGTGCGCGCGGGCATCCCGGGTGTGCATATGCAGACAGAAGGCGCAGCCGTTGATCTGCGAGGCGCGGATCTTCACCAGTTCGCGCAGGCTGGGTTCCAGGCCACAGCGGCCCAGGTAGGTTTCCAGGCCGAACATGGCTTGATAGGCCGCCGGGGCGGCGGTTGCGGGGTCGGGTCGAGTTGTCATGAAACGCTCCTTTTCGGGGTTGTCATGAATCGAGACGAAATGGCTGGACAGAGTGTGACATTCAGGAAAACTTTTTTGGCCGGATCGCCCGGTTGGCGAATTCCGGGCAAATTCCTGGTACCTGACATAGACTTGTTGCAAGGTTCGCTATTCTACCGGTTTGGTGTGCGAACGATCCTTTCTCCGGCGTCGACGAGTCAGGCATGAACAGAGCTTTGGTGGCGGATGTGCTGCTGTGGTCGGCACTGGCGCTTTCGCTGTTTCCTATCTCGGCCAGAAGTGAATCGGTGACCCTGCAGCTGAGATGGCTGCACCAGTTCCAGTTTGCCGGTTATTACCTGGCTCTGGAGAAGGGCTATTACCGTCAGGCGGGGCTGGATGTCACCCTGCTGGAGGGCGGACCCCAGGCAGACCGGCCCATTGACGAGGTACTGGCCGGCCGGGTGGACTTCGCCGTCACCGGTTCCGGGGTGGTGATCGAGCGGCTGGAAGGCAAACCGGTGGTGGCCCTGGCCGCGATCATGCAAACCTCCCCCATTGTCTGGATTACCCGCGCCGAGGATGGTATCCGCAGCCCCCACGATCTGGTCGACCACAAGGTCATGCTGATGCCGCCGCCGGAGAGTGCCGAGCTGCTGACCGTGTTCCTGCGGGAGGGGCTGCCGCTGGAGCGGGTGGAGCTGATGCCCAGCAGCTACCAGCTGGACGACCTGATTTCCGGCCGGGTGGCCGCCTACGATGGTTATGTCTCCAACGAGCCCTATCTGCTCCAGCAGCAAGGCATCAATTACTCCCTGATCAATCCGCGGGATTACGGCATCAACTTTTACGGCGATGTCCTGGTCACCAGCGAAGCGCTGGCGAAGCGTCGCCCCGAGGTGGTGGCGCGCTTTACCCAGGCCAGCCTGCGGGGCTGGGAGTATGCCCTGAACAACCTCGACGAGGCCATCGACCTGATCCATCGCGACTACGCCCCGGACAAGTCGCTGGGTCACCTGCGCTACGAAGCGGAGACCATCCGCGAACTGGTGATGCCCGACCTGGTCCAGGTGGGCCATATGAACCCCGGACGCTGGCGGTTTATCGCCGACAGCTACCGGGAACTGGGGATGACCGAGGGAGAGGCCTCGCTGGAGGGTTTCCTGTTCCAGCCGGAGCAGCGCTACGATTACGCCGTGGCCCTGGCGGTGGGGCTGGCGAGTCTGTGCCTGTTGGGGGTCGTCAGCTTCTTCCTGTTCCGGTTCAAGCAATTGTCCGTGGCATTGCAGGACAGTAATACGCAACTGGAAGTGCTGGCCACCACCGACATGCTCACCGGCGTCAAGAACCGCCACGGCTTCTTTGAGCAGGCCAGGCTCGCCCTGAGCCAGGCCCAGCGGTCGGGGTCCCCGGTATCGCTGCTCATGCTGGATATCGACCTGTTCAAGAACATCAATGACCAATACGGGCACGCTGCCGGAGATGCGGCATTAAGGGCCTTCGGCGAAGCCCTCAGAGCGTTCGGCCGGGAACATGATGCGGTGGGCCGGATTGGCGGTGAGGAGTTTGCCATGTTGCTGGTGAATTGCGATCGGACTCAGGCTGCGCAGGTGGCCGAACGGTTACTGATGCACGTACGGGGACTGTCGATCCCGGTGCCGGATTCCGACTGCTGTTTCCGCTTTACCACCAGCATTGGTCTGGTGGAGGTGCAGGATTCGCTGGAAGCGGCGCAACGCGAAGCGGACCAGGCGTTATACCTGGCCAAACGGCGGGGCCGGGACCGGATAGAAGTGGTCGGTAACCCGGCGACGCCGGCGTGAGTGGGGCTATCGTGTCTATACTTGCCGTCAGGATTGCAACCAGCGGCCGCGGGGCGGCAACAGGCCGCAAAGAAACGGGGTCGATCAATGCTTCGATATGGGGCCATGCTGATCCGATTGATGGTGCTGGCGCTGCTGCTGTCGGGCCCGGTTAGTCACGCCGGTCCCTCCGCGCCCCCGGAACTGGATATCCGTTACCTGCAGACGCAGGCGTTGCGGGCGCCGGTCGAGTTCTTCGCCAGCGCCGGTGACGATCCCCTGCCGGAGGCGGACTTTGCGCCCTTAACCGAGGCCGAAGTGCATCAGCTCATGGCTGAGGGAGGTCGCACCTTCTGGTTGCGGGTACGGCTGCGCAACGATGATCCCACGGAACCCCGCTCCTGGGTGCTGCGACACCAGTCGCCCCAGATCGATCGCCTGACCGCGTTTCTGCTGGATGAGCAGGGCGAGCCCCAGCGCACCCGGCTCACCGACCGTCAGCCATTCCACCAGCGCCCCCTGGATTACCGGACCCTGGCGCTGGTCCACACCACCCCGGCGGGCAGTTACACCGACGTCTACCTGAGGCTGGGTTATGACCGGCCGGGAATCGCGTCCCTGGATTTCACCCTCAGCACTGAAGCACGGTTTCAATCCCATGCCCGCACCGAGTATTACGGTTTCGGGGCCTATTTCGGCATGATGCTGACCCTGGTCTTGGTGACGCTAGCCCTGGCCTGGCTGTTGCGGCAGTGGAACTACCTGTACCTGGGCCTGCTGCTGCTGGGTGCTGCCCTGGCCTGGGCCATGAACAGTGGCCTGGCGTTCCAGTTCCTGTGGCCGGAAGCCGTGGTCTGGCACAACGAGGGGGTACACCTGGTGTACCTGATGGGGGCGGCCTGTGCGATCCAGTTTTCCCGGGGCTTCCTCAAGACGCCGCTGCTGTTTCCGCGCTCCGACCGGATTCTGCTGGGGGCGCAGTTGGTGCTGGTGGCGGGGGCGGTGGCCTGGCTGGCCGGTTTCTACCGGCCGGTGTTCTGGTTGTCCCACGGCGCGTTGGTGGCGTTGGTGGTGCTGGCTGTGTTGGGCTATGGCGCTTACCGCAAGGGGGAAACATTCGCACGCTGGTATCTGGCGGCGTGGTTGTGCTACGCCTACAGCCTGCTGGTGTGCCTGCCCGGCAGCGGGGCTGCACTGCTGGCCGGCGGAATGCCGCCGCTGCAATTTGCCCAGTGGCTGGGAGCTCTCCAGGCGCTGCTGTTGTTGATGGCCTTGAGTGAACGACTGCTGGGCTGGGATCGGGAGCGTCGTCAGGCCCTGCGCCTGGCGAATCAGGATGCCCTGACCGGGTTGGGCAACCGGCGGGTGATGCCCGAGGCCCTGGACAATTTCCGCAACGCGTTCGAACGCACCGGTTTACCGGTGTACTTGATCCTGATCGACCTGGACCATTTCCGGGCCATTAACGACAGCTACGGCCGGGAGGCCGGCGATGCGGTGCTGCAGGCCCTGGCGGGATTGCTGACGCGGATCTGCCGGCCGGACGATGTTTGCGTCCGCTATGGGGGAGGGGAATTTGCCATCCTGCTGCAGGCTCCGGACCAGGAGGTCGCCCTGGATGTCGCCAACCGGATTCGGCGCGAGTTCGCCGAGACCCCCACCCGGCACCACAACCGGCCCATCACCCATACCCTCACCGCCGGCCTGACCACGGTGTGTTCCACCGCCGCCTGCATTGCCGGCAACCAGGCCATCCAGGAGGCCGCCGCGGCCCTGTCCGAGGCCAAGCAGGCCGGTCGCAATCGCTGCCAGGTGTTCAGCGGTAATGCCGGATCGAAGCCGGCACAGGCGTGGTTGCCGGGAAGTAAACCGTAATACGCGTGCCTCGTCGCTGAGGGCCGTGCCCTGATGGAGTCGAGCCGCCTGCCATCAGTGCTCCCCCAACGCAGCCTTGGGGTCTATGCTAACGGTAGCACTGTCTTTACGCGGGGCACGCCCGTGCATCCGATACGAGCATCTGGGGAGGGCGCCATGCTGTTGGCTGAAAAATCCACCGGTCACCTGGTGGAAATTCTCGATTTGCAGAGTCTGTTCAATCCCTTCGAACCGGCGGTCCAGGGCTGCCTGCACTTCGGTGAGGAGGCCCAGGATCCTGAGCAGTTCGACAAGGGCAAGCTGGAGTTTCCCTCTGGCGAGCCCTTGCCGCTGTGCTGGACCGATGCCAACTACCGCGGCCGAACGACCGCTCACCGCTGACCCCCACATCCGGTCTGGCCGGCGGCCTCACATGCCGGCGTTGGTACTCTCGAAAATCTTGTCGGCCGAGGCCGCCACAAAGCCGCTGTAGAGGGTGCCATCCGGCTTGGGATAGCGTTTGGCGAATTCGTAGAAGCAGCTGGGAATAACGGCCGTGCGGTCGCGGAACGCCACCTCGACCCGGTCCGCCATGGTGGACGACTGCTCCAGCATGGCCTCGGGCGAGCCTTTGATTTCGCCCCCGGAACTGTTCACCGTGAAGCCCTCCGCCTTCAGCAGGTTGTTGATCTGCTCCACCGAGTCGAACGTCGACAGCTGGTTGATGCTGACCGTGAAGTGGTTGGCCCGGTAGCCCCAGGCGGCCAGCCAGGCAGCATACTCACTCTCTTCCAACAACTGCTGGTAGGTGGCGTAGTCCACCTGCCAGTGGGTGCCGGAGTACAGGAAATCATCGGCGGTTACCGCTTCCTCAGGCACCTGTGCCACCAGCTCGTGCACGATGGCCTGAAGCTGCGGCGAACACTGTTCCACCAGCAGCTCGGAGATGAACACCTTGGGCGCGGTGGGGTCCGGGTGTTCGAAGTGCTTGGCATACAGTTTCTTGGCGTCGAAATGGTAGTCGCCGCCTTCGTGGTAGCCGAGGGCCAGAAAATGGGCTGCGAGCTTGTCCAGCCCGACCTTCGCCAGGTTGAAGGTGCGCAGGGCGATGTGGTCATTGACGATGGCTTCGCCCTGGGTGCCCCCGAGGATCCGGTGAATCTTCTCGGCCGATGGCGTCACCGCGCGGTAGTTGTCCCACAGGTGACGGAACAGGGTGTCGCGATCAGAGTGCATATTGGTACTCCCGAAAGGGGGTTGCGTGTTCGCTTCTGTGTTGCCCGGTGCCATGTCCGGATCGGGCCGCGGCCAGCTCGACAAAACGGGCCTGGCCGCCATCGTGCAGGTTGAGTGATCGGGCCAGTGCCGCCGGCACTTGCAGTACACCATGGTCCGGCAGGTAGGTGGCCTGATCGGTGACGGTGGCCCGGAATCCCTCGCACAGCGTGTTGGCCACGGCGAGCACCCGGCCTTGGCCGGTTTCCTGGCCTGCGTGCAGCACCGGCGTGTCCCGACCGATGGCCTGGATCCGGCAGGTCACCGAGTTGGCGACGCTGTGGATCCGGTCCCGTTGGGCCTCCACCGTGGGGCCGGCGTCGAACAGGTCGACATAACCCTGGTGACGGAAACCCTCACGTTCCAGCATAGCCAAAGCCGGGCGGGTGTCCGGGTGCACCCGGCCAATGACGGCCTGGGCGGCGTCGCTGAGCAGGTTGGTATACAGCGGGTACTTGGGCATCAGCTCGGCAATGAAGCCCTTGTCGCCGGCACCGGCCAGTTGGGTCACGGTGGCGAAGTCCAGGTCCACAAAATGGGCCCGCAGCCAGTCCCAGAACGGCGACTCGCCGGCCTCGTTGGACACGCCACGCATCTCGGCAATGACCGTGTCGGCAAAGCGCTGGGGGTGCTGGGCCATGAACAGGAACCGCACCCGCGACAGCAACTTGCCGGCATGGGCCCGACGGAACTGGGGACGCAGGTAGAGGGTGCAGATCTCGGTGCAGCCGGTGTAGTGGTTGCACATGTTGAGCACGTCGACGCTGCGGTACAGGCCCAGTTCCCGGGAATGATGCACCACCCGGCTCTTGTGGTAATGGTACAGGGGGCTGCTGAGACCCACCGCCGCCTCGATGCCGGTGGTGCCCATCACCTCCCCGGTGGCAGGGTCTTCCAGCACGAACAGGTAGCTTTCCTGGCCGGGCTCGCTGACCGGGCGGGCGAAGCTGTCGATGGAGCTCTGGATCTTGCCAACCAGGAAATCCCGGTCGTCAATCAGCGAGGTGAACCCGGGTCCGGATTCAACAGCGATTTGCTGCAGGGCGGGCAGATCGGCATGGGATACAGGGCGAATGATCATGGGCGTGCTCCGAGTCAGTGGCCGGCCTGATGTAGCCCAAACAGGGCTGCTGGCCGGGAACAGGACCGAAGGGTCAGTCTGGTTCCATTATGGGGAGCGCGGCTGCCAGTTTGCAGTTTCGATCTGCGCGAAATGATGGAACAATAAGGCAAATTGACGGATGGATTGCGCAATATGATCAGTCAGCAGGACCGGAAGCTCATTGCCCTGTTACGTCAGAACGCCCGCACCAGCGTCTCCGACCTGGCCCGGGCCCTGCACCTGTCCCGCTCCACGGTGCAGAACCGCATCGCCCGGCTGGAGGCCAGCGGCATTATCAAGGGCTATTCGGTGGAGGTGGGGGGCGAATACACCGCCAATCAGGTGGAGGCCCATGTCTCCATCAAGGTGCGCCAGAAACTCACCGCCCGCACCAACAGCGCCCTGGAACAGATCCCCCACGTCGCCCAGCTCTACGCCGTGAGCGGCGAGTACGACCTGCTGGCCATCGTCCAGGCCCAGTCCCTGGAGGAACTGAGCGCGGTGCTGGACCAGATCGGCAACCTGGAGGGGGTGGAACGGACCAATTCGGCGGTGGTGTTGGAGACCCGGTTCCGCCGGTAGTTTGGTAAGTTTTTGTAAAAATATGTAGTTATTTGAAATCTTACGCGGATTTTCTGAGCAATTTCCTTACGGGTTCGTTAGTTTTTTAAACAACTTGCAGTGGTGCATAGGTATTGCACATAACCGGACAGGGAAGTTGCGATGAACAAGTTCGCTTTAGGGCTGGCATGTGGGTGGGTAATTGCGTCTGTTGGAACCGCTACTGCGGGGACATTCCAGGAGACCGAAGACATTGTCATCAGCCCGGACTTCTGTTCCCTCTATCCCTTCACGGTGTCCGATTCGTTACTGGCCTCGGCAACACCGGGACAAAGCTTCCAGAACATTCCCCTGGGGACCGGCCCCGGTAACTACAACTGGCTGACCTGGCAGGGCGACAACGATGCCCCCGTGCTGGCCGATGCCCTGGTACCGCCCGGAACAAGCCGAACCTACATCCATCCCGCGAACCCGTCTGATCATCAACTGAATATCGGTGACCTGGTCGAAGGTGCGCCGGGCGTCAAGAACAGCCGTGATGTTCGCGACAATCTGGATGCCTTGCTGGGCTACAACATCATTATCCCGGTCTGGGGTGACCACACCAGCCAGGGCGCCAACCTGAACTACGGGGTCGCGCAGTTCGCGGTCGTTCGGTTGACCGATTACCGGCTCAATGGCCAGGGTTATGTCAGTTTTACCTTTGAGCGCTTCACCCGCTGCTACAACGTAAGGCCTGAGGCAATTGACAGCCAGGTCACCACGCCCGAGGATACACCCATTGAGTTCCCATTGCAGGCCGCGGACGCCGATGGCGACGAACTCACCTATGAAATTGTCACGGCCCCCGAGCACGGCGAGATTGCACACAGCAACGGACAGGTAACCTATCGCCCCAGCGCCAATTACTACGGTCCAGACAGCCTGACCTTCCAGGTTCACGACGGTGAACAGCTGTCCGGCACCGCGACGGTGACCATCGAGGTCACCCCGGTTAACGACGCGCCGGTTGCTCATCCCGCCCAGGCCAGCGGCCCCGAGGACACCTTGATTCCCCTGCAGTTTTCGGGATCCGATATCGAGCAGTCGCCGCTGACCTTTGCGGTGGTTGTGTCGCCCGAGCACGGCACCGTGGTGGAGACCGACACCGGTTACGCCTACCAGCCCAATGCCGACTATTTCGGCCCGGACCAGCTGCAATACGTTGCCAACGATGGCGAACTGGATTCCGCGCCGGCCATCCACGGCCTGACCGTCATTCCGGTGAACGATCCGCCCGTGGCGGAGGACGTTTACGCGGAGACCGAAGGTGGTGATCCGGTGGCGATCACCCTGGTGGGCAGCGATATCGACAGCGATGTACTGACCTACACCCTGCTGGATGCTCCCTCCAACGGTGTTATGGCCGGCGAAGCGCCGGAGCTGGTCTACACCCCGGATCCCGATTTCGAGGGACTGGAGGAACTGACTTACCAGGTCTCCGATGGTGAGCTGTCAGCGACCGCAACCATCACCATCAACGTCATCCTGCCCAACCTGCCGCCGGTAATCACCAGTCCGCCGGTGGTCACCACACCGGAGCGGACTCCCTATCAGTACCCGGTGATGGCGGAAGACCCCAACAAGAACGACGTCCTGACCTACAGCCTGCAACGTGGGCCGGCCGAGATGAGCATCGGCGCGCAGTCGGGGGTGATCAGTTGGTTGCCGTCGCCGGAATTCACCCAGACCGTACCGACCTTCAATGACCAGTGTTATGTGGTGCCCACCGGTTCGGTGAAGGAGTATGAGGAGGGCGATGAGGCCGCGGGAGCGACCTACATCGCGCCACTGTTCTACCGGGTTCGCGAAGCCATTACCGATGCCAGTGATTACGTGGGGCCCCAGTCGGTCGCCTGGCATAACCGCCACCGTTGTCTGGGTTGCCACATCCAGACCCAGAGTGTTCTCGGCCTGCAATCCTCAAAGGAAAAGGCCGAGGTCGACGAAAGTGCCGCGGAATACCTGCTCTCGGAAATCCTGTCCAGCCAGCTGAACGATGGCTCCATCCGCCGTTCTCACCCTTCTCTTGCCAAGAACCAGACCGCGTTCGCACTGTGGGCTCTGAATGCCGTGCCCGACCGGACCCGCACCCTGGCGGTTCGTCAGAACGGGCTGAAGTTCTTTACCAACCGGGTGACCTACAGTGGCCAACTGGCCTACTGGACCAACGACCATCGCAGCGGCTGGTTGCGCAATCCGCTGGCGATTACCGCGCTGGTCTCCCAGGCGTCCTCCGGCCTGCTGCAGGATTTTGACGAACTGGACATTCTGACCGCCGAGCAACAGGAACTGGCCGATTTTTACCGGATGCTGGCCCCGAGCGTGGCGGAGTATCTCCTGGCGGGTATCGAGACCAACGAGAACAACAACCTGAGGCAGGTATACCGCATGATCGGGCTGGCCGAGCTGGCCACGATGATCACTGACGAAGACTTACTGGCCCGCATGGACAATGCGATCCACCTGATCGATACCCGCCTGCGGTCCCGCCAACGGGATGATGGCGGCTGGTCCTTCAATGCCACCGGCAGCCAGAGCGACCCGCTGACCTCCGCGTGGGTCGGCCTGGCCCTGGACTACCAGAACCCCGCGATCACCGATCCGGTGGTGCTGGCCAACATCGAGTACCTGCTGGACACCCAGCAGGCCAACGGCACCTGGAACACCACCAGTGGCCTGTTCTCCACCAAGCTGGCCACCACCAGCCTGGTGATGGCCTACCTGCCGGTGGCCCTGGATCACCTGGGGAACCCGGATGTCCGCCTTGGTCATGTGGCCATTTCGCAGGGTGACCATGGCGAGCACGAGCTGAGCGTGCAACTGGGCAACCGTGGCCTGGCCAATATTGGCGTGCCCCTGGAAATGGATTTTTACGCCGGCAGCGCCGAGGAAGGCGTCCTGCTGGGGACGGCGCAGGTTGACGGCCTGTCCAGCGGTGGCTTCGCCTATCCCGCAATCACCGTCGAGGACAGTAAGCTGACCGATGACCTGACCGTGGTGCTGCGGCCAGATGCGGACATCGAGGAATGCCAGATCACCAACAACGCCACCCGGGCCGCGTTGGTGCGGGTGGAAGTGGCGGACCCGGACGGTCTGACGGACGACCAGATCTACGCCCTGAACGTCGAGGACGTGAACGAGGCGCCAGTGATCGACAGCGAGCCGCAAACCGTACTCGAGGGTGGTCAGTCGTTTGAATACCAGGTGGACGTCTCCGACGTTGATGTTGGCGATGCCCACAACTTCACGCTGGTCTCCGGCCCGGAAGGGCTGTACCTGGATGAACGCACCGGCCAGTTCACCTCCGCGCCGGGCGGCATTGCACCGGGCGAGTACGAAATCACTGTACTGGTCACCGACCTGCGGGGTGCCACCACCGAGCAGACCTTCACCCTGGTGATCCACGAGAACCTGCCGCCGCAGATTGTCACACCGCCGGTGGTTGCCGGTGGCGAGGACGCGGGCTATCGCTATGACGTGGATGCCACCGACCCGAACGAAGGGGATGTGTTGTCCTATGGCCTGGAGTATGCCCCGGAAGGGATGGGCATTGTCCCGGACACCGGCCTGATCGAATGGGCTGCCGGTAGTGAGTGGGTGGATAACCGGACGGATTCGAATGGGTTGTGTATTG
>NZ_JAWVYN010000025.1:0-51339 GCF_033722735.1 Marinobacter sp.
GACCAGGCCCTGACTGCCATCAAACAGCGGGGGTGCCCGAACTACTTCGGCAAACAGCGGTTTGGTCACGCTGGTAGCAACCTGGACCGGGCCATCCGAATGGAACCCGGTCGTCCTCGGCGTGGTCGCCGCAAGGGCCGCAATCGGCATCGGCAGGGGCTGTATTTTTCCGCCGCCCGTTCGTGGTTGTTCAACCAAATTCTGGCTCGACGGGTGACCGAGGGCAGCTGGCGTACCCCACTGAGTGGCGAGCCGGAACCCGGAGCCGTCACCGGTCCGCTCTGGGGCGATGGCGGCACCACCGCCATCGGCGAGCAGGAACAGCTGGAGCGCGCTGTGGTCGCCGAGCATCCCGAACTGGAGCGGGTCTTCTCCGACACCCGGATGAAGCCGGAACGGCGACCACTGGTCCTCAACCCTGTCGGCTTCGCCTGGCAATGGCAGGATACCGGTCGCCTGACCCTGCGATTTGCCTTGGCGCCGGGGCAGTATGCCACCACGCTCATCGGTAACGTGTTTGATCTGCGGGAAGCAGGACCGGTGCCGGGGCTCGCAGACGGGGCCTAAACAGGGCATATTATACGAAGCCCCCGGGCGGGTTGCTGGTCTGAGAGACCGCAAGTTATTGACCGGCCGGCAGTGAACCTGCCGGCGACTAAAACGATGTCCTTAAGTCAAGGTTACTAAAACAAGTTCATACGCAACCGGCAGGATCTGTTCCGGTTGAAGGCTAGCGGAGAGAATCGTGCGTATTCTGTTGTCAAACGATGACGGCGTCCATTCGCCCGGCTTGCTGGCCCTTTACAAGGGGTTGGAAGGCATGGGGGAACTGGAAGTGGTTGCCCCGGACCGGGACCACAGTGGGGCAAGCAATGCCCTGACCCTCAATCGTCCACTGACCGTTGAGCAGCATCCCAACGGCTTTCGCTCGGTGGATGGCACGCCCACCGACTGCGTCCACCTGGCCGTGAATGGGCTGTTTGATCAGGGGTTTGACCGGGTGATCTCCGGGATCAACACCCACGCCAACCTGGGTGACGACATCATATATTCTGGCACCGTTGCGGCAGCTACTGAGGGGCGCCATCTGGGCTTGCCCGCGATTGCCGTCTCCCTCGCCAACAACGGCCGCCTCCATTACGACACCGCCGCCCGAGTGGTACGGGCGTTACTGGAGCAGGACAAGCCGCTGTGCCTGGGCCCCCGTTGCATCCTGAACGTCAACGTGCCGGATCTGCCCTGGGAAGAGTTAGCCGGGTTCCGGGTCACCCGCCTGGGCCACCGCACCACCGCGGAGGGCGCCGTCCCCATGACCTGCCCCCGGGGCAAGGCCCGTTACTGGATCGGAGCGGCCGGCGAAGGAGGGGACGCCGGCGAGGGCACGGATTTCGAGGCGGTCCGCAACGGTTATGTGTCCGTAACTCCAGTGCACGTGGACATGACCCGCCACGAGGCTCTCTCGGGCCTAAGGGACTGGCTCGAGGGGGTTCGTTGATGGGCGTGGAACTGCAGGGTATTGGTATGACATCGCGTCGGACCCGATTACGGCTGATACAACGGTTGCGGGACCATGGCATTCGCAACGAGCGCGTGCTGCAGGCCATGACCGAGGTGCCGAGGCATATTTTCCTCGACGAGGCGCTCTCCCACCGGGCTTACGAAGACACCGCATTACCCATCGGTTACGGCCAGACACTGTCGCAGCCGTACATCGTCGCCAAGATGACCGAGATTCTGCTTGAGCATGAGCCGGAGACGCCCAGACGGGTGCTGGAGTTGGGCACCGGTTCTGGTTACCAGTCCGCGATTCTGGCGAACCTGGTGGACGAGGTGTTCAGTGTTGAGCGCATCAAACCGCTGCAGGACAGGGCCCGGGATCGACTGCGCAAGCTGTCGCTGCGCAACGTTACCCTGAAACATGCCGACGGCGGCATTGGCTGGCCGGAGAAAGGACCGTTTGACGGCATCATCGTCACTGCGGCCCCCAAAGAGCTGTCCCCGGAGTTGATGGACCAGCTCGCCGACGGCGGCATCATGGTGGCCCCGGTGGGGGAGGAGCGCCAGATGCTGGTGAAAGTGGTCCGGCAGGGTGACGAGTTTGTGACCACGGACATCGAACCGGTTCGTTTCGTTCCCCTGCTGGGAGGTGTGGTCCGGTGAGGGACATTGGCTCCTGTGAGCGCAGTCAGCGTCCGGTGGGGGTGTTCCTGCGGGGTGTGGCCATGGGGGCGGCGGATATCGTCCCGGGCGTCTCCGGCGGCACTATTGCGTTCATCACCGGCATCTACTTCCGTCTGTTGACCGCGATTGGCGAAGTGCCCGGCGCCTGCTATCGGGAATTGCTCAAAGGCCAGTTCCGGCGGTTCTGGGAACGCTGTGACGGCACTTTCCTGGTGACTCTGCTGACGGGGATTGTGGCCAGCATCGCCACTTTGGCCTCGGCGATCAGCTACCTGCTGATGGTCTATCCGATCCTGCTCTGGAGTTTCTTCTTCGGGTTGATTGTGGCCTCGGTCTGGCATGTGGTGCGGCAGGTGCAACGCCCCAACTGGACACTGTTGGGGCCGCTGTCAATGGGCATTGCCTTTGCCTGGTGGGTAACCACCCTGCCAGCGGGCGAAGCCTCCCCCACCGGGCTGGTCTTCTTCGGCGCCGGTGCCCTCGCCATCTGCGCCATGATCCTGCCCGGCATTTCCGGCAGCTTCATTCTGGTCATCCTGGGTATGTACGCACCGGTGCTGGCCGCTATCAAGGGCGCAGAGCTCTTGACTCTGGGGCTGTTCGCGGCGGGTTGCCTGATCGGGTTGCTGTCCATTGCGCGGGTACTGACCTGGGCGATCCATAAATTTCACGATGTGGTGCTGGCGCTGCTGACCGGTTTCATGATTGGTGCCCTCAACAAAGTCTGGCCCTGGAAAGAGACCCTCAGTTGGCGAACCAACAGTGCCGGCGAACAGGTGCCGCTGACTGAGGCCAGTGTCTCGCCGATTTACTACGCTGAATTATCGGGGGAGCCGTCCCAGTGGCCGTTAGCGCTGGTGTGTGCGGTCATTGGATTTGCGCTGGTGTTGGCCATCGAGTGGCTGGGAAGTTCTCAGACCTTCCTGCGACGTCCCCAGCAGTCCTGAGCCCGCCGTCAGTGAAAAAACGTGCAGGTGTTACCTTTTGGCCTTTTGGGCTGTTTCGGGAAGTAACACGGGAGGCGTGGTGCCGCTTGGTTTTGCATAGAAAATGTGCAATAAATTAGCAGGTTATTGGGTTTAGTTTAGAAAGCGCCACATTTTTTATACCAATTAGAAATAGTAAAGGTGTTTTTATACTTGTGTTCCCGGGGCGTAGTCTGATCGGTTCGGCGCAGGTTCCCTTCATCCGGCGAGTCGGCGAGGGGGTGTCCCGTCGTCGTGTTCCCATCGGACGCGCATCCGGGAGACGTCTGTTACCCCTTGGGCTGATTCTGCTGATTGTCGCGCTGGTGTCTGGCTGTAATTCCTCCGCCCTCTACCAGGACAGCTCCTACAATCCACCCGTGTACTGGGGGCAACACGTTGTCAAACGGGGGGAGACCCTATACAGCATTGCCTGGCGTTACGGGCGGGATTACCGCGAACTGGGCAATGCCAACGGCATCTCGCCGCCCTATCACATCCAGGCGGGCCAGGTACTGCGGCTGGACCTTCGCGGTACTGTAACTTCGACACGGCACACTGCTTCCAACAACCAGGCCCCATCCGGCCGCCGTTCCGATGGCGCGGCGGCGCGAGGCAGTGCGGAAGACCGCGCGTCGACTCCCGTCACGCCCCGTCCGTCCAGGCCCGGGACAGCGTCCGGTCGGACCCAGACGGTATCCAACATCCAGTGGCGCTGGCCACACGTTGGCACCGTAATTGCAGGATTCTCAACCTCCGGCAAGGTCAATAAAGGGCTTGATATTGCCGGGAATTCAGGTGACCGGGTTCGGGCCGCCGCCGCCGGAAACGTAGTCTATGCCGGCAGTGGGTTGCTTGGTTACGGGAATCTGATTATTGTGAATCATAATGAGCAGTACTTGAGCGCGTATGCTCACAACCGAACTATCCTGGTGCAGGAAGGGGAGGACGTCGAAGCCGGACAAGTCATCGCCGAGTTGGGGAGCAGTGGCGCAGATCGACCCAAGTTGCACTTTGAGATTCGAAAGAACGGTAACCCGGTCGACCCCGCGCGATACCTACCTCCCCGCTAGCAGTGGACGCGAGACGCTGGCGCCAAGAATACCGCAGATGAACCAAGGGTGGTCCCACAGTGACCAGCCGACACAATGTTCCTGAACTAACAAGAAAACGAAACTTTCAGCAGGCGCTTACCAACAGAATAACAATCGGTAGGCGAATACAGGGTCATTCGAAGGCGGGGCTAGCATTATGTCAGTAGAACATGAAGATCTCATTGTTGAACGTGATTCCGACGCGGAGGATGCAGAAGAGGAACTGATGACGTCTGAACCGGAAGCAAAGACTTCCTCGCAAGGGGGTTCAGCCGACAAAGAAGATTTTCCAACCCAGGGCCGCTACCTGGGTAGCCAAAAGCAGCTGGATGCCACCCAGCTCTACTTGAACGAAATTGGCTTCTCGCCACTGTTGACGCCGGAAGAGGAAGTATACTTTGCCCGGTTGGCCCGCAAGGGAGAGGAGTCGGGCCGCAAGCGGATGATTGAGAGCAATCTCCGACTGGTGGTCAAAATTGCACGTCGCTACGTCAATCGTGGCCTAACCCTCCTGGACCTGATCGAAGAAGGCAATCTCGGTCTGATTCGCGCGGTGGAAAAGTTCGACCCGGAACGGGGGTTCCGCTTTTCAACTTACGCCACCTGGTGGATTCGCCAGACCATTGAGCGGGCCATCATGAACCAGACCCGTACCATTCGTCTGCCCATTCATGTGGTGAAGGAACTGAACCTCTACCTCCGTGCCGCGCGGGAACTGACCCAGAAACTGGATCATGAGCCGTCCGCCGAGGAAATCGCCCGCATGGTGGATAAGCCGGTTTCCGACGTCAAGCGCATGCTGGGGCTCAACGAGCGGGTTGCCTCGGTGGACACCCCCATCGGTAGCAGTGGCGAAAAATCGCTGCTGGATACAGTGGCCGACGAGGGAGCAATGGATCCGGCTGACCTGTTGCAGGATAACAACATGTGTTCCTGCATCGAGAGCTGGCTGGACCAGCTCAGTGATAAGCAGCAGGAAGTCCTCTCCCGGCGTTTCGGGTTGCGCGGATATCCCACCAGTACCCTTGAAGAGGTGGGCCAGGAAATCGGCCTGACCCGGGAGCGGGTCCGCCAGATTCAGGTAGAGGCTTTGCGCCGGCTCAGGGAGATCCTGGAAAAAGAGGGGTTGTCCGGTACCATGCTGTTCAAGTAACGGAACCGCCAGTACCAGGAACAGAAACCGACCAGGCAACTGGTCGGTTTTTTTATTGCGCCACATTTGAGAACCAGGTTGCGTCGGGCCGATCAACTGGCTTGTTACAATTCTGCGGTCGAGGCTGGTCAGGAAGTCGATCCTCGGCAGTTCAGAACACTTATAACAAGTCAACTAAGGATAGAATGATGAACAAGGCCTTCCCAACCTTACTTTCCTCGTTGCTGCTGTCGGCAGCGCTTTCCATGCCCGCGGCCGCCCTGACCGTGGACGGTGTCGACGTACCGGATAGCTATGCGGCACAGGACACCGAATTGACCCTGAACGGTGCCGGGGTCCGTTCCAAGTGGTTTATGGATCTTTACGTGGGTGGTCTCTACACCCAGCAAAAGGGCAGCGACGCCCAGGCGATCATCGACGCCGACGAGCCGCAGGCCATCACCCTGCATATCATCTCCGGGCTGATTACCAGCGACAAGATGACCTCCGCTACACTGGAGGGCTTTGAGAACGCCACCGGGGGCGACCTTTCTGCCATCCAGGGCGAGGTGGAGGCGTTCCTGAACGTGTTCGCCGAAGAGATCAGCGAAGGCGATGTCTTTGATTTGGTCTACCTGCCGAATGAGGGGGTGCGGGTGCTGAAGAACGGCGAAGCCAAGGCCACCATCGGTGATCTGGCATTCAAGAAAGCCCTGTTCGGTATCTGGCTATCGGACCAGCCTGCGCAGCAGGATCTGAAAGAGAAGATGCTGGGACAACGTTGATTCCAGTGTTCCGGCCGGCGCTGATCGCCGGCCGGTTTCCCAGCTCGGCAGCCTGGCCGGGCGCTATTCCATATAATCCCGTTTGTGTTTGAACTCGCACAGGTCCTCAATCAGGCACGCGCCGCACTTCGGCTTGCGTGCCGTGCAGGTGTAGCGGCCGTGCAGGATCAGCCAATGGTGAGCATCCAGCAGGAACTCCTTGGGGACCAGGCGCAGGAGCCGCTTTTCCACCTCCAGCACAGTCTTGCCCGGGGCAATGCCCGTTCGGTTGGAGACCCGAAAGATATGGGTATCCACGGCCATGGCCGGCTGGCCAAACGCGGTATTCAGCACAACATTGGCGGTCTTTCGCCCCACGCCGGGCAGGGCTTCCAGGGCCTCACGCGTGGCCGGTACCTGGCTGCCGTGCTGTTCGATCAGGATGCGGCAGGTCTTGATGACATTCTCTGCCTTGCTGTTGAACAGCCCGATGGTTTTGATGTACTCCTTCAACCCCTCCACGCCCAGGGCCAGGATTGCTTCCGGGGTGTTGGCAATCGGGAACAGCTTGTCGGTGGCCTTGTTCACCCCGACGTCCGTCGCCTGGGCCGACAGCATCACCGCCACCAGCAGCTCGAAGGGGGTGGTGTAGTTCAGCTCGGTGGTGGGGTTGGGATTGGCATCCCGTAACCGGGCGAAGATTTCCGTACGCTTCTGCTTGTTCATGCCCAATGCTACCTGGCTTACGACACGTTACCGGTGACCCGAACCCGTTTGCTGCCGGTGACGACGGGGTCTTTCCTCTGAGCCTCGCGGCGGGCCTTGAGGCGGTTGTCGATGCCGTTCTTGATGGCAATCAGCAGGCCCAGGCCCACAAACGCTCCCGGGGGCAGGATCATAAACAGGACATCCGGATAGTTCTCGATAGGCCGAATACCCCAGTCTGCCGCCATCGGACCGAGCAGCAGGTCCATATCGGTGAACAGGGTACCCTGGCCAACCAGTTCGCGCAGGCCGCCCAGAATCACCAGTACCGCAAAGAAGCCAAGCCCCATCATGGCGCCGTCCAGCAGCGCCGGTAGCGGGGCGTTCTTGGAGGCGAAGGCGTCGGCGCGGCCCAGAATGGCGCAGTTGGTCACAATCAGGGGGATGAAGATGCCAAGGATCTGGTAGAGCTCGTAGGTGAACGCCTGCATCAGCAGTTCGGCACAGGTCACGAAGGAGGCAATGATCATTACAAAGGCGGGGAGCCGCACCGAATCGCTGACGAAATTGCGAATCAGTGAGACCGCCAGGTTGGATCCCATCAATACCAGCAATGTTGCCAGCCCCAGCCCAATGGCATTGACCACGGTCGAGGTTACCGCCAGCAGGGGGCACAGTCCCAGCACCTGCACCAGGGCAGGGTTGTTGGTCCAGAGGCCGTCCTTGACAATCTCGGCGTTGCTCTTGGTTGCCATGATTATGATTGCTCCTGTGGGTTCACGCCGTCGAAGGCCTGGAGGATCTCAGGCTGGTGGGTGCGGAAGTAGAGCAGGGCCTTATGAACCGCCTTGGTGACCGCTCTGGGCGTGATGGTGGCGCCCGTGAACTGGTCGAAGACCCCGCCGTTCTTGGCGACGGTCCAGCCTTCCGGGCCCGGGTTGTCCAGGGAGCGGCCATTGAAGTCGAGCACCCAGTCCGACTTTTTCCGTTCCACCTTGTCCCCCAGCCCCGGGGTTTCCTTGTGGCTGGTGACCCGGACGCCCAGCACCTTTCCCACCGGGTCGATGCCCACCAGCAGCTTGATATCGCCGGAATAGCCATCCGGGGCGGTCACCGGAAGGATGATGCCCACCGGCTGTCCCTGGGAGGTGGCTTTCCAGGCGGTGAATGGCTGGCGGAATCCCCGCTCGGGATCGGCGGGCAGCTCGAAGGCATCCTCCAGCATGTTGTTGTCGTGCACCGTTTCCGGAATGATCTCGAACAGCGCGCGGGCTTCCGCGCGGGCGATCTGCTGTTCGATTCGTTCCTCGGTCATCACCTGGGTCACGGCAATGGTGCCACCGGTGATGACGGCAAACAGGCCCAGGCCGATGGCGCTGCGACGAATGGATTGTCCGAGAGCTGCCATAGTTTACCCCGATGTCTTACTGGGAATGCCGCGACGGGCCTTGTGGTGGCCGTAGGTCCGTGGCCGGGTGTAGTGATCGATAAACGGCACGGCGAAGTTCATCAGCAACACGCTGAACGCCACCGCGTCCGGGTAGTTGCCCCAGGTACGGATGACGTAGACCAACAGGCCCACCCCTATGCCGTAGATCAGCTTGCCCTGGCGACTGGTGGCGGCGGACACCGGGTCGGTGGCAATGAAGAAGGCGCCCAGCATGGTGCCACCGGCCAGTAGGTGCAGGCTCAGGGGCGCGTACAGGTCTTCGTTGCTGCCGAAGGCCAGGCTCAGCAAAGTCATGGCCCCGAGCATGCCCACCGGGATGTGCCAGGTGATGAGCTTAAGCGCCAGCAACACCAGGCCGCCGGCGAGGAAGCCCGCATTGACCCACTCCCAGCCCCTGGCGATGCCGTCGCCGAAGGTGGGGTGCTGCAGCACCTCGGCCGCGGTGTGGCTGGCGATCTGGTGTTTGTATTCATCCAGCGGCGTGGCCATGGTGAAGGCATCCACCGCGGTTTGCTGGCCCGAGGCAATGGTTGCCAGGGTTTCGCCGAAGCCCGGTGCGGTCTCCCAGAGCAGCCCGGGCTGCGCCCAGTTGGTGGTCATGGCCACCGGAAACGACACCAGGACCAGGGCGTAGCCGACCATGGCGGGGTTGAAGGGGTTTGAACCGATGCCGCCGTACAGCTGCTTGGCCAGTACGATGGCCGAGATCACCGCAATGGCAGACACCCACCAGGGGGCGAACTGGGGCAGGGACAGACCCAGCAGCAGGCCGGTGACTGCCGCGGTATTGTCCTTCAGGAAGAACGCCAGGGGCCGTTTGCGCAGGGTGAGCATCACCGCTTCCGCAGCGAGGGCCACGCCAATGCACCAGATGACGTTGATCAGGTTGCCCCAGCCGAAGCACAGGGTCTGGGCCAGCAGCCCGGGGAGGGCGGCCAGGATCACCCAGAGCATCACCCGGGAGGTGGGCCGGGCGCCGCGGGCGTGGGGGGAGGATTGCTGTCGTAATGCCATGTGGTACTTGCCTGATTCCTGGGGATCGCCAATAGGTCAGTCGGTGTCTTGCGTCGCTAGCTGCTGCTGGGCTTGGGTCAGCGCCTGCTCGGCCCTGGCCACCCGTTCCCGGTTCTTGGCGACGGCCCGTTCCAGTTTCTCGACGTTGTCGCCGCCGGCCTCCCGGGCCTCGTCCAGCAGGCCCTGCATGGTGTCCAGCTTGGCCCGGGCCTTTTCCAGTTGGCCGGTCAGTGTCGCGATGTCGGGCGGCTCCTCCGCCCGGGGGGGCTCTGGGTCCGGTGCCGGAGGCGTGGCTTCGGCGCCCTTGGCCTGGGCGAGGGCTTCTTCCGCCCGTTTTACCCGTTCCTCATTCTTGGCCACCGCTCGCTTGAGCTTTTCGGCGGTGCCGGTACCGGCTTCCAGGGCCTCGTTCAGCAAGCCCTGCATGTTGTCCAGCTTGGCCCGGGCTTTTTCCAGCGCGGCCTCCAGGGAGGGAAGGTCCGGCTGCTCCACGGGGGCGGCCTGGGGGGAAACCGGTTCGTCGGGAGGCGCAGCCGGGCCTTGTGCCTGGTCCAACGCCGCCTGTGCCCGCTGTACCCGATCCTGGTTCTTGGCGACGGCCCGTTCGAGTTTCTCGACGTTGTCAGCGCCGGCGGCGCGTGCTTCGTCGAGCATGGATTGCATGTTGGCCAGCTTGTCCTTGGCCTGGGCCAGCTGTTTCTCCAGTGCTTCAACGTCGGCTTCCGGCGCCGCGGGCTCCGGCTTGGCCGGGCTGGCCGCCGCCTGCTTGCGGGCCAGGGCCTCCTGCACCATGGCGGCCTTGGCGGCTCGCTCATCGCTTGCGGCGGCCTCCGCCGTGGTTGCTTGGGCCTGCTTCCTGGCCTGGGCTTCGGCGGCGGCGCGGGCCCGCTCCTTACGTTTGGCTTCTTTCTCGGCCTTGTCCCGTTCCAGGCGGGCCTGGCGGGCTTCAAAGCGTTGCCGTGCCTTGTCGGCCTTCAGGTGTTCGGCACGCTGGGTGCGGATCTCGCCCTTGGCGTAGCGGTAATACTGCACCAGAGGGATGGAACTGGGGCAGACATAGGTGCAGGCGCCACACTCAATGCAATCGAACAGGTTTTCCTGCTCGGCCTTGTCGAACTCGTCCGCCTTGGCGTACCAGTACAGTTGCTGCGGCAACAGGTTCATGGGGCAGACTTCGGCACAGGTGCCACAGCGGATACAGGGCTGCTCCGGCTCGGGATCCGGCAGCTCTTCGGCGGTGGCGGCGATCACACAGTTGGTGGTCTTGATCACCGGAATCTCGGTGGTCTGCAGGGTGTAGCCCATCATCGGGCCACCAAGCACCAGCCGGTGCAGGGTTTCCGGCCGTAAGCCCGCCTTGTCGAGGAGGTAGCTGATGGGCGTACCCAGCAACACCTCGAAGTTGCCGGGGTTGGCCACGGCCTCACCGGTGATGGTGGTGAATCGGGAGATCAGCGGCTCGCCAAGGTTGATGGCCCGATGGACGGCGATGGCGGTGCCGATGTTTTGGCACATGACCCCGATATCGGCGGGAATCCCGCCGTGGGGGACTTCCAGCCCGGTCAGGATCTGGATCAGCTGCCTTTCCCCGCCGGACGGGTACTTGGTCGGAATGACGTCGACCTCGATCTGGGTGCCGGTGCAGGCGGCACGAATGGCGGCGATGGCCTGGGGCTTGTTGTCCTCGATGGCCACGACACAGCGTTCCGGGCGCAGGATCCAGGCCATGATCTTCATGCCCTCGATGACCTCGCTGGCCCGTTCCCGCATTGCCATGTCATCGGCGGTGATGTAGGGCTCGCACTCGGCGCCGTTGAGAATCAGGGTGTCGACCTTGCGAACCTTGTGCGGGCGCAGCTTGATATTGGAGGGAAAGCCCGCACCGCCCATGCCGGCGATCCCGGCATTGCGAATGGCCTCCAGCACCTCATCCCGCTCCAGGGCCCGAATGTCCGCCACCGGATGACGTTCGCACCAGCTGTCCTGGCCATCTGGGCGCAGGGTAATGCACCTATCCATCATGCCCGAGGGATGGGGGACCGGCTGTTGGGAAATGGCTTCAACGGTGCCGGAGGTGGGGGCATGTACCGGTACGCCCACCGGGCCATCGACGGCGGCAAGCACCTGGCCCTTGAGAACCCGGTCGCCCACGGAAACCAGCACGTTGGCCGGCTCGCCGATGTGCTGCTGCAGGGGCAGGATCAAGACATCGGGAATACCCGCGGTTTCCACCGGTCGGGTGGTCGAAAGGTCTTTCTTTTCAGCCGGGTGAATGCCGCCCGGAAAGTCCCACAAGGTTCCCATCAGACGGTCGCCCCCTGCCGGTCAGTCGCGATGATGTTGCCCCCCGGTGGACTCCAGGTCCAGGTACGGATGTCAGGCTCGATGGTCACCATGTCGATGCAGTCCACCGGGCAGGGCTCCACGCACAGGTCGCAGCCGGTGCACTCGCTCTCGATCACGGTGTGCATGTGCTTGGCGGCGCCCAGGATGGCGTCCACCGGGCAGGCCTGGATGCACTTGGTGCAGCCAATGCATTCGTCTTCCCGGATCACCGCCACCCGTTTGTCCTGCTCCACGCCATGTTCGGCGTCCAGGGGCTGGGGCTCGACATCCAGCAGGTCGGCCAGCGCCTTGATGGTGGCTTCGCCCCCGGGGGGGCACTTGTTGATGGCGTCGCCATCGGCGATGGATTCCGCGTAGGGCCGGCAACCGGGAAAACCGCACTGGCCACACTGGGTCTGCGGCAACAGCGAATCGATCTGGTCCACCAGGGGGTTGCCTTCCACCCGGAATCGTTCGGCGGCAAAGCCCAGCAGGCCACCAAACACCACGGCAAGCAGCAACAGGACAGCGACGGCAATGAGAATACTGGTCAACATGGTGATCTTGCTCCGCTTACACGCCGACCAGGCCGGTGAAGCCCAGGAAGGCCAGTGACATCAGCCCGGCGGTGACCATCCCAATGGCCGCCCCCTGGAAGGCCGTCGGCACATCGGAAACGGCGATACGCTCTCGCATGGCGGCGAACAGCACCAACACCAGGGAAAAGCCGGCGGCGGCGCCAAAACCGTAGAGCACGGATTCGACAAAGTTGTTCTGCTTGTTGAGGTTCAGCAGGGCAACCCCCAGAACCGCACAGTTGGTGGTGATCAGTGGCAGGAAGATGCCCAGCACCCGGTACAGCAGGGGGCTGGTCTTGCGCACCACCATCTCGGTGAACTGCACCACCACGGCGATCACCAGGATGAAGGTGATGGTCTTCAGGAACGCCAGGTCCAGCGGTGCCAACAGATAGGTGTAGGCCAGGTAGCTGCACACCGAGGCCAGGGTGAGCACAAAGGTGGTGGCCAGGGACATGCCCATGGCGGTCTCCAGCTTCCCGGACACGCCCATGAACGGGCAGAGACCGAGAAACTGCACCAGCACAAAGTTGTTCACCAGAATGGTGCTGACCAGGATCAGCAGGTATTCCGTCATCAATCAGTGCTCCCGCGGAACTCACATAATCCGCATGCCGGGGGTGGCGCCGGAATCCGGGGCCAGGAGGAAGATGTCCTTACCGCCGGGACCGGCCGCCAGTACCATGCCTTCGGAGAGGCCAAATTTCATCTTGCGGGGCTTCAGGTTGGCGACCATAACGGTCAGCCGGCCCTCGAGCTGCTCCGGTTTGTAGGCGGACTTGATGCCGGCAAACACGTTGCGCTCGCCGTGGCCGATGTCCAGGGTCAGGCGCAGCAGCTTGTCCGCCCCTTCCACCTGTTCGGCTTTGACAATCTTTGCCACCCGAAGATCCACCTTGGCAAAGTCCCCAAATTCTATCTCATCGGCCACCGGTTCCAGATTGGCTGCGGCGGCGGACTTTGCGGGTTTTGCCGGTACCTGCTCCTTCTCTTTGGAGGCCTCCAGCATCTTCTCGATCTGCGCCATGTCCACTCGGTTCATCAGCGGCTTGAACTTGTTGATGCCGTGGTTCTCCAGCAATTGCGCCCGGTTGTTCCAGTCCAGGGCGGCGTTGAGGAACGCGGCCGAGGCCTCGGCGGTTTGGGGCAGCACCGGCGCCAGATAGGTCATCAGCAGGCGGAACATGTTGATGGCGTTGGTGCAGATGGCCTGCAGGTTTGCTTCCTGGCCGTCCTGCTTGGCAATCACCCAGGGCTGCTCGTCATTGACGTACTGGTTGGCGATGTCCGCCAGCTCCATGATCCGGCGCATGCCGCGACCGAACTCCCGGGCCTCGTAGCACTCGGCGATTTCTTCACCGGCCTCCACGAAGATCTTCAGCTTGTCGGTTTCGGTCACCTCGCCAAGCTGGCCGTCAAAACGCTTGGTGATGAAGCCGGCGCAGCGGCTGGCAATGTTGACCACCTTGCCCACCAGGTCGGAATTCACCCGGGAGGCAAAGTCCTCCAGGTTCAGGTCCATGTCGTCCACGCCGCTGCCCAGCTTGGCGGCAAAGTAATAGCGCAGGTACTCCGGATTCAGGTGGTCCAGGTAGGTGCGAGCCATGATGAAGGTGCCGCGGGACTTGGACATCTTCTTGCCATTGACGGTGACGAAACCGTGGGCCCAGACCGCGCTCGGCGTGCGGAAGCCGGCGCTGTGCAGCATGGACGGCCAGAATAGCGCGTGGAAATTGATGATGTCTTTACCAATGAAGTGGTAGACCTCGGCCTCGGAATCAGCGTGCCAGAAGTGGTCGAAGTCAATGCCTTCCCGGTCGCACAGGTTCTTGAAGCTGGCCAGGTAACCGATGGGGGCGTCCAGCCAGACGTAGAAGTACTTGCCGGGGGCATCGGGGATTTCGAAGCCAAAGTAGGGGGCGTCCCGGCTGATGTCCCACTCTTGCAGGCCGGCATCCAGCCACTCGGCCAGCTTGTTGGCAATTTGCGGCTGAAGGGTGCCGCTGCGGGTCCAGTTCTGCAGGAAATCGGTGAACTCCGGCAGCCGGAAGAAATAGTGCTCGGATTCCTTCTCGATCGGCGTTGCGCCGGAGACCGCGGATTTCGGGTCGATCAGCTCGGCCGGGGTGTAGGTGGCGCCGCAGACTTCGCAGTTGTCCCCGTATTGGTCTTCCGACTTGCACTTTGGGCAGGTGCCCTTGATGAAGCGGTCGGCCAGGAACATTTCCTTCTCGGGATCATAGGCCTGGGTGATCTTGCGGGTGGCAATGTGATCGTTTTCCTGCAGCCGGCGGTAGATGTACGCCGAGAACTCCCGGTTCTCCTCCGAGTGGGTGGAGTGGTAGTTGTCGAAGTGGATGTGGAAGCCGGCAAAGTCCTCCTGGTGCTCCTGACGGATGCGGTCGATCAGGGCCTCGGAGGTGATGCCTTCGCGCTCGGCCCGTAGCATAATGGCAGTACCGTGAGCATCGTCGGCGCAGACGTAGTAGCAGTTCTGACCACGCATTCGCTGATACCGGGCCCAGATGTCGGTCTGGATGTACTCCAACAGGTGGCCGAGGTGGATCGGGCCGTTGGCGTAGGGCAGGGCGCTGGTCACCAGAATGTCGCGCTGTTTCTGTGCACTCGCTTGCGTCATGTTAAATGTCCGAACCTTGATCAAGAATGGTTGTGGTCAGAAGCGGGCACAGATGATACCTTCCGGGCGGCAATTTTTCATCTGGACGCCCCAATTTTGTTGTCCGGTGGGCGGTTTTGATGAGGTCGGACCGGATGCTTGGTCCGATGTTCCCCGATTTACGTTGCAATCCCTGGAGAAAGGCATGACCGAAGTTTCCCGGCAGGCACTGGAAGCGGCCATCAAAGAGTACAAAGATCCCTATCTGGAGCGCGACCTCTATGAGCTGGATGCCGTGAAGTCGCTGGAGGTGGACGGCGATGGCAAGGTCAGCATGACAGTGGAATTGCCGTACGCCAGCGAGGGTATTGCCGGAGCGCTCCGGCAACTGGTGGGTAATGCCCTGGATGACGTTGACGGCGTGACCGACGCTACCGTGACCGTGAGCCAGCGAATCCACGCTCACGAAGCTCAGCGGGATTTGCAGTCCATTGCCGGCGTCAAGAATATCATTGCGGTGGCTTCCGGCAAGGGCGGCGTGGGCAAGTCCACCACCGCGGTCAACCTGGCCCTCGCGCTCAGTCAGGAGGGTGCCCGGGTGGGCATCCTGGACGCCGACATCTACGGGCCCAGCATTGGCATGATGCTGGGCATCAAGGAGGGTACCCGTCCGGACACCAAGGAAAACAAGTATTTCATCCCGGTCAAGGCCCATGGCCTGCAAGCCATCTCGATGGCCTTCCTGGTCACCGACAAGACGCCGATGGTGTGGCGTGGGCCGATGGTCAGCGGTGCCGTGCAGCAGCTGCTGACCCAGACCCTGTGGGACGAGCTGGATTACCTGATCGTCGATATGCCCCCGGGAACCGGCGATATCCAGTTGACGCTCGCCCAGAAAGTGCCGGTCACTGGCGCGGTGGTCGTGACCACGCCCCAGGACATCGCCCTGCTGGACTGCAAGAAAGGCATCGAGATGTTCCGCAAGGTGGAGATCCCGGTGCTGGGGGTGGTGGAGAACATGAGTGTGCATATCTGCAGCAACTGCGGTCACGAGGAGGCGCTGTTCGGTCATGGCGGCGGTGAACGAGTGGCGGAACAGTACGACACCACGCTGCTGGGCCAGTTGCCGCTGCACATGACCATCCGGGAGCAGACCGACGGCGGCAATCCGTCTGTGGTGGCGGAGCCGGACTCGGAGGTCGCGCGCCGTTACCGGGACATTGCACGTCGCACCAGTGCGCTGCTGTCCCAGCGGTCACGCAACCTCAGCTCTCCCATCCCGAGCATTTCCATTAGCGACGACTGAGGGCCGGCCCCGCGCGGTGGTTTGCCTTTGGCGTTGAACGACGCGGGAAGGTAAACTACCGCCCTTTATCTTTATGACCTCTGAATTCACCATGAGACGCAAACAATGAGCATAAAATCCGATAAGTGGATCCGCCGCATGTCCCAAGAGGCTGGCATGATCGAACCGTTTGAACCGGGCCAGGTGCGAGAGTCCGAGAAAGGGCGCGTGATCTCTTACGGTACCTCCAGCTACGGCTATGATGTGCGTTGCAGCAACGAGTTCAAGATCTTTACCAACGTCCATTCGGCGACCGTCGATCCCAAGAACTTCGACGACAACAGCTTCGTCAACGTTACCAGTGACGTCTGCATCATCCCGCCCAACTCCTTTGCCCTGGCGCGTACCGTGGAGTACTTCCGCATTCCCCGCAACGTGCTGACCATTTGCCTGGGCAAGTCCACCTACGCCCGTTGCGGCATCATCGTCAACGTCACACCGCTGGAGCCGGAGTGGGAAGGGCAGGTCACCCTGGAGTTCTCCAACACCACCAACCTGCCGGCGAAGATCTACGCCAACGAGGGGGTGGCGCAGATGCTGTTCTTCGAGTCCGACGAGGTGTGCGAGACCAGTTACAAGGACCGGGGCGGCAAGTACCTCGGCCAGACCGGCGTCACGTTGCCGAAGACATGATCGGGTCGATGGCGCTCGACTATCCAAGAGCCGAGGCGGTGTTGCGATGAATGCCAATCAGTTTCTCAAGGCCGTGGAGCAGTTGCAGGGTTGGCGCGAGTGCGCTTTCCTGCTGGCGCTGGCGGAGCGGGGCTTCCCCAACTACGCGCTGTTTGCCGACGCCATGGGCCTGAAAACCGGTGCCAAGATGCGGCAGCTGCTCGATCTGGCCTGGGGCCTGTTGCAGGAGATTCCGTCCGAGGCCGCCATTCCGCAACTGTTGGCCAAGCTGGAAACCCTGTCGCCGGACGTGGAGGCCTACGATGCCTATGGCGTACACCCTGCCTTCGATTTCTGTCGCCTGCTGGAGCAGGCGTTGCTGGGACGGCTGAATCCCGACAAACACCGGGCCAGCGAAGCCTCTCAGTGGGCCATGGAAACGGTGATCGGGTTTATCGAAGTGTCCGAGGGCGAGGGTCTGGATGAGGACGAGCTGGTCCGGGTGCTGGACCACCACCCCCTGATGAAAGCCGACAAGGCCTTCCAGCGGGACCTGGTGTTGGCGCTCAAGCGCCAGCGTACCCCCACGGAGGACTTCGTCGCGCAGCTGCGAGGCATGGCGGCCAACGACGGCGTGAGCAACCTGGGCATTTCACTGAACGACTGAACCGCTTCTACACTTTATCGAAACCCGTATCAATCACCACACGGCCAAACGTCCATGAAACTGTCTGCTTTCGGTCGCAAGTTTACTGCTGATGCCGGTATCACCTCGCTGATGGATGACCTGGGCAATGCCCTGGCCTCCGGCGATGACTTGATCATGATGGGCGGAGGCAACCCGGGGCATGTTCCCCAGGTCCAGGAGCGTCTGGGTCAGGAGCTGACCCGGCTGGTGGCGGACCCCGCAGCGATGCGGCGGCTGGTGGGGGTCTATGATCCACCCCAGGGAGAAAAGCAGTTCATTGGGTCCCTGGTCGACCTGTTGAACCGGGAATACGGCTGGGGGTTGCGGCCGGAAAACGTGGCCCTGACCAACGGCAGTCAGGCGGCCTTCTTCATGCTGTTCAACATGTTCGGTGGCGATTTTGGCGAGGGCCACCACAAGCATATCCTGCTGCCGATGGCGCCGGAGTACATCGGTTACGCCGACGCCGGCATTGCCCCCGGGCTGTTCAAGGCGGTGCGCCCGGAGATCAGCTTCACCGATGCCCATGAGTTCAAGTACCGGGTGGATTTTGACGCGGTGGAGGTGACCGCCGATACCGGTGCCATCTGTGTGTCCCGCCCCACCAATCCCACCGGCAATGTGGTCACCGATGAGGAACTGGCACGGCTGGAGGTGCTGGCCCGAAGCCACGATGTACCGCTGATCGTGGACGGGGCCTACGGCACCCCGTTCCCCAGCCTGCTGTTTGTTGATGCCACGCCGCACTGGAACGAGCAGATCGTGCTGTGCCTGAGCCTGTCCAAGTTTGGCCTGCCGGCTGCCCGTACCGGCATCGTGATCGCCGATGAGAAGATCATCCGGGCTCTGTCCGGGGTCAATGCCATCATGAACCTGGCCACCGGCAGTTTCGGGGCCATGCTGGCGGAGCCGCTGGTGCGCAGTGGCGAAATCCTGAGCCTGAGTCGGGAGGTGGTCTGTCCCTTCTATCAGGACAAGATGAAGCGGGCGGTGCAGGTGTTTTCCGAGGCGATGGGGGACAGTTGTCACTGGTACATCCACAAGCCCGAGGGTGCGATGTTCCTGTGGCTGTGGTTCCCCAACCTGCCCATCACCAGTCTGGAGCTGTACCAGCGGCTGAAGGCCCGGGGCGTGCTGGTGGTCTCCGGCCACTATTTCTTCCCCGGCTTGCCGGAGGACGATTGGCGTCACCGACACGAGTGCCTGCGGGTGACCTACTCCCAGGACGATGACCAGGTGGCCGAAGGGCTGCGGATCATTGCCGATGAGGTGCAGGCGGTGTGGGCGACCCGCTCGTAGGGTGGATCAGGGGGTGAGGCTGGAATCCTCGATGTGGATTTCGTAGAACGAGCCATCCGGTTCGGTCTGGGTCAGCCGCACCAGCAGGTGATCCCATTCCGGCACAAACCACATCAGGGTTTCCCGTTTGCTGTCGTCGCTTCGCACTTTCTCCACCACCACGGTCAGCACCTCCCCCAGCCGGGTATCCAGGGTTTCTTCACCAATGACGGCAAATCGATCTTCATCATAGCGGCCCTTGTCGACCACGTGGTAGGTGACATCCGTGTGTCCGGCGCGCAGGTCCTGGTGCAGCTGCAGTTGGTAGCTCAGGGGGTCGAGGGCGCCGTCCTTCAGCGGCAGGCGGAATGCCTTGCCTTCATGGTGGCCGCTGACCACCCCTTCGCTCCAATCGAAGTCGATCCTTCGCTCCCGATCCCGGATCAGCATGCCCGAGAGCTCATAGCGGTAGCGCAGCGGGACGGCATGATCCTGGTCCCAGCGGAAGATGGCCGACTCCTCGATGTCTGCAATGAACGAGTCCACGCGGAACCGGTAGCGCCACAGGCCGCTGTCCAGCTGCTCCAGGCTGCGGGTGGCGCTGCCGTCTATGGCAATGCCCTTGTCCAGTGAGGCTCGGAAGGTGGCGGTGAACGGAATGGGAGGCCGGCTGTCATCGGCTGGCCCGGTGGCCTCGGATTGGCCGTGGACCGGCAGGGCGGTGACCGCCAGCATAACCAGGCTGCCGATCAGGACGCCGCCGCGAGTTGAAAAAACCTTGTTTGGCATCTCTCATGCTCCCGTTCAACCCATCCCTGGCCGGGGGTGTGCAATGGGGTGCTTCCAATGCGCGATGCCCCGGTCGCATTCAATGATGAGGT
The DNA here is from genome assembly GCF_033722735.1 of Marinobacter sp. GTDB lineage: Bacteria > Pseudomonadota > Gammaproteobacteria > Pseudomonadales > Oleiphilaceae > Marinobacter. Next base: position 19,630 of record NZ_JAWVYN010000025.1, read on the forward strand.
TTTCGATTCAATAGCTTAGTAAGTGTAGCCTGTGACGGGTGAAGGGTGCATGACAATATGGTCAGGAAAGTGCCGGGGATCGCCAGGAACGTGAAGCGGGGCACGAATGGGAGGTAGATCCGCGCCTCGTTCGATATCAGGTCTCGTCGGCGGGCAGCACCATGGGGGCTGGGATGGGCTGGCCATCGAAGCAGACGCCTTCCTCGGACAGCTGCAGCCGGCCCTCGCAGAACCAGCGGACCACGATGGGGTACAGGATGTGTTCCTGGCGCTGCACTTTCTCCGCCAGGCTCTCCGGCGTGTCCTCCGGGGACACAGCGACCTCCGCCTGGGCGATGACCGGCCCCCCGTCGAGATCTTCCGTCACGAAGTGAATGGAGACCCCGTGCCGTGTATCGCCGGCTTCCAGTGCCCGCTGGTGGGTGTTGAGACCGGTGTATTTGGGCAGCAGGGAAGGGTGAATGTTGAGCATGATGCCGTGGAAGGCCTTCACGAAGCCGGGGGTGAGAATGCGCATGAAACCGGCCAGTACCACCAGGTCGGGGCTGTGGCGCTCGATCTGTGCCCGGAAGGCAGCGTCGAACTCCTCCCGCGACGGGTACTCGGTGTGGTCCACGGTAAAGGTGTCGATCCCGGCCTGGCGAGCGCGCTCGAGCGCGAACGCCTGGGGCCGGTTGCAGCCTACCGCCACGATCTGGCCCGGGAAATCCTGCGCCCGGGTGGCCTCAATCAGCGCCTGCAGGTTGGTGCCGCTGCCGGAGGCCAGCACCACAATGCGCGGTTCGGTAATGTCCGGTGCCATCATTCCGCCAGCAACCCCGGCGCATAACGGACTTCCGGCTCGGCAGCCGCCTCATCTGCGGCTTCGATGCGGCCGATCTGCCAGGCCTGTTCGCCTAATTCAGACAGCGTCTCCAGCGCCTGTTGTTTCTGGTTGGCCGGAACGCAGAGAATCATCCCCACACCGCAGTTGAAGGTTCGGTACATCTCGTTGGTCTGGACGCCGCCGGCATCCTGCAACCACTGGAACACCGGGGGCAGGGACCAGCTGTCGGTATCGATGGCCGCGCAACAACCTTTGGGCAGAACCCTGGGGATGTTTTCCGGCAGGCCGCCGCCGGTGATGTGGGACATGGCGCGGATGTCCACCTCCTTGTTCAGCTGCAGCAGGTTCTTGACGTAGATGCGGGTTGGCGCCATCAGGGCATCCGCCAGGCTCTCTTGGCCGATTGGCTGGTCCAGGTCCGCCTTGCTGACTTCGAGGATCTTGCGAATCAGGGAGTAGCCGTTGGAGTGGGGGCCGGACGAGCCCAGGGCAATCAGGACGTCGCCATCCTGGACACGGCTGCCGTCGATGATCTCACTGCGTTCGGCAACGCCGACGCAGAAACCGGCCAGGTCATAGTCGTCGCCCTCGTACATACCCGGCATTTCGGCCGTTTCACCGCCCACCAGGGCACAACCGGCCAGTTCACAGCCGGCACCGATGCCTTCGACCACCTGGGCGGCGACATCCACATTGAGCTTGCCGGTGGCGTAGTAATCCAGGAAGAACAGCGGCTCGGCACCGCCCACCACCAGGTCATTGACGCACATGGCCACCAGGTCGATACCAATGCTGTCATGCTTGTTGAGCTGCATCGCCAGCCGCAGCTTGGTGCCCACGCCGTCGGTGCCGGACACCAGAACGGGCTCCCGGTATCCGGCCGGGATGGCCACGGTAGCGCCGAATCCACCCAGGCCACCGAGTACTTCCGGGCGTCGGGTGCGGGCTGCGGTGTTCTTGATCCGGTTGACGAGTTCGTTGCCGGCGTCGATATCAACACCCGCGTCGCGATAGGTGAGGGAGGGCTTCTGTTCGCTCATGGTAGTGGAAACCGTTTTGGCAGTGAGATAAGCGCGGGATTTTAACAGGTGCGCGATGGGGCTCCAAATGCATTTGCCTCATTGCTACTCAGCGTTGGGGGCATGGTGTATCCTATGCGCCAACACACTGACGGACAGGGTGCTTCATGCCAGAACCAGGTCAATTGACGACGCCAGTTTCCCGTATTACCAAGCAGGTGTTTCTCCTGTTGTTGGTCCTGTTTGGTCTCCACTCGCCCGCGCAGGCGGTGACGGTGGACGGGCTTTATACTGTCGAAGTCCCCGTCGCCGGCTCTTTGCCGCAGCAGCTGCAGGCGGGTTACGCCGAGGGCCTGCGCCGTGTCCTGGTTCGGGTCAGCGGTAGCAGCGAGGTGCTGCAGAGAGAGGAGGTTGGTGAGGTCCTCCAGCGGGCCGAGTCGTTGCTGCAGTCCTACCAGTTCCTGCGGGGCGAGAACAGCGGGGCTGGTGGGCGCCTGCGGATGACCTTTGGTTCGGTTGGGGTCAATCAGGCCCTGTCCTCGATCCAGGCGCCGGTCTGGGGCGCCAACCGGCCCCTGACGCTGGCGTGGATCGCCGTTCAGACCAGCAGTGGGCGCCAGTTGGTGACGGCTCCGGAGCAGGACAGCTCGGCGGCCCCGTCCAGCCGCTGGTACCGGGCCTTCCAGGCAGCGGCCGCCAGTCGTGGGTTGCCGCTGACCATGCCGCCGCAGTCGGTGGCCGGCAACCGGGCGCTGTTGTCTGAGGTCTGGGGGCAGTTTATGGGCCGAATCCGGGAAGAATCGGAGACCATTGGCCACAACCTTCTGGCGTCCGTCCGTATCAGTTTTGAGCGTAACGCCTGGCGGGCTTCCTGGTTGCTGGAAGGCCGCGGTGTCGAGGCCGAGGAGTCGTCGCTGACAGCCAGTTCGCCCGAACAGCTGGCCCAACGGATCGTCGCCCAATGGGCCGATATGCTCGCCGCCCGCTATGCGGTGGCGGCCGGTGAGGTTGGCGATTCGCCGCAAGTGGATATCGTGCTGGATGAGGTGGATTCCCTGGAGGACTATGCCGACGCCACCGCGGCACTGAACAAACTGACACCGGTGCAGAACGTTGGCGCGATTAACATCAAGGCCCGGCAGGCTACCCTGCGCGTGGCCTTTTCCGGCGAACTCAGCCAACTCCAGGAGTACATGGCCCTGGATGCCCGCTTTGTACCGGTTCAGCCGACACCGTCCCACCCGGAGACCGTAGAGTCGCCGCAGACCGAAGGCACGCCGACCGGGCCCAATCCGGCCGCGCCGGCACCCCCGGTGGACGCTGGCCAGACAACAGACACCTCCGGGCAGTCTGTGGAGGCGGATGACCTGTTCAGCTACCAACCGTTGGCGGTTGAAGATGCCGAGGCAGAGAAGGCGTTCGAATCGCTCTATCCCATACTTCACTACCGTTGGCAGGCCGCACCGGCTGTGCGTCCTGGCGGGCAGGAATGAGGTACTGGCTGAGGTGAGCGAGGCCTGAGACTGATGTTGAGGTGGAATTGGATTCCCAATGCCCTGACGTTCCTGCGCGTTGCACTGATCATTCCTTTTGCGGTTGCCCTTTGGCGGGAGGAATATGGCCTGGCGTTGGTGGTCTTTGCGGTAGCAGCGGCCTCTGATGCCTGCGACGGATTTCTCGCGCGCCAATATGACTGGCGTTCCCGTGTGGGCGCTATTGCCGATCCTCTGGCCGACAAGGCCCTGTTAATCACCGCCTATCTGATGCTGACCCTGACCGGGGTTTTGCCTGTCTGGCTGTTTGCCCTGGTGCTTGGCCGGGATGTGCTGATTGTGGTGGGCGGGCTGGCGTACCATTACGGCATCGGACGCTTCGATATGCAGCCCAGCTTGCTGGGCAAGTTCAACACCCTGGTGCAGATTCTGGTGGTGTTGGCCATCATCATCCTGTTGGCGAACCTCCCCATGTTTTCCTGGATCATTGAGGTTGGAATCGCATTGGTGGCGGTGACCGCGATTGTGAGCGGTGCACACTATGTGTTGGTGTGGGGAATGAGAGCATGGAGGGCAAAGCAGCATTGAGTGGGCCTCAACTGACCCTGGGCGTTAAACTCCGTGACGACGCCAGATTTGATAATTTCCACGGCGACCGTAATTCGGCTGCCGCCACCCGACTGAGGGAGCTGTGCGACACCGCCCACGATCTACCGGTGGTGGTGGTGTGTGGCGACGCCGATACCGGCAAGAGTCATTTGCTGCAGGCCGCGTGTCATGAGGTGGAGAAGCGTAGTGGCTCGGCGGTGTGTATCAGTATCGAGGAGTTGCTGCCGTTTGGCCCGGAGGCACTGTCGGGGCTGGAGCATCACGAGCTGACCTGCCTGGACGATCTGGACCTGGTGGCTGGCCAGCCGGAATGGGAAGAGGCGGTGTTCCACCTGTATAATCGCATCCTGGATCAGGGGCACCGCATGATCATCAGCCTGTCGGATACACCGGCGGCGTTGCCTTTCGGGCTCCGGGATCTGATGTCGAGACTGCAGCATGGCTTGCTGCTGCAACTGGGTATGTATCGGGATGGTGATCGGCTCACCATCCTGCGGGCTCGGGCCGAACAGCGGGGATTGGTGCTGGCCGACGACGTGGCCACCTTCATCCTGCGCCGGGCACCGCGAAAACTGGCGGATCTGCTGGCGATGCTGGACCGGCTGGACGAGAATTCCCTGCAGGCACAACGAAAACTGACCATCCCGTTCGTGAAATCGGTGATGGGCTGGTAGCGGCAGTGCTGCACTAACCAACGGGTAACAACAATAAACCAGTCCCCGTGGACTGGACATTCGCGCACAACATTCAGAGGGCAATATGAGACGAGTGGTATTCAATCAGAAAGGCGGCGTGGGTAAATCCAGCATCACCTGCAACCTGGCAGCGATCAGCGCGGCCCGCGGCAAGCGCACGCTGGTGGTCGATCTCGATCCCCAGGGGAATTCCACTCAATACCTGCTGGACAAACCGTCCAGCGAGTTGAGGGACACGGTGGCTGATCTGTTGGAGCAGACGGTGGCTTTCACGATGTTCAACCGCCGCCCCGACGAGTTTGTCCATGCCACGCCGTTCAATAACCTGTTTGTGATGCCTTCCAGCCCGGAGCTGGATTTCCTGGAGCGCAAGCTTGAAGCCAAGCACAAAATCTACAAGCTGCGCGAAGCGCTGAAAAAATTGGGCGAAACCTTCGATGCGATCTACATCGACACCGCGCCGGCACTCAATTTCTACACCCGGTCGGCCTTGATCGCGGCGGAACGCTGCCTGATCCCGTTTGACTGTGACGATTTCTCCCGTCAGGCCCTCTACAACATCCTCAATGAGATCCGCGATCTGCAGGAAGACCATAACCAGGAGCTGGTGGTGGAGGGGATTGTGGCCAACCAGTTCCAGCCTCGTGCAAGCCTGCCCAAGAAGCTGATCAGCGAGTTGCTGGAGGAAGGGTTGCCGGTACTGCCGGTAAGGCTCTCCAGTTCGGTTAAAATGAAGGAGTCTCACCAGAGCCGCGAACCGCTGGTGCACATGGCACCGAAGCATGCACTGACCAGGCAGTTCGAGAATCTGTTTGGTGTCCTGCACGGCGAGTCTGTTGAGCTGGAACCGCTGGCGGACTGAGGTCTGCCGCGGGCCTCAAGGATCAAGGCTACCCCAATGATCAAGACCAAGTGGTAACACCGATGAGTGCCAACGACCAAGAGAAACTGGACCAGGTCACCGATTCGCTGCTGCAGATCGAGTTGGAGCTCCGCCGCCTGGATGCCTGGTCGGCGACGCCACCGGCACCGGAAGCGCTGCAGAGCAACCAGCCATTCGCAGTCGATACCCTGGAGTTTACCGAGTGGCTCCAGTTCATCTTCATCCGGCGGATGAAAACACTGGTGGAGAAGGGGGCGCCGCTGCCGAGTGTCTCCGGCATGGCCCCCATGGCGGAAGAGCATTTTCGTGGGCGGGACGAATCCGGGCAGCGCCTGATCCGGGAGCTGGAGGTTATGGATCAGCTGTTATCCGGTTAATGTGCCCTCCCGGCATTATTCCCTGTTTGCCGGATAGACACCGGAGAAAGGCAGCCGCGACTGGTTCTTGGCCAGCAGCTCCCCTTCCTTGCTGACCCGGGCAAACAGGTCCGCCAGCCGATTGCTGGGGACCGGTTGGCAGAACCGGTGCCCCTGTAGCAGGTGGCACCCCGCCGAACGCAGAAAGGCTTCCTGTTCCTCGGTCTCGACGCCGGATGCCGCCACCGTCAACGACAACTGCCGCGCCAGGTTGATCAGCGTGTGGACGATGGCGCGGCTGCTGTCATCCTTCGGCGTCAGGTGTAACAGCTGCTGGTCGATCTTGACCTGGTCGAAGGGGAAGTCCCGTAGCAGCGTCAGAGTGGAGAGGCCGCTACCGTAGTGGTCCAGCACCAGACGCACGCCCACCCGCTTCAGGTTATCCAGCACGAGTATCGATTCGCCCTGGCGCTCCGAAAGGATGCGCTCATCAATTTCCACCATCAGCAGGGAAGGGTCCAGCCGGGTCTCTCGAACAATGCGCGTAAGCTGATCCGCGAGCCGGGGGTGGTTGTACTGCCGGGAGGATAAGTTGACCCGAATGCTCACCGGGTAGTCGCTCATGGCCTGAATGGCGCGGGCCTGCAGACAGGCGTTCTGGCAGATCCATTCCGCCAGGGGCTGTAGTTGACCGGTTTGTTCGGCAACGTCCAGGAAGCTTGCCGGTGTCAGCGTACCCTTGGTGGGGTGGTGCCAGCGCAGCAGTGCCTCCAGGCTGTCGATGCCGCCCGTCCTGGCATTCAGTACCGGCTGGTAATGCAGGTCGAACTGACCACCGCGAATGGCCTCCCGCAGCTCCTGTTCCAGCGAGAGTTGCCGCTGCATCTCCTCATTCATGTCTTTGCTGAAGAACTGGATATTGTTGCGGCCGGCGTTCTTGGCCCGGTACATGGCCATATCCGCGTTCTTCAACAACTGTTCATAGCTGTTGCCGTCCTCCGGGGCCAGGGTGATGCCGATGCTGGAGGTGATTACCAGCTCGCCGCCGGAGACCTTGATCGGCTGAATCAGGGTTTCCAGGATGTAGCGGGCGACTTTCTCACAGCCCTCCGCCCCCTTGACCTGGCTGAGTAATACGGCAAACTCGTCGCCACCCAGCCGGGCGATGGTGTCCTCTTTGCGTACGCAGTTTCTCAGGCGTCTGGCAATTTCCTGCAGCAGCTGGTCACCCGCATCGTGCCCCAGGGTATCGTTGATGCGCTTGAAGTGGTCGACATCCAGGCAGATCAGGGCGCTGCTATGGCCGTGTCGCAAGGCGCTGCTGATGGCCTGCCCGCAGCGGTCCTCAAACAGCCTGCGGTTGGCGGTGTCGGTCAGCACATCGTAATGGGCCAGGTAGTGAAGCTGGGTCTGGGAATCGCGGATTTCGGTAATGTCCTGGCCGATCAGGATCAACCGACGCTGCCCCGGGTCGTCGTCCTCGTTGAGGCGGCTCAGGTTCCAGAGGATGAAGTGCCGGCTGCCGTTAAAGCCATAAATTTCGGTTTCCAGGGTCTCCTTGGGCAGGCCGCTGTTGAACAGCTTGAGAATCTTCCAGGCGAGCTCGTCCTGTTGCTCCCGGGGAATGAACGCGGTACTGAGGTTGCGGCCGATGGCTTCATCCCGGCTGTAGCCAAACAGGGATTCCGCCGCGCTGTTCCACTGACGGATGTTGATCTTCTCGTCCACCACCACGATCGGGGTGCTGGCGGTTTCAAACAGGGCCCGGTAGTGGCGGGACGAGCGCCGGAAGGACTTCTCGGCCTGCTGGCGCACGAAAATTTCGTCCTTGAGCTCCGCATTGGCCATTTGCAGCTCATTGGTACGCTGTTTCACCATGTTCTCGAGGTCGTTCTCGATCCGTTCGCGGTCATTCAGCAGTATGCGAACGTAACAGGAAACCGTCACCATCAGGGCCAGCAGGGCCTCCATGACCAGCAGTTGGGACGGCGGGATGGTGGCGGAGCCGAACAGGAAAACCGTGGCCAGAGCCGCCCCTCCGCACAGGGAAATGCTGGCCATGGCGTCGGCAAGCGGGAAGCGGGTGGCTGCCCAGATGGTCAGCGGGAACAGCAGGTAAAGGCTCTGCTGGGGATCGTGCCAGATCACCAGAAGAATGAAGGCCAGGGTGAGTGCCCAGGCGAGGGATTCCAGCGGACGTTTGCGGGCGCGCCGGTAAAGGCTCCCCCAGCGGGCGCTCATCACCAGAGGCGCGACCAGAACCGTACCCAGTACACTGGCAAACCAGGGGTGGAGCGGCAGGATCTGGATGTTCAGGTTGTAAAGGCCCTCCCACTGTATCAGTTGAGTCAACAGGGGCAGGGTGGCGACGAAGCTGGCCAGCGTCAGTGTGCCCAGGAACCAGAGAAAAGCCTTATAGCTGGCCAGGGGGGAGTGCCCCGTCTGCAACTTGCGATAGGCCCACCAGGTGATGAACGAGGTGGTCAGGGTGTAGGCGCTGGCGTAGAGCAGGCTCTGGGATGCGGCATGCCAGTCGGGGACTTCGCGTGAGGCGGAGACCAGGGAGGCCAGCAACAGGCCCATCAGCACGGTCATCAGGCTGCGGGAGCCGCGGGTAAAGAGCAGGCCTACGGCGTAGCCGGTGGGCAGCCAGGCCGATGGGTAGACCAGCGAGTCGTTCAGAAAGACATAGCTGACGCAGGCCAGCGCCACAAATAGCGCCAGATCCACTATGAATTTGAGCCAGTCCGTCTCTGGTGTCGTTTGATCGCTTTCTGTCACTGGTATCCCTACCTGCGTAATGCCGGAAGCTCTATCCTTGCTTTCGACAGTGACTACATCGCCGTACCAGATGGTGCCTTTGGAAGCTGGGCACCACCTCCCACCAATGGGCTGCAAGTGATGCGGTATGACGGCGGCATCACGGGTCAGGCCTGGATCGCCACGACCGTCCTGCCGGTCCTTTAAAAGGCATTCAGCCGCATTGACAGGTCGATGGCTTTAATATCCTTGGTCAGGGCGCCAATGGAAATGTAGTCAACCCCGGTTTCGGCAACCTTGATCAGGGTTTCCGCATTGATCCCGCCTGACGCTTCCAGTTTAGACGTTCCGTTGGCCAGTGCAACTGCCGCCCGCATGTCTTCCAGGGAGAATTCGTCCAGCATGATGGTGTCGGCTCCGGCGGCCAGCGCTTCCTTCAGTTCGTCCATGGTTTCGGTTTCCACTTCCACGGGGCGACCCGGTGCAAGCTGGTGAGCCGCCTGCACTGCCTGAGCGATGGAGCCACAGGCGGCGATGTGATTCTCCTTGATCAGGAACGCATCCCACAGGCCCAGGCGGTGGTTGAAGCAGCCCCCGCAGGTGACGGCGTATTTCTGCGCCAGTCTGAGGCCAGGCAGGGTTTTCCGGGTATCGAGCAGCTTAACGCCGGTGTGGGCCACCAATTGGGCGTAGTGGTGGCAGGTCGTGGCCACCCCGGACAGGGACTGGAGCCAGTTCAGCGCCGCGCGTTCGGCGGTCAGGAGGCTGCGGGCCCGGCCCTCACAGCTGAAGAGCACCTGGTTGGGCTGAACCCTGTCACCATCGCGTACGTGCCACTGAACCTGTACCCCTGGATCGACCTGACGAAACACCTCGTTGACCCAGTGCTGGCCGGCGATGACGGCGGTCTCCCGGGTGATCACCTGGCCGGAAGTGACGCGTTCTTCGGGAATCAGGGCGGCGGTGATATCTCCGCTGCCAACGTCTTCGCGCAGGCTCTGCGCCACGGTTTCCACTAGGGACTGTCGAAGGAGTTCGGGAGGAATCATGATCTCGGTGGCCTTGGAATCGGATGCTGCTGGGAGTTGAAGGGTGTGGAGTTTACTGCCATCGGGCAGCTTACGCCAAGCCGGACTGCCGGGCCAGCGGGCTCACAGGTGACGTAGAACGTCACTTCCCGGATCGATGTGTCGCCTTTGAGTGCTCTTGTAACTCGTCGTTTGAAATAGGAAAAATGGTAAATTGTGAACCTGTTCCGGTATACACAAAAGGTGACAAATCCTGACACAAGGTGACGGGGGCAGCGCCTATGCTGTGAAGTGCGGTGTTCGCTCATTCTTTGGATCGGGGTCTTCCGTATGGCACAGGACAATAAGGTGGTAAGCCTGAAGTCGCAGGGACTCGTCAGCCGGGTCAGCCTGCCGGGACCGTTGATCCGGTTGCGGGATGTCTCCGGCCAGGAACTGCGCAATGTCCTCTCAAATTTCTTTGACAGCGCGGATGATGTGCTGTTCAACCTGTCTGAGAAGGCCTCCTCCACCGAAGACCAGTCCGCCTATTTTAACGCCATGCGGGAGCTGCGCCTCCAGCGCAAGAACATGACCGTTTCCATCCTGCAGTGGGTCAGTCGCTCGTTCAACGAGCTGGGGCGATTCGATCCGGTACCGGGGATGTCGTCGCTGGAGCAGGTCGATCAGGATTCGCTCTCGCTCATGGAGCACGCCGATCTCGAGCAGAGTGTTGCCATTGATAACCTGATGGCCAAGCTTCGCAACCACCACGCCAAATCGGCACATGACCTGGCTGCCAGGATACGATACCTGGTGCCCAGCCTGGAACTGGAGGACCGCCAGGTGCCACTGAGCCCGGAGGTGATCTGCAGCGGGCTGTCCGAAGCCAGCGGTGACCTGGACATCGACATCCGTGCCAAGCTCGTTGTCTTCAAGCTGTTCGACAAGTTACTGGTCAACAAGCTCGACGGGCTTTACCAGGCGGCCAACGAGCTGTTGATCAAGGAAGGAGTGTTGCCGCAGCTCAAGCGCCCGGCAACGGCCAGTTCCTCGCCCGCAGCCGCCAAGGCCCCGGTTCGTTCCCCGGTACCTCCGAAGGCTCCGTCCACAGGCTCGGGGGGCGGCGGCCAGGTATCTTCGGGTCAGGCCGGCTCCCAGGCAACCTTCTCCGAGCTGGCCGCCTTGTTGCATCAGGAGGGACTGACCGGGGGAGAGGCTGGTGGCGGCGGTGAATCCATCCAGTTGGAAACCGCCGGGCTGATGGAGTTTCTGGGCCGGATTCAGAAGCCGTCAGGGGGGTGGGACGGTGATGACATTCCGTCCCTGTCGGCGCTGTTGGCCCCCATCTTCAAACCTGAGTCCGGTCCGGTCTACGCGGTGAAGCAGGTGGATAACGACGTGATCAACCTCGTCTCCATGCTGTTTGATTTCATCCTGGAGGACCGTCAGTTGCCCGCCGAGATGAAAGCGCTCATCGGACGGTTGCAGATTCCGGTATTGAAGGTGGCACTCAGTGACCAGAGTTTCTTCAACCGGGGCGGTCATCCCGCCCGCAAGCTGCTGAACGAGCTGGCGCTGGCAGGCATGGGTTGGAGCCCCAAGGGGGAAGGGCAGCGGGATCCGCTCAAGGACAAGATTGAATCCGTGGTTAATCGGCTGCTGGACGACTTTACCGACAACATTGAATTGTTTGGGGAGTTGCTTTCGGACTTCTCTCATTTTATGGATCTCGATAATCGGCGTCGCGCCCTGGTGGAGCAGCGCCTGCGGGACGCGGAGGAAGGTCGGGCCAAGCAGGAGCGGGCCAAGACAATGGTGGACGAGTTGCTGGCGGAGCTGCTGGAGGGCCGGGAGGTGCCGCCGGTGGTCCATGAATTTCTCCAACAGCCCTGGCGCAAGTACCTGCAGTGGGCGGTGTTGCGGGAAGGGGAAGGCAGCAGTCGCTGGGAAGCAGCGGTGGAACTGAGTCGGCGTCTGGTCTGGAGTGTTGATCCCAATCCGGTGGACGAGAATACCCGCAGCGACCTGCTCCGGGCGATCCCCTCGATAGTGGACGGCCTGCGCAAGGGCCTGCAGACCATCTCCTGGGATCCGTTTGCCACCGACAATGCCATCCGCGATCTGGAACTGGCCCATGTCGATGTGTTCCAGACATTGGTGACAACCCGGGAGGCTGAACCGGAGCCGGAAATGCAGGCGCCAGCAGAGACGCCGGCACCCGCACCAACCGAGGCCCCGGAGCCCTCTGCGATGGCCGCCGAACCAGCCGTCAGCCAGGAACCGCAGCCCTCCACGGAGACCGCGCCAGAGCCGCCGTCGGCTCGGCCCGAGGTTGCCGCAGTGGCGGCGGCAGAGGATGTGTGGCTGGACCGGGCCGATTCCCTGGGGGTCGGCTCCTGGGTGGAGCTGCTGAGCAATGGCAATCGGGTGCGTTGCAAGCTGGCGGCCTTTATCAAAGCCACGGGCAAGTACATCTTTGTTAACCGCAACGGCGCCAAGGTAGCCGAGTATCTGCGCGAAGATCTGGCTCGGGCCCTGTCCTCCGGCGATATTTCCATGCTCGACGACGGCCTGATTTTTGACCGTGCGCTGGAATCCATCATCGATAACCTGCGCAGCAACCGTCGGGACTGAGTTGGCCCTCCGGGACGGTACCTGGTCGGCCGCATTGGCATCGCTCTTGTCTTTATGCTTCAATCTCTGCCGTAAATTAACGGTGCGCCGGTAGCATGGGTTGCCGGCCTACAGGCCAACGGATTCACCTTGACCCCACTATCCCAGTCTTCTGATCATGCCATCGCTGCCTTGCGGGAAACCGGGCGTCTGCCGGAAGCGCGCTGGTGTCCGTCACCCAATTTCGGGCCTCGGCCTGACGGAGCCGGCATCTCCCTGCTGGTGGTCCATAACATCAGTTTGCCGCCGGGAGAATTCGGAGGCGGGGAGATTGAGCAGTTCTTCTGTAATCGGCTGGACCCGACGGCGCATCCCTATTTCCGGACCATTGCCGGGCTTAAGGTCTCTGCCCATGCCCTGATCGACCGGGACGGGGAGGTGACCCAATTTGTCAGCCTGCTGGATCGGGCCTGGCATGCCGGTCGATCCTGCTTCGAGGGTGAGCCGGAGTGTAACGATTTCTCCATCGGCATCGAACTGGAAGGGACCGACGAGGTGCCTTATACCGAGGCCCAGTATGTCACCCTGGTACGGTTGACCCGGCAGATCATGCAGGCGTGGCCGGCCGTCACCCCGGAGCGCGTTACCGGCCATTGCGATATTGCTCCAGGCCGAAAAACCGACCCGGGCCCAGCGTTCGACTGGGAATACTTCCAATCGCTTCTGGCGGAAACCTAGTGTCCCGTTTGGTTAATTCGCTGACCTACTGCGTGACGCTGGGGCCGTTGGCCAGAGGCCCCAGCGTCACGCCCTTTGGGAGCCACTGTGAGCCTTGATAGCCGTGTTGTGCTGACTCGATTTGGAACCACCGAAACGCTGGCCGCCAACCCTTCGCCACCGCGCCTTGCTCTCAAGGCTCTCAGTGGCTCAGTAGGTCAGCGAATTAACCAAGCGGGACACAACTCATGCTGTTACTGATTTTCCTGCTGGCCTACTTCGTTCGCCGCCGGCTCGACGCCGCAGGCCGCTTCGACAGTGATCGCCTGTTTCGGGGTCTGTTTCGACGCATGGCCACCACCTCACCCGGCGACGAGCACCGGACCGTCCCGGGATTGCTGCTGGTCGGGGGGCTGTCGGTTGCACTTGCCGGGATCGATTGGTGGGCCCGCACTCGGGGGTGGGGCCTGGTCGCCTACCCACTGCAGGGCTTGGTTCTGGTGATCCTGATGGGGGCCCCGGAATGGCGTGGTGTCCTGAGGGCCTATCGCGAAGCCTGGCAGCGAGGGGATATGCAGGGCGCCTGGCACCATATCCGGGACCATCTGCCGGCCAGCGAACGGGGCCAGGCATCGTCTCCCGACTCCATGCACCTGTCCCTGTGTCGACGGTTTATGGCGATGGTCTTCGATCGTTATTTCCTGCTGGTATTCTGGTACGTCCTTGGCGGTGTGGGTGCCGTCGTCTTCGTCCGGGGCCTGATTGCATTGCGGGAGCAATGGCCCCAGGCCAGCGCCCGTCCGCGGTTTGCTGCCATAGTTGAGTGGCTGGCCTGGGCTCCGGTTCGGCTGCTGTCGTTCAGCTTTGGTCTGGCCGGGGACCTGGCCGGTTGGTTGCGGGAAGGAAGACAGAGCCTGGCCACCCCTTTGGCGCTGGCGGATGATGTGATGATGGCGGCGGCGAACAGCGCCCTGACCGGGTATGCGCTCGATCCACAGCGGTTTTCCCAACTGCATCCCAGTGAGTGGTCGGATTATGGCGGCCGGAGCCTGGCGGCCATTCAGGATCTGCTCAACCGGAGCATGCTGGTGTGGGTGTGTCTGTTGGCCCTGCTGGTGATCGCCGGTGTGGTCTGACGCCGAAAAAGACTGCGATAGCGACGGTGACTCCGGTAGGAAACTGAAGTTATTGCAAAAAACTACATTAAAAATCTCTCAAGTTCTGACAAAATCGGACGACAACTGATTCAAGGGCTTCGGATTCTGATCCGCGATCGCTCGAATAATAATGAATTCCGATATCCAAGCAGCTGTCCCGTTTGGGGGAAAAACTTTGTGAAGAGCTTCATCTATCCTGCCGTTTCGCTCATGAACCGGCTGCCCATGTTCTACAAATTCAGCCTGATCAGCATCCTGTTCCTGTTGCCGATAGGGGGGCTTTCCTATCTGGTGGTAAGCCAGCTTAACGAGTCGGTTAGCAGCCTGACCAAAGAGGTTGAGGGGCTGGCGCAGGTGAAGAAAGTGGACCGGCTTCTGGATGCCGCCTACCGCTACCGGGATTTCAGATCCCCGGGGATGGTAAAAAACGATCAGGCGTTGATGGACCGTTCAGAAGACGCTGCCGCGGATATTGACGCGGTGTTTGAGTCCTTGATGGCGAACTCAGTGGCCTTCGATACGGAGGGTGTTTGGCAACAGCAGGTTGAACAGCTTCACGCCGAGTGGAGCAAATTGCGCCAGGAAGACAGCTTCCAACGCAATATCGTACCTCAGTTTGCCTATTATCAGGAATTCGTGCAGAAAGCCCGGGGCCTGCTGGGGGCAACGCTGGAAATTTCCGGGCTGGGAAACGACAGTGACCGCGAAAACCTCGCCTTGCTCAAGCTGGTCAAGGAGTCGTCCCAGGATACCCGGAAGGTGCTGGGCAAGGCTCGGGCGTTTGGTATCTATGCCCTTAATGAGGGCCGGGTGGGCTATGCGTTGAGTGACGTTCTCAATGAAATCTTTGACGAGATGACCAACCGCCAGGCCTTGCTGAAGCCAAGTCTGGAGCTGGCCACCAGCGCCTCCAGCCAGTTTGCCAGCCGGGGGAGCGAGACCATTGAGGCGGTCTCTCAGAGCCTGATCCAATCCCGTGAGATGCTCGATCTGAACGTCATTGCTCCGATGCGGTTGGAAATGCCGTGGTCGGATTTTAACCGGGTGATCGAGGCTCAGTTCGCTCACCTCAACGATCTTCACAGCGTTATCTTTGAGGTCATTGCGGAAAACCTCAACCAGCGCCTGGTGGCGGAGAAGGCCCAGCGAAGCCTGATCTTCATTGC
This sequence comes from Marinobacter sp., assembly GCF_033722735.1. Classification (GTDB taxonomy): domain Bacteria; phylum Pseudomonadota; class Gammaproteobacteria; order Pseudomonadales; family Oleiphilaceae; genus Marinobacter. The sequence goes on from NZ_JAWVYN010000025.1 coordinate 34,934, forward strand.
GCTACTGGTGGTGCTGCTGATTGTGGTGTACCTGTACGTGGGCTTCTTTGTCTCGGTACGAACGGCCATTGCCCGCTTCAGTGATGCCGCCCGCACCGTGGCCGCCGGGGACATGACGGTCCGTATCGACCTGGAGAACCGGGATGAGCTGGGGCAACTGACCACCGAGTTCAACAACATGACCTCCAAGATGGCCGACCTGATCCAGTCGGTGAGCGCCACCACCCAGGATGTCGACCGTCAGGCCAGCCGGGTCAACGACACCGCCACCATGAACAGCGAGGCGTCGGCCCGCCAGATGGACGAGACCAACCAGATCACCGATGCCATGCAGCAAATGGTGGAAGCGGTACAGGAAGTGGCCGAGAGCGCCCTGAGGGTCTCCGACAGCGCGAATAATGCCGAGCAGGATACCGAGACCGGACGTCAGGTGGTGGCGGACACGGTGGAGACCATCAACCGGCTGGCGTCGGAAATCAATGGCGCAGTCAGCGTGATCAACCGGGTCAGCGAAGACAGCGACAGCATCAGTCAGGTGCTGGTGGAGATCAAGGCTATTGCCGAGCAAACCAACCTGCTGGCCCTGAACGCCGCCATCGAGGCGGCCCGTGCCGGCGAGCAGGGCCGAGGCTTTGCGGTGGTGGCCGACGAGGTCCGCTCGCTGTCCCAGCGCACCCACAAGTCCACCGAGGAAATCGAAGGCATGATTTCACGCCTGCAAAGCGGTGTGAAGGATGCGGTATCGGCAATGACCAACAGTCACGAAGTGACCGAGGCGACGGTGGGCAAGTCTTCGGAGGTGACCGAGGCCCTGGACCGTATCGCTCGGGGTATTGCCACGATTGTGGACATGGGGCACCAGATTGCCCAGGCTGCGGAAGAGCAGTCCGCAGTGGCGAAGAACGTCAATACCAACGTGGCAGAGATCGGCGAACTGGGCAAGCGTACGGCGGCCAATGCCGAAGAAACCCTCGGGGCCTCCCGCGAGATGTCCGATCTTACCGCCTCACTGCAGCGGCTGGTCGAGGCCTTCCGGGTCTGAGACGCGCTGCGGTTACTGTCCGGGAAGTTGGGACTTGTGTTGTTCCCAGAGCACTTCCCGGGCGCCCTCCCGACGGGCCAAGACCCTGGCCACCACGAACAGCAGGTCTGACAGGCGGTTCAGGTACTGCCGTCCGAAGGCGTTGATGGCTTCCTGCTCCGCCAAGGCGACCACGATCCGTTCGGCCCGGCGGCTCACCGCCCGGGCCAGGTGGCATTGGGCCGCCGCCATCGACCCGCCGGGCAGGATGAAGTTCTTCAGCGGCGGCAGGTCGCCATTGAGCTCATCGAGCCGGGCTTCCAGCCAGCTCACGTGGCCGTCGGTAATCAAGGCGCTGTCTGGAATCGCAAACTCGCCACCCAGATCAAACAGGTGATGTTGAACCCGCTGCAGCAAGGGGATGAGGGCGTCTTCGCCGGCCAGCAGTTCAATCAGCAGACCCAGGTGACTGTTGACCTCGTCCACCGTGCCCAGGGCCTCCACCCGCAGCGAGTTCTTGCCCACCCGGCTGCCATCGGCCAGGCCGGTGGTGCCGTCGTCGCCGGTACGGGTATAGATCTTTGACAGTCGGTTTCCCATAGTTTCTTCCTGTGGATAGTTCCTTGCTGTTGGCGGGGCGCAGCTCAGCCCAGCGAAGAGTGGTTGGTTAGCATTTTTACGCTGTCGGTGAGCATCCGGTTGACCGGCAGGTCGAGTCCCAGTTCCTGGCCCCGCCGGGCCACATAGCCGTTGATGTAGTCGATCTCGGTCGTCTGCCCCGTGAGGACGTCGCTGCGCATGGAGGAGGTGTTGGCCGCGGTGCTGTGCGCCACGGCTTCGATGGTGCTTCTCAGCTCCGTCGGGGAGGGGGCATCCAGGCCTTCCCGCACCATCAGCTGGTAGAGCTCCTCGCACAAGGGGTCTATGTACTGGCGGTACAGGGGCTGGTGGAGGATTTCGCCATTGGGGCAGTCCAGCAGCGCGGTGAATGGGTTGATGCCGGCATTGACCACCAGCTTTCGCCACAGCCTCTGGTGGATGTCGGCCTCGGCGGACACGGTGAGCCGGCTCTGCGCCAGTTGCTCGACGGCTTCGTGCAGGCACGCCTGCCCCAGCGGGGTCAGGGCGCCCACCCAGGTATGGCCAGCACCCGCATGAACGGTCATTTCCGGTGCCGGCCGGTTGGCGGCTTCAGTGGTACTGGCGACCAGGATGGGACGGTCCGGCCAGTGCCGGGCGACTTCCTGTTGGCTGCCCATGCCATTCTGGAACAACACCACGGGCACTGAGGGGTGCAGCGCGGAGAGCTGGTCCTGGAGCGCGGCCAGGGTTGCGGGCGCCTTGGTGGTCACCAGCAGCAGGCGGACGTCGACAACATCGGCGGCGTCGCAATAGGTCACCGTCACCGTGCGCTGCTGACCATCGAGGGGGCGAAAATAATACTGGCAGTCTGAGGCGACGCTGTTGGCCCGCCGCAGGAAGCGGGCCGTGCCCAAGGGCAGCGAGGCTGCCCACAGACGGCCCATGGCGCCGGCCCCCAGGATCAGGATCTTGCCCTGGCGTACCTGGGCAAGATTGGGGTCATGCGGCGCCCTCATGGTTACATCGCCTTGATGGCTTTTCGCTGCTCGCTCAGTCGGCTCTGGCTGCCCTGGGCATCGCGCAGCTTTTCTTTCTCTTTTTCCACCACGTCCGCCGGGGCCTTGGCGGTAAACTTCTCATTGCCCAGCTTGCCTTCCAGCCGACCGATTTCCTTGCGCAGGCGTTCCAGTTCCTTGTCCAGCCGGGCCAGTTCGGCGGCCTTGTCGATCAGGCCGGCCATGGGGACCAGCACTTCCATTTCGCCCACCAGCTGGGTGGCGGACATCGGTGCTTCACCGCCGGTGAACCACTCCAGGCTTTCCAGCTTGGCCAGGGAAATCAGGAACTGACGGTTGTCGTCCATCCGCCGCTGGTCTTCGCTGCTGGTGCCGCGGAGCAGTACCGGAATCCGTTTGGCCGGGGAAATGTTCATCTCGCCGCGGATGTTGCGCACCGCCACGATGACGCCCTTGAGCCACTCGATGTCAGCGGCCACCGCTTCGTCCTGACGGCTGTGGTCGGCCTGTGGGTAAGGCTGCAGCATGATGCTGTCGCCCTGTTTGCCCGCCAGCGGCGCAATGCGTTGCCAAATTTCTTCGGTGATGAACGGCATGATCGGGTGGGCCAGCCGCAGCACGGCCTCGAGCACGCGCACCAGGGTGCGACGGGTGCCGCGCTTGGCGTCAGCGCCGGCGCTGTCGTCGTTGAGCACCGGCTTGGACAGTTCCAGGTACCAGTCGCAGTATTCGTTCCAGATGAATTCGTACAGGGCGTGGGCGGCCAGGTCAAAGCGGTACTGTTCCAGGTGACGGATGACCTCCTGTTCGCAGTGCTGCAACTCGCCGATGATCCAGCGGTCCGCCAGGGACAGCACCACCGGCTCGTCATTCACCCCGCAGTCCTCGCCTTCGGTGTTCATCAGCACGTAGCGGGCAGCGTTCCACAGTTTGTTGCAGAAGTTGCGATAGCCTTCCAGCCGCTTCATGTCCCAGTTGATGTCCCGGCCGGTGGTGGCCATTGCTGCCAGGGTGAAACGCAGGGCATCGGTGCCGTGGGCGGCAATGCCTTCCGGGAATTCTTTTTTGGTGCGCTTGCCGATTTTCTCCGCCAGTTGCGGCTGCATCATGTTGCCGGTGCGCTTCTCCAGCAGGGCATCCAGATCAATGCCGTCGATCATGTCCAGCGGGTCGAGCACGTTGCCCTTGGACTTGGACATCTTCTGGCCGTGCTCATCGCGGATCAGGCCGGTGACGTAGACGGTCTTGAAGGGCACCTGCGGGGTGCCATCGTCGTTCTTCATGAAGTGCATGGTCATCATGATCATCCGGGCCACCCAGAAGAAGATGATGTCGAAACCGGTCACCAGCACGTCGGTGGGGTGGAAGGTCTGCAGGCGCTCGGTGTTCTCGGGCCAGCCCAGGGTGCCGAAGGTCCACAGGGCGGAAGAGAACCAGGTATCCAGCACATCTTCATCCTGGCTCAATTCCAGGTCGGCGGCCAGGTTGTACTTCTCACGCACCGCCGCTTCGTCGCGGCCCACGTAGATATTGCCCTCGGCGTCGTACCAGGCCGGGATGCGGTGGCCCCACCACAGCTGGCGGGAGATGCACCAGTCCTGGATGTCCCGCATCCAGGAGAAGTACATGTTCTCGTACTGCTTGGGCACGAACTGGATGCGGCCGTCTTCCACCGCCTCGATGGCGGGCTTGGCCAGGGTCTTGGCGTCCGCGAACCACTGGTCCGTCAGCATCGGTTCGATGATCAGGCCGGAACGGTCGCCCCGGGGCACGCTCAGCACGTGATCTTCCACCTGCTCCAGCAGGCCGGCGGTTTCCAGGTCGGCGACGATGAGCTTGCGGGCTTCCTCGCGGGTCTTGCCGACGTAGGCGGCGGGCAGGGTAGCGTCGATCTCGTCGTTGGCGGTGCCGTCGGCATTGAACACCTCGGCCACATCACGGATGTTGGCGTCCTGGGTCATGACGTTGATCATCGGCAGCTCGTTGCGCTTGCCGACGGCGTAGTCATTGAAGTCGTGTGCGGGCGTGATCTTCACACAGCCGCTGCCTTTCTCCGGGTCGGCGTGGTGATCGGCGACAATGGGAATCTCGCGGTCCACCAGCGGCAGCAGTACCGTCTTGCCGATCAGGTGCTGGTAGCGCTCGTCATCCGGGTGCACCGCCACGGCGGTGTCACCGAGCATGGTTTCCGGCCGGGTGGTGGCCACCACCAGGTAGTCCTTGCCATCCTGGGTGGTGGCGCCGCCGGCCAGCGGGTAGCGCAGGTGCCAGAAGTGGCCCTTCTCTTCCTTGTTCTCCACCTCCAGGTCGGAGATGGCGGTGTGCAGCTTGGGATCCCAGTTCACCAGGCGCTTGCCGCGGTAGATCAGGCCTTCGTCATACAGGCGGATGAACACTTCCTGGACCGCCTTGTAGAAGCCATCGTCCATGGTGAAGCGTTCGTGGTCCCAGTCCACGGAGTTGCCGAGGCGGCGCATCTGGCGGGTGATGGTGCCGCCGGAATGTTCCTTCCAGTCCCAGATGCGCTTGATGAAGTCTTCCCGGCCCAGGTCGTGGCGGGTCTTCTCTTCTTCAATGGCCAGCTTGCGCTCCACCACCATCTGGGTGGCGATGCCGGCGTGGTCGGTGCCTACCTGCCAGAGGGTGTTGTTGCCCTGCATGCGCTTGTAGCGGGTGAGCGTGTCCATGATGGTGTGCTGGAACGCGTGACCCATGTGCAGGCTGCCGGTGACATTGGGGGGCGGAATCATCAGGCTGTAGGATTCGCCCTCGCCGGAGGGGCGGAAGTACCCTTTGGCTTCCCAGTTCTCGTACCACTGGCGCTCGATGTTTTCTGGCTGGTAGGTTTTTTCCATGGGTTTTGCTGGTGACCGGTTTTGGTTGGTTGAATTCAGTTTTTCAGGAGCGCAATTATACATGGTCGGTGGTGGCGCGGCGAACCCCCGCCACCCTCCGTCCGCGTCGCGGCCGCGGGTGGCTCAGTCCCGCTTTCGGGCCAGGTAGACGGTATTGAACGCTTCCCGGTTCTGGAACGGGTTGAAGAAGGTGATCACATGGCAGGCCACGTCGGTGAAGACCTCGTCAAGCGTGGCCATAAAGTCGGCGTCCTCTCCCTCGTTGGACCACATGGCGAAGACGCCGCCGGGCGTGAGCTGGCGCGCCATCAGACCGAGGTTCCTGGCGGTGTAGAAACTGGCGCTGGAATCGTGCAGCAGGGCCCGCGGGGAGTGGTCGATGTCCAGCAGGATGGCGTCGAAACGGCGGCCAGGGGCGTTGGGGTCGAACCCCCCGGTGTCCGGATCGGCGATGGCCAGGTCAAAGAAGTTGCCGTGGACGTAGCGGGTGCGGGGGTCGGCGTTAAGCTCTTTGCCCAGGGGAACCTGTTCCTGCCGGTGCCAGCGGATCACGGGTTCGAGATACTCAACGATGAGCAATTCGCCCACACTCTGATGTTTGAGGGCGGCGTGGCCGGTGTACCCGAGGCCGAGCCCGCCGACCACGACGCTCAGGTTGTCCCCCTTGAGTGCGCCAAGCCCGAGGTCTGACAGCGCGACTTCGGCGTCCACAAACATGCTGGACATCAGGAACTCCTCGCCCAGCTTTACCTCGTAGATGTCCCGGTCACCGAGGGCGGGTATCCGGCGTCGACGAAGTGTGATGTCGCCAATGGCGGAAGGTTGTGTGTCGATCTGTTCGAATAGCAGTCCCAAACTGGTTCCCCTCTGAGGCGCTGGTGGTTGTAACGGCCCCGTGCCGATGGTGGTGTGCCCTGGCTGGGAGCGATGGATCTCGCGGCCAGCGGTCGGCAGGTCGCTGCTCTGCCTGTGCCGGGATGTTACCGCTTGCGGAAGTCATGCACCCGGGGTTCGATCCCCAGGGCTCGTAACTGTTTGAACTGGGACCTGGCCTGATTGAGCACGGCCGGGTCGTTGTGCGCCACCAGGGCCAACCGGTGGAAGCGGTCGGCATCCGGCGGCAGGGTGGCGGACAGGACGACCACCGTGTCCCAGTCTTCAGCGACCGGCGGGCATAACAGGATGCCCACTGGGTCGGTGCAGGTGGTGGCGGTGTCCGGAACGATGCTGTGCGGAATGAACGCATCCGGGCTGAACTGCCACAGCAGGTCATCCAGCTCCTGGGCCTGCTGGCTGCTGTCACAGACAATGCACACCCGGTCGCCCTGTTGCCAGGCCTTGTCCACCAGCCGCGCCGCATGGAGGTTGCGCGCGGCCGGGGTGTTCTGGCTCAGGATGTGGAACCAGTAGGACTGGTTCCGACTGTCCTGGCCAGTGTTGCCGGAATTATTGGTCGGCATGGGACATCAGGTAGTCAACCAGCAGCGGGACCGGGCGTCCGGAGGAGCCCTTGGCCTTGCCGGAATGCCACGCAGTGCCAGCGATGTCCAGGTGGGCCCAGCGGTATTCCTTGGTGAAGCGGGACAGGAAACAGGCGGCGGTGATGGTGCCGGCGGGGCGTCCGCCGATGTTCTGCATATCGGCAAAGTTGCTGTCCAGCTGGGACTGGTATTCGTCCCACAGCGGCAGGCGCCAGGCCCGGTCGCAGGCCCGTTCGCCGCTGGCCAGCAGCTCGTTGGCCAGGTCGTCGTCATTGCTGAGCAGGCCGCTGGCGTGGTGGCCCAGGGCAATGATGCAGGCGCCGGTCAGGGTGGCCAGGTCGATCACCACCTCCGGGTTGAAGCGTTTGACGTAGGTGAGGGCATCGCACAGCACCAGGCGGCCTTCGGCGTCGGTATTGAGGATTTCCACGGTCTGGCCGGACATGGAGGTCACGATGTCCCCCGGGCGGGTGGCGTCACCGCTGGGCATGTTCTCCGCTGCGGCAATCACGGCCACCACGTTGATCTTGGCGTTGGTCTCGGCCAGTACCTGCATGGCGCCGAACACGGAGGCGGAACCACCCATGTCGTACTTCATCTCGTCCATGCCCTCGCCGGGCTTCAGGCTGATGCCGCCGGTGTCGAAGGTGATGCCCTTGCCCACCAGCACGTAGGGCTTGTCCTTTGCCTTGCCGCCGCGATACTCCATGACGATCAGCCGGGCCGGCTGCGCACTGCCCGCGGAAACCGCCAGCAGGGTGTTCATGCCCAGCTTTTTCATCTGCTTCTCATCGAGGATCTCGGTCTTGATGGTGTCGTGTTCCTTGGCCAGCTTTTCCGCCTGTTGCGCCAGCCAGCTCGGGTGGCAGACGTTGGGGGGCGTGTTGCCCAGGTCGCGGGTGAAGTTCATGCCGCGGCCGGTGGCCAGGCCCAGCTCAAACGCGCTTTTCAGCACCTTGGTGGCGGCGGACGCCTGCACCGTGACCTTCTTCAGCTTGCGCACCGGCGGCTTGCCGCTCTTGTAGGCGTTGAACGTGTAGAGCTGCTCCTCGAGGGTGCGGCCAATCAAGCTGAGGCGGTTGGCTTCAGACTGCGCCTGATCGTCACCGGTGGTGGGCGTGTCGGTCAGGGCAATGGCCACATGACCGGCGGCGCCGTCCTTGATCTGGCCGACGGCGGCGGCGACGGCCTTGCGGAAGTTGGTCGGAGAGCGCTCCTCGTCCGGACCGGTGCCCACCACCAGAACCCGGGGCCAGGGCTGGCCGGCGACCGGGATCAGCAGGCAGTTGCCGTTCTTGCCGGTGATGTCACCACTCTTGTTCAGCTGACGCAGCAGGCCGTCCAGCGCTTCATCCACCTCCTGGGTTGTGGCAGGCCAGTCGCCGTTCTCCGGTACCGCGACCACAAGGCAATCGGCTTTTAGGCTGGCAATGGATTTACTGCTCAGGGTGAAATTCATGGCAACTCCCGAAACTGGTTGTTTTGTCGTTCCCGTCCGAAGGCGGGGATGGCAATTTTGAAAGACACTAGCATTGGGGCTAAGGCGTCATTAATCAAGCGGTTCCCGTGCTCAAAGGCGCAGGCGGCCCTGTCATTCGCCGGTCAGGTTACATAGAATACCCCACTATTTGATCGTTGCATCCAACCGGCCAACTGAAGAGACTGCTTTGAGCATAGTTTTCCGTTACCTGACTCGACAAGTCATGATCAGCATGCTGGCGGTATCTGGCGTCCTGCTGCTGGTGTTCATGAGCGGTCGCTTTATCAAGTACCTGGCGGATGCCGCCGCCGGCGAACTGGCCGGTGACGTGCTGTTCCAGATCATGGCCTATCGTTTTCCGGGGTTCCTGGAGCTGATCCTGCCGCTGGGCTTCTTTATTGGCATTCTGCTGGCCTACGGGCGCATGTACCTGGAAAGTGAAATGACGGTGTTGTATGCCTGTGGGGTCAGCGATCGGCAGGTCATCAACCAGACCCTCATCGGCAGCGTGATCGTGATGCTGGTGGTGGGCGGCATGAGTCTGTACCTCTCGCCCTGGGGCATGAAGCAGGTGGAGCGGATCTTCAACGAGCAGCGCAAGGCCACCGAGTTCGAAATGCTCGCGCCCGGGCGCTTCCAGGATCTCTCCTCGGGGGAGCGGGTCACCTACACCGAGGCCCTCAGTAACGACAAGCGGGAACTGCATGGCGTATTCATCGCTGAATATTCCCGCGGCGAACCGGGGCTGACCATCATTACCGCGGACGTTGGCTCCCAGTTCCTCGACGACAAGACCGGCAGCCGGTTCCTGATCCTGGAGGGCGGCTCCCGTTACCAGGGAATGCCTGGCAAACTGGATTACCAGGTGACCACGTTTGATGCCTATGGTCTGAAAGTGCAGGCCGGCAACGCCCGGGATCGGCAGCTGGACGAGGCCATCAGCACCCTGGAGTTGCTGTCGTCGGACGACCCGGAGCACCGGGCCATGCTGCATTGGCGTTTTTCGTTGCCCCTGATCGTTCCCATCGTGACGCTGCTGGCGGTGCACCTGAGTCGGGTCAATCCCCGTCAGGGCCGCTTCTTTCACCTGTTGCCGGCCATGCTGGTGTACATCGTCTACCTGGGCCTGCTGATTGTCGCCCGGGATGCGGTGGAGGACCGTAAGGTGCCCGAGTGGATCGGGATGATGTGGGTCCATGCCCTGTTCCTGGCGCTGGCCCTGTGGCTGCACTTCGGGCCGCCCTGGCTGCGTCGGCGGCGGTTGATCCGGGAGGGCCGTCGCCGTGCGTAAGCTCGACAACTATGTGATGCGCACCGTCGGTGGCGCCACCCTGCTGGTGATGGTGGTGGTGCTGTCCCTCGACCTGATTTTTGCCTTCATCGGTGAGCTGGACGACGCCGAGGCCGACTACCAAACCCTGCAGGCCCTGCTGTATGTCTTCATGACCCTGCCGCGGCGGATCTACGATTACCTGCCGTTGGGCGCGTTCATGGGCTGCCTGGTGGGGCTGGGGGCCATGGCCAGCTCCTCCGAACTCACGGTGATACGGGCCGCCGGTGTTTCCATCAGGCGCATCGTCTGGTCGGCGATGAAGCCCACCCTGGTGGTGGTGGTTGTTGGCTTGCTGATCGGCGAGTATGTGGCGCCCCCGTTTGAGCGCATGGCACAGAGCCAGAAGGCGGTGGCCCAGGGGGCCAGCCGCAACATCGCGTCCTCGGGTGGGATCTGGCATCGGGAAGGGGATACCTTCATTCACCTGAACGCGGTCGAGCCGAACGGCGTCCTGCACGGCGTCTCGCTGTTCGAGTTTTCGGACCGGCGCGCCATGGAGCAGGCCACGTTTGCACCCCGGGCGATCTACCAGGGCGATCATTGGCTGCTACAGAATGCCCGTATCACCCATTTCTCCGATGTCGCCACCGAGCGGGAAGTGCGGCGTGAATTGCGCTGGGAGACCGGGCTCTCGCCCGAGGTGCTCAGCGTATTGATCGTCAAGCCGGAGAACCTGTCGGTAAGCGGGCTTTTCACCTACGCATCCTATCTGGACGACCAGGAACTGAACTCGGCCAACTACTGGCTGGCGTTCTGGAAGAAGGTGTTGATGCCGCTGGGTACCGCTGTGATGGTGCTGGTGGCCATTTCCTTTATCTTCGGCCCGCTGCGGTCGGTCACCATGGGCTTCCGGGTATTTACCGGGCTGATCGTCGGGTTGCTGTTCAAGTACATGCAGGATCTGTTGGGGCCGATGAGCCTGGTGTTCGGCTTCAACCCCGTCATTGCCATCCTGGTACCCATCGCCATCAATGCGGTGGTGGGGGCCGTCCTGATGCGCCGGGCCGGGTAAGTCCGCGCGAAAACGGTGGTGCCGGTTCCGTCAGCCGGCCTTCTTGGGCGGCGTGGGTACCCGAACCACCTGGCTGCGGGACAGGCGGTCGGTGACCGATTCGCCATTGATGGGCCAGAACACGGCTGTCACCGCCGGTGCCACGATAATCAGGCTCCAGCTTCCCCAGTTATACAGGCACAGCATGCCCGCAAACAGCGTCAGTGCGCCGACCATGAAGCGCTTGAGCGCCTGCACCCAGCTCACCGACCAGCCGCTGATGTTCTGGATGCGGATGCGCCAGACCTGCATGCCCAGGGTCTGGCCGGAGCGGGTCCAGAAGTAGCCAAAGAACAGGAACAGCACGACGAACAGTACGCTGCTCAGCAGCGGGTCTGCCTCCAGGGTGCCGGCCTCCATCTTCGCCTCGTAACGCTCGAATCCGATCACTGACGCTGCCACCAGGGTGTAGGCCCAGGACGTCACCATCAGCACGGCAATGCTGATCAGGCCGTCGTAGATGATGGCGAGCACCCGGCGGAGCATGTTGGCCGGAGGCAGCAATTGGTCTTCGTCGTGGAATCTGCGAGGCATTGAAGGCTCCTGCGTCATCGGTACCCCTCTTGGTACCGTTCAGTTTCGGGTGGCCGAGTATAACCCGTTTGACGGATTGTCGCAGGGGGAGGGCGTTATTGGGGCTCGCCGGCAGTAATTCGTTTTTCCTCAATGCGGCGTATGCTAGAGTAGCCGATTTGCACCGCCGGACGTCCATCGTCCTTGTTTTGACGCTCCGGAGCAGTCATTTTCACCAAAGGGCCTATATAAAGGCAGAAAGCTGGATCAGGGCAGGGTTATGAAAACCGCAGAATTGCGACAGGCATTTTTCGATTTCTTCAAACAGCAGGGGCACACCGTCGTACCAAGCAGCTCACTGGTGCCTGCGGATGACCCAACCCTGCTGTTTACCAACGCGGGGATGAACCAGTTCAAGGACCTATTCCTGGGGCGGGAAGAGCGGGACTATACCCGGGCCACCACGGCCCAGAAGTGTGTCCGTGCCGGCGGCAAGCACAACGACCTGGAGAACGTCGGTTACACGGCGCGCCACCACACCTTCTTTGAGATGCTGGGCAACTTCAGCTTCGGTGACTACTTCAAGCGTGAGGCGATCGAATTCGCCTGGACCTTCCTGACCGGCGACCAGTGGCTCAACCTGCCCAAGGAAAAGCTGTGGATTACCGTCTACGCCTCCGACGACGAAGCGTTCGACATCTGGTCCCGGGAGATGGGGGTGCCGGAGGAGCGCATTGTCCGCATCGGTGACAACAAGGGCGCGCCCTATGCCTCCGACAACTTCTGGCAGATGGGCGATACCGGCCCCTGTGGCCCCTGCACCGAAATCTTCTATGACCACGGTCCCGACGTTGCCGGTGGTCCGCCCGGCAGTCCCGAGGAAGATGGCGACCGCTACATCGAGATCTGGAACGTGGTGTTCATGCAGTACAACCGCACCGCCGACGGTGAAATGCTGCCGCTGCCCAAGCCGTCGGTGGACACCGGCATGGGGCTGGAACGCATTGCAGCGGTCTTGCAGGGTGTGCACAGCAACTACGAGATCGACCTGTTCGACGACCTGCTGAAGGCGGCGTCCGAGGTGCTTGGTGGTGCTGCCACCACCGAGGCTTCGCTGCGGGTGGTGGCGGACCATATCCGTTCCTGTTCATTCCTGATTGCCGACGGCGTGATGCCCTCCAACGAAGGCCGCGGTTTCGTGCTGCGCCGCATCATCCGCCGGGCCGCCCGGCATGGCAACAAGCTGGGTGCCCAGGGACCGTTCTTCCATAAGCTGGTGGGAGCGCTGGTTCAACTGATGGGCGAGGCGTATCCCGAGCTGGTGCGTACCCAGGCGCAGATTGAGAAGGTCCTGCTGCAGGAAGAAGAGCAGTTCGCCAAGACCCTGGACAAGGGCCTGAAACTGCTCGAGCAGGACATCGCCGAATTGGAAGGGAACGTTATTCCCGGTGAAACCGTCTTTACCCTGTACGATACCTTCGGCTTCCCGGTGGATCTGACCAACGACATCGCCCGTGAGCGTGGCCTGACCCTGGATTACGAAGGCTACGAGAAGGCGATGAACGACCAGCGGGAGCGGGCCCGCGCCGCCAGCAAGTTCGGCATCGACTACAACGCCGGCCTCCGGCTGGAAGGCAAGACCGAATTTTCCGGCTACGAGACAGTGGACGGCCACGAGACGGTGACGACAGTGATCGTGGACGGCGAAGAGAGGACTGCCCAGGCGGGTGATGAGGCCATTGTGGTGCTGGAGCGGACACCTTTCTACGCCGAGTCCGGCGGTCAGGTGGGGGACACCGGGTTGCTGACCTGGAGCGGTGGCCGTTTCCAGGTCAACGATACCCGCAAGGAAGGGGATCATCACATCCACATCGGTACCGTGATCGAGGGTGAGCTGTTCCCCGGCCTGGAAGTGGATGCCCGGGTTGACCATGTGCGTCGTCAGGCGACAGCGCTCAACCACTCCGCCACGCATCTGTTGCACGCGGCCCTGCGCAAGGTACTGGGGGAGCATGTCACCCAGAAAGGCTCATTGGTGGACCCGGACAAGCTGCGTTTTGACTTCTCCCATTTCGAGGCGGTCACGCCGGAGGAACTGAAGGAGATTGAGCGTGAGGTCAACGAACAGATCCTGGCCAACACGCCGGTGGAAACCGAAGTCACCGACATGGAGGATGCTCAGGCCAAGGGTGCCATGGCACTGTTCGGTGAGAAGTACGGCGATACCGTTCGGGTGCTGAGCATGGGCACCGACCGCTACTCCGTCGAGCTGTGTGGCGGCACCCACGTGTCCCGGACCGGCGATATCGGTCTTCTGAAAATTGTGTCCGAAGGCGGCATTTCGTCCGGGGTTCGTCGCATCGAGGCGGTTACCGGCTTCAACGCGCTGAACTGGATTGATAACACCGACCAGAAACTGAAGGAAGCCGCCCAACTGGTAAAAGGTTCCCGCGACACGGTGGTGGAGAAAGTGCAGGCCACGGTTGATCGTACCCGCCAACTGGAGAAGGAGCTGGAGCAGCTTAAAGCGAAGCTGGCCAGCTCTGCAGGATCCGATCTGGCGTCGTCCGCCGTTGAGGTGAAAGGGCTGAAGGTTGTGGCGGCAGAGCTGGAAGGCGCCGATCGCAAGGCGCTGATGGAAACCGCCGACCAGCTCAAGAACAAGCTGGGAGAAGGGGTGGTTGTCCTGGCCAGTGTCGAGGAAGGCAAAGTAACCCTGGTGGCCGGGGTCACCAAGTCCGCCACCAACCGGATCAAGGCGGGTGACCTGATGAAGCACCTGGCGGCTCAGGTGGATGGCAAGGGCGGTGGACGCCCGGATATGGCGCAGGGTGGCGGCAGCGATCCGGCCAAGTTGCCCGGGGCCCTGGACGGGGTTGCCGAGTGGGTTGACAAAAACATTGCCTGAGAGGCTGTTAACGCGAGCCGGCGGATGTATATAATTCCGCCGGCTTGATTTTTGACTGGCGACACATTCCGGTCGTCGTGGGTTCCTGATTGGATTGTTGGGAAAGCAATGGCTCTTTTGGTTCAGAAGTTTGGTGGCACCTCGGTTGGTACCACCGAGAGGATTGAGGCAGTTGCCGAGAAGGTCTGCCGGTTCCGCAAGGAGGGTCACGACGTTGTCGTGGTGGTGTCAGCGATGAGTGGCGAGACCAATCGCCTGATCGGGCTGGCCAACGACATTATGGAAGAGCCCACGCCCCGGGAAATGGACGTGCTGGTCTCCACCGGTGAGCAGGTGACCATCGCCCTGTTGTCCATGGCCTTGCAGAAGCGTGGCTGCGAAGCCCGCTCCTACACCGGAAGCCAGGTGCGCATCCTCACCGACAGCACCCACACCAAGGCGCGAATCCGCCAGATTGACGAACAGCGCATGCGGCAAGACCTGGATGCCGGTCGCGTGGTTGTGGTTGCCGGTTTTCAGGGCACCGACGAGCACGGCAACATCACCACCCTTGGCCGTGGCGGCTCCGATACCACGGCGGTGGCCCTGGCGGCCGCGCTGAAGGCCGATGAGTGCCAGATCTATACTGATGTTGATGGTGTCTACACCACCGATCCACGGGTGGTGGACAGTGCCCGCCGGCTCGACCGGGTTACCTTTGAAGAAATGATTGAGATGGCGAGTCTGGGCTCGAAAGTGCTCCAGATCCGTGCCGTTGAGTTTGCGGGCAAGTACAACGTACCGCTGCGGGTGTTGTCCAGTTTCCAGGACGGCGGCGGTACCCTGATTACTTTTGAGGATGAGAGCGTCATGGAACAACCGGTTGTTTCCGGCATAGCGTTTAATCGCGATGAAGCCAAGCTAACCATATCGGGTGTGCCGGATACCCCGGGCAGCGCCCTGAACATTTTGAAACCGATCAGCGATGCCAACATCGAAGTGGATATGATCGTCCAGAACGTTGGCGCTGATAATCACACCGATTTCACCTTTACGGTCCATCGCAACGACTACAAGCGCGCCAAAGAGGTGCTCAACAAGGTCGCCGTTGATCTGGGAGCCCGTGAGGAAGTCAGCGGTGACAACAAAATTGCCAAAGTGAGCATTGTCGGTGTGGGAATGCGTTCACATGCGGGTGTAGCGACTACAATGTTTGAAGCACTGTCTCGTGAAGGCATCAACATCCAGATGATTTCCACCTCTGAGATCAAGATTTCGGTGGTGATTGACGAGAAGTACCTCGAACTAGCCGTTCGGGCGCTTCACAGTGCTTTTGAATTGGGGGAGCCAGACGCCGAAGGTCAGTGAACTGGTTGCGTCGGGGTTGTCCAAGTAAGAGAAGAAGGGTTGCATTCACGATTCCGAAAGGCGGCCGATCACTGCATAAGTGGTCACTCGCCTTTTAAATCGTGCGTGAGCCCACTATAACGTTTTGTAGAGTTCATTTGTCGGAACTGGTAGCTCTTAAAAGGGAGTAAAGGATATGTTGATCTTGACTCGCCGTGTTGGCGAAACCCTGATGGTCGGTGACGACGTCACTGTCACCGTTCTGGGTGTAAAGGGGAATCAGGTGCGGATCGGGGTGAACGCCCCCAAAGAAGTGGCGGTTCACCGTGAAGAGATTTATCAGCGCATTCAGAGTGAGAAATCAGACTCTGACGAGCCGGAACCCGGCAACAGCTAAGGCGCTAAAAAGCCGCTTGCGGGAAACCCAAGCGGCTTTTTTTATGGTGAGTGAAATCCGCGGCGAAAAAAGTTGTGTCAACCCTATGAAAACAGAAATTTTATGGTAGTATACGCGGCGTTCTCACGGAGAGGTGGGTGAGTGGCTGAAACCAGTTCCCTGCTAAGGAACCATACGCATTACGCGTATCGAGGGTTCGAATCCCTCCCTCTCCGCCATTTCCTTTTCAGGAAATGAGAACAGTTGGGGTAGCATCCAACAGGTTTTTGAGATGCGCGGCTGTAGCTCAGCTGGATAGAGTACCTGGCTACGAACCAGGCGGTCGGAGGTTCGAATCCTCCCAGCCGCGCCATTTATCAAAAACGACACAGTTTTAAGCGGCTGTAGCTCAGCTGGATAGAGTACCTGGCTACGAACCAGGCGGTCGGAGGTTCGAATCCTCC
>NZ_JAWVYN010000026.1:0-50412 GCF_033722735.1 Marinobacter sp.
CGAGACGCAACCCGGAATCACAGATTGTCCGGCAGCAGTACCTCGTACACCATCCCCAGGCCGTTGGTGAAGCCCCCCAGGCCATTTCGTCCCCCGCGGTCGGAGGTGAAGTACATCCGTCGTCCATCCGGCGAGAAGGCCACCCCAGCAATCTCCGAGGCGTCCTGCCCCACGACCTGGACAATGGGCTTGAGGGTGCGATCCGGCAGGATCGCCACCACCTGCATATCACCGCCGTCCTCGGCCACCAGCACATCGCCCTGGTTGGTGACGAACAGGTTATCGACCCCGGACAGGATGTTGTTCGGCGCCTCCGCCGTGGCCAGGTCGTAGATGATTTCCACGGTCTGGGCCGCGGTGTCGACGGCCCAGATCCGATTGTCACCCTTGGTGGCAAAGTAGACGATGCCATTGAAATACCAGACCCCTTCGCCACCGTCGAACGCGGTGGATTCGGGAATCCGGTTCTGGTCCTGGGGTTCGTGGGGATTCAGCGCATCGATCCAGGTAATGGGCTGGGGCGAGGCTAGCGCCCCCTCCACGCCGTCACCGCCCACCGCCATGACCTGCAAACGTCCGGCCTGCAGGGCCGCCCTCTCGGCGCCTTCCGGCCAGTCGGCGGGGTCGGGCAGCCAGCGGTAGAAACGGCCGTCCGGCATGTCCTCGGTCAGGTAAAGCCGTCGCTCGTTCGGGTCGATGGCAATTGCCTCGTGGGAGAATAAGCCGAGGGTCGGCCGCGCCAGCCCCTCGCCGGGTTGATAGGGGTCGCATTCCCAGACCTGGCCGTTGGGAAACTCCTCGCAGGAAAGCCAGGTTTTCCAGGGCGTCACGCAGCCGGCGCAGTTGAAGGTGGTGCCACTGAGGATGGTGTAGGAGTCCACGATGGTGCCATCGGGATCGAACACCAGGGTGCCGACCTGGGCCAGGCCCGGCGTCAGCTCTTCCGCGGCATTGGCCAGCCCGGACAGCGCCGGGTACATGAAGCCGATGGTGCCGGCACCCGGCACCTCGCTGTTGCTGATGTAGATCCAGCCACCGTTGTCCCGGGGCACCACCCCGGCGCCATCGGGGAAGATGTGCCAGGGCCGGTTGCCCACACCACCGGTCTGGGGGCCCGCGGCGGACATGCCCTTGGGCTGGGGCAGCTCTTTGTTGACGGCCACCACCCGGGTGGTGAAGCCGGCCGGCGATCGCACGCCATAGAGATCGGGCTCTTCCAGCGGCCCCAGATTGGCAAAACGTCCCACCAGTTCCGGGATGTCCGGAAGGGTATCCGGTAGATCCGGCGTCGGCGTGACGGTGTTGCCCGGCGGAAGCAACTCGGCAGCCTGGTCGGCACCACCGCTACCCCCCATACAGGCGGTCAGCCAAGAGGCGGAGCCCACCGCTCCGGCGGTATAGAACATGGAACGCAGGAATTCACGTCGGCTCCAGCCACGGCTATCTGTTACCAACTGGTTGGCCTGATCAGGTTTCAACTCCTTCGACATCATTACTTCCTCTTAACCGACCTGCTGCTGAACCCGGGGATGGAACAATGCCGTGCGCACCGTCCGTGGCGAGGAAAGCTCTCGGTCCTGGTAGATCTCACTGCTGCCACTGTCCACACCCACTACCTTGGTCTTCGTTGTATCCAGTTCACCAAGCCGGTCCTGCTCTGCAATGCTGGCCACGTAGTAGTATTCAGCCTGCGCCCGCTCCCGGGTGACATCCATCAACACAAACCCTCGGGATTTCAGTTCGGTGTATTTCATATGGGGGTTGGCCAGGCGTGCGGCTACCGCCGCGATATCGGCACCGCTATCGGTCAGGAACTCCTCCAGCCCCGGGGAGGTCACTGACGGCGCCACGAACTCGGCCGCCACTGGCGACGTCAACGCATTGCCGATCAGTGAGTTGTCGACATAGACTTCGTTGGCCCAGGAGGTGTGGATATCGCCGGTGAGAATGACGGTGTTATCGATGCCCTGGTCGCCCAGGGTCTGGAGGATCTTGTCCCGGTCAGCAACATAACCGTCCCACTGGTCCACATTCAGCACCGCCAACTGATCATTGAAAGTGTCCGGAGCCGGCAGGCCCAGCGTTTGGGCCTCAAGCACGGTGCGAGCCACATTCAGCTCTGCAAACATCACCTGCTGGCCGATAAAGCGCCAGTTGGCGGACGAGGCCGTCAAGCCGTCCTGCAACCACTGCATTTGTTCATCGCTGACCAGGCGACGGTCCGGACTGCTCCGATCCGCCGACACCGGGCTGTCCACCTGGACGTCCCGGCCTTCCAAACGGGTATCCAGCATGAACAGGTCGATCAGGTCGCCGAAGGCGAATTGGCGCCAGAGCCGCTGAGCGTTGGCGGGCAACTGGCGGATCGGCATCCATTCGAAGTAAGCCCGGATGGCGGCCACCTTGCGTTCCGCCCAGTTCCCTTCGCTGGCCTCCGAGTGATTCTCCGCGCCCTCCTTGTAACTGTCGTTGGCCGACTCGTGATCGTCCCAGATGCAAATCATGGGGAACTGCTGGTGCACCCCCTGCAGCTCGGCGTCAGTCTTGTACTGGGCGTGTCGCTGACGGTAGTCATCGAGCAAAACCATCTCATGGGCGGGCTCGGGATCGCGCCCGGGGAAGGCGCCGTATTCACCCGCTCCGTATTCGTAGACGTAATCGCCCAGGTGGAGCACGAAATCCAGATCACTCTGCTGGGCGACAGCCCGATACACGGAGAACAGACCATAGGCAAAGTTGGAGCAGGAAACGACCGCGAACCGGCTGCGCTCCGCCCGCGCACCGGCAGCCGGAAACGTCCGGGTGCGACCAACTGGGGAGCGGACACTACCGACCCTGAACTGGTAGTAGTACCAGGCATCCGGGGCCAGGCCCTCGGCATCCACTTTGACGCAGAAATCCCTTTCGGCGCTGGTTTCCGCCTGGTAGCGATGCACCACGTCCCTGAGTTCGGGATCACGGGCCACCACCAGATTGACCGCTACGGAACCCACGTTCCGCGGCAACTCCTCGGTGGGCGTCACCCGGGTCCAGAGGATCACCCGGTCGGCCAACGGATCGCCGGAGGCGACGCCGTGGTGGAAGGCAACGGCTACCGGCGGTTTGGGCGAAGCCCCCCGATTGGCGGAGTCGCCCGCCACTTGTTGCTCACGGGGTTCGTTGGAAGAACCGTTACAGGCAGCCAGCGTCGAAGTGAACGACGCCGCGGCCAAACCCTTGAGGACGTTTCTGCGTCGATTGTCCATGGCACTACCTCACAGCGTATATAGGATCAAAAATGGCACAAATGTACACGCAGAATGTGACAGTTTGACAACATTCTCAATGCTGGCGGGAAACATCGCGAGAAAATCGACCTCAGGACAACAGGAACAGCCGGTTCGGCACATCTTCCCTGCGGCTTGGGATTGGCGTGCTAGAATCCCCCAAACCTTGTCCTTGGAGCCAGGCGCCGCCACGATGCTGGAGTTGCAGTCCCTTAAAACCGACCTTATCCGGGCGGAAAAGCTGACGGTCAGTGCCGGCGATCGGGTCTTGCTGCAGGGCCCGTCGGGGTCTGGCAAGACCCACCTGCTGCGGGTAATTGCCGACCTGGTGCCCTGGCAGGGGTCCATCGCACTGGACCAACAATCGAGTGTGGACATGAGCGGCCCCGAGTGGCGCCAGCGGGTCATCCTGGTGTCGGCGGACAGCCACTGGTGGCATCACCGGGTGGCCGCGCATTTCCACGCCCCCGAGGCCGCCCCGTTGACAGACATCGGCCTCGACAACACCATCCTCGAGCGCGATCCCCAGCACCTGTCGAGTGGCGAAAAGCAGCGCCTCGCCCTGCTCCGGGCCCTGGACCGCTCGCCCAGGGTGCTGCTGCTCGATGAACCCTGTGCCAACCTCGACACTGACGCCACCGCCCTCGTCGAAGCGTTGCTCTCCCGATGGTGCCACCAGCAGCAGGGCCACCTGATCATGACCAGCCATGACGCCGCGCAGCGGAAGCGCCTGGCGGACAAGCACTGGCGGATCGACAAGGGCCAGGTGCTTGAAGTTGGAGAACCTGTGACGTGAACGGCCCCGAACTGAGCCTGATGGATCTGGGGTTGGCCGCGCTGATTGTCATGGCCGTGGCCGGCTTCGTGCGCCCTTTGAGCAAGCGCAGTTCCAACGGCCTGTTGGTGGGTATGGCGCGCATGAGTCTGCAGCTGGCGCTGATCGGCCTGGTGCTCAAGGCCCTGTTCGAAAACATCACGGTGTGGTGGGTATTATTGGTGTCCCTGGTGATGCTGCTCGCCGCCGGACGGGAGGTGATGGCCCGCCAGCATTATCGCCGCCACAGCCTCGGTGAGTGGCGGGACGGCCTGCTGGCCATGGCCATCGGGTCTTTCTCACTGACCCTGCTGGCACTGCTGGTGATGGTCGGCCACGAGCCCTGGTATCACCCGCGCTTTGCCATCCCCTTTCTCGGCATGATGCTGGGTAACACCATGACCGCCATCGCCCTGACCATCAGCCGGATCCTGGAAGGCGCCCACCAGCAGAGGGCTATCCTGGAAGAGCGGCTGGCCCTGGGCGAACCCTGGCAACAAGCCTGCCACAGCATCTGGCGCGACGGCATCCGCCAGGGCCTGATTCCGGTGATCAACATGATGGCCGCCAGCGGCATCGTCAGTCTGCCGGGCATGATGACCGGCCAACTGCTGGCCGGCGCCGACCCTATCAGTGCGGTCAGCTACCAGATCCTGATCATCCTGCTGATCGCCGCCGGTACCGGGATCGGCATTCTGCTGGCGTCCCGGCTGACCCTGCGCCAGCTGTTCGATGACCGCCATCGCCTGCGGCTGGACCGGTATACCGAAGATCGCGAGCACTGAGCTACCCAGCAGCAAGGGCCGGCGATCCGGTCACCGAGGCAGTGAGGCCAGCCACCAGCTGACCGGTAGGGCGGCCAGATACAACCAAAGCCCGAACAGGGCGTGGGTCGACAGGCTTTTCAGGCGGGCCCTTGCAGGATCGGGTGTGTTCGCCCCAGCCATCCCCAGGCCAAAAGCCGGCTGCAGGATCAGCATGGGAAACACGACGGTTCCAAGGCCAACCCACAAGGCAAGCATCAGGGAAGGCTGCTCCAGCCACTGCCCAGCCGTGGCGACAACAGGCACGAAGGCGAAAACAATCCCGATCAGGTAATGGGCAACCCAGCCCACGGTGCATTCCGCCGGCTTTTGCTGGGCCTTTGCAATGTGGGGATGCCGGAACCGGCCCTTTGGCATGTGCAACAACCAGCGTCCCACCAGACAGAAATCCAGAGACGCCACCTGGAAGACACGGCGTTGGGTCCAGGCCCACAGGTCCATCAACAGGGTCGCGCCAAGGCCCACCAGGATTGCGCCCCATATGTAAGACATTTCCATCAAGACTTCCCCCTCACCCGAGTGTTTCCCAACGACCTGAAACCACCACGGTGCGCCGCTCAGGCACGCTCACCGTCGTGAACCACAACCAGCGTCACCAGTTTTCTCACCAGGGGTGTCACCACAATGATCGTTGGAAACGCGACCACGAATGCGAAGACCCAGGCTTCCAGCCAGATGGTCACAAGATGGTCGCCCCATCCGACATTAAACCCGGAAATCACCAGGGACATGATTCCCGACATCGACAGAGACATGAAAAACGAAAATACATAGGATGCATATTTCACCGGAATCACTGTATAACCTCCTTTCGTCAAATCAACGACCTGATGATATGCTCTATTCCATAATCAAAAATACAGACATTTTCTAAATACGATTTTCCATAAATGAAATCATGATGGATGACATAGCACTGTTTGTGCATATTGTTCAGCAGGGCGACCTCTCCAGTGCCGGGCGTCATCTCGGCCTACCGCTGGCCACTGTGACCCGGCGGCTGCAGAAGCTGGAACAGCGGCTGGGCTGTCGGTTGCTGAACCGCTCGGCACGACAATGCGTGCTGACGCAGGAGGGAGAGATTCACTATGAGGCCTACGCCAGCTTGGTGGACCAGTTCGAGCAGACCCAGCGACGGCTGAGTGAAGACATGTCTCAACTTCGGGGGCACCTGAAGGTCCTGGCCCCCACCAACATTTCCCACGGCTTTTTCCGTGCCATGTGGCTGGGCTTCACCCGGACCTATCCAGACATCCGGTTGGAACTGATTCTGGGCAACCAGTTGCAGGACCTGGTCAAAAGCAAGGCCGACCTGGCGATCCGCATCGGTCCGCAAGCGGATTCCCAGCTCTACCAGCAAAGGCTGGGGCAGATCGACAAGATAATAGTGGCTGCGCCAACCTATCTGGCACAGCACGGCGAGCCGGCGACGACATGCGACCTCAAGGCCCATCGCATAATTGGCACGACCCTGGTGTCGAAATGGACGCTAAGTCATGCCGAAACCGGCAGCCGCCAGGAAATCTATCCCAGGCACAACGCCACCTTCAACGACACCGGTCTGGCCAAGTACCTGGTGTGCGATGGTCAGGGCATTGCCCTGCTCCCGCTCACCGAGGTACAGCCTGAACTCGACTCCGGCGCGCTGGTGCGAATCCTGCCCCAATGGCTGGGCGCCCCCCGCCAGATGTACCTGATCTGGCCCAGCGGAAAGTTGCTTAACGCCAGGGCGAGATGCTTCAAGGACTACCTACTGGCGTACGTCCAGCGTCATCTCCACTGATACGGACGAAGCCCATACCCGGGTCTTGGCCCGTGGCCCGACTATTGCTCGGGTATGGGCGCCATCTGGGCCATCACGTCGGCCAACTCTGCCTCGCTGACCTCACGAACGTGGGTCGCCAACGACCAACGGTGGCCGAAAGGATCCACCACCACGCCATACCGATCCCCCCAGAACTGGTCTCCCGGCGGCATCATTACCGTGGCGCCCGCCCGCTCGGCCCGGGCAATCGCGGCATCGCAATCCGGGACATAGCGGTGAATGGTCACCGGAGAGCCACCCAATGCCTTCGGCGAGTTCGGCTTGCCATCCGCACAGAACTCCGGGAAGTCGTCACACAGGTACAGCACCCGGCCCTCGATGCGTAGGGCGGCATGCATGATCTTGCCAGTGTCCGGGTGTTCGCCCCGTTGAAGCTCCTCGGCGCCAAAGGCCTCGCGATAGAACGTAATCGCGTCCTTGCAGGGGTCACAAGTCAGGTGGGGAATCAGGCCTTCATGGCCTTGGGGAATGGGATTGGACATTGCCTGTCTCCTTCTCAGGGTGGGAATCGTAGGTTAGTCGATTGCCCCAATGTCATTTCGACACCCGCTGCAAACGAATCCATCGCCTGTAAGGAACCGTCGAAACATTCCGCTCAGGCCATCGATCGTAACTGACTGATATTGCGCATGACGCGCAACCCTCAACGGACTACTATGACAAGAATGAGGATAGCGCTGGAGATATCGGTGAAACACAGGGGGACGGAGACCCGGAGCCTGGGGAACTAGCATGCAACATCTGAAAGATTTGACGATCGGAACCAAAATCCTCGCCATGGCTGGCCTCCTGATCCTGCTGCTGATCGCGGTGTCGATCTACGGCATCGTCAAAATCACCAAAGTCGGTCATGAGCTGCACACCGTTTCAACCGAGGACATGCCCCTGGTTGAACTCATGACGGGCGTGACCGTCAAGCAACTGGAAAAAGCCATCCTGATTGAGAAAGGGCTGCGCCTGGCGGAGATTCCCCTGGGGGAGGGCCAGAGCCTGAACCGTATCCAGGATCAGGTTAACGATATGGCCCAAGACATCGATGAGCAGATCCTGTCCGCCAGGGAGCTGCTGAAAAGCGCCCTAACCCATGCGCCATCACCCCAGATCGCGGAGGAAATCCGCTCGCTCTCTACCGAGATGCAAAAAATCGAACAGGAACACCGGGCGTTCGATCAAGAAGCAGCGTCGTTGTTCCAGGAAATCCTGAGCGGCCAGTTGGAGCAGGCCATTGCGCACGCCCATGAGATGGAGGAGTCGCAGACCAACCTCGACCATCACCTGGAGGCGGTCCTGCGGGGCATCGAACAGATGACCCACCATGCCCTGGAAACCGTGGAGCAGGACGAGCGGGAAGCCTTGACCGGGCTAATCGGCATCAGCGTTGTGTCCACCATCCTCGGCATCATCATCGGGCTGGTGATTGCCCGGAGCATCACCAGCCCGCTGAAGCGGGCGGTGGGCGCAGCAAAGGCCCTCTCAGCCGGAGACCTGACCATCGACGTCCAGCCCACCAGTCGCGACGAAACCGGGCAACTGCTGACCGCCATGAAGGCCATGATCCAACAGTTGCGGAACATGATCCAGGAGATCAATCACGCTACCGGGCAACTGGCGGCTTCGGCAGAGGAATTATCGACCATCACCCAGCAGACCAGCCAAGGGGTGGAGGAACAGCAGCAGTCTCTGACGCAGACAGCGGCCGCCACCCACCAGATGACCGCCACCGTCGCTGAAGTCGCCAAAAACGCCAGTCAGGCCGCCGAGGCGACTCAACGGGCCGACAATGCCAGCCGCAATGGTCAGCAAGTGGTGGACGAAACCCGCGCCGCAATCAGTGCACTGGCCGAGACGATCCAGGCAGCCTCCGCCAAGATCGGCCAGCTTGAGCAGGAGTCGGAGAATGTTGGCGCCATTCTGGATGTCATTCGCGGCATTGCCGAGCAAACCAACCTGTTGGCACTCAATGCAGCCATTGAGGCCGCCAGGGCCGGAGAGCAGGGCCGAGGCTTCGCAGTGGTTGCCGACGAGGTCCGTTCCCTGGCCGCAAAGACCCAACAGTCCACCGGCGAAATCGACCAGATGATCGAACGCCTGCAAACCGCTGCCAAGGAATCGGTCACCACCATGGACGCCGGCCGTGGCAGCGCGGCGGAAACCGTTGAGCAGGCCGCCCGCGCCAACGAGTCGCTCAATGAGATCACCGAAGCGGTGGCCGTCATCACCGACATGAACGTTCAAATTGCGAGTGCGGCGGAACAACAGAATGCCGCGGCCGAGGACATCACCCGCAGCATCGACGCCATTTCCCAAGCCTCCCAGGAGACAGCGCAGGGCTCGCAACAAACCGCTGTGGCCAGCGAGGAGCTGGCGCAACTGGCGAGCCGGCTACAGCAACTGGTAGGGCAGTTCAAGACCGCCTGAACGTGCGGGCTCTGGGCCCTGACGAGGCCGGTCAGGCCCGCCCCAGGAACTTCCGGTCTTCCACATTCACCTTGATACGGTCGCCCTGGGAAATGTGTTCCGGCACCTGCACCACCAGGCCGGTGGACAGGGTAGCGGGCTTGGTGCGCGCGGTGGCGGAAGCGCCCTTGATGGCCGGGTCGGTCTCGGTGATTTCCAGATCCACCGTGGTGGGCAGCGCCAGAGCCACCGGCGCATCGTCCACCAGGATCACCATCAGCCCCTGGATGTCCTCGGTGATAAACAGCAGCTCGTCTTCGATCGCATCCTTGTTCAGCGCGTACTGGGTGAAGTCTTCACTGTCCATGAAGACATACTCCTCGCCATCGCTGTAGGAGAATGTCGCCGGCCGACGGACCAGGTCCGCCAGGTTCAGCATGTCCGAATCCTTGAAGGTCTGGTCGAGCTTGTTGTTGCTGACCACATCGTACATCCGCATGCGGTACAGGCTTCCCCCGGCACGCCCCTGGGGCACCGAGCGCTCGATGTCTTTGACAAAATACACGCGGCCTTCGTATTCGATGGCCTGGTTCTTTTTGATTTCGCTGGCTTTGGGCATGGCTTAACGCTCCAGAACTATTCCCTTTTTGATCGATCCCGGGGCGTGGACACTCGCCCCGCGAAAAAGAGTTGCTGGTATAACATGAAGTGACTCCTTGCGCGACCAAAAGGGCCTGGAAGCAACTTGAGCTGCGGTTTATTGGCCCCGCAGCTCGCCCAGGGCGCCGTTAATCAAAGGCCAGCGGTCGAAGAGCCGGACATGCCGATTTCCCGGAAGCGCAGGAGTGTGAGAGTCTAAGCCCAACAACAAGGAGACCTCCGATGACCGATACCCTGATCGACCGCCGCGACCTGGCCTTCCAACTCTATGACGTACTGGATACCGAGGCCCTGCTCCAGCGCGAGCGCTTCCAGGAGCACAGCAAGGACACCTTCGATGCGGTGATTGAGACCGCCGACAAGATGGCGCGGGAAACCTTCGCCAACCACAACAGCGCGGCGGACAAGGACGAGCCCCGTTTCGTCGACGGCAAGGTGGAGATGCTGCCGGAGGTCAAGCAGGCTTTCGATGCCTATGCCCAAGCCGGCTTTATTGCCGGTCGCCACGACCATGATCTTGGCGGCATGCAGCTGCCGGAATCGGTCATGGCCGCCTGCAACGGCCTGTTCACCGCCGCCAACCCCAGCACCGCGGGGTACCCGTTCCTGACCACCGCCGCCGCCAACCTGATCCGGGTGTTTGGCAATGAGGAACAACGCAGTAGCTACCTGACCCACATGCTCTCTGGCCGGTTCAGCGGCACCATGGCGCTCACCGAACCCCACGCCGGCTCGAGCCTGGCGGA
The DNA here is from genome assembly GCF_033722735.1 of Marinobacter sp. Lineage (GTDB taxonomy): Bacteria > Pseudomonadota > Gammaproteobacteria > Pseudomonadales > Oleiphilaceae > Marinobacter. The sequence goes on from NZ_JAWVYN010000026.1 coordinate 10,533, forward strand.
CATTCGTACCTCGGCATCGCCGACCGACGACGGCCATTACCTGATCAAGGGCGCGAAAATCTTCATCTCCGGCGGTGAACAGTCCCTCACCGAGAACATCGTTCACATGGTGTTGGCCAAGATCAAAGGCGCACCTGCCGGCGTCAAGGGCATTTCCCTGTTCATCGTGCCCAAGTTCCGGGTGGACGCCGAGGGCAACCCCGGCGAACGCAACGGCGTCAGCCTTGCCGGTCTGATCCACAAGCTGGGCTACCGGGGCACCACCTCCACCGCCCTCAGCTTCGGGGACGATGCCCCCTGCCATGGCTATCTGGTGGGCGAGCCCCACCAGGGCCTGAAGTACATGTTCCAGATGATGAACGAAGCCCGGATTGGGGTTGGCCTGGGCGCGGCCGTGATTGGCTACCGGGGCTACATGCACAGCCTGGAATACGCCAAGGACCGTTTCCAGGGCCGCAAGCCATCGGAGAAGAACCCGGAAAGCCCGCAGGTGCCCATCATCAAGCACGCCGATGTGCGCCGCATGCTGTTGGCCCAGAAGGCCTACAGTGAAGGCGGCCTGGCCCTGTGTCTCTACGGTGCCCGCTTGATGGATGACCTGCACACCCATCCGGACGCCCAGAAGCGGGAGGAAGCGGGCAAGCTGCTGGACCTGCTGACTCCGGTCATCAAGGCCTGGCCCTCCGAGTACGGTCCCAAAGCCAACGACCTGGCCATCCAGGTGTACGGCGGTGCCGGCTACACCCGGGAGTACCCGGTGGAGCAATGCTGGCGCGACAACCGTCTCAACCCCATCCATGAAGGCACCAACGGCATCCAGGCGCTGGACCTGCTCGGCCGCAAACTGTGGCAGGACCAGAGCCACGGCCTGCAGATCCTGCTGCAGGAAATGCAGGTGGACCTGAAGGCCGCCACCAGTGAACGAACCCAGCCGTGGGCCCTGTCCCTGAGTGAGACCCTGCAACAGGCGGTCAAGGTGACCCAGACCCTGGGCAAGTCCCTGATGAGCGGCAACCCGGACCCGGTACTGGCCAATGCCTCCTGCTACCTGCACCTGTTCGGTCACATCATCGTGGCCTGGATGTGGCTGCGCCAAGCCAACGCCGCTACCCGGGGGTTGGCGTCTGCCACTGGCGACGAAGAGCGCAACTTCTACAATGGCAAGCTGCAGGCCGCCCAGTACTTCTTCCACTGGGAACTGCCCACCGTCGCCCAGGACCTGGTGTTGCTGCGCAACCAGGACGATACCTGCCTGAACATGCAAAAGGAGTGGTTCTGATGTCTTTCGTTAATGTGGAGAAGCGGGAGCACATCCTGCTGATCGGCCTCAACCGCCCGGACAAGATGAACGCCATGAACCGGGCCATGTACCACGAGATCGCCAAGGCCTACCACCAGCTCCAGCACGATCCGGGGCTGCGGGTGGGCCTGATGTACGCCGAAGGCGACCACTTCACCAGCGGTCTGCAGCTGGACGACTGGGCCGGCGTGTTCGCCAACGGCACCGGCATCGAACCCGGCGAAGGCGAACTCGACCCCTTCCACATTGTGGGCGAAGGGCTCACCAAGCCGATGGTGTTCGCGGCCCAGGGCATCTGCTATACGTGCGGCGTGGAGATGATGTTGAACACCGACATCCGGGTAGCCGCCAAGGGCACTCGCTTCGCCCAGTTGGAGGTCAAGCGCGGCATCTTCGCCTGTGGCGGCGCCACCATCCGTCTGCCCCGGGAGATCGGCTGGGGCAATGCCCAGCGCTATTTGCTCACCGGCGATGAGTGGACCGCCGAACAGGCCTACCAGTGGGGGCTGGTCCAGGAACTGGTGGAGCCGGGCGATCAGTTCAACGTCGCCCTGGCGATTGCCGAAAAGATCGCCAAGGCCGCCCCGCTGGGGGTCAGCGGCAGTCTGACCTCCTCCAAGATCGCCGTCAGCGAGGGGCAGGAAGTGGCCAAACAGCGCCTGTTCCCGGATCTGCAGCCGGTGATGGCCAGCGAGGATGTGAAGGAAGGCATCCAGTCGTTCCTGGAGCGACGGGAAGCGGTGTTCAAGGGGCGCTAGCGCCCCGCCTTGCTATACTCGCGTCATCCTCCTTGCCAGGGACACCCTATGCGCAGCATGACCAGTGACATTACCCCCAAACCCATCAACTGGTCGGTGCTGAAAACCCTGTTCCCCTACCTGCTGGAATTCCGAACCCGCATTGCCCTGGCGGTAGCGTGCCTGGTATTGGCCAAGCTGGCCAGTGTGGGGCTGCCGTTCATCCTCAAGCACATCGTCGATGGCCTGGACGCCGAAGGCGCCAGCCAGTTGGTGACCCTGCCGCTGGGGTTGCTGCTGGCCTACGGGGTGGTGCGGTTTTCCAACGTGCTGTTCGGGGAGTTGCGGGACACCCTGTTTGGCCGGGTCACGGAACGGGCCATGCGCCGGGTGGGGCTGAGGGTGTTCCGCCACCTGCACGCGCTGGACCTGGACTTTCACCTCAATCGCCGCACTGGCGGGCTCTCCCGGGACATTGAGCGGGGCACCAACGGCATCAGCTTCCTGCTGCGGTTCATGGTGTTCAACATCCTCCCGACCCTGCTGGAAATCGGCATGGTGATCGGCCTGCTGCTGTGGAACTACGACGTCTGGTTCGCGCTGATCGTGGCCGTGTCGGTGGCGGCGTACGTGGGCTTTTCGGTGGTGGCCACCGAGTGGCGGCTGGCGTTCATCCGCGAGGCCAATGAGGCGGAATCCGACAGCGGCACCCGCGCCATCGACAGCCTGCTCAACTACGAGACGGTCAAGTACTTCACCAACGAGCAGTTCGAGGCGGACAACTACGACGAGAACCTGGCTCGCTGGGAACAGGCCCGGCGCAAGAACCGGTTGTCGCTGTTTGCCCTCAACGGCGGCCAGTCCCTGATCATTGCCGCCGCCATGACCCTGGCCATGGTGCTGGCGGCGGTGCGGGTCACCGACGGCACCATGACCATCGGGGACTTCGTGCTGATCAACGCCTTCATGATGCAGGTGTTTATGCCGCTAAATTTCCTCGGCTTCGTGTACCGGGAGATGAAGGGCGCCATGACCAACATCGAGAACATGTTTGCTTTGATGGAGGTACAGCCCCGCGTGGCGGACCGGGACGATGCCGTCGAGCTGGCAGTGCCCCATGGCGAGATTCGGTTCCGCGACGTGCACTTCGGCTACTCGGAGGCCCGGGAGATCATCCGCGGGGTCAGCTTCACCGTGCCGGCGAAGCAGAAGGTGGCCATTGTGGGCAGCAGCGGTGCCGGCAAGTCCACCCTGTTCAAGTTGCTGTTCCGCTTCTACGACGTCACCGGCGGCGAGATCACCATCGACGGCCAATCGATCCGCGACGTCAGCCAGACCTCGTTGCGCCGCCAGATCGGCGTGGTGCCCCAGGACACCGTGCTGTTCAACACCAGCATCTTCGAGAACGTGCGCTACGGCCGCATCGACGCCAGCGATGAGGAGGTCTGGGAGGCGATCCGCCTGGCCTACCTGGCGGACTTCATTGCCGAGCTGCCGGACCGGGAGCACACCCTGGTGGGCGAGCGTGGTCTCAAGCTTTCCGGCGGCGAGAAACAGCGGGTGTCCATCGCCCGGACGCTGCTCAAGCACCCGCCCATCATGGTGTTCGACGAGGCCACCTCGTCCCTGGACAGTCACTCGGAGAAGGTGATCCTCAAGGCCATCCGCGATATCTCTCACCAGCAGACCACCCTGGTCATTGCACACCGCCTGTCCACCATCCTGGATGCCGACCGCATCATCGTGCTGGACCAGGGCCGGGTTGCCGAGCAAGGCAGTCATGGGGAACTGCTGCAACAGGGCGGACTGTACGCCCATCTGTGGCAGGTTCAGCAGCATGAGCAGCTTGCCCCGCCGGATCAGCCGAGTTCGATTCGGCGCATTTGACCAAAATCGGGCTGCACCCCCAGGCCGGCCTCGGCGCTCATGGTCATTCGCCCCTGCTCTACATAAGGTGCACCCAGGGCCAGCTGCGTGGTGTTGTAATTGTGCAGGTCGGTGGTGTTGAGCAGGTAATGGGGTGGCGTACTGGCGGCCAGGTGAGCGTAGGCCGCGGTGGCAATGCCGCTGCCCCAGGCGTCTTCGATGGTCATGGGAATGCCGTGGGCAACGCACAGGTCCCGCACCCGGCGGGCCACGGTCAGCCCGCCGAACTTGCTGAGCTTGAGCGCCATGGCATCCATGGCGTTGTCGTGCAGCGCCCGCAGCACGTCCGCCAGCGAATGGAGGGACTCGTCCAACTTGACCGGATGCTGCAGGCGTGGTCGAACCGAGAGGTTCTGCAGATAGTCCCCGCAGGGCTCTTCGAGGTAGAGGGGGATATCCGCCAACTGCCGTGAAAAGCGGATCGCTTCCTCCGGTCGCCAGGCCCCGTTGACATCCCCCACCCAGACTTCGCCGGGGCGGCACACGCCCTCCAGCCCGTCCAGCAGCGCCAGGTCCTCCTCGACAGCGCGCCCCAGCTTGAGCTGGAAATGATGAAACTGCTGCTGCCGAAGTATGCTCAATGACGCGTTGACCTCGTCCGACGAAGCCAACGGCAGAATGCGGTGCAACGGCATCGATTCGCTCAGCAGACCGCCCAACAGCACATACAGGGGCAAACCAACCGCCTTGCCCAACAGGTCCCAGCAGGCCATATCGATGGCAGCCTTGGCCACCGGATGGCCACTGAGCACCTCATTCATCCGCTGGACAATGCGCGTGGTATGACGGGGATCCTCCCCCAGCACGCCGGAGGCCAACTGGGCAAGGCAGGACGGGATACCCTCGGCAAAGGCCGGCATGTAACGGGGTCCACAGGGACAGACTTCGCCATACCCCTCCAGTCCATCGTCGGTGGTTAACACGACCACCGTACTGAGGAACCGCTGGTAGCTGCGACCATTGGCAAAGGCGTAGGCCGGGCCATCGTAGCGAAGTTCCGCCTGATAGGCCTTCAGGTCCACGATCTTCATCACGCCTCCCCGGCACTAGCGGCCGTTGATTCAAGAACCATCAGTGTGAAGGGCCGCCGTTATCCGGTGGGCGACGTCCTGCCAGCCCTGATCCAGGGTCTCCACCAACCCGGCATACCCATCGCCGGTCAATGGCCCCTGCCAGTCGATCTGACCGGTCCTGGTAACTGCACCTCCAGCATTGTACTGCCAGACACCACGAATGATCGCCCGGTCCCCGGCCAGGCTCCGCACCCCCTGGAACTGACTCAGTTGCACCGTCAATTGCCCGCCGTTCGGCGGGGCCATTTCACTGAGCCCGGCATGGAGTGAGCGCCGGAGTTGCTGCGCCAACGGCTCCGCCCAGCGATGCTGGCGGGCGTTATGCATCTCGCTGTCACTGAGTTGATAGACGATGCCACCCTGTTCAAGATACCCCGCCAGACGCACCTGAACGTTCATTGCAGTGGTTCCCACTGAGGCGGCGCTGGGCAACAGGTACCCCGGCGGCGGAGCGATCGGGGCGCTGCCGCAGGCGGCCAACAGCATTGCCAGCAGACAGACACCCGCATGTCGCCCCGCCGCCATCATTGCGCAGCCCTGGGCTGGGGATCCGGCGAGGCCCGGTTCTGGAAGATCAAGGCGTTGGGCCGCTCGTTCAAGGTGTCGACGAGGGGCCTCGCGTCATTGAGCAACCGGTTCATTTTTTGCAGGGTCGCCTGCAGGCGTTTATAGGCGGCGCCATCCTGGTCGGTGTCGGCCTCCCACCCCCGGAAGGCTTCCCGCAGCACGGCCAAAGTATCTGTCATCTCCCGGGGAAGCCGGATCAACGCCGGGTCGCCGAGCATCGCATCCAGCCTTTGGCTGACCCTGGCCAGACTGTCCAGGTTCTGGTTCATACGATCAGCGATGTCCTGGAACGGCACCCCGTTCAGGGTCTCCAACAGCTGGCCCACCTGCTCCTCGATCTTGCGAATCCCGCCATGGCGAATGGTGGGAAAGATCGGCGTCGAACGGTACGAAGCTATAGCAGCAACTTCCGGTACATCGGGATAGAACGCCAGATCGACGAACATCGCGCCGGTCAGCAGGTTCCCCGGCTTCAGGCTGGCGCGAAGGCCGTTGCCGATCATCTCAGAAATTTCGCTCCTCCATTGCGCCATAGCCACCTGGTTTTGCAGGGTCAATCGCTGGGGCTCGAAGCGGATCAACACCGGTACCGGGTTCTGCCCCATGGAACCGGGCCCCTCGTACCCAAAGCCCCAGGCCACCTGCTCGACGGTCCCCACTCGAACCCCGCGGTATTCCACCGGAGCCCCGGCCTGCAATCCACGAACGCTGCCGTCAATCAACAGCACATAATCCAGCGTCAGCGAATACAGGGCCCGATGGGCGGCGTCTTCATCCTCGTACAGGATGAAGGTGTCGCCGTCCCGGGCCGGCTCCCCGGCGCTCATGTTCGAGTCTGGCACCGCAAACGTCACGCCGCCACCCAGGAAGCTCTCTAGCGACCCCAGCCGAGCCTCAAAGCCCTGGGGCCCCCACCGGAAGCCCACGCCACTGACCGGCCAGAACCGGCAGTTCCTGGTGACCAGCACGTCATAGGGCGCCTCGATGAACAGGCGATGCCGAAAGGCTTTCTGTGCCGGATCGAACTCGGTCTCCACCACCCGACCGACGCGCAGACTGCGAAAACTGACCGGATCCCCAGTATCGATATCGCTGCCGGCCGCGCTCAGCAGTTGCAGGTACAGGCCCTCTCCACTCACCTCCGGTGGCAGGCTGTCACTGACGGTATAGCTGCTCCTCGGCGGACCTTCCGTACCCGGCAACAGCTCAATGTAGACACCGGACACCACGGTGGTTAAGCCGCTAATGCCCTCCCGTCCAACCCGGGGTTTGACCACCCAGAACCGGGTATCCTGCGAGAGCATGCGTTCGGTGTCGGCCTGCATCTGGACTCTCAGCAAGGTGTGGCTAAGATCTTCCGACAACGACACGCTGTCGACCACGCCCACTTGCACATTACGAGCCTTGACCGCGGTGGTACCCGCACTGATGCCCTCGGCGTCGTCTAGTTTCAGGGTGATGGTCAGTCCCCGGCTTGACAGGTTGCTGTAGACCAGCCAACCGCCGATCACCGCCGCCACCAGCGGTATGATCCAGACCGCGGACAGTTTCCGTGAAGGTGAAGTATCCGGATCGTCGTTCAACGGTAGCCCTCCGCAAGGGGAGCATCAAGGCGGCCAGCGGCAACCCGGCGCTGCTGGTCCCAGATCAGCCGCGGATCGAACTGGTGGGCTGCCAGCATGGTAAAGATAACCACCGCGGAGAAGGCCAGCCCGCCATACCCGGGCGTGATGGTGAGAATGTTGCCCAACTGGAACAGGCCCACAATGATGGCCACCACAAACACATCGATCATCGACCAGCGCCCCACCCACTCGGTAATCCGGTACAGCCGCATCTGACCGGCCATATCCAGCGAGCGGCGCCGGCGACTGGCAATGCAAAGCCAGGCAATAGCGATGATCTTGCCGAATGGGATCAGCACGCTGGCGGCGAAGATGATCAGAGCGATTGGCCAGTCGCCATGATCAATGAACAACAGCACCCCGCCGATGATGGTGGCCGGGTCCGATTGCCCCAAGCTGGTAGTGACCATGATCGGATACAGGTGTGCCGGCAAACTACACAGCATGGCCGTCACCAGCAGCGCCCAAACCCGTTGCAGGGTGAAAGGGTGACGCTGTCGCAGCCGGCTGCGACAGCGCAGGCAATGCTGGTGTCCCCGCTGTTGCAGTTGGCCGCACCAGCTGCAGCCCACCAATCCCTGCTCCACCGCCATCAAGCCAGCTCGCGCCCTGGCGGGCTGGTCCAGTGGGCCCAACAGCCGCTGCCACAGGGCAATGGTGTTCATTCGGGTGACGGTCACCAGCAACAGGACGGCATAGCCGGTAAAGGTCCAGAAGGCGGAGAGCAGCTGGATATGGGCCATCGCAATGATTTTCACCAGGCTGACCAGGGCAGCGATGGCGAACACGTCCGCCATCATCCAGGGCTGCAGGCGGGGCAACCAGCGCGCCAGCCACAGACTGCCCGGCAGGCGGGCCTGACTGGCCAGGCTCAGGTGAATGATGCAGACCGCCAGCAGATAGAGCGCCGGAATCACAACGATGGTGGCGACCACGACAACTGACAGCAATGGGTGGTGATGCATGGCCAGTTCGTTGGCGGCATCGGCCACCGTCATCGCCCGCTCGATACCACCCCGTTCAAAGGCAATGTAGGGAAACAGCAGTGACAGCAGAAGCAGTATCAAAGCGGTGACTGCCAGCGCCGGCGTCAGCTGGTCGCTGCGGGCCTGGCGCAGCAGCGCGTGGTGACAGCGCGGACACAGGTGCCAACGCCCTTCCTGCTGGTGGGGCACGATTTCAGACACCAGATCGCATTCGGGACAGGCAAGCAGAAGCCCCGGGCGATCGTTGCTGTCGGGTCTTGAGGCTGACACGCTGACATCCATACCTGCAGGCGAAACGTGGCGATGACGCTCAGTATCAGCTTAGCCCAATTCTTCAGGAATGAACGCCTCAATCCCGAAGCAGCGCGCCCATCAACCGGCGGCCAAAGGCGAGCTGACTGCGAAGGTAACCGCTGTACTTGGGCAGCGTGTCCTCAACGTCGGCAACCCGGGTCTCGTAGAAAATATGAAGCGAGGGCTCCGGCACCAGGCCAGCGTCGTGAAGGTTCGCCGTCGGCACAACCACCAGTTCCGGCAGGGGCGGCAACGTCAGGTACTCGATCGCCGGTTGGCCACAATGAACACACTTGCCCCGCTGGACAATGGGCGGGACCCGGTAGGCATGGAAGTCGACACTGGCCGCCGCCGGTTTCACCACATCCCTGGCGCGGAAAACGGTGATGTCGCCATAGTCGGCCTGGTTGAAGGCCTGGCAGATGGAGCAGTGACAGAAGCCCCGGATCAGCGGCTTGCCGTTGACCTGGAACCGGGTACGGGAACAGGCACACTGACAGTTTGGGTTGCTGGCCATACGGCGCTCTCCTCTGGTCCGCCCTTGATGATTGACCTAGTCACGGGCCACAGCCCGACTCCCTTGGCGGGATCAGTCCCCCACCGAAAAGGACAGGATACGGGACAAATGACTGTAGGACAGCCCGGTCTCCCGATGCCAGTCGGTAAAGGCCTGTTGGGCCTGGACCAGGGCTTTCTTGCTGCCGGGACTGGCATCCAGGCGCTCCTCCCGCCGCAGCCCGGCCACCACGTCCTGGGACAGGATGAAACCGTCCCACCCTACCCGGCGCAGGAAGTACTGGGCAGTATTGCCACCGAGGCGGGCACCGTGTTTCTTGAAATGCTGCAACAGCCCCACCTGATCGCTCGACGGCCACTGGCTCAGGAAAGCGCCGAAACCGCCGTGGTCACGGCCCGCCTCCACGATCATTCGGGCGTTCTCCGGCACCGTGCGGATCTTCTGCAGGTTGCGCACGATGCGCTCGTCCTTCGCCAGGTCTTCCAGCACCTCCGGCGGTACCTGTTGCCAGTACAGCGGCACAAAGCCCTCAAAGGCCGCTTCAAAACCCGGCCATTTGTTGTCGATCACCCGCCAGACAAACCCCGCCTTGAAGATGCAGCGGGTGATCTCGGACAGGTAGCGGTCATCCGTCAGCGCCTCCAACTCGCCAGGTTTCGCCACCGTTGGCAACAGTGATCGTAACTCGGCCTCACCTCCCTTGCGGGCAGCCGCCTGTTCGTAGATTCGGGAAAAGGACATAAGCTGTCTTCCATGGTTCTGGTTGAGAGTCCAAAGGCAAGTGGTTCACTATAAAGGAATCGAAGGTAAGGGACACAGAGGAGTCACATCCATGCCCATTATCGGCTGGGTCATTCTGTTACTGGCGCTGGCCATGATCGTCGGCAGCCTCCTGCTGCTGAGGGATAGCGCCCACAGCATGAAAATCCCCGAAGACAAGCTGGAGAAAATCCGCAAACGCAAGGCCGAGCTGGACGCCGAGGAGGAAGAGGAGGATCGCTAGAAAGCATCAGCCCAACGGCCATCAGGCCATGCCCCGCCGGAAGAACTGCTCGAAGTTGCGGATATTCTGCTGAATGTAGTCGATAAAGGCCTGCATCGCCGGCGAGGGGTGTTTGGCCTGGGGGTAAACCAGGCACCAACTGCGGCGCAGGGGGAAGCCCGGTATGTCCACGATTGCCAGGCTGCCCATGGCCAGTTCCGGAAGGATACTCTGCTTGGGCAAGACCGCCACGCCCAGGCCGGCGAGAACCGCGTGCTTCACCGCATCATTGGACCCCAGCTCCATGCTCGGGGTCACCCTCAAGCGCTGTTCCTGACAATGGGTTTCCAGCGCCAACCGGCTGCCGGAACCGGGCTCGCGCATCAACAGTTGACTGTCGAGAAACGCCTGCGCGGTCACCGGCGCCTGGGCGAGCAGGGGGTGGCCTTGAGGGGCCACAGGCACCAACTCGTTATCCAGGAACGGTAAGGACACCAGCGGCTGTTCGCCGGGCACCATCCCCATGATCACCAGATTGTCCCGGTTTTCACTCAACCGCTGAAGCGCGGCAGCCCGGTTCACCACGGTCACCGATACAGTGACCTCGGGATACAGGTTCACGAACGCCCGCAACAGATACGGCACCACATACTGAGCGGTATTGACCGCCACCAGACTGAGCTCCCCGGCCACTCGCCCCTCCAGGGCGGCCAGCTTGGTCTGAATCCGCTCCAGCTCCCCAAAGACCGCCCGTACACACCGGGCCATCTCCTCCCCGGCAGACGTGCAATACAGCCGTCGCCCCACGTAGTCGAACAGGGGCAATCCGAGGGCCTGCTCCAGGTGGCGTACCTGGCTGCTGACCGCGGGCTGGGTCAACCCCAGCAGGTCGCCTGCCTTGCTGTAGCTTCCCAGGTCGTAGACCGCCTTGAAGACCTGAAGTTGGCGAAAGGTCAGGCGACTGGCCAGTTTGTGAACACTCAAAGGCATTGGGAATCGGGCGCCTCAGCCATCTATAAGGAATTTATTATATATACGCAAAATAATATCAATTTTTCCTTACAGTTCCACCACGCTACTCTCGTTGCATCCTTCATTCGGGACGACAAGAGAGGAATCTCCCATGTTGAAGAGGAATTTCCCATGTTGAAGAAAGTTCTGATCGCCAACCGTGGCGAGATTGCGGTCCGCATCGTCAGGGCCTGCGCCGAGATGGGGATCCGTTCGGTGGCCATCTACACCGAACCCGATCGTTACGGCCTGCACGTGAAGCGAGCCGATGAGGCCTACTCCCTCGGCGACGATCCGTTGGCCGGCTACCTGGACCCGGCGCGGATCGTCAACCTGGCGGTCGAAACCGGCTGCGATGCCATCCACCCGGGCTACGGCTTCCTGTCCGAGAACGCCGAATTCGCCCGGCTGTGCGAACAGAAAGGCGTGACCTTCATCGGCCCGAAATCCGACGTTATCCACAAGATGGGGGACAAGACCCAGGCCCGGGACAGCATGCGTGCCGCGGGCGTGCCCATCACCCCGGGTTCCGACGGCAACCTGGCCAGCCTGGACGACGCCCTGGCGCTGGCCCGCAAGATCGGGTATCCGGTGATGGTCAAGGCCACTTCCGGCGGTGGTGGTCGGGGCATTCGCCGCTGTGACAATGCAGACGAGCTGAAGACCCAATACCCCCGGGTGATCTCCGAAGCCACCAAGGCCTTTGGCTCCGCCGAAGTGTTTATGGAGAAATGCATCGTCAACCCCCGCCACATCGAGGTGCAGGTACTGGCGGACAGTGAAGGCAACGCCGTGCACCTGTTCGAGCGGGACTGCTCCATCCAGCGCCGTAACCAGAAGCTGATTGAGATTGCACCCAGCCCCCAGCTGACCCCGGAGCAGCGTCAGTACATCGGCGGCCTGGCGGTGAAGGCCGCCAAGGCCGTGGGCTACGAGAATGCGGGCACGGTGGAGTTCCTGCTGTCCGGTAACGAAGTGTACTTCATGGAAATGAACACCCGGGTGCAGGTGGAGCACACCATCACCGAGGCCATCACCGGGGTGGACATTGTCCGTGAGCAACTGCGCATCGCCTCCGGCCTGCCCCTGAGCTATCGCCAGGAGGACATCCAGTATCGTGGTTACGCCCTGCAGTTCCGCATCAACGCCGAAGACCCGAAGAACGACTTCCTGCCCAGCTTCGGGCGGATCACCCACTACTACGCCCCCGGCGGCCCCGGGGTGCGGGTGGACACCGCCATCTACACCGGCTACGAGATTCCGCCCTACTACGATTCCATGTGCCTGAAGCTGGTGGTCTGGGCGCTGACCTGGGACGAGGTGATAGCCCGCGGCAAGCGCGCCCTGGACGACATGCGCCTGCACGGCATCAAGACCACCGCCAATTATTACCAGCAGATCCTGGACCATCCGGATTTCCGCAGCGGCCTCTTTGACACCAGCTTCGTGCCCAGCCACCCGGAACTGCTGAATTATTCCACCAAGCGCGATCCCAGCGAAATCGCGCTGACCATCGCTGCCACCATCGCCGCCCATGCCGGCTGGTAATCCGCAGGAGGAACGAGCTATGAGCAACGCCAAGAAAATCGAAGTCACCGACGTCATCCTGCGCGACGCGCACCAGTCGCTGATCGCCACCCGCATGCGCACCGAAGACATGCTGCCGATCTGCGACAAACTCGACCGGGTCGGTTACTGGTCGCTGGAAGTCTGGGGCGGGGCCACCTTTGATGCCTGCGTCCGCTTCCTCAAGGAAGACCCGTGGGAGCGCCTGCGACAATTGCGCAAAGCCCTGCCCAACACCCGGCTGCAGATGCTGCTGCGGGGCCAGAACCTGCTGGGTTACCGCCACTATGCCGATGACGTGGTGGAGGCGTTCGTGCAGAAGGCGGCGGACAACGGCATTGATGTATTCCGGGTGTTCGACGCGCTCAATGACCTGCGCAACATCGAGACCGCGATGAAGGCGGTGAAGAAGGCCGGCAAGCACGCCCAGGGCACCATCTGCTACACCACCAGCCCGGTCCACACGCCGGCCCTGTTCGTCGAGCAGGCCAAGGCCATGCGGGCCATGGGCGCCGACTCCATTGCCATCAAGGACATGGCCGGCCTGCTCACCCCCTATGCCACCTACGAACTGGTCAAGGCCATCAAGGCCGAAGTGGACCTGCCGCTGGTGGTGCACAGTCACTCCACCTCGGGGCTGGCACCGCTGTGTCAGCTCAAGGCCATCGAGGCCGGCGCCGACCGCATCGACACCGCCATTTCCTCCTTTGCCAGCGGCACCAGCCACCCGGCCACCGAATCCCAGGTGGCGGCGCTGAAAGGCACCGACTACGACACTGGCCTGGACCTGAAACTGCTGAGCGAGATTGCCGACTATTTCCGCGAGGTGCGCAAGAAGTACCACCAGTTCGAGAGCGAGTTCACCCGCGAGGACGTGTCGGTGCAGATCAACCAGGTGCCCGGCGGCATGATGTCCAACCTGGCCAACCAGCTCAAGGAGCAGAACGCCCTGGACCGGATTCGCGACGTCTTCGACGAGATCCCCCGGGTACGCGAAGATCTGGGCTATCCACCGCTGGTGACCCCCACGTCACAGATCGTCGGCACCCAGGCGGTGTACAACGTGCTGGCCGGCCAGCGCTACAAGACCATCACCAACGAGGTGAAACGCTACCTGCAGGGCGGTTACGGCCAGCCGCCGGCAGCGGTCAACACCGAGATCCAGAAGAAGGCCATTGGCAACGAGTCGGTAAACGAAGGGCGCCCGGCCGACCTGCTTAGCCCCGAACTGAACCAATTGCGAGCAGACATTGGTAGTCTGGCGACCAGCGAAGAAGATGTGCTTACCTATGCCATGTTCCCGGACCTGGGGCGGGAGTTCCTGCAACAGCGTGCAGACGGCACCCTGAGGCCGGAAGAACTGCTGCCCCAGGAACAGAAAGGCAAGGATCGCATGGGCACCGCCATGGCCACCGAGTTCCGCATCGATGTCCACGGTGAGTCCTACGAAGTGGCGGTCACCGGGGTGGGCGATTCCGGCGCCGGCAAGCGCAAGCTCTACCTGTCGCTGGATGGCATGCCCGAGGAAGTGGTCTTCGAGTCCCTCAACGAGTACGTGGCCGAGGGTGGCAGCGGCCGCAAGCGGGCGACTGAACCGGGACACGTCACCACCGCCATGCCGGGCAATGTGGTGGATGTGCTGGTTCAGGAAGGGGATACTGTCTCCGCCGGCCAGGCCGTGATGATCACCGAGGCCATGAAGATGGAGACCGAGGTGAACGCCAACGTCGACGGGACGGTACAAGCAGTGCATGTGGCCAAGGGTGACCGGGTGACCCCTGGGGAAGTATTGATAGAGATTGCCTGACAGGAGGAGTCGTTAATGGATCATATCGTTCGAGGCGTATTGGATTTCCGCAAAAACGTCTATCCCGAGCGCAAGGACCTGTTCGGAGCGCTGGCCGACGGCCAGCATCCGGAGGTGCTGTTCTTCACCTGCTCGGATTCGCGCATCGACCCGAACCTGCTGACCGGGTCCAGCCCTGGGGATCTGTTCATCTGCCGCAACGCCGGCAACATCATCCCGCCCCACAGCAATGAAACCGGCGGCATGACCGCGTCGATCGAGTATGCGGTGGCGGTGCTCAAGGTGCGGCACATCATTGTCTGCGGCCATACCGACTGCGGTGCCATCAAGGGCGCGCTGGACGTCAATGCGCTCAAAGGGCTGCCCCACGTCAAGGAATGGTTGGGCCACTGCCGCTCGGCCATGGAGATCGTGCGGGAACGCCACAACATTCCCACCGATGCCTGCCTGGACAGCGAGTATCTCAACGAAGCCATTGAGGAGAATGTGCTGCAACAGGTCCAGCATCTGCGCACCCACCCGGCAGTGGCCGCCAAGCTGGCGACCCAGAAGATCCAGATCCACGGCTGGGTGTACGACATCAAGTCCGGCGAGGTCCGCTGCTGCGGCCAGGACAGCCTGGAGTTCAAGAAGTTCGACGACTTCTACGCGGACGTGATCAGCCGGATCAACGAAAGTTAGCGATTGGCGAGCCCCACTCGCCGCCGGGCTTTGTGGGACGCCCCGTTACGCAGCGCCCATCGCAAGGTCGGCGCCAGGCGGTGCATCCCCTGCTCGACCGCCTGGCGCTTCAGCCAGCCCGAGCGGAGGCCCATCATGTCCCTGGCCCAAGCCGGCAACAGCTCCAGGCCGGCCTGGGTCATCACCCGTCCGGCCAGCCCCGTCAGCCGGCTGGGCGCGGGCGCAGCAAGCAACAGCGACAACACTTCCGCCGCCCGTTCGTCAAACACCAGTTGAGGCCGCATGGACGCCAGGTACGCGTCCACTGCCTGCCGGCTGCGGGGCACGTGCACGGCCCCGAGCGCTTCGGCAATCCTCGCCACCTCATCGTAATAACGGTCCTGGTCCGCTACACTCAGCCCGGGATTGCGATAACGCAGGTAGGACGCCAGGAAGCTGCGGACCTCCGCTACGTGAACCCACACCAACAGCTCCGGGTCGTTGGCGGAGTAAGGGCGACCATCCGGCGCGGTGCCCTTGACGTTGTCGTGAATCCGCTTGACCTGCTCGATCAGGCGCTCGGCATCGGCGGTCGAGGCGAAGGTCGTGCCGGCAATGAACCGGCTGGTCCGCCGCAGCCGACCGATCATGTCGTCGCGGAAGTTGGAATGATCCCACACCCCCGCCAGCGCCAAAGGGTGCAGCATCTGCAACATCAGCGCGCTGATCCCGCCGCACAGCATGGACGGAAAATCACCGTGCACCCGCCAGCAAACACTGCCGGGACCGAACAGGCCGGGATCCCCTTTGGGCCGCTCGTAATCGATCCCACCGAGCACCAGCCCCGTCAGGCTGATGACCTGCCGCTCAATCCGATGGCGAAGAAAATCCATGACAGTGCCTCTCCGTAAAACCTGCGAATTAGACCGGCGGTCATTCGATAAAGCTCCCTGACATGATATCAGGCGGCTGACGTTACCAATTCACCAGGCTGGTGCAGCCGGCACAAGCCGGCAATTTGGGCGCCAGCAACGAAAACAGGCAGCAGTCTGAATGCCTTGGCTTCAAACTGCTGCCTGTTCGATCGCCTGCCCTCGAGTGTCAACCCGACACCGGATCAGGCAGCGGCCTCGTTCTTCCCCCCTCAGCTTACTCCAATACCGTGATGCCACCGTCCTGGTTAATGGCCCGTACCGACTCAACCGTCAAGGATCCCTTGCCAACGAGAGCCGTTGCACTGGCACTGCCGTTACCGCTGCTGGTATCGCTTGAAATGGCCGCCTCCACGGTGATGGTATGGTCGCCGGCATACAGGTCCGGCGCGACAAAATTGAAGTGATGGGCCGACATGGTGCTCTGAATCAGTTCAATCTCTTCATCGGTGACGAGGCAGTCATCTTCGATGGTCACGGTCAGCGAGCCATCGGTCACACCGTCGCCATCCTGATCCGTATTAAAGGTGCAGGATTCGATAACCCCACCCATAACGGCGGTCAGTTCCTGCTCACGCTGATTGAAAGTGATGGTGCCGGGCTCGGCAGGCACTCCATCCACGTAGACGGTGACATCGATACCCGCCATGGCACTGGCGGAATCCTTGTCGCCGTTCTTTCCCTTAACCTGGGTCTGGGTGTAAAGGCCGGTTTCGAGCGACACGCCAATCAGTAGTTCCCGCTTATTGGAGGTGTGGATCATGGTATCCATCACCACGGCCGAGCCGTCGGTGGCTTCGTTCATCAGGGCGGTTTTACTCAGGGTGGCGGAGAACTTGGAACCCTGCACAGCCAGAGCGGAAGTGGATAACAGCGATGCAGCCAGGGCGGGAATGACAACATGGGAGAACTTCATAAAAACGACCTACCTAATTGTTTTATTCAAACGACCACTCTCCTTCTGGGTTAGTAATTGGTTCCTTCAACGCTGGGTCCATACTAGAAGCCTTCAGCGGCCGTTTCGGTGAACTTCGTCACGCAGCGCCCGTGAACATGTCCGCATAGCGGACATATATTTTGCATTGTTTTGCATTTTGCAGCTTCAGTGATCGGAAATACGACGCGCCCCTGCAGGGATCTCAACGGGTTGCCCCATCGACCAGCGCCAAAAGGCACTTCGACCCGTTTTTTGCTGATTTTTGCTGGAAACGGACCCAGCGCCAGGTTGCAAAGGAAAAACTATGGCGCCGGTTGGAAAAAGCAACTAGCTGGAATCGCAAGGCGTTGCTAGAACTAATAGAACAGAAAACAGGCAGTCAACGGACAGCACCCTGTTCCCCACCGCCCGAAGTTCAGCGGGTCCTGTAAGGGACTGGATTCGTTGCCTGCTCCCTATCGCCAATACAACGAAAACGGAGTGACCTATGGCAGGCAACCAAGGCAAGTGCCCGATCATGCATGGCTCGCCAACCAGCATGGGAAGCACAGGCCCAACCAACGAAGACTGGTGGCCCAACCAGTTAAACCTCAAAATTCTTCATCAGCATACCCCCGCATCCAACCCGCTGGACGAGGACTTCAACTACGCCGAGGCCTTCAAGAAGCTGGACCTGGCCGCGGTGAAAAAGGATCTCACGGCCCTGATGACCGATTCCCAGGACTGGTGGCCCGCAGACTATGGCCACTACGGTCCACTGATGATCCGCATGGCCTGGCACGCGGCCGGCACCTACCGGATCGGCGACGGCCGCGGTGGCGCCAACACCGGCAACCAGCGCTTCGCCCCCATCAACAGCTGGCCGGACAACGGCAACCTGGACAAGGCCCGGCGGCTACTCTGGCCGGTCAAGCAGAAGTACGGCAATCAGCTGTCCTGGGCCGACCTGCTGATCCTGGCGGGCAACGTGGCGCTCGAGTCCATGGGTTTCAAGACCTTCGGCTTCGGCGGCGGCCGCGAGGACATCTACGAGCCGGAAGAGGACACCTACTGGGGCGCCGAACGGGAATGGCTGGCCACCAGCGACAAACCCAACAGCCGCTACTCCGGTGAACGGGACCTGGAGAACCCGCTGGCCGCCGTCCAGATGGGGCTTATCTACGTCAACCCGGAAGGACCGGACGGCAACCCCGACCCCCTCGCCTCCGCCAAGGATGTGCGCGAAACCTTCGCCCGGATGGCGATGGACGACTATGAGACCGTCGCCCTGACCGCCGGCGGCCACACCTTCGGCAAGTGTCACGGGGCGGGCGACCCGGAGAACGTCGGTCCCGAACCGGAGGCGGCGCCGCTGGAGGAAATGGGACTGGGCTGGCGGAACCGCCTGGGCACCGGCATGGACGAGAACACCATTACCAGCGGTATCGAAGGCGCCTGGAACTACACTCCGACCCAATGGGACATGGCCTACCTGGACACCCTGCTTGGCAACGAGTGGGAACTAACCAAGAGCCCGGCGGGAGCCTATCAGTGGGTTGCCAAGGGCGAGGATGCCCAGGGCTCCGTACCCGACGCCCACAACCCCAACAAGCGCCATACCCCCATCATGACCACCGCGGACATCGGCTTCCGGGAAGACCCGGCCTACCGCAAGATCGCCGAGCACTTCCACAAGAACCCGGAGGAGTTCGCCGACGCATTCGCACGGGCCTGGTTCAAACTCACCCACCGGGACATGGGGCCCAAGTCGCGCTACCTGGGCCCGGAAGTGCCGGACGAGGATCTGATCTGGCAGGATCCGGTACCGCCGGTAGCCCATGACCTGGTGAACGCCCAGGACATCGCGGATTTGAAGGCCAAGATCCTGGCCTCCGGCCTGTCCGTCGCCGAGCTGGTCGCCACCGCCTGGGGCTCGGCGTCCACCTTCCGCGGCTCCGACATGCGCGGTGGTGCCAACGGGGCCCGCCTCCGCCTGGCGCCGCAGAAGGACTGGGAGGTGAACGAACCGGCACGGCTGGGCAAGGTGCTCACCGCCCTGGAGGGCATTCAGCAGGCCTTCAACGACGCCCAGTCGGGCAACAAGCAGGTGTCCCTGGCGGACCTGATCGTCCTCGGTGGGGCCGCCGCTATCGAGAAAGCCGCCAAGGACGCCGGCCACAACATCGACGTACCGTTCGCGCCGGGGCGGACCGACGCCTCCCAGGACCAGACCGACGTGAGCTCTTTCGAGCCGCTGGAGCCCAAGGCCGACGGCTTCCGCAACTACGCCCAGGCGAAGTTTGCGGTGCCAGACGAAGAACTGCTGCTGGACCGCGCCCAACTGCTGAAACTGACCGCGCCGGAAATGACCGTGCTGGTCGGCGGTCTGCGGGTGCTGGGCGCCAACCATGGCAACTCGCAACATGGGGTGTTTACCCAAAAGCCGGGCACTTTGAACAATGACTTCTTCGTCAACCTGCTGGATATGGGCACCGAATGGAAGCCTACCTCCGCGGATGCGGACCTGTTCGAGGGCCACGACCGCAAGACCGGCGCCCCTAAATGGACCGCAACCCGGGTGGACCTGGTGTTCGGCTCCAATTCCCAGTTGCGGGCCCTGGCGGAGGTCTATGCCCAGGACGATGCCAAGGAGAAGTTTGTGAAGGATTTCGTCGCCGCCTGGAACAAGGTGATGAACGCCGACCGCTTCGATCTCGCCTGAGATAAGCCTCTAACCCCGGGCGCCGCAGAATCGCTGCGGCGCCCCTGATTGCCCCTTACCCCATCCCTGACCGTTCAAGCTGCCAGACCCATTGCCGCTTTTGGACTGCCCCGTGTCGCCCCTGATAGAGCCAACCCCGTTAAACCGGGTCACATTACAACGAAAGAAACCCAATCCCTGGAGGCGGCAATGGCGATCAAATTCGAACAGGCCCTGTTGGACTATCCCCAGCAACGAGCTGGCGCGGCACGCCCCCCCCTGAGCGTGGACCAGTCCGACCGCCGGGTACCCATTAACCTGCGTCAATCCGGCCCCACACCGGTGGAAATGCTGATATCCACCCGGGTTCGCAAATCCCCCTACTGGCACCTGGCGGTGGAAGCCGGCTGCTGGCGGGCCACCGTGTACAACCGCATGTACCATCCCCGCGGCTACGTGCGCCCGGAGGATGGCGGTGCCATGGTGGAATACCAATCCCTGGTCAACGACGTCACCCTGTGGAACGTGGCAGTGGAACGGCAGATTCAGGTCAAGGGCCCGGACGCCGAGGCTTTCGTCAATTACGTGATCACCCGCGACGCCACCAAAATCAAACCGATGCGGGGCAAGTACGTGATCCTCTGCAACGAGGACGGCGGCATCCTCAATGACCCGGTGTTGCTGCGCATTGCCGAGGACGAGTTCTGGTTCTCGCTGTCCGACAGCGACCTGGAAATGTGGTTACGGGGCGTGAATCTGGGCATGGGCTACAACGTCAGTATCGCCGAGATCGATGTGGCCCCGGTACAGATCCAGGGCCCGAAATCCGAGGCCCTGATGGTGGACATGTTTGGCGAGGCGGTGCGGGATATCCCGTTCTACGGCCTGATGGCCGGCCAGGTGGCCGGGCACGATGTGATCGTCTCCCAGACCGGCTTCACCGGTGAGAAAGGCTATGAAATCTACCTTCGCGATGCCACCCGCCATGCCGAAGACCTGTGGTACGCGGTGCTCAAAGCCGGCGAGCCCCACAACCTGCGGGTCATTGCGCCGGCCCACCATCGACGCATCGCCGCCGGCATCCTGTCCTGGGGCCAGGACGTGGACCAGGAGACCCTGCCGTTCCAGTGCAACCTGGCCTACCAGGTGCCCCGCAACAAGCAGGCGGACTACATCGGCAAGCAGCGACTGGAAGCCGTGCGGGCCCAGGTCGAGGCGGGACAGCCGCCGTTCCGGCAAGTCATGGTGGGCCTGACATTCGGTGGTGCCCCGGTCACCGACTACGCCAACGACTTCTGGCTGATCAGCGCAAGTCCCGGGGAAGATCCGGTGGGCTATGTGACTTCGCCCTGGTACTCCCCCGAACTGGGCACCAACATTGCCCTGGCTTACGTCCCCTATGAGCTGCGCCACCTCGGCACCCAACTGGTGGTGAAACTGCCGCCGGAATACGCCGCCCAGGACGGCAACCTGGAAGTCGCCGCGGAAGTGGTGGAAGTGCCCTTCCGTCCCTCGGTCAACCCCAATGCCCGGGAACGGGCACGGGCCAAGGGCATCGACTTTGCGGACTGACCGATGCGCCCGGCAGGTCATTGAACCATGAAGCTTGCCCAGGAACCCCACGCCGACCCGATGATGGATACGGCCTGCGACAACGCCCTGGCCGCCATGGCCAGGGCGGCCTCGCTGGAACTGACGCCGCGGCAGATTCTCACGACGGATGATCTGTCGGTACGACTGGCACCGGGCACCCGGGTCTATGTGCCCTACCTGCCCAATGGCCACTACCCGGACACCATCGCCGCCAGTCGGCACTTGCTGGCCAATGATTTGGTACCGGTGCCCCATTTCCCGGCCCGGGCCCTCGCCAGCCGGCAACAGGCGGACGACTGGCTGTCGCAGCTGGCCGAAGCGGGGGTTCGCCGGCTGATGGTGATCGCCGGCGACACCGCTAAGGTTGCCGGCCCCTTTGCCGACTCCCTGGCGTTACTGAACGCGGACCTGTTTGCCGGGCGCCCGTTCGGGCTGGGTGTGGCCGGCCATCCCGAGGGCCACCCCGTCGCCGATGAAAGCGCTCTGCGGGACGCCCTGAGAATCAAGCGGGATTATGCCGCGGCCACCGGAACCGACATGTGGGTGGTGACCCAGTTTGCCTTCGAGGCGGACAGTTTCCTTACCTGGCTCCACGAGAACGGCGACACCATTGCGCCACTGCCGGTCTACTTTGGCATTGCCGGGCCCACCAGCCTGCGCACGCTGCTGTCCTATGCCGCCCTCTGCGGGGTCGGCGTCTCCGCCCGGGCCCTGATCCGGCACCCGGAAACCGCCCGCCTGCTTCGGTCATGGACTCCGGACGGGCTGGTCGAGGCATTGGCGCACTATCGGGTGGAACACCCGTTGTCGCTGTTCCAAGGCCTGCACATCTTCCCCTTCGGCGGCCTGAAACGGTCCACGAAGTGGCTCAACAACCTGGCCAGCGCCGGGCTGGCCGACAACGACCAACGGCAGTCGGGAGGCCAGTAACCATGGCCCAGCTATTCAACGAACCGAACTCCGAAACCCAGGGCCCCAGCCGTGAGGCAATACACCCCGTGACCGACGGCCTGCCACCGCCGGGGACTCCCGACATCGAGATTGCCCGGGCGGTGCAACCCCAGTCGATCCTGTTGCTGGCCCAGCACCGGTTTGGCCTGCCCGCAGACGCGCTGATCCCCTTCGGCCACTACAAGGCCAAGCTGGACATGAAGCACTTCGGCGTGCCGGACCCCGCCACCTTCGGCAAACTGGTGCTGGTCACCGCGATCACCCCGACGCCGGCCGGCGAGGGCAAGACCACCACCAGCGTGGGGCTGAACGACGGTTTCAACCAGCTGGGGATCAAGTCCTCGGTGTGCCTGCGGGAGCCCTCGCTGGGGCCCTGCTTCGGCATGAAGGGCGGTGCCGCCGGGGGCGGTCGTGCCCAGGTGATCCCCATGGAGGACATCAACCTGCACTTCAACGGCGACTTCCACGCCATCACCGTCGCCCACAACCTGCTGGCGTCGATCCTCGACAACCACATTCACTGGGGCAGCGAATCGGGGCTCGATCCCCGCCACCTCACCTGGCGGCGGGTCCTTGACCTCAACGACCGGGCCCTGCGCAACACCATCATCGGGCTGGGCGGCGCGGCTCACGGGCAACCCAGGGAGACCGGCTTCGATATCACGGTGGCCTCGGAACTGATGGCCATCCTGTGCATGGCCGACAGCCTGGCGGACCTGCGGGAGCGTTTGGGACGGATCATTGTGGGCCGGCGCAGCGACCTGTCACCGGTGACCGTCAGCGACCTGGGGGTGGAAGGCGCCATGACCATCCTGCTGCGCGAGGCGTTGCAGCCCAACCTGGTCCAGAGCCTGGAACACAACCCGGTGTTCATCCACGGCGGGCCCTTCGCCAACATCGCCCACGGCTGCAACTCGGTGATGGCCACCCGCTATGCCCTGAGCCTGAACGATGTGGTGGTCACCGAGGCCGGCTTCGGCGCCGACCTGGGGGCGGAGAAGTTCATCGACATCAAATGCCGCCAGAGCGGGTTGCGTCCGGATGCCGTGGTGCTGGTCTGCACGGTACGGGCGCTGAAAATGCAGGGCGGCGTGCGCAAGGCCCGGCTGGCCACGCCGGATGTGCACGCGGTCTACGCCGGCGCCACCAATCTGGAACGGCATATCCGCAACTTGCGCCAGTTCGGGCTCACCCCGGTGGTGTCGATCAACCGCTTCCCCGACGACAGCGAGGACGAAATCGCCGCGATTCAGGGCATCTGCAAGGACTGGGGCGTGCAGGCCGTTGCCGCCAATCACTGGGCCCGGGGCGGCTTCGGCGCCACCGAGCTGGCCCAGGCGGTACTGGACCAGATGGCGCTGGGTACGCCATCGGTGAAGCTGCTGTATCCGGACGATTGCCCGCTGAGCGAGAAGATCGAGACCATCGCCACCCGGATCTACGACGCCGCCCATGTGGAATTTTCCAGCGAGGCCCGTCGTCAGCTGGAGGAATACGAGCAACTGGGCTTTAGCCACCTGCCGGTGTGCATCGCCAAGACCCAGTACAGTTTCTCCGCCAACCCCAAGATGCACGGTGCCCCCAGTGGCCATGTGCTGCCGGTTCGGGAAGTGAGACTGTCCGCCGGGGCCGGCTTCGTGGTGGCGATCTGTGGGGATATCATGACCATGCCGGGGCTACCCCGCCGACCCGCAGCGCTGGATATGGGGCTCAACGCCGACGGCGAGGTGTTCGGGCTGGTCTGACGTTCAATTGACGCTGTTGTTGGGGGTCAGCGACTGGTCGGTGAACGCCCCATAGGTTGGCTCTCCCCGAGCCCGCTGCAGCGCGTCCGACGCCGGCGAACGCAGTTCAAGAACGCCCAGGGGCGTGACCGCATCGCCCCTGTTGCCCGACTGGGCAGCCACCCGGGCAGCCTTGGGCGACGTTCCCATGTACTTGCGATAACACCGGCTGAAGTGGGTGGCTGAGACAAAGCCGCACATGGAGGCAATCTCGACGATGGAACAGGAGGTTTGCATCAGCAACCGGCGCGCCCGGTCCAGCCGCAGCTTGAGGTAGTACCGTGAGGGCGTGCAGCCCAGGTGCTTGAGGAACAGCCGTTCGAGTTGCCGGCGGGAGATCCTGGCCAGTGCCGCCAACTCCTGCAGCTCAATGGGTTCCTCGATGTTGGCCTCCATCAGCTGGGCCGCCTCCGCCAGTTTGGGCTGGGCCACCGCCAGCTGATGACGCAGGGGAACCGGCTGCTGTTCGCTGTCCTCCCGGACCCGATCGCAGACGAACATATCGGAAATGGCGTCCGCCAGTGCCTGGCCGTGACGGCTGGCCAGCAGGCTGAGCATCATGTGCAACGGCACTTCCCCCCCGGTGCAGGTCATCCGGTCACGATCGAGGGAGAACAGGCGGTTGTTGCAGCGTACCCGTGGAAAGCCTTCCTGCAGTACCGCCAGGCACTCCCAGTGGGCACTGCACCGGTAGCCATCGAGCAGACCCGCGCTGGCCAGTACGTAGGCGCCGGTGCATAGCGCCCCCAGGGTCACATGACGGCGGGCGAGGTCCCGTAACCAGGCCTGTTCCCGCCGCGAGAAGCTTTGGGTGACGTTGATGCCCGCCACCACGATCACCAGGTCGAAGTTCCGGCGGTCGGTCATGGCGGCATCGGGCATCAGGGTGATGCCGTCACTGGCGCGCATTGCCTGGCCATCGGCGGACAGCAGCTGCCAGCTATAGAGTTCCGATCCGGTGAGCTGGTTGGCCATGCGCAACGGCTCAATGGCGCTGGCCAGGGCCATCAGGGTGAAGTTCTCGACCAGCAGGAAGCCAACCCGATACGATTGGTGAGCCGATTCAACCCGGTCTTCATTGGCGCCTGTCATACCATTTCCTCCATCGCCCCTACCCCGGACACCCTGTCCTGTTAGCCCGCGCCTCCAACGGGACGCACGGCTTGTTGTTCCCTTGACAATAAACCCGCCATCAACGGGCCGCAATCCCTGCATGACTCTCGGATCCACCGCCAGTCTATGATGGCGGGCGACTTAGGAATGGTCCAAAAGCGACATCCAGTACCGGACAATCGCTCAGCTGCGACACGCGCTGGCGTTACGAGCGCATTCTCTGGTAGCCGGGATCAAACAGCGAACGGTATCCCACCGCCTCGATGCGAAGCCGGTACCGCTCGCCAAAGTACTCCAACACCAGCTCCCGGCCTTCCTCGGCATAGTCATGGGGGATGTAGCCCAGCAGCAGCATCTTGCCCACCGACGGCCCATAGGCCGCACTGGTGTTGTAGGAACGCCGGCCCTCACTGTCCACCAACACCTCCCCGGACTGCGGATCCAGGATCGGCCACTGGCCTACCGGGTAACGGGCGACACCACGGGCGTCGCGATTCTCTGCCATGCTCAGGGTGCACAGGTAGGCGGGCTGGTGCGCCCGCTCCCGCTGGGCCAGGTAGGCCGCCTTGCCATGGAAATCGGCCTCCTTGACCTTGTTGCGGGCCAGGTCCGCCTCGTACAGGTTGTAGTCGGTCTCCAGGTCGACGTTCTGCAGCCGCAGGCTGTTCTCCAGCCGCCGGGTGTTGGCGTAGGTCTCGATGCCCACCGGCACCACGCCGGCGTCGAACAGCAGGTCCCACAGGCGAAGGCCATAGCAATGGGGCACATAGAGCTCCCAGCCCTGCTCGCCAACGTAGGAAATGCGGAAGGCCCACACCGGAATGCCGTCCACCAGCAGGTCCCGGGCCGTGGCAAAGGGAAAGTTGTCGTTGGACAACTGCTCCGGCTCGTCAACGAACTGCGCCAGGGTTTCCCGCGCCTTCGGCCCCCACAGCCCCAGGGTGGCCAACGACTCGGTGCGGTCGTCAATGCGGATATCGGTCAATCCCTGACGCTCGCTCATGCGCCGGATCCAGACCAGGTCCCGGTGACCGGTATCGCCGCCACAGATGACCCGGTACTGATCCGCCGCCAGCCGGATAATGGTGAGGTCGGCGTGGATGCCGCCGTCGTGATCGAGGAAGTGGGTGTAAGCCCCCTTGCCCGCCGGCGTGTTGCCGCCAACCCTGGCCACCGACAGGTACTCCAGCAGGGCTTCGGCGTCCGGGC
Organism: Marinobacter sp.; assembly: GCF_033722735.1. Taxonomy (GTDB): domain Bacteria; phylum Pseudomonadota; class Gammaproteobacteria; order Pseudomonadales; family Oleiphilaceae; genus Marinobacter. The sequence goes on from NZ_JAWVYN010000026.1 coordinate 36,783, forward strand.
CGCTGATGTCGAGGATGCAGAAGTGGGACAGGTTGATCATCCCCACCCCGTCGCTCATGGCCAGCCCTTCGGCGTCGGACACCTCCCAGAAGTGGCGACCGTCCCATTCGTTTTCCCGGACCGGCACCCGGTCCCGGTATTTGGCCAGCAGCGTGGCCTCGTTGGCCTGGTAGCCGTGAGCCCGCTCCCAGCCAGCCGCTTCCATGAAATAGCCCCCCAACTCCACTTCCCGTGGGTAAAACGGGCTGGTCCGCAAGCGGCGCCCGCTGAGGTAGGGCTCGCGGGGATGGACCGCAGGCGTGTAGATCTTCTTGGCGGTCTCGTAGCAACGGTCGTAGACATAGCCCCGGGTCTTCTGGGGCGGGTAGAAACGGGCGATGTCGACGCTGTGGGGGTCCATTGCGGGCTTGCCGTCGGTCAGCCAGTCCGCCAGCAGCTTGCCGGCCCCGGGGCCGTCCTTCACCCACACCGCCTCGCAGAACCAGAGGTTGCGGACCTCGGGGGTCTCGCCAATCATCGAGCCGTTGTCCACCGTCACCGACAGCAGGCCGTTGAACGAGCGCTTCTCCTGCCACCCCAACTCGCCGAGGATGGGGGTCATATCGATGGCCTTCTCATAGGCGCTCATCACCTGCTCCAGGCCCAGGTCCCGCATCGACGGCGACATCCGCGCCTGCTCCGGCTCGGCAATGGCCCAGGGGGACACCAGCCGGGGGTCATCGGGCTCGTAGTACCCCCACTCGATATGCCCACCCTCGCTGGTGGTGGGGTCACCGGTATCGCGGACGTAGGCGGAATTGCGCTGGTCACGGAACAGGGGGTAGACAATCTCCTTGCCGGTGCCCTGCAGGGCGTCGTAGGGTCCGAAGAACAGCAAGGGATGTTCCACCGGCATCAGTGGCAGCGGCGTACCGGCGGTTTCGGCGATCATCGGTCCCCAGATGCCAATGGTGAGCACCACGTACTTTGCCTGGATGTAGCCCTTGTCGGTCTCCACCCCGCGGACCTGTCCATCCTGCACGTCGATCCGCTTTGCCGCGGTGTAGGGGAAGGCCTGCAGGTGGCCACTGGCCACCGCTTCGTCCACCAGGTCCCCCGCCACCTTCTGGGACCGGGGCACCACCAGGCCGGCATCCGGGTCCCACATGGCGCCCTGAATCTGACTCTCGTCCAGCAGCGGAAACAGTTCCTTGGCCTGGGACGGTGAGATCATGCTGACGTTGGTGCCAAAGGCCTTGCCGGAGCCCACCTTGCGCTTGAGTTCGTCCATCCACGCTTCATCGCCCACGCGGGCCACTTCCATGCCGCCCACTTTCACGTAATTCCCCCGCCGGGCGTAGAACGCCTGGCTGTACCGGGTGGTGTAGATGTTGAGCTTGTCGTGGGAGGTGGTGAAACAGAAATCCGAGGCATGGGACGTGGAGCCAATATCGGTAGGAATGGCGGACTTCTCCAGCCCGACAATGTTGCTCCAGCCCCGCTCAATCAGGTGGTGGGCCACCGAGGCGCCCACAATGCCACCCTGGCCAATGATGACGACGTCTGCACTTTCCGGGAGTTTTGTCATGATCGTTACCTGCTGTCAGACCGCTGGAAACGGCGTGTACTGCATCCAGTCAGATTCAATCTGAAGGTAAACGGCCCTCCCCGGCCATTCGGAAACGACATGATTAAGTCCAGAAGCGACAGGCCCATAAAACTGACCATGGCTTTTCCGATAACCTACTGGTTAATACCCACAGCTTCGGTTACTCCCTGTTTACCCCTGCGGGCGAGCCCCCCATCACGTCCCTGGAACAACTTGTCGATCGGCGCATCGGCACCGCGCGTGGGCACGAAGTGTATTATGGAGCTGCTATCCAAGAGCTGGGACTGACCATCTATGCTGCACGCCCCAACGAGCAGGTGCTGGAGATGCTCAAACGCGGCCGGATCGATGTAGCCATTGGGGCAGTCCCGGATATCCAACCTTACCTCGACCAGCTCAGCTATGCTCCCGAGTTATGGCTGTACAAGGGATACGACCGGCTTACCTGCTACAACACCCCGGAAAACAGGACCTTCGTTGACGACCTGTCAGAACGTTTGAAGTCTCTGAAGGTTGCGGGTGCGTATCAACAACTGTCCGGCAATCTCTACCTGGATTTCGACTTCTGATCAGAGGCGGTTTCAGGGCACTGTAAGTTCCGCCACTGAATGGGAGAGAGACCAGTATGACGACGGAACACCTTGGCCAGGGCGGACGCGCTGCTGTATCCCACCTGGGAGGCGGCCGCATCCAGCGACACTCCATCCCGTAGCTTGGCCTGGGCCAAGCCGAGCCGATAGAGCGCCAGGTACTCGCCCGGGGGCTGACCCGCAGTGTCACGGAACACTTTGGCAAACCGCGCACGGGACATGCCAGCCTCGGAGGCCAGCCCGGTAAGGGTCCAAGGGACGGCCGGCTGGTTGTGCAACGCGATGAACGCTTTTGCGAGTTTGGGATGAGCCAGTCCGGCCAGCAGCCCGGTGTCTACATGACCAGAATCCATCAGGTAGCGCAGCAACTGGATCACCAATACCTCACATAGACGATCCAGGGTCGCTTGGCGACCACACCGTTCCTCTCGGACCTCTGCAAGCATTAGCTCCAGAAGTCCGGACAGACAGTCCAGCCTGTCGAGGGGGACGGCAAGCAATGACGGCAACGCCCGATAGATTGGGCCGACCTGTCCCAAGCCAAAGCGAAAGGACCCGCACAACGTCTCAGCCCCTTGCGCCCCGGGACCTAGCCAATGCTCGCCATCGTCGGTAAGCAGGATCAGCACCGGCTCGTCGAATTGCCGCGCCCTATGGCCCGCCACTGCCAGATGCAGAGTTCCCCCGGTGAGTATGTGGACATAGCCCGTACCGGCCTTTGCCGGGTGGCGTGAGCCATGACACAGTGCACCAGCATTGAACACACTGGCGGACAGATGAAAGTTTGATAACAGCGCCGCGAGCCGATCCATGCTGAGACGTTATAACTCTTAAATGAGACTTTAAGAATCCAAATGTCTCCCCCTGATCCTACAATGTCAACCGGAGCAGTGTGGAATTTACAACTCAGGAGGAACATCATCATGGCCATCATAAAAGCACTCGGGCTGGCGTCGTTACTGACGCTTGCCACCAGCGTGACGCACGCAGAGGATCTGGCAACCCACACCTTCCAGAACATCGTCGACTCCAATGGCACCATTTCCCTGCCCGCCGACGCCCGGGAAAGCTGGGTACACCTGGGATCCTGGGTTGTTAACGAAGCGGGGGCCCCGGGTGCGGGCTTCCACGATGTATATACCCAACCCGAAGCAGCCCAGACCTACCGCGAGTCCGGTGAGTTCGCTGATGGCACGGTGCTGATCAAGGAAATTCGCAGCATTTTGTCCGGAGACAAAACCACCGGTCCGGCCCTCTGGGCAGGAGAACCACAGGTCTGGTTCGTGATGGTCCGGGACCGCCAGAACCGGTTCGATGGCCCTCACTGGGGCGAAGGCTGGGGTTGGGCGCTCTACAAGGCCGACAACCCAACGCGGAACGTGTCCGAAAGCTTCGAAGCAACCTGCAAGGGATGCCATACACCCGCGCAGCAGACGAACTGGGTTTTTATTGAAGGCTACCCCACCCTGAAATAGCCATAACCGCTTGGGGTCAGGGCATCCGGCCCCGGGCGGCCTTCAACCGCCGCAGGAATCAACGCGTTCCTACCGGCTGCGCAACCAAACCGCCAGCCCCTGGCTATTGAGCTTGATATCCATCCCCAATACCGCTTGCAACTCGTTGTCCGACAGGGAGCAACCGTGGGCCTGGAGCTGCTGGGCCAGGTAATCCTCCATCGCAGCCATCAGCCCGCCCTCCAGATCGTCATCAGCGCTGGTCCTGGCCACGTCTTCGGCCAGGGCCACGAAGTCATCCACCATGACCAGCAACCGCTCGCCCAGCTCCCTCGGCGGTTCCACGCAGCCGTAATGGGTCAGATAGAGCCGCTCCGGCTCTAAGGCCAGTAGCTTGCGGATGGAAGCCTTCAGCGCGGGCGGGTCGAACTGCACCGGGGTGGTCGTGGGCAGGATGAAGGGGCCCTTTTCGCTGACCAGGGACGGGTAGCACAGACCAAAGGTATCGCCGGTAAAGATGCCCCGGGAGGCCGGGTCGTGGACGCAGAAATGGTGCCGGGCGTGGCCGGGGGTGTCGCAGAACACCAGGCGGCGTTCCCCGACGGTGACTTCGTCGCCCTCGTCCATGGTACGGACCCGGTTCTCGTCCACCGGAAGGACATCGCCGTAGATCTCCGCGAAGGCCTTTTCCCCGTAGACCGCCGTAGCACCGGCCTTGAGTTTGGACGGGTCGACCATGTGGCGGGCGCCCCGGGGATGCACCAGCAGGGTTGCCCGGGGCAGGGCTTGCATGAGACCGCCGACACCCCCGGCGTGATCCAGGTGCACATGGGTGGGAACCACAAATTTAACCTGGGCCCGGTCGATCCCCCGCTGCTCCAGCAGGCCGAGGATCCTGGGCACGGTCCGGTCGGTGCCGGTTTCGATAACGGCGTACTCATCGCCCCCCTTGAGCAGGTAACAGGCCGCCAGTTCCTCATGGATCATGCCGGTATCGATGCGGGTGATATCGTGGCCGATGTCCAGGTACACCTGGTCAGACATAGGAAGGGCTCCTGTTGCCGCAAGGAATGAGCAGTGGGTGAAATGCTGACTATAGCGAACCCGACGACCAACCCCTAACCGACTTAGGTTGAATAGGCCACGCTCCCAACCAGGTACTGGGCATTTACCCCATTAGCAGCCACAATCAGCCCACGCAAGCTGTCACAAGGATCGGGAGTCCAGCCACCCATGCCACCGCAACGAACTCCAGCCCCGGCTGCGCCGGAGGATAAACGCGCCCTCTGGTCCTGGGCCCTGTATGACTGGGCCAACAGCGCCTTCTTCGCCATCATCCTGACCTTCGTCTTTGCCCAGTACTTCAGCGTCTCGGTGATGGAGGACAAGGTCGCGGGCACCGAAGCCTGGGGCAACATCGTGGGCATTGCCGGGGTGTTCGTGGCCCTCCTGGGGCCGGTGTTGGGGGCGATTGCCGACCAGTCCGGCCGGCGCAAGCCCTGGTTCATCAGCCTGACCCTCCTGTGCGTACTGGCCTGTGCCATGCTGTGGACGGTCACCCCGGACCCCGGCCAGTACTGGAATGCCGCCCTGTGGGTGGGATTGGGCATCCTCGGCGCCGAGTTCGCCTTCATCTTCTACAACGCCATGCTGCCGGACCTGGCCAGCCCGGAGCGCACCGGCCGCTGGTCAGGCTGGGCCTGGGGCCTGGGCTATGTGGGCGGCGTCTGCAGCCTGGTGGTGGCGCTGTACGGCTTCATCGAGGCCGATGCCGCGGTGTTCCCGCTGGATCGGGACAACGCCGAGCACGTGCGGGCCACCTTCATCCTGGTGGCGCTGTGGTACCTGGTGTTTTCCTTGCCGGCCTTCATCTTCGTGCCGGATCGGCCGGCCACCGGCCTGGGACTGGCCGCGGCCACCCGCGCCGGCTTGCGGCAACTGAAGGAGTCCCTGGCCCATGTGCGCCAGTACCGGGACATTGTCCGCTTCCTGATCGCCCGCATGCTGTACACCGACGGCCTGGCCACCATTTTCACCTTCGGCGGGGTCTACGCCGCCGGCACCTTCAATATGAGCCCGACCGAAGTGCTGCAGTTCGCCATCGCCCTCAATGTCACCGCCGGCCTGGGCGCCCTGGGCTTTGCCTGGGTGGACGACGCCCTGGGCGGACGCAACACTATCCTGCTTGCCCTGGTGGGCCTGGGTGCCTGCGCCCTGGCCATCCTGCTGGTGGACAGCACCACCGGCTTTTGGGCCTGGGGCATGGCGCTGGGCCTGTTCGTGGGGCCGTTGCAGTCTGCCAGCCGCTCTCACCTGGCCCGAGTGGCCCCGCCACATTTGCAAACCCAGATGTTTGGCCTGTTTGCCTTCTCCGGCAAGGCCACCGCCTTCGCCGGGCCCCTGCTGGTGGGCTGGGTCACCGCCGTCACCGGCAGCCAGCGCTGGGGCATCAGCACCATCCTGTTGTTCCTAGTGGCGGGCTTTCTGTTGATGCTGAAGGTGCCGGCCACCGAAGCCAGGGAACATGGTGTTTCCCGGGGCTAAGTAGGGAACACGGCGGGCACTCTGGTCCCACTGGTTGGCGGCCAATCCTTGAACTACGCTTTCCTAACACATCGACGTTCAGCCCCTTCTCCGCGGACGGTCACCCTGCTGTGGAGAGGAGCCGATTCAGCCAGGGAGCCTGATAACCACCGTGTGAGGGAGAGCATCATGCGAATCTTCGAAGAGATGGAATCCGAGGTGCGCGGCTATGTCCGTTCCTTTCCCACCATTTTCCATGTCGCCCGCGGCTCGGAGATCTTCGACGAGCAGGACAAACGTTACATCGACTTCTTTGCCGGCGCCGGTGTCCTGAACTATGGCCACAACAACCCGCTGATCACCGATGCGTTGATCGAGTACCTCAGGGAGGGCGGCATCGTCCACGGTCTGGACAAGGCCACCGTGGCCAAGCGCGCGTTCCTGACCAAGTTCCGCGACACCATCCTGGCCCCCCGCAATCTGCACTACAAGGTCCAGTTCACCGGCCCCACCGGTACCAATGCGGTGGAAACCGCGCTTAAGTTGGCCCGCATGGTCAAGCGCCGCTCCAACATCATTGCCTTTACCAACGGTTACCACGGCCTGACCCTTGGTGCCCTGGCGGTGACCGGCAACTACTACTACAAGGACGAGTCCTACGGCTCCCGCAGCAACACGGCCTTCATGCCCTTTGACGGCTTCCTGGGGCCGGATTGCAACACCATCGACTACATGCGCCGTTTCCTGGAGGACGGCAGCTCCGGGGTCGACCTGCCGGCGGCGGTGATTGTCGAGACAGTGCAGGGCGAAGGCGGCATCAACGTGGCCAGCGTCGAGTGGCTGCAGCAGCTGGAGGCCCTGTGCCGGGAGTTCGATATCCTGCTGATCATCGACGACATCCAGGTGGGCAACGGCCGTACCGGCAGTTTCTTCAGCTTCGAGCGGGCCGGTATCTACCCGGACATGGTGACCCTGTCCAAATCCATCGGCGGTGGCCTGCCCATGGCGTTGCTGCTGATGCGGCCAGACCTGGACCAGTGGCAGCCCGGCGAGCACACCGGCACCTTCCGTGGCAACAACCTGGCCTTCATCGCCGCCACCGAGGCGCTGAGCTACTGGGACAACGAGGACCTGGAACAGGCCGTGCGGCACAAGGGCGAGCTCATTCGCACCGAACTGGAGCGCCTGGCCGAACAGTTCCCCCAGCTCAATGCCCGGGTGCGCGGCCACGGCATGATCTGGGGTCTGGAGTTGCCCCAGACCGGTGTGGCCGGCGAGGCCTCCAAGGAGGCGTTTGAGCGGGGTCTGTTGATCGAGACCGCCGGCGCCAACGACCAGGTGCTCAAGTTCCTGCCGCCGCTGGTGATCGAAGAGGACCTGCTGCGGGAAGGGCTGGGGATTATCGAGGAGTCCCTGGCGGCGCTGGTGGAGAAACGGGAGAAGACACTGTCCGGGGAGTAGACACACCATGGCGGGACGCATTGTATGCAAATTCGGTGGCAGCTCGGTGGCGGATGCCGGCCAGATTGAAAAGGTGCGCCGGATCGTGGAGGCCAATCCGAAACGCAGGATAGTGGTGGTGTCCGCACCGGGACGCAGCAGTGCCGACGAACAGAAGGTCACCGACCACCTGATCAACATAGCCACCGACGGCAGCCACTTTCGCGAGCAACGCCTCGACGTCACGCCGGCCCAAAGCAAGCAGGCGGTCCTCAACAAGTTCACCACCATTGTCGAGGACCTGTCGCTGGAAGCGGACGACATCCTGGCAGCCCTGAAAGCCGACCTGGATTGCTCGCTATCCGGCGATGAACGGGTTGCCTTCCTGGCGTCCCGCGGCGAACACTACAACGCCCGCCTGATTGCAGCGTACTTTGAGCGCTGCGGGATGGAGGCCAGTGCAGGCCTGCCGGAGGACATCGGCCTGGTGGTCAGCGACGATTTTCTCAACGCCGACCTGCAGGAAGAAACCTACCGCAACATACGGCAACTTGCCGACGACCAGCGCCTCATCGTCGTACCCGGCTTCTACGGTGTCACCGGGCGGGGCCAGGTGGCGGTATTTTCCCGTGGCGGCTCCGACCTGACTGGCGGTGAAATCGCCTACGCCGTGGACGCCGAGACCTACGAGAACTGGACCGATGTCAGCGGGGTGTTCGAGGCAGACCCGCGCCAGGTGCCGGAAGCCCGGGCGATTCCCCGGCTCACCTTCAAGGAGATCCGGCTGCTGTCGTGCAAGGGCTTCAACGTGTTCCACCTCAATGCCATGCTGCCGTGCAAGGATCGCAAGATTCCGATCCACATCCGCAACACCAATGAGCCGCAAGATCCGGGCACGGTGATCCTGTTCGAGCGGGTGCCCGAGGAAGGCGTGGTGGGCATCGCCCAACTGGACAACGTGGCCTACGTCTACCTGGAAAAAGACATGCTGGGGGAGGAAACCGGCTTCACCGCCGAGCTGCTCACCATTTTGCGGGAATTCAACATCCAGACCTACCACTACCCCACCGACAAGGACGACATCGCGGTGCTGGTGAACCAGGACGACCTCACCGGCGCCATCAACGACCTGCGCCAGCGCATCGAGGAGCAGTTGCGACCGGACTTCATGAACGTCGCCTACAACCTGTCCATCCTTACCCCAGTGGGGCTGGGGCTTCAGGGCAACACCTATCCCATCGTCGATGCGCTCAGCGCGCTGGGCGAGGCCCATATTCCCATCGAAACCATCGACCAGAGTCCGTCGCAGATCTGCTTCCATATTGGCGTGCCCCAGGCGGTGGCCGACGATGCCTTGCGCATCCTGTATCGCACGCTGATCGGCTAGAAAGGATCAGGAGGTTTCAGAGCCTTCGGTGCCCTGCATCTCGCTCATCAGCCATTCCTTGAACGCGTTCATGCCGGCGGTTAGCGGGCGGTGCTTGCGGTAGACCAGGTAGAAAGCCCGGTGGGTGTCGAGCGGGATATCGAACGGCACCACCAGGTTGCCGTTGCTGATCTCCCGGGAGGTCAGCACGGGATCCGCCAGCGCCACCCCCAGGTTCTCCTGGGCGGCCGCCGTCGCCAGCTGACCGCTGGACAACTGCAGGCTGCCCCTGGGGGTGAGGAAATCCAGACCCGCCTCCTGCAACCAGTTGTCCCATTCCCATTTGCGCTTGCTGACGTAGATCAGCGTGTGATGGCGCAGATCCGCCGGAGTGTCCAGTGGGAAGCGATCCTGCAGGAGCTGCGGACTGCACACCGGCACCAACATCACCTTACGCAGGAAGTGCACCTCGATGTCATCCCAGTCCCCGTTGCCGTAGTAGACCGCCATATCGGTGCTGGACCGGTTGAAATCCAGCAGCCCCATGGAGGCGTTGATCTGCAGCTCCACATCCGGGTAGAGCTCGCGAAAGCGGGACATGCGCGGCATCAACCAGCGGGTGAGGAAGTTCGGTGCCACGCTGATTTTCACCACGTTGCTTTCCTGGTTGGCGGTCAGGCGGTGGGTGGCCATTTCGATCTCGTCCAGGGCGTGCTTGACGGAGCCCAGATACTGCTCACCGGAGGGCGTCAGCTCAACCTTCCGCCGGCTTCGGTTGAAGAGCGGTACTCCCAAATATTCTTCAAGGGTCTTTATCTGGTGGCTAACCGCTGAGGCGGTCACGAACAACTCCTCCGCAGCGGCCGCGAAACTGCCTTTTCTGGCGGATGCTTCAAACATTCGCAACGCATTGAGGGGCGGGAGTCGGCGCATAGTGGCAATTACTACTGATGAGATATTTTCATCAGTTTGCTTAGAAACCATCGCTTTTTCAAGCGCCGTCCTGGCAGTAGCATGGTGAGCATACTCATTGACCAGTTGCCTGAACGAGGAGTCCAACCATGGCCAACCAACAACCGCAACCGCTGCGCATTACCGAGATTGACCAGTACCTGAAACAAGCCAGGGAACAGCGCAACCAGTACCTTGCGGAATTGGTGACAGCGCTGGTGGGCAAGTTCAAGTCGCTGTTCAGCGCCCTGTTCAATGTTGCCACCTGCAGGATGTCGGCGAGCCGCTCCTGACACTGACCGGTGCCGCCTTGATCACGGTCATCGCGCGGCATCGGAAGGCACCTTGACCCGGTCGCCCGGCGACCGACGTTCACGATCAGTCACCATTTCGGCTCGGCCTACTGCCGCCTGACCTCGGGACCTCAAGCAATATTGGCGGGAAAGCTCGCTTCCGCCACCTTCCAGGCGCACTTGTGAGGACTCGCAGTCGCCGGAGCGTCAAAGACATCGGCAATGACGATGACTTGGACGGTCAGCGGTATCCGCTGACCGTCTTTTTTTTGTGATGACGGAGGACAGTTTCCGCTGCCAGCCCCGCAGACTCTGCCCACCCACGGCCTCCCCCAGCCGGGCCACGAGCCAGTCCCCTTCCAGCAATACCAGTGCCTTCGCCCGATAGGGCGAGCGGATTCGCCAGGCAAGGGAAAATCAGGCTGGCGCCCAAACCTGCCCTTGAAATTGGGTGTTTGCGCGTCCACAGCAATTAATAAGAAGGGCGACAGAAAGTGCAGTCATCAACGCCAAAGGAGAAACACCATGAAGGCGATTACTCGTGACGAACTCAAGCGCATGAACGAGGAACAGCACCGGGATTTTGTCCTGGTCAATGTGCTTCCGCGGGAGCAGTTCAATGAGCGGCACATCCGGACATCGATCAACGTTCCGCTGACCGATGACAATTTCACCCAGGAGGTCGAGACGGTCGCCGGTGACAAGCACCGGGAGGTGGTGGTGTACTGCGCCAACTTTCAGTGCGACGCGTCGGCCAAAGCCGCGGAGAAGCTGGAAGCAGCCGGTTTCGATCATGTGTTTGACTACGAAGGCGGCACCCAGGACTGGTTCGAGCAGAAACAGGCGTCCTGACGCTGTGCCCGTGACGCTTACACGGGCAGGCGAGCTTGCGGGCGGGGCCCGGACGAATTAGCTTCGCGCCTTGACAAGCCGGAACAGCAGCTCCGGGGATAGGCGCTTAACCCAGAGTGCGGCCATTTCCTTGCCCTTGCCCACCGGAATCTCACGCTTCCTGGCGGAGAGCCCCCGGAATATCACCTCGGCACAGTCCGCGACGTCCATGCCTCCCGAGATGTCCGGGTCCAGCTCACCAAAGGCCGTGCCGTCGGCGGCCAGCGCATTACGGGAAATATCGGTACGGATAAAGCCCGGTACAATGGTCGAAACGTGAATCCCCTGGTCTTCCACTTCCGCCCGCAAGGCGTCGAAGAATCCCATCATGGCGTGCTTGGCGGCGCAGTAACCGGTGCGCTGGGGCACCCCCACCTTCCCGGCCACGCTGGCGGTGACGGCAAGATGGCCGCTGCCCCGGCTCAGCATATGGGGGAGCACCGCCTTGGTCAGGGCGATTTGCCCCATCACATCCACTTCCATCAGCTGTCGGTAGACTGACATGTCGGTGTCCTGGCACGTTGAGCGCTGGGACACCCCGGCGTTGTTGACGAGAAGATCAATATGGCCAAAACGGTCGAGCACAGCCTGGACGGCCTCGGGCATCGCCTCCCAGTGGGTGACATCCAAGGGCAGCACCAGCACCTGGTCGGCAGCGACGCCGGCCTGCTGACACCGATCGGCGACACGCCTTAATTCATCCTCCCTTCGGGCAGAGAGCACTATATCTGCGCCATCCTGGGCGTATCGCAGTGCCAGGGCCTCTCCAATGCCGGAAGACGCACCGGTAATCCAAACTGTTTGACTGGGCATGACTACTCCTATTCAGCTGTGACGGGCGCCACTGCTCCGATCGGTCAGCAGCCCTCTCAGGTGTGGTGGCCAAGGTCACACTCCGCCAGCTGCGCTTTTGCGGACGGTAGCCGTTCACCACGTGCTCACCATGCCCCACGAGGTCTTTGCATTGCTCCAGGGCGTCGAGTTCATGCCCTCTAAGACCCTGGTATTTATCGACTTTCTGGCGGAAAGGTTTGGTTTCAGCCGAAATAATAACGAATCATCTGTACGATGATCAGCGCCGCCATCAGCGGGAAGACCCACTTGGCCAGGTTGGGGTTGATACGTCCGCCGCCCTTGCCGGCAAGCTTCTCCAACAACGGTACCAGGATGAACAGCGCCAGAAACAGTACCGCCAAGATGATGATCAGGGTTTCCATTGCTGGCCTATCTTTCCGAAGCTGAACGAATCTGTCCGGAACGCAGCGAAACAAGACATCACCGCCACTCCGACCATCTACCCTCCAGGCTTCCGGGCATCACCCTCACGATCCCCATGATCACTCGCAGGCTCCGGAGCAGTATCGCAAAAGACACACTCGCCCTCGTCCACGGCGCTGCCACCCACTTCCACATAACGAACACGATGACGGGACGACGCCCGATTGGCCGACACGGCGTACTTGCGCCCCCTGGGACGATGCGACGAGTCACCGGCTTTGGATGTCATACGGTAAGCCTCCAGTGTGCCAAGTGTTTAAGCTCCCTTAGTAGGTCATATGTCAGCGAATCAACCAGACGGGCACTAGTCCCTACCCACGATCGCCTGCTCCCTCGACCTGACTTCATCCGACACCAGGTCATACAGGCCTTGTCGCGATTCCTGCCAATAGCGCTCCAGCTTTCCTTCCTCGATCAGTTGGCGCAGGCCTGCGTTGAATCGCTGCAGTCGATCAGCACTTTGCGGGTGCTGCTTGGAAAACAGCAGGTGCATGCTCGTCATTGTCTTGAGCGGCACCGGGTGATAAGCGACCCTCTCGACATCCTCTGGCGGGAACAGGTCGTTGAGGGAGGCGAAACCGGCATCCAGGTCATTGGGGAATACGTCGATCCTGCCCGCAAACAGTTTGCGCCAGTTCAGTTTGTCCGAGGTGGCCCAATCCACTTCGTAACGGCCGCTTTCGGCACCCGCCAGAAACTCGGCACCGTAATTATAGGACCGGGTGGCACCGATGACCCAGCCCCGCAGGTCGTCCAGGCTGTCCCAGTCGAACGGGGTGGATTTCAGGTGGAAGAACACGTACCCGTATTCACCAATGGCATCGCTGTAGAGGTGATGCTTCTCACGTTCCGGCTTGTGGCTCCAGGGGAATGAGGCATCCACCAGTCCCTGTTCGGACATCAGTATCACCCGTGCCCAGGGGTAGAACTGGAATTCCACATCGTACCCGGCAAGCTCGAAGGCTTCCCGGACGATACGGGCCGTCACGCCGTAGTGCTTCAACTGGGGAGAAACGTAGGGTGGCCACTCTCCGGTGGCAACCACCAGGGTTTCCGCCCGAACGGGGCCCACAGCCAGTAAGCTGAACAAGCCGGCGAACAGGAAAACACACGAGTGTACCAGCGAGCGCATAGCGGTGACCCTAAACCTCTGGGGCGACAACGATAGTGTAGTCCAGGCTACCGGAGGTCAGCCGAAGTAATCCTGCATCCAGTCAAACAAGGTCTTAACATTCAAATCCCCAAAAGGCATCTGC
>NZ_JAWVYN010000027.1:0-45818 GCF_033722735.1 Marinobacter sp.
CTGGATCCGCCGTTTCAGCAACCAGCCGTTGAGCCAGCCCACCCACATAAAATGGGACTTCGGCAGGATCACGCCCAGCAACAGCCGGGACAGCAGGAACACCGGAATGCCGATCACCGATTTCAGCAGGGCCCGCAGTTGGTCCTGGTGATGCAGGTGGACCGAGGGATGTGATGGCTTCAGGTCGTTGGGATGGTTGCGGCAGGACAGCAGGTGACTGTCGTGGCCCTGCTCCGCGAAGGCGTCTGCCAGATTGACGGCCACGCGTTCCATGCCGCCCATTTTGAGGCTGTGGATAACCACCAGGGTTCTCATGGGAAGTTCCTGACGTGAGAGAGTCCAATTCTGCGGGTGCCGGTATCAGCTCCGCTGCTTGACGATGCCGTTCTCCGCCCAGTAGCTGCGGTGTTTCTTCACGGCCTTGCGAATGGCCCGGTTCTTCGCCCAGATCTCCGGCTTGGAGTAGCCCCGGGGATGGTCCAGGTGCAGGCACACGGTGGTGTAGCGGATCTGCTTGGACTTGTGGCCATAGTTCCACAGGCGCTCACCCAGCTCCCGGTCCAGCCCGCCGTACTGCATGTCTTCGTTAAAGCCGTTGACGGCAATCAGGTCTTTGGTCCAGGTGGAGCTGTTCATGCCGTTCCAGCTGGCGGCGGCGGGGGTGATCGTGTTCATCAGCTTCTGCCGGAAGGCCGAACGGGTCAGTTTGGTCAGCTTGTGGGACTTGGGCTGGCCCTGGGCCACCAGCCAGTCGATGGAGAAAATATCACCATCGCGGATGTGCTGCTCGGTGATCAGCTCCGACACCGGCATGGTCAGCTTGATGTAGCCGCCGGACAGGAAGTAGCCGGGGCGGGCGAGTTGGGCGTGGGTGCCCACAAAGTTCGGCTCGGGAATGCAGTCACCGTCGGTGAAAATCAGGTAGTCGCAGTCGGTCTCCCGGATCGCCTTATTGAGGATCTGGCATTTCCGGAACCCCTGATCCTCATGCCAGACGTGGTCGATGGTCAGCCGGCCCCGGTCCTGGTACTTGCGAATGAGCTCGGCGGTCTCGCTGCCGGAGCCATCATCGGCAATAATCACCCGGAAATCACGATAGGTCTGCTGCTCGTAGCCGATCAATACCTTCTCGAGCCATACCGGCGAATTGTAGGTGGTGATGACGACGCCGATATTCTCGGGCGGATTGGGGGACTGACGCTTAAACATAGGGATTCCGACTACTCCATCCATTGACGGCATCCGAGCATCCGGCGGCCGTCCAATTTGGCGTCAGTATACAGGTTTTGGCGTCAGGATTGGCACCTCATCGGGCCGTCTGGTTGCCTGGGCGGAGCGGAGTAAAGGCCGGGCGCCGGTTCCGCTCCAGTTCCCGATAGAGGTCCAGTGTATTCTGCACGAAGCGTTCGGGGGCGAAGTCGTTGTGCAGGCGCTGCCGGGCGCCCTGGCCCAGTTGCTCGCGCAGTTCGGCGGAGGCCTGCAGGCGCTCCAGGGCCCGGGCCAGTGCAGAGGCATCGGCGGGCGGGACCACCAGGCCGCTGCGGCCGTGCTCGATCAGTTCCGTGGGTCCCGGAATATCGGTGATCACCGTGGCCACCCCCTGGGCCATGGCCTCCTTCACCGAGCGGGGCAGGCCTTCCAGGGTGGAGGGCTGGACATAGACATTGGCCCGGCGCAGCCAGCGGGCGGCCCGTGGCTGGGGGCCCGCGAGGAAGATGCGGTCTGCGGCCGGGCCTGCTTGCACCCGTTGTGGAAGGTCGCTGTCGTAGTCGCCGACGATTACCAGGTGGGCCGATTCAAGCTGGGCCTGGTGAAACGCGTCAATCAGGAACCTCACGCCCTTGTGGGGACGCCCCCTGGAGTTGCCGATGTGCATCACGGTAAAGCGGTCGTCGGGCAGTGTCGGAAACCCGGCCGGCAGCTCCTCGTCGGTTCCCAGCCACTCGGGGCTGTAACCCTTGGGGTTCAAGACCAGCTTGTGACGCGGCAGGAAGCGGCTCAGGTATTCGTGGATTGACCGGCTGACACAGATGATCCGTGCTACCCGGGGGTTGAGCAGGCCCAGCCAATAAGTGGGGTCGAACCGGCGTATCCGGGAATTGGTACCGCGGTAGCCGATGACCTGGACCTGGGTAAAGTAACTGGCCCAGATGGCGTTGGCCAGGGAGGACGAGTCGGTTGCATGGATCACGGTGACCCCAAGCTCGCGGACCAACCGGCGGATCTGGCCGATCAGGGCCGGCTGAAACTTGCCCCGTCCGCGCCGCGCCTCAATATACAGACCATGTTGCTCCAGCGCGGGGCGGGCCAGGCAGTGGGGGGAGGCCAGTACTCGCATGGGTACCCCCATCCGGTGAAGACTGAGGATCAGATGCAGTTCGGAGGCATCCGGGCTGGGCTTGATAAACAGTACTTGCATCGGCTTGGCCATCTGGTTGCGATGGCCAAACTGTATCCTGCGACTATTAAGGTTTTCTTAAACCGAAGCTACTTGCACAGACGGTCGGGGTAATAGGGGTTGACCTCGCCGGTGGGGCGATGACGCCAGCGCTTGTACTCCCACTGGTACTGGGCCGGTAACGCCCGCACACACTGCTCGATGGAACGGTT
Organism: Marinobacter sp.; assembly: GCF_033722735.1. Taxonomy (GTDB): domain Bacteria; phylum Pseudomonadota; class Gammaproteobacteria; order Pseudomonadales; family Oleiphilaceae; genus Marinobacter. The sequence goes on from NZ_JAWVYN010000027.1 coordinate 2,611, forward strand.
CAGCGCCGTGGTGGCCACCACCGGATCGCTGTCCGCCAGGCCGGGCTCCACCGGACGGACCACGATGCGGAAGCCACGGCCTGCGGGCAGGCGTTCGGCGTAGGTAATCAGGGCCTGGGCGCCGGTGCGTTGCATCAGCTTGGAAACCAGTGTCATGGTGCGCACTTCCATGCCGAAGAAGGGCGCGTAGGCGTTGCCCTTGCCGCGGGGGGACTGGTCCGGCAGGATGCCGGCCACGCCGCCTTCCCGCAGGAGGGTGGCCAGCCGGGCCAGGCCGCGGCGGTCACCGCGCACCAGCTCCGATCCCAGCCGTCCACGAACACGGATCATGTAGTCCTCGAATGCCCGGATGTGAGGGGGGCTGTACAGGGCTGCCATCTTGAAGCGGGAGGAGAAATACAGCCCGGCCAGTTCCCAGTTGCCCAGGTGGGGAGCCAGCAAGATCAGTCCCTTGCCGCTTTCCAGGGCATCGGTCACCAGGGAGTCGCCTTCCACTTCCCGGATCAGCCCCAGGCATTTGTCCACCGGCCATTCCCACATCAGTGGGATTTCCAGGGCGGTCTGCCCGGTATGGCTGAGGCTTTGGCGGGCCAGGGCCTTGCGTTCCTCCGGGGGCAGTTCCGGGAAGCCAATGCCCAGATTGACTTCGGTGACGCGACGGGATTCGGTTCTCAGCCACCAACCCAGGGTTCCCAGAAACCGGCCGATGGCCTGGGCGGCCCGCAGAGGTAATTTGCCGGCCAGTTTGAGGGCGAATATCAGGAAAGTTGCTTTAGACAGAGCCACGTTGTCAGGGGTCCCGGATCACTCGTTAAAATTGTGCGGCAAGCTATCACTAACGCCCATGGTCGGCAAGGGCCGGCTGGCCGCAGCATGCCGGCGGCTCGGCAGTATCTCCATCAACGGTTCTGCACCGCCTCCCAGCGCTCGCGGCGGCCACCCAGTTCCCACCGGATTCTGCGGTGGAACCTTTGGATCTTGCGACCGATGGCCCGGCGTCGCAGGGACGGCTGATGAGCCAGCAGCCGCTGGAGGGAAGGCGCGCCCAGGCCGTCGATCAGGTACAGCTCGGGCTGGCCGCTGCGGTTGGATACCACCAGGTTATGGGGCAGCAGGTTACGGGTCAGGATGCCGTAGTCCTGTAACCACCGGCAGAACCGGTCAATGGCCCGTTCCAGCTCCGGGGTCAGCGGTCGGCGCAGGTAGTGTTCCAGGGTGGGGCTGGGATGACCGCTGCGGTCGGTGATCAGGTCGCTGACGTTGGCCCGGCCCAGGGTGGTGATCTCATCGTCGTAGAGCCTGGGCAGATGCTGCCAGAGCGCCGCCTCCTGCGGGCCGCCCAGTCGCCGGGCGATGGCCGGTTGACCATAACCCAGGTGCTCCTGGCGGTTGTCATCCAGCCGCCGCTTGCCCAGCAGCCGCTTGGCCGGGGATTGCCGCCGGTAACGCTGCTCCAGGCTGTCGGGTTTGAGCACTTTCAGGCACCGGCCCGGTTGATCCGGGTGCCGGAAGCACAGGCGATTGGCGCCGGAGGCGAAGGGTCTGGACTGGCTCAGGTCGATCAACCGAGGGCCTCCCGCTGGACCAGCGCCCGGTACCAGGCTTCGGTCCGTTCGGTCATGGCCGTGGCGGTAAACTCGGTGCTGGCTCGCCGCATGGCGTCGGCCTGCCGGTCCCGGAGCCCATCGAGCGAACTGAGGTGGGTGATGAGCAGTGCCTGCAGGGCCGCCACACTGGCATCCGCTGCCAGACAGTCCGGTGGCAGTAGTTCGGGCGCACAACCCACCGGGGGGGAAAGCACCGGGCAGCCGGCCTGCAGGGCCTCGATGACCAGGTAACCGAACCCTTCCCGCTCGGAGCTGACCACAACCACATCGGCCTGGGCTAGCCAGGCCTGTAAATCCTCGCAGTAACCCGCCAGGGTGACCCGATGCGTCGCCTCGAGGCCGTCAATGAGGTTTTGCAGATGGGCCCGCTGGCTGCCCTCGCCGGCAATGATCAGGTGCCCGGGGGGGGGCAGCGCCGCCCAGGCCTGGATCAGCCGGTCAAAACCTTTCACCGGTTCCAGCCGGCCGGCAGCCAGCACCAACGGGCGTGTCAGGGCCTTTGGCAAGGTGGCTGGGGCCTGGTCCCAGTGCGGCGCTGCCGGTTCGAGGCCGTTATGGATCAGTTCTTTGTGTGGGTGGTTCAGCCCTTCGAACACCTGCTGGCTTACCGCAATGACGCCGTGGAGGCGACGGAAGCTGGTGTGGGAGGACTTGAGGCCATGAACGGTGCCGACGCTGACGGTCCCCGCTGGGGTGGTGACCGAGAGCAAGGCAGCGGCCTTGTTGCCCTGGGCATGGCACAGGTCCGGGCGGATCTGTCGCAGGCTCTGACGCAGCCGGTGGCGGAGCCAGGGGTTGCGTCGCCCCAAGCCCACCGGCAGCGGGTGGAAAATGAGCGGAGCCGGGAAGCGGTCGGCGTAATCCGGGTGCGCCAGGATGTGCAAGGCATGGCCGCGGTGGGCCAGTGCCAGTGCCAGCGTCCGGGTGTATTGTTCCATGCCGCCCCAGGTCGTGGCCGGGGTGGCGAGCACCATGGCGACGGTGAGCGCCTTCATCGGTCGGCACCTAAGCGATGGGATTCGAGTACCCGGCGGTAGACTGCCAGGGTGGCCTCGGTCTGGGCCTCCAGGCGAAAGCGCTCGGGCAGTTCGATGTGGTGATGGGGCCGCTGGGCGAGGGCCATGGCCTTGTCGGTAAATTCCCCGATGTGATCGGGGGTGACCAGTCCCTCGGGAAAGCAGGCGCGCAGGGTTTCGGCCGCGCCGCCACGGTCGAAGGCCACCACCGGCGTGCCGGCGGCCAGCGCCTCGGTCACGGTACGGCCAAAGGGCTCCGGTTTGGTGGACATATGGCAGACCAGGGTGGCCTGGCTGTACAGGTCCGCCATGTCGCTGCGCTGCCCCAGGAAGGTCACCTTGTCATCCAGCCCCAGTTCGCTGCGATGTACCTCCAGCTCCCGCAGGAAGCGGTGTTTGCCCGGTTCCACGCCCCCCACGATCACGCCGTGAAGGTCCCGGTGCCGGCGTGTCATCTCCGCCATCGCATCGAGGAACAGCAGTTGCCCCTTCCAGCGGGAAATGCGCCCGGGCATCAAAACCAACCGTTTACCCGCCAGTTCCGGGTAGTCGCGATACAGGGCGGCCGACCATTCGGCGCTGGGGGCATGGTTGCGAAAACTGGCGGTGTCCACACCGCGCTGGATGACGGACAGTCGCTCCGGGGGGACCCGGTAGTGCTGCAGCACGTAGTCCCGGACGCAGTTGGACACCGCAATCACATGCTCGGCCTTGGCCATGATGGCACTGTAGGGGTTCACCGAATACATGCCATGAAAGGTGGATACCAGTGCCGGCCGCTCCTGCGGTGGTAGCCCATTCCAGGCCAGACGGGTGATCCAGGCCGGCATGCGGGAGCGGACATGAACCACGTCTGGCTGCAGGTCCCGCAGCAGCTGTCTTACCGGACCGATCAGCCGAAATGAGGCTGGGGATTTCCGATGCACCGGCAGGCTGATGTGATGGCTACCCTGGCGGTCCAGCAGTGCGGTCATCGGCCCCCCGGCGGACAGCACAAAGGACTCATGGTCTCGCTTGACCAGTTCTGCCGCAAACTCGACGGTGCCCCGTTCAACCCCCCCGCTCTCCAGTGCGGGTAACACCTGCAATACCCTCATGCGGCAACGTCCTTCAGCACGGTCTCGATCAGCCAGGCGGCGGCGCGATCGGCTTCCCACAGCTGCGGCGACAACAAACTTGCCTGATTCATGACACCCGACTGGTCGCGCCATAGCGCAGCCCGGCCGCTTTCCACCAGGTTGGCGATACCGCGGGCAATGCGGCTGTGGGGCACCGGTGCCAGCTCGAACAGGCCGGTGGGGACGCCGGAGGTCACCGCCTCATACACCATGGAGTTGCTGTCGGGAGTGACCCAGACCGCCCGGGACTGGGACAGCCGTTCCGCCAGCCAGCGAGGGCCGGTGCGGCGATGGTCGACCACGGTCACCTTGGGGCCGGCCAGGCTGCGCAGTCGCTCGCTCAGTTCGGTGGGGGTGCGCCGGGACCCGCTGAGGGTCCAGCGCCAATCGGGATGCTGCTGCATCAGCTGCAGCACCTGATCAAAAACCGCATTGTCATTCCATTCGAAGTGCCGGGACGGTCCGCCAATGAGCACCAGGGCCTCGGGTTTGTCAGCGAGCCGGGCCAGCGGCGTGATGGCATTGAGCACACCATCGCTCAGCAGTATGCGGGCGCCGGGCGAAACGTCGTCGTGTTGGGGAATAATGGCCGCATCCACCCAGCCCAGCGGAAACGAGGGTTTCATCAGCACCACCGTGCGGCAGCGTTTCAGGCGCCTCAGCGACAGCAGCAGGCGATGGGTACTGGAACCTGCAGCCAGGATCAGGTTGGGTGCCGGCAAGGAACGGTCCAGTACGGGCGGAAGGCCCATCAGGGCGCGCCACAGCGAAACCGGGTAATGGCGGGCGTCGAGCCAGTGAAGACTGGCACCACAGAGAACCTGCAGGCGACTGCCCAGGCCCCGCAACTGATTCTCATGGCCGGGTTTGTGGTCGGTCAGCAGCCATACCACCGGTGCCGGTCCCTGTAGGTTGCCGGATGCGGCCATCAGGCAGAGTCCTTGTAAAGATCCGGGTCCGTGGCGGATGGGCGGGTCTTGAAGCGCCGGTGCATCCAGAGGTACTGATCCGGGTGACGGCGGATTTCCTGCTCGATGGTGTGGTTCACCAGGGTGGCGTCCGCCAGGTCGTCGCCCGAGGGGAAGTTGGCCAGCGGCGGGAGAAAGTGGATGTCGTAACCGGGGCGCCCCGGCTGTCGGAAATGGCTGAACGGAATCACCGCGCAACCACTGCGTTCGGCAATCCGCGAGGTCGCGGTAATGGTGCCGGCCGGCACGTCGAAGAAGGGCGCGAAGACAATGCCCTTGCGGCCATAGTCCTGGTCGGTGGCGTACCAGACGGTGCGGTTCTGTTTCAGGCGCTTGAGCAGGCCGCGCAGGTCCTTGCTGTCCAGGGCGACGCCATATCGCCGTTCCCGGGCTCGGGTCATCACGGCGTTCAACAACGGGTTGTTGTGGTCCCGCTGCATCACGTCGGCGTCAATGTAGAGAGACACCAGGCTACCGCCCAGGTCCAGGGTGCTGTAATGCCCGCCCAGCAGCAGCACGCCGTTGCCCCGGTCGAGCGCCGCCTGCAGGTGGTCGAGGCCGTGGACCCGGGTGATGCTGCGAAACCGCTCCGGGTTGCGGAACCAGGCCAGGCCGATTTCCATGATGCCAATGCCGTTGGAGTGGAAGGATTTGCGCACCAGCGCCTGTTGCTCCCTGGGGGACAGTTCGGGGAAGCAGAGCCGGATATTGATTTCGGCAATGTGACGGCGGCGTGGAATCAGCCGGTAGGCCAGTTCGCCCAGCAGTTTGCCCAATGCCCACTGCAGGCGTAGCGGGAGCCGGGCCAGCAGCCACATCAATCCAATCAGCAGCCATGTTGGCCACCACCGGGGTTGCCAGTAGCGGGAGTAGCGGGTGTCGCGTGTCTTTTTCCTGCGCTTGCTCACAATGATCTGTCCATCACCAAACTGGCCAGAAGTTTAGCAGTCCCGTAAGCCCCCGCTAAAGTCTGTCGTCGCGGTATTTTCATGAACAATTCCAGAAAGTTGATCATCAGAGGCGACTTCACCGGATCTTCAAGCGAAACCGTAATGGTTTCGGTAGAATGGCCGCCGCACCTACTGAACTGGAGCCATGATGCTGCATTTTCTGTACTCACTGTTCTTTCGTTTCGCCTTGCCCTTCGTGCTGCTGCGGCTGTGGTGGAGTGGACGGGAGAATCCGGAAGTATGGCGCAATTGGCAGCAGCGTCTGGGCTATGTTTCCCGCTCTGAAGAGCCGGTGATTTGGGTACATGCCGTCTCGGTCGGTGAAACCATCGCCGCGGCGCCTCTGGTCAAGGCGCTGCTGAGCCGCAATCCGGGGTCCTCCATCCTGATGACCGCCATGACTGTCACCGGACTGGAGCGGGCGCGGGTGATGTTTGGCGACCAGGTCCGCTACGCGTATTCCCCCTACGATACCCCCGGCTCGGTTCGGCGCTTTGTTGAACGGGTACGGCCCCGGGCGCTGGTGATCATGGAAACCGAACTTTGGCCCAACATGATCGCCGCCACCCGGCGGCGCCAGGTTCCCATTTTCCTGATCAACGCCCGCCTGTCGGAGCGTTCCGCCCGGGGCTACGAGCGGGTCGGTTCACTGGTGCGGCCGTTGCTGGCCAGCATTGGCTGGATCGCGGCCCAGGCCCGCGAGGATGCCAGCCGGTTCCTGCGTATCGGTGCTCAGCCGGAGACGGTTTCGGTCACCGGCAGCATCAAGTTCGACGTGGACATCACCCCGGAGTTGCGTGCGGCCGCCCGTCAGGTGAGGGCGGCGTTCGGCGACAACCGGCCGGTGTGGATTGCGGCCAGTACCCATGAGGGGGAGGATCGTCAGTTACTGGATGCTCACCGCCAGGTGCTGGCCCACCACCCGGAGAGTCTGCTGGTGATTGTGCCTCGTCACCCAGAGCGTTTCGACGATGTGGCCGCCCTGGTCACGGCGCAGGGGCTGTCCCTGGCACGGCGGTCAAAGGGCGAGTCGCCGGCGGCGATGCAGGTGTATCTGGGCGACACCATGGGGGAGTTGCTGATGCTGTTCGGCGCGTCGGATATTGCCTTTGTCGGTGGCTCACTGATCGAACGGGGCGGTCATAACCCTCTGGAGCCCGCGGCCTGGGGGATGCCGGTGCTCTCCGGTCCCCACGTATTCAACTTCGAGACCATCTACGGCCAATTGGCCGATGGGGAGGGCGTGTTCATCACCGAGGACTGTCAGCAACTGGCGGCGCGGCTGAATTCCCTGATTGGCGACCCGGCGCTGGCGGACCGTGCCGGAAACAACGCGCTGGCGGTGGTTGAGGCTAACCGGGGCGCGTTGGCGCGGGTGGTGGACGGCATCATGGGCCGTGTTTGAGGGAGCCGAGACACCGAGTGGGCAGTGCGGGGACAGGTTTTAACCTGTCCCCAGCGGTTTAGAGATCGATTAATTACCGCCGCGGGGATCGATGGTCTCGTCGTCGTTGGCGAGCGCTTCGATCCCGGGGGCCGAGGCGCTGAGCCACTGGTTCAGGTCCATCAGATCCTGCGGGCTCAGGGTGCCGGCGGCCTGTTTCAGCTGCAGTGTGTTGACCACGTAGTCGTAGCGGGCGTTGGCGTAGTCCTGCAGGGCCACGTAGTAATTGCGCTCGGCATCCAGTACTTCGACGATATTCCGGGTACCGACATCGTAACCCGCCCGGGTGGCGTCCAGGGCACTGCGGCGGGAGACAATGGTCTGTTCCAGGGCAGCGGCGGACTCAATGTTGGTATTGACGCTGCGATACAGGCTGCGGGTGTTCACCCGCACATCCCGGCGCACCGTTTCCAGGGTCTGTTGGGCCACGTCCACCAGCGAGCGCTGCTGGCGGACACTGGCCTGGGTGCCGCCACCGGTGTAAAGGGGAACGTTCAGGGTCAGGCTCAGCGAACCCTGGGTGGTGGAGCCATCGCGCAGGCCTGTGCGGGTGCCATCCACGTCGGACTCGCCGTAGGAGGCGTTTAGGTCCAGGGTGGGGTAGTGGCCGGACTTGGCGGTTTTCAGGGTGGACTCGCTGGCGTCCAGGTCGTACTGGGCGGACCGGATGCGCCAGTTCTGGTCCAGTGCGGTGTTCTCCCAGGCGCTCGGGTCCAGCGGCTCCGGGCGGGCCAGGGGGAACGCTTGGGCCAGGTTGTCCACCTGCTCGGTGAATTCGCCGGTGAGCCGGGCCAGCTGCTCCCGGGCGATGTCCAGGTCGCTTTCGGCGGCGATGCGGAGGCTCTTGCTGGAGTCGTAGCTGGCACGGGCCTCGTAGACTTCGGTGATGGCGATCAGGCCCACGTCGAACCGTTCCTGGGCCTGTTCGTATTGACGCTGGATGGCGGCTTCGGTGGCACGGGCGGTGGTCAGGTTGTCGGAGGCGCGCAAGACGTTGAAATAGGCAACGGCAACGTCCAGGATCAGTTGCTGCTGGGCCAGGTTGTACTGGGCCCGCGCCGATTCACTCTGGTACTTGCTGGTGTCGTAACGGTACCAGCTGTCCGCCCGAAAAAGAGGCTGGGTGAGCTGCACGCCGTAGGACAGGGTACGTTCTCCGTTATCGACGTTCGGCCCATCCAGGTCTGAGTAATCGGCATCGCCGAAGGCGAAAATCTGCGGCAGCAACGAGCTCTGGCTGACATCCACGTTGGCCTGCTGGGCCTCGTAACTGGCGCGGGCGGCTGCGATCCCGGAATCGTAGGACAGGGCCTTTTCGTACGTCTCAATCAGATCGATCGACAGGGCCGGCTGGGTCACCAGCAGGCCGACCAGTCCGGAAAGCAGTCGTTTCTTCATGTCATCTCCTTAAGAGTGAAAAGCCCTGGGGCCGGAATCCTGCGCATGCGCTGCGCGCTGTCCAGCACCATTGCCCCGGCCACAGTCATTGGCCGCTTATATCCTTAATCGGTAAGCGCGAGCCATTATGGACAATATTTGAGTTGATCTCTACACTTGCATCTGGCATCTATTTACGAGGCCAATGACTGACATATCGCGTCTTGACGGGGTGCTGGCTCAACCGTAACGGGCCGGCTGAGATGGCATGGCTGAACCCGCTGACCTGACCCGGATAATACCGGCGTAGGAATTCGAGGCAACACACCGGAACGTGCCCTGGGCTGACCAGAAAGCTACGTGTTCCCGTCATACGCGACCCGACCAATCCAGCAAATTTAGGGACGCTAAGATGACGACGATACCTCCGCACCTGAGTGAATCGGCCCAGGTCGACCGTGCCGCGGTTGAGCCCCTTCCCCAATCCCGCAAGATCTATGTTGAAGGCAGCCGACCGGACATCCGGGTGCCGATGCGGGAAATTTCCGTGAGCGACACCCCCACCGAAATGGGGGGCGAGAAGAACCCGCCCGTGGTGGTGTATGACACCTCCGGCCCCTACACCGACCCGGAGGCCAACATCGATGTCCGCACGGGCCTGGCTCCGCTGCGGGCGAAGTGGATCGAGGAGCGGGGAGACGTCGAACAACTGGACGGCTACAGCTCCGAATTCACCCGCCGTCGCATGAAAGACCCGCAGCTCGATCCCCTGCGCTTCATGGATGAGCGGAAGCCGCTCAAGGCCAAGGCCGGAAAAAACGTCACCCAGATGCACTACGCCCGTCAGGGCATTGTGACCCCGGAGATGGAGTACATCGCCATCCGGGAGAACCAGAAGCTGCAGGAGGCCCGCGACAAGGGGCTGTTGAAACAGCAGCATCCGGGCCAGCCGCTGGGAGCGTCCCTGCCGGACGAGATTACGCCGGAGTTTGTCCGTGACGAGGTGGCCCGCGGCCGGGCCATTATTCCCGCCAACATCAACCACCCGGAGTCCGAGCCGATGATCATCGGTCGCAACTTCCTGGTGAAGATCAATGGCAACATCGGCAACTCGGCGGTCACGTCCTCCATTGAGGAAGAGGTGGAAAAACTCACCTGGGGCATTCGCTGGGGCGCCGATACCATCATGGACCTGTCCACCGGCAAGAACATCCACGAAACCCGGGACTGGATCATCCGCAATTCCCCGGTGCCCATCGGGACCGTCCCCATCTACCAGGCCCTGGAAAAGGTGGGCGGCGTGGCCGAGGACCTGACCTGGGAGGTCTTCCGCGACACCCTGATCGAGCAGGCCGAGCAGGGGGTGGACTATTTCACCATCCACGCCGGGGTACGGCTGCACCATGTGCCGCTGACCGCCAAGCGGGTCACCGGGATTGTCTCCCGGGGTGGCTCGATCATGGCCAAGTGGTGCCTGGCCCATCACACCGAGAGCTTCCTCTACACCCATTTCGAGGAAATCTGCGAGATCATGAAGGCCTACGACGTGTCTTTCAGTCTCGGTGACGGCCTGCGCCCGGGCTCCATTGCCGATGCCAACGATGCCGCCCAGTTCGGCGAGCTGGAGACTCTCGGGGAACTGACCAAGATTGCCTGGAAGCACGACGTCCAGGTGATGATCGAGGGCCCCGGTCACGTGCCCATGCACCTGGTCAAGGAGAACATGGACAAGCAGTTGGAGTGCTGTGACGAGGCGCCGTTCTATACCCTGGGGCCGCTGATCACCGACATCGCGCCGGGCTACGACCACATCACCTCCGGTATCGGTGCCGCGATGATCGGCTGGTACGGCTGCGCCATGCTGTGCTACGTCACGCCTAAGGAGCACCTGGGGCTGCCCAACAAGGACGACGTCAAGACCGGCATCATCACCTATAAGATCGCCGCCCACGCCGCCGACCTGGCCAAGGGGCATCCGGGAGCCCAGGTGCGTGACGACGCCCTGTCCAAGGCCCGCTTCGAGTTCCGCTGGGAAGACCAGTTCAACCTGGGCCTGGATCCGGACACGGCTCGGGCGTTCCATGATGAGACCCTGCCGAAGGAGTCCGCCAAGGTGGCGCACTTCTGCTCCATGTGCGGTCCCAAGTTCTGCTCCATGCAGATCTCCCAGGAAGTGCGGGATTACGCCAAGGAAAAAGGCCTGGATGCCGCCGAGGCGGTGGATGCGGGGATGCAGGAAAAGTCCCAGCAATTCAAGGCCTCAGGCAGCAAGCTCTACGACAAGATCTGATCGCCGTAAGCAATGCCCGGGTGCGCCAGCCGGCGCCCCGGGTCCCTCCGTTGACGCTTGCAATGCCATCAGGGCTCCGGCTATCGTTGTTTTTTGATTGTTCCGGAATCAGGAGTAGCCAACCCTCCATGGCGCAACCAACAGAAGTCAAGCCACGCCAGTTTGGGCAGGACGATGTCCACGTCTCGAAGCGGGAAACCGTGTTCCAGGGCTTTTTCCGCATGGACAAGCTCTGGCTGACCCACCCCCGTTTCGCCGGCGGCGAGATGCCCCAGTTCACCCGCGAGCTGTTCATCCGTGGTGATGCGACCTGCGTGTTGCCCTACGACCCCGTCCGTGAAGAGGTGGTTTTGCTGGAGCAGTTCCGTGCTGGCGTCTTGGGACGTGCCCAGTCGCCCTGGCTGCTGGAGTTGGTGGCCGGTATGAACGAGGAAGGCGAGACGCCGGAGCAGGTGGCGCACCGGGAGGGTGAGGAGGAGGCGGGGCTGTCGTTCCGGCGGCTGGAGAAAATCTGCGACTACCTGGTATCACCCGGTGGCAGCACCGAACTGATTCACCTCTATTGTGGCCAGGTCTCCTCGGAACATGCCGGAGGCATCCACGGTATCGAGGCGGAGCACGAGGACATCCGGGTGCACGTGGTAGCCCTCAACGAAGCCGTCGCCATGGTGGATGACGGTCGTATCAACAACGCCGCAGCCATCATTGCCCTGCAGTGGCTGCAGCTCAATCATCAGCGCCTGTGTGACGCCTGGAGCCAGTATGACTGAATGGGTCAAGAAGCCGCGCCGTTATGTGCCGGATCTGCGCAGGCTGGGGGCCTTGTGCGAGGGCAATTATCGTCGGCTCGAGCGTTTGAGACAGCTGGAGGCGGGCGGGCAGCCGGTGTCCGAGTTCGAGCTGCACCGTGGTGACCTCTACCTGGGCCGGGTACGCATGCGGGTGTTGCAGACGGCCCGCTTCACCGAGACCTTGCTCCTCGAACAGATCCATAATGGCGGCAAGTGGCTGAACAATCCGGAGCTGACGGTTCGTATCTACCACGATGCAGGCATGGCCGAGGTGATCAGCTGCTACCGCGATCGCCGCATTGCCCCGGTCAATGATTACCCGAACCGGTTTATGCACCATCCAGATGAGAAGGTACAAATCAACAGCTTCCTGGCGGATTGGCTGGATTACTGTCTAAAGTTCGGGCACACCCCCTTCGAGCTGGCGGTCTGGCCAGTGGATGACGGTGTTGGTTGAAACACCTTGACCCATGCATGGTCGGCGGCACAAGAATGTGAAGCGAATGGCGGAATCTGGTGGCCGGTCTGATAGATTGCCAGAAGGGCTGTGCCATTGAACCCCGGCAGCGCCGCTCGCCAGGAAACCCACAATCCTTTGGACGGTCGTACTGCAACGGAGCGGTGCGATAAACGGAATAACCAGGTGCCATGACTCGACGAGACCCTCCCCCCGCATTACGGGTACTGCAACTGACCGATCCCCATCTGATGGCTGATCCGACCGGGGAGCTGCTGGGCGTCAATACCCGGGACAGCTTTGATGCGGTGCTCGATCAAATACAGCGCGATGGGATCCTGCCCGATTTGATCCTGGCTACTGGCGACCTGGCACAGGATTGTTCCGAAGATGCCTACCGCCTGTTTGCAGAAAAACTGGCCATTTTCAATTGCCCCGTTCTCTGGCTGTCCGGCAATCACGACGACGCCGCCACCCTGGAACGCATGGCCGGCGTGGAGTCGGGCCGTAAGCAACTGGTTCAGGGCGGCTGGCATTTTATCCTGTTGGACTCGTCCGTGCCCCATCAGGTGCATGGTGAGCTCAGTAACCGCGAATTGACCTTTCTGGACGAGGCCCTGACTGCGCAGCCGGAACTGCCGACGCTGGTGGCGCTCCATCATCATCCGGTGGATATCGGGTCCCGGTGGATGGACCGTATCGGGCTGAAGAACCGGGACGCCTTCTGGCGGGTGATCGATCGCCACCCGCAGGTCAAGGTGGTGCTCTGGGGGCACATCCATCAGGAGCTGGATCAGGCCCGCGGCAATGTCCGCCTGCTGGCGTCCCCTTCCACCTGCATTCAGTTCACGGCCGGTTCCGATGACTTCGCCGTGGAGGCGCTGCCGCCGGGCTACCGCTGGCTGGAACTGGCTCCTTCCGGGGACTGCCAGACCTGGGTGGGACGGGCCGGCGATTTCCGGTTCGATCTGGATATCAACAGCAGCGGGTACTGACCGTGCGACCGGCGATTGTCTATCTCCACGGCTTCAATAGCTCCCCCCGGTCCCAGAAAGCCAATGAACTGAAAGCCTGGCTGCCGGACCTCAACCCGGACATCGACCTGTTGGTGCCGGAGCTCGGGTTTGATCCCCGCCGGGCCTATCAACGGGCCTGCGACACCTTGACCTCGGTGGCCGGGCGTCCGCTGGGGCTGATCGGTAGTTCCCTGGGCGGCTACTATGCGACAGCCCTGAGTCAGCAGTTTGGGCTGCGGGCGGCGCTGATCAACCCCGCCATCTATCCTTACGAGCTGCTCCACGATTATCTGGGCCCCCAACACAACCCCTACACCGGAGAGCGCTATACTCTCACCACGGACCATATGGAGGCATTGAAGGCGTTGGAACCAGGCCCGATAAAGCGGCCGGAGAACCTGTTCCTGCTCCTGCAAACCGGTGATGAAACCCTGGATTACCGGGAGGCGCTGCGCCGACATCCCCATTCGCCATGCTGGATACAGGCTGGCGGCGATCACCGCTTCCAGAATTTCGAGGTGGTGGTGCCCGCGATCTTGAGCTTCCTGGGGATGGCGCGGACGTAGAGGGCGATGGTGTCTTCGGGTAAACTGCGCGAAAAAAATACGCCAAGGATTCCAAAATGAGTGAAATTCCAGCCAACGTGAAATACATCGAAACGCACCAGTGGGTTCGGGTTGAGGATGACGGCACCGCCACGGTCGGCATCACCGACTTTGCCCAGGAGCAATTGGGGGATGTGGTCTACATCGGCCTGCCCGATGTGGGGGTCACGGTCAATGGCGGCGAAGAGGCGGGTGTGGCCGAATCCGTCAAGTCCGCGTCCGACGTGTTCAGCCCGGTGACCGGCGAGGTGCTTGAGATCAACGAGGCCCTGGAGGACGAGCCGGAAAAGGTGAACGAGGATCCCTACGGCGAGGGCTGGATGTTCAAGGTCAAGCTGGCGGATGCGGGTGAGCTGGACAGTCTGCTGGATGCGGACGCTTACGCCGACCTGGTGGCCGAGCAGGAATAGGCCGAGTGCGCTCCCGGGGCAGGTTCCGGCCTGTCCCGATCCCTTCCCCAGCTTGCGCTCGCGCTCCTGAGCGAGTGAGATTCCCGACCTTGTCACCGTGATTCGCCCGGGCACTTCATGAATCGCGGGATTTCGCTGGCCTGGCCGGTCCCCGTTCGATCCACTGACGCCGTATTGTGAGTTTCCCGCACCGGATCTGCGCCCCGGTTGAGGTATAATCCGCGCCCATCCGTCCTCCAGTGAAAAGGTCGTCATCATGCAGTTTCCGGTTCTTTATCTGCGCAAAGGGGCCGAGCGGCGCATCCGCTCGGGGCATCTGTGGGTCTACAGCAATGAGGTGGACACCCGCCGTTCCCCCCTGACCGAGTTCGACGCCGGGTGTCAGGCCGAGCTGCGGGCCGCCTCCGACAAGCCCCTGGGCACGGTGTTTGTCAATCCACGCGCGCTGATCTGCGGTCGACTGATCAGCCGGGATCCGTCCCACGGAATGACCCCGCACCGTTTGACCGAACGTCTGGAGACGGCGTTGGTCATGCGGGAGCGGTTGTTTGCCGATCCCTACTATCGCTGGGTGTTTGGCGACGCCGATGGCCTGTCCGGGCTGGTGATTGACCGCTTCGGCGACGCGGTGGTGGTGCAGATCTCCACGGCCGGCATGGAACGGCTCCGGGAGGCCATCGTCCGGGCGGTCGAGCGGCTGGTGCACCCCGCCATCATCGTTTTGAAGAACGATGGCAAGATGCGGTCCGTTGAGGGCCTGGAGAGCTATGTGGAGCAGGTCCGCGGGGCTGAATGCGACCACCTGTCCGTGCAGGAAAACGGCGTACGCTTCGAGGTGCCGCTCACCGGGGGACAGAAAACCGGCTGGTTCTACGATCACCGCATGAACCGTCAACGTTTGCAACAGTATGCCGCCGGCAAGCGGGTGTTGGACGTCTTCAGCTATGTTGGCGGCTGGGGCGTTCAGGCCGCCGCGGCGGGGGCCCGTCAGGTGACCTGTGTCGACAGTTCCCCGGTTGCCATCGAGGCGGTGCACCACAATGCCCGGCTCAACGGTCTGGACAATGTGGAGACCCTGGAAGGGGATGCCTTCGACGCCCTCAAGGCACTGGCCGCGGAGAAAGAAAAGTACGATGTCGTGGTGCTGGACCCGCCCGCGCTGATTCCCCGCCGACGCGACCAGAAGGCCGGCGAGCAGGCCTACGCCCGCCTGAACCAGCTGGGGCTGCGCCTGCTGGCCCGGGACGGCATCCTGGTGTCGGCGTCGTGTTCGATGCACCTGTCCCAGGAGCGCCTGGTGGACATCATCCGCAACAGTGGGCGCAAGATCGATCGCTTCGTGCAATTGCTGGAGCAGGGGCATCAGGCCCCCGACCACCCGGTGATTCCCGGTATTCCGGAAACCGACTACATCAAGGCCTGTTTCGTACGCTCACTCACGGGCTTCTTCTGAAACCGGTGAGGTGTCGCCGGTGTTCTCGTGGGCAACCGCCTCGGCAGAGGTCACCAGGGTATCGAGGGCTTGCGCGTTTGATAGCGCCGCTGTTAACCGCCGCTGTTCGGCGTCCTGACACAGTTGCCGGCTGTGACGCTGCAGGGCAACGGCAATGAGCCGGGTCAGGTCGTGCCGGCGCTCGGCGACGTCAATGGCTTCGCCGCTCTCTGGTGACTGGCCGGCCACGAACTTGCTGGTCTGGTCGCTAACGGATTCCCCCGGATTGCCCCAGAGCATGAACTCCAGGGGGTGGAAGCCGAGGGTGAGGTAGTGAAAGTCGGTGGACTGATGCTCATCGGCCAGGACGTCCGGCGTCAAGGGGACTTCCGAGTAAATCAGGCCGCTGCGGGGGTAACCCGGCACCTGGTCCAGGTAGCCGGGCAGCATGGGGTAGGCATCGATGGGGTCCCGGTCTTCGTGAATCTGCGGAGGCAGCACTCCGGCCTGTTGATAATCGGACAGCACCAGGCGGTAAGCGTCATGGGCATCGTGCCAGGCGCTGCGAGCCGTCACCAGGGGCGCTTCCCCGGGCGCAGCGAGAAACCCCGTGACCGCCTGCTGCAGGTCGTCCACCGCCCGGCACAGCCGGTTGCTGCGTTCGACCAGTTGCGGGGCGGCGGCCGGTGCGGAGGGGGGCTGGGGCGTTGGCTCATCCGGCGCCGGGCCGCAGGCGACCAGGGCCAGCGCCAGAAGTGGCGGCAGGGCAGATCGAAGCATGGCCTCCCCTCAATCCCGCAGTGACAGGATCTGCCAGCCCTGCAGGCGGGCCAGTTTTTCAAGGCTGGGGTCCGGATCCACCGCCACCGGGTTCGCCACCTGCCTCAACAGCGGGGCGTCGTTGTTGGAGTCGCTGTAGAACCAGGCGCCCTCCAGCGACTCGTGGTGGGCGTCGAGCCACGCCTGCAAGCGGACAACCTTGCCCTCCCGGAAGCTCGGGGTGCCGGCGACCCGGCCGGTAAAGCGACCGTCGACCACTTCCGGGTCGGTGGCAATCAGGTGCTCGATGCCCATCAGGTCGGCCACGGGTTCGGTGATGAAGCGATTGGTGGCGGTTATGATCATCAGGGTGTGACCCTGGGCCCGGTGCCGATCCAGCAATTGGTCCGCCTTGTCCTGCAGCATGGGGCGGATCTTCCGGTCCAGGAACCGATCACGCCAGCTCAGCAGCGTTGGCATGTCGTGCTCGGCGAGGGGGGCCAGGGCGAAGCTCAGGTAACGATGGATGTCGAGCTCGCCATTGAGGTATTCCTGGTAGAAACGATCGTTTTCCCGGCGATAGCGTTCGGCATCGACGATGCCTTCCTCCACCAGAAACTCGCCCCAGGCGTGGTCGCTGTCGCCCGCCAGTAGGGTGTTGTCGAGGTCAAAGATCGCTAGGGTCACCGTTGGGCTCCTTTACCGGGTTGGGCGGAATTGATGGCCGCCAAGTCTACCACGGCCCGACGGGATTGGCCTGGTTTGCCGAATTCTGGTCTTTCTGTAAGAATGAGGCCAACTTGGACGATTTTTACCGACACGATTATTACTGACATATCAGAGGGCTGTGCCGTGATCGATTCAGATGGTTTCAGGCCCAACGTCGGAATCATTTTGGCCAACCACAGAGGCGAGGTCCTCTGGGCAAGACGTATCGGACAGGACTCCTGGCAGTTTCCCCAGGGTGGCATCAAGAGCAACGAGTCACCGGAAGAAGCGCTGTATCGGGAGTTGGCGGAAGAGGTCGGCCTTGGCAAAGCGGATGTGGAAATCATCAGCTGCACCCGAGGCTGGCTGCGGTACCGCCTCCCACGGCGGATGGTGCGACATAACTCGCATCCGGTATGTGTTGGGCAGAAACAGAAATGGTTCCTGCTGAGGATGCTTTCGCCGGACGCGCAGGTGTGTGTGGATGGCACGGATTCGCCGGAATTCGACGGGTGGCAATGGGTGAGCTATTGGTATCCATTGGGGCAGGTCGTTTCCTTCAAACGCGAAGTTTACAGGCGTGCATTAAGGGAGCTTGCTCCGCGACTTTTCCGTAATATGGAACAGTGGCACCGGAAATAGCAGTCGGAGCGCGCACAGTATCAATAACGGTGAGTAACTGGTCCGGATATGCTTGAAATACTGCGAAGCCTGGTACAAGAAGTAAACAGCGCCCGGGACCTCAAGGAGGCGCTGGATATTATTGTATCGCGGGTGCAGAAGGCCATGGGCACAGAGGTCTGCTCCGTTTACCTGCTCGATCCGGACAGCAACCGCTATATCCTGATGGCCACCGAAGGTCTGTACCAGCAGGCGGTTGGCAAGGTTAGCCTGGGCTATTCGGAAGGCCTGATCGGTCTGGTGGGGTCCCGCGAGGAGCCGATCAACCTGGAAGACGCCCCGTCCCATCCCCGTTATCGCTATTTCCCAGAGACCGGTGAAGAGCGGTTCCGTTCCTTTCTTGGGGTCCCTATCATCCACCACCGGCGGGTGCTGGGGGTACTGGTGGTCCAGCAGCGGGAGAATTCCCGCTGTTTTGACGAGGGAGAGGAGGCTTTCCTGGTGACGGTCTCGGCCCAGCTGGCCGGCGTGATTGCCCACAGCGAGGCCACCGGCGCCATCAGTGGCCTGACCCTGACCGGGGAAGAAACCAAGGACGTCAGCTTCAGCGGCGTTGCCGGCGCGCAGGGGGTGGCCATCGGCCAGGGGGTGGTGGTGTACCCGGCGGCGGATCTGGACGCCGTACCGGAGAAGCAGGCCGAAGACATCGAGCAGGAGCTGGCGTTGTTCGGCGGCGCGGTGACGGCAGTGCGCGAAGACATTGAGCGGGTGGCGCGTCGGTTGGCGTCCCAGCTGCGCCCGGAAGAGCAGGCGCTGTTTGAGGTGTACCTGCGCATGCTGGGCGACAATGCGCTGCCGGGCGAGGTGGTGAACTGTATTAAGCAGGGCATGTGGGCCCAGGGTGCGCTCCGGCAGGTGGTGCAGCAGTATGTCCGTCACTTTGAAATGATGGACGACCTGTACCTGCGCGAGCGGGCCGTCGATATTCGTGATCTGGGACGCCGGTTGCTCTCCCATCTGCAGGAGGGGAACCAGCAGGAGCGGGTTTATCCGGAACGGACCGTACTGGTCAGCGAGGAACTGACGCCGGCGATGCTGGGGGAGGTCCCGAGAGAGCAGCTGGTCGGGCTGGTGTCGGTGCGAGGTTCCGGGAACTCCCACGTTGCCATCCTGGCTCGGGCCATGGGCGTGCCGACTGTGATGGGGCTGGTGGATATTCCGGTCAACCAGCTGGATGGCCGGGAACTGATTGTCGATGGCTTCGAGGGACAGCTGTTTGCGTCACCCTCCGCGGACCTGCGGGCGGTCTACCAGGAAATCTGTGACGAAGAGGATGAACTGGTACGGGGGCTGGAAGTCCTGCGGGACCTGCCCTGCGAAACCACCGACGGCCACCGGGTGTCCCTGTTGGTGAACACCGGCCTGATGACCGATGTGGTGCGTTCTCTCAGCCACGGTGCCGAGGGCATTGGCCTGTACCGGACGGAAGTGCCGTTCATGATCAAGGACCGTTTTCCTTCGGAGCAGGAGCAGCGGGAGTACTACCGCGAACAGTTGGAGGCCTTCACGCCCAACCCGGTCACCATGCGCACACTGGATATCGGTGGTGACAAGGCGTTGACCTATTTCCCGATCCAGGAGGAGAACCCGTTCCTGGGCTGGCGCGGTATCCGCGTGACCCTGGATCACCCCGAGATCTTCCTGGTGCAGGTCCGGGCCATGCTCAAGGCCAGCGAAGGCCTGAACAACCTGCAGATCATGTTGCCGATGATCAGCAACATTTCCGAGGTCGAGGAGTCCCTTCACCTGATTTACCGGGTCTACCATGAGGTTCGGGAAGAGGGCTACGATATCCACATGCCGAAGGTGGGTGTGATGGTGGAGATCCCCGGCGCGGTGTACCAGGTCCGTGAGTTGGCGGACCGGGTGGATTTCCTGTCGGTGGGGTCCAACGATCTGACCCAGTACCTGCTGGCGGTGGACCGCAACAACCCACGGGTTGCCCAGCTTTACCATTCCTATCACCCGGCGGTGTTGCAGGCGCTCGTTCGCATCGCCCATGACGCCCATGCCGTAGGCAAGCCGGTGAGCATCTGTGGGGAGCTGGCGGGAGACCCCGGCGGCGCGGTCCTGCTGATGGCCATGGGCTACGATGCCCTGTCGATGAACGCTGCCAGCCTGCCCAAGGTGAAGTCGGTGATTCGCAATCTGAGCCGGGAGTGGGCCATGCAGCTGTTGGAGGACGTGCTGTTGCTGGATTCGCCCCACGTCATCAAGAGCTGTGTTGACCTGTCGTTACGCAACGCCGGTTTCGGGCGCTACCTGCGCCCCGGCAAGACGACAGCCGCAGCCGCCCTCAAAGAACAGGTTGTGCACTGACTGGGTTTACGACTTTGGTCGTAAATTTGGGGTCACTTTGGGCCTGTTTTAGTGAATATAGGGTGAGCATTCTAAAAGTGGGTGTTAGTTTGGAAAGACCCACTGTCCGAACTCTGGAAAGTTAGCTATGGCAGCGACGCACACGGATATCAAACCCAGGCCGCGAATTGGACTCGCGCTGGGGGGCGGCGGCCCTCTCGGGGGCATTTATGAAATCGGCGCCTTGCGGGCGCTGGATGAAGCCCTGGATGGACTGGATTTCAACGATATAGATGTCTATGTCGGCGTCAACGCCGGCTCCTTCGTGGCGGCCAACCTGGCCAACCAGATGACCACGGCGCAGCTGTGTCGGATCTTTGTGCGTAACGAGGCGGAGGTCCACCCGTTTCACCCGGAAGTGTTCTACCGTCCTGCCTTCCGGGAGATTGGCGGTCGCCTGTTGGCGGTGCCCAAGCTGGTAGCAACCGCGCTGACCCGCTTTATCAATAACCCCTATGACCAGAGTCTGCTGGAGGCCCTGACCATCCTGTCCCAGGCCGCACCGGCGGGGTTGTTCGACAACGAAGGGTTGCACGAATACCTGCAGCGGGCTTTCAGTATGCTGGGCCGGACCAACGACTTCCGCCAGCTCAAGCGCAGCCTCTATATTGTGGCCGCGGATGTGGAGAGTACCGAAGCGGTGTGCTTCGGGGCGCCGGGCTTTGACCACGTGCCGATTTCCAAGGCAATCCAGGCCAGTACCTCGGCCCCGGGTATTTATGTGCCAGTCAATATCGATGGTCGCTACTACGTCGATGGCACCTTGCGTAAGGCGCTGCACGCCTCGGTGGCCTTCGAGGACGGTGCGGATCTGGTATTCGCCGTCAATCCCCAGGTGCCCATCGATGCCAGCGCTGCTGTTCGGGCCGGCACCATGTCACCGGGTACGCTGACGCATTCCGGTATGCCCAACCTGCTGTCCCAGACCTTCCGCACCATGGTGTATTCGCGGATGCAGGCGGGCATTGCCCAGTATTCACGGGACTACCCGGACAAGGACCTGCTGCTGTTCGAGCCCACCCGTGACGATGCCAAGCTGTTCTTCTCCAACGTCTTCAGCTTCCAGTCCCGGCGCATGGTCTGTGAGCACGCCTACCAGATGACCCGGCGAGACCTGCTGAAGCGGGCGGATGAACTGGAGCCCAAGCTGCTACGCTACGGAATTCGGCTGCGGCGGGATCGCCTGGAAGACGAGCAGCGGACCATCAGCACCAGCCTCTATGGCGAAATGCTGCCCCTGTACGTGGCGAAGAACCGTCGCAAGGCCCAGCGCGGGAAACTGGGTGGTGGGCTGGGGGTGACGGACCTCATTCAGAAGGCCCTCTGAAAGGGGCATATCCGCAAATGATCTAGGGGGCTCGCGAGCCCCCTTCCTGCGCCAGTCGTTCCAGGTAGCGCGCCCAGTAGGTGGTCTGGTGTTCCCCCAGATCCCGCAGGTACTCCCAGGTGAACAGGCCCGAATCGTGGCCATCGCTGAAGCTGAGCTTGAGCGCGTAGTTGCCCACCATTTCAGCGCCGGTAATTTCCACATCCTGCTTCCCGGTCTGCAGAAGACCGGGTCCCATGCCGTGGCCGCGGACCTCTGCCGACGGCGAATACACCCGCAACAGCTCGAAGGGCAGCTCCAGGCTGGAATCGTCGGCGTAGTCCAGGTGCAGCAGCCGGCTGCGCTTGCGGACTCGGATGTTGGTGGGGCGCTCGGCAGTCATGGTCGGACTCCTGGGTTGGGCATGGCCCGGGACCCCGGGCCTGCCGTGTCGGTTGCTGGTTAGAGAATGTAGCGACTCAGGTCTTCGTCCTCGGCCAGGTGGCTCAGTTTGTCATCGACGTAGCCGGCGCTCACCTCGAACCGGTCGGTCACGCTGTCGCCGGCGTCAAAGGAGAGGCTTTCCAGCAGCCGTTCCAGGACGGTGTGCAGGCGCCGGGCGCCGATATTCTCCGTGGTTTCGTTCACCTTCCAGGCCACCTCGGCGATGCGGTTGATGGCATCCTCGCTGAACGTGAGCTTCACGCCTTCGGTGCCCACCAGCGCCTCGTACTGTTGGACCAGGGAGGCATCCGGCTCGGTCAGGATGCGTTTGAAGTCGTCCGGGGACAATGGCTGTAGTTCGACCCGGATGGGCAGGCGCCCCTGCAGCTCCGGAATCAGGTCCGAGGGCTTGGCCAGGTGAAAAGCACCGGATGCGATGAACAGGATGTGGTCGGTACGCACTGAGCCGTACTTGGTGCTGACCGTGCTGCCTTCAATGAGCGGCAGCAGGTCCCGTTGTACGCCCTCCCGGGAGACATCGGTGGAGGCGTTCTCCGAGCGCTTGGCGACCTTGTCGATCTCGTCGATAAAGACGATGCCATTCTGTTCCACGGCCTGAATGGCCTTCTGCTTGATCTCTTCCTCGTTGACCAGCTTGGCGGCCTCTTCATCCTTGGCCCGACGCATCGCATCCGCCACTTTCATCTTGCGGGTCTTGCGTCGCTCCGAGGACATGCTGGAAAACATGTTCTGAAGCTGGGAGGTCATTTCTTCCATGCCGGGAGGGGCCATGATTTCGACACCGGCCGAGGAGCTGCTTAGCTCAATCTCGATTTCCTTGTCATCAAGGTCGCCTTCGCGAAGTTTCTTGCGGAACAGCTGGCGGGTTGAGTTGTCCTGACTCGCCCGGCTGTCCTCGGAGAAGTCCCTGGCCGGGGGGAGCAGGGCATCCAGGATGCGCTCTTCTGCGGCATCCAGGGCGCGGTTCTCGTGGCGCTTCATTTCCTGTTCCCGCAGCATCTTGACCGCCGCATCCGCCAGGTCGCGCACTATGGATTCCACGTCCCGACCCACGTAACCGACTTCGGTGAACTTGGTGGCCTCCACCTTCAGGAAGGGGGCGTCGGCGAGCTTTGCCAGGCGGCGGGCAATTTCGGTCTTACCGACCCCGGTGGGCCCGATCATCAGAATGTTCTTGGGCGTGATTTCATCCCGCAGCTCGCTGTCCAGCTGCATCCGGCGCCAGCGATTGCGCAGGGCAATGGCGACCGCACGTTTGGCCTCATCCTGGCCGACAATGTGTTTGTTGAGCTCGTGGACTATCTCTCGAGGAGTCATTGCAGACATGGTCGCTCCGGATCAATCGTTGGCGGACAGCACCTCTAGGGTGCGGTTGTGGTTGGTGTAGACGCAGATGTCGGCGGCAATATCCAGGCCTTTCTCGACAATCTCGTGGGCCTTGAGGTCGGTGTTTTCCAGCAGGGCCCGGGCCGAGGCCTGGGCAAAGGGACCGCCGGAACCGATGGCTATCAGATCGTGCTCCGGTTCAATGACATCGCCATTACCGGTAATGATCAGCGACGCGGTCTTGTCCGCCACCGCCAGCAGGGCTTCCAGACGCCGCAGTGCCCGATCCGTGCGCCAGTCTTTGGCCAGTTCCACCGCCGCACGGGTCAGGTTGCCCTGGTGCTTCTCCAGTTGCGCCTCGAACCGCTCGAACAGGGTGAAGGCGTCGGCAGTGCCGCCGGCAAACCCGGCCAGAACCTCGCCGTTATACAGCCGTCGTACTTTGCGTGCGTTTCCCTTCATGACGGTATTGCCGAGAGAAACCTGGCCGTCACCACCCATGGCGACTTCGTCATCGCGTCGTACGGAAAGAATCGTTGTCATGTCGGCTCCAATTGCCCAAGGTGAAAAACATCAGGTGAAAAACATTGTTGGGAAGTTATGGAGGCGGAGACGGGAAATTCAAGCGCTGTCCCGGAAGGTGGTCCGGCGATGGCCAATAATGTCTGGAGGTTGGCCTGCAGGGCCTCGGGCACCGGGGCCGGGTCGGTCAGCTGTCTTTGGGGATCTTGCGGACCAGCGGTTGAATGTTGATCGAGACCAGTTTGTCCAGCGCCGCGTTCATCTGGCTGCGCGAGGTGAACGGTCCGACATTGACCCGGTACCAGGTGGAGCCGCTGTCCAGGTCGATCCGGCTGATTCTGGCCCGGAGTCCCTGAAACGCAATCTGTGCCCGCTGACGCTCGGCATCCCCCTGATTGCGGAAGGAGCCGGTCTGGACCAGGTAGTTGTAAGTCTGTTGCGCCGGTCCCGGCGTGTACTCCTCTACCTTGGGGGGGATGACCTCGGAGTCCGGCAGCATCTCATAGAACCGGAAGCTCTGCGGTTGGTCTTGTGTTGACGACGGCTGGTTGCGCTCCGGCGCTGTCGGCGAGGGCTGGCGCTGGTTGCTGGTCTGTGGAGGTTGGGCGACTGGCTGGACCGCCGGGGCGTGTGGCTCCAGGGTGTTGAGGTAGACGATAAAGCCGATGAACCCGCCAACGGCGGCCAGCGACAGGATCCAGCGCACGGATAATCCTCCTGATTGATGACGGGCAGGCTGCTTGGGCCTGCTGGAACGCTTGGCCGGCGCGGCCTTTTGGGGCGCGCGCCGGGGTGCCGGGGCTGGCCGGCTCTTCTTGGCATAGTCTCGCGGCATGGCGGCGGTGACCCTGTCGGCTCCTGTGGGCGCCTACATCTCTTCCGGCGCGCTGACTCCCAGCAGGTCCAGGCCATTGGCGATGACCTGGCGTACCGCCAGGTAGAGGCTGACGCGGGCATCGCGGATGGCGGCATCCTCCACCAACACCTTGTGGGCGTTGTAGTAGGTGTGGAACTGACCTGCCAGTTCCCGCAGGTAATGTGTGAGGTGGTGCGGCTCGCGCTGGGCGGCGGCGTTGGCCACCAGCTCCGGGTACCGGGCCAGCTGGTTGGCGAGGTCTTTCTCCTCGTCCAGAGTCAGCAGTGCCAGGTCGCCCAGGCACTCATTCCGGTTGCGGGGGTGTCCTTCGTCTGCCAGCTTGCGCAGCACGCTGCAGATGCGGGCGTGGGCATACTGGATGTAATAGACCGGGTTTTCATTGGTCTGGGAGCGTGCCAGGTCGATATCGAAGGTCAACTGAGAATCCACTCGCCGTGCCGCCAGGAAAAAGCGGGTGGCGTCCCGACCGACTTCGTCGATCAGATCCCGCAGGGTGACGTAGCTGCCGGCCCGCTTGGAGATCTTCACCTCCTGACCGGAGCGAGTGACCATCACCATCTGGTGCAGGACGTAGTCCGGCCAGCCCTTGGGAATGCCGGCATCGAGGGCCTGCAGGCCCGCCCGTACCCGGGTGACCGTGGAATGGTGGTCGGCTCCCTGCTCGTTGATCACCGTGGTGAACCCCCGCTGCCACTTGTCCAGGTGATAGGCCACATCCGGCAGGAAGTAGGTGTAGCCACCGTCTTTCTTGCGCATCACCCGGTCCTTGTCGTCGCCGAACTCGGTGGTCATCAGCCACATGGCGCCGTCTTTTTCGTAGGTGAAGCCATTGTCGGTCAGCCGCTCCACGGCGGCTTCCACCTTGCCGTCCTCATACAGGGACGACTCCAGGAAGTAGACGTCGAACTCGACGCCAAAGGCCTTGAGGTCCAGATCCTGCTCCCGGCGCAGATAGGCCACTGCAAACTCCCGGATGGCTTCCAGGTTGTCCGGGTCCTTCCGGCCAGTCACCTCGCGGTCATCGGCGGTGACGGTGTCCCCGGCCAGGTAACTGTTAGCGACGTCAATGATGTAGTCGCCGCGATAGCCGTCGGCGGGCCAGCTGTCATCGTCCGGGGTCAGCCCCTTGACGCGGGCCTGCACGGACAGGGCCAGATTGTTGATCTGGGCGCCGGCATCGTTGTAGTAGAACTCCCGGGTCACCTTATAGCCGCTGGCTTCCAGCAGCCGGCAGAGGCAATCGCCAATGGCGGCGCCCCGGCCATGACCCACGTGGAGGGGGCCGGTGGGGTTGGCCGATACGAATTCGACTTGCACCGGCGCGCCCTGGCCATCCTGGTTGCGGCCAAAGTCATGGCCCTTGTCGAGAATGGTATTGACCACCTCGAAGGCGCTGGCCGTGCTCATGAAAAAGTTAATGAATCCCGGGCCGGCGATCTCCACCTTGTCGACCGCGGCACTAGCCGGCAACTTGTCGATCAGGGACTCGGCCAGTTGTCGGGGCGGGCATCCGGCAGCTTTCGCGGCGACCAGGGCAATGTTGCAGGCGTAATCGCCATGGGCCTTGTCTTTGGTGTTGCCAACCTGGGGGGTAAAGGTCTGGTCCGAGGGCAGGGTGCCTTCGGATTGCAGGGTCGCCAGGGCGGACTCGAGCAGTTCGGTAACGATCTCTTTCATGCTGTCGGATGATTCGGTTTGTGGGGATTGGAGGCGGCGTGTCAGCGCCAGGGAGTAAAGGGGGGTATTATCCCGGAAAGCAGTGTGGGACTCAAATAGGAGGAGAGCGCAGCCAGTTGCTTGGCTGCGCTCTGTCAGTAATTGCTGTTAGTTGGGGTCGGCGCAGCTGGCCGCAGAACCGTAGGGGCTCACTGTACCAGGTGCAGGTGCTATGGGGTTGCTTGAATTGTATGCCAGGTCTGCAGCCAAACAGGGTAAAGTGAATTGTTGGGAGGCGTCGGACTCAGTGCCTCCAACACGCGTTACGGCTCTTAAGTTTACCTCGACCCAGCTGCACTCGCTTTTCAGATAGGTTAGGTCAAAATCCGCGATGCCATCACTTGAGGTTGTCACCGTGCTTGGTGTTGCGGCCGAGGAGTTGGGTTCCAGGCTGCCATTGCTGTTTGTATCTTCGCCTGTATCGAGGCTACCGTTATTGTTCACATCTTCAGACGCGCAAACGGTTGCCGGCTCGAAATGCCATCTGCCATCCGGCTCACCCGCGTCAGTGTCGGGAGCATCATAAATACCCTTGACGTAGCTAACTGACGTCACGCTAAGTTCAACCAACTGGTCACCAGCCGCATTGCCGTTAGCGTCAGTGACGATTACCGTCCAGGGCTGGCTATAAACAGTGGTGCTGGCTTCGCTAATTTCATTGCCTGTGCCAATGTTTATGCGAAGTGCCTGGCCGCCTACTGTTAGGTAAACTGAATCTGTTAAGCTCCCTCCAACGGTTGCCGTAACTTCCACTCCGTCCTTGCTGCTGGTGGATGAGCCTGCGAAGTAGGTTACCTGTGTCTGTCCCTGGCTATCCGTGGTTCCGGTTGAGCTGGATAAATAGCCCCCGGTGCTATCGTTAAGCTGGAAGTTAACAGAAGCATTTTTCACCAGGTTATCGTTGGCGTCTCTGATAGTAGCTGTAATATCAGTTGATTGTTCAGGGGATATTTGCGTTTTGCTGGCTTGTAGATAGATAGACGAGGGTGTAGTAGCAACAAACTCAACAGAGGTTTGAATTGTCGGGCCGCCGCTAGTAGGTGCTGCCGCAATCGATGACAGCCCCGCATTGTTCGATTCAATCTGTACGGATGCTTTTCCTCCAGACGTCAGCGCTAGGCCGTTAGCGGGAGTTAATGTCCCCCTGGTAGCGGAAAACTGAATCTCTGAACCATCCGCAACAGGAGTGCCGTTCGTTTCCCAAGATACTTCAATCGTTTGTGACGTGTTCAGTGGGATTTCTTGATTAGCCTCAGGCGATTCAAAAACGAAGGTGTCTGGTGAAATCGAAAGTGTGAGAGCGTCAGATACCATACTATCGCCTTCAAATGCTCTCACGGTTAACGTGTCTTCGCCGCCACTGGCCGCTTCGTACGTGAAGCTCATGGAGCCGTTGGAGTCAGAGGTGCCTGTGCTAGGTGATATCGAGTTGTTAGCACTGCTTTGGATGTTGATGGTTTGATCGGCGATAGGGTCGCCGGCGGAGTCTCTAAGCTTGATTGAATAGTTTGTCGGCTGATTAAGCGGAATTGTAGTCGGACCGTCCAGAGTAATTGATGTACCGACTATGCTGACCATCGTGGAGGCGGATGTTTGGCTCGCAGTCGCGGTTACTTCAGCCGTGCGATTTGCCTTTGAGCCTTGCGCTGACACTACGGCGTTAACTGTACCTAGCTCGTCAGTTGTGTCATTGATAACGGTTATAGTGGCATCGTTAGCCGAAAAGTTGACAGGAACTCCTGAAAGTGTGACTCCGCCGTCATCTTTGACAATAGCAGTAATCTCTGTCTGATCTGACCCCGCCGAGCCAATTTGAGGGGAGGCTGTTATTAAGTGTATGGAAGCCGCTGCAGAGCTGTTGCCGTCCTGCCCGCTACTGTTATTGCTTGAGTTTGAGTTATTGCTTAGTCCAGATAATGAGTCTGAGCTTTCATTGCCTCCGCAGGCGGCAAGAAAAAAGGCAAGCGAGAGTGCAGATGCACTTGCTAGGAAATTCCCTGACATTATCTTATCTCCGTTCTTTGATTACTGCCTTGGGGGCAACTCTTTTGGAATTTCAATCTATAAGAGTTGCCTTTTCAATCAGATTCGAAAATCGCCAAAAGCATAGCACAAGAAATTCCGTCGTAACTGTTCATTAGGTCCGCTCTCGATCAAAAACACCTTCGTTAGACAGTGATTTTCATCACCCTGTTTCATAGGGATCAATATCTATCTGCCAGCGAAGCCCAGAGGGTCGACCTACATCTTCTAGAGCCAGAGTTAGCCCGGACAATAACTGGCCAAGGCGCATGCGATGATCACTGAGAATTACCAGCTGTGCCCGGTAACGGTCCGCCCGGCGGGCAATCACGGCGGGCAGGGGGCCCCAGATCTGCGCGGCAGAGCCGTTGAGCAGGCCACGGGCCTGATCCAGGAAGGCAAGGCTGGCGTCCATGGTGGGGGCCTCGGCCCGGAGGATCGCCATGGCCCGGAAGGGGGGGAGTTCGCCCGCCTCCCGCTCGGCCAGTAATTGATCTGCCAGGGGCAGGTAGTGGCCGTCGCAGAGGGACATCAGCAGCGGGTGGTCACTGTGACAGGTCTGGATCAGTACCTTGCCCGGGGCTTCGCCCCGGCCGGCCCGGCCGCTGACCTGCAGGAGGGTCTGAACCAGTTGCTCCGGGGCCCGGAAGTCCACGCTGAACAGCCCCCCGTCGGCATTGACCACCACCACCAGCGTCACATTGGGAAAGTCGTGCCCCTTGGCAAGCATCTGGGTGCCCACCAGAATGCAGGGTGCGCCGGAGTTTACCCGCTCCAGGATGGCGTGGATGCTCCCCTTGCGCTGCGTGCTGTCGCGATCCACTCGCACCACGGGGGTGTCGGGGAAGTGCTCGGCGAGCACGGTCTCGGTCCGTTCCGTACCCTGGCCAATGGGTTTGAAGGCCTCGCTCCGGCATTTGGGGCAGTGATCCTGCGCGGCGGTCTGGTAATCGCAGTGGTGGCAGCGCATGGCCCGGTCACGGCGGTGGTAGGTCAGCCGGGTGTCGCAACGCGGGCATTCCATCAGGTGGCCGCAGTCGAAACACATCATCACCGGGGCAAAGCCGCGGCGATTGACGAACACCAGGGTTTGCTGGCCCGCTGCCAGGCATTGCTGGATGGCGTTCAGGGCCGGTCGCGAAATGCCCCCCTCCAGTGGACGGCTGCGCACGTCCAGCAACCGAACCGTCGGCGGAAGGCTCTTACCTGCCCGTTGCTCCAGCTTGATCAGCCGGTATTTGCCGCTGCGGGCGTTGTGATACGTCTCCAGGGAGGGCGTGGCGGACCCGAGAATGACCGGGCAGCGGTTGAGGTGGCCCCGGTAGACGGCCAGGTCCCGGGCGGAATAGCGGAAGCCTTCTCCCTGCTTGTAGGAGCTGTCGTGCTCCTCGTCCACCACGATGGCGTTCAGGTTGGTGAAGGGGAGCAGCACGGACGATCGGGTGCCGATCAGGATCACCGGCTCACCCTGTCGGACCCGAAGCCAGGTTTCCAGCCGCTGGGAGTCGTTCAGGGCCGAGTGCCACACCGCGATGCGGTCACCGAAGTAGCGGCGAAAGCGGGCGACGGTCTGCGGGGTCAGGTTGATCTCCGGGACCAGCACCAGGGCCTGTTGGTCGGCTGCCAGGTTTTGTTCCAGGTAATGCAGGTACAGCTCGGTCTTGCCGCTGCCGGTAATGCCAAAGAGCAAGCTCGTGGCGAAGCCGTCGCCCGGCGTCGGCAGTTGCTCGAACGCCTGTCGCTGGGCTTCGGACAGTGTCGGCAGCGGCTGGGTTTGTGCGGGTGGCGGTGTGGTGGATTCTGCCGCCTTGACCAGTTCCCGCTCCTCCAGGCCGCGGAGCTGGGCCCGGGTGAAACCGGCCTGGGTAATGGCGGGAGTGGGCGTCGGAACCGCCCGTTGCTGCAACCACTCCAGAAGGGCCCGCTGGCGATGGGCCTGTTTGGGAAGGTCCGCGCTTTCGCCGCAGGCCAGCCAGTGCTGTTCTGCCTTGACCGCGGCCGGTTGTCCGCGACGCAGAGCCGGCGGTAACGCCATGAACAGGCACTCGCCGAGTGGGTGCTGGTAGTAGTTTGCCGCCCAGCTCAACAGGGACAGGGTCTCCTCGGGGAGGGCGGGCCAGGGCTCCAGCGCCTCCAGCACCGTTTTGAGCCTGACGTTCGCCGGCGGAGGCGTGCCCGTTTCGGCGACGATGCCGACAGCGGTCTGGCGGCCGAAGGGGATGCGCACCCGCTGTCCCGGCAGGAGTGACAGGGCGTCCGGCACCCTGTAATCAAACAGCTTGCGTAACGGTCGGTTGAGGGCGATACGGGCGGTCGCTGTCACAGGGGCTCCGGCTGGGGCGCGTCGGGGGGACGCGGCTGCGGTAATTGCTTACATCACGGGCCCTTCGGGGCTGCCAGTGTGATCACTGCATACTTGCTAAGCAGTACGTATGCAAGTAAGATTCGCGGTCTGTTTAAGGCCGGGCATGATTGTGCATGGTCTTTTCCATTGATTCAATGCGGTGCCTGGCGCCCGGGTTGCACAGTAAAGGTTTTGGCAGCCCCGTGATCAGGTAGCGGCATGACCGACAGAGGTTCGCCATGAAAGAAGGTATCCACCCGAAGTACGAAGACATCACTGCCACTTGCAGCTGCGGTAATGTGATCAAGACCCGTTCCACCGTTGGGCAGGATTTGCAGCTGGATGTGTGCTCCCAGTGCCACCCGTTCTACACCGGTAAGCAAAAGGTCATGGACACCGGTGGTCGTATCGATCGCTTCCAGAAGCGTTTCGGCGGCCGTATCGGTGGCAAGAAAGCCTGATCTGCGATGGCTGGTTGAAAAAGCGCCTTTCGGGGCGCTTTTTTTATGTCTGGAGGTTGGCCGTAGGGGGCCCGGATTTGCCGATCCGGCTGGTCATTATCTGCACAGGGGCCTTGTTTGAGCTGGACCTTCGCGCCATAATGGCGCGCTCCGCTGGGTAGGCCCCGGCGGTTTTTTTAAAGAGAGCACAGCTGGCCAGGCTTGTGAGAGTCGATTTCCGCCCAGACACGGCAAGTGCCGAGGGGTGGGGTCAGTGACAACGTATCTCCGTCCTTTTAACGTGACAAACGGAACAGTGGCAATGTCTCAAGATCTGAAAACAGCAGCCCTTGAATATCACGCCCACCCGCGGCCAGGTAAAATTAGTGTTGAAATCACTAAGTCTACCCAGACTTCGCGCGATCTGTCTCTGGCGTACAGTCCCGGGGTTGCCGAACCGGTCCGCGAGATCGCAAAAGACTCAGAGAATGCATACAAGTACACTGCCAAGGGTAACCTGGTGGCGGTTATCTCTGACGGCAGCGCGATCCTGGGTCTGGGGAATCTTGGCCCGCTGGCCAGCAAGCCAGTGATGGAAGGTAAGGGCGTACTGTTCAAGCGCTTTGCCGGCATCGACGTGTTCGATATCGAAGTGGACTCAGAGAGCCCGCAGGCCTTTATCGAAACGGTAGAGCGTATTGCCGATACTTTTGGCGGTATCAACCTGGAAGACATCAAGGCACCGGAGTGCTTTGAGATCGAGCGTGCGCTGATTGAAAAGTGCAATGTCCCCATCTTCCACGACGATCAGCACGGCACTGCCATCGTAACGGCGGCCGGCATGATCAACGCCCTGGAGCTGCAGGGTAAGAAAATTGAGGAAGCCAAGGTGGTTTGCCTCGGTGCCGGCGCTGCGGCCATTGCCTGTATGAAGCTGCTGGTCAGCTGCGGCGTGCAGTCCGAAAACATCTTCATGCTCGACCGTAAGGGGGTTATTCACTCCGGTCGTGAAGACCTGAACCAGTACAAGGCGATGTTCGCGACCGAGACCGACAAGCGTACTCTCGACGACGCGATTGACGGCGCTGATGTGTTCCTGGGTCTGTCCGGTCCGGACCTGCTTAGCGCCGAGCAGCTCAAGAAGATGGCTCCGAAGCCGATTGTCTTTGCCTGCTCCAACCCGGACCCGGAGATCAGCCCCGAGGTTGCCCTGGCGACCCGCGATGACCTGATCATGGCGACCGGCCGTTCGGACTACCCGAACCAGGTCAACAACGTGCTGGGCTTCCCCTTCATCTTCCGTGGTGCGCTGGACGTACGTGCCACTGCCATCAATGAAGAAATGAAGGTCGCTGCGGTTCACGCCATCCGTGAGCTGGCAAAAGAGCCGGTGCCGCAGGAAATCTGTGACGCTTATGGCGTTGACAGCTTCGAGTTCGGCAAGGATTACATCATTCCCAAGCCGCTGGATGTGCGCCTGCTGGAAGTGGTGCCTGCTGCTGTGGCCCGAGCTGCCGTCGATAGCGGGGTTGCCCGCAACGGCTACCCGGAGCACTACCCGCTGAAAGCCATGGAAGACATCAGGTAACCCAGGGCAGAAGGCAAAAAACCGGCGGTCAGCACCGCCGGTTTTTTTTGTCTGCAATTTGCCGATTAAAACAGTTCTGTCGGCAGGGTGGCTTCGGTGCCGCTGGTTGTGGATGGGGCTCCGCTACCGCTGACGGATTCCAGGGGAGGTGGCGCATCCTCTTCCCGGAAGAGTTCGAAGATCCCGGCTTCCTGGCCGGGGCGGGTCCGTTTGCCGGTGGCGGGGTCGATCCTGACGGTTACGATGCCGTTGGGCTGTGGCATGAACGCATTGGGTTCGTCATTCAGCGCGACTTCCATATAGTCCATCCACACCGGCAGGGCGGCGGTGGCACCAAACTCGCCCCGTCCCATCGGGCTGGGCTGGTCGAACCCGACCCAGACGGTGGTCGCCAAATTGTGGTTGAAACCACTGAACCAGGCGTCCCGCTGGTCGTTGGTGGTGCCGGTCTTGCCGCCAATGTCGCTGCGGCCAAGAGCCAGGGCCCGACGTCCGGTACCGCGCCGGATCACATCTCGCATCATGGAGTGCAGTATGTAGACGGAGCGTTCGTCCGCCAGCCGTTTCATCATGTTGATATTCGGCGGCGCCTCAAACGGATCACGGTGGGGGAGCTGGCACGTGTTTTCACACTGCACCACCGCCGGGGCGGAGTAGAGAACTTCGCCGTCGCTGTCCCGTATCTCCTTGATCAGGAAAGGCTGAACGTCATAGCCACCGTTGGCGATAACCGCGTAACCTCGGGCAACTTCCATTGGCGTCAGCAGGCCGCTGCCGAGGGCAAGGGAAAGGTCGGCGGGAATCTGGTCCGTGGGGATGCCCAGTTGCTCAAGGTAGCTGAGGGCGTTATGGATGCCTATGTCGCGCAGCAGGCGAATGGACACCAGGTTGCGGGAGCGATACAGGGCTTCCCTCAGGCGGGTCGGACCATAGAACTGGCCGGAGGAGTTCTCCGGGCGCCAGGCGGTTTCCAGTTGGGAGTCATCGAACACGATGGGCGCGTCATTGAAGATGGAGGCGGGGGTCAGGCCGCGCTCCAGTCCCGCCAGGTACAGGAATGGCTTGAAATTGGAGCCGGGCTGGCGGGTGGCCTGAGTGGCGCGATTGTACTTGGACTGATTGAAGCTGTAACCGCCAGCCAGCGCCTCGATGGCGCCGGTTTTGGCGTTCAGTGAAATGACCGCGCCCTGAACTTTGGGCAACTGGGACAGTGTCACGGTGGGTTTGATGCCACCGGTGTGCTCGCTGCTTGTATGGTCTGCGTCTGTGGTCGTTTGCACGTAGACGACATCGCCGGGCTGTACCACCTCTGACGGCGTCTTCGGGGCTGGTCCGGTCAGGCTTTCGGTGCGGTAAGGCTTGGCCCAGGTCATCGATTCGAACGGCATGTGGCTCGGGCCGAGCGACCGGGTGATCAGCTCCACCCGTTCCTCCTCGTCGATGACCGCGGTCACCACCGCTGGATGGAGGGATTCGATGATCGGATAGTTTCGTAATTGGTCCTGAAGCTCGTCGGTGGTCCGCCCGGATGGCTCGATGGTGCCAATGGCGCCCCGGAAACCGTGGCGACGGTCATAGGCATGGAGGCCGGCGCGAAGGGCTTCGGTGGCGGTTTGTTGCTTGTCCGCCAGCACGGTCAGGGTGACGGAATAGCCGTCGGTGTAGGCGGCCTCGCCGAACCGCTGGACCATCTCGGCACGCGCCATTTCAGCGACATAGTCCGCGTCCACTTCGGTAGACGGTGCGTTGTAGCTGGCTGTCAGGGGCGCCTGCGATGCCAGCTCGTAGGCGTTTGGCGTGATGTAGCCCAGGTCGCGCATCCGGCCCAGGATCCAGTTGCGACGGATACGGGCCCGTTCCGGGTTGGCCAGCGGGTTAAAGGCCGAGGGGGCTTTGGGAAGGCCGGCCAGCATGGCCATCTGCGCCAGGCTCAGTTCGTTGACATCCTGGTCGTAGTAGACCTGGGCGGCTGCCCGCAGGCCGTAGGCGCGGTTGCCCAGGTAGATCTTGTTCAGGTAGAGCTCAAGAATCTGGTCTTTGTTCAGTTCACGTTCAATTTGAAGTGCCAGAAGTATCTCATTGAACTTTCGTATAAACGTTCTATCCCGTGACAGAAAGTAATTTTTTGCAACCTGCATCGTAATGGTGCTGCCACCGGATTGGATCTGGCCGGTGGTGACCAGTTCGATGGCAGCCCGCAGCAGGCCTTTGAAGTCGACGCCTATATGCTGGTAGAAGTTTGCATCCTCGGCCGCCATGAAGGCTTGTAACTGGATTGTTGGGATCTGTTCGATTGTGATGGGTGCCCTTCTCTTTTCGCCGAATTCTGCTATTAATCTGTTGTCTGCGCTGTAGACCCGCAGTGGCGTTTGGAGCTTAATATCAGTAAGTTGTTCGACGGCTGGGAGTCCTGGTCTCAGGTAAAGGTAAAAGCTGGACGCGGTCATTGCCGCCACACTTAATCCGCTAATAAAAAACCAGGCAAGGACACGGGAAGTTCGAAATAATCGGGACATTTTTTTCTGACAACTATTGGATATAGGTCTATCATTTGAGAAATTGCTTTAGGAAGAGGTTGGCCCCTTCACTGCTACAATAGCGCTCAATGATGAAGATGTCGCATTGTAGACGGAAAACGGAACAAATTCTCTTAAATAAAAAAACACATAACCCGGTGCAGGTAACCAGGTATAGGGTGAGCGCGTGTTCGGATTGTTTGGAAATAAATCCAGTGCGGTTCTGGGTGTGGACATCAGCTCCAGCTCAGTCAAGCTGTTAGAGCTCTCGAAACAGGGCGAGCGTTACAAAGTTGAAAGTTACGCGGTCGAGCCACTGCCGGCCAATGCCGTGGTCGAGAAAAACATTACCGATGTTGAAGCCGTGGGTGAGGCGCTAAAACGGGTGGCCTCCAAGTCGCGCACCAGTGTCAAGCAGGTGGCGGTGGCCGTGTCCGGTTCGGCGGTCATCACCAAGTTGATCCAAATGAACGGCGGCCTCAACGAATTTGAAATGGAAGACCAGATCGCTCTGGAAGCCGATCAGTACATTCCCTACCCACTGGACGAAGTGGCCATCGACTTTGAAGTGCAGGGAGCGTCTGAAAGCAATCCCGATCAGGTGGACGTGCTGCTGGCGGCCTGCCGCAAGGAAAACGTCGATATCCGCGAGGATGCCCTGGAGATTGCCGGGCTGACCACCAAGATTGTCGACGTCGAAGCCTACGCCCTGGAGAGGGCATTCACACTGATTGAACCCCAGCTTGAATCCCAGGGCGAAGACCTGGTGGTGGCCATTGTGGATATCGGTGCCACCATGACCACCCTGAGTGTGTTGGCCGAGGGCAAGACCGTGTATACGCGGGAGCAGATCTTCGGGGGCAAGCAGCTGACGGAGGAGATTCAACGTCGCTACGGGTTGTCCCTGGAAGAGGCCGGTCTGGCCAAGAAACAGGGCGGTCTGCCCGACGACTACGAGGCCGAGGTGCTGACCCCATTCCGTGAAGCGGTGGTTCAGCAGGTCGCCCGTGCCTTGCAGTTTTTCTTCGGTGCAAGCCAGTACAATGCGGTGGATTATGTGGTGCTTGCCGGTGGTACAGCGTCAATTCAGGGGCTGACGGAGATGGTTGAAGAGAAAGCAAACACGCCAACCCTGGTGGCCAACCCATTTGCGGACATGGCCGTGGGTTCGCGGGTGAATGCCTCGGCTCTGGGTAACGATGCGCCGTCACTGATGATTGCCTGCGGTTTGGCAATGAGGAGCTTTGACTGATGGCAAAGATTAACCTCAGACCCTGGCGCGAAGAGCTTCGGGCCGAGAAGCAACAGCAGTTTGTCGTCATGATTCTTGGGGCGGCTATCCTGGCGGCCGCTCTTGCCTTCCTCTGGAAGACCGATGTGGACAACCGCATTGCCTATCAGGAGTCCCGTAACGCCTATATCCAGACCGCGATGAAGGAGCTGGATGCCCAGATCAAGGAAATCGAAGATCTGAAACGCAAGCGGGATGAGTTGCTGGCGCGGATGCGAGTGATACAGGACCTGCAGGGCAAGCGTCCGGTCATCGTGCGGGTGTTCGATGAGCTGGTCAGAACCCTGCCGGAAGGCCTGTATTACACCAGCCTCGTTCGTAAGGGCGATCGTCTGGAGCTGGTCGGCATGGCCGAGTCCAACAGCCGGATTTCCGGCCTGATGCGGCAATTTGACAGTTCGGATTGGTTTGCCAACCCGAACCTGACCAACGTTGCGGCTGCAGATCGCGCTCGCGCAGGCTACAGCCAGTTCAATCTGTCGGTGCAACAGAAAACACCAGAGCCCGAAGGGGAGGGTAGTGAATGAGCCTTGCGGACTCTCTGAAAAGCCTGAATGAGTTTGACATTAATGATCTGGACATCAGCAGCGCTGGGATCTGGCCCGCACCGGTCAAGTTCATCGTTGTTCTCCTTGTGTTTGGCCTGATCCTCGGTGGCGGTTATTGGTTCTTCGTCAAGGATCTCTATGGCCAGTTGGACCGGGTTGCCCAGAAAGAGCAGGAACTGAAGCAGCAGTATGAGAGTAAGGCCTACCGGGTGGCGAACCTGGAGGTCTTCAAGAACCAGATGGCGGAAATGGAGGAAACCTTTGCCGCGTTGGTGCAGCAACTGCCCAGCGAAACCGAAGTGCCCGGATTGTTGGAAGACATCACCAATACCGCCTTGGGTAGTGGGCTGGACCTGAAGGCCGTCAAGCTTCAGCCAGAGCAGCGTCGCGATTTTTACGCCGAGCTCCCCATCAATATCCAGGTGTCGGGGTCCTATCATGAGCTGGCGTCTTTCGTCAGCAGCGTGGCTGGCTTGCCCCGGATCGTAACGTTGCATGATTTAACCATTAAACCAATCGGCGGTAACGGCGAGCAGCTCGACATGCAGGTGACTGCTCGTACCTATCGCTACCGGGCTGGAGAGTAAGCATGGCAGGAAATCATGCGGTAAGAGCCTGGCTGGGCGTATGTCTGGCGTCATTGTTAACGGCCTGCTCCCAGGGTAACGGCTTTTCGGATTTGGATACGTTCATGGCAGAAACCCGGGCCAAGCCGCGGGGGCACGTGGAGCCCCTGCCTGAATTCAAGGCCTATGAGGCCTTCAGCTATTCCGCGGCAGATCGGCGGGCGCCCTTCGAGCCGCCCATTGACGTTCAGCTCACTATGGTGGACCAGGCGCCGGAAACCAATATTGAGCCGGATCTGGACCGGCCCAAAGAGGTTCTTGAGAACTTCGGCCTCAATGAGTTGACCATGGTCGGTACCTTGAGCGGGGCCGGTAGCTCCCTGTATGCGCTGATTGCGGACAGTGAAGGGGGCATCCACCGGGTTCGCGCGGGCAATTACATAGGTACGAACTACGGTCGTATTATTGGCGTCAGTGAAGATCGAGTTGAATTGATAGAGATCGTTCCCAATGGCCGGGGAGGCTGGGTTGAGCGTCCCCGATCCCTGACACTGAATCAGGATGAGGGCTAAGGAGCGGTACGATGATTAGTCAGCATAAAATGCACGAACAAAATTGCTTGGGGTCGAGGCTCGCGATGTTCAGAAAATTAAACATATTCGTCGGCGCGGTGGCGTTGGGGCTACTTTCCGGTCTGGCCAGCGCCGTTACCCTTGAGGATGTGTCCTTTTCCTCCCTGCCGGGTGACCGTACAGAGGTAACGCTCAAGTTCGACGGTCAGCCGCCGGAGCCCTCCGGCTACACCATTGAGCGTCCAGCGCGGATTGCTGTGGACCTGCGGGATACCCAAAGCGGTCTTGATTCCAGGTCGATTTCGCTGGGCACCGGGAATGCCCAGAGCATGACCGTTGTGGAGACCCAGGATCGCACCCGCCTGATTTTCAATCTGGTGGAACTGCAGCCCTACCGGACTAGCCGGACCGCAGACACGCTGGTCCTGGTGATCGGAGAAGAAGGCGCAGCTGCGCCGTCTGCACCGAGACAGGCCGCGGCATCGACGCAGGGCATGGCTTCCACAGGAGGACTGGCCGGCGTGGATTTCCGTCGAGGCGAGGATGGCGAGGGCCGGGTGATTGTGGATCTGGGGGCGGCCAACCGGTCCGTGGACCTGTCGGAACAGGCCGGCAAGATTCGTCTGGTGATGGACGGCACTGAGGTGCCGGCTGAACTGCGCCGGCGTCTCGATGTTCGCGACTTCGCGACACCGGTTACCCGCATTGACACCTACATGGAAGGTGATTCCGCGGTGGTGGAAATTCGCCCGGAAGGTGACTACGACTACATTGCCTACCAGTCGGGCCGTCAGTTTACGGTCAGCGTCGAGCAATTGACCCCTGAAGAGGCGGAAAGCCTGCGAGAGGAGAAGTTCCCCTACACCGGTGAAAAGCTCTCGCTCAATTTCCAGGATATTGAAGTCCGTTCCGTATTGCAGCTGATTGCGGATTTCACTGGCTTGAACCTGGTGGCCAGTGACACAGTGAGCGGCAGCATTACGCTTCGGTTGCAGAATGTGCCCTGGGATCAGGCGTTGGACCTGATCCTCAAAACCAAGGGACTCGATAAGCGTCAGGTGGGTAACGTCCTGCTGGTTGCCCCGGCCGATGAAATTGCGGCCCGGGAGAAGCTGGAACTGGAAACCAACAAGCAGATTGCCGAGCTGGCACCGGTACGCCTCGATATCATTCAGGTGAACTATGCCAAGGCTGCGGATATCGTTGCCTTAATTCGAGAGGATGAGGAGCTGGTTTCCTCTCGAGGTTTTATTTCGTCAGATGTACGTACCAACACCATCAGTGTTAGGGAGTCAACGGAAAAACTGGAGCAGATTCGAAAGTTGGTGGATACCTGGGATATTCCGGTTCGCCAGGTCTCTATTGAGGCGAGGATCGTTCGGGC
Source organism: Marinobacter sp. (assembly GCF_033722735.1). Taxonomy (GTDB): domain Bacteria; phylum Pseudomonadota; class Gammaproteobacteria; order Pseudomonadales; family Oleiphilaceae; genus Marinobacter. Next base: position 42,081 of record NZ_JAWVYN010000027.1, read on the forward strand.
GGAAACCAATGTTGCCGAAAGTCTTGGTATACGCTGGGGTGGCGCTGCGTATGATGTCAGTGGAGATAATGTGATCTCAGTCGGTGGGTCATTAAATACCGTTGAAGAGGCGCGTGACGCTGCGGCCGGCGGAGGGGGCTCGATTACGTTCCCGGATGCGCTCGGCGTCGACTTGGGGGTAACTGGAGATGGGGCCTCTTCATTTGCTATCGGGTTTGGTAGCGACGATTTTCTGGTTGACTTGGAGCTTTCGGCACTTGCTGCGGACGGCAAGGCGGAGATTGTTTCGCAGCCTCGAGTTGTAACTGCGGATAGGCAAACAGCCAAGATCAAGTCGGGTGAAGAAATTCCGTACCAAGAAGCGTCATCTAGTGGTGCAACGTCTGTGTCATTCAAGGAAGCTGCTCTGGCGTTGGAGGTGACTCCGCAGATCACTCCCGATAACAAAGTTATCATGGACCTCACTGTTAACCAGGATTCGCGAGGAGAGGTGACTGCGGGAATTCCTTCGATAAACACTAATGAAGTAACAACTCAGGTTCTTGTAGCCAATGGTGAAACGGTGGTTTTGGGTGGGATATTCGAATCTGAATCTGCCACTACTACCACGAAGACACCTTTCCTTGGCGATATTCCGTACTTAGGGCGGCTGTTCAAGCGCACTGTTCAAACGGATGAGCGGAGTGAATTGTTGATCTTTATCACCCCCAAGATTATTCAGCAGGATATGATTCGATAATCCTGAGCTAGTCGTTTAAGGCCGCCGTTCATCCGGCGGCTTTTTTTTGCCCGCCGTTCGGTGCCAGCTTATGGTTTGGGGAGCCCTGTGCTATTCTCACCCGCCGAACGAGGTAAGAGTTATTGTCATGTCTTTGCCAAAACGTGTTGTTCTAGTCGGGCCAATGGGGGCGGGAAAAAGCACCATTGGGCGTTTGCTGGCCAAAGAACTGGGCTATCAGTTCATCGACTCCGACCGCTTGATTGAGGAGCGGTGCGGCGCGAATATTCCCTGGATATTCGATGTCGAAGGCGAGGATGGCTTCCGGCAGCGTGAATCAGCCATGCTCGCGGAGATGTCCGAGGTCCAGCAAACCGTGCTGGCGACCGGCGGCGGTGCCGTGATGAAGCTCGAGAATCACGATTATTTGCGCCGCGACGCGACCGTTGTGTATCTCCGTACCTCGGTTGAGCAGCAGGTGGAGCGCACCCGAAAGGATCGCAACCGTCCCCTGCTCCAGAATGACGATCCCGAAGCCGTGCTCCGCAACCTGTTCAGGGTTCGGGACCCGCTTTACCGGGATCTGGCGGACATAGTGATGCAGACCGATCGCAAGAGCCCGCGGCTGGTCGTGCGCCAGTTGTTAAACCGTTTGAAACCCAGATCTCCGCGCCACAAGCGGCGAGTCAAGAAAGAAGGTCGAAATCATGCCTAGTGCCACTCGCGAGCTGAAGGTCGACTTGGGCGACCGCAGTTACCCCATTCTGATCGGTGCGGGGCTGCTCGGTAAACAGGACCTGAGCACCTACGCGGCTGGCCAGCAGGTGATGATCGTCACCAACGAAACCGTGGCGCCGCTGTATCTGGCGGCTGCGGAACGCTGTTTCCCCGGCAAGAACGTAGACCATGTCGTGTTGCCGGACGGGGAGAAGTTCAAGGACTGGCAAACCCTGAACCTGATTTTCGACGCTCTGCTGGAGCGTCGCCACACCCGTAAAACCACGCTGGTGGCCTTGGGTGGCGGTGTGGTTGGCGATATGACGGGGTTCGCCGCAGCCTGTTACCAGCGTGGCGTACCGTTCATCCAGATCCCGACAACCCTGTTGTCTCAGGTGGATTCATCGGTGGGCGGCAAGACCGGCATCAATCATCCTCTGGGCAAGAACATGATCGGTGCCTTCCATCAGCCGGAAGCGGTTCTGATTGACGCCGATACCCTGCAGACCCTGCCGGAGCGGGAAGTTGCCGCCGGCCTGGCTGAGGTGATCAAGTATGGGCTGATCCGTGACGCGGCGTTCCTGGCATGGCTCGAGGAAAGCATGGCCCGGTTGTCGTCGTTGGAGCCGGGTGCGCTGATCGAAGCGATTTACCGATCCTGTGCCTGTAAGGCGGAGGTGGTCGCCCAGGACGAGCGTGAGGGTGGTCTGCGGGCCGTCCTGAATCTGGGGCACACCTTCGGGCATGCCATCGAGACCTTTGCGGGTTATGGCGAGTGGTTGCACGGAGAGGCGGTTGGCAGCGGCATGGTGATGGCCGCCGACCTGTCGCGGCGACTGGGGATGATTTCCGAGGCGGACCAGGCGCGGGTCGACCGGATTGTAGGTCAGGCCGGGTTGCCGACGTCGGTTCCGGCGGGAATGCAGCCGGACGATTTTCGTCGCCTCATGGCGGTCGACAAGAAAAACATCGACGGAGCGCTGCGGCTGGTGCTTCTGAACGCCTTGGGAGATGCCGTGATTGTGGCCGATGCCAACCCGGATCGGCTGCAGGAAACGCTCTCCAGGTTTTGCCAGGGCATGGGTTGTTGATCAGGGAGTAACGTCGGGATATGGGTTCTGAGGAGCAGGGATTGAATAGCCTGGAGGGCGGCGGTCTGTTTCCCAGGCTACAGGAGCGATTTGGTCTTCGGGAAGATCCCACGGCGATGGATGCGCCTTTCTATCCGGATGCCCAGCGCCACCATGCCCTGGAATCCCTGCGCCATCTCACCGGCTTCGGCGATATGGCGCTGCTGCTGACCGGGGCTCGTGGCGCCGGTAAGACCCGGCTGTTGGCGGAGCTGGTCCGTAGCGAGTCGGCCAGGCTTGACTTTCACTTCGTGGACGCGTCCAGTCTGACCAGCGCGCAGGCCTTGGCCAGAACCCTGCTGGGGATCGCTCACCAGGGGCTGAAACCTGAGGGCGCAGCCCGGGAAGCGATATACGGCTTTTTCCGGTGGAGTGAAACCGCCACCCGCAAGGGGCGGCGGTTGGTGCTATTAGTGGATGATGCGGATCAGGCGCCGCCGGAATTGATGAGGCTGCTGTTGGCGGCATTCCTGGCAGCGGACTCCTCCGCTGCGGCCGTACCGGTGTTCAGCGGGACCGAGCAGCTGCCCGAGCAGTTGGGGGGGGCTGCCGACGGTGAGCTGGCGGGGGTGCACCGGATTCACCTCCCCCCGCTGGCTCCGGAGGACATCAGGGCGTACCTGGAACCCCGGGTCCTGAGAGCGGGGGGCAAGAGCGCCGAGCTCCTCAGTCCGCTGATGGTCAAGCGCCTGTCGGAGCTGAGCCAGGGCAGTTTTGGCCGGTTGCAACGGGTGGCGCCGGCGGTATGGCTGGGCATGGCCCAGGGGGCAGGGGCGCGTATTGGTTCCGGCTGGCACAGTGCCTGGCGTTGGCCCGCCCTGGCTGTGGTCCTGTTGGGGGGCTCCTGGTGGATGGTGTCCCAGCAGTATGACGACGCCGTTGAGCAGGCCGGGCATGAGTCGCAACCGGCGGTGCCGGAGCGCAAGAGCGTGACCATCGGGCCGGGTCAGCCGGAATTGTCATTGGCGGCTGAATCCCAGGCTCCGGGCGGCAATCCCCCTTCCCCGGTCGTCCCCTTGAGTGATGGCGCCCCAACGCCCACGCTCGTTCCAGAACCAGAACCAGAACCAGAACCAGAACCAGAACCAGAACCAGAACCAGAACCAGAACCAGAACCAGAACCAGAACCAGAACCAGAACCAGAACCAGAACCAGAACCAGAACCAGAACCAG
>NZ_JAWVYN010000028.1:0-40871 GCF_033722735.1 Marinobacter sp.
CGGGTCGCCGTTGAGGAAGCTGACGATGACTTCGTGGCCAATCCTGGGCAGAGCCATGAAACCGTACTGGCCGCCAGCCCAGCCCTGACTGACGCGGAGCCAGGCGCTGCTGTGTTCGTCGTTATCCGAGTAGCGATCCCAGGGGAAGCGGACTTTGACCCGGCCGTGTTCGTCGCAGTGGATCTCCTCGCCGTCCGGGCCGGTGACGAGGGCCATCTGGGGGCCGTCCATCAGCGGGCGGTTCTCTACCTGGGGCCGCCAGGTCTTATCCGCCGGGATGGCGGTGAAGGTGTTGCTGTAGGTGGTGGGCTCGGAACCGCCCTCTTCTGCCAGGGCCTGGGGCTGCTTGCCGGTGTGGACGACACCGGTCAGTAGCCAGTCGCGATTGAGGCTGTCCTGGCTGTGCCCCATCAGCGGCAGCTTGGCGCCGCCGGCGAGGTCCGGGCGGTTGCTCTTGCCCCGGGCCACGCTGGCGTCGTTGCGCAGGGCGTCCAGTCGGGCCTGGGTGAAGGCGGTGCCGCTGGCATCGGCCTTGAAACGGCCGGGGTAGTCGTAGTGCTGGTAGTCGTCGCGCTGGTGGTCGATGCCACTCGCCGCCTGTTCGTGCATCAGGGCGTAGGCGGGGTTCTTGAAGGTGTAGTCCTTCATCGCCACCGAGGCGGCCCGGCCCCGTTCCCGGTAGCTGAATTTGAAGACCGCTGGTTGGCGGGTGCTGGCGCCGGCGGTGGCGTTGTAGGTGGCCTCGGGCAGGATGGGGGCGTCGCCGTGGTGGTCCGACAGCACCAGCGGCTGGTTATCGGAATCGATGTCGAAACGGTAGTGCCAGCCCTCCTCGGCCGCGAGCCGCTGCAGGAACGCCAGGTCGCTTTCCCGGTGCTGGACGCAGTACTCCCGTTCCTCGGGGGTGCGCTTGAGGTCGAACACGGTGCCGGCGATGCCGCGCTCCTCCAGCAGGGTCTTGAGGATGGTATCCGGGGTCTGGGCCTGGAAGATGCGGCTGTTGTGCATCAGCCCCAGGCGCCACAGGGCCGGTTCCACCACCAGCTCGTAGCGGGTGCGGCGGTGGCCGCTGTCGCCGCGGGCGAATTCGGAGACCACGCCGGTGAAGCGGCGCAGCAGCTGGCCGTCCTGCCACACCGCCAGCTCCACGGGCTGCTCCAGCACTTCCGCTACGGCAATGGCCGAGTCGGTGCTGGCCAGCGCCAGGGTGCCCTGGAACAGGCTGGACAGGGATTCGGTCAGTTTGAATTCAGCGACGGCGAACAGATCGGCGGGCAGGCTGCCGACACGGGCGGTGAACTGCAGTCCCTTCAAGAGAGGGATAATGGCCTCGGGCATGGCTTCGGTCCTTGAAGTACGTTTCCTCAATGAGGAGACAGGCTTGAGACCTGTCTCTACGTGCAGCTCTTCCTGAGCAGTCCATGATTATAACCAGCACCACTATGAATAAAACCCCGGTAAGTAGAATTCGGCAATACGACTCTGCAAATCACCAGCTCAAGCCTGGTGACTATGCAAGCAGCCATGTCTAAACATCCCGCCGCAGGTCACTGGGTATGGGGAAATCCGGCATGCCCGGCTTGGGCCCCTGGCCACGGCGGAACTGCCGCAGCTGGAACAGGTAGGCCAGTACCTGGGCCACCGCCATGTAGAGGCCATCGGGAATCTCGCCGCCGATCTCGGTGTTGTGGTACACCGCCCGGGTCAGCGGTGGTGTCCGCAATACTTCCACCCGATGCTCCCGGGCGATTTCCATAATCTTGAAGGCAATCTCGTCCGCGCCCTTAGCCACCACGATGGGCGCGGCCATGGTTTTCTGGTCGTACTTCAGGGCCACCGCGTAGTGACTGGGGTTGGTGATCACCACATCGGCCTCCGGCACTTCCTGCATCATCCGTCGCTGGGCCATTTCCCGCTGCAGCTGACGGATCCGTCCCTTCACCTCCGGCTTGCCCTCGGTGTCCTTGAACTCGTCCTTGACCTCCTGTTTGGTCATTCGCAATTTCTTGTGGTGATCGTAGATCTGGAACGGCACGTCGATGGCGGCAATGATGATGGTGGCGCAGGACAGCAGGAAGAAGCTCCAGGCCAGGGTCCACGCCACGTGTTCCATGGCGGGCATGGCCGGCTCTTCGGCAATGCTCAGCAGGTCTTCGGTCCGCAGGTTGAGGATCAGGATGGCCACCACCATCACCAGCGCCACCTTGGCCACGCCTTTCAACAGCTCCACCAGCGACCGCATGGAGAACATCCGTTTGAGGCCCTTGAGCGGATTGAGCCGATCCAACTTCGGGGCAATGGCCTTGCCACTGAACAACAGGCCGCCGATGCCGATCGAGCCCACAATGGCCGCCACCAGCAGCACTAACAGCAGGGGGGCGACGGCGGCGGTTGCCTCCTCGGCTGCCGCCATCAAATGTATGGCCATGAAGTTGGTGTCGAACAGGGCGGCCCGCTCAATGTCGAAACTGTTGCGCATGATGTCCGCAAACGCCTTCCCCAGCGTGGTCCCGAACACCAACAGGCCCCCAGCCCCGGCCAGCAGTACCGCCATGGTGGCCAGCTCCTTGGAACGAGCGGTCTGGCCCTCCTCCCGCGCCTTTTCCAATCGTCGGGGGGTGGCCTCTTCGGTCTTCTCCTGACTGTCGTCGTTGTCTTCAGCCATCGCCGCTTACCTCAGGGGGCGCCCTGTAACTGGCGCATGAACTCGAAGGTCTCTGCCGTGTACTGCTGGAAATGGGGGGCGAAGTTGCTCTCCAGCACCCAGATGGAAAACAGGCCGAATATCAGCGCAATGGGGAAACCCAGCGCAAAAATGTTCATCTGCGGGGCGGCCCGGGTCATGACACCGAATGAGATGGTGACAATCAGCACGGCGGTCACCGCCGGCAGGGCCAGCAGCATGGCGGAGACAAATATCCAGCTGATGCGATGAGCCAACTGCCAGACACCGGCCTGCCCCAACCCCTCCAGACCGATCGGCAGGGTCCGGAAGCTCTCCAGGAACACCTCGAAGGCCACCAGGTGGCCATTCATGGCCAGGTACAGCAGGGTAATGCTGACGGTATACAGCTGGGACAGCACCGGCACCGTGACGCCGTTGGCGGGGTCGTTCATCGAGGCGAACCCCAGCCCCATCTGCATGGCGATCATCTGGCCCGCCACCACGAACAACTGGAACAGCGCGGTCAGCGCAAAGCCCATCCCCACCCCGATCAGAATCTGCTGCAGGGTGATCACCACGGCGTCGGCGCTGAGCGCCTCCACCTGGGGCACCGGCCCGATCAGCGGCACGATCAGCACGGTGATCAGCAACGCCAGCCCCAGGCGCACCCGCATCGGCACCAGCTGGGTGCCGATAAAGGGAATGACCATCAGGAAGCTGGCAATGCGAAACAGCGGCCATAGGTGCCGCCCCACCCACTGGCCAATCTGGTCTGCACCGAAATCCAGAGGGACCACAACTTACCCTATGAGATAGGGAATGTTGGTGATGAGGCTGCGGGCATGATCCACCAGCTGGGTCAGCATCCACGGTCCCATTACGATAATCACCAGCAGGGTCACGATCAGCCTGGGCAGGAAACTCAGGGTCTGTTCGTTGATCTGGGTGGCGGCCTGGAAAGTACTGACCACCAGGCCGATCACCAGGCCCGGGCCAATGATCACCCCCGCCAACAACACGATCATCCACAGGGCGTCGCGCATGATGTCGATCACGGTTTCCGGTGTCATATTCGACCTCCCCCTGGCGGCGTCAGGCTAGATGCCGTAACTGGCGGCCAGGGTTCCCATGATCAGGGCCCAGCCATCCACCAGCACAAACAGCATGATCTTGAACGGCAGCGAGATAATGATAGGCGACAGCATCATCATCCCCATGGCCATCAGTACGCTGGCCACCACCATATCGATAATGAGAAACGGGATAAACAGGATGAACCCGATCTGGAACGCAGTCTTCAGCTCGCTGGTGACAAAGGCCGGGGTCAGCACCCAGAACGACACCTCTTCCGGGGTATCGAACTGTTCGTCGGCAATGCGCATGAACAGGGCCAGGTCGTCCTCCCGGGTCTGGGACAGCATGAACCGACGAAACGGCTGACTGGCCCGTTCCACCGCCTCCAGCGAAGTGATTTGCTCCGAGACGTAAGGCTGCAGGGCCACCCGGTTGGCCTCCTCCAGCACCGGCTTCATGATGAAGATACTGAGAAACAGGGCCAGCCCCAGCAGAATCTGGTTGGACGGCGTGGCCTGCAGCCCCATGGCCTGGCGAAGGATGGCGAACACCACGATAATGCGGGTGAACGAGGTCATCATCATCACCATCGCCGGCAGGAACGTCAGCGCGGTCATCAGCGCCAGGATCTGCAGGGTCACCGAGTACTCCTGAGTCCCCTCGCCTTCTCCCGGCGTCATGGTAACCGCGGGAATGCCCGGCAGGTCGGCCAGGGCCGCCGGCATGTAGGTGGCCAGCAGGACACCGCCAAGGGTGAGCCAAACGCGCTTCACTGGGAGTCTCCCGAGGGCTTGTCCCCCTGCCAGGGCTTGCTGATCATGCCCTGGAGTCGACGGGCGAAGTCACTGGAGGTCGTGGCGTTCGGGTCGGTCACCGGCTCTTCAAACACGTGCAGGGTACGAATGGTGGTGGGGGTGATCCCCACCAGAATCTGCTTGTCGCCAACCTCGATCAAGGCGATACGCTCCCGGGCCCCCAGGTTGAGCACCGATACCACCTTCATCAGCTGGTTGTTCATGCCGGTCAGGCCACTCATGCGACGAACCAGCCAGGCACAGACAAAGATCAGGCCGATGACGACCAGCAGGCCGATCCCCAGACTGGTGATGGTGCCGACCGAATCCGGCACCGATGGCCGGTTCGCCGGCGCCCCCTCCTGGGCCAGGGCAACCGCCGGCGCTAGCCACAGCAGGGTCAGCCCCACCGCCGGATCACAACGCCTGCGCACAGCGGATGGCCTCATTTCTGCAACCGCTTGATACGTTCGGCCGGGCTGATGACGTCGGTAAGGCGGATGCCGAACTTTTCGTTGACCATCACCACCTCGCCGTGGGCGATCAGAGTACCATTGACCAGCACATCCAGCGGTTCGCCCGCCAGGCGATCCAGCTCGATCACCGAGCCCTGGTTCAGTTGCAGCAGGTTACGGATGGGAATCTGGGTATTGCCCACCTCCATGGAGATGGTGACCGGGATATCCAGGATGACATCCAGGTCCGGCGATTCGCCGCCGCCCGCAGCCAGCCCGGTATCCTCGCCAAACTCTTCCATCGGCGCGGTACGCACCGAGTCTTCCGGCTCCTCCGCTTCGCCAGCTTCGGCCATGGCGGCGGCCCACTCGTCGTCCCGGTTCGCCTCCGGCGATTCGCCAGCCTCCTCGTCGGACTTGTCTCCGGCCTCTTCCATGGCGGCTTCCCATTCGGCGGCGAGCTTCTCGTCCTCGCTCATCTCCTGGTCGTCTTTCTTGTCGTCGTCAGCCATTTCGCCCTACCTTCAGTTGTTTTTTGACCTTGGGCCGCTCGGCCCGGGCCTTGATCCGCAGTGCCAGCTTGCCATCCCGGGTCCCCAGGGTGGCCTTGTAGATGGGGATGCCGTTGGCAGTCACCGTCAATGCGTCCGGCATCTCAATGGGGATCACATCGCCCGCCTTGAGTTTTGCCACATCCCGCAGGGAAATGCGGCGCCGGCACACCATGCTGTTGATGGGCACATCCACATCCTTGATGTCTTCCTGCAGCGCATTCACCCAACGCTCGTCCACATCATCAATGTCACTCTGTACCCCGGCATCCAGCACGTCCCGGATGGGTTCAATCATCGAGTACGGCAGCGCCATGTGCAGTTCGCCGCCGCCCCCATCCAGCTCAATGTGGAAGGTGCTGATCACCACCACCTCGCTGGGGCTGACAATGTTCGCCATGGCGGGATTGACTTCCGAGCTGAGGTATTCGAAATCCACCTTCAGGACTGCCTGCCAGGCCTCCCGCATGTCATGAAACACCTGGTCCAGCACCATCTGGACAATCCGGGTTTCCGTTGGGGTGAATTCGCGGCCCTCAATCTTGGCGTGGCGCCCCTCGCCGCCGAAAAAGTTGTCGACCAGCTTGAACACCAGCTTGGCGTCCATGATGAACAGGCCCGTGCCCCGCAGGGGACGGACCTTCACCAGGTTGAGGCTGGTGGGTACGTAAAGGGTGTGGATGTATTCGCCAAACTTCATGATCTGGACGCCGCCGGTAGAGACATCCGCATTGCGGCGCAGCAGGTTGAACAGGCTAATGCGGGTGTAGCGGGCAAAACGCTCGTTGATCATCTCCAGGGTGGGCATTCGCCCCCGGACGATGCGATCCTGGCTGGCCAGGTCGTAGGCCTTTACCCCGCCGGCCTCTTCGGTTTCATCGTAAGTATCGATGTCCCCGTCGTCCACGCCGTGCAAGAGCGCATCGATTTCATCCTGTGACAGTAGATCCTGCATAGTCGGTCCTGCCCGTAATCACACTTTGGTTACTGCACTACAAAGTTCCGCAGGAGCACCCGTTTCAGGGGTGGCTCGCCCTCCCGCTCCAAGACGCTGTTGACCGAGACCAGCATGTCTTCCGCCAGCTGCGCCCGACCCTCGGGGGTCTGCAACGTCAGAAAGTCGCTGCCGGCCACCACGTTGATGAGCTCGCTGCGCAACAGCGGCATGTGCAACTCGGTGGCAGCCAGCGCCTCCGGGTTGTCCGCCTCGAAGGCAACATACACCTGGGCATAGCGTTGCCGACCTTCTGCCTGGACCGTGGTTACCAGTGATTTTTCCAACACCGCATACTGACTGGGACTGAACGCCTCTTCCTGGGTTTCATCGGGTTCACCATTGGCCTCGTCTGGCGCCTTGTCCTTGAGGAACCACAGGGTACCTCCGATTGACAGGCCCACCGCCAGCACGATGACCACCGCCAGCAGCACGATCAGTTTCAGTTTACCTTTTTTGGGTGCCTCTTCGGGCGTATTGTCGGCCATAGGTCGCTTCTGTCAGATAGTTGTCGTTCAGCTCGAATTGACTGGAATAAAGCAAAGGTTGGGCCAAACCGGGTAGCCCAATGTTTCAAATCAGCAGTTTAGCGTTCCCACACGGCGGGGGCAAAGGGCATGACAGGGAGAATTGAGGCATGGTGAACCGGCGACGCCGGGCGGGACGACCGGCCTCCCGGAAGGCACAAGGGAGGCCGATGGCATCGAATCGCTAGGCGTAGAGATCCACCTCGCCACGCCAGCTCAGATCCAGCGCGTCGCCAGTGATGGCCTGGCCGGAGCCGTCATCGTCGATAACGCCTCCGGCAACGGTATCGCCGTCATCAGCTCCACCCTCCCGGTCACCACCCCGGTGATCGTGGGAATCGGCGACGTCGAACTGGTCCAGGGCGATGCCCTGCTCGTTTAGCATTTCACGCAACCGATGGCTGTGCAGTTCGAGCTGGTCCCGGACCACTGGGTTGGCCGAGTGTACCGTCACCGTCGCCTGATCCTGCTGCACCTGAACCCGGACCTCCATGGGCCCCATATCCGGCGGAGTAAGGTGAATCTCGGCCACCGACATCTTGTTGGCGGTCAACCAGGTCAGCTTGCCCACCAGCTTGTCCCCCCATTCCGCATGACCAACCGGAAGCTCGATGCTGGTGGTGTAACCCCGCAATGGCACAGCAGGTTCTGCCAACCGGGTATTGGCCTGCGCCTGGGTCTGAGCCAGATGGCCCGCCAGGTCCGTGCCGGTACCCCGGCTGGCAGCCGCCAGCGTCGCGGCCGGATCAATCGGCCGGCCACCCTCGGTGGATGGTTGGCCCAGCAATGCTTCCACCACCTGGCCCATGGACTGCCCTGGCAAGGCGTTGCCGCCATCCTGGCCGTTGGCCTGCTGAATGGCCAGCATCGGCACAGGGCCGGCGACAGTCCCCGCTCGCCCAGGCGGCAACCCGGTCTCGAGCCGGTTTCCGGTCACGGGCTGCTCGGCTAACGCCTGCAGGTCCGCAAAACTGAACAGAATGGGGTTGCCTTGGTCCAGAAGCTCCAGTTCCCAGGCAGGCTCGCCGTCACCAGCCTGCTCCGCGTCGACTGGACTCTGCCCTTCACCCCCGGGCTTGGTGCCGGCCACCGGGTCGGCAGGTGGCGAGCCAGGTTCTTCCGGCGGCTGCGTCCGCTTGTCCTGCGGTTCGGAATCCGGGGATCGCTCCAGGCGTCGGCGTTCCTGGTGAGAGACCTCGTCAAATCGGCTCTCTCCGCTTTTGCCGGAGGAGCCGGACGGGTGGGAATCACTGGCCTGGCCGGCTTTGCCAGGGGCCGGACTGGGAGGAAGTAACGGTGCAGTCATGGCAACCTCTTGCCGCTTTTTGGGATAAACGCTGGTGTTGACGTTAAGCAGGCAAAAGTAATGCCATCAAGGCGGGGTCAGGTGTTCAGGAGCTTTTCAAACAGCGAACGCACGGTGTCGAACTCGCGTTCGATCTGGTCCAGAACGGCCGCCGCCTCTTCCAGTTGGGCCGCCCGACCGGCCTTTTCGGCATTCAGGCACAGTTCTCCGAGGCAGGGCGCACCGATGTTGACGGAACTGCCCTTGAAACTGTGAGCGGCTTTGCTGAATCCCTCCGGGTCCTCGCGTTCCAGGGCCTGGCGCAGGGTTGAAATGCGGTCCCTGGAATCGCTGAGATAGGTGGTGATCAGGACGTCAAACTCATCCTCCATGACCTCCTTTAACTCTGCCAGCGCTTCCTCGTCAAGGTGCGGTTTGTCGGTCATGACGCCCCCCTTGTCTGCCTGAGTGTCCCGTTGCGATCCGTAGTCCGGGTTAAGTGAACTTCCAGTCATACACGACGCCTACCTGATTTCCCTTGTCGTTAAAACTCAGTGAGGTACTCAGCTGCTGCAGGAGCATGAGCCCTCGCCCGGCATACCGTTTATCCGGGCGGCTTTCAGCGAGGCAAGGTCGATAGTCGAACCCGTCTCCACTGTCTTCGCACAGGATTTCGAGGCGCCCCCCCTGGTCTTTTGGGGTGTGGCGCAACCTGAAGCGGATGAAGTGGCCAACGGTCTCGGACAATCGCCTCTCCCTTTCAGCATAGTACTGTCCGAAGCCTTCTGGAGAAATTTTCCATTCGGAGGGCAGTTGCAGGATGCCGTGCTCCAGGGCGTTGCTGTACAGTTCTGACAACAGGGTGTAAACCTCGCCACTGCGGCGCCGCAACCCGGGCACCTCCATGCAGATCTGCAATAGCAGTGGCAGCGGATTAAACTGCCCGAGGGTCCTGTCGGTCAACTCATACTCGCATTGCCACTCGGTCGCGCCGCTGAGGGGGGATTGTGGCAAGCGGCTCGGCAGGTCTGCAAGTAGTTGTTCGTCCACCATCTCCAGGGCGAAGACCGTAAGATCGTCCTGCACCCGCTGGTCACCGGTAAACTCACTCACTGCCGCCATGACCGATTCAAACAGGTCGTCCCCGCCCGTCTGCCCCGACATGGCGTCCAGCAACCGGACCTCGCCAAACATCTCGCCCTCGGCGTTTTCCGCCTCCAGAATCCCGTCCGTGGCCACCAGCAGGGCGTCCCCGGGTTCGGTGTGAATCACATCCACCTGCGCGGCAAACCGTTCGCTGCTCAACACCCCGAGGGGCAGGTGGCTCGAGGCGAGCTTGACCCGCTCGCCGTTGTGACGCACCAGGTAGCCGTCGGGTAACCCGCCATTCCAGACCCGCAGTTGGTTGAGGTGAAAATCCGCCTGGATGAACAGGGCGCAGCAGAACATCCCGGTAGGCAGGATGCGCTTGAGCTTCTGGTTGATCTCCCGCAGCACATCGTCGCTGCCAAAGCCCTTGCTGGTCATGCCGTAGAATATCTCCGCCATCGGCATGGCGCCGATCGCCGCCGGCAGGCCATGACCGGTAAAGTCCCCGATCAGCACATGCATGCCGCCGGCCGGTCTCGGGCAGGCAAACAGCACGTCGCCGTTGAATATGGACAGTGGCGAGGCATGATAGCGGAGGTTGGGCGCGTCCAGGCAGCCAGTGTGGGCCACGTTGTCGAACACCCGCTTGGCCACTTTCTGCTCGGACAACAGTAGTCGGTTCCGGTCCCGAATCAGGTCCCGCTGATGGGACAGGGTCCGATGCATCAGGCGCATGCGATTGAACGCATTGATCTTCGCCTCGAGGATGACCCGGTTGTAGGGCTTGGACAAGAAGTCATCGCCACCGGATTCCAGGCACTTGGCGAGTGTCGGCGCGTCCGAGATCGACGTCAGGAAGATCACCGGCACCAGCCGTTCGCCGGCAATCACCTTGATCTGGCGGGCTGCTTCCATGCCATCCAGTCGAGGCATCATGACATCGAGCAACACCAGGTGAGGGTCGTGGTCGCGAAACTGCTCGACTGCCTCCAGGCCATCCCTGGCACCGACAACCTCGTGCCCTTGACGCTCCACCAGCTTGGCCAGGATCAGGCGGTCGGACTCGCTGTCATCCGCAATCAGGATGCGCAACGGGCCTTGCTCCGGTAGTGGCTCGTCCACAACAGGCTCCAGGATTCATCGGGGGTGAGTATCAGCGAATGGCGAAGAGTTGTTCGAAGTTGGAGATCGAGAGGATACGGCGCACGTCGCCGTTGCAGTTCTCGATACGGATCTGGGCGGAATCGCCCCCTGCAAAGTCCCGCAGCAGCAGTAGCATGCCCAGTGCCGAGCTGTCCAGGTAGGTGGTGTCGGACATATCGACGACATAACTGACGATGCCCTCGTCACTATGCTCGTACGCATCCCTGAACTTCTGGTGGGTACTGAAATCGAAGCGCCCCTCAATCTTTATGGTCAGCGTTCGGCCATCTTCACTTCGGCGCGTCTGAATCGACATCCTGGGTCCTCCGTCAATTACTCCGTCTGGCGAACATACACGTCTTCTTGCCTTGCCCTGGTACTCCTTCAAGGAGATTTCCCCTTGACACAGATCCGCTATGACTGCGAGACAACGCCCAGCATTGAACCGCTTTTGGACTGACTGAATACGGCAAAATCACCCTGAATGAGTACTAGAATAGCCCAGCGCTCGCGAATTGCACCTGCTTTTTCGCTCGCGGCCCGGCTCACCGCCGACGCGTCACGGCGCGGGCTGCCGCTTCATCCATCGCTTTCTGTTCCCGGGCATCCTCGGCCCGTTGCTCCCGCTCCCGGCAACTGGCAATGTACCTTTCCATGCCCCGCCGGCGCTCATAGGCCTGCTGCCATTTGGCACGGCATTCCTCAAAGGCTTTGAGGGCACTCTGCAGCTGGAGTTCCTGTTGCGCCACCACCTGGTTCAGCTGGGCAATAAAGGCCTGCCAGCCCTGAAGCCGGCTCACCGGCACCACGCCCTGCTGTCCCTGGCGCATCTGCTCGCGGTAGTCCGCCTGGTAACGCCGTAACTGGTCCAGATGCTGACGCAGCTGATCCACCCGCTGCCGGGCGGCGGTCAGTTCATCAAGCGCCGCCTGCTCCCGCCGCTCCTCCAGATTGAGCACCACTTCCAGGCGTTTGGAGCGAAGCATTATTCACGGCCTCCGGTGGCCTTGGGCGCGCCGCCTTCCCCCTTCACCGGCATCACCGTCATTAACTGATCAATGCTGGCAGACAACGGGGCACTCTCTTTCAGCCCCTGCCGCAGGAATTGCCGCATGTTGTCGATGTGGGCAATGGCGAAGTCGGTTTCCGGGTCGGAGCCCTGAACGTAGGCCCCTACGCTGATCAGGTCCCGGGCCTGCTGGTAACGGGAATACACCTGCTTAAAGCGCTGAGCCCGGGTGAAATGCTCGTCCTCGGTCACCTGTGGCATCACCCGGCTGACCGAAGCTTCCACGTCTATCGCCGGGTAGTGGCCTTCTTCCGCCAGCTGGCGGGACAGGACGATGTGGCCATCGAGGATGGCCCGGGCGGCGTCTGCGATCGGGTCCTGCTGGTCATCGCCCTCGGTGAGCACGGTGTAGAAGGCGGTAATGGAGCCACCGCCGGGTTCGCCGTTACCGGTGCGCTCCACCAACTGCGGAAGCTTGGCGAACACGGACGGCGGGTACCCCTTGGTGGCCGGCGGTTCCCCAACCGCCAGGGCGATTTCCCGTTGCGCCTGGGCATACCGGGTGAGCGAATCCATCAGCAGCAGCACCCGCTTGCCCTGGTCGCGGTAGTATTCGGCAATACGCGTGGTGAGCATGGCGGCCCGAAGTCGCATCAGGGGGGAATCGTCCGCCGGCGATGCCACCACCACTGAGCGCGCCAGGCCCTCGTCGCCCAGGATGTCCTCGATGAACTCCTTCACCTCCCGACCCCGTTCGCCAATCAGCCCCACCACGGTGATGTCGGCATCGGTGAACCGGGTCATCATGCCCAGCAGCATACTCTTGCCGACGCCACTGCCGGCAAACAGCCCCAGGCGCTGCCCCTGGCCCACGGTCAGCAGCGAATTGATGGCGCGAATCCCCACGTCCATGGACTGTCGCACCGGCGCCCGATTGAGCGGGTTGATGATCTCGCCACCCAGCGACACCTGGGCCTGGGCCTTGAGCGGTCCCTTGCCGTCGAGGGGATCGCCGGTGCCGTTGACCACCCGGCCCAGCAATTCCGGCCCCACAGGCACCCGGCTGGCCGCGGACAAGGGCACCACCCGGGCCCCCGGACGCAGCCCCTCGATGGCGGTGAGCGGCATCAGGTACACCCGGTCGTCCTCAAACCCGACCACTTCGGCTTCCACATTGCCCACGCCCTGCCCCTGGATCATGCACCGGTCCCCCACCACCATGGGACAACCCACACATTCCAGGGTCAGTCCCACCATACGGGTCAGGCGTCCGGACAGCTCGGGTTCAAGTTGAGGTGGCAGGTAATCTTTCAGGCGTTCGAGTCGTTCACTCAGGGTCGCGGTCATCGTGGTCCTCCGGGCGATCCGGTTCGGAGAGGACATCCCGGTGGAAGTCCGTCAGGTCCCCCATCATCGCGTCCAACTCAACGCTGTCACCCGGGTCGTCGCTGTCGAGCTGCTGATCGAGCATGCTCTGGACGGCCTTCTGGAAACGCTTCTCGACGGTGAAATCCACCAGGCTGTGACGGGTTTGCAGCTTGCACCCACCGGGCAGAATGCTGTCGTCTTCGACGATGGACGTACTCGCCTCGAACTGGTCTGCGACCTCCTTCACCCATTGGCCATCGGCCGGGTTCACCATCAGCCTGACGTTGTCGCTGGTGGAAGGCAGTGACGCCATGGCCAGGCGGACTACCGCCTTGATCTGGCTGGAATCGAGTTGCAGCTCCCGGAAGACGATGGCCCGGGCCAGCACCGTGGCCAGGTTGAACAACGCGGTCTCCAACTCGTCCTCATGACGCTGGATGGGAATCAGCAACTCGCCCAGTAATTCTTCGAGGCGAGCCAGCTTGGCCTTCACGTCCTCCCGGGTCTGCTCCAGGGCTTCATCATGGCCGGCCTGACGGCCCTCCGCCAAGCCCTCGGCATGGCCCTCCTGGTAGCCCTGCTCGCGCCCCTCGGCATGCCCTTCCCGCTGCCCGGCTTCGCGCCCTTCCCGGAGACCTTCCTCCCAGGCCGCCTGGCGAATCTCTTCCAGGTCCGCAGCGGTGAGCGGCTTGACCTCACGCTCTTCCTCCCGCGCCACTTCGTTGCCCTGCTGATCCAGCAGGGGCAACTCCCAACGCTCATAGGCGGTGAGTTTCTCGGACGGTATGCGATTGCGGGGGTCGTCTTTCATTACATCATTTCTTCGCCGGCACCACCGAGGGTGATTTCACCCGCCTCCGCCATGCGGCGGGCGATGGTGATGATGTCTTTCTGGGCCGCCTCCACCTCACTGACGCGGACCGGCCCCTTGGCTTCCAGGTCATCCTGGAGCAGTTCCGCCGCCCGCTTCGACATGTTGTTGAAGATCTTGTCCTTGACCGCATCGTCGGCGCCCTTGAGGGCGACCACCAGCACATCGGAAGATACCTCCCGCAGCAGCGACTGGATGCCCCGGTCTTCGATGTCCTTGAGGTTGTCGAACACGAACATCAGGTCTTCGATGGTGGAGGCCAGGTCCGGATCCATGTCCTTGATCGAATCCATCAGCGAGCCTTCCACGCTCCTGTCCATGAAGTTCATGATGTCCGCCGCCCGCTTGATACCGCCAATACGGCTGGTTTGCGCGGCGGACCCGCCGGAGAACTGCTTCTCCAGGATGTCGTTAAGCTCCTGCAGCGCCTGCGGCTGCACACTCTCCAGGGAAGCGACCCGCATCATGACGTCCAGGCGAACCTTTTCATCGAGGGTTGCCAGAATTTCGGCGGCCTGATCCGGGTCGAGGTACGAAATGACGATGGCCTGGATCTGGGGGTGTTCGTAGCGGATGATGTCGCCCACGGCCCGCGGCTCCATCCACTTCAGGGTGTCCAGGCCGGTGGTGTTGCCGCCGATGAGAATGCGGTCGATCAGACTGGCGGCCTTGTCCTCGCCCAGGGCCTGGGTCAGCATCGCCCGGATGTAGTCGTCATTACCCACCCCCAGTCCGGTCTGGCCACCCACGGCGTCGACAAACTGATCCAGCACATAGCTGACGTCGTCCTTGCTGACGTCTTTCATCTGCGCCATGGCGACGCCCACCCGCTGGACTTCCTTGGGTCCCATGTGCTTGAGGATCTCCGCCGCATCCGCCTCCCCCAGGGTCATCAGCAGGATCGCCGCCTGTTCAACCCGGGGAATCTTGCGACGGGGCTTGGCCGGAGCCTCGGCCTTCTGTTCGTTCTGATCACTCATCGACATTTACCCACTGGCGCATTACCTGGGCGACCCGGGCCGGGTCTTCGGTAATGAGCCCTTTCAGTGCGTTCAACTGTCTATCATAACTGTCCGTGGCACCCGGCAAAAGCAGTTCATCCTGGGAACTCAGGGCCTCACGGAGGGCGCTGTCACTGCCCAGCCCTTTCATGTCTTCGTAGCCCCCTTCGCCCTCCAGCTCACCGCCGCGCTCACGACGGCCACTGCCCGACAGGCTCTTGAGTGTCGGTCGCAACAGCCCCAGCACCAGCACCAGGATCACCAACCCCGCCAGCACCTGCTTCATCAGGTCCCAGAACCATGGCTGCTCCCAAAAGCCCGGCGCCTCGAACTCAACCGCCTCTTCCGGGGCAAAGGCCGTGTTCATCACCGTCACGCTGTCGCCCCGCACCGCGGAGTACCCCACTGCGTCGCGAATCAGCATGGTCAGGCGCTGCAACTCCTGCTCCGGCCAGGGTTCGTAACTCACCTCGCCGGTCTGCGGGTCCACCACTTTCATGTCGTCCACCGCCACGGCGACGGTCAGGCGTTTGACCCGTCCCTGCTCCTGCCGGATGTAGCTGACGGTGCGGTCCATCTCGTAATTGCGGGTGGCTTCGCTGCGGACATTCACCGGCGGCGGCGTGCCCTCTTCCCCTTCCTCGCCGTCCTGGGGCTGCGCGGCCTGCTCCGGCACCGTTGCCTCCCCGGGCGGCTGATTGGACAGCGCACCAGGCACCCCGCCGAGGAAGCCGGAGCTGCGCTGTTCGGTAAGCTCCCGCTCGCTGCGGACCGCCTGCTGATCGGGGTTGAACAGCTCCTCGGCCTGTTCGACCGAGGAAAAATCCAGATCCGCGGTCACTTCCGCACGGAAGCGGCCATCGCCCACGATGGGGCCGACGATGGAGGCCACCCGGCTGGTCAATCGCTCCTCGACCCGGGTGTTGTAGTCGATCTGATCCTGCATCTGCTGACGGCTGCTCGGCTCCCGGCGACCGGTGAGCAGGTTGCCACTCTGGTCGACCACGGTGACGTTGTCCTTGGTCATCTCCGGGATGCTGCCCGCCACCAGGTTCATGATGGCGGCAATCTGCTCCTGTTCCAGGCGGCGACCGGCAAACACCTCGAGAAACACCGAGGCCGTGGGTGTGCGGGCGTCGCGCACAAACACCGAGCGCTTGGGTATGGCCAGGTGCACCCGGGCGTTACGCACGTTGCGCATGCTGCTAATGGTGCGGGCCAGCTCCCCTTCCAGGCCACGGCGATAACTGATGGTTTCCATGAACTGGGAGGTGCCCAGTCCCCGCTCCTGGTCCAGCAGCTCATACCCGATGGTGCGATCGTCGGTCACCCCTTCGGCGGCCAGCTTCAGGCGGGCATTGTAGACATCGTCCGCGGGCACCAGCAGGGCTCCGGTCCGTGGCTCCAGCCGGTAATCGATGTTGTTCTGTTCGAGGATGGTGGTGACGTCCTGCGGGTTGTAGCTCGACAGGTCGCCCAGTACCGGCTGATAGTTGGGCTCCTGGGCCCACAACACCACCGCGACCCCCAGGGCAACACTGGCGGCCAGCCCGACCATCAGACCGATCTGGCGTAGCAGGTTCAGCCGGTTGAAGCCAAACAGCATATCGCTGCGGCTCTCCAGCCCGGAGGCTTCCTCGGTGGTAGCGGCCGGCGGGTTACCGGCTGCGGTCTCGGCTGGTACGCTGGACATGGTGGTTCTCCGCTATTACACCGGCATGTTCATGATGTCTTCGTAGGCCTGAACCACCCGATTACGCACCTGGGTCAGCGCTTCGAAGGAAACAGACGCTTTCTGGGAGGCGATCATCACCCGGGTGATGTCCACATTGGGTTCCCCCATGTCAAAAGCCGTACGCAGGTCACTGGAGGTCTGCTGCAACTCGTTCACGTTGTTGACCGCCTTGCTCAGCATGTCGGCGAAGCCCGGGGTTTCCTGGGTCTCCTGTACCTTCGCCGGATTGTCCACCCGGCCACGGATGGCATTGTCCTGTTCGACTCGCTGGTTCTGCATCATTTGCGAACGCAGTGTGCGAATCTCCGAGAGCACATTGTTGATGTCGGCACGCTGTACCATATCTCCCTCCAGGGCCACCGCCGGTCAAGCTGGCGGCTGAAATCGTTGGATCTGTCTCTACCCTTCCCGAAAGCAATTTCCTGGCCAAACACATATTAACTTTTATTTTCATTGGCTTATGGCCGCCCAACGTCACCTGCCCCGGCACCGTGACAAAGAATTGACGGCCACCGATCCAACCAGGGGGCGGACAAAAAAACGGCGCCCAGGGCGCCGCACGAAGGAGTTAACGAAGGAAATTCGAATCCGGACGGATTAATCCGCTCAAGCCAGGGCCAATTCGGCATCCAGGTCGATACCGGCTTCCCGCATCTGGGCCAGCTTGTAGCGCAGGGTGCGCGGGCTGATGCCGAGCTGTTCCGCCGCCCGATTCCGCCGGCCGCGCTCGCGCCGGAGCGTGTCGATAATGATCCGGAACTCCTGCTGTCGCAGGTCGTCGCCCAGGGAAGCGGGTTCCTGCGGGGCCTGGGGCTCGTCCGGCGTTTGCTGCTGGCTCACCTCCGGCACGGCGATCGCTTCTGGTGACGGCGTGGTGCCGGTCACCTGGCCGGTGATGCCCAGTTCCAGGCACAGGTCGGCGGCCCGGATGACGTTGCCCTGGTGCAACACCAGCGCGCGCTGGATGGCGTTGTCCAGCTCCCGCACGTTGCCCGGCCAGGGGTGGGCCATCAGGGCCTGCCGGGCATCCTGGGCAAAACTGAGGGCGGTCAGCTTCATCTTGCGACTGTGCTTCTTCAACAGGGCCTGGGCCAGCGGCATGATATCCAGCGGCCGGTCCCGCAGCGGCTGCCACTGCATGGGAAACACCGTGAGCCGGTAGTAGAGGTCCTCACGAAAATTGCCTTCCCTGACGTATTCGGCCAGGTCACGGTTGGTGGTGGCCACCACCCGCACATCGAGCGCGATGGTCTTGCGTCCACCGACGCGTTCCACTTCCCGCTCCTGCAGCACTCTCAGCAGCTTGGACTGCAAACCCAGTTCCATTTCGGAGATCTCATCGAGCAGGAGGGTGCCACCATTGGCCTGCTCGAATTTGCCCGGCGAGGCGGCGTGAGCCCCGGTGAAGGCCCCCTTCTCATGGCCGAACAGGATCGCTTCGAGCATGTTCTCCGGAATGGCAGCACAGTTGATCGCCACGAACGGCTGGTCGGCCCGCGGCGAATGCTGATGGATGTACCTGGCCAAAACTTCCTTGCCGGTCCCGCTCTCCCCTGAAATCATCACCGTCGAATCGCTGGCGGCCACCTTGGCAGCAAGCTGGAACATGCGTTTGCTGATGGGATCTTCCGCCACCGGCTGATCGCTGCTCCGTTTCTGATTACCGCCGACAATGCGGCCAACGGCCTCCACCAACACCTGCGGCTCAAACGGCTTGACCAGGTAGTCGGTGGCACCGGCCTGCATGGCGGAGACCGCCTGGCTGATCTGACCATAGGCGGTCATCAGCATCATCGGCAGCCCCGGATACAGACGCTGGACCTCCGCCAGCAACTCGTGACCGGACATGCCCGGCATGTTGACGTCGCTGACCACCATATCGACGGTGTCCTCCGCCAGCAGGGCCAGCGCCAGCTCGGCACTCTCGGCCTCCCTGACCCGGAATCGGGCCAGTTCCAGGGTCGTGACCAGCGCTTCCCGAAGGTCGTGATCGTCTTCAACTATCAGAATCTGCGCCCGGGCCATATCTGCCTCCGCTTATTCACTGCGTTGTTCTTGGTCTTGCTCCGCCCGTCCGGCCAGGGGCAGGCGAATGGTCGCGCAGGCACCGCCGTGTTCGGACGCCTGCAGGTTAAAGTCACCCTGGTGGGCTTTCACCACCGCCTGGACCACGGCCAGACCGAGACCGGTGCCGTGGGACTTGGTGGTGTAGAACGCCTCCATCAACTGGGACCCCTGCTCCGGCGAAAAACCGGGACCGTTATCGATCACCCGGAGCTCCAGGCGCTCTTCCACCCGCGCCAACGCCACCGTCACTTTGCTGGCGCCGGCTTCGATGCTGTTGTTCACCAGGTTGGTGCAGGCCCCAACCAGGGCCTCCCGGTTGCACAGCAGCTGCAACTCCGGCAGCTTCGCTTCCAGACGCACGTCGATACCCCGGGTCAGGTTCAGGGCATCAATCGCTCCCCGGAGCCCCTGCACCAGCGCCTCCGACGACAGTTCCTCGGCCAGCCGGGTTTCCCCCCGGGCAAAGATCAGCATATCCCGCACCTGCTGCTCGAGATGGGTCAGCCGGGACATCAGCCGGGTGGCACAGCGTTGGCGCAGCTCGGTGTCCAGCTCGTCCTGGCACAGATGCCCACCATAGAGAATGGCGGCGGACAACGGCGTGCGGATCTGGTGGGCCAGCGAGGCCACCATCTTACCCATGGCCGACAGGCGCTGGGCATGGGCCAGCTGGGCCTGTAGCTGGCGGGTTTCGGTGAGGTCGGTGAGCAGGATCAGCTGACCGGGCTGGTTTTCCATGGTCCGGATCTCGATGCTGACCCGGCGGCCGTCCCGCAGGGAGACCTCGTGGCCGTCATCCAGGCGGGGCGCGAAGCAGCGGTGAATGATGTTGACCCAACGTTCCCCTTCCAGCGGCTCCCCCAGCAGGCCAACCGCAGCTGGATTGGACTGGCTGACCACGCCCTGACTGTCCAGCACCACCACGCCGGCGGGCAGCGCGGACAGCAGGGTTGAAAGCCGGTCCGCCAGCTGCTCCTTCTCCTCCAGCTCACGCTGGCGTTGCTGACACTCCGCCGACAGCTCCCCGGACAACTGATTCACCCGGGATTCCAGCGTACGGTAGGAGTCGGTGATCTGGCGGGACATCTGGTTGAACAGTTCCAGCGCCGTTCCCACGGCCGGGTCCTCGTCCTGTTGCGGGAACAGGGCGGTAACCTTGTCGTTGGCGTCGGCTGCGGCATTGGCTGCGGCCTCGGCCTGGGCTTGGGCTTGGGCTTGGGACGGCTGAACAATAAACTGTGGCTGACTCATGATTCCCCCTAACGCAGTCCTGGCCCCGGTCATCCGGGCGGATAGGTCGTTTGAGGGGGATTAAGCCAATGTCGTGCCAGGTCAGCTTTTTTCTTTAAAAACAACAGGTAGGAATTTTACCGGCAGGATTGGCGACGACTTTTCGTCGCCAGATTCAAGCAACAGTTCCATTCCGCAGAGGCTTTGACGGGAGTTCGTCAGGCCTCTTCGGATTCGTCCTGGCGGAGGCCATACTTGCGCACCTTCTCCACCAGCGTGGTTCGACGGATCCGCAATTTTTCCGCCGCCCGGGCCACCACTCCACCGGCCTCATCCAGGGCCTGCTGGATCAACTGGCGCTCCAGGTTGGCAAGGTAATCCTTCAGGTCGATGCCGTTGACCGGAAGCAGCGCCGGCGCATCGAGCCCCACCAGCCCGGGCACGCCCGAGGGCATGCCCGTGTCTTCCACCGGCCGGTTCTCGTCGATGTCGTCGACGTAGCGGAATTTCTTGGGTAGCTCCTGCACCCCGATCACGCCATAGGGATGCATGATGGCCAGCCGTTCGACCAGGTTGGCCAGCTCGCGAACG
Source organism: Marinobacter sp. (assembly GCF_033722735.1). Lineage (GTDB taxonomy): Bacteria > Pseudomonadota > Gammaproteobacteria > Pseudomonadales > Oleiphilaceae > Marinobacter. Next base: position 20,450 of record NZ_JAWVYN010000028.1, read on the forward strand.
TTGCCCGGCCAGTCGTGACGGCACAGGCTCATGATGGCGGCGGAATTCAGCCTCAGCGACCCCCGCTTCTCTTTCTCCATTCGCGAGATCAGCTCGTTGATCAGCAGCGGTATGTCTTCCACCCGATCCCGCAGCGCCGGCATCTCGATCGGGAATACGTTGAGGCGATAGTACAGATCTTCCCGGAAATCGCCGGTTTCGATCATGTCTTCAAGATTCTTGTGGGTGGCCGCGATGATCCGGACATCCGCAGTCTGGGTGCGGTTGCTGCCGATCTTCTCGAAGGTACGCTCCTGCAACACCCGCAGGATCTTCACCTGCATGTTCAGCGGCATGTCGCCGATCTCGTCAAGGAAGAGTGTGCCCCCTTCGGCCATTTCAAACCGCCCGACCCGAGCGGTAATCGCTCCGGTGAATGCGCCCTTCTCATGGCCGAAAAGCTCGCTCTCGAGGAGTTCCGCCGGGATCGCGCCACAGTTGACGGGCACGAATGGCTTATCACGTCGGGCGGAATGGTAGTGCAGATTGCGGGCAACCACTTCCTTGCCGGTCCCGGACTCCCCGGTTATCAGCACGCTGACGTCCTTATCCGCCACCTGCTCCATCAATTGGCGCACGCCCTGCACGCTGCGGCTGGTGCCAACCAGACTGCGGAACAGTTGCACACTGCGCTGCTGGCCGCGTTCACGGTTGCGGGCGAACTGGTCGCGGAACACCTGCGCCCGGTACAGCGAATCCACAAACTTGGTGTAGTTCAGGGGCCAGTCCAGCCGGGCGATAATGCGGCTGTTTTCCTGCTCGGACAGCGACTTGAGTTCCGGATTTCCGATCAGCAGTATCGGCAGGCCCGGATCGGCGGCGTACACTTCGCTGACTACTCGTTCGACGCTGTCGTCATCGCCATTGATGATGGCCACCCCCAGCTCAGCCAGCTTCTCCGGTTCACTGGCGGAGAGAAACTCCCGTGCTTGCGTATTGGTGTATACCCGGTCTTCATCAATGAATTCGAGGATGGTGCGTATGTCCCGGCAACGAGCTTCGTCCTCGCACAACACCAGCACATTATTGTTCTTGGCCATTCAGTCGGGTCTCTTGCTTTGGATAATCCGGCGAAAAGGTTCGCAACTTCCGTCGTCTTTGGCGGTATTTAAGACCCTTAGGCTGGAAGAGTCAATTTTATGACGCTTTGTCGCCGAAGATTCACTCCTAAGTGTGACCCTTATCCCGCCGGGCCATCCTGCACATTGTGGTAGGCACGAGTCGCCTGGCGGTTACGGTTGACGTCCTTCAGCGCAATCCGGGCCGCTTCCCGGGCCTGCTCGGCCCCCTCTCGGGCCTGGTTGCACAGTGACTGGAGGGTTTCGAGGCGCTCCTGAACCGCTCCGGAGTGCAAGTCGCCGCTGCGCAAATCCGCCATCACCCGGTCCACGGTCGGCTGAATCTGGCCATTCAGTTCACTGAACCGTTCCCAGTGCTCCGACACCAGGGCCCGGCGCAGTTCGTCGTTCAGGGTATCGAGTTGCTCCAGCGAAAAAGACATGACTTCCTCCAGCACAGGTACAATCGGGCCGCTTGGCTAGGACTGCTGGCGCCGAATGCCGCTCAGGGTGTTGAATGACGTTTTCCTGACAGTATCCAGGAACGCGTCCATATAGGGCGACTTGCGGTCGTCAACCCGCACAGCAGCGTATAAATCAGACCATACTCCCTCCGCCCCCAAGGGTCGAGCGGCCAGCAATCCGGAATCCATATATTCCCGCAAGGCCCAGGACGGCAAGGCCGCAACCCCGCGCTGGCTGGCCACCAGCTGGACAATCATCATGGTCATGTCCGCGGTTCGAACGTGGGCCGGCTCCAGTCCGGCAGGCCACAAGAAGTGCCGAAAGACATCGAGGCGCTCCGGATCCACCGGATAGGTGATCAGGGTTTCCCCGGCCAGGTCGTCGGCGGCCACACGGGTGTTCCTGGCCAGGGGATGGGAGGGCGCCATGGCCAGCAGTATCTCAAAACGAAACAGGGGCTCATACGTCACCCCCTCCATGGGCACCGGATCGGCCGTCACCACCAAATCCAGTTCCCCGCGGGCCAAGGCCGGCAAGGCATCCAGGTGCCAATGGCCGACAAAATCCAGTTCCACATCTGGCCAGGCCGGCCGGTAGCTATTCACCGCCGGGATCAACCACAGATAACAGCTATGGCACTCTATCGCCATATGCAGACGACCACGCTGTCCCCGCCCCAATGCCAGCAACGCCTGTTCAGCGCTGACCAGCTCCGGCAGCACCGCACTGGCGGTTGCCAACAGCCGCTCGCCGGCGGGGGTCAGGCGAAGTGGACGACTCTTGCGGATGAACAACTGGACGCCGAACCAGTCCTCCAGATCCCGGATCTGGTGAGACAACGCCGACTGGGTAACGTGGAGCTGGTCCGCCGCGCGGGTCAGGCTGCCAGTCTCCTGCAAGGCCTTGATGGTTTTCAGGTGCTTGAGGTCCAACATGAGGCAGTTTCATGCATTAAATTGATCGCATAATACTGCCTCATACTATCGGGCCGAAACAAGACCCGAAGTGTCGGTTAGCGCCGAGCAGCCCGCCGGGCGGCGGAAGCGGTGAACTCGCTGCTGCGGAAGCCCGGATCGAAGTCATACGGTGCCTGGCCTTCATCCAGCCCGTCGATGTAGTAGCGCCGCGCCTTCAGGTCATAGGTCATTTCCAGCGTGGTCCAGAACACCGGCTCACTGTAGTAACTGATGTTGTGGGCTTCCGAAACCCGCCACAGCTGGCCGTCGTTGTCGTATTCCTCGCTGGCGAGGATCTGCCAGCTGTCCTCATCCACGTAGAAGATCCGGCGGCTGTATATATGGCTGATCCCGGTTCGCAGTGTGGCTTCCACCACCCAGACCCGGTGCAGTTCGTAACGGGTGAGCGACTGGTTAATATGCCCCGGCTGGATAATCTCTTCCGAGCTGTGTTCATTCGAATGCAACTGGTAGGCATTGTAGGGCACAAAGATTTCCCGCTTGCCCTTCAGATGCCAGTCATACTGGTTCGGCGCGCCGTTATACATGTCTTTCTGGTCAACCGAACGCAACGACGAGGAGTTGGGCAGATCCGTTTCATAGGCCAGGTTGGGAGAGCGACGTAAACGACGGGATCCCGCCTGATACCGCCAGGCCAGCCTTGGGGATCGAACCTGGTCAAGGGTCTCGTGCACCAGGGTAATCGAGCCAGCCAGATTGGCCGGGGAGATGGTTTCGGTCTTGAGGTAGAAAATCTTGTTGTCGATATCCGCCAGCTCCGCCCCCGGTTTGGCGTAGGCAAAGAAATAGTCGTACTGGGTCAGAATGGGATTGAATGCACCATTCACCGCCGGTGTGGCGGAGGCGGAACGAAACGCAAGTTGTTCACCCCGGTAACGAAGAATGTGATTCCAGATTACTTCAAGACCATTTCGGGGAATGGGGAACGGGCTGGTCATGATGGTATCCCGGACGCCGTTACCATTTTCCAGCAGTTCGGCGGTCAGCGCGTTTTGCCGAAGCTTGTCATACACATGCTCCGGAAATGCCGCAGTGCGACGGGTCTGATAAACCGGCAGGAAATAATCCGGACCATAGGTTTCCAGCATGGCGACATGGCCATTGGTAAGCCGATCGCGATACTGTTCGTAGTTGTCCTGGGTGATGGTGAAAAGTGGCTGGTCGCCGGCAAAGGGGTCGGTTTCCCGCTGCCCCGGGGACCAATTGGCGGGAGGCTGTGACAAACCACCGGTCCAGGCGGGAATGGTTCCTGCGGCATTCCCCGCCCGTTCCGCCCCTACCGGCGTGAGTTCCGATCCAAGCCTGGCGGCTTCCGCTTCACTGACCTTGGCCAGGGCCTGGACGCCTCCAAGCATAGCGCTCACAGCCATCCCGACGATAACCAGGTTACGCATCCTCAATGTCCTCCCATCACAGCTGCGCTCAGATTGGCACGCCACCCCAGGCTCACCATCGCTGAACACACGCGATCATCTGTTATCTTTGAAAGTCGGCCGCTTATTTGCCTGAACGCCACCTCGCTTACAAGGATTTTTTTGTAGTTTCTTGTTAGGTAGCTATCGCAATCACCCTCCGCCCACCGTCTGTTGTAGTGGCGATTTCTTATGCCGGCGCCCTTTTTAGCTGAGGAAATTTGACGCTGAAAATGGTAGACTGACGGGGTTTCAATTTGATCGATTGGCTTTACACCGACAAAAGGCCCTCAATGTCATCCCAGTGGTTCACCCAGGTTTCCCAGAAGCTTTACCTTGCCAGGACACTGCTTAACCAACAGGAAACCAGCGACAACCCGGTGGGACGAGAGGCCGCCAATCAGGGGGCGATTGAGCTGGCGCTGCGCGCCCGAACCCTGTTGCTCGCCATGGTGGCGGAGCTCTATCAGCACAAGGGATCCACGCCCAGGACCCTGGCTGAGCTAAGCGCCCTGCTCGGTCCGGATGCGCCGGAAGCGGTCGAACTGTCGTCCCTGGCCCGGCAGTCCGGCAGCTGGTGGTCGCTGCTCGACCAGCTGGACAGCGCGCTGGCCCAGCCGCCAGCCAAGAAAAAGTCGGTGTCTGATGACAACATCATCGCGATTGTCGCGGAGTCCGGTCCGGACCGGTCGGTGGCAACCATTGAGCAAGCACTTACGGCGATGAAACAGTATGCCAATTCGCTGTCCGAACGGCACCAGGAGTGGTAGCGCCCAGCAGCTTCAGGCCCGGCAGGGCCACCACCCGCTTCACAGTATTCGTACTCAACCAGCAAGCTAAAGGCAGAGCAAATGTCACCGTCCTACTTTGAAATCGTCCAGTTGACCAATGGCGACTATGCCCTACGCCGCATCGATGATGACAGCGCACCCCTGGTGCGGATCTCGTTTTCTCCGGAAGCCCGGGACATGATGGAAGATCGGGATATGTCGGTGGCCAAGGCCATGATTGCGGCGGGCATTGAGGCCGTGGGCAATGTGACTCACGACATCGACTGGGAAGAAGACGACAACGACACGGTAGAAACCCGCCCGTCCTACACCCTGCACTGATTGTTCGAACCGCAGCCCGTCCCGGACGGCGTCCTGCCAAGAGTCATACTACCCACACCCAGCTTTGGTAACGACGCCGGCCGCTCATTGCGGCCGGAATTGACCCGCTCCAGGTAATACGCGGTGGCCATCGCGGCCAGGTAGCGGAGACGTCAGGGTGCTGGTTTCCACCAGACGGGACGCTAACGCTGCCGGAGCACCACGCCGTGGCTGTTGCCCGCAGCTGAGGCCTGCTGCAACGACTCAAAGGCCTGCCGCCCCAACTTCTCAGTCCACAACACAACGGCGTGGCAGGTTCCCGCACTGAGCGCGCGCTCAGCCAGATCCTGGGCGGTGTACTCCTCGGATGACCGCAACACCAGCAGCTCACCGGCGACAATGCCGTGCATGGTCTGCCACTTGCTCACCAACGCCTGGGGGGGATCAATCCAGGCAAGCCAGCGCTGCTCCTGGTTAAGCTGGGTCAGCATCGGTAACAGCAGCTGAAAATTCTCCACCTGCCCCTCAGGCAGGATGATTTCGGTAACGTTACCCGGGGGCTCAGCCCTGCCCCGGAGCCGCCGGTCTGCAGCCGGTCTCGCACTCCGCCCGTGGCTGTGTCGCGGGTCGGCCAAAGGGCTGGTGACCGAGACGGAACCAATCACTCGCTGTACGCCGGCGCGACCGTGACCCGTACGCTCGACGGGATGAGCACCGGCAAGACTCTGATTGAAGCTGAGCTGTTCCATCCTGATCCCCTTATTCCAACAATACGTTAACCTGGTTTCCCGCAACCGGATCAGTGCAGATCCGATCGCCGAATCACACCCACACCGAGTCCTTCGATAAACAGTTCCTGTTCCCGAAGATCCACTTCAATCGGGTCAAACTCCTCGTTCTCGGCAATCAGCAACACCTTGGCGCCGTCCCGGCGGAAGCGCTTTACGGTGACCTCCTCGCCAACCCGGGCAACCACAACCTGGCCATTATGGACATCCTGAGTGCGGTGTACCGCCAGCAGATCGCCGTCCAGGATGCCAATGTCTTTCATACTCATGCCCCGAACCCGCAGCAGGTAATCCGCCGAAGGCGAGAAGAAGTCCGGTTGCAACGTGCAGTGATCTTCGATGTGTTCCTGGGCCAGGATGGGACTGCCAGCAGCCACCTGACCAATCACCGGCAGCCCCAGATCTTCCTCCGACTCCGGCAGACGAATCCCCCGACTGGCCCCCGGTACCATTTCAATAGCGCCCTTGCGCGCGAGGGCACGGAGGTGTTCCTCCGCGGCGTTGGCCGAACGGAACCCGAGCTCCGAGGCGATTTCAGCGCGGGTCGGCGGATAACCGGTCTCATCCAGATAGCGGCGGATGATGTCCAAAACCTGGCTTTGCCGTGCGGTCAGCTTCATAGTTCAGTCCTGTTTTTTTATACAGCAACCGAAATATATACAGTGTTTTATCCAGTGTAAAGGGGGATTTTCAACCGGGCCGCTCCGTCAGTGGCCTATTCTGCAATCAGGTTGGATACTCTAAAGACTCACTGAATGGCTAGACTGACACCAGTGCTACAGGGAGGGAGAATACCGTGAACAGCCCAAGGATCTGCCATCTGCCGGACATCTGCTTTACCAGGGAACAGACCGAACGCCGGGTTGGCATTGAAATCGAGATCTCCGGCCTGGGCTATCAGCAACTGGTGCAACTGGTAGCGCAGCTGCTGGGCGGGACCGCCGTGCAGACCTCTCGTTATGTCAGCCGGGTGGAGACCGAGTATGGCAGCTTTGCCATAGAACTGGATTCCGACCCGATCAAGGACCTGGACCTACAGGACGACGACTTACCCGAAGCCATCCGCGAGCTCGGAGAGCAGGCGATGCACCTGATCGACGCCGCGGCGGAGAAAATCGTGCCGCTGGAGATCGTCACCCCGCCGATTCGCTTTACCGATCTCGAACGCATAGAATTCCTCTGTAACCAGCTGCGGGAGGCCGGCGCGCTGGGCAGCCGCGAAGCCATTTACTACGCCTTCGGCCTTCAACTGAATCCGGAGCTGCCAGACCTGCGCACCGCCACCCTGCTGCGTTACCTGCGTGCCTTTGCCTGCCTGTACGACTGGCTCAAAACCCGGCACCAGCTCGACATCAGCCGCAAACTGACTAGCTACATCGAGCCCTGGGACAACCTGTTTGTGGATCGGTTGATCGAACCGGACTACGCTCCCACCCTGAGCGAGTTGATGGTGGACTATTTGCGGGACAACCCGACGCGCAACCGGGCGCTGGACCTGCTGCCGCTGTTTGCCCACCTGAACCCGAACCTGGTGGCGGATTACACCTCAGACCATCGAATCAAAGCCCGGCCCACCCTGCACTACCGGCTGCCGGATTGCGACATCGACAACCCCCAGTGGCACTTTTCCACCGTGTGGAACGACTGGGTGGTTCTCGAACAGCTTGCCCACAACGCCGGTGACCTCGCCGAGCTGATGACGGCATTCCGTAACAGCCGGAAACTCAGCCTGCGCAACCTCACCCAAAGCTGGCCGGATACTTGCCAGCTATGGCTGCAGTCCCAAGGATATGTCTGACTCACGCCCCCCCCCGTTCCCGCATCCGGGCCTGACCATCGGCATCAGCGGCCCCAGCCGAAAGGGCCTGCCCCACCGGCTGATCAGCCTGGCCCTGGCGCTCTCCGGCGCGGGCACGATGTACATCCGTCCCGGCTCAAGGGTCAACGTGCGGCTGCTTGATGGGCTGGTGCTCTCCGGAGGGACCCACGTTCATCCGGGCCGCTATGGCCAGGAGCCGGAAGTCACCGCCCGCTACGACAGACTGCGGGACGATACCGACTGGCGCCTGTTGCGAGAAGCGGAACAGCTGGGCCTGCCAGTGCTGGGTATCTGCCGGGGCGCCCAGATACTGAATGTATTCAGGGGGGGGTCGCTGTGTCAGAACGTTGCCCCCTTGCGGGTCCATACCCGGCACCATCCGCTGCTACTGCCCCTGCAAACCGTTCGGGTGGTTCGCGACAGCCTGCTGGGTGAAATCATGCCGGCCCCGTCGATCGGCGCCAACCGGATTCACAGCCAGGCCATCAAGGTCCTCGGTCGGCACTTGCGGGTGGTAGCCATGGACAATGACCTGTTTGTTCAGGCAATTGAGAACACCCGCGGGCAATGGGTCATGGGGGTCCAATGGCACCCGGAGTACCTGCTCTATCATCCCGGCCACCGGCGTATTTTTGCCAGCTTCGTCGATGCCGCCCTGGCGCTTAAGCTGATTAGACTGGAAGGTGGAGACGCAGCACTCTCTTGATCAGCTGAATCTCCATGGCTTCATCGGGTAAGACCTGAAGATAGCGATCAGCCCACTCTCTCAGTTGCCGCCGGGTGGTCACATGACAGGGGTCCGACCCGGTCAGGCGAAAGAGGATATCCCGCTCCCGCTCAGTGAGCCGTACCTGTTGATCGTGTAAAAGCATGCCGTTGACTCAATCTCTTGCGTAAAATGACAGGTCCGACAGTCCCCCGCCTACTGTTACCGAGGCGGGTTGCCCTCCCTGACAGTACTGGCTCCGCAGGCTGCTTCCACTGCCTATTATAGGTCAAGCCATCCCTGTGCGCTCCCCGGCCGGCGCCGGGATGCGATCTGCCACCCGGTTGAGGAACGTCTGACCAACGCCGGATCGCCGCTGCCTTGCACCTGCGTGTAAGGTCCCGACATTACGGCAAAGTCGCGCCGGGTTTGTGAATGGCGCTGAGTGCCAGAGGTGATCCAGGGGCGGCTTAGAAATCCCGGGTGTAGAAGATATCCAGCGACGCCGCCAGGCCACTGGCTGCCTCCAGGTAGAAATACCGACCCAGTTCGTAGCGTAGGGCTACCGTGGAGATGGGCTCGAACAGGCCGACACCATAGCGAACACTCAGCTCGTCGGTCAGATATCCGCTGGCTACCACCGAAGCTTCCTCACCAGAGCCTTCGGTCTCCAAAATCAGCTGCTCGATGCCGATTTCCTCACCAATTTTCTGGGTGACCTTACTGGCCTGCGTGAGCCCCAGTGAAATGGCCGCCTGACTGACCTGGCCTTCGTCCCCTTCCGAGCGCAACGGGCGCCCCAGAATGACATAGGACAGCGCATCGCCCTGGGACATCGCCGGCTCGGAGAAAACCTCGGTCCGGGGCTCGGTGACCGGCCCGCTGAGCCGAAGGCCGGCCACCACGGTTTCCACCTCGCGAATGGCCTCGATATCCAGATAGGGCTCCTGAATCGGGCCAACAAACACCAGACGGGCACGCCTTAACTTTAGTTCCTGGCCGTATGCCTCAAAGGTGCCATGGGTCAGCTGGAGAACGCCCCGGGCATCGAGGTCATTGCCCAACCGGAGTGTCCCTTCCAGGTCTCCCAGCACACCGAAGCCGTCGAACGTGACCCGATCGCTTCCCACCGAGACCACCACATCCATCAGGATGGACCGCAACACAGGCTCCTCTCCACTCTCGCCCACAATCACTTCGTCCTCCGAGGGCGAAACCGCCTGCTCCGGCAGGCGGCGGATTTGCACCTGACCTCGAGGTACCGCCAGCTTACCGCTGATGCGGAGATCGCCACTGGCGAAGCGCACCGCCAGATCTGGCTCCAGCTCAACATCGGCATAGGGCTCATAGGCAAAGGGCAACCGAGAGCCGCTGATGTCCAGGGCCACGGTAGGACTCCCAGACCAGTCCAGTTCCCCCGTCACCAGACCTTCACTGCGATCATTGCTCTGCCAGCGACCGTCTACCGTGGCAGATTGCCCCCGCAGGGCGACGCCAACGGCCACCTGCTCCAGGGGAAAGGGTAATCGCTGGTCGACCAGGCTGCCCCCGCTCAGGGACAGGTCACCGAACACCTGCGGGGCCACCAGGGGGCCAGACAGGCGCCCACGGCCTTCCAGCCGCCCACTCACCGCCTCCAGATCCAGCAGTGGGCCGAGCAGGGTCAAGTCGAGCCCCCGCAGGTCAAACTGCCCGTCCATGGGATAGTCCCGCTCGGTGGGGTCGACGCTGACTCGGGTGTGAAACTGCCCGATGCGCGGCCCGGTCAGTTCCAGGGTTACGGTCGCGTCACTCGCGGCCAGGGTGACATCGGCGGACAGGGTCTGGTAGTCCAGGGCGTGCCATTCATCCACCAGATAGACATCGAACTGCCCCTGGTCGGCGCGAAGCCGGAGCACCCCATCCGGCCCCTGATCGGACATGGTCAGGGCCAACTGGCCATTGAGCTGCGATTGCCAGCGCAGGGTGTCCGGCAACAGCGGGGCCAGGGCTTCGGTGGGGAACTCACGCAACTGATAGCTGATCGCCAGATCCGGCAGCAACGCCTGGTTGTCCGCGCACACGGTGCTCTGCTGCCAACGCCAGCAGTGGGCGCCAAGGGTCAGGCTGCCATCCGGTCCGTAGTCGATGGCGATGGGTTGCTCGAGTACCCATTGCTGCTGTTGTTCCGGCAGCGCCAGTTCGCCCTCGCTGAGCTGACCGCGCCAGCCGTTTTGCCAGCCCCCGGATGCCACCAGCCGGGTGATCAGTTCCCGCTGGCGGGTTCGCAGGGTCAACACATGTTGCGCCAGGCTCCCCCCCAGCTCTGCCGTGACCTGATCCAGGGATTGCCCGGCCACCGCCAGCGCTTGCCCCTCTGCCCTGGCCTGCAGGGACTGACCATCGGTCAGACTGGCGGACACTGACAGCGCCTCCAGGGCCAATGCATCCTGCCAGGCCAGCCCGGCCCCGTTCAGCTGCAAGTTACCATCCAGGGCCTCCGGCGTGCCGCTGGCGCTGAGCCTGGCGGACAGGGTTCCGGCCAGCCCCGGCAGCAGCACCGCCGGATCGGGGACCTCCAACTCGAACAGGGCCGAGACCTGGCGGCCCCACTGACCTTCGGCCCGGAGACGATTCGGACCAACACTCAGGGACGATTCGGAGACCGTCCAGCGACCGCCCTCGGCGAGAATACTGCCTGCGCTGCTGGCATCCTGTTGCTGCCAGCGGCCCGCCAGCCGCCAGTCGGCTTTCAGCTGCAGGTCACCCTCCCGCAGGCGTCCGGTGGTGGTGACATTGCCGTTCAGTCGGGCCTGAAGCCACGGCGCCCAATAGCCGGGGTCGAACCGGTCCAGCGCCAGCTGGGCTTCCCACGCCAGCTCGTCCGCGTAGCTTACCCTGGCATCGCCCCGGGCCAGGCCGCCACCGGTGGTCAGTTTCAGCCGTTGCAGCCGTACCGATTCCAGGTCCCCCTCGGCTCGGCCGGCCAACGAGGCATCGCCAAGCGGCCCGGAAACCGAGGCCGAGAACTGGGCCCGGTAATCGCCCTGATCGTACCGGCCCTCGGCGCTGAAAGTCTTCAGGACAACCTCGGGGGGCGCGACATCCGGCAACAGGGTGTGCCAGGGAAACTGTTGCAGCTCGACGGCCGCCGTGGCCGCCATGCCCGCTTCCCAGGAAAGGTCGCCGTTAACCGCCAGCAGGCCTTCGCCTCGACCGTCAGCTGCCGCCGTCTGCATCCGAAGCTGCAAACGCTCTGCTCCGGCGGTGGTGAGCACCCCGTCCAGGGTGGTGGACACCTCCCCGGCGGTGCCCGGTAAGCTTGCCCGGGAGTGGGTCTTGAAGCCGTCCGCCAGGCTCCCTTCCAGGGTCACCATCCAGTCCTTCAGGGTGAGAGTCTCCGGCAAGGTGTCCAGGGCCAGAAAGTGGGGCGATGTAAGCTTGATTCGCGCCGGCAGGCCGGACGTCAGGGGCTGGGTTCGGCCCTGAATGGCCGCGTCCAGGTAACCCGCACTCCGACCAGATACCCGCAGGTCGGCGACGCTGCCCGCCAGTTCCAGGCCCACTCGCCAGCGATCGCCGTAGGGTGGCGGCAGCTCAGCCTCCACCGTCAGATTAACCGGCCAGTCTCCCCGGCTTTCCACTCGGCCCCGGGCCGTCACGCTGATGTCCTCCAAGCGGTAGGACAGCCGCTCCAGTACCCAGGCAGGCCCGCTTCCCGAGGCCACCAATTGGGCGTTGGTCCAGACCGGGCTGCCGTTGAACGACATCGGGCCCAGATCGACGTCACCAAGGGACAGCGCCAGGGGCAACTCCACGACTGGTAGCGTGAGATCCGCGGCGTCCTCGTCGCCGTTGCCGGGTTGAACCGTCAGGTCGATTGCCTCGGCATGCAGGACATCCACGCACAACCGTTTTTCGAACAGGCAACTGGGTGACCAGTCCAAAAGAGGCTCCTTTACCTCCAGCTCAACACCGTAGCCATGCCAGCGTAGCCACTGTGCCTGCCACTGGCCCAGCAATGTGCCCTGGTCACCGCTTACCTGCAGACCGGGAATCTGCTCGATGACCCAACGGGTGCCGGTATCCGACCGCAACGCCAGTATGAGGACGGATACCAGCAGCGTCAGCACCAGCACGACGATCAGCAGCGCGGCCCCGGCCCACCTGAGCCAATGGATTGGACGTCTCATAGTTCCGGCCCCATGGAGAAGTGGACCCGCCATTCACCACCGAATTCCGGATCAAGCCCCTTGGCGATGTCCAGACGCAGGGGGCCCACCGGGCTCACCCAACGCACCCCGATTCCCGCGCCACTGGCCAGCGGGTCGAACACCTCGTCGATGGCGTTGCCCCGATCATAGAACACCGCCGCGCGCCATTTTTTGAACAGAGAGTACTGGTACTCCAGGCTGCCCACCAGTAGGTAGCGGCCGCCGACCTGGGAACCGTCACTGTCCTGGGGTGAGAGCGTCTCGTAGCCGTAGCCGCGCACGCTCTGGTCCCCCCCGGCAAAGAAACGCAGAGACGGTGGCACATCGTCGAAGCTGTTGGTGGCGACCCCGCCGAACTGGAACCGGCCCAGGAATCGGTGTTTGTCAGCGACCGTGATCAAGCCCTTGAGCAGGACACCGACATGCAGGATATCGGCATCGGACAGGGCAGCACGGTGGGCCCCGGTGACGTCAAACTGGAGGCGGTAGCCCCGGGAGGGATCCAGGGGCGAATCCGCCCTCAGCTTGGAGTAGCCCGCCCCGGGCAGGAACAGGGAACTGGTGACGGTGCGGCCGTGACTGATGTTGAAACGTTCCCCCTCCCACCGCATCGACAGGATCTGCAGCCAGCCATTGTCTAGCTCGTGCTGCCACTGCTGGCCCAGGGTCAGCCGCTCCGACTCCACGTCTTCGATGTCTTCTCGCTGATACCCCGCACTCAACCGGATGAGGTCCGTCATGGGCGGATCCAGCGGTAACTCATACCAGGTGCTCAGGCTTTGCCGAGGCCCCGACAGTTCGGTTTCGGCGCCCCGCCGATGGCCCATCTCGTTGATCCAGTGTTCACGCCAGGTGCCCCTGAAACGCGGCCCGACGTCGGTGGAGAAGCCAATGCCGGTGGACACCGAGCGTGGGTCCCGGACGCGCAGCCGAACCTTGACGGGAATGACCCCTTGCTGGGCATCGGCCGGATTGGCATCGACCAGCACCTCGCGAAAATACCCGCTGTTGGACAGGTCACTGTTGAGCGCGGCAACCTTGTCGGCGTGGTATTCCTCGCCCGGCGTGAGGGTGACAAACTGCCGTAACAGCGGCTCGCCGATCTGAGTATCCCCCCGGAACTGGACCTCGCCCAGGCGGTAGCGCTCGCCACTGTCAAACACCAGCTCGATGTCAGCCATCCGCTGGTCCGGATCCACCGCCAACCGCCGGGTGGCAAACTGGCCATCAAAGTAGCCCAGTCGCAGGGCGCGATTGCGAATGGTCTGGCGCAGGGCGTCGTAATGGCCGTGATTGAGCACATCGCCGACCGCCGGTTTCTCCGGCAGCACTGGCAAGAACGCCGGGTCGTCATCGGCAGGTCCATTGATCGTCACTGACACCGAGCGAATGCGGACCGGCGCCCCCGGGGTAACCCTGAGCAGCACCGTCGGCAGTTCCGCCTCCAGCATCTCCCACTCGATCTCGGGCTGGTAGTACCCCAATGCCCGCAGGGCATCCATCACCTGCCGCTCCGCCGTGGGGATGTAACGGCGCAGACGCTGTTCACTGCGGCCTTCAACCTTGCCGATAAAGGCCTCGGCATTGGCCTGCAGGTCCGGGTAATCCCCGAGCACCTCGACCTCCACCTGCTGGGCATGCCCCACACTGGCTATCAGCCAAAGCAACGCCGGCAGGAGTGACCTGAACTTCCCTGGCATTGACAGCATCAGGCGGTGTGACCGTTCAGCACCCCATGGTAGATGGCAAAGAAATGACAGGAGCTGCCACCAACCACAAACAGGTGCCAGATAGCGTGGTTATAGGGAATTTTCTTGATCAGGTAAAACACCACCCCCAGGGTGTAGGTCAGGCCACCGGCCACCACCAGCCACAGACCCAGTGGATTGACACTGGCGGCCAGCTCGGTGGATGCCACCACCACCAGCCAGCCCATCAACAGGTAAATGGTAATCTGCAATGGCTTGAACCGGTGGCCAAACACCAGCTTGAGGATAATTCCCGCCACCGCCAGCCCCCAGATGATGGCGAACAGGGTCCAGCCAATGCCGTCGCGCATGTTCACTAGCAGGAAGGGCGTGTAGGTGCCGGCGATCAGCAGGAAAATGGCGCAGTGGTCGAGCATCTTGAAGACCTTCCGCACTTCATAACGGCGGGCGGAATGGTACAGGGTGGAGGCAAGGAACAGCAGCGTCATGCTGGTGCCATAGATGCTGAAACTGACGATCTTCCAGACGTCCTGCAGCTTCGCCGCCATGATCAGCAGCACCACCATCCCGGCGACACTGGCCAGGGCCGCCAAGCCATGAGTTATCTGGTTCAACCACTCTTCCACCTTCGGGTATGGCTCAAACGAAACCGGTTGCGACACGCTTTGTCTCCTTCCCACTCAACGCTTGGTGCCTGCACGACATCCAGACTCAGACTGTGAGTGTAACGTTTGCCGGGCCAGTTAGGGAGCCTCCGAATCACTCCGAATCGCCTCGGCGTGCTCTGAAGGCTGTCGCGGCAATTGATGCGGCACACCAACGCAGCCTTCAGAGCCATCCAGGAAGGCATCAGCGGCTCCCTAAGCGACTCTGCCATTAGCCAGGATTGACCCGGCTGCCCCGGGCCCATGCCGGTTATGCCAATGGCGACTCCGGTCCAGCGTCACATGATCCGTAGACAACCTCACAATAAGAACACAAGGAGTCGATCAATGACCCGAGACCCGATAGGCCTTGCCCTGTCCGCCATGAACCGGCTGGCCGCCAGCCCCTGGCTGGACCGCCTGGGGATGCGCAGTCCGGTGGAGAAAGTCGCCTACCAGGGCACCCGAGCCGGATTTCGTACCCTGGCCCTTGCCACCCGCGAGTACAAACGCGTCACCGGCTGGCTCCCCAAGAAACGACTGCCCACACAAACCGCTCGCGATCTGTTTGACCTGAACCTGGACCAGGACCAGCAGTTGATCGTCGACAACCTGCACCGCCTGGCCCAGGACCGACTGCGCGCGGCGGCCGCCAGTGCCGATGAAGCCTCGGCGATGCCGGCGGAGGTGTTCGAGGACGCCGCCGCCCTGGGGCTGACCCTCTACGCCGTTCCCGAGGCGTTTGGCGGCGTGGCCGAGCGTCAGTCACCGGTGACCAGCGTGTTGATCGCGGAGCAATTGGCCTGGGGTGACATGGGCCTGGCCACGGCATTGCTGGCTCCCTTCAGCTTCGCCCAGGCCATCAGCCAGTGGGGCACGGGCGAGCAGCAGGCCCAGTACCTGCCAGCCTTCTGCGAGGACACCCCTCCGGTAGCCACCATCGCAGTGGATGAACCCACGCCGTTGTTCGATCCCCTGTCGCTGCAAACCCGGGCCACCCGCACCCGTGATGGCTACCGGCTGTCCGGCATCAAGAACGGCGTGGTGCTGGGCGACGTCAGCGAGCTGATGCTGGTGGCGGCCGAGCTGGATGGAATGCCACGGCTGTTCGTGCTCCCCGGCGACGCCGAGGGCCTGCACAAACGCCCCGATCCGGGGATGGGATTAAGGGCGACGCAACTGACCCGCCTGGAACTGCGGGACGTCCAGCTACCGGACCATGCCCTCCTGGGGGATGAAGACTTCGACTACCAGGCCTTTCTCAACCGCGCCACCCTGATGCGCTGCGGCCTGGCCATTGGTACCGCCCAGGCCACACTGGATTACGTCATCCCCTACTGCAACGAACGTCAGGCCTTTGGCGAGCCCATCAGCCATCGACAATCCGTCGCCTTCATGATCAGCAACATGGCCATCGAGATCGACAGCATGCGGCTGATGGCCTGGCGTGCCGCCAGCCGCGCGGAAACCGGTCTGGATTGGCATCGGGAGGCCTGCCTGGCCCGCATACTCTGCAACGACAAGGCCATGGAAGTCGGCACCAACGGAATTCAGCTGCTCGGCGGCCACGGCTTCGTCAAGGAGCACCCGGTGGAGCGCTGGTACCGGGACCTGCGGTCGGTTTCCGTTCATTTCGGCGGCGTGCACGCCTAAGGAGAGTTTTAGTATGTACCTGGAAATCCCCCGCAAATTTGGTCCTATCATCCACCAGGCCCAGCAGGTCGCCCGTGAGGTCTTCCGCCCGATCTCCCGCAAATACGACCGGGCCGAGCACACCTACCCCAAGGAGCTGGACATGTTCGCCCACGTGGTGGACGGCATGAATGCCGGGGCCGGTGAACATGGCGCTGCCGGGGCCGCTAAACTGTCCCGCTCCGGCAACGGCAACGGCAGTGGCAACCGCAATGGCACCAACATGAATACCGTGCTCAGCCTCACCGAGGTGTGCTGGGGCGACGTGGGACTGGCGCTGTCGATTCCCCGCCAGGGGCTGGGCAATTCCGCCATCGCCGCGGTGGCTAACGAGGAGCAGTTGGCCCGCTTCGGCGACACCTGGGCCGCCATGGCCATCACCGAACCCTCCGCCGGTTCCGACAGCGCCGCCATCCGCACCACCGCCACCGAGGACGGCGACCATTACGTCATCAATGGCGAGAAAATCTTCGTCACTGCCGGCGACCGGGCCGATGCGGTGGTGGTGTGGGCCAGCCTGGATCGAAGCCTGGGCCGGGCCGCCATCAAGTCGTTTGTGGTGGAGAAAGGCACTCCGGGCATGACGGTGGAGCGGCTGGAAAAGAAGCTGGGCATTCGCGCCTCCGACACCGCCACCATCCGCTTTGAGAACTGCCGGGTTCCTAAGGAGAACTTGCTGGGCGACCCCAGCGTGGACAAAGGCTTTGCCGGCGCCATGCAGACGTTCGACAACACCCGGCCAGTGGTCGCCGCGATGGCCATTGGCGTTGCCCGCGCCGCACTGGAGAAGACCCGGGAACTGCTGGCCGAGGGCGGACACGGCAGCCGCTACGCCGCCCAGCCCTGGACCCTGCCGGCCGCCGACCGGGAACTGCAGCTGCTGGAGGCCGAACTGGAGGCCGCTCGCCTGCTCACCCTGCGGGCTGCCTGGATGGCGGACAACGGCCAGCCCAACTCCAAGGAGGCCTCCATGGCCAAGGCCAAGGCCGGTCGGGTGGCGAACACCATCACCCTGCGCTGCGTGGAACTGTGCGGTAGCTTGGGCTATGGCGAAACCGAGTTGCTGGAAAAATGGGCGCGGGACTCGAAAATTCTGGACATCTTTGAGGGTACCCAGCAAATTCAACTGCTTATCATAGCCCGTCGGTTGCTGGGCAAGTCGTCCGCCGAGCTCAAATAGGCTAAGCTGACGCCCCTTGAAATGGAGGGCGGACCTGTTGCCATCGATTCATCGGGGGCAGCAGTCGGACCGGGCTGGCGTTCCAGCCGGCCTGGCCTGACCCAATCTCCGCAGTTTCCCGGCTACCCGTTTAAGGCGTCTTCATGCTCAACATCAACAGGGAGAACCTGAAAGCCAGCCATCAGCTGATCTGGTTTGCCATCGACTTTGTCATGCTCGGTTTGCTGATTCTCAACCTGGCACTGATCATTTTCGATTCGATCTACGGTTTCATCGCCGTCCAGGACCTGCTGGCCGTTCATGCCGCCGGCTTCCACGAGCTCTACCAGCCGGTGCATGAGAACTTCATTTTTTACGATCTGCTGTTTGTGGCAGTGTTCCTGACCGAGTTTTTCCTGCGCTGGGGCTACGCCATTCGAGCCCAGGTCTACGATCGCTGGTATTTCTACCCGTTTATTCACTGGTACGACCTGGTCGGCTGCATTCCCGTGGGCAGCCTGCGCTTCTTGCGGGTACTGAGGATCATCTCCATCATTTACCGGCTGCACCAGTACAAGATCATCGACATCACCCAGTCGCGGCTTTACCAGTTCTTCAATTTTTATTATGAGGCGTTTATGGAGGAACTGTCTGACCGCATTGTGATCAAGGTCTTATCCGGGGTACAAACCGAGGTTGGGCGGGGCTCGCCCCTGTTCGATCGCGTCCAGCACGAGATCCTCTACCCCCGCAAGGCCATGCTCACTGACTGGCTGTCCGAGCGAGTCTCCCAGGCGGCCAGCGAGGGCTACATGCCCAAGCGGGGCGAATTGAGGGTCTACCTCGAAGAACGTGTCGACGCCGCCCTAAAACAGAACCTTGAGCTGTCACGCCTGCGGTACCTCCCCGTGGTGGGTCCCACCATCCAGGAAACCCTCGAAGAGGCCGTCGGCGACATCGTTGCCAACGTGATCCACCAGATCCTGGAAGACCTGGCCTCGTCCACCAACCATGCCTTTATCGAAGACATCGTGGATGTGTTCCTGCCCGCCCCGGAGCTGGCACCGTCCCCCTCGCGGAAGCAGAACGAGGCGCTGATCTCGCTCATCCACGACATCATCGAAGCCATCAAGGCCCAGGTCCGCGTCAAACACTGGCGCTCCGACCTCAAAGAACGCAAGGATATCCCGTGACCGACACTCCCCTGTACTACCGTCCGGCGCATCAACTGCTGGCCGACCTCAAGGCCGGCACCCTGTCCAGCGTGGATGTCACCCGAGCCTTCCTGGACCGGATTGCCGAACACAACGATTCGGTCAATGCCGTCGTGCACCTGGACGAAGACGCCGCCATGAAGGGCGCCAGGACCGCCGACGAACAGCGGGCTTCCGGCGCTGCTCCCGGCCCGCTTCACGGCCTGCCCGTCACCCTCAAGGACACCTGGGAAGTGGCGGAGATGACCTGCACCGCCGGCGCCCCCGCGCTCAAGCACCATGTGCCCCGACGCTCTGCCGACGTCGTCGAGCGGCTGGTGGCCGCCGGCGCCATAGTGGTGGGTAAGACCAACGTGCCGCTGTATGCCTCCGATGTGCAGAGTTACAACAAGCTGTTCGGCGTCACCAACAACCCCTACGACAACGCCCACACCCCCGGTGGCTCGTCCGGCGGTGCCGCCGCAGCCTTGGCCGCGGGCATGACGCCGCTGGAGATCGGCAGCGACCTGGCCGGCTCCATCCGCACGCCGGCGCACTTCTGCGGCGTATTCGGCCACAAGCCCTCCCGGGGTCTGGTGTCGTTCCGTGGCCACATACCGGGGCCCCCGGGCACCATGGGCCAGCCAGACCTTGCCGAAGGCGGGCCGCTGGCGCGCACCGCCCAGGACCTGGAACTCCTGCTGGGCGTCATCGCCGGTCCCACCGCCCCGGACAGCCGCTGCTGGCAACTGGCCATGGAACCGTCCGGTTTAACCGAACTGAGCGAGGCCCGGGTCGGACTCTGGCTGGACGATCCCCGCTGCCCCATCAACGCGGAACTGAGCCGGGGCTACCGCGACCTGGGTGAAAAACTGACCCAGTCCGGTGCCCAGGTTGCCCAGGCCCGGCATCCGCTGCTGAGCCTGGATCGGATCATGCCGGTCTACTTCAACCTGCTGGGCAGCCTGTTGAGCACTTCCTTTAAGCCCGGCCAACGCCGTCAGCTGCTGTGGATCAGCCGCCTCGACAAGGTACTGCGCCACTTTGTGCCGATGACCGCTGGCGTTGGCCAATACGGCCGGGGCGTCAACCAGCCCATTCACCAGTGGATCCAGTGGCACGAAACCCGGGAAAAGATGCGCGCCCAGATTGAGACCCTGTTCGAGCATCACGATGTCCTGTTAACGCCGGTGACCCCAACCACCGCCATCCCCCACGACCTGAGTCAGCCGATGTTCAAACGACGGGTGTCGGTGGACGGCAAAACCCGCTCCTACCTGGACCAGTTCTGCTGGATCGCCCTGGCCACCCTCCTCGGCCTGCCCGCCACCTCGGTCCCGGTAGGACGCACCGCCAAGGGCCTGCCTTACAACATCCAGGTGATCGGCGCGCCGGGCAAGGATCTGACCACCATCCGCTTCGCGCAGCTGTTGGAGGAACGGGGATTGGCGGGATTCCGGGTGCCGGAGGGGTTCTA
>NZ_JAWVYN010000029.1:0-37735 GCF_033722735.1 Marinobacter sp.
GCCAATTTGAAGAAAGTTGAAACTCAAAATCTTCAATAAAACCAAGCGGTTATCTTTCGACTTCCGGCCCGCTGAAGTGGCGTGCCCCTCGAAAGAGATGCGCATTCTACAGACCTCCGCCGAGGTGTCAACGAGGTTTCGAAAATAATTTCAAAAACCTCGCTGATCGGTCACTCCGTAATCAACACCCGAGCAATCTTCTTCTTGCCCGCCTGGATAACGCAATCATCCCCTAACGCAAACTGCTTGCTGCCTTCGAGCTGCTCACCATCAACAAAGACAGCTCCCCGCCCCAGGACATCCCGGGCAGCCGCTCCGTTCTTAACCAAACCGGCCAGCCGCAATACCGCGGCAATGGGCAACTGCTCCTGCCCCTCCAGCGCCACCTCCACGGTTGGCACATTCTCGGGGATCTCCCCGAGCGCCACCCGGTTACCGGCCGACTTGTGCGCCGTCCTGGCCGCCTCTTCATCGTGGAAGCGGGTAATAATCTCCTCGGCCAGGATCTTCTTGTAATCCTGGGGGTTGGCGCCCGCCTCAACGGCCTTGCGGTACTCTTCCACCTCGGCCATCGGCCGGAAGCTCAGCAACTCGAAGTAACGCCACAACAGATCGTCCGGCATGGACAGCAGCTTGGTATACATCTCTCCCGGGGAATCACTGACACCTATATAGTTACCCAGGGATTTCGACATCTTCTGGACACCATCCAGCCCCTCAAGGATCGGCATGGTAAGGATCACCTGCGGCTCCTGCTGATGCGCCTTCTGCAGCACCCGCCCCATGAGAAGGTTAAACTTCTGATCGGTGCCCCCCAGCTCAACGTCCGCCTCCAGCGCTACTGAATCGTAACCCTGCACCAGCGGGTAGAGGAACTCGTGAATGGCAATGGACTGCTCGGCCGCGTAGCGCTTGGCGAAGTCGTCCCGCTCCAGCATGCGGGCAACGGTGTACTGACCGGCGAGGCGAATCATGTCTGCCGCACTCAACTTGGCCATCCAATCGGAGTTGAACACCACCCGGGTCTTCTCGGGATCCAGGATCTTGAACACCTGCTCCTGGTAGGTCACCGCGTTCGCCGCCACCTGCTCTTCGGTCAAAGGAGGACGGGTGGCACTCTTACCGGTAGGATCGCCAATCATCCCGGTGAAATCACCAATAAGGAAAATGACCTCATGACCCAGATCCTGGAACTGCCGCAACTTGTTGATCAGCACCGTGTGTCCAAGGTGCAGATCCGGCGCAGTGGGATCGAAGCCCGCCTTGATGCGCAACGGACGCCCGAGCTTCAGCTTTTCCACCAACTCATCTTCCGGAAGCAGCTCGTGCACGCCCCTCTTGATCGTGGCCAGCGCGTCATCAATGGATGTCATGAACAGTTTTCCCCAATTGCCTAAATTCGATGTAGATAGTTACAGAGCTCAACAAAACAAATCTGTGCGTTACCGCCAAGCCTGTTACAGTCGAGACTGCACAGTAATTAACCAGGTCAAGCCAGATTGAAGGCGGGCATTATAGCAATGCCGTCCAAGAAAATCCGCGCTTGCATTGTACTGACGCTACGGCTGGCGCTATCCTGAACGCTTTTTATCCGGTAACCTGTTGATCTATACTTGACCGTTAACTTTAATTAGGTAATACAACCTAGTGACATAACAGATAAAATAGGCGCCTAACGTGTTGAATAAGTTCCCCAGAACCCACCTCGCAGCCGCCATCGTCATGGGCGCGGTCGTTAGCACCGCCATGATTTTGAGTCCCGCCGCGGATGTTGAGGCTGGCCGAATGTCGGTCACACTGGATCTCGAAACCGGCCAGAGCACGCCTCAGCGCACCCCGCTGAACGAGGCCGACGCCGTTGACGCCCCCCGACACGCCACGGCTCAAAGCACCCCCAGCCAGACAACATCTCCGACAGAACCGACGGTGGCCGTCGACGTCCCCGCCGAGCCGGAGTTCGAGTGGTCCGAGTTCGAAATCAGGTCTGGCGACACCCTGTCGGCCCTGTTTAAGAAGGCCGGCTTCAATGACGGCTTGATGCTCTCGGTTATCCACGGCGACGGGGACGCCAAGGAACTGCAGCGTCTGTACGCCGGCGAGCACATCTCGTTCGCCTCCGACGATAACGGCGAGCTGGCGGCCATCAAGCTGCAACGCAGTCGTCTCGAATCCCTCAGCATTGAGCGCACCGAGGCCGGCTTCGTCGGCGAACGCGTCGTGCTGGAGCCTGAGGCCCGCATCAGCTACGCCGAGGCGGAGATCGAGAGCTCCCTGTTCGGTGCCGGTCAAGCCGCCGGACTGACCGACAAGCTCACTATGGAACTGGCAGGCATATTCGGCTGGGACATCGACTTTGTTCTGGACATTCGCAAGGGCGACAGCTTCAGCGTGGTCTATGAGGAGCTGTACCTGGACGGCGAGAAAATCGACAACGGCCGCATCCTTGCCGCCAGCTTTAACAACAGCGGCCGCGAGCTGACCGCCGTGCTGTACACCGACAACGATGGCGTCAGCGCCTATTACACGCCGGAAGGGCGCAGCATGCGCAAGGCCTTCCTGCGTACACCGGTGGACTTCGCGCGCATCTCATCCCACTTCAACCTGTCACGCCGCCATCCGGTGCTGCATCGCATTCGCGCCCACAAAGGCACCGACTACGCGGCGAGCACCGGCACCCCCATCAAGGCCGCAGGTGACGGCAAGGTCATTCACGCGGGTCGAAAGGGTGGCTTTGGTAATGCCGTCGTGCTCCAGCATGGCAACAACATCACGACCCTCTACGCCCACATGCGCGGCTTTGCCCGCGGTATCCGTACCGGGCGTCGGGTCACCCAGGGCCAGGTGATCGGCTACGTCGGGTCGTCCGGCCTGGCAACGGGTCCGCACCTGCATTACGAGTTCCGGGTCAACGGCGCACCGCGCAACCCGGTCACCGTGCCGCTGCCCGATGCCGAACCGATTGCCAGCAATGAAATGGCCCGCTTCAAGGCGGTCACCCAGGGCGCCCTGGCACAACTGGAGACCTACCAGAACACGTCCCGGATGACCCTGGCCCGAGGCGAATAGGATGACAACACCCGCCTACCTCGGCCTGATGTCCGGCACCAGCATGGACGGCATCGACGCGGTGCTGGCCAGTTTTGACCAGGGGCGGGTGCACATTCACGCCAGTCACACCGTCGGCTACCCGGACCAGCTCCGGCACCGGCTACAGCGCGCCAGCCAGAACATTGGCACGCCCGATGACCTGGGTGCCCTGGACCACGAAATTGGCCACCTTTTCGCGCAGGCCGCAAGCGGCGTGCTGGCCAAGGCCGACACCGCGGAGCTCGACATCCTGGCCATCGGCAGCCATGGCCAGACGGTACGCCACCACCCCCGTGGCCAAACACCCTTCTCGCTGCAACTGGGCGATCCCAACCTCATCACCGAGCGAACCTGCATCACCACCATCGCCGACTTCCGTCGCCGCGACATGGCCGCCGGGGGCGAAGGCGCCCCCCTGGTGCCGGCCTTCCACCAGGCCTTTTTTGGCAGTACCGAGCAGGATCGCTGCATCGTCAACATTGGCGGCATCGCCAACATCACCCGCCTGGGGCGCACGGTCGAACAACCGGTGCTCGGCTTCGATACCGGCCCCGGCAATGCCCTGATGGACGCCTGGTGCCAACACCAAACCGGCAAGTGCTTTGATGAAAACGGCCAGTGGGCCGCAGAGGGGTGTGTCAATCAGGCCTTGTTGAGTGACATGCTCTCGGACGCCTATTTTTCCCAGAAGGCCCCCAAAAGCACGGGCAAGGAAAAATTCAACCTGGACTGGATCAAGACGGTGATCAACCGCCATCCAGAGGTCTGCCCCACCGACGTCCAGCGCACACTGCTGGAATTGACTGTTGTCTCGATCGCCAGGGAGATGCCCCCCGCCAACGGTATCAAGATTTACGTCTGCGGCGGAGGAGTCCGAAATAAGGCACTGATGCAGGAGCTTCGCAAGGCCTGCAGCCCGATTAGCGTCTGCTCAACAGATGAGCTGGGGATTGATCCGCAGTGGGTTGAGGCAACGGCCTTCGCCTGGCTGGCGAAACAGACCCTGGATCGCCGCCCCGGCAACCTGCCCGCGGCGACCGGAGCCCAGGGACCTCGAATCCTGGGTGCCATCTACCTGCCCTGATTCCGAGGGGAAACATCGAAGTGACGGAATGCCAGGGCGAAGATCGCCCCGGTATCGATCAGATGGAAAAGGAAGACCCGCATCCGCAGGTGGAGCTGGCATTGGGGTTCTGAACCACGAACTGGGAACCCTGCAACCCCTCCTGGTACTCGATCGTGGCGCCCACCAGGTACTGATAGCTCATGGGATCAACCAGCAAGACCATGCCATCCCGTTCAATAACGGTATCGTCCTCGTCCTGGTTTTCGTCGAACGAGAAACCGTACTGAAACCCCGAGCAGCCGCCGCCGGTCACGAACACCCTCAGCTTGAGGTCGGGATTGCCCTCTTCCTCAACCAGCTCGCGCACCTTGGCAACCGCGCTGTCACTGAAAAACAGCGGCGTCGGCATTTGCTCCTGGACTACACTCAAGTTTGCCTCCGGTACCTTTGTGTCGGAATAAAGCCAGTATGGGCGTAAACGCCAATTATCGTATTCCCGACCAAAACAGTCAATTATTCAACATCTGCCTGGGCACTCTCTTCCGTTGCCGTCGCCTCCTGCGGAGGCGCTACCGGGGCTTGCTGCTTGTCGAGCAAGCCCCGCGGCTCGGTCTGGTGCACCAGGCTGCCGTTCACCGCTGCCCCCATGGCCATCTCGATCAGGTTGTAATAGACGTTGCCGTGAATGGAGGCCTTCGCGGCCAATTCCAGGTGTTCTGCCGCGTAGACATCGCCATGCACCGTGCCATTGACGATAACATGGGGCGCCACAATATCACCTTCAACCTCACCCACTTCAGACACCCGCAGCACGGCGCTGCCCCCCTCTTCGGCCACCACCTTGCCGCGGATTTTGCCGTCAACGTGCAACCCGCCGGAGAAGAACACATCCCCTTCAATGGCGGTCTTGGCAGAAATCAGGGTATCGAAGTGCCCTGCTGGACGGCGTGATTGTTTTTTTTTGCCTAGCATACGGTCAGTTCTCCGTTAATTGCGCCCACTCGAAGGTTCGTTCCGCCTGGGAGGATTTGCTGCCCTGGGCCTGGGCGACAACCTGCACCTCCAATGGTTCAAAATCGTCGGGCACCCTCAGGTGGCCCTCGATATCCTGAAAAAAGCGGAATCGAAATTTTACACCGAGATCCTCTATGTCGTCAGACAGATCTCTCAACGCGATCACTTCTTTCTCGCCTCGCCGCCGGCCAATGACATTGACCGCCACAACGCCGGAAATATAGCTGTTGTTGTCCCCAACCTGGGTCAGCACCAACTTGAAGCCGTAACGCCCGTCCAGACGGCCGGGCCGCAGCCGAAGCCGGTCCACCTGCAACCCATCGCTCACTTCCGACGGCGCCATGATATTGCGGTAGAACGTCAGGTCGGCCTTCAGCTCGGCGATGTCCGTTTCCAGCTTGGCGATGGTCCGCCGGGCCTGGGCCAACGCCTGCTCATCAATGGATCGGCCGCGCTCCAGATTGATCAGGTTCTGCTGGGTTGCCAGATAATCCTGGCGCACCGACTCCAGTTCGGCCTGCAGGGACTCCCGAGTCTGCAACATGGTCGAGAAGCGGAATCCGCCCTGGGCCATACCCACGGCATACCCCACCACCGCACAGACCACCGAGAACAAGAGCAGGATAGAGGTACGCCGCAGGCGCCGCCCCGGCCGATGGCGAACGACGACGTATTCTTCCGCCGGCTTTTTTGTCTTGCTCACGGGCCGACCTTAAGGGAGCAGCGCCGGGACCTGCAGCCCCAGGTCTTCCTGGAACCCGAACATGATATTCATGTTCTGGACCGCCTGCCCGGCCGCGCCTTTCACCAGGTTGTCGATCACCGACGAGATGATGACCATGCTGCTGGACTCCTGGCGATGCAGCGCCATCCGACAGTGGTTGGCACCGCGGACGCTGCGGGTTTCCGGGTGGCTGCCGAACGGCATGACATCCACAAACGGCTCCTCCCGATAGCGGGCCTCGAACAACGCCTGCAGGCGGTCAAAATCCGCCGGGTCGTTCAGTTCGGCATACAGTGTCGCCTCGATGCCGCGGATCATCGGCACCAGGTGCGGCACAAACGTCACCCCAAGACTGGCGTCGCCGGCGGCGGCCACCAGTCCCTGGCGGATCTCCGGCAGATGCCGGTGGCCGGAGGCACCGTAGGCCTTGAAGCTTTCGCCGATCTCGCCGTGGAGCACGCCCACCTTGCCCTGCCGGCCGGCGCCGCTGGCCCCGGACTTGGCATCGGCAATCAGGCGATCGGTTTTCACCAGGCCTTCTTCCAGCAGCGGGATCAGTCCCAGCTGGACAGCGGTCGGGTAGCAGCCGGGATTGGCCACCAGCTCGGCATCGCGGATAGCGGCCCGGGCCACCTCGGGCAGGCCGTACACGGCTTTCTCTGCCCACTCCGGACTTTCATGGGGCATCCCGTACCACCGGGCCCAGACCTCCAGGTCCTTGAGGCGGAAATCCGCGGACAGGTCCACCACCCGGGTGCCCAGGGCGATCAATTCCGGCGCCATGCGCATGGCCACACCGTGAGGCGTGGCGAAGAAGACCAGGTCACACGCCGCCAGGGTCTTGGTATCCGGCTCGCTGAACGCCAGCTCGTAGTGACCGCGCAAATTGGGGTACATATCGGCAACCGCCAGGCCCGCCTCGGAGCGGGAGGTGATACAGCTCACCTCCGCTTCCGGGTGGTTCGCAAGGATTCTTAACAATTCGACACCGGTATACCCGGTACCACCGACAATACCTACTTTAATCACCGAACACTCCAGAGCTTGATCGTCCCGCGACACCCTCGGACCAGGACCCATGAATTTGACCCCCTATTCTAACACGATAATCCAAGGACTTATTGCAGGCCGTTGACGGTCGATTACAATACAGTGGGGGTGGTTGCACTGACCATTCACATCTATCTCCCTGTTTTCAAATTCTTACTTGCCCGACCGGAACCTCCGCGCCCATGCGAAACCTGAGGCAACAATTTGCCGAGCACCTGATTCCGATGTTTCGTCGGAAACTGTCCGGTGTGGATGCCCTGCCGCAACTGGCGATCCTGGGGTTGTTGTCGGGACTGGTGACTGGCGGGGTCATCCTGATATTCCGGCTGGCCATCGAGTGGCCGCTGGAGTACTTCCTGCCCAACCACGATTCGGAAGCCTTCGAACAGCTGGACCCGCTGATCCGCGGCCTGCTACCGCTGTCCGGTGCACTGTTACTGGCGCTGTTCCTGCATCGCCTGGGCCTTCAGGATCGCAAGGTGGGCATCGTCCACGTCATGGAACGCCTCAATTACCATCAGGGCTACATTTCGTTCCGCAGCGCCCTCGTGCAGTTTGTTTGCGGTGTTGGCACGGTGGTGAGCGGGCAGTCGGCAGGCCGGGAGGGACCGGCAGTGCATCTGGGAGCGGCCTTCTCCAGCCTGATGGGGCAATGGATGCGCCT
Organism: Marinobacter sp.; assembly: GCF_033722735.1. Classification (GTDB taxonomy): domain Bacteria; phylum Pseudomonadota; class Gammaproteobacteria; order Pseudomonadales; family Oleiphilaceae; genus Marinobacter. The sequence goes on from NZ_JAWVYN010000029.1 coordinate 7,606, forward strand.
GCCCAACAACAGCATCCGCACCCTGGTGGCCTGTGGCTGTGCGGCGGCCATTTCGGCGTCGTTCAACACCCCCATATCAGGGGTTATTTTCGCCATGGAAGTGGTCATGATGGAGTACACCATTGCCGGTTTCACCCCCATTATCCTCGCCTCGGTGAGCGCGGCGGTGGTGACCCGGGCAGTGTATGGCGACGAGCCCGCGTTCAGCGTGCCGGCCCTGACCATGAACTCCCTGCTGGAGATTCCCTGGATCCTGGCCATTGCCGTGATCATCGGGATTGCCGCCGCCGCCTTCATCTACCTGCTGGATTACACCGGCCGTTTCCACCACCGCCCGGTGATCCTGCGTCTCGCGGTGGCCGGGCTGGTGATGGTCCCCTTCGCCCTGGTCGTGCCGGAGGTGATGGGTATTGGCTACGACACGGTCAGCCAGACCATCCACAATGAGCTGCCGTTCTGGCTCCTGCTGGGCGTCGGGCTGGCCAAGCTGGTGGTGACCGCCCTCACCCTCGGCCTGGGCATGCCCAGCGGGGTCATCGGCCCCACCATCTTCATGGGCGCCACATTGGGCGGCGCGATGGGACTGGTGGGCTCCTACGCCGCGCCGGAGCTGGCCTCGTCCGTCGGCTTCTACGCCATGCTGGGCATGGGCGCGATGATGGGGGCCGTGCTGCAGGCCCCGCTGGCGGCGTTGATGGCCCTGCTGGAGCTGACCCTCAATCCGCACATCATCCTGCCGGCGATGCTGATCATCACCGTTTCCAGCCTGGTGACCAGTGAGGTGTTCGGGCAGAAGTCGCTGTTCCTGACCATCCTCAAGAGCCAGGGGCTCAGCTACCAGAACTCGCCGGTGATCCAGGCCCTGCGCCGGGTTTCAGTGGGCGCCATCATGGAGCGCAGTGTGACCCGGATCCAGCGCAACCTGTCGCTGGAGGAAAGCCGGCAGGCTCTCAAATCGGAACACAAGTGGCTGGTGGTCGAGGGCAAGAACGGGCCGACGGCCCTGATGCCTGCCGTCGACCTGGCCCGCTACCTTGAGGATATCGAGGAGGAGTGCCGGGAATCGGGCAAGGCCATGCCGGACACCATCGACCTGATGAACATTCCCGCCAACCGCCGGGACCTGGCTGCGGTCCAGTACCAGGCCACCCTGGAAGAAGCCCTACAGGTGTTCCACGACAGCAAGGCCGAGGCCCTGTACGTGCAACGCCACATCGGCCCGATGATTCAGCGTATCTATGGCGTGGTGCTCAAATCCGATATCGAAAGCTATTACCAATACCGACGGAGCTAACTCATGCTGTGGATCAAAGCCTTCCACCTGATTGCCATGGTCTGCTGGTTCGCCGGCATTTTTTATTTGCCGCGCCTGTTCGTTTACCATGCTGCCTGTGAGGACGAGCCGGGACGGGAGCGTTTCAAGATCATGGAACGCAAACTGTACCGCGGTATCACCACGCCATCGATGATCGCCACCCTGGTGTTCGGCGGCTGGCTGGTGAGCTTTAACCCGCAGGGCTATCTCAGCCAGGGCTGGCTCCACGCCAAACTGGCGCTCATTGCCTTGCTGGTGGTCTATCATTTTTATTGTGGCCACCTGGTCAGGGTGTTCCGGGACGATCGGAACAGCCGCAGCCACGTTTTCTACCGCTGGTTTAACGAGCTGCCGGTGCTGATCCTGCTCGCTGTCGTTATTCTGGCGACGGTTAAACCGTTTTAAGGAGCCGCAACCATCGAACTCCAACATCGCCCCCAGCTATTGATCCTGTCCGGCCTCGACCCCTCCGGCGGTGCCGGCATTCAGGCGGACATCCAGGCCGCGACCGCCCTCGGTGTGCACCCATTACCAGTACTTGCCTGCCTGACGGTGCAGGACACCCGCAACGTATACAACGCGGCCCCGATGGAAGCCACGCTGATCAGGGAGCAGCTCGACTGCCTGGCGAAGGACACCCCCATCCACGCCATCAAGACCGGCGCACTGGGAAACGCCGACATCATCGACACCCTGCTGGCGTTTCTGGTCGACAAGCCGGACATCCCCCTGATCGTGGACCCGGTGATCAAGGCCGCCGGCGGCGGCGACCTGGCGGATCAGGCGCTGATCGACGCCATGAAGACCCGGCTGTTTCGCCGCGCCAACCTGATAACCCCCAATGGTATTGAGCTGGCCCTGCTGGGCGAGGACAACGATCCCGGGATTGCAGCGGATAACCTGCTGGCTGCGGGCTGCCGGGCGGTGTTGGCCACCGGCGGTCACGGCGAGGGCGAGCACATCGTCAATACCCTGTATCGCCAGGGACAGTCGCCACAAAGCTGGCAAATCCCCCGGGTGGGCGGCGAATACCACGGCACCGGCTGCACCCTGGCGGCCGCCATTGCCAGCGGTTGCGCTGCGGGGTTGTCGGTGGAGGCGGCCATCGAGCAGGCCCAGCGTTTCGTCGCCAAGGCGATCAATCAGGCCCTGGCCGTGGGTCAGGGCCAGCCGGTGCCCGACCGCAGCGTGCGCCTGACCCCATGACCACACGCTTCGACAAGGGCCTGCGTCCGGGCCTGTATGCCATTACCGACAGCCTTCTGACGCCGCCGGAAACCCTGGTCGACAAGGTCGAGGCAGCCCTTTGCGGCGGTGCCGTGCTGATCCAGTACCGCGAGAAATCGGCACCGGAGAGCGAGCGTCTCAGCCAGGCCCGGGACCTGCAGGCCGCCTGCCACAACGCCGGCGTACCGCTGATTATCAACGACGATCCCCATCTGGCCCAACGGGTGGGCGCGGCCGGCGTACACCTGGGCCAGGGCGATCGCTCACTGGCCGAGGCCCGGCACCTGTTGGGAGACAGCGCCATCATCGGCATCACCTGTCACGACAGCCTCGCTCTGGCGGCGGACGCCGATACCGGCGGCGCCGACTACCTGGCGTTTGGCCGCTTCTTCGCCTCCGGCACCAAGCCCGGGGCGCCGCCGGCGGATCAACGGATCCTGGCCCAGGCCCGGCAATTTGACCGCCCCATTACCGCCATCGGCGGCGTCACCATCGACAACGGCGCGGAGCTGATCCTCGGTGGCGCGGACCTGCTGGCCGTGGTCGGTGGGCTGTTTGGCGTTCCGGAGCCGGCAGTGGAGGAGCAGGCACGGCGGTTCTCTCGCCTGTTTGCCAGCCACCATCCGCTGTTTCAAACCGACTGAGATAAGATAGCCGCGAACACCCACTGGCCACCCAAGTTCCAATTCACCCCATTTCCAACCCACTAGGGAGCCCTGAAACATGACACAGTCCGAAACGCTCTTCGAGCAGGCACAGCAATTCATTCCCGGAGGTGTGAACTCACCGGTTCGGGCCTTTCGCGGCGTGGGGGGCACACCGGTGTTCTTCAACCATGCCGAGGGCGCCTATCTGTACGACGAGGATGGCCGTCGCTACATCGATTACATCGGCTCCTGGGGCCCCATGATCCTGGGCCACTCCGACCCCCGCATCAAGGAGGCCCTGCACAAACAGATTAACCTGGGCGTGGGCTACGGCGCCCCGACCGCCATCGAAACCGACATGGCCCGCAAGGTCTGCGAACTGGTGCCCTCCATCGACCTGGTGCGGATGGTGAACTCCGGCACCGAGGCGACCATGAGCGCCATCCGCCTGGCCCGGGGCTATACCGGTCGTGACAAGATCGTGAAGTTCGAGGGCTGCTACCACGGCCATGTGGATTCCCTGCTGGTCAAGGCCGGTTCCGGCGCCCTCACTCTGGGCGTGCCCAACTCGCCGGGCATCCCCGCCAGTCTCGCCGAACACACGCTGACCCTGGACTACAACGACATCGACGGGGTTCGGGAGACCTTCGCCAAGCTGGGGGAGGAGATTGCCGCCATCATCGTTGAGCCGGTGGCCGGCAACATGAACTGCATCCCCCCGGCCCCCGGTTTCCTGGAATGCCTGCGGGAAGTCTGCGACGACAGCGGCGCGGTGCTGATATTCGACGAGGTAATGACCGGCTTCCGGGTCTCCCTCGGCGGCGCCCAGGGACACTACGGCGTCACCCCCGACCTGACCGCCCTGGGCAAGGTGATCGGCGGCGGCCTGCCGGTGGGCGCATTCGGCGGTAAGCGGGAGATCATGGAATACATCGCCCCGCTGGGACCGGTCTACCAGGCCGGCACCCTGTCCGGCAATCCGCTGGCCATGGTGGCCGGCCTGACCACCCTGAAGGCGATCTCGGAGCCGGGCTTCCACGACGCGCTGGCCACCAAGACCGCCAAGGTTCGCGATGGCCTCAAGGCCGCCGCCGACCGGGCGGGGGTCCCGCTGGCGGTGCAGGGTGTCGGCGGCATGTTCGGCTTTTTCTTTACCGAGGCGGATCGGGTGACCCGTTTCGACCAGGTGATGACCTGCGACGTGGACCGTTTCAAGGCCTTTTTCCAGGGCATGCTCAAGGAAGGGGTTTACCTGGCGCCATCCGCCTTCGAGGCGGGCTTTGCCTGCGCCGCCCTCTCCGACGACGACATCGACCACACCCTGCAGGCGGCGGAAAGAGTCTTCGCCACGCTGTGATCGCCACGGGCCACACCGGTCGACAACCATTGGGCACGGGGATCACCTCCCGGTGTCCGATGGCTCCCCGCTACCGCGCTGCGGCCCGGGATTCCGCCTGGTCGGCACCCGCCACATTGCCCCGCGCCCGACGGATATCCGCCAGCAACAGCCAGCCGGCCCGCTGCATGGCGTCGTTACTGCCCGCCAGCGACAGGCCCTTGAGCGTGAACTGCTCCGCCGCCGACAGGTTGCCGGCCGCCACGTAGGCCTCCGCCAGCTTGAAGTACACCTCGGCGGAACGGGGGGCAATGCGCTGGGCCCGCTCCAGCTGACCGATCGCCGCCGGCACGTTGCCCTGTGCCAGCAAGCTGTCAGCCTTGCGCACCAGGCTGGCGGCCGCTCCCGACAAGGCTTCCCCCTGGTCCTGATAGCTGGGCGACGGTGACGGTTCGGACTCCGGTTGTGGCTGGGCCGTCGCCGGTTCGGTCGGCTCCTGGGTCGGCGAAGGCACCGGTGTCGCGGGCTCCGGCGCTCGTCTGGAATTGCGATCGTAGTCGGGTGGCGTCGCTGCCGGTATGTAAATCGAGCCACCGGGACCGGCGGCGCAGCCGGCCAGCAGCAGGGCCAGTGCTCCGGCACCGAATAGTCTTGCCATATCCATCAGAAAAGCTCCTCAAACCAGCCCCTCAAGCGACCACCGAGACTCCCCGCACAGGAATCGGTGGCCGTGGGCTCACTGCCGGCGATAAACGGTACCAACCGGGCGTTGTCACAATGCTTGCCACTGAGGGACGCCGTCTGCGGGTTCACCCAATGGTATTCCACCCCATCCGGGACCACCGGGGAAAACCCGTGCTGGGGCACACTGGCCATGAAATCCGCCCACACCGGCAACGCCCCGCTGGCACCGGACAGTGTGGTGGCGCCGTTGTCGTCCCGGCCCACCCAGGCCACCGCCAGCCAGTCGCCACTGAAACCGGCAAACCAGCTGTCCCGGCCATCGTCGGTGGTGCCGGTTTTGCCGGCCAGACTCAGCTCCTGCGAGACCCGGTAATAGGCGGATCGGCCGGTGCCCTCCTGCATGGTTTCCTGCATGACGTACTGCACCAGATGGGTCGCCGCCGGGTCCAGCACCTGCTCGATCGCCAGGTTGTAGCGGCTCAGCGGCTCGCCCTGGGCATCGGTGACCTGTCGAATGGTCCGAAGTGGCGTGTTGAACCCGGACGTGGCCAGGCCCTGATAGGCCTGGGCCACCGTCACCGGCGTCATCGACACCGCGCCCAGCAGCATCGACGGGTATTCCGAGATCGGCTCGGCCACCCCGAGCTCATGAAGCATGTCGACCACTGAGTCGACCCCGACATCCAGCCCCACCCGCACGGTGGGCAGGTTGTAGGACCGGGACAGGGCCAGGTGCAACGGCACGTCGCCACGCTCTTCGCCGTCGTAGTTCTTCGGCTCCCAACGGCGCCCGTCATCGAAGACCAGCGCGAACCCCTTGTCGTGAACCGGCGTGACCAGAGTGTACTTGTCCGGATGCTGCAGGGCTGCCAGGTAAACGAATGGCTTGATCAACGAGCCGATGGGACGGCGGGCATCGAGCGCCCGGTTGAAGCCGGCGTAGCGGGGATCGCGCCCGCCCACCAGCGCCACCACCTCACCGCTGTCCCGGCTGGTCACCACCATGGCCGATTCCAGCTGGCGCTCGCCGCTGCCATCCAGCCGCTCCAGGGTCTGCCGCACGGAAAACTCGGCGGCGTACTGAATCGACGGGTTGAGGGTGGTGAAGATTCTCAGGCCCTCGCTCTGCAGGTCCTCTTCCCGGTAATCCCGGGCCAGGTGACGCCGTACCAGGTCAACGAAGGCCGGATACCGGTTCTCGGTGAACGAGGGCTGGCCGGTCACCCCCAGCGGCCTGGCCTGGAATTGACGGGCGGTGGCATCATCTATATGGCCACTGTCCGCCAGCACGTCGAGAACCAGATTCCGGCGCCGCTTGGCCCGCTCGGGGTGACGACGCGGATCGTAATAGCTGGGGCCCTTCACCAGGGCCACCAGCAACGCCACCTGATCCAGCTCCAGCTCCGCCAGGGACTGGCCGAAATAGAACTGGCTGGCCAGACCAAAACCGTGGATGCCACGCACCCCCGCCTGCCCCAAATAGACCTCGTTGAGGTAGGTTTCCAGGATATCGCTCTTGTCGTAGTGCCATTCCAGCAGCAGGGACATCAACGCTTCATTACCCTTGCGGACCAGGGTCTGCTCCCGGGTTAGGTAGAAGTTCTTGACCAGTTGCTGGGTCAGGGTACTGCCCCCCTGCACCACCCGGCCGGCCTGCAGGTTCACCCACATGGCACGGGCGATGGCCAGTGGCGACACCCCGACATGCTCGTAGAAATCCCGGTCTTCAATGGCCAGCAGGGCCTCCTCAAACAGCGGCGGCAGATCGCTGCGCTGAATCAGGATCCGGTCTTCCTTGTGGGCAGGGTAAATACCGCCGATCTGCGCCGGCTCCAGACGCACGATGGGCGAGGGGTCGCCGGAGAGCACCCGGAACCCGCTGACCCGGTCGCCCACCACGGACAGCGACAGCCGTCGGCGGGGCTCGACGCCATCACTGAAAGCGAAGCCGCGGGTGCTGATCACGAAGCGATTGGAAGACTGCTGGAAGGTGCCCGGCCGGCGCCCATCACCCTGCCGGTAACCGGCCAGTTCCAGCTCGCGGCGCAGGCCGCCCACACTGATGCTGGCGCCGTCGTACAACTCCAGCGGCCGGGCGTAGACCCGGGACGGGACTTCAAACCGGCGACCCTCAAAGCGGGAGGTCACCACCGCATCGAGGTAGACCATCCAACCCGCCAGCACCACGATGCCCACCAGGCACAAGCGGCCCAGCAGCCCCCATACCCAGGCCCGGCGACCGGCGGATGCAGGCTTGTTGGACGGCTTGCGGGATGTCTTTCCAGAGGAAGATGATTTCTTCATGGCGCCGATTATACCCACAGCCGGTAAGACAGTTGCAGGTCAGGTCTGTGTTATTTCTGTAATGTGCCCGCTATGATAAGCGGCGACAAAAAGAAACCATCCTGCAAGGAGTAGCCGTGAGCGACGCATCCAACGACAACCTGATCCAGGCCCTGCAAAACCCGGCGCTGTATGACCACCCTGTCACCGACTTTCAGGTGCTTGAGACCCACATTTCCTGGGTCATCCTCACCGGGGACTATGCCTACAAGATCAAGAAACCGATGGACTTTGGCTTCCTCAACTTTTCCACGCTCGAGCGTCGCCGGCACTTTTGCGAAGAGGAACTGCGGCTGAACCGGCGGCTCGCCGAGCAACTGTACCTGGAGGTTCTGCCCATTACCGGCAGTCCGGAGGAACCCTGCCTCGGCGGCCAGGGCGAGGCCTTCGAGTACGCCATCCGGATGCGCCAGTTCCAGCAGCACGACCTGTTCGATGCCCGTCAGGAACGGGGCGCCCTGGAACCCTCGCTGCTCACCAGCCTGGCGCAGAACGTGGCGGAATTTCACGACACCCTGCCATCGGTGCCGGCCGGCAAGCCGCTGGGGACCCCCGAGGCGGTGTTTGCCGCCATGCAGGAGAATTTTGACCAGATCCGTCCGCTGCTGTCCGACCCGGCCCTGCTGACCCAGCTGGACAACCTGGAGGACTGGACCCGCACCACCTTCGAGCGTCACCAGGAACAGATCCGCCAGCGCCACCAGGACGGCTTTGTCCGGGAGTGCCACGGTGACCTGCACCTGGCCAACATCACCGTGTTCAATGACCAGGTCACCGTGTTCGACGGCATCGAGTTCAACGAACCCTTCCGCTGGATCGACGTGATCAACGACCTGGCCTTCCTGCTGATGGACCTGGAGTCGCGCCGGGAGCATGGCCTGGCCAACCTGGTGCTCAACAGCTACCTGGAGTACCGCGGCGACTTCCAGGCCCTGGCCCTGCTGCCCCTGTACAAGACCTACCGCGCCCTGGTCCGGGCCAAGATCGCCCTGTTCACCCTGGGCAACCCGTCCCTGAGCGACACCGAGAAAGACGGGCTAATGCAGCGTTACCGGGATTACGCCGACCTGGCCGAGAGCTACGGCGACATTCCCAACCACTACCTGCTGGCCACCACCGGCCTCTCCGCCAGCGGCAAGACCTGCGTCAGCGCCGCCCTGGCCGGCGAACTGGGGCTGATCCGGCTGCGCTCAGACATCGAACGCAAGCGGTTGTTTGGCCTGGGCCCGCTAGACACCAGCCGCTCCCCCCAGGGCGGCAACATCTACACCCCGGAAGCCAATACCAGGACCTATCAGCGCCTGGCCGAACTGGCCGCCATCCTGCTGGAGGCCGGCCTGCCGGTGATCGTCGATGCCGCCTGCCTCAGGGAGTCCGAACGGACCCTGATCATGGAAGTGGCCGAGACTCACTGCGTACCGTGCGCCCTGCTGCACTGCGAGGCCCCCGAGGCTTTGCGCCGGCAATGGATCCGCAACCGCACCGGTGATGCCTCGGAGGCGACTGAAGAGCTGCTCGACGCCCAGCAGAGCTGGTTCGAGCCACTCACCCAGGACGAGAAGACCCACACCATCCACATCCACACCGAACAGGAGCACGTCGCCGAGGCCCTGGCCGACCGGATCCGCCAGCATCTGGGCCTGCCGTCCGCCTGAGCAGCGGATTGGCAAGACTGTTGTACACTTGAGGGATCCCGCCTCGATGGCGGGGGTCCCGCAGAGCCAGACACGGAGCGCACCATGGATACAGAATTGATCCGCCAGATCGATGACCCGCTGTACCAGATACTCCGCAGTGAAAACATCGAGGCCTTTAACCGCGCCAAGGCCGAGGCCAGCGAGCTGCCCAGCTTCGACCACTGCGACTTCCGCGGGCTGGACCTGCGGGGGCTGGATGCCTCGGGCCTGGACTTCAGCCACGCCTATTTTCGAGGTACCGACCTCCGCGGCATTGACTTCAGCGCCAGTCGGCTCGAAGGTGCCAGCATCGCCGGCGCTAAGATTTCCGGCTGCTACTTCCCCATTGAATTGCACGCCGATGAGATTGTCATGTCGCTCAACCACGGCACCCGCATGAGGTACAACACCGGCAAATGAGCACTTCCGAGCAATGGCAGACCGTCTGCCGCCGGGAGGCGCTGGCGGAGCACCAAGCCATCGAGTTCACCGTCAACGAGACCCCCGGCTTCATCCTCGCCCACAAGGGGCACATCTCCGCCTTCGTCAACCGTTGCCCTCACCTGGGCATCGGGCTGAACTGGATGCCCGGGCGATTTCTCGATGTGGACCGCTGCTTCATCCAATGCGCCACCCATGGCGCCCTGTTCACCATCGACCGGGGCCAGTGCATTGCCGGACCCTGCCAGGGAGAGGCTCTCACCCCCCTGGAAACCCGGGAACAGGACGGAGAGCTTCTGGTCAGGGTTCCAGCTTGACCGGTAGCGGCCGCACCAGGGACAGACGACCGCTGGCCTCGCCCTGGTCGGCCAACTCGGCCTGATAGGCCAGGACTTCCACGCCCTGGGCCACGGCGTCACACAGCAGGGCGCTGTAGGCGGGATCGATGTGGCTGGCCGCACGCACCGAGGTGATGCCGGTGTGGTTGACGCAGAAGAACAGCACCGCCCGCTCTCCGTTAGCCGCCTGGGCCATCAGCTCCCGAAGATGTTTCTGGCCACGGGTGGTCACCGCATCCGGAAAATAGCCCTGACCGTCTTCACACAGGGTGACGTTCTTCACCTCCACCCAGGCCGCCGGGGCGGCGTCGTGGCCGGACAGGTGCAGGTCGATGCGGCTGTTTTCCTCACCGTACTTCACTTCCGATCGGCACACAGGGTAGCCAGCCAGCTCGGGCACCAGGCCCTGCTCAATGGCCGCGCGGGCCTGGCCATTGGGCCGCCCGGTATTGATGCAGGCCAGTTGTCCCGGCGCCGTTTCCACCAGCTCCCAGGTATACCGCAGCTTACGCTTGGGATTGTCACTGGCCGTTAACCAAACCCGGGCATGATCAGGCTGGCAACCAAGCATGGAGCCGGTATTCGGGCAATGGGCGGTGACCACGGTGCCGTCCGACAACTCGACATCCGCCAGGAACCGCTTGTACCGCTTGATCAACCGGCCCTCAATCAACGGCGAAGGAAAATGCATGCTATTCTCCGAAATGGACCCTGGGAGTGGTATTAAGGAAACTCCCTGGGACAGAAGGGCTATGAATGGCCTGTATGATACGGGAGCCGCGGGCTATCGCCAACGCGTTGAGGGGCATTGCAAAGCTGGCGCCTCAGATGCTTATCTGCTATTTTCCGCAGATTCCCGTTTCAGGATTGACAATCCGGGCAACGGAAACCGGAGTGTCATTGTGAAGTACAAAAAAGAGGCCGGTTTACATGGCAAACACTGCTGAAAAACCACGTGAGAACTTTACCAACTTCACCCCCTATGAAATGAAGAAGGGTGAAGAGTACATGAGCGCCGACATGCTCGAGCACTTCCGCAACCTGCTGCTCAAGTGGAAGCAGGAGCTGATGGAAGAGGTGGACCGCACCATGCACCACATGCAGGAAGATGCGGCGAACTACGCAGACCCCAGCGACCGAGCCACTCAGGAAGAGGAGTTCAGCCTGGAACTGCGTACCCGTGATCGCGAACGTAAGCTGATCAAGAAGATTGACCAGACCATCGACCGCATCGATAAGGACGACTACGGTTTCTGTGACCAGTGCGGCGTCGAGATCGGCATCCGTCGACTGGAAGCCCGGCCGACCGCCACCCTGTGCATCGACTGCAAGACGCTGGCCGAGATCCGCGAACGCCAAACCGGCATCTGACCAGCCACCGGATTCCGGGCGCCGGCGACACTGGCGCCCGCCTGACCTATGTCGCTCCCCAGCTATCGCGGCCGCTTTGCGCCGTCGCCCACCGGCCCCCTGCATTTCGGTTCCCTGGTCACCGCCCTCGCCAGTTACCTGGAAGCCCGGCGACACCAGGGCACCTGGCTGGTACGCATCGAAGACCTGGACCCGCTGCGGGAATCCCGCACCGCCACCGATGACATACTGACCTGCCTGGAGGCCCACCACCTGTATTCGGACGAGCCCATCCGCTTTCAGTCACAGCGGGCGGACGCCTACCGGGCCGCGATTGACCGGCTGATTAGCCAGGGGCACGCCTACCATTGCCCCTGCTCACGCAAGGAGCTGCAAGCCCTGGGTGGCCACCACACCCCGGTGTGCCGGGAGCGACGCAGCACCGATCAGGACGGGCCGCGGGCGGTGCGCTTCGCCCTGCAGGACGATCTGGCGCACTGGGACGACCAACTGCTCGGCCCTCGCGCCCTGCACGTTCAGGCGGGGATCGATGACCCGGTCATCCTGCGCAAGGAGGGATTCTTCGCCTACCAACTGGCGGTGGTGCTGGACGATATCGACCAGGGCATCACCCACATCGTGCGGGGCTCGGACCTGCTGGAGACCACCGGCCAACAGCAGCAGATCTTCCGGGCGTTCTCGGCGCACTACCCCCGCTGGCTCCATATCCCGGTGATCCTCAACGACCAGGGCCAGAAACTCAGCAAACAGACCCACGCCCTGGCCCTGGACAACGCCCACGCCGGCCACAACCTGTTCCGGGCCCTGCGGACCCTCGGCCAGCAGCCACCGAAACAGCTGCAGTGGAGCAACCCGGATGACATTCTCGCGTGGGGTTGCGAGCATTGGCGCCGGGAGCGCATCCCGCGCGCGCCTCATCGCGAGGACGACCTGCGCTAGTGCCCCTGGCACTGACAGTGCTCGGATTCTCGTGTTATAAACTCAGACACGTTTTCGTTCAGGAACCGCTTAGTCGATGTACATATACCGCTTGGTCTTCCTGCTGGTATTGGCAATCTACATTTTCTCCCCCAACATCCTGGATTGGTGGATTGCCCCCGGCAACGCCTGGTACACGCCCTACGTGCTCTGGGCAGCGCTGATTGGTATCGGGTTCTGGCTTGAGTGGCGGCGTAATCCCAATGAGTTTTAGCCTGCCTGCACTGCTGACCTACAGCTTCCTCTATCTCCTTCTGCTGTTCGGAGTCGCCCACCTGACCGAGCGGGGCGTGGTGCCCCGCGCCTGGGTTCAGCACCCGCTCATCTACATACTGAGTCTTGGCGTGTTCGCCGGCATCTGGGCGGTTTACGGCGCCCTGGTGGTGGCCGACCAAACCGGTTATGGCTTCCTGGCCTACTACCTGGGGATCAGCGGTGCGTTCCTGCTCGCCCCGGTGCTGCTCAATCCGGTGCTACGCATCGTCCGCTCCTACCAGTTGAGCTCCCTGGCGGACCTGTTCGCCTTCCGCTACCGCAGCCAGCTCGCCGGCACCCTGGCCACCCTGTGTTCGGGCATTGCCACGCTGTCCCTGCTGAGCATGCAGATCAAGGCAGTCACCGATTCTGCCAACCTGCTGGCGCCGGACGCCTCGCCACACCTGACCAGCTTTCTGTTCAGTCTGATTGTGGTGCTGTTTGCGGTGCTGTTCGGTGCGCAGCGGGACCAGGGCTCGGAAAGCCATCGCGGCCTGGTGGTGGCAATCGCCTTCGACTCTTTCGTCAAACTCAGCGCCATGCTGGTGCTCGGTGGCGTGGTGCTGTTCACCGTGTTCGGCGGCATGGACGGGCTGGAACATTGGTTAACTGCCCACAAGGCCCGCTCCAGCTCCATGGAGCTGAGCATCAACGATGGCAGCTGGCGTGCCCTGATGCTGATGTCCTTTGCCGGCGCCCTGGTACTGCCCCACATGTACCATATGATTTTCAGCGAGAATCCGAGTGCTCGCGCCCTGTCCAGTGCCAGCTGGGGCCTGCCACTTTACCTGCTGCTGCTGGCGCTGCCGGTGCCCATCATCTTCTGGGGCGGCATGGAACTGGGTACCGAGACCCCAGCCAGCTACCTGGTCATCGGCGTCAGCCAAGCCCTGGACAGTCCCGCGCTGGTGCTGCTGATGTACGTGGCGGGGCTGAGTGCGGCCAGTGGGCTGATGATTGTCAGCACCCTGGCACTGGCGGGCATGCTGCTCAACCATGTGGTGCTGCCGCTGCACACGCCCCAGGACCGGGGGGACATCTATCGCTGGCTACGTTGGATTAAACGCGTACTGATTGCCGTCATCATCCTCGCCGCGCTGCTGTTCCACGACACCCTGGGGGCAGATCTGGATCTGATCATCCTCGGGGTACTGGCGCTGTCCGGCGTATTGCAGCTGTTACCCGGGGCGTTGGGCGTCATCTACTGGCCCGAAGGCAACCGCCGCGGACTCAATGCCGGGCTAATCACCGGCGTTGCGGTGTGGGTCGTCACCTTGGTGCTGCCGTTCTCACAGGTTGCCAACCCGCTGGCAACGCTCGAGGCGCCACTGATTCCCGACCAGCAGAACTGGCACATCTTTGTCTTCCTCAGCCTCACCCTGAACGTCACCGTCTTCGCCCTGGTGTCGCTGCTCAGCAAACCCAGCGCCGATGAAATCAGTGCCGCCCAGGCCTGCTCCTGGGGCGCGCTGTCCCGCCCCCAGCGCCGGGAACTGTTGGCCACCTCCTCGGGCGAGTTCGTCGAGCAATTATCGGCGCCGCTGGGCGGGGAAGTGGCGCAGCGTGAGGTGGAGCGGGCGCTCAGCCAGCTCAAGCTGCCCGCCTCGGAGTACCGCCCCTACCAGCTGCGGCGGCTGCGGGACCAGATCGAAGTGAACTTGTCGGGGCTGATGGGGCCCACCGTGGCGCGGGACATCGTCAAACGCCACCTGAGCTTCAAGCCCCTGGCCGGGGACGACACCGCGCAGGACATCCACTACATGGAACGGGCCCTGGGCAACTATCAGAGCCAGCTGACCGGGCTCGCCGCGGAACTCGACAACCTGCGCCGCCATTACCGCCAGACCCTGCAGAACCTCCCCATCCCCGCCTGTTCGGTGGGCGATGACGGCGAGATTCTGATGTGGAACCACGCCATGGCCGAACTTACCGGCATCGCCGCGGACGATGTGGTGGGCGGCCGACTGCTGGCGCTGCCGGATTACTGGTACACCCTGCTGGACGATTTTGTCACCGGGCCGGACCTGCACCGCTACAAGCACCGGCTCGACCTGCGTGGCCGGCCCCACTGGCTGAACCTGCACAAGGCGGCCCTGAGCGGCCCGGACCATCCCGAAGGCGGCAGCATCATCCTGGTGGAAGACCAGACCGAAACCCGCCTGCTGGAGGATGAACTGATGCACAGCGAACGGCTGGCGTCGGTGGGCCGGCTGGCCGCCGGCGTGGCCCACGAGGTGGGCAATCCGGTCACCGGCATTTCCTCGCTGGCCCAGAACCTCAAGCTGGAAACCGACGATCCGGACATCCTGCACACCGCCGATCAGATTCAGCAGCAGACCCGGCGCATCTCCACCATCCTGCAGTCGCTGATGAACTTTGCCCGTACCGGCAACCACGCCCAGGCCAACCGCTATGAGCCGGCCCAGATCCGGCGCTGCGTGGACGAGTCCATCAACCTGCTGTCACTGAGCGACAAAGGCCGGGGCATCTGCTACCAGAACCAGTGCCCGGAAGACCTAATGGTGCTGGGGGACGAGCAACGCCTGGTGCAGGTGTTCGTCAACCTGCTGGCCAATGCCCGGGACGCCTCCCCGGAAGGAGGGCTCATCCGCATCAGTGGAAACCGTGAAGGGTACTCCGCTATTATCGAGATCACCGATGAGGGCTCCGGCATCCCCGCGGATCAGCTGGACCACATATTCGAGCCGTTTTACACCACCAAGGGGCCCAACCAGGGCACCGGGTTGGGCCTGTCCCTGGTCTACAGCATCGTGGAAGAACACTACGGCAACATCCAAGTTGAAAGCCCCGCCAGCCCGGAGACGGAGCGCGGCACCTGCGTCCGGCTCCGGTTGCCGGCGTACGAGGGTGACGGCGAAGAACGCCCATTCAGCCAGAACGAAAGGTCTCTAAACTGATATGCCCCGCATTCTGATTGTTGAAGACGAAGAGATCATCCGGTCGGCGCTGCGCAAACTGCTCCAGCATGCCGGCTACGACGTGTCCGACGCCGACTCCGTAGACCAGGCGGAGCGGGAGAACGACTTGCAGCAGTTCGACCTGATCATTTCGGATTTGCGGCTGCCGGGCGCCCCGGGCACCGAGTTGATCAACCGCGCACCGAATACGCCGGTGCTGATCATGACCAGCTACGCCAGCCTGCGATCGGCGGTGGATTCCATGAAACTCGGCGCCGTGGAGTATATTGCCAAGCCCTTCGACCACGACGAGATGCTGGCCGCGGTGGACACCATCCTGAAACAGCACGCCACGGACCGCGACGAGCCGGCGGCGCCGGCCGATGAGGACACCGGCAGTTCCGCCGATCCGTCCAGCATCATGTACGGCGAGTGCGAGGCCATGAAACAAGTCTTTCACCTGATCCGCAAGGTGGCCCCCACCGAAACCACGGTGCTGGTCCATGGCGAATCCGGTACCGGTAAGGAACTGGCGGCCCGGGCCCTGCACCTGCTCAGCCCCCGCGCCGCCCGTCCACTGATCTCCGTGAACTGCGCCGCCATCCCCGAGAGCCTGATCGAATCGGAGCTGTTCGGCCACGAAAAAGGCTCGTTTACCGGAGCGGTGTCGGCTCGTACCGGCCTGATCGAAGCCGCCGATGGCGGCAGCCTGTTCCTCGACGAGATCGGCGAACTCCCGCCCGAAGCCCAGGCGCGATTGCTCAGGGTCCTGCAGGAAGGCGAGATCCGCAAGGTCGGCTCCACCCAGAGCCGCAAGGTGGATGTACGGATGATTGCCGCCACCCACCGCAACCTGAAAGCGATGACCCGCACCGGCGAGTTCCGGGAAGACCTTTATTACCGACTCAACGTAATGCAGATCCGCATCCCGCCGCTGCGGGACCGCCAGGGCGACATCCTCGGCCTGGCCCGCAAGTTCCTCAGGCGCCAGGGCGAAAAAATGGGTAAGCCGTCGCTGAACCTGAGCCCCGAGGCGATGCGGGCGCTGCAGCGGCATCGCTGGCCCGGTAACGTTCGCGAGCTGGAGAATGCCATCGAGCGGGCTTGCATCCTGTGCGAGGGCGACCTGATTACCCCGGCGCTGCTCGACCTGGAAGAGGAAGGCGATGACGTCAATATCCCCCAGAGCCTGGTGGAGGGGGACAACGAACCCACCAAGACCCAGGACGTCGACAGCAACAACGACCTATCCCTTGAGGACTATTTCCAGCATTTTGTGCTTGAAAATCAAGATCGTATGAGCGAAACGGAACTGGCCCAAAAACTGGGAATCAGCCGCAAATCGCTGTGGGAACGGCGTCAGCGGCTGGGCATACCTCGCAAGAAGTCGAGTTGATACCCACAGTGTTACCCGGTGTTACCTCACGAAACACCACTAGGTATAAAAAACCCGCTGCGAGTAACACTTTAGTCTAATAATCCACCCTCTCCCAAAGTTTCATTTATTTAACCTTCTGTTAATAAAGGATTTTGAAAAACTGGCACGCGCACTGCACCCTATAGGGCGCACAACAACAAAAACAATTGTGATGACGCAGCGCCAAAACAAAAACAAAAAGCTGCAGGGAACGTTCGGTAACAAAAACAAGAACAGAACGTAAGCGAACTGAGTGTTTTGGGTACTGTGCTTTTTAGTGGACCCATGGCTTGTGTGAGTTGTAGGTGTAGAGAAGAAACGTCCTCCAGACGCCGCTATATCTGCTCAAATCTCGCATTAAGTTACTGTCCGCTCTGTGTATTCAAAGCGTTCCGTTTGCCTTGACTGGCCCCGGACTTGGGGCATGCAAGGGGCAAGAACACAAAAAAGAAGCCCGGCAACAACAAGAACAAATGCAGATCGTCATTGCTTCTAGGGCGGGGTCGCGAAAGCGGCTCCGCCTTTTAATTATCTCCACCATCCACGCCTCCCCCCGTGGGCAAATCTCGCCCAAACCGGTAAACTCTCGTTTTCGCTAAGCGCATTACGGATTTCAATGCTGACTAAACTCAAACAGAACGTGTCCCGCCTGTTCGGAAACGGCACCAAAAACCCTCGCCGCCTGGAACGCAGGGAAATTCCCCGGGAACAGCACAACGTCTCCCGCTCGATGATCAGCGACCCCGCCAAGAAGGTACTGCACCGCCTGAACAAGGCCGGTTTCGAGGCCTACCTGGTGGGCGGTGGCGTCCGCGACATCCTGTTGGGCGGTAAGCCGAAGGACTTCGACGTCGCCACCAATGCCACCCCGGAAGAGGTGCACGACCTGTTCCGCAATTCCCGGCTGATCGGCCGCCGCTTCCGCATTGTCCACGTCCTGTTTGGCCGCGAGGTGATCGAGGTCACCACCTTCCGCGGCAATGCCCAGGACAGCGACGACAACGGCGATGACCACCGCAAGACCAACGAACACGGCCTGCTGCTGCGGGATAACGTCTACGGCAACCAGGAAGAAGATGCCCTGCGACGGGACTTCACCATCAACGCCCTGTATTACTGCATTCGCGATTTCACGGTGATCGACTTCGCCGGCGGCATCGAAGACCTGAACAACCGCCAGCTGCGGCTGATCGGCGATCCGGAAACCCGCTACCGGGAAGATCCGGTGCGGATGCTGCGGGCAATCCGCTTTGCCGCCAAACTCGACTTCACCATTGAGGCAGGCACCGAAGCACCGATCACCGAACTGGCGTCGCTGCTGAACCACATTCCTCCCGCCCGCCTGTTTGACGAGGTGCTCAAGCTGTTTTCCGCCGGGCACGGGGAGTCCACCTACCAACTGCTGACCCGCTACAATTTGCTCGAACCCCTGTTCCCGCAGACTGTCCGGGCCATCGAAGACGGCCACTCGGACGAACTGATCCGCCAGGCCCTGCGCAATACCGACGCCCGCATTCGTCAGGGCAAGTCGGTTACCCCCTACTTCCTGTTTGCCGCCATGCTCTGGCCGGCTCTGCAGCAGGAATGGCGCCGCCGTCAGGACCAGGGAGAGCCGGTACAGCCGGCACTGCATCAGGCGGCGGCCAAGGTGATCGGTCGCCAGATACAGGCCACCTCCATTCCCAAGCGATTCTCCGGACCGATGAAGGAGATCTGGGAAATGCAGATGCGGCTGCCACGGCGCCAGGGCAAGCGCGCCCTGACCACCATGGAACACCCGCGATTCCGTGCCGCCTACGATTTCCTGCTGGTCCGGGAAACCGCCGGCGAGATCGAGCCCGGCCTGGGCCAGTGGTGGACCGAGTTCCAGGCCGCCGATGAACGGGGCCGGGAACGCATGCTCAGCGAGCTCTCCAGCGGCGGCCCCAAGCCGCGACGCCGGCGGCGTCGGGGCGGCAACCGGAACCGGAGCTCATGACCGTCCGCGCCTATGTGGGGCTGGGCAGCAACCTGGCCAACCCCCTGCAACAGCTGGCAGCCGCCGTCACCGCCCTGGCCACCCTGCCCCAAAGCCAACTGGTGGCCCAATCCCCCTTTTACCGCAGTGCGCCAGTGGGCCCCCAGGACCAGCCGGATTTCATCAATGGTGCGGTAGCCCTGGAGACCCGACTGCCCGCCCTGGCGTTACTCGACCAGCTGCAGGCCATCGAACAGAGCCAGGGACGGCAGCGGATTGAACACTGGGGGCCACGCACCCTGGACCTGGACCTGCTGCTCTACGGCAAGGAAACCATCACTTGCGACCGCCTTCGGGTGCCCCACCCGGAGCTGGTCAACCGGGATTTCGTGCTGCAACCGCTGCTGGATCTGGACCCGGCGCTGACATTACCGGACGGGCGAGCACTGGCGGACCTCCGCCCGCTGTGCCCGGACAACCGACTCCAGCGCCTGGACCCACAGCCGGCAACGCCACCCCAGGCCGACTAGCGCCCGGACGGCCTTGCCTCATGCCCGGACCAAGATTACCCTTATCGTCTGATCATGCCGGCAGTCTTCCGGCCCCGTCCTGATCCATCCACGAAGAAGGCAAGGATTCTATGGCTGTTACCATTAACACCCTGCGTGACTACAAGCAGAAGGGCGAGGCGTTTGCCGTCCTGACTTCCTACGACGCCACGTTCGCCCAGATTGTCAGCGAAGCCGGTGTCGATGTGATCCTGATCGGCGACTCACTGGGCATGGTGCTGCAGGGCAATGACAGCACTCTGCCGGTTACCATGGACGACATGACCTATCATGTCCGCGCCGTCGCCAAGGGCAACCAGGGCGCCCTGATCATGGCCGACATGCCGTTCATGTCCTATGGCACCACCGAAGCGGCGCTCGACAACGCGGCGGAACTGATGCGCGCCGGCGCCCATATGGTCAAACTCGAGGGGACCGACTGGATGGCCGAAACCATCACCGCCCTCAGCGAGCGCGGCATTCCGGTTTGCGCCCACCTGGGCCTGACCCCCCAGTTCGTCAACAAGTTCGGCGGCTACAAGGTCCAGGGCCGGGGTGAGCAACAGGCCGAGCTGATGATTGAGCACGCCTGCCAACTCGAAAAGGCCGGCGCCGACGCGATCCTGCTCGAATGCGTCCCCGCCGCCCTGGCCGCGCGCATCACCCAGGCGGTGAAGGCCCCGGTTATCGGCATTGGCGCCGGAGCGGATACCGATGGCCAGGTGCTGGTGGTCCATGACATGCTGGGCATCACGCCCGGCCGCCGGCCACGTTTCGTCAAGAATTTCCTGGCGGATGCCGGCTCGATCCAGGAGGCCCTGGAGGCCTACGTCAAGGCCGTCCGGCAACGCGAATTCCCCGGTGAGGAGCACACCTTCCAGGCATGAGAACCGTACACAAACTGAAAGAACTCCGGACCATCCTGCAGAACTATCGGGCGCAGGGTAAACGCATCGCCCTGGTGCCCACCATGGGCAACCTCCACGATGGCCACATTTCCCTGGTGAGCCGGGCGCTGGAGGCCGCCGACGTGGTGGTGACCAGCATCTTCGTCAACCCCATGCAGTTTGGCGCCCACGAGGATCTGGACAAGTACCCGAGGACCCTCCAGGCCGACCAGGAGCGCCTGGAGCAGGCAGGCAACACCCTGGTGTTCGCCCCACCGGTCAGCGAAATTTACCCGCAGGGCCTGGCCCAGCAGACCCAGGTGGTGGTTCCCGGGGTGAGTGAGGGGCACTGCGGTGCCGGCCGGCCGGGCCACTTCGAGGGCGTGGCCACCGTGGTCACCATGCTGTTCAACATGGTCCAGCCGGACGTCGCAGTGTTCGGTGAGAAGGATTTCCAGCAGCTGGCGGTGATTCGCAAGCTAACCCAGGACCTGCGGCTGCCGGTGGAAGTGATTGGCGCGCCAACGGTGCGGGATGCCGACGGCCTGGCTCTGAGCTCCCGTAACGGCTACCTGTCCACCGAAGAGCGGCACAAGGCCAGCACCCTTTATAAGGTTTTGCGAAGCGTGGCCAGTGAACTGCAAGGGAACAACCCCGCCGAGATCGGTAAACTAGAGCAGGAGGCGGCGGCGCAACTGCAAGAGGCCGGCTTCCGCCCCGAATACGTCAATGTGGTCAACAGCCTCACCCTGCAGCCGGCGCAACCGTCGGATCGCGACCTGACGGTTCTGGCGGCCGCCTTCCTGGGCACCACGCGACTGATTGACAACATCTCCGTCCAACGATAGCCCGTCGTCTACGAAAGGAATCCGTTATGGCACACGCCGGCAAGCGCCTCACCCTGCTGGATGAGTGGCAGGCCCTGGAGGAACACCAGGCCAGCCTGCAGCACACCCACATGCGGGAGCTGTTCAACCAGGACCCGGAGCGCTTTCAACGCTTCTTCACCGAGGCCGCCGGCCTGTCCCTCGATTATTCCAAGAACCGGATCACCCAGGAGACGATGGACCTGCTGATGGCCCTGGCTCGGCGCTGCCGGGTGCCCGAAGGCATTGAGGCCATGTTCCGGGGCGAGCGGATCAACACCACCGAACAGCGCCCGGCCCTGCACGTGGCGCTGCGCAACCAGTCCGGCGACGCCATCCGGGTGGATGGCCGGGATATCATGCCGGAGGTCAAGGACACCCTGGCCCGCATGGAAGAGTTCGTCTGGCGGGTACGCAGCACCCAGTGGCGCGGCTTCTCCAACAAGCCGTTCACCGACGTGGTGAGCATTGGCATTGGCGGCTCCTTCCTCGGCCCCAAACTGGTCTCCGCCGCCCTTAAACCCTACTGGCACGGTCGGCTCAACTGCCACTACGTGGCCAACATCGATGGCAGCCACATCACCGAGGTGCTGCGCCACATCAACCCGGAAACCACCCTGTTCCTGATCCAGTCCAAGTCCTTCCGCACCCAGGAAACCCTGGAAAACACCAAGGTGGCCCGGGAATGGTTCCTCCACAATGGCGGCAGTGAGGCACAGATTGGCAAGCACTTTGTGGCGGTCACCGCCAAACCCCAGGCCGCCATCGACTTCGGCATCGCCGAGGAAAACATCTTCCCCATGTGGGACTGGGTGGGCGGCCGCTATTCGCTGTGGTCCGCCATCGGCCTGCCTACCGCACTGACCATTGGCATGGAGAACTTCCGCGCCCTGCTGGCCGGCGCCTACGCCATGGATTGCCATTTCCGCCAGGCACCGCTGGAGCAGAACCTGCCAGTAATCCTGGCGCTGCTGGGCATCTGGTACAACAACTTCTGGGGCGCCGATGCCCACGCCATCCTGCCCTACGACCACTACCTGCGCGGGCTGCCGGCCCACCTGCAGCAACTCGACATGGAAAGCAACGGCAAGTGCGTGACCCATTCCGGCGATCCGGTGGACTACCAGACCGGCCCGATTATCTGGGGCGGCGCCGGGGCCAACGGACAACACGCCTACCATCAGTTGCTGCACCAGGGCACCTGCCTGTCGCCGGCGGATTTCATCATCCCGCTGCACACCCACAACCCCGTGGCCAACCACCACGCCATTCTGTTTGCCAACTGCCTCAGCCAGACCCAGGCGTTGATGCTAGGCAAGACCGAAGCCGAGGCACGCACCGAGCTGAAAGCTCAGGGTCTGCCACCGGCCGAAGTGGAGCGCCTGGCCCGCCACAAGGTGATTCCCGGCAACAAGCCCAGCAACACCCTGATGTTCGAGCGGGCAAACCCGAGAACCGTGGGCGCGCTGATTGCCCTGTACGAGCACAAGACCTACGTTCAGGGCCTGGTGTGGGACGTGGATTCGTTCGATCAGTGGGGGGTGGAGCTGGGCAAACAGCTCGGCGAGGACATCCTGCAACGCCTGCTGGGCAACACCACCGGCGGCCAGGCATCGGACAGCTCGACCGAGGGACTGATCCGGCTATTCCGCAATCAGCACAATAACGGTCACTGAACGCTGTCGGGGCGGGGCGAGATCACCTGCCCGCGCCAGCGGAAGGGCACCACCCAGAGCTTCTGGTCGCTCCGGTAGGCCCGCCAGAGTGCACCGTAGCTCAGGCCGGACACCGGATGAACGTCATCCGGCGCAATTTCCGCCAGCGGTTGCAGTACAAACGCGTTCTTCAGGATCTCCCCCCGTGGCAGTTCGACCCCGGCAATGCTGCCGGCACTGTCCCCGTAGGTGAGGATATCCAGGTCGAGGGTTCGGGGGCTGAACCGGGCCACGTTCCGCCGCCGTCCATTCTCTTCTTCGAGCCGCTTGAACAGCCGGGACAACTCTGCCACCGGCATGGCCGTGCGAATGCCCACCACCAGGTTGAGGAAGGGGGCGCCGTCAAAACCGACAGCCTCACTCTCGTACACCGAGGAGACGGCCAGCTCGCCGAAGCGCTCCGCCAGCGCATCCAGGGCGGCCGAGACGTAATGCTCGCGGTCGATGTTACTGCCTATGCTGATGTACACCTGAACCGGCTGACTCACGGACGCTGCCCCCGCTCGATTCGAACCCCTACCGACCGCGCCTGGGGTACCGCGCCCGGCTTGCGGATGGTCAACTGCAACCAAGCCACCCCGAACTCCTGCTGCAGACAGGCAGCCAGTCCCTCGGCGGCGGTCTCCAGCAATTGCGGCTGGCGCTCCTTGAGATAGCGACCGACCCGGTCGCTGACCGCGGCGTAATCCAGCGCCTGGGTGACGTCATCCTGGGCCGCCGGCACCGAGTTGTCCCAGGCCAGCTCCAGATCGACCAACAGGCGCTGGGCCACTTCCCGCTCCCAATCGTAGACACCGATTACGGTTTCAACGGCCAGGCCCTCGATCAACACCGAATCTGTCACCTTCGAACCACCTCTGATTGCATACACACTTCCGACTCAGGGACCGGGCAAACCGCTCCCCAGGATTTGCGACCGTTCGCTAATTGAATGACTGCTGCGCCGCCTATACTGTAGGGCATTCGCCCTTACCGCGAATGCGGTGGGATTTTCGCATAAAAGTCAGGCCCACGTCTTTGCCCATGCCCCTGCTGAACGAGCCTGTGCTCACCATGCTGCTTTGCCTGCTGGCCTACCTGGCCGGCTCGGTCCTGTTTGCACTGATGGTGTGTCGACTGTGGCGCCTGCCCGACCCCCGTGCCCAGGGCTCAGGCAACCCCGGCGCCACCAACGTTTACCGTACCGGAGGCTGGCCGCCGGCCTTGGCCACCCTGCTGCTGGACGGGTTAAAGGGCTGGTTTCCGGTCTGGTTAGCCGGTCTGGCGGGGCTGTCGGTATTTTCCCAGGCCATGGTGGCGCTGTGTGCGGTGACCGGCCACATGATTCCGGTGTTCTTTCGCTTCCAGGGTGGCAAGGGCGTTGCCACCGCGCTCGGTGGCGGACTGGCCCTGGCTCCCCTCACCACCGTGATCATCAGCACCATCTGGGGACTGGTGATGTGGCGCTGGCGCATTTCCGCCCTGGCGTCGATCATCGCGCTGGGCTGCGGACCGCTGATCGCCGCCGTCCTGGAACCCGATACCCTGCCCCTGTTCGGGCTGCTGGCGCTGCTGATCATCGTGCGTCATCGCAACAACCTGATACGCCTGGCCCAGGGCCGGGAATCCAAGTTCTAGGGGCTCGCCAAGCTAGTCCGCCAGGCCCTGGGTGCGGGATGCCGTCAGGGGCGGCAGGGTATCCATGGGCCAGCGCGGTACTGCCACTATGCGCTCACCGTCCCGCTGTCCGGCCAGCAATCGCTGACACCCCGCGTAGGCGATCATGGCACCATTGTCGGTGCAAAATTCCGGACGCGCGTAATAGACGCTGCCGCCCAACTTGCCCACCTTGGCCTCGAGGGCTTCGCGCAGACGCCGATTGGCACTGACGCCGCCGGCCACGACCAGGCGCTTACACCCCGTCTGCTCCAGCGCCCGACGGCACTTGATCACCAGGGTATCGACCACCGCCGCCTCGAAAGCCCGGGCAATGTCGGCCCGCACCTGGTCATCCAGGGTACCGGCCTGCTCGGCCTCGGTGATGGTATTGAGGGTATAGGTCTTGAGCCCGCTGAAACTGAACTCCAGGCCGGGCCGGTCGGTCATCGGACGTGGAAAACGGTAGACGCCGTCCCGCCCCTTCTCCGCCAGGGCCGACACCCGGGGACCGCCCGGGTAATCCAGCCCCAACATCTTGGCGGCCTTGTCGAACGCCTCACCGGCGGCATCGTCCACCGACTCACCCAACAACTGATACTGGCCGATGCCGTCCACCTCCACCAGCTGGGTGTGGCCACCGGAGACCAGCAGCGCCACGAAGGGGAACGCCGGCGGCTTGTCTTCCAGCATTGGTGCCAACAGGTGCCCTTCCATATGATGCACTCCGAGCACCGGCACCCCCAGCGCAAAGCCCAGCGCGTGGGCCACCGAGCCGCCCACCATCAACGCGCCCACCAGGCCGGGACCGGCGGTGTACACCACGCCCTCCAAGTCACGGCGCTGCCTGCCGGCCTCCTGCAGGACCTGGTCGCACAGCGGCAACAGCTTGCGGACGTGATCCCGCGACGCCAGTTCAGGCACCACGCCGCCATAGTCGGCATGCATCTCCACCTGACTGAACAGCGCGTGGGCCAACAGGCCGTCTTCGCTGTCATACAGGGCGACACCGGTTTCATCACAGGAGGTTTCAATGCCTAGCACCAGCATAGTCAGGACTCTCTTGAATGGGTGGCAAGATCGAGGCTGGAGTTTACCAGATTTGCCGCACCCGCCGGCACAATTCCTAACCAGGCATTGACCAGCACCGGCGCTAAGCGCTATTATTGCCGCCCCTTAATTTCGCACTGGTTGAGTTTTGTCCAATTTCACCAGGCGTTATAATTGAAGCCGTGCAGCACAAGGCTGGCGAGCACCGAGTCGCTGTGTACCGCTAACGGGTACAAGTAGACCTGTCTGCACTGCTTCCAAAACTGAAACCGAATCTATTAGGTAGGTGATTTTCGAATGCCAGCTGTTAAAGTGAAAGAGAATGAGCCGTTTGACGTAGCCCTGCGTCGCTTCAAGCGTTCCTGCGAAAAAGCGGGTGTCCTGTCGGAAGTGCGTCGTCGTGAGCACTACGAGAAGCCGACCGCCGTTCGCAAGCGCAAAGCTGCCGCAGCCGTCAAGCGTCATCTCAAGAAGCTGCAGCGGGAACAGCGCAAGTTCGAGCGTCTGTACTGATCGGTACTTTCGGCTCGCTTGACTGCAAGCCTTGAGTTGCCGCGTTCCCCGCGAATGCGGCCACCACAACAATGCCGCCGAGGCCTGGCTTCGGCGGCATTTTTGGCTGTGGCAAGATTTTTACCCGCGCAACCGGAGACCCCATGAGCGGCTTGATCCCCCAGCGCTTCGTTGAAGACCTGCTCGACCGGATTGATCTGGCCGAACTGATTGGATCGAGGATCACGCTCAAGAAGGCCGGCAGCAATTACAAGGCCCGCTGCCCCTTTCACGACGAAAAAACACCGTCGTTCAACGTTCGTCCCGACAAGGGCTTTTACCACTGCTTTGGTTGCGGCGCCCACGGGGACGCCATCAGTTTTGTGCGGGAATATGACGGCTTGGGGTTTACCGACGCCGTCGAGGAACTGGCCAAACGGGTTGGCCTGGAGGTCCCCTACGATCAGAGCGCGCGACAGGAGATCCAGCAGGCCCGCACCCTGACAGACGCTCTCGATTTTGCCAACCAGCTCTATCGGAGCGCCCTGCAAAGCGCGCAGGGTCAGTTCGCCCGGGATTACCTGCAGCAGCGGGGCCTGGACGACGCGGTGATCGAGCGTTACCAGCTCGGCTATGCCCCGGGTACCGGCACCGCCCTGTTCGACGCGGCGAGCCCGGACCTGCAAGGTCCCCTGCTGGAAACCGGCACGGTCTCGAACCGGTATGGCCGGCCCAGGGACCTGTTCCGCCACCGGATCATGTTTCCGATCCGGAACAGCCGCGGCCGCACCGTCGCGTTCGGCGGCCGCACGCTGGGCGATGACAAGGCGAAGTACATCAACTCCCCGGAGTCGGATGTCTTCCACAAGAGCCGGGAGATCTACGGCCTGTACGAAGCCAAACAGGCCGTCCGCCAACTCGACCGCCTACTGGTGGTGGAGGGCTACATGGATGTCATCGCGCTGGCGCAGCACGGCATCCCCTACGCGGTTGCCACGCTCGGCACGGCCACCAACCAGGACAGCCTCAGCGCCCTGCTCAAGCAGGCCCGGCACCTGGTTTTCTGCTTCGATGGCGACGCGGCGGGCTACCGGGCCGCCGACCGGGCCATGGAAAACGCCCTGGAACTGCTGGCCGACGGCCTGCACCTGCAGTTCCTGATGCTGCCGGACGGCGAGGACCCGGATACTCTGGTGCGCAAGGAAGGCCCGACCGCCTTCGGGCAACGGATCGACGGCGCAACCCCGCTGTCGCGCTACCTGTTTGACCGACAGCAGGCCGGCCTGGACCTTGCGGTGCCGGAACACCGGGGGGAGCTGCGGGCGCGAGTCGAGCCGCTGCTGAACCGGATGCCCAAGAGCACCCTGCGGGACGCCATGTGGCATGAAATGCTGCGGCTGTGCGGCGGTCGCCGGGACTGGCAGGGACAAAACCGACAACAGCCGGGATCAGGAAAATTCAAACCCGGCCGTTTCGGCGATCAACGCCAGCGGGTCCAGGAAGAGCGGATTGACGTCCGCCTCAGCAAAGACAGCGTGCTGTGCCTGGCGCTGGTGGAGGCGCCGGACCTGGCCGCCGACATTCTCGAGCTGTGCCGAACCGATCGCCAGCTCCAACAGGCACGGGAGTTTGCCGAGTGGCTTCTCAACAACCGGCTTGGCAGCCAAAAGCAGCTGATCAGCCGGCTGGCGCTGAATGACAGCGCACGAAGCCGGTTTTACCGGCTGTTCGACGGCATTGAACACGTGCCCTCCAGGGACCGCACCCTGGAATCGGCCCGGGAAATGCTCCATCCGAACCAGGAGGCGGCCCGCAAACAGCGGCTGACCGCCCTGCTGACCCAGAAACGCAGCCTGGCCGACCTCACTGCCGAGGAGCGCCAGGAGCTGAAAAAACTGGCTCAGCAGACGCAGGACCAATAGCGGTACTTGAAACTTAACAAGTTGATCACCATCTAACCAACCGGTGGCAGAGCAACTGCGCGACAGCTATAATGGCTGTTTAACTTTTTTCCTCTTAGAGCGAGTTCACAGGGTGTCTATGTCAGGCAATTCGCAAAAATCACGTTTGAAAGACCTCATTGCCCGAGGCAAGGAACAAGGTTACCTGACTTACGCTGAGGTAAACGATCACCTCCCGGAAGACATTGCCGACCCGGACCAGGTCGAAGACATTATCCGCATGATTAACGACATGGGCATCCAGGTCTGCGAGGAAGCTCCCGACGCTGACACCCTGCTCATGACCGACGGCGATTCCACCGCCGACGAAGCCGCCGCTGCCGAAGCCGCCGCCGCCCTGGCAGCGGTAGAGACCGATGCCGGCCGCACCACCGACCCGGTCCGCATGTACATGCGGGAAATGGGCACGGTCGAGCTGCTGACCCGCGAGGGCGAGATCGTCATCGCCAAGCGCATCGAGGAAGGCATCCGCGACGTCATGGCTGCCGTCGCCCACTTCCCCGGCACCGCCGGCACGGTGCTCCAGGCTTACCAGCGCATCATCGAGAACGAAGGCCGTATCAGCGACATCGTCACCGGCTTCCTCGACCCGGACGACGCCGAGCCGTTCATGGGCGAGGACACCAGCGTCGAGTCCAGCTCGGAACCCGGCAGTGACGATGACGACGACTCCAGCGATGAAGACAGCGATAACGGCCCAGATCCGGAAGAGACCCGTCTGCGCTTCGAACTGCTGAAGGAAAGGCTCGACGCCGCCGAGGCGTTGCTGAGCGAGAAGGGCCGGGCTGACAAGTCCACCCAGGACGCCCTGAACGCGCTGGGCGAAGTGTTCGCCCCCTTCAAGCTGGCCAACAAGGCCTTCGATGAACTGGTGAACGTTGTCCGCTCCACCAATGAAATGGTGCGCGAGAACGAACGGGCCATCATGCAGATCTGCGTGCGCGAGTGCCGCATGCCGCGCAAGGACTTCATCAAGTGGTTCCCGGGCAACGAGACCAACCTGGAGTGGGCGGAAGATCTGGCCAAGAGCAGCAAGCCTTACGCCGCCGCCCTGGCCGAGCGCCAGGACGAAATCGTGCGCCTGCAGAAGCGCATCGCCAACATCCAGGCCGAGGTGGATCTGGACATCCCGGACATTAAGGAGATCAACCGCCGCGTCTCCATCGGCGAGGCCAAGGCCCGGCGCGCCAAGAAGGAAATGGTGGAAGCCAACCTGCGTCTGGTGATTTCCATCGCCAAGAAGTACACCAACCGGGGCCTCCAGTTCCTGGACCTGATTCAGGAAGGCAACATCGGCCTGATGAAGGCGGTGGACAAGTTCGAGTATCGTCGCGGCTACAAGTTCTCCACCTACGCCACCTGGTGGATCCGGCAAGCCATCACCCGCTCCATCGCGGACCAGGCCCGGACCATCCGGATTCCGGTACACATGATCGAGACCATCAACAAGCTCAACCGGATCTCCCGTCAAATGCTCCAGGAGATGGGCCGCGAGCCCACCCCGGAAGAGCTGGGCGAGCGCATGGAAATGCCGGAAGACAAGATCCGCAAGGTGCTGAAGATCGCCAAGGAACCCATCTCCATGGAGACCCCGATCGGCGACGACGAAGACTCCCATCTGGGGGATTTCATCGAGGACATCCAGGCCCTGTCGCCCGTGGATTCCGCCACCGCCGAAGGCCTGCGCGAAGCCACCCGCTCCGTGCTCGCGGGCCTCACCGCGCGGGAATCCAAGGTACTGCGAATGCGCTTTGGCATCGAGATGAACACCGACCACACCCTGGAGGAAGTCGGCAAGCAGTTCGACGTCACCCGTGAGCGCATCCGCCAGATTGAAGCCAAGGCCCTGCGCAAACTGCGCCACCCTTCCCGCTCCGACCACCTGCGCGGCTTCATTGACGACCAGGGCAACGGTTAAGCGCAACAACAGTAGCGGGCGCCTGACCGCACCGGTATAATGGCGCCCGCTTCCCGCTTTCCACAGTGCATCCGAAAAGGGCCTATAGCTCAGTTGGTTAGAGCAGGGGACTCATAATCCCTTGGTCGCTGGTTCGAGTCCAGCTGGGCCCACCA
>NZ_JAWVYN010000030.1:0-34699 GCF_033722735.1 Marinobacter sp.
CGGTGCTGGGGTTTTTTATTAGCCCAACAAAAAGGGACCTACGGGAGTGTGCGACCCGGTGCCCGCTGGGCAGCCGAAGCACCGCTTCGGCAGGGGAGCACGCGCGGACCGTCCCCGGTCCGCTCCGGGTCATCGTCCCAGCGCTCAGCACTGGCGCTGCCGGCCTACTCCCCAAACGCTACCATCACGTTGCCTAAGGCAACCAAATCTCAAATACCCCACCTTGTAACGCTCCGCCGTTATGCACCCGAATATATCCCTGCCGCTCGCCGTTTTTGTGAAGTTGGGCAACCGATGCGGCAAAAAACAGGCCCAGGCTGGTGCTGCCGGTGTTGAAATCCAGCGATTTGAAGCTGATTGGGCCGTGTTTGTGCATGTGTGCGGGATAACCCTCGCCATCGTCTTCGACGCCAATGACCAGATAGCCGTCTTCTTCTCTGGCCGTTAATCTCAGTCGTTTGTGACTGTAGCGTATGGCGTTGTTGATGGTGTTGTTCAATACGCCGGTCAGTAGATCGTCGTCAAAAAAACCATTCAGGGCATCGGCATCGATATCGTAGTCGATATTATGACCGGACAGCAGTGGCTGGTGCCTGGCCAGTTGCTGACTGAGAAAATCCGGTACGAAATGTTCCTCGATGTGTGCCGATAGGGTCTGCTCGCCCAGTCGGTAGATTCCCAGCAGCTGGATAAGGTCGCTGTGAACCCGTTCCGCTTCGTATTGCAGCGTATTGAAGCTTCTGGATTCCGATAAGGTTTCGCCGTGGGAAGTGCGTAGATCGTCGAGCGAGTTCAGAAGCATGCCCAGGGAGTTCTTCATATCATGGACCGCCGAGGCGAGCACCATGGAAAAATCAATGGGGTGTTCGCCGCCGTCGGGCTGGTGGTGGTCTTGCTGCGTTGGCTGGGAATCAGGCATGCTTCAGGGCCTCCAGTTTCTTCTTCAGAGCCAGGTAACGCCGGTGTTGGCGATGCTGTTCAGGGAGTTCTGCCAGTGCTTTCAGGTGGGTTTCACAGTCTCGAAGGATGCTTGGATCCGGCTGGTCGGCGTGCATGCGCATGAGCACCTGAACCAGGTTCAGGTTCAGCGCGGCGTGGGACGGCACAATGGTCAAGGCCTGCCTGAAAGCATCGGCTGCCTCGCTCAGATTGCCACCCTCGAACGCCTTGATGCCGGTTCGATTGCAGTCCCGTGCCTGCAATTTCTGACGATAGCTCACCGGTTCGTCCAACAGGTTCTCGATCTGCTGGAGCACCTCATTGTCTTGCTCGTGTTTCTCGGCGAGCCTGGCGAGAAGGTGTTTGGCTTCCCCGGCACGGCCCAATCGGAACAGGGTCTTGGCGTACTCGATGCCGGTGTCCGCAGACAGGCTGATGGGATCTTCCAGGTCCGCTGCAACCGATTGCAGGCATTTTTCCGCCTCGGCGGTCTTGCCCTGTCCCAGGTTGACGCGAGACTGAACCAGTCGGCTGCGGATGGTAATCTCCGGTGTCTCGGCAAAACGCTTTTCCATTTTACCGAGCATGGACAAGGCCTCGTCAGCGTGCTTCTTACCGGCCTCGCTGTTGTCGCCCTCGCTCAGGTCGCACAGGCTGCGCCCTAGTTCGAGGTAGTGGTCAGCACTGTCGTGAATGGAGTGAGCCCCCAGCTGGACGGTTTTACGCCAGGCATCCGAGGCTGATTCGATGTCCTGGTTAGACTGGGCGATCTCGGCCAGATGTTTCTGGCGCAACAGGGCATGGGGGGAAAGCTCGGTGGCCTTTTGCAGGGTATTTTGTGCCTGGGACAGCTTACCCTGCTGAAACTGGGCCTCAGCCAGCAGGTCGTAGCCTTCGATGTAATCCGGATGGTCCGTTATCAGCGCCTTCAGGGTGGCAATCGCCTCATCGAACTGCCGTTCGGCCAGCAATACCTTGCCTTTGCCCAGTCGGGCCCAGGACAGGTCTCGCTGGGAGAGGACCTCCTCGTAGATCTTGCGGGCATGGCTGAAGTCGCCTACCTGCTGGTACAGGTCCGCCAGTGTCTTCAATAGCCAGGTCTTGTACTTGGGCTGTTTGGGCAGCGCCTGGACACACAGTGCAATCGCCTCCGGATAGTTCTCCAAGTCGATGGCACGGTTGATCGGCAACAGGGCCCGGCGCTGCTCCACCAGGCTGCCGAGCCGTTTTTCCAGCATCGCCCGATTGATCGGTTTAGTCAGGTAGGCATCCGGTTGATACTCCCTCGCCCCCATCACCATTTCCTTCGAGGTTTCGGCGGTGACCATGAGAAACAGCGACGTCCGTTTGAGTAGTTTCTTATGTCGGAGTTCTTCCAGGATATGCTGGCCGTTCTTGCCCTCGCCAAGGTTGTAATCGCACAGCACCACATCGAAGTGCTCGTAGGTGCAGCGCTGAATCGCCGCGCCGCCACTGGCGGCAATTTCGATGTGCTCGGCACCGAAGGTCCTGAGCATTTGACGCATGGACAGGCGAAAGCTGTCGAAGTCGTCGACGATCAGGTAACGCAGTTTCTTGAACAGGTTCTGGTGACCGTTGTGTGTGGAGGTTTCCATTAGGATCGTCTTTGTTTCAGTAATTTGTTGACCAGGGCTCGCAAGGCTGCGGGTTTAACCGGCTTGTACAGTACCTGATAGCCTCGCTGCAAGGCCTCTTCCTTGACCTCTGCGCCTAGATAGCCGGTGATCAGAATGCCGGGCAGGTCGGGGCTTGCCGTTCGGCGGATGGCGTCCATGGCATCGAGTCCGTTCTTGTCGTCATCGAGT
Source organism: Marinobacter sp. (assembly GCF_033722735.1). Taxonomy (GTDB): domain Bacteria; phylum Pseudomonadota; class Gammaproteobacteria; order Pseudomonadales; family Oleiphilaceae; genus Marinobacter. The sequence continues at coordinate 2,766 of NZ_JAWVYN010000030.1, forward strand.
TGGTAGTCGGCAAGGATGATGTCTGGTTCCTCTCCGTCCAGTTTAGCAAGCGCCTCGTCAAGGCTTCCCGCCGCAGTCACCCGGCACTGCCAGTTGGTCAGCAGTGCCTGCATGCCCTGAAGAATCTTGGCATCATTATCGATACACAGTACATGCAGATCCTGCAAGTTGGAGACGCTGCGGGAGGCCCGTTTGGGGTCCGGCTGAGTCTGTCTTACCGCTTTGGCCGCGGCCATGGGGACGGTGATGCTAAACACGCTGCCCCGGCCCTGCACCGAGTGGACGTGCACAGGATGATTGAGCATGCCGCTGATACGGTCGACGATGGCCAGCCCAAGGCCGAGTCCCTTCTTGTCCTGGCCATGTTGAAGGCGCTTGAACTCCTCGAAGATGTGGGCTAACTGGTCCTTTGGAATGCCGGGCCCGGTATCCCAGACCTCGATCCGCAAATAGCCCTTCAGTCGGCGGCAGCCCAGGAGGATTCGACCGCTCGGTGTGTATCGAATGGCATTGGACAGCAGGTTTTGAACAACCCGACGCAGTAATTTGGCGTCCGAGGTCACCCAGGCCGAACTCTTGACCACATCCAACTTGAGCCCCTGGTCCTCGGCAATGGCCGAGAATTCCGTGGCCAGGTTGCGTAACATGTCGTCGATGGGGAATCGGCTGATCTTCGGTTCCAGGGCGCCGGCGTCCAGTTTCGAGATATCCAGCAGGGTACTGATGATCTCCTCCGCAGCGCCCAGGGAACTGTCAATGTGCTCGACCAGTTCGGCGGTTTCCGGATCGTGGGCCTTACCCGACAGCGCCGAGGTGAACAGGCGTGCGGCGTTCAAGGGCTGCAGCAGGTCGTGGCTGGCGGAAGCCAGGAAACGGGTTTTACTCTGGTTTGCCTGCTCCGCTGTGGATTTGGCCTTCAACATCTGTTCGTTGATCACCTGGAGCTCCTGGGTCCGCTCCTTGACCCGCTGTTCCAGGTAAATGTTGGTTTCTTTCAGGGCCCGCTCGGTGCGGCGCATGGCGGTGATGTCCTGGAAAGTGGTGACATAACCACCGCCAGGAATCGGACTGCCATCGATCTTGATCACCGTGCCATCCGGGCGGTGACGCTCATAGGATACCCGCTCCCCCTTGCGCATGCTTTCACAGCGTTTCTGGATGATTTCATCGATCTTTCGCGCCGGCAGGTTCGAACTGGTCAGGTTGAACCGCATCATGTCTTCGATGGGCCGACCGACTCGGACAAATCCCCTCGGGTAGGAGAACAGTTCCAGGTAGTGGTGATTCCATACCACCAACTGCTGCTGGTGATTGACCACCGATACCCCGAGACTGATGTTTTCGATCGCGGACTGCAGCAGCTCCCGGCTGAAGGCCATCGCCTGGGAGGCCTCGTCGACAATGCTGACCACATCCTCGATCTGCATGTCGCGACCGGTGAGGGTGGACTCCAGCACAACCCTGGCGGTGGAGGCGCCAATCACGGATGCCAATTGGCGTTCGATGTATTTCATCAGGTGGGAGGAGGCCGGCCGCTGGGGCGACAGCCGAATCGCATTACGGCGTTCGTAATTGCGGAACAGCGCCTCGGCCCGCTCCTCGCCCATAAACCGGTCAGCCAAGGCGTGAAGATCGGCGGTCAGTACCTCTCCCTCCCAGGCCTGTTGCTGGGGCGTTTCAGCCCGCGGCTGGGGGTCGTGGAAAAACGAGGCAATCTGGATTTTTTCCCGCACCCGCTGCCGGGTCAGCAGTGACAGCGCCACATAAGTCAGGGTATTGATCCCCAGGCTCCAGACGATGCCATGACTCACACTGTCCAGCTCCATTCCCAGCAGGGCGGTCGGCCGGGTCCAGGTCAGCCCCCAGAGCCCTTGCTGAACCAGGGTGTCGTTGAGCCAACCGGTGGAGGCCAGGGCCGGAATCAGCATGGTATAGATCCACATCAGGAATCCGGCCACCAGTCCCCAGAAGGCACCGGTATGATTGCCCTGGCGCCATAGGATGCCCCCCACCAGCGCGGGGCCGAACTGGGCGGCGGCCACGAAAGACAGCAATCCAAAGGCGGTCAGGCTGTATTGTTCGCTGGCCAGGCGATAGAAGCCGTAGGCGGTAAACAGCACGACAAAGATCGCCACCCGGCGGATGCTGAGCAGCAAGCGGCTGAGATCGTCGCGGCGATTCATGCGGGGCCGGAAGAACCGAAGCAGGGCCGGCATCACGATCTCATTGCTGATCATGGTGGCAATGGCCACCGAGCACACAATTACCATGGCCGCCGCCGCAGAGCCGCCGCCGAGGAAGACCAGAATGGCGAGCCAGTGTTCTCCGGCCAGGATGGGCAGGCTGAGAATCAGGGTGTCTGGATTCAACTCCTGGCCGCCAGGCAGGAGCATGCCGGCGGCCGCAATGGGGATCACGAAGGCGCTGGCAATCACCAGGTAGGCGGGCATGGCCCAGCGGGCCACCTCGAAGTCCCGGTGATCGGTGTTCTCCACCACCATCACGTGGAACTGCCGGGGCAGGCAGACAATTGCGAGCATCCCGATCAGGGTCTGGGTAATGAACGCGGTGGCGTTGAACTCCCCGGTGGTGAGGGTCGTGATCAAGTCGGCGGCACGGGCCGCCTCGAACAGCTCGCCGTAGCCGCTGTAGAGGCCGTAGCCAACGAACAGTCCCACGGCGACGAAGGCAACCAGCTTGATCACCGACTCAAACGCCACTGCCTGAATCATGCCCCGGTGGTGCTCGGTGGACTCCAGGTGTCGGGTACCGAACAGCACGGTAAAGATGGCCAGCACCAGTGTGATGTACCAGGCCGAGTCGGTCCAGGCAGGTTGATAGGGCGCACTGTGGGCCACCTCGGTATTTGCCAGGATATTGAAGCCCATGGCAATCGCCTTCAACTGAAGCGAGATGTAGGGGACGCTGCCGACCAGTGCCACGATGGCAATCAGCGCCGCCAGCGACTGGGATTTGCCGTACCGGGAAGCGATGAAATCGGCGATGGAGGTACTGTTGTTTCGTTTGCTGATGTAAATGATGCGACGGAGCAGCGGCGCACCAAACAGGAACACCAGCAGGGGGCCAAGGTAAATGGGGAAGAAGCCAATGCCTTCCTGGGTCGCTCGCCCTACCGCACCGTAAAACGTCCAGGACGTGAAGTACACCGCCAGGGAGAGGGCGTAGATGTGGGTTCTGGCAATGCGTTTACGGTACAACGCCGGGTGTCGGTCACCGGCCCAGGCGATGGCAAACAACAGGGAGATGTAGGCGATGGAAATGAGAACTAACAGCCAGCCGCTGAGCATAGTGGCGAAATCGTTACCCTTCGAAATGAAATCAGGCCGGCCCCGCGGAATCGTCGCTCCGCCAATTGGGGGCCGGGGTCGGGGGAATCCCTGGACAACTCCTCAATAACAGGCAGCGATGAACAGGCGATTGCTGTCCGCCAGACTGCGTAACTGATCCACCTGTGGGGTGCCATCCTCATTGAGAGGCACCAGTTCCTGGGTGGAGCAGTTCAGCAAGTGAACCTGTTTCGATACCGCATCAGTATAGGACTGTTCGAAACGGTAAAGGTAAAACATGTGCACATTGCGGTCGTTGCTGGTGGATTCGATGCTGTCGCTATCCAGCACGGTAAAACTCATCACCTGGGGCATGAGGTAGGTCCAGGGGCGCCAGGGCACTTGCTTCTCCTCCTTGCCAACCACAATGGCTTCCGGCGGTAACTGGGAAACCTTGTGTTCAAACCAGGTGTATTCCCCATAGATCAGGTAGCCCAGCATCCCCAGTCCGCCAAACACCGGTATGATCCACCTCGGTGCTTTCTTGCGGCTCAGCGCACGAATCCCCAAAGCGATGCCCGCCGCACCCAGTCCGCAGAACACCGTGGCAATAAAAGTCCAGAACATAGCAATTTCCTTAACAAAAACGGGCCTCCTCAGAAAGAGGAAGCCCGTTTCGAGTCTACCTTAACAGATCAAACTCTGTATCGGCTCAGCATTATTGCTCAGTGGTCGGCGGCGCTGCCAGCCCCGCGGGGGTAACGAACGCTTTCCACCAATTCCTGGATCTCCTCGGGCGGCTGCTCGGTGACGGAAGAGACACCGAAGGCCACCACGAAGTTGATCAGGGCGCCCACCGCACCGATGGACAGCGGGGAGATACCCAGCACCCAGTTGGCCGGAATGTCCTCCAGGTTGTTGGTGCCCGGAATAAACAGCCAGCCCTTGTACACGAAGATGTAGACCAGCGTGAAACCGAGGCCGGCCAGCATGCCGGTGATGGCGCCAGTGTTGTTCACCCGCTTGGAGAAGATTCCCATCATCAGTGCCGGGAACAGGGAGGCCGCCGCGATACCAAAGGCCAGCGCGACCACCTGTGCCGCAAACCCGGGCGGGTTGGCCCCGAGGTAGGTGGCGACCACAATGGCCACCGCCATCGAAATCCGCGCGGCCAACAGTTCCCCCTTATCCGTGATGTTGGGGTTGATCGCCCCTTTGATCAGGTCGTGGCTCACCGCCGACGATATTGCCAGTAACAACCCGGCCGCGGTGGAGAGCGCCGCCGCCAGACCGCCGGCGGCGATCAACCCGATGACCCAACTGGGCAGGTTGGCAATTTCCGGATTGGCCAGCACCAGGATATCCCGGTTCACCACCAGCTCATTGCCATTCCAGCCCCGTGACTCGGCTTCCGCCTGGAACGCCTCGGTATCGTTGTAAAGCTGGATGCGGCCATCGTTGTTCTTGTCCTCGTACTGAATCAGACCGGTGACTTCCCATTCGCGCACCCAGTTTGGGCGCTCGTCGTATTCGATGGGGGCCGCCGCGGTGCCATCCGGGTAGATGGTGGTCATCAGATTGAGGCGGGCCATGGAAGCCACCGCCGGTGCGGTCAGGTAGAGCAGGGCGATGAACACCAGTGCCCAACCGGCGGACCAGCGTGCATCGGCCACCTTCGGCACCGTGAAGAAGCGAATGATGACGTGGGGCAGACCGGCGGTACCGATCATCAGGGACAGGGTGAACAGCACCATGTTCAACTTGTTGTCCACGTCGTCCGTGTAGGAGTTAAAGCCCAGCTCCGTGATGACCTGGTTCAACTTTTCCAGCAGCGGGACTCCAGAGTCGGCATGGGTGGAGAACAGGCCCAGCGGGGGTACCGGATTGCCGGTCAGCTGCAGCGAGATGAAGATTGCCGGAATGGTGTAGGCGATGATCAACACGCAGTACTGGGCCACCTGGGTGTAAGTGATGCCCTTCATGCCACCGAGCACCGCGTACACGAAGACCACGATGGCGGCGATGATCAGACCCATGGTGGCATCGACTTCCAGGAAGCGGGAGAAGGCCACACCGGCCCCCGCCATCTGACCGATGACGTAGGTCACCGAAGCCACGATCAGGCAAACGACCGCCACCAGTCGTGCGCTCTTGCTGTAGAAACGGTCACCGATGAACTCCGGTACGGTGAATTTGCCGAATTTACGCAGGTAGGGCGCCAGCAGCATCGCCAGCAGCACGTAACCGCCGGTCCAGCCCATCAGGAAGGTGGAGTTGGCGTATCCGCCGGCGGCAATCAGGCCCGCCATGGAAATGAACGACGCGGCCGACATCCAGTCCGCACCGATGGCCATACCATTGGTGATCGGGTGGACGCCACCACCGGCGACATAGAAATCCTTGGTGCTACCGGCCTTGGCCCAGATGGCAATCAGGATGTAGAGGAGGAAGGATCCCCCGACGAAAATCAGGTTAACGGCAAATTGGCTCATTGGGCTTACTCCTCATGCACGCCGAATTTTTCATCGATCTTGTTCATACGCCAGGCGTAGTGGAAGATCAGCGCAATGAAGGTAAGGATTGAGCCCTGCTGGGCAAACCAGAAACCGAGGTCGGTGCCACCGAGGTGGATACCGGCAAGCATCGGTCGCAACAGTATGGCGAAGCCGTACGACACCAGCGCCCAGACAATCAGGCTGCCGACGATTAATCGCAGGTTCGCTTTCCAGTAGTTTTCAGAATCGTAGCTATGACCAGACATAACAGCACTCCTATTTGTTGTTGTAGGTACGTGTTATTCGAGAAGAGCCAAAATTTTGTGCAGAGAGCTTTGTCGTTGTGTGCTTCTCCGACTGCTGTCCTATTCGACTGTACTCGTCAATGGGGAATTGGATATTGGCAAAAGGTCTAAAAGCACGGAACGGAAAACTTCCATGGTGGAAGGTAGTTAGAGTCGTTTTAGAGAGTTCAGGCGGCGAACGTCACGAAGTTTACCGGTAAGTTCCGACAACGTGTTAATGCCGGTCTTATGGGCCCGATTCAGGGCGATGAGGGTCAGCTCGGCGGTGAGCAGGGCGTCGGCAGCGGCGTGGTGGCGGGCGCTGCAGGCCAGGCCAAACAGTTCTGCCCAGTTGTCCAGGCCCTTGCCTCCGGGCTTGGCATCCGGATACAGCGCCGGCATCAGTTCCGCCACATCCAGCCAGGTATGGGACTGGCCGTAACCCAGGTGCTGGCGCAGGGCCTTCTCCAGGAACTTCTTGTCGAAGGCGGCGTGGTAGGCAAGGATCGGGTCGCCGTTCATCCACTCCAACAGGTGCAGCAGCGCTTCCTCCGTCTCATGCCCCTTGGTGAGTGCTTCGGGGCCGATGCCGTGGATCAGGACTGTTTCGCTGATGTCCAGCTCCGGCCTTCGCAGGATCAGGTCGAACTGGTCGTTCAGCGGAATCTGGTGTCGGTCGATGGCGACCGCACCGATGGCGATCACCTCGTCCCTGGCCGGATTCAGGCCCGTGGTTTCGAGATCAAGCACGATCAGCCTCAAGTCCGCCAGATGCTGCCCCGCCGGCGTCTTGGGGGCCGGTAGGTGTTTCAGATCGTGGTGTTCGGTGCGGCCCACCAGAGTCCGATCCAGCCAGGCCCGAACGCGGTCAAGCATGGTCGGCTCCGCGCCGGTGGCGGGAGTTGGGAAAACCGTGTTGCCGATTCATGGCCCCCTCACAGCTGGTAGGTGATTTCGAGCTTTTGCTGCAGCCGCTGGGCCTGGCGGAAAGACTCCCGCAGGATGCGCCGGTCCAGCGGGTTGAGGTCGTCCGGGTCGATGTAGTTGGACAGTGCTCGGTCTTGCTGGAGTTGCTCCTGGTGCGCCCGCATCCGGATGGCCTGGATCAGGCTGTAGGCCTCCTTCCAGGCATTGGCGTCCTTGCGGTCAAAAACGCCTTTATCCGCCAGACAATCCATCCGCTCCAGGGTATTGGCGGTTTCAACCCCATGGGCCAGCGCAAACACCCGTACCGATTCCACAAACGGCGACAGGCCCTGGCGTTTCAGGTCCAGGGTATGGGGTTTGCCGTCCGGGGCATAACGGAAGCCCCGGAACAGGTTGAGCGGCGGCCGCCGGTTCAGGGCGTTCTCCGCCAGCATTTTCTGGAACAGGGCGTTGGCGCGAATCCGCCCCAGAACCCGGTCCAGCAACCGGTCCAACGGTTCCGTGGGGCCGAATACCGCCCGCATGTCCAGGAAGATCGACGAGTACACCAGGTTCTGGGGCGTGGACGCCTCGATGAACCGCAGGAACCAGTCGTCCCACTCATCACCGGTCAGGCACAGCTTCGGGTTGCTGGCCATGATGTTGCCTTTGCACCAGGTGAACCCACACTCGGCCAGTTCGTGGTTGACCGTTTCCGCAAAGGGCAGCAGGCGCTCGCGCACCTGGTCTTCGGTCATGCCGTCGGGGATCTGGAACAGGATGCCGTTGTCCTGGTCGGTCAACAGCGTCTGTTCCCGTCGTCCCTCACTGCCAAACGTCAGCCAGGTGAAGGGAATGCCCGGGTCGTGGTGGTGCAGGTTGAGTTCCAGTACGCGCCGCACCGTGACGTCATTCAGGGTGGTGATGAATTTCACGACCTGGCCCGAATCGGCGCCATGGGCGAGCATGGAGTCCACCAGTCGCGACACCTCGCTGCGCAGGCTCACCAGGGTTCGCAGGTGGGTTGCGGTGCCGATGGTCCGTGCCAGGTGAACCAGATCCACCCGCTGGAGGGAGAACAGGTCCCGCTCGGAGACCACACCGATCAGTTGGTCGTCCGCGTCTTTCACGCACAGGTGGGCGAAGTGGTGCTCCGCCATCAGCATGGCCGCCTCGAAAGCGTCGGCGGTGACCGGCAGACAGCAGGGGTTGGGCGTCATCACCTGGCCCACGGGGGCGTCCAGGGACGCACTGCTCTCCGCCACCACCGTGCGCAGGTCCCGCAGGGTGAAGATGCCCACCGGATGGCGGTGATCATCAGTGACGATGATACTGCCAACACTGTTGTCGTGCATGCGAGCCACCGCCTTGCGAATGGGGGTATCCGGCGAGCAGACGATCGGGTTGCGCAGCGCGTACCGCTCCAGCGGCGTGTCCAGGGAACTGCCGTGTCCGATGGATGCCATGGCCCCCGACTGAATGCGCTGATTCACCTGGTCCAGCAGGCTGCTCACGCCGCGCAGGCAGAAATCCCGAAAGGTATCACTGTCGGCGAACAGGGTAACGAAGGCGTCGTGCTCCAGGATCAGGCAGAAGGTGTCACCGCTGGCGCGGTGCAGGGTCCGGGTCGGGCGCTCGCCAATCAGCGCAGCGAGGGGGAAACATTCGCCCTGGCTGATCTCGAAGGTGGTTTCCGCCTCTCCGTTGCGGTCATTGATGCGCTCCCCCCTGACCCGCCCCTGCTTCACCACGTAGAAGCGCTTTGCCACGCCATCGTCTGGCGAGATGACCACCTCGTTGTCGGCGTAGAATTGCAGGGCGGCGTGTTCGGCGAAATGGGCGAGGTGGGCATCGTCCATGCTGGAAAACGGGGCATGCTCGCGCAGAAACCCCATGATTGCACGGGTATTCTGGGGCCGCTCACGGTCCGGGATGTTGGCCATGTTGATGTCCGGGGTTGTTACTGAATTGGTTGTCAGTGTAGACCAGCGGCCTACCGGGCGTGGTTTGGGCTTTGGTCGTATTCTCGAGTCTCCCCGGGGCTGCTTTATAGCCTTGGGAACCGGTGGTAAAGTGCGACTGAAACAGGCTGTTTACGGTTATTGGTATGACCACGAAAGAAGAACGGCTCAGCTTCCTGGAGGAAATGGAAGGTGTTCGCCGTATTCGCCGGTCCAATCGCGCCGATGTGAAAAAGCCGCGGGAACTGACCCCCGGGCATCTTGAGCGCCAACGGGCGGCCCTGGCCAAGCCGGCTCTGGATCGCAATCCTTTGACGGCGGACGTGGTCGATCCACTCACCGCCCACGACATCCTGAGCTGGCAGCGTCCCGGTATTCAACACGGCGTGTTCAAGAAGCTGCGTTTGGGACAGTACCCCATCGAGGCGCGCCTGGACCTGCACCGCATGACCGTCGAGGAAGCCCGGCGTGAGGTGTACGGGTTTGTTCAGGATTGCGCTCGCTACGGCTTGCGTTCGGTGATCATCCTGCACGGCAAGGGAGAGCGGAACCCCGACGGTATTGCCCAACTGAAGAGCTATCTCGCCAAATGGTTGCCCGAGCTGGATGACGTACTGGCCTTCCATTCGGCCCAGAAGCATCATGGTGGCACCGGGGCTGTCTATGTGATGATCCGCAAGGGCGAGCGGCAGAAACAGGCGAACCGGGAGCGGCATGGCAGTCGATAACCGCTGGTCGCCGGTGATAGTCGTCCACCCCATTCATTTCCATTGGTAAGTTGGAGCTCAGCAAGTGAAGAAACTCGCGTTGACCCTGTGTGTGCTTTCGGCAATGGCCGGATGCAAGGATCGTGTCATCTGGGACGATAACGGTGTCCTCGACAATTCAACCCAGAACCGTGAAGTCTGGAACAGCAACGGCAGACTGGATAACGGCGAGCGCACCATCTGGCGCAATGGCGAGGGCGAGGACGTGATCAAGTAACGCTCGTTTTTTCTTATGCCATACTACTCCACCATTGGCCCCCCATAACAACAAACAGGAGAGAGCACGGTGGCTATAACCCTGACGGTAAATGGCAATCAGCATACGGTTGAGATTGAAGACGACACCCCATTGCTGTGGGTCATCCGCGATGAAATTGGACTCAAAGGCACCAAGTTTGGCTGCGGTCGCGCCTTGTGCGGTGCCTGCACCGTCCACTTGAACGGCAACCCGGTCCGTTCCTGCTCCACGCCGGTGAGCGTCGCGGATGGTCAATCGATCACGACCATCGAAGGACTGTCCGATGGTGATACCCTGCATCGGCTGCAGCAGGCCTGGATTGACCATGGGGTTCCCCAGTGCGGCTATTGCCAGTCCGGTCAGTTGATGACCGCCGCGCACCTGCTCTCCTACAACCCGACCCCAAGCGACGATGAGATCAACGCCGCCCTGAGTGGCAATCTTTGCCGGTGCGGGACGTACTCGAACATCGTCGCGGCCGTCAAATCAGTGGCCGATGCGGCGGAGGGAGCGTGACATGGGCATGAATCGACGCGACTTCCTCAAGGTATCCGTTGCCAGCTCCGGTGGCTTGCTGTTGTCCCTGAATCTGGCGGGGTGTTCCGGCATCCGGACCGGATATCAGGAGGACAGTGGCAGCTGGCGTCCCGACGCCTGGTTGGAGATTGGCCGGGACAACCAGATTTATTTCACCCTTGCCCGCGTCGAGATGGGGCAAGGGACCTACAGTGGCCTGACCACCTTGATTGCCGAGGAGTTGGAGGTTGCCCCCGCAGCAATCCAGCCCCGTTTTGCGCCGGTGGCCAGGGAGTACCGCAACCCCTTGTACAAACTGCAGCTCACCGGCGGCAGCACCAGCCTGGCGACCAGCTGGCAGCCGCTGAGGGTGGCCGGGGCCTCGGCCAGGATCGTATTGATCAAGGCCGCGGCGCGGGTGTGGCAGGTGCCGGCAGAGGACTGTCGCGCCCGGGATGGCCGGATATGGCACCCCAACGGTGAGGATTCGCTCACCTATGGCCAGCTGGTGGAGCTGGCTGCCGGGGAGTCGGCGCCCGATGAACCGCCGCTCAAGTCCCCGGACCAGTGGCGCTATATCGGTAAGGGCCGAGGCCGCCTGGACAGCCGGGCCAAGGTGACCGGCACTGCCGAATACGGCATCGACGTGGAACTGCCGGGTATGGTCTACGGGGTGGTGACCCGACCACCCCGCTATGGCGCCCGGGTGGACAGCTTCGATGCGAGGGAGGCGAAGGCCATGCCCGGGGTCATCGACGTCTTCGCCATAGAACGGGGCGTGGCGGTGGTCGCCGACAAGTACTGGCGGGCACGCAAGGCCCTGGAGACGGTTGCGGTGCAGTGGGACAACGCCGACGCCCTGAACGTGTCGAGCGAATCGGTAATGGACTTCTACCGCCAGGCGGCCGACGATGATGCAGGGGAAGAGGAACGAGGCGATGGCGATGTGGCGAGGGCGATCGAGTCGGCCGACCGGGTCATCGAAGCCAGCTACGAGCAGCCTTACCTGGCCCACGCCACCCTGGAACCGATGAATGCGACGGCCGTCTACCATGACCGTGGCATGGAAGTCTGGGCGCCGACCCAGGCCCCGGATCTGGGCCGGATTGCGGCGGCCCGGGTAACCGACCTGTCACCGGACGAGGTGACCATTCACACCACCTTTCTCGGCGGCGGCTTTGGCCGGCGCCTGACCCAGGACTTCATCGAAGAGGCGGCGGCCATTGCCTACCGGGTTCGCCGGCCGGTGAAGCTGATCTGGTCCCGGGAAGACGATACCCGTCACGACCTCTACCGACCGGCCATGCTGCATCGCCTGAAGGCGAGCCTGGCGGACGGTCGGGTCACCGGCTGGCAGCACCAGCTGGTCGGGCCTCAAATTCTGGACTGGTACGTTCGCAATGCGGCGCCGGCCCAGTATCCCTGGGCGCCAAAATTCCTCTATGGCACCCTCGGCAGCGTGGGCCTGGCCGCGGAAGGGATCATCACCCCCAAGGACATGTCCGCCATTGAAGGGGCCGTCGACTATCCCTATCGGGTGGACAACGTCGAAGTTCGCCATACCCACGCCGATCCTGGGGTACCGGTTACCTGGTGGCGGTCGGTGGGTCATTCTCACAACGCCTTCGCCGTGGAAACCTTCATGGACGAGATCGCCCACCAACTGGGCCAGGATCCCTACGGTTTCCGGCGTGACCTGATCCAGCACGAGCCTCGCCACCTGGCGGTGCTGGAGCGGGCCGCCGAGCTGGGGGACTGGGGGCAGCCGCTGCCATCGGGGCGGGCACGGGGCATCGCCCTGCACCGCAGTTTTGGCACCTACGTTGCCCAGGTGGTGGAGGCTAGTGTCGACAATGGCGAGATTCGCGTGCACCGGGTGGCCTGTGCGGTGGATTGTGGCCAGGTGGTCAATCCGGACATCGTGCGGGACCAGATCGAAAGCGGGGTGATCTTCGGCCTCACGGCCGCGCTTTACGGCCACATCACCTTCGAAGACGGCGCGGTCCGGGAGAGCAATTTCCACGACTACCAGCTGCTGCGCACCCAGCAGCGGCCGGTGGTGGACATTGCCATCGTCGAGAGTGAGGAGGCGCCCACCGGCGTTGGTGAACCCGGCGTGCCGCCGGTGATACCGGCCCTCGGCAACGCCTTGTTTGCGCTCACCGGCAAACGCCAGCGCAGCCTGCCCCTGACAGCCCGGCCGGCCTGAGGCACTGCGATCCTGGCCCAGCGCACCCGGGGGATCCGGGCCCGGCGGTCTTTGCCGGCGCCCCGGAGCCCCCTATAATATCGGGATCCATTCCCATCCGAGTGTCAGGGGACCTCCATTGATCGCCGCTTCCCAGTTTGATGTCAACCGTTTTGCCGTCGCCGCCCAGTCCATCGTGGAGGCGGGGCGGTTCCTCTATGGGCAGGGCTGGTCGCCCGCCACCAGCAGCAACTATTCCGCCCGTATCGATGAACGCCACATCGCCATCACCGTCTCCGGCCGGCACAAGGGCCAGCTCCGCACCGACGACGTGATGGTGGTGGATACCGACGGCCGCGCGGTGCAGAGCCAGTGCCGTTCCTCCGCCGAGACCCTGCTGCACACCGTGGTGTACCAGCGGCTGCCCGAGGTTGGGGCGGTGCTGCACACCCACTCGGTGAAGGCCACGGTACTCAGTCGACTGTTGCCGGCCGGTGACCCCCTGGTGCTGTCCGGATACGAGTTGCAGAAGGCGTTTCCGGGGTGTGACACCCATGAGTCCACCCTGACGGTCCCGGTGTTTGACAATACCCAGGACATGGATCAACTGTCTGCGGACACACGCCGGTGGCTGGCGGATAACCCGCAGCAGCCCGGTTATCTGATTCGGGGCCATGGCCTGTACACCTGGGGAGAGACCATGGCCGACTGCCTGCGCCATGTGGAAGCGTTTGAATTTCTGTTTGAGTGTGAACTGGAAACCATGAGAGTAAGTCGATGACTACCCTGAGTATTTTTTCCCAAAATGCCCCCGGCGTTGCCCAGACTGTCACCGAGGACGCTGGCGAGATCCAGCGACTGCTGGCGGAGCAGGGGGTGCGCTTCGAGCAATGGCCGACCCGTGACCTGCCGGCGGACGCCAGCCAGGAGGACATACTGGAGGCCTACGCGGCCGAGGTCGCCAACCTGAAAGCGGAGTGTGGCTTCCAGACCGCGGACGTGGTCAGCCTGAATCCGGACAACCCCCAGAAGGAGGCCTTCCGGCAGAAGTTCCTCGACGAGCACACCCACAGTGAGGATGAAGTGCGGTTCTTTGTGCGAGGACAGGGGCTTTTCTATCTGCATTTCGGGGAGGCGGTCTATGCGGTTCTGTGCCAGAAGAATGACCTGATCAGCGTGCCCGACGGTACCCGTCACTGGTTCGATATGGGGCCGGAACCGGAATTCACCTGTATCCGCCTGTTCTCGAATCCGGACGGCTGGGTTGCCGAGTTCACCGGCAATGACATTGCTTCGGCGGTGCCCCGTTACGAGCAACTGGCGGGAGTGGCCTGATGATACGGGTTATTCTCACCGACATTGAAGGCACCACCAGCTCCATCAGTTTCGTGCACCAGGTGCTGTTTCCCTATTCCGCCGAGCATCTCGAACGCTTCATCCGGGAAGGCTACGACGACAGCCTGGAGATCCGGGAGCAGCTGGATGCAGTCGCCGAGCGCTCCGGTATACCGGCGGACGACGTTGACGGCCTGATCGAGGTATTGCTGCGCTGGATTCAGGAGGATCGCAAGGAAACCCCGCTCAAGGCCCTGCAGGGTATGTTGTGGGAGCAGGGCTATGAACAGGGTGCCTTCAAGGGCCACGTTTACGAGGACGCCGCCCAGTACCTGAAGCGCTGGCACGACCGTGGCCTGCGCCTGTACGTCTACTCCTCCGGTTCGGTCAAGGCGCAGAAGCTGATTTTCGGCTTCAGCGAGGCCGGCGATCTGACGCCTTTCTTCAGTGGTTACTTCGATACCCGGGTAGGGGCCAAGCGGGAGAGTGAGTCCTACCGGAATATCCTGGCTGAACTGGGTGTGGAGCCGGAAACCGTTTTGTTCCTGTCGGATGTCGAAGCGGAACTGGAGGCTGCCGAAGCTGCTGGTATGCGGACGGCCTGGCTGGTTCGCGATGGCAGCCATCCGGATTCTGAACGAAAAATTATGCGCAACTTCGAGGACGTGGATACACTGTTAAGGAGTTTCTGAATAACTCCGGGCCTTCTTTGGCTTTCAGTGCGCGCCGAGGCGGTTCGGAGTTGTTCGGCGACTCCCTGAGCAATCAGTGCCCGTGGTAACCAGCCGTTGATGGAGTGCTCGATGGGACAGCTTCGGCCCCTGCTGTTCGGATCCTCCCTGGTGGTGATCGCCCTGATCCTGGCGGGGTGTGATCCGTTCGCCCAACCCGATTCCATGATGGATGAGTATGTCGAGCGGGTAGGGCGGGTGATGGAGCGCTCCCCGGAGCTGCAACCAGTGCCCAGTGGCGAACGGATGCCGCAGCGCCGGCAACGGCGACTGGCCATGCCGGCGCTGGACATGGACATGCTGGATTTCCTGTCGCTGTATGGCTGTGAACTGCAGTATGTGGTGGGGGAACGCAATTCGGTGATGGGGCGGGTGATGCAACCACTGAACCGGTTGCGTTATGAACTCCGCTTTATTCGCGCCGCGCGGGATTGTCTCCCGGCAATCGAACAGCCGGCTCTGCGTCGCAGTATCGAGCAGGCCATCGCCAGCAAGGTGGAGGCCTTGCCCATCGCGGCGTGGAACGCCACCTGGGGCACCGAAGAAATCGAGTCGCTGCTGACCCTCTCGAAAGGGCCGCTTCCCACGGAACTGCCGTCGGACCAGGCACGCGTGCTGGCAGGGGATATGCAGCACTTCAACGACATGCTGGCGGCGGTGTTTGCCGGCGATCATTCCCTGACCCTGGAGTACGCTGGCCCAATCCAGCAGCGCTGGGAGTCCCAGCACCTGGCGGGGCAACTGTTCCTCAGCGCCCATCTGCTGACCGCCCGGCTCGGGGACGCCACCCGGCTGCTGCAAACCCGGCTGAATGGCCGGCCCCTGTGTCTGGACAACAAGCCCAACATCCACTCCAAACGGATGGAAGGGGTTCTGTACAACGTTTACTCAGCGAAAGTGCAGCCCTACCTGGCCCAGGTCCGCCAGGTTCGGGATGACCTGATTCCCCCGCTGGCGCGCATGGCCGAGCTCCAGTCCGGCACCATGCCGGCCAACTTCCTGCACTGGTATCGGGAGTATCTGGTCATAGAGAATCCGGCGGGGCTGTGGGGACGCCTGGACTCGGCGATGAAACGGCACACCGAGAGCTGGCAGCGGTTGCTGGCGCAGTGCGGGCTGGGTGTCCCGTCCGGTTAATTGGTGAACCGGCAGCGCGCCACCGGCGGGGTCAGCGCTGACTCTCCGGGGTGACCCGCAGTATTTCCTCGATGGTGGTCTGGCCCGCAGCCACCTTCTGGGCACCGCTGAGCCTGAGCGACTTCATACCACGCCGATAGGCATCCCGCCGCAGCTGTTCCAGTTCACACTGGTCGGTGATCTGCGCCCGCAGCTCGCTATCGAGCTGCAGGATCTCGTAAACGCCGGCCCTGCCCAGGTAACCGGTGTTGCGGCATTCCAGACAACCGGTGGGCTGGTACACCTGTTCCGGGGCAGCGGCCTTCCACGGTTTGGTCAAGCTGCGCCAGGCCTGCTCGTCCAATGGCCGGGGGGCCTTGCAATGGGGGCAGAGGGTGCGCACCAGACGCTGGGCCATCACCCCCAGCACCGTGGCGCGAATCAGGTACGGGGGAATGCCCAGTTCCAGCATCCGGGTGATGGCACTGGGGGCGTCGTTGGTGTGCAGGGTAGAGAGCACCAGATGGCCGGTCAGGGCCGCTTGTACCGCCATTTCCGCGGTCTCCAGGTCCCGGATCTCGCCAATCATGATGATGTCCGGGTCCTGGCGCAGCAAGGCGCGGACGCTGGCCGCGAAGGTCAGGTCGATGTTGGCCTGCACCTGCATCTGGTTGAAGGCCGGCTCCACCATCTCAATGGGATCTTCGATGGTGCAGATGTTGACCTCGGAAGAAGCCAGCTGCTTCAGCGTGGAGTACAGGGTGGTGGTCTTGCCCGAGCCCGTGGGACCGGTGACCAGTACGATGCCGTGGGGGCGATGGGTGATGTCCTGCCAGCGTTCCCGGTCCTCCCGGGAGAAGCCGAGTTGCTCGAAGGACTGCAGCAGCACCTCTGGGTCGAAGATCCGCAGCACCATCTTTTCGCCGAATGCCGTTGGCATGGTGGCCAGGCGCAGCTCGATCTCGCTGTTGTCGGGCTTGCGGGTCTTGATGCGGCCGTCCTGGGGGCGACGTTTCTCGGCTACGTTAAGACGGCCGAGAATCTTCAGGCGGCTGGTGACTGCCACCCCCACCTGGTCGGGGAACTCGTAGACATTGTGGAGCACACCGTCGATACGGAACCGAATCTGGCTGACGCCGCGGCGGGGCTCGATGTGAATGTCGCTGGCCCGCTGCTCGAAGGCGTACTGCAGCAGCCAGTCGACAATCTTCACCACGTGCTGATCGTTGGCATCGGGATGCTCGTTGCTGCCCAGGTCCAGCAATTGCTCGAAGTTCTGGATGCCCGCGGTGCCACTGCCCTGGTCGCCGCTGGCCTTGGAGACCGAGCTGGCGAGCTGGTAGAACTCGACGGTAAACCGACGGATATCCTCCGGGTTGGCCACCACCCGTTTGATGTCCTTTTGCAGGGCATGGCGCAAGTTACCCTCCCACTCGTCCTTGAACGGTTCCGCGCTGGCGATCACCACCTGCTGCGGGCCGATCTCCACCGCCAGGATGTTGTGCCGCTGGGCAAAACCGTAGGACATCACCCGGGCAATGGCGGGGGCATCGATCTTGAGGGGGTCAATGTGGTAGTAAGGCTGCCCGCTCCAGTCGGCCAGCCAGTGGGTCAGCTGCTCCAGGCCCAGGTTGCGGCCGGTACGCTGGCTCTTGAGGCCGGACATCGCCACCAGTTCCAGCGGGTGCCGGTGGCGATGATCAGCGCCGAGGTTGGCCGTCAGCACCCGTTCCGCGTCTTCCTGGGGGATCTCGCCGCTGTTGACCAGGGCGGTGCAGATGTCCCTCAGGGTCAGGGTGGTGTGGTGCGGCATTGGGGGGCGGGTGTCGACCATCGGCTCGTGTTCCTTACTCGGTGGCGGGAGTCGCGGCGGGCTGCCGACGGTTCACCTTGAGATGAACCATGGCGGTGGTGAACAGCCCGAAGGTCGCAATTGTGAGGGCCAGCGGCCCGAGTGCGCCTTCCGTCAGCCAGGCGCTGACCACATAACGGGTGAAGTAGAACAGCACGATAAAGCTGAGCCAGATGTAGGCCCGGTTGCTGCCCTTCCAGACCGCTACCACGAACGGCAGCAGTGGCAACAGCTTGACGCCCAGCATCAGGGGGATGGAGACGCCTGCTATCGGGGCCGGGTAGAACGTGGTCAGGATCAATCCGACGATTACCGCCAGATAGAACGCAAACGTCAGGTGGGCGGTGATGCGGGCCTTGGGTGTATGCAGCATGATTCAGTCCTGTGGGGCCAGTTTGAGCGCCAGCGTCGCCAGGCGTTCGCCAAAGCTCTGGCAGATGGTTTTTTCGTGGTCGCTCAGCGGTTGCTGCTCGTCGCTGCCAGCCCAATGGGACGGGCCATAGGGCGTACCGCCGCCGCGGGTCTCGTTCAGTGCCTTTTCCGAGTAAGGCACGCCGCACACCACCATGCCATGGTGGAGCAGCGGCAGCATCATGGTCAGCAGGGTGGTCTCCTGGCCACCGTGCAGGCTGCCGGTGGAGGTGAAGGCGCCGGCCGGCTTGCCGCTGAGGGCGCCGCTGAGCCAGAGATCGCCGGTGTTGTCGAGGAAGTGCTTGAGTGGGGCCGCCATGTTGCCGAATCTTGTGGGGCTGCCGAGCACCAGGCCGGCGCACCCCGCCAGGTCCTCCTTGGTGGCATAGGGGGCGCCGTTGTCGGGCACCGCGGGCAGGCTTGATTCGGTATCCGGTGACACCGGCGGCACGGTACGCAGCCGCGCTTCTATGCCGGTGCAGCGGGCGATGCCGCGGCCAATCTGGTTGGCCATTTCCGCAGTCTGGCCGGTCCGGCTGTAGAAGAGCACCAGCACGTAGGGCTGTGATGAAGGCATACCAAGGCTCCGGCTGGCGGCTTACAGCAAGTCCAGGACGTTCTCCGGCGGCCGGCCAAGCACGGCCTTGCCCTTGCGGATCACGATGGGGCGTTCGATCAGTTTGGGATTGTCGACCATGGCCTGGATCAGGGCGTCCCGTCCCAGGGCCGGGTCTGCCAGGTTAAGCTCCTTATACAGGCTTTCCTTGGTGCGCATCAGTTCCCGCGGTTCCAGATGGAGCAGCTGCAGGATGTCGGAAAGCTCTTCGGCGCTTGGCGGCGTATCCAGGTAACGTATAATCTCCGGCTGGACGCCGTTTTCCTCGAGCAGGGCCAGGGTCTGGCGGGATTTTGAACAGCGCGGATTGTGGAAAATTCGGGTCGGTTCTGTCATGGTTCTCTGTCTTTCCTGAGCCATCTTACGCTCCCGGTGTCGGGAGGATTGCTTTGGGCAGGTAGTCTAACAGGAGGCCCGGTTTTGCAGTACCCCGTTACCCTACATCTGTTCGCCCTGATCCGGCGCCCCATTGCGGTTGTGGCGCTGCTGCTGGCTGGGTGCAGCCAGACAGAGCTGCCAACGGCGAGCGGTACGCCGGTGGTCTGGGAACAACTGCGCGGAGAGTGGGTGCTGGTCAACTACTGGGCTGAGTGGTGCAAACCCTGCCTGCAGGAGATTCCGGAGCTCAATGCGCTGGATCGTGCCGCCGACGTTTCCGTGTTGGGGGTCAACTTCGACGGGGTGTCGGTGCCGGCCCTGAACGACCTGCGCGAGAGGATGGGGATCGAGTTCACCCTGTTGACCCGGGATCCGGGCCCGGATTTCGGCTGGCAGCTGCCCATGGCGCTGCCGGCAACGTTTGTTGTCACGCCCGAGGGTGACCTGCTCGAAGCCCGCTTCGGCCCCCAGACCGAGGCCCAGCTGCGCGAGCTGATGAGTCGCTAGCAACGCCCCGGTTTTTTTACCAATACCTATGATGATGGATCAGACCTTGCCTCAGA
This sequence comes from Marinobacter sp., assembly GCF_033722735.1. Lineage (GTDB taxonomy): Bacteria > Pseudomonadota > Gammaproteobacteria > Pseudomonadales > Oleiphilaceae > Marinobacter. The sequence continues at coordinate 22,410 of NZ_JAWVYN010000030.1, forward strand.
CCTTCGTACATCTTCGTGTTCACTCCGAGTACTCCATGGTGGACGGCCTGGTGCGGGTAAAGCCGTTGATCAGCCGTGTCGCCGAGCTGGGTATGCCGGCGGTGGGACTTACCGAACAATCGAACCTGTGTTCGCTGGTCCGTTTCTACAAGGGGGCCGTGGGCGCCGGCGTCAAGCCCATCATCGGCGCCGACCTGTGGCTGGACAACCCGGACGACCCGGAAGTGCCGTTCCGGATCACCCTGTTGGCCCGGAACCAGACCGGCTATTTGCACCTGACCGAGATCATCTCCCGGGGCTACACCGAAGGGCAACGCTATGGCAAACCGATCATCCAACGGGCGTGGCTGGAGGAGAAGGCGGAGGGCCTGATTGCCCTGTCCGGCGCCAAGATGGGGGATGTCGGCAAGGCCCTGCTGGCGGGAAAACCGGAGCTCGCCCGGGAGCGTGCCGACTACTGGATGAACCTGTATCCGGGGGGCTACTACCTGGAGTTGCAGCGTACCGGTCGAGTCGGCGACGAGGATTGCCTGCATCTGAGTGTTGAACTGGCCGGTGAGCTGAACTGCCCGGTGGTCGCCACCAACGACGTGCACTTCCTGACCGCCGACGACTTTGAGGCCCACGAGGCCCGGGTCTGTATCGGCGAAAGCCGGACCCTGGACGATCCCCGTCGGGACCGACGCTTCAGCGATCAGCAGTACCTGCGCAGCCCGGAGGAAATGATCGAGCTGTTCTCGGACATTCCCGAGGCCATAGAGAACACCGTCGAGATCGCCCGCCGCTGTTCGGTGAAGGTGCGGATGGGCGAGTACTTCCTGCCCAACTACCCGATCCCGGAAGGGATGACCATGGACGACTACTTCCGCCACGTGTCGGAAGAAGGGTTGGAGGCGCGCCTGGCAGGCATCCTCAGCAAAGACGATCCGGAGTATGACAGCAAGCGCGAAGCCTACTACAAGCGGCTGAACTTTGAGCTCGACATCATCATCCAGATGGGGTTTCCGGGCTACTTCCTGATCGTGATGGACTTCATCAAGTGGGCCAAGAACAACGGCGTACCGGTGGGGCCGGGTCGGGGGTCCGGTGCCGGTTCCCTGGTGGCCTATGCCCTGCTGATCACCGACCTCGACCCGCTGGAGTATGACCTGCTGTTCGAGCGGTTCCTGAATCCGGAGCGGGTGTCCATGCCCGACTTTGACGTCGACTTCTGCATGGAAGGCCGCGACCGGGTGATTGATTACACCGCTGAGAAATACGGCCGGGAGGCGGTGTCCCAGATCATCACCTTCGGGACCATGGCGGCCAAGGCGGTGGTGCGGGACGTGGCGCGGGTGCAGGGCAAGTCCTACGGCCTGGCGGACAAGTTGTCCAAGCTGATTCCCTTCGAACCGGGCATGACCCTCGAGCGGGCCCTCGAGGAGGAACCGCAGCTCAAGGACTTCCTGGACCAGGACGAAGAGGCCCAGGAAATCTGGGAGATGGCCCTCAAGCTCGAAGGGGTGTGCCGGAACGCCGGTAAACACGCCGGGGGCGTGGTGATCGCGCCCACCAAGATCACCGACTTCTCGCCGCTGTACTGTGATGACGAGGGCGGCAGCCTGGTCACCCAATTCGACAAGGGCGACGTGGAGGACGCCGGGCTGGTCAAGTTCGACTTCCTGGGGCTGCGGACCCTGACCATCATCAAGTGGGCGCTGAACATGATCAACCCGCGCCGGGCCAGGCGCGGGGAAGGGGAGCTGGACATCAACGCCATCCCGCTGGATGACAAGCCTTCCTTTGAGATGCTCAAGCGGGCGGAAACCACCGCGGTGTTTCAGCTCGAATCCCGCGGCATGAAGGATCTGATCCGTCGCCTGCAGCCCGACTCCCTGGAGGACATGATCGCCCTGGTGGCCCTGTTCCGTCCGGGGCCTTTGCAGTCTGGCATGGTGGATGACTTTATCGACCGGAAGCACGGTCGCCAGCCCTTGTCCTACCCGCACCCGGATTACCAGTACGACGGCCTGCAGCCGGTACTGGAGCCCACCTACGGGGTCATCCTGTACCAGGAGCAGGTCATGCAGATCGCCCAGGTGATGGCCGGTTACACCCTCGGCGGGGCGGACATGCTGCGGCGGGCCATGGGTAAGAAGAAGCCCGAGGAAATGGCCAAGCAGAAGGCGATCTTCCTGGACGGGTGTGAAAACAATGGCATCGACAAGGTGCTGGCGGAGAACATCTTCGACCTGGTGGAGAAATTCGCCGGCTACGGCTTCAACAAGTCGCACTCGGCCGCCTACGCCCTGGTGTCCTACCAGACCCTGTGGCTGAAGGCCCATTATCCCGCCGAGTTCATGGCGGCGGTACTGACCGCCGATATGCAGAACACCGACAAGGTGGTGACCCTGGTCGAAGAGTGCCGGAACATGAAGCTGGATCTGGTGCTGCCGGATGTCAGCACCTCCGAGTACACCTTCACCGTCAACGACGAGGGCCAGATCGTCTATGGCCTGGGGGCAATCAAGGGATTGGGGGAAGGCCCGATCCAGAGCGTGGTGGAAGGTCGTGCCGAAGGCGGCCCCTACAAGGATCTGTTCGATTTCTGCAACCGGGTGGATCCGAAGAAAGTTAACAAGCGCGCCATCGAGGCGATGATCCGGGCCGGCGCCATGGACAAGCTGGGGCCTGGCCGGGCCCAGTTGATGGCCAGTATCGACAAGGCATTGCAGCAGGCCAACCAGCAGTCCCGCAACGAGTCCGTGGGCATGGTGGACATGTTTGGCGAAGCGCTGACCGGCGGCGACGGCGAGGACCTCTATGCCGATGTGGCCCACGTGCGGGAGTGGCCGGAGAAGGAGCGCCTCAAGGGGGAAAAGGACACTCTGGGCCTGTACCTCACCGGCCATCCGTTCGATGAGTATGAGCGGGAAGTGCGCCGTTTTGTCCGCTCGTCCATTGCCGATCTCAAGCCCAACAAGTCGCCCCAGCGGGTGGCCGGCCTGGTCGTGGCCCAGCGCACCATGAAAACCAAGACCGGCTCCACGATGTGCTTCATCACCCTGGACGACCGCAGTGCCCGGATCGAGGCAACCCTGTTCTCGGAGACCTTCCTGGAGAATCGCGAACTGCTGGGCTCCGACCAGGTTATCGTGGTGGAAGGGCAGGTCAGCCACGATGACTATTCGGGGCAGTTGAAGATGCGGGTCAGCTCGGTCATGGACGTGGGTACGGCCCGGCAACGGTTCAGTCGGGGCTTGAAGCTGGCACTGAAATCCACCCAGTTGCGCAACGGATTACTGGACAAACTGGACAATACCCTGCGACCGTTCCGCTGCGAGGGCAGCCCGGTGTGGATTGAATATTGCAGCGATCAAGCGCAAACTCGTATCGAATTGGGGGAAAGTTGGCGCGTTCAGCCCGATGATGAGCTATTGTTAGAGCTGAAATACCTGGTCGGCGAACAATCGGTGGAGCTGGTTTACGATTGAGCGCGGCTTTCGTTACGTTCTCGTTAAAGTTGGCTTTTTTCCACCGACTTATACCAATGTCCGCTTTAGCCCCTGAAAAAGCACTGCTATCGTTAGCCAAAATTCTGGTTTGGAGAGAGCCGGAGGCTTACGGTCAGACCTGTCGCGCCATGGGTGGCGCGTGCTGGCGGTGGCTTCGGCGCTTCGCTCAATAACATATGATGGAACGTCATGAATCCGAATTATCTGGACTTTGAACAGCCGATCGCCGATCTCGAAGCCAAGATCGAAGAGCTTCGGATGGTGGGTAACGATACCGACATCAACATCAACGATGAGATCAACCGGCTCAAGAGCAAGAGCACCAGTCTCACCGAGAGCATCTTCTCCGATCTCCAGCCCTGGGACATTGCACGGCTTGCCCGTCATCCCCGGCGTCCTTACACCCAGGACTACATCGACCTGATGTTTGACGACTTCGACGAGTTTCATGGGGATCGCAGGTATGCCGACGATCTCTCGATCATCGGAGGCACGGCGCGGCTCGACGGTACGCCGGTGATGGTCATCGGTCACCAGAAAGGCCGGGAGGTGCGAGACAAGGTCAAGCGTAACTTCGGCATGCCGCGGCCCGAGGGCTACCGCAAGGCCCTGCGGCTGATGGAAATGGCCGAGCGCTTCCGGATGCCGATCCTCACCTTCATCGACACGCCCGGCGCCTATCCCGGGATTGGCGCGGAAGAGCGGGGCCAGAGCGAGGCCATTGCCTTCAATCTGGCGGTGATGTCCCGTCTCAAGACCCCCATCATTTCCACCGTGATTGGGGAAGGGGGCTCTGGTGGCGCCCTGGCGATCGGCGTCTGTGACCAGCTCAACATGTTGCAGTACTCCACCTACGCGGTGATCTCGCCCGAGGGCTGCGCTTCCATCCTCTGGAAGAGTGCGGAATACGCGGCCCAGGCCGCGGAGGCCATGGGGGTTACCGCGGACCGGCTCAAGGATCTGGGCTTGGCGGACAATGTGATTCCGGAGCCTCTCGGTGGTGCCCATCGCAGCCCCGAAGAGATGGCCGGCTCGCTCAAGGCAGCCCTGGTCAAGGGCGTGGATGAGCTGCAGCGCCTGCCCGAGGCTGAACTGGTTTCCCGCCGTTACGAGCGCCTGACCCGTTATGAGTCCGGGCGGTAACTCCCGCCCCCCGGATACTGCCTGGCCCGAAGCCCTGACCGAACCGGTGAGGGCCTTTCGGGGCGAATCGCGGATTTTCCTCGCCTTCAGTGGCGGGCTCGACTCCACCATCCTGCTGCAAGTGGCAGCCAGTTGTCTGCCGCCCTCCGCGCACCTGACGGCCGTCCACGTCAATCATCAGTTGCAGCCCAATTCAATGGAAACGGAAGCGTCCTGTCGCCGGCAATGTGAGGCGCTGGGGGTCGACTTCCTGTGCCGTCGCGTGGTGGTCGACCAGCCCGAGCAGGGCGTGGGCGGTCTGGAAGAGGCCGCCCGCCAGGCCCGCTATCAGGTCTTCGAGCAGGTTCTGGCTGACGGCGGCGTGTTGCTGATGGCCCACCATCGTGACGATCAGGCGGAAACCGTGCTGTTTCGTTTTCTACGCGGGTCGGGGGTGGCGGGCCTGGCCGGTATGCCTGCCCGCCGGCGTTTGGGGCGGGGCTGGCTGGCGCGGCCCTTTCTTCACGTTGAGCGTGCCCAGCTGCAGGCCTGGGCTGAGGCGGCCGGTCTTCGCTGGACGGAGGACCCCAGTAACACCGACCAGCGCTTCGATCGCAATTTTCTCCGGCACGGCATTGTACCGCGCCTGAAAGCCCGCTGGCCGAGCCTGCTGGCGCGGCTGGATGCCACGGCAACGGCCTGTCGTGAAGCTGCGGAACTGTCCCAATCGCTGGCTCAGCTGCGCTTTGCCCAGGTTGGCAGCGACCAGGGTACCCTGGTGTTGGCGGAGCTTTCCCGACTCTCCCTGACGGAACAGAAAAACCTGCTACGCTGGTGGATAGCGCGAGCGGGCTATCGGCTGCCGGAGCTGAAGGATTGGGGCTTGGTGTTGGCGGAGCTGATCCAGGCGGCCCCGGATCGGGAGCCGGAACTTCGGGGGGACGGTTTCACCGTACGGAGGTTCCGGGGGCATCTGTATCTGGTGGCCGATCAGGCCGAAATGCCGATGTCGATCGATCAGCTGACCGCTGGCCAGTCCGTCCGATGGGACCGTCTGCGGATCAGCCTGAACCAGGTCGATGCCGGGTGTACGCAAATACCGAGAATCCAGGTTTGTGCCCGGGGCGGTGGTGAGCGGTTCCGGCCGGTGCCTGGCGGCCCCTCCCGGTCACTGAAGAACTGGCTGCAGGAGCAGGCCGTTCCCCCCTGGCAGCGTGCGCGGCTACCGCTTTTCTATGAGCGCAGTGAGCTGGTCGGCATTGGTGGTCTGTGGTTGTCTCCCAGGTTCTCCGGGGCCGCCCCGGAGAGCGGCTGGCGGATCGTCGTGGAGCGGGATTGTGATTGAGAACACAGGGCGGTTCTGGTAGTCTGGCGTCCCATCTTGAGATGACAATCTCCCTCCTTCACCGAACCAGATAAATCACACGGAATCTGCATGACGCGTTATATTTTCGTCACCGGCGGTGTTGTGTCCTCCTTGGGGAAAGGTATTGCGTCCGCCTCGCTGGCTGCAATCCTGGAGGCACGCGGCCTAAAGGTCACTATCCTCAAGTTGGACCCGTATATCAACGTCGACCCCGGCACCATGAGTCCCTTCCAGCACGGTGAGGTGTTTGTCACCGAAGACGGTGCCGAGACGGACCTGGATCTGGGCCATTACGAGCGCTTTATCCGCACCCCGATGACCCGCCGCAACAACTTTACCAGCGGCCGTGTCTATGAAGAGGTGATCCGCAAGGAACGCCGGGGCGACTATCTGGGCGGTACCGTTCAGGTGATTCCCCACATCACCGACGAGATCAAGCGCCGAGTGGTGGAAGGCGCCGCCGGCGCGGACGTGGCCCTGGTGGAAATCGGTGGCACCGTGGGTGACATCGAATCCCTGCCGTTCCTGGAGGCAACCCGCCAGCTCAAGGTGGAAGTCGGCCCCCAGCGTGCGTTGTTCATGCATCTGACCCTGGTGCCCTACATCGCCACGGCGGGTGAAGTGAAGACCAAGCCGACCCAGCATTCGGTGAAGGAAATGCGCTCCATCGGTCTGCAGCCGGACATCCTGCTGTGCCGTTCCGAGCACGAAGTGGATGCCAGCTCCCGTCGCAAGATTGCGCTGTTCACCAACGTGGAAGAGCGCGCGGTCATCCCGCTGCAGGATGCCAGGACCATCTACGCCATCCCCCGCATGCTCCACGAGCATGGCCTGGATCAGCTGATCATTGAACGCTTCAACCTGCAAGCCGGTGAAGCGGACCTGAGTGAGTGGGACGACGTGGTGGAGTCCCAGCTCAACCCGCAGGACGAGGTCACCATCGCCATGGTGGGCAAATACATGGAGCTGCTGGACGCCTACAAGTCGCTGATCGAGTCGCTGCTCCATGCCGGCATCAAGACCCGGACCAAGGTCAACATCAACTACATCGATTCTGAAGACATCGAGCGTGACGGCACCGGTGCGCTGGAATCCGCCGACGCGATCCTCGTTCCCGGCGGCTTTGGTGAGCGCGGTGTGGAAGGCAAGATTCGCACGGTCCAGTACGCCCGGGAAAACAAGGTGCCTTATCTGGGGATCTGTCTGGGCATGCAGGTGGCGGTGATCGAATATGCCCGCAACGTGGCTGGCCTGTCCGGTGCCCACAGTACCGAGTTCCGCGAGCATACACCGACAGCGGTGGTGGGCCTGATTACCGAATGGCTGGACGCCAGCGGCGAGCGTGAAGAACGCTCCAACGAGTCGGACCTGGGGGGCACCATGCGCCTGGGTGCGCAGGACTGCGTGCTCACCGAGGGTTCCACCATCTCCGGGTGCTACGGCAAGAAGACCATCCGCGAGCGTCACCGTCACCGCTATGAGGTGAACAACCACTTCCTGCCGCAGCTCGAGGAAGCCGGGCTGCGTATCGCCGGTCGGTCCACCGATGGCGCCCTGGTGGAAGTGGTGGAGGTGCCGGACCATCCCTGGTTCGTGGCCTGCCAGTTCCACCCGGAATTCACCTCAACGCCCCGGGACGGTCACCCGCTGTTCAAGGGCTTTGTCGAGGCGGCCCTGGCTCGTCACAAAGGTTGATGGCAGGTTAGACAACGCCGATGCGGGATCCCGCGTCGGCGTTTTGGGTTAGGGGCAACAGACCCTAGGGCGCCGGAATCAGACAGGAACAGACAGTCATGGCACAGAAACAAGTTACCGTTGCGGACATCGCCATCGCCAATGATCGGCCCTTCGTGCTGTTCGGCGGGATGAACGTACTGGAATCCCGGGACATGGCCTTCGAAGTGGCTGAAGCCTATGTGGAGGTGACCCGCAAGCTGGGGATCCCCTACGTCTTCAAGGCGTCCTTCGACAAGGCCAACCGCTCGTCCATCAACTCCTTCCGGGGCCCCGGCCTGGATGCGGGATTGCAGCTGCTGGCAGACATCAAGAGCAAGTTCGGCGTGCCCATCATCTCCGATGTCCATGAGCCGGAGCAGGCCGCTCCGGCGGCGGAAGTCTGTGACGTAATCCAGCTGCCGGCCTTCCTGAGCCGCCAGACCGATCTGGTGGTGGCCATGGCCAGGACGGGCGCCGTCATCAATATCAAGAAGGCCCAGTTCCTGGCTCCCCAGGAGATGGGTCATATCATCCGCAAGTGCGAGGAAGCCGGAAACGACCGGGTCATCCTGTGCGAGCGGGGTACCAGCTTTGGTTACAACAACCTGGTGGTGGACATGCTCGGCTTCGGCATCATGAAGGCGTTGGATGTCCCGGTGTTTTTTGACGTCACCCACGCCTTGCAAATGCCGGGTGGACGCGCTGATTCCGCCGGCGGTCGTCGTGCCCAGGTAACCGATCTGGCCAAGGCGGGAATGTCCCAGGGCCTGGCCGGTCTGTTCCTGGAAGCCCACCCCGATCCGGAGCAGGCCAAGTGCGACGGTCCCTGTGCACTGCGGCTGAGCCAGTTGGAGCCTTTCCTGAGCCAGGTCAAGGCCATCGACGACCTGGTCAAGAGCTTTCCCGCCATCGACACCGCCTGACTGAGGCGGCGGGTAACCGATTTCATCCATTGCTGTTTGTGAATTGAACTGAAAACGTTGGAGAGAAGAACGCATGACCACAATTGCCAACATCAAAGCCCGTGAGGTGCTGGATTCCCGCGGTAACCCGACCGTCGAGGCCGACGTTATCCTCGAGGACGGTACCCTGGGCCGTGCCTGTGCCCCGTCCGGCGCCTCCACCGGTTCGCGTGAAGCGCTGGAACTGCGCGACCAGGATGCCGGCCGTTACCTGGGCAAGGGCGTCACCAAGGCGGTGGCCGCAGTCAACGACGTTATTCGCCAGGCTCTGGTGGGTAAAGACGCGGCCGACCAGCGTGGCCTGGATAACCTGATGCTGGATCTGGATGGCACCGAAAACAAGGCCAAGCTGGGCGCCAACGCCATCCTGGCGGTTTCCCTGGCAGCGGCCAAGGCGGCGGCCGCCTCCCTGGGCAAGCCGCTGTACGAGCACATTGCGGAGCTGAACGGCACTCCGGGCAAGTTCAGCATGCCGGTGCCGATGATGAACATCCTCAACGGTGGCGAGCACGCCGACAACAACGTCGACATCCAGGAGTTCATGGTCCAGCCGGTGGCGGTCAAGAGCTTCGCCGAAGCCTTGCGGGTGGGTGCGGAAATCTTCCACAGCCTCAAGAAAGTCCTCAAGGCCCAGGGCCTGAACACCGCTGTCGGTGACGAAGGTGGCTTTGCGCCGAACCTGCCGTCCAACGAAGCCGCGCTGGCGGCCATCAAGGAAGCGGTGGAGCAGGCCGGCTACGAGCTGGGCAAGGACGTGACCCTGGCGCTGGACTGTGCGTCTTCCGAGTTCTACAAGGACGGCCAGTACCAGCTGTCCGGCGAAGGCAAGACCTTCGATTCCGCCGGTTTTGCGGATTACCTGGCCGGCCTGTGCGAGCGTTACCCGATCGTGTCCATCGAAGACGGTATGGACGAGAGCGACTGGGATGGCTGGAAGGTCCTGACCGAGAAGCTGGGTGACAAGGTGCAGCTGGTGGGCGACGACCTGTTCGTGACCAACACCAAGATTCTCAAGCAGGGCATCGACAAGGACATTGCCAACTCCATCCTGATCAAGTTCAATCAGATCGGCAGCCTGAGCGAGACACTGGATGCCATCAAAATGGCCCAAGATGCCGGCTATACTGCGGTAATCTCTCACCGCTCCGGTGAAACGGAAGATACCACCATTGCGGATCTGGCGGTGGCGACCTGTGCCGGCCAGATCAAGACTGGGTCCCTGTGCCGGTCTGACCGGGTGGCCAAGTACAATCAGCTGCTGCGGATCGAGGGCGACCTGGACGGCGCCGCTCCCTACCGCGGGCTGAGTGAAATCAAGGGCCAGGGGTAAGTGACAAAACGTCGCCTGGCTGAATAGGTTAGGCTAGACTCTTAAGGCTGTTGTTTATCCTGGAGGTTAACCTCCGGGAGACGACAGCCTTTGTCTATACTCCGGCCGGTGAAGAGACTCCAAGATATCTGCCATGAAGGTTCTGTGGTCTGTCATGATTGTGCTGATACTCCTGCTGCAGGTCCGCCTGTGGATCGGGGAGGGCAGCTTTGCGCAGGTCTGGAGCCTTCAGCGAGCGATTGCCGAGCAGTATGCCGAGAATGCGACCCTGGCGGCCCGCAATGAACGGCTGTATGCGGAGGTCCGCAACCTGCGTAACGAGCAGGGAGCCATCGAAGAGCGCGCTCGCATGAACCTTGGCCTGATTCGCCAGGACGAAACCTTCTTTCTTGTGGTGGAGCCCTGAGTGACGGGGCCGCCGACTTGATGCCGCCGCTCTCGCTGACACTAGAATTCTCCTATGAACAATCCCCGTTTCTGGCTGGTTATTCCAGCGGCCGGCATTGGCCAGCGTATGCGGGCCGATTGCCCGAAACAGTACCTGCGCATCCAGGGGCGATATCTCCTCGATATCACCCTTTCCCGCTTACTCGACTATGGCCGTTTTGATGGCTGTATGGTTGCCCTGAACCCCCAGGATGAGTATTGGCCCAGCACCGAGGCCAGCCGGGACAGTCGCGTGTCCACCTGTATTGGCGGACGGGAACGGGCCGACTCGGTGTTGGCCGCCTTGCTGGCGCTGGGCGAGAAGGCTCGCCGCGAGGATTGGGTGCTGGTTCACGACGTGGCCAGGCCCTGCCTGGGACGGGAGGACCTGTGGCGGCTGATGCACGCCCTGGCGGATCATCCCACCGGCGGCCTGCTGGCGGCACCGGTGGCCGATACCCTGAAGGTCGTTGACAGGACCACCGGGAGCGTTGTGGGTACCCAGGACCGAAGCCGGCTGTGGCGGGCGTTAACCCCGCAGATGTTTCGTTACCAGGCGCTGGTCGCTGCATTGCAGCAGGCGGAAGCCAGCCAGCAGCCCGTCACCGATGAGGCTTCCGCCATCGAAATGGCCGGTGCGACACCACAGGTGGTGGAAGGGCGACCGGACAATATCAAGATTACCGTGCCGGCGGATCTGGCCATGGCCGAGTTCGTCCTCGGCCAACTGGCCCGAACCGAAGGCAGCGACTGATTCAGGAGAACCACATGCGAATAGGACAGGGGTTCGATGTCCACGCCTTCTGCGAAGGGGACCACGTTATCCTTGGTGGCGTCACCATTCCCCATGAATGTGGACTCAAGGCGCATTCCGATGGCGATGTCCTGCTGCATGCGCTGGCCGATGCCTTGCTGGGCGCGGTGGCGCTGGGAGATATTGGACACCTGTTCCCCGACACCAGCGAGGAGTGGGCCGGTGCGGACAGCCGGGAACTGTTGCGGACGGTGGTCGCCCGAGTGGCGGAGGCGGGATACCAGGTGGTGAATGTGGATACCACCGTCATCGCCCAGGCGCCCCGGATGGCGCCCCACGTGATGGCGATGCGTCAAAACATCGCGGCCGATCTCGACGTCAGCGTGGACCGGGTCAGCGTCAAGGCGACCACCACCGAAAAACTCGGCTTCACTGGCCGCAGGGAAGGCATTGCCTGCCAGGCAATATGCCTGCTTGAGCCGCAGCGGCCATGAACGAGGGATCGCCTACCTGGCAGCTGCAGTGGCCGGCGGCACCCGGACGGGTGGGGCTGGCCACCCTGAAAGCGGACCCAACCACGTTCTTCGTGGATGAGGACCTGGGACTGCCCGGCTTTCCCGAACAGGTTCGGGAGCCGGTAAGCGTGGTCTCCGGCGACGGGGAGCATCTCTGCCTTCGCCTCGAAAAGGTGGGGGACAACACCGACTACGTGGCCCGGCAGTTGGCGGGCCTGGCAGGGTGCCGCGACCAGGATGTCGGGTTCTGCGGGCTGAAAGACCGGCATGCGGTGACCCGGCAGTGGTTCAGCATCTACCGGCCGGGCATGGAAGCGGAGGATCAGGCTTTCCTGGCCGAGGTGGCCGGCCACTGGCGGTTGCTGGCGGCCCATCGTTACGTAAAGAAACTGCGCCGGGGCGATCATCGGGGTAACGTCTTCGAAATTACCCTGCTCGATGTGGTCGGGGAGCGGGACGCCATCGACCAGGCCCTGACTGCCATCAAACAGCGGGGGTGCCCGAACTACTTCGGCAAACAGCGGTTTGGTCACGCTGGTAGCAACCTGGACCGGGCCATCCGAATGGAACCCGGTCGTCCTCGGCGTGGTCGCCGCAAGGGCCGC
>NZ_JAWVYN010000031.1:0-32129 GCF_033722735.1 Marinobacter sp.
GCACTGAATCGAGTCGTCGATGAGCTCAATAATCGCCCCAGGAAACGACTGGGGTATCGGACACCGGCAGAGGTGTTCTGGGGTGAATATTCCGGAGCACTACAAACGAGCGGTGCTGCACTTATTGTTTGAATTCAGGATAAATGGTGGCGGTATACTACGATTTATCATTGGAATCCAAATAGGGTCCACGACTTAGACCTAAAGATATACAATAAAAATGTGCGTTGGTGATTATAAAAACCACTGATTTTGTAGATCCGTAAATAAGATTTCCTGCCTGGTGGTAATCCATAAATACTAATTCAAACGAGGAAGCCTGAATTCAGGCAATGAAAAATGGCAAAAGTTCTATTGAAGGGATTAGCAATTGGAGTGGGTTGTTTGGCTTTGTTATTGCTAATCATCTATTTCATTAATTACTTTGATGTATCTCGAGATACCATTGTTGGGGTTTTGGGGGCGGGATGTTTGGTTGTATCATTATTGATGATATTATTTTGGTTAATGTTGTTTTTAAGGGTGAAATTTCTACGATTTCTTTCCTAAAGTCATTCGCATCAACAAGTTTTTTTGTTGCGGCGATTGGGGTTTGGAACCTAATAAACGCCGGCTGGTTAAATGCTACTTTCATTGAGTGATTTTGGTGAAGTGGAGGAATTGAGTCTGCCTTTGAAATTAACTGATTAGTGGATACGATAATTTTGGTCTGCCCCTAAGATGTAAAACGAAGTGACCGGCGAAAACTCGGAAAAGCACTTAAAGCATTTGGCGAAGTGACTGGATGAAGTGACCTGCCCCCAGTCTTTAATCCAACTGCTCCTATCAGAAACCAGCTCCTGACCCTGACCCCGTATTTTATGAGAGTGGAACATCCGCTCACTTGGTAGTTTAGTTCGGAGACAGATTCCCAATATTTGGGGTCAGATCCACAATATTTGAAACCGAAACCCTCGACGGGGTCACCACCACCTACGGCTATGAGTACGATGCCGCCGGGCGTCTGGAGACGGTTCGGGAGAATGGGGCCATCACCGACAGCTACACCTACGACGCCAACGGCAACCGGCTCAGCCACAACGGTACCAATGGCACCTACGACGCCCAGGACCGCCTGACCACCTACGGAGCGGCGAGCTACAGCTACACCCTGAACGGCGAGTTGACCTCAAAATCCGAAAGTGGCGCGACCACCCAGTACGACTACGACGTGCTGGGCAACCTTCGCCAGGTGCAGCTTCCAGGCGGTGTCACCATCGACTACCTGATCGACGGCCGCAACCGCCGCATCGGCAAGAAGGTAGACGGCGTGCTGGTCCAGGGCTTCCTGTACCAGGACCAGCTCAACCCGATCGCGGAACTGGATGGCTCCGGGAATGTGGTGGCTCGGTTTGTCTACGGGGACAAGCCCAATGTGCCTTCGTACATGATCAAAGGTGGGGTGACGTACCGCATTCTGTCGGACCATCTTGGTAGTCCGCGTCTGGTGGTCAACACGGCTGATGGTACGGTGGTGCAGCGTATGGATTACGATACCTTTGGCAATGTCACCGACGATACCAATCCAGGATTCCAGCCGTTTGGTTTTGCCGGTGGTTTGTATGACCAGCACAGTGACTTGGTACGCTTCGGTGCGCGGGACTATGATCCTGAGACGGGGCGTTGGACGAGTAAGGATCCGATTCTTTTTGAGGCTGGAGATACAAACGTATACGGGTACGTTTTTTCAGATCCGTTAAACTTAATCGATATTACCGGCCTCTACTGCGTGACTTGTGAAGCGTCAGGGCCTTCAGTGGCACCGGATACGGGTGAGACCTATGATAGTACGGACCGAAAATGGTGCCGGGTGACCTGTACCAGAGATGACACCGGAGAGTCTGCCACCTTCGATGCACCAGGCGTCGGAGAGTATTGTCGGGGACAATCTGGGGGGGATGGCTATTCTGCATTAAAATTTGACCCCTTTACACATGATACTGAAAGCCCGTGGGATAATTTCTGGTACGGTGATTTCACAACTGAAGTCGAAAGACATCTAGGGACTGAATAATGCTTGATTTTATGAGGCGATGGGCGTTGTTCCTGGTTGTTTTAATATTTTTCCTGATTGGGTCATTTTTGTATGGTGGGGGCGCTCACTTTATAACACTGCTTTTATCTGATGCGTTTATAACTTTTTCGCATTGGTAAGAGTTATTGCTTTACTTTACGCTCGTAATTATTTTGACATTACATCCAGTCTTGAAGAGGAATCCTGTTGCGGACGTAACGTGTTTTGTTATATCGGCTTTTTTGTTAGAGCAGACGCTGATTAATTTCACATCATGGCTGGCTTTTAATTTAGGTTTGATAGTGAATCCGATAAGTTACAACTTCGTTTCCGCTTTATTTGTCCTGTCTTTGTGTTGTTACGTTTTTTGGGAGTCAGGTTTTAGGAAGTTCATAGCACCTGTATTAATCATCCTGATCGTTTCGGCAAGTTACTCAACGTATAGGCTGGAGATGGTTTGGGTGTTGAATTCTTAATGATTGGGGTCAGAGCACCATTAACCTGGGTCACACATTCAATATTTGGGGTCAGATCCACATTAACGACTGACTGAGTCCGCCATGAATTCAGATGGCTATCCACTTACCCGGGCGCCTAGTGTCCCGTCTGGTTAATTCGTTGACCTACTGCGTGACGCTGGTGACTCTGGCCAAGGCGTCAGTCCGCCGGTGTGGTGGTTCCACACCAAGGGCTGGCAACACAGGTCTAGAGTCACCAGCGCCGCGCCCTCCGGGAGCTCCTGAACGCCTTGAGAGCGGTGTTGCGGCGACTCGATTTGGAACCACCAAACCTTCGCCACCGCGCCTTGCTCTCAAGGCATTCAGGGGCTCAGTAGATCAACGAATTAACCAGACGGGACACTAGAGCATCACATCAGCCTCTGAGGCTGGTTGGTTGACACAGAATTCTCTTGAACACCCTCGGCTATGGACATCATAGGCAAGAAATGTGGATCTGTTAGATCGGCGCGAACACCTGCCCGATCGTCTTCATGGGCATAAACAACGTTTGCAGGTCTCCAAAGGCCCGGGCCATCTCCAAGAACCCATATCGCCGAAAGAATCTGTCGCTTTCCGGGGTTAGTGGATCAGTGACCACCGCGACACCCATGCCGCTGTACTGCACGATCCGGTAAGCCTGCTCCAGTGCCTCCAGCAGCAGAGTCTCGCCAACCCGGTACTCTGTCCCCTGGTGCGTCTTATCAACGCCCAGCCATGCCAGCTTGATTACTGGGATAGGATAAGCCGGATACTGGCTGCGAGCCTGCTGGATGGGTAGCTCATCCCGAACTACTGTGGCATTCGTCAGAGTGAAGAACCCAAGAATGTGCGCTGGGGGCTCTTTCCGCGCCTCTTCATCAACCAGCACCCAGGTTCGATTTATATTCTTTTCCATCTGGTTGCGAGCCTCGCGTCGCAGGAAATCGTTCACTCGCGCGAGGCCACAATCAAATGCCTTTCGATCATGTGGTGGTTTTTGCAGTAGTTCTAACGCTAAGCTCACCCTGCTCAATCCTTTGTAAACGGCGACGCTTCGCACTCAACAGCGCCTCGTTCGGTACCGGTGCGGCATCCAGGGCAGCCACAAAGGCATCAAACGACTGACGGTTAAGTCGAATAACTTCGGCCTCCTCGATCACGCGAGCCGACTTCTCCCGGATTGCCTGGATAACAAACTCCGAAAGACTGTGACTCCCGCTAAGGGCCGAGGCGCGCGCCGCTAATTCTTTAATGGCCGGATCAATTCGAAGATCCAACCGCGCGCTTTGTTTGTTCATAGCTCTCCCGCAAGGCTCCGATACAGGAACCCGCCCTCCACCGTTGGTTGTTTATGGATAGTAGTTACTTTTCCAGTTATTGCGTTAATGTACGGAGATCTTCCGTACATTACAATTGTTGAGCATATTTTGCACAACGTCAAGCTGCAGATTGCGAGGGGCAATACTCAGGGCATCGAAACACGGTATCGTAATAATCGGGGTCACCCATTAGCAGCCATCTATCAAGTAGGAAGTTTGGCTCGACAACAACGGTTTTGTCCGGTTGGTCTTCCGGAGCAATGTGTGTCTGACTGCGGTTATTGCCCGGTTATTTTTGAATCTCAGGATTCCAATCAATTCGCCCAGTTCGCCAAGCATAGGCCGGGCAGGTTTTCAAACGGTTTCGTGTTGTTGGTAACAACAACCAAACCCTGTGAATGGGCATGCCCGGCGATCATTTGATCGTAGGGGCCAATCGGCCGGCCGATTGCTCGTAGTTCGGCCCGTAGTTGCCCGGTGTGCGCTGCCGCTTCGTTGTTGTATGGCAAAACTTCCAGGCGAGTAGCAAAACCCTCTATGTCCCGCAGGTTGCGGTCGACCGCCGCAGAAGCTTCCGTACCGTAGATAAGCTCCATCAAGGTGACCGCTGAAATGCACATCTGGCCATCGTGTGCCTTGAAGGCCTCTCGAACCTCCTCAGGACGGTTCTTGTTGGTATAGGTCCACAAAGGGGTCTACCTTTGAATTTAGCAGCTCAATCGATCGCCTTGGACGGAAGGCGGGACGAATTGATCAATTTAAAATCGATCTGACCCCTTGGTTGCTGACCCCTTGGTTGTGCTCGACCCCTTGGTTGTGCTCGACCCCTTGGTTGTGACCCGTTGGTCTTCCGGAGAAATGTGTATCTGACCCCGGTTATTTCTGACCCCGGTTATTTCCAAAAATGTTACTCTGAACAACAACTTAAACACCAGCTTATCAGTCGGGTGATCCTGACTTGCCAGTAACCCACCGCCATAGAAGCCAAGAGATAGCAATCAATAGATAACCTGGCACTAGATAAATAATGCCATAAACTAATGTGTAACCATAAAAGGGGGTAAGTGAGTCTTTGGCAAGCTCTAAGTGCCCGTTTAGCAAAAGGTAAAGCGGCCTGCCAAACGGCTGGACTATCAAGTATATGAATGGAGAAAGCGCGATGTAATACTTGAGCCTGTTTTCTTGTAATAAAAACACCGAAGGAACTGAAATTACAAAGAAAATCAAATATCCGAAGAATCCTAACCACGCAATCATATACGTTCGGTCATTGAGCACAACTGGCCATCCCATCAACACTAACGGTATACACATTGTCAACGTGATATAGACCCTCTTGTGCCGAGCCTTATCTGATGAGGGGCCAGATAACATAGTTACTCCTTGGACCCTAGAAATCGATTCCAAAACAGATTTGACTTGTTTTGATCATGGCTGCCTTCCTGCGCACCCAAAACGACGGACCCCAACTGACTCTGACCCCAATTTACAGACCCCAATTTACAACTGACTCTGACCCCAATTTAGGCATTCGGTCAGTATATCGACCACCTAGTCTGTTCAATATAGCTGCTAAGGGCGCTTCGGGTGTGTCCCATTGGGCTTTTGGCCGCGGAGTCGGCACTGCCACGCACCGACAGTTCTGGCTATTGCCCGATGGCTCTGTTAAGGTGCCTGCCATCCTGCCTCGAAGGACGGTGCAGTTCACGGCCCCAAGCCGGTTTGCCCACCCATTCGTTACGACCTGTCTGAGGACGGCCCCTGAATACCAGGCGCGTGGCCGTAGTCGTCTTTGTTTGCCATGCCCAGCGCGTGGCCGCTCCCGCACCGTTCGGGAGTCTTTACTGAGTTGATCCTATATGAGTTTTGCTTCCCTCGGTTTGTCCGAGTCGTTGGTCCGTGCGACCGCCGATCAGGGGTACGACACCCCGTCTCCGATCCAGTCCCAGGCCATTCCCGCGGTGTTGTCCGGCAAGGACGTGATGGCCGCCGCCCAGACCGGCACCGGCAAGACCGCCGGCTTTACCCTGCCGCTGCTGCAGCGCCTGGCGGAAATGCCCCGCCGTGGCCGCGGCGTGCGAGCCCTGATCCTGACCCCAACCCGGGAACTGGCGGCCCAGGTGGGCGACAGCGTTGCCCTGTACAGCAAGTACCAGTCCACCTCCTCCGCCGTGGTGTTCGGCGGCGTCAAGATCAATCCACAGATGCGCAAGCTGCAGAAGGGCGTCGATGTGCTGGTGGCCACTCCGGGCCGGCTGTTGGACCTGTACCAGCAGAAGGCGGTGAGTTTCGAGGCGCTGGATATCCTGGTGCTGGATGAGGCCGACCGCATGCTGGATATGGGGTTTATCCGCGACATCCGCAAGATCCTCGCGTTGCTGCCCAAGCAGCGCCAGAACCTGCTGTTCTCCGCCACCTTCTCCGGCGAGATCCGCAAGCTGGCCCAGGGCCTGCTGGATGAGCCGGTGCAGGTGGAAGTGGCGGCCCGCAACACCACCGCCAAGACCATCAAGCAGACCGTCTACCCGGTGGACCAGAAACAGAAGTCCGCGCTGCTGAGCAAGCTGGTGCACCAGCACGACTGGCAGCAGGTGCTGGTGTTCACCCGCACCAAGCACGGCGCCAACCGGTTGAGCCAGAAGCTGGAGCGAGACGGCATCACCGCCGCCGCCATCCACGGCAACAAGTCCCAGGGAGCCCGTACCCGGGCGCTGAGCAACTTCAAGCAGGGTGAGATTCGGGTGCTGGTGGCCACCGACATCGCGGCCCGGGGGCTGGACATCAAGCAGTTGCCCCAGGTGGTGAACTTCGAGCTGCCCAACGTGCCGGAGGACTACGTCCACCGCATCGGCCGTACCGGCCGGGCCGGTGAGAGTGGCCATGCGCTGTCGTTGGTCAGTGCCGACGAGGGCAAGTTGCTGGCGGGGATCGAGCGGCTGATCAAGAAGGACATTCCGCGCAAGACGGTGGAAGGCTTCGAGCCGATGAACAACCTGCCACTGAAGCCCAAGGGCAAGCCGGACCCCAGCCGTGCCCGCCAGGGGCGGGGCAACGGCGGTGGCCGCTCGGCCCGCAGTGGCGGTGGTCATAACGGTAACGGTGGCAATCCCGGCCGGCGCCGGTCTCGGTCGTCCGGCAACCGGAACACCGGCCAGCGTACGGCCTGACCGGTGACCGGGTGTGGCCTCAGAAGCGGTAGCTGAGGCCCACCATGTACACCATCGGGTCGATGTCGACGTCCACCTCCGCGGTGCCGATCCGGTTGCCATCCTGGATGGCGTGGATCTCCGCGGTGGTGTCGATGTCCACCCACCACAGGGCGGCGTTCAGGCCCAGTCGATCCGTCAGCCGCACATCCAGGCCCAGCTCCAGGGCCAGACCGAAGCTGTCGTCCAGTTCCAGCTCGGTGTCATCGATCACTCCACCGCCCAGGGCGGCATCCACGGCCCCGGTCAGGGTGTCGGTGGTTTTCTCCTCGAAGAAGTTGGTGTAGTTCAGCCCGATTCCCGCGTAGGGCTGGTACGGCTGGCTGCTGTCCAGCGGAAAGTACTGCAGGGACAGGGTGGGGGGCAGGTGCTTGGTCTCCCCCAGCTTGCCGGCCCCGGCAATGGAGCCATCGGCTTCGATATCATGTTTGAACGGCGTCGCGCCCAGAATGCCAACGGCAAAGTGGTCCGTCAGCATGTAGCTGGCGGTGATGCCCAATTGGGTGTTGGACGCCACGCTCACTTCCCAGTTGCCGTCACCGACACCGACGCCGCCCAGGGTGACACTGTCGCTGGAATCCTGGGGGTCCACCAGTGCCGCGCCGGCACGGAGGATGATGTCGCCGGGTTCGTGGGCCAGGGCAACGCTGGAGCCGAGCACGCAGGCGGCCAGCAATCCGGTTTTCATCAATGGGGACATGGCAAACTCCTTAATGACAAACAGTTGGTGTTCAGGAGCTTACGGATGTCGGGAAAGGAGAAGTTGATCTGGCGCAAGACGGCCGTGCCTGACGGGGTTGGGAGGCCCGGTCGTTGATCTGGCTCAAACGCTGTGGAGGCTCAGTACTGGCCCGGGATCACCGTCAGCCGGAGTTGCGCTCGTCGGCCTGGTCCTCGTCGCTAACCGGCAGAAAGACATCCCGCACGGTCAGCGGCTTGCCGTCGGCATCGCTCACGTTCATCGGGCCGATGGGGCGGCCGGTGGCGCGGTCGCGCAGGTCGAGGGGCGGGCGATCCGGTGCGGGGTTCCACTTGTCGCCCCACTGGCGCAGGGCGATGACCACCGGGAACAGGTCCCGGCCCTTGTCGGTCAGCCGGTACTCGTAACGGCAGCCGTGTTCGCCGACGTTCACCTTGGTCAGCACCTCGTTGTCCACCAGGCGGGCCAGGCGGTCGCAGAGGATGTTCTTGGCAATGCCCAGTTCCTGCTGGAAGTCCACGTAACGGCGGGTGCCGTACATGGCCTGCAGCACGATCAGCAGCGACCACCAGTCCCCCACTTCATTGAGGGCCCGGGCCACCGAACAGCTGGAATCATCGAAACGTTTTCTTGCCATGCCCGTCAGTCTACCTAAAAGGGTTGCAAACTAAAACCAGATTAAATAGGGTTGCATAATGAAACCGAATTGGGGCCCTGGTTCGATACCCATCCCCAGCCATCCCTAACCGCTAACCGTGGGAGAGACCGATCATGACCATGAATCTGGGGCCGATGTTTGAGCCGTTTGAGATGAACAACCTGACACTGGCAAACCGGGTGGCCATGGCGCCGATGACCCGTAACTTCTCACCCGGCGGCGTGCCCGGACAGAACGTGGTGGACTATTACCGTCGCCGTGCCGAGGGCGGGGTGGGGCTGCTGATCACCGAGGGCACCACCGTCAATCACGCGGCCGCCAATGGCTACCCCAATGTACCGGCGTTTCACGGCACCGAGGCCCTGGCGGGCTGGAAGCAGGTGGTGGACGCGGTGCACGCCGCCGGTGGCAAGATCTTCCCCCAGCTGTGGCATGTGGGTGCGGTGCGCAAGGAAGGCGTTGAGCCAGACCCCAGCGTGCCGGGCTACAGTCCGTCCGGCCTGTTCGCCCCTGGCAAGCCCAACGGCACGGCCATGAGCAAGGGCGACATCGACGACGTGATCACCGCCTTCGCCGACGCCGCCCAGGACGCCAAGGCCATCGGCTTCGACGGCGTGGAGATCCACGGCGCCCACGGCTATTTGCTCGACCAGTTCTTCTGGGAAGGCACCAACCAGCGGGATGACGAATACGGCGGCTCCATGGCCAACCGTCAGCGCTTCGTGATCGAGCTGATCGAGGCGGTGCGCCACCGGGTGGGGCCGGACTACCCCATCATGCTGCGCTTCTCCCAGTGGAAGCAGCAGGACTACGAGGCGCGCCTGGTGGACACTCCGGAGCAGCTGGAAGCCTTCCTGACGCCGCTGGTGGACGCCGGCGTCGATATCTTCCACGCCTCCACCCGTCGGTTCTGGGAGCCGGAATTCGAAGGCTCCAACCTCAACCTGGCGGGCTGGACCCAGAAGCTCACCGGCAAGCCCACCATGTCCGTGGGCAGCGTGGGCCTGACCGAGGACTTTATCAGCGGCACCTTCGCCAGCAAGAAGGACGCGGTGGAGCAGTCCGGCATCGATGAGCTGGTGGAACGGATGAACAACCACGAGTTCGAACTGATCGCCGTCGGCCGCGCCCTGCTGCAGGACCCGGACTGGCTGGTGAAGGTGAAGGAAGGCCGGCTGGACGATGTGGAGGCGTTCGCCAAAAAGTCCCTGGCGAAGCTGTACTGACGCCGACTCGAATCGATCAAACCTGGTAGTGACGATCCCGTTTGCCCCGCCCTGTGCGGGGTTTTTTGGTTCCGTAGGATGTGATGAGCGGAGCGAATCGCATCTGCTCCATACCGAAAGCCGGCGCGAATGATGCGGTTCGGCTGCGCCTCTCCACATCCTACGAATGAGCCAGCGTCAGTGGACAGGAACGGTCTTTGAGCCAGCTCTACAGGTCCCCTTCTACAATGCCAATTTCTACGAGTTCAATGCACTCCGTCGGATTGAAGGCTCTCCTGACCTTCACCAACTTCTCGCCTTCTTTCAGGGGATTTGAGCCATCTATCCTGAGATTTTGTGGATATCTGCATCCATCGTCCCCGACTTTCTCGCCTTGGATGACCTTGAACTCACTCGATTTAAAGTTTATCTCCACTTGAGGAACCCAGTAGACATCATCACCCAGCTGGTTGGAGAAGTCCTCCTGGGCAAATACGGCGGTGGTTGCGAAGAACAAAGCAAGAAAAGTGAGTCGCATAAGAAACTTTGCCTTATTCGAAGATTTCAAGCCTAACCAAGCGTCGTAGACTGCGGCGAGCGCAGCGAATCGCATTTAAGGAGATCGAGCCCGCCATGATTTGATGACAGGCTCGACAAAGATGGGATCTATTTATGTAGGTCTCCTTCCACAATGCCGATTTCTACGAGTACAATGCATTCAGTCTGGTTACGGGCTCTCGTAACCTTTACCAATTTCTCGCCTTCTTGAAGGGGGTTTGCGTAATCTATCCTGAGTTCTGAGGGATATCTGCACCCGTCCTTCCCGACTTTCTCGCCTTGGATGACTTTGAATTCACTCGATTTAAAATTTACCTCTACTTGAGGAAGCCAATAGGCATCGTCGCCCAGCTGCTTGAAAAGATCCTCCTGGGCCAATGCGGTGGTGGTTGCAGCAGTGGGCGAAACCGCACCCTCACGTACTCCATGACCGATGATTGCTATTCTGTGCTGTACCAGGTTTTTAGAGGTCGATTGTGCCGCTTCAGGAAGCGGTTTGAGAGCGATGCCCTGCTCGAGAATTTCTTCACACTCGACCGGGTCAAACGCCCTTCGGACTCTGACAAAAACCTCATTGTCCTGAAGCGTGCCAGGCGCTAATTCTATATGAGTAGGATACCGGCAGGATCCATCTGGCAGGCGTTCCCCGGTGTTCTTCACCAGCGTTGACGTTACGAAAGGTACTTCAACATAGGGAACCAGTATCGCATCGGGTCCCAACTAATTGGTGAACGCGTGGGCGGTTGGAGAGGCTGCGAAGCAGAATGCAGCTAGGAAGAATCCATATATCGTACGCATACTGTCATCCTTTTACCGTTTGTCCTTGTTGTGGTGCGCTTGAGCTACATGCTCCTGTTTGGGTGGCCGAATGCCCACCATTTCGCCAGTGTTCCTATTGGCCCACGCTCGCTATTCAGAAATGGTTCCTCTGAGTTAGTTGTTGAAAGTGACGAATACCTGATCACCCCAGTATTCGCCCTGTACCTGCGCTTCTGGTTGAACGGGGAATCCTTGACGGTGGCGATGCTGCAGGGCAGTGGCCTGATCCTGCTGGGGCTTGGGTTGTTCTTCTTCGGCGCCCGCCTGAAGCCGCTTCGAAAGGTTGCCGCATCGTAATCGTCGCCAGGCTGGCCATCGGTATCATAGGAGCGATCACTCACTGAAGGAGTATTCCATGACTGTGACCACTCGACTGAAAGCGGTGCTGATGGCCGCCCTGCTGGCAACGCTGGTGGGCTGTGCCACCGTCGGCCAGGATTTCGCCACCCACAACGTGGACCAGATCCTGTTGGGCGAAACCACCCGCGATGATGTCCAGCGCATGTTCGGGGAGCCCTGGCGTACCGGGCTGAAGGACGGCAAGCGGACCTGGACCTACGGCAAGTACCGCTGGTCCGCCTTCAACGACGCCGAGACCACTGACCTGGTGATCACCTTCGACGCCAACGGTGTGGTGGAGTCCTACGTCTACAACACCACCCAGTAACGTTTCGCGCCCTGACTCAGTCGGTTTCCGCCAGCCCTGAGGTCAGGGCGTCGAGTTCGTCGTTGGAAAGGTGATCCAGCAGGGCGCCCCGGAACTGACGGTTGATGAAGCGCTCTGTCTCCTGCTGGATGGCCTCCCGCTGCGCCGGTTTCTCGATGTAGTCCATGGCCCGGAACAGGATGTAGCGGATGGTCATGTGGGAGATTTCCTGCACGGTCTGCTCGCTCAGGCCCCGGGGAATCAGACCCCGGTCCAGGATGTCCTCCGCCATTTCCCGCGCGCTGGCATTGAGCTGCTGTTCCAGCGCCCGGCGCAGGATTGGCGAGGGCCCGTACAACTCCCGCACCGCCACCGTGGTGGCCGCCTTGTTCTCCAGGAAGTAGTTGTAGACGAAGGCCACCGTGTTCGTGGCCGCCTGCTCCGACGACTCTGCCACCATCCGCAACTCCCGCACCCCCGCCTTCATTTCACCGGCGATGTAGCCCAGCACCTGCAGGCCCAATTCATCCAGGTTCTTGAAGTGGCGGTAGAAGGTGTTGGGGTTCAGCCCCGCCTCCCGCGCCAGCTCACGCAGACCCAATGACGTCAGGTTGCTGCGCTCGGTGGCCAGCTTGAGGGCCGCCTGCACCAGTTTGAGTTTTCCGCCAGTGATCACGCTCATGGGGACGCCTTCCTGTCATTGGGGGCCAACGGGCCGTGGTTCGATGATTTTAAGTATACAGTCGTCTACTTGTGGGTGTATACATTTGTATACCGACTGAATGAGCCAGTCCCCGACGGCACCGCCGCCGGGAAACAATAATGACTCGAACCCACCCCATCACGGTGGGCACCGCAGACAACGAGGTTGGATTATGAACAACAGCACCAAGATTGCCATCATCGGCACCGGCTTTTCCGGGCTGGGCATGGGCATCAAGCTGAAAGAGGCCGGATATGACGATTTTGTGATCCTGGAGCAGAGCGACGACATCGGCGGCACCTGGCACGAGAATCACTACCCCGGTTGCGCCTGCGACGTGCAGTCGGCGCTGTATTCTTTCTCGTTCGAGCAGAACCCCAACTGGTCCCGGATGTTTGCTCCCCAGGCCGAGATCAAGGCCTACCTCAAGCATTGTGCCGAGAAGTACGGTTTGACCGACCATATTCGTCTGAACACCCACCTGGCCGGTGCCCACTATGACGAACGCGGCCAGAGCTGGACCCTGGAAACCTGTGACAGTCCGGCGTTGTGGCAGTACATACAGGAGAAGGGGCTCAAGCCCGGTGACGAGCTGGACCGCAGCGATTCGGCACTGCCTGCCTTCGAACGGTTCGAGGCCCAGGTGGTGGTCTCCGGCATGGGTGGCCTGAGTACCCCGTCCTACCCGAACATCAAGGGCATCGAGACCTTCACCGGCAAGGCCTTCCACTCCCAGGACTGGGACCACGACTACGACTTTTCCGGCAAGCGGGTGGCGGTGATCGGTACCGGTGCCAGTGCCATCCAGTTCGTACCGGAAGTGGCCAAGGAAGCGGCCCACCTGGACCTGTACCAGCGCACGCCGCCGTGGATCATGCCCAAGCCGGACCGGGAGATCACCCCGGTGGAACGGCTGATGTTCCGCAAGGTGCCGCAGACGCTGAACGCCCTGCGCAACAGCATCTACTGGTACCTGGAGGCCCGGGTGCTGGGCTTTGTCGGCAACCCGCGCATCCTCAAGCTGGGGGAGCTCCAGGCCCGTCGCCATATCCGCAGCCAGATCAAGGACAAGGAGCTGCGCAAGAAGGTCACCCCGGATTTCCACTTCGGCTGTAAGCGGGTGCTGATCTCCAACAACTACTACCCGGCCCTGGACCAGGATCATGTCGATGTGCTGACCGACGGCATCCGTGAGGTTCGCGGCAACGTCATCGTCGACAACAACGGCGTGGAACGGGAAGTGGACTGCATTATTTACGGCACCGGCTTCAAAGCCCAGGACCCCATTCCCAAGGGCATGATCTACGGACGCGGCGGCCAGGAGCTGCTGGATGCCTGGAAAGAGGGCGCCGAGGCCTACAAGGGCACCGCCGTGGCCGGCTTCCCCAACCTGTTCATGCTGATGGGGCCGAACACCGGCCTGGGCCACAGTTCCATGGTCTACATGATCGAGTCCCAGGTGCAGTACGCACTGGATGCCATCAAGAAGATGGACCGCAAGGGCTGGGCCAGCGTTGAGGTCAAGGCCGATACCCAGAGCCAGTACAACGCCTCCATGCAGGCCAAGCTGGGGGAATCGGTGTGGCAGACTGGCTGTCAGAGCTGGTACGTCAACGAGAATGGCAAGAACACCACCCTGTGGCCGGGCTTCACCTGGAAGTTCCGCCAGCAGACCCGCCGCTTCGACGCCGAGCACTACTTGTGTGAGCCGGCCGAGGCCAGTGTCACCGAGGCGGTGGCGGTACCCGCCTGACGGTTCGGAATTCAGAGCAATGACCACACTCCCGTGTGTCGACTTTGCCGGGGCTTGTCCCCGGCTTTTTTACGCTTGCCGCCGAGCGCCGCTGTCTTGGCAACCGCCCCGCCAATGCCTATGATCGGTGGGTGATCCATGCCATTGCCGATCGCGATGGCGCCTTCCGGATGGTAAAAGCGGTACTCCATGTCCTTCGATACCACAGAACACAACCGTCGACGGTTCAGTTTCGACGGCGTCCCCTCGGTGTGGCTGTTTGGCTACGGGTCGCTGATCTACAAGGTCGATTTCCCGTTCCTGGAGCGGCGACCGGCCCACATCCACGGCTGGGTCCGCCGGTTCTGGCAGGGCTCCCACGACCACCGTGGCACCCCCGAGGCGCCGGGGCGGGTGGTGACCCTGATCGAACAGGCCAATGCCCGCTGCCGGGGCATGGCCTACCGCATCGCACCGGACGTGTTCGACCACCTGGACGTGCGGGAGAAGAACGGCTACCTGCGGTTCAGTACCGAGCTCGCCTTTGATGACGGCACCGGTGCCGAGGGGCTGGTGTACATCGCCACCGAGGATAACGCCGCCTATCTGGGCCCCGCCCATGAGGCCGAGATTGCCCGCCAGATAGCCGCTTCCCACGGCCCCAGCGGCCGCAACGACGAATACCTGATCAAACTGGCCGAGGCCCTGCGGGAGCTGGGGGACGAGGACCCCCACGTGTTCGAGATCGAGCGTTACCTGCGCTGAGCGGCCTGCGACCGGTAGGCGGAGGGGGTGAGCCCGAACCGTTTGCGGAAGGCCCGGGCGAACTGGCTGGGGTCACTGAACCCACAGGCCAGGGCGATGGCGGTGATCTTGCTGCCGGGCCGGCGCAACTGATCCCGGGCCCGGGTGAGTCGTCGCTCCTGCACATACTGGTAGGGGGCGCAGCCGAAGGTGGCCCGGAACAGGCGGGCAAAGTGGTAGGGGCTCAGGTTCACCCAGCCGGCCATGTCCGCCAGGGTCAGTGGCCGCTCCAGTTCCGCCTCGATCCGTTCCTGCAACAGCCGCCGGTAGCGTTGGGACAACTGCCCGGTGACCTCCGGCGCCGCCTTCTGCACCGTGGAGTAGCGACTCACCACCTGCAGCAACAGCCACTGCGCCAGGTGATCCATCGCCATCGCCTGACCGGGGGCCTGCCAGTCGCTCAGGGCGAGCAGCTGACCGGCCTGGGCCAGCACCTTATCGTTGCCGTGGTAGAGTTCGGCGAGCCGTACCTGGTCTGGCTCGCAGTCCCAGGTCTGCTCGGCGCAACGGGCCAGGTCCAGGCCGTTGAAATAGAGGTGGGCGAACTCGAAGTGTCCGCCGATCTGCCAGAGCGACTGGCTGCCGGCGGGAAACAGGCACACCGCCCCGGGAAATCCAGTACTGGCCACCTGGCCGTTGACCAGACGGCGGGCCTGGTCGCCGGCCCGGGTATAGATGCTCAGGGCATGGTGCCGCGGCCGTTCGTAGTGCACCTCGCCCCGACGGTTCTGCCACTGGGCCAGGGCCCGGCCACTGTCCAGTTCCAGCAGCTGTCGCGGCGCCACGCCGGCGGCCTGCAGCGACTCGACGATGTCGCGGCTGCCCGGGGTTGGCTGTGATGGCGAGTGCGAGTCGGTGTGCATAATGGGCCTCCGCAAGAATCATCCATGGTTGCGCAGGATCTGACAAGTCTTGCCGATCCCGTCCTTCTATCCTGGCAGTCTGTGTATTTCATCCAAGGAAGAAGCTGCCATGCCTGTGTCCGTTCATTATGGCCTGACCGTGCTGATCTGGGGCCTGACCTGGACCGCCATCCGCCTGCAGGTGGAAGCCGCGCCGGTGGACCTCTCGGTGTTCTACCGCTTCGTGATGGCTGCCACCGTGGCCCTGGGAGTGCTGGCGCTGGTGAGACGGTTACCGAAGCTGAACCGGCAGCAGCACGGCTGGCTGGTACTGCAGGGGGCCACCCTGTACAGCATCAATTTCCTGCTGATCTACCGCGCCGCCGAGGCCATGACCAGCGGCCTGCTGGCGGTGGTGTTCTCCCTGGCGGCGCTGTTCAACGCCCTCAACGGCTGGTTGTGGTTGCGCACCAAGCCCTCCGCCCGGCTCTACCCGGCGGTGGCGTTGGGGATCACCGGGGTGGCGCTGCTGTTCTGGCACGACCTGCAGCTGGGCAATGCCACCGCCGCCAGCATCCTGTTCGCCGCCGCGGGCACCTTCTGGTTCTCGATGGGCAACCTGATCAGCATCAAGGTGCGCCAGGCCGGCATTCCGTTGCTGGCGGCCAATGCCTGGGCCATGGTCTATGGCGCGCTCATCCTGGGAATATGGTGCCTGATCCAGGGCGTGGACTGGGTTCTGCCCACCTCGGCCAGCTTCTGGGGCGCGACGGCGTTCCTGGCCATTCCCGGCTCCATCATCGCGTTCTACTGCTACATCACGGTGATCCAGACCCTGGGGGCGGACAAGGCCGGTTACGCCACGGTGCTGTTCCCGGTGGTGGCCCTGAGCCTCTCCACCTGGCTGGAGGGCTTCGAGTGGACGGCTACCGCCGTGCTGGGCGCCGTCCTGGCGATCCTCGGCAACTACGTGCTGTTCCGCAAGCCAGGCACGCCCGCCAGCGGGTATAGGTCCAGTTCCGTACGGACAGAAGCCTGAGGGCGGGGTAGCATGCCGGCTTTTTGATTGCGGAGACGAACCGAGCCATGCTGTCCGAATTCCTGACCACCTACCTGAGCAGTTCCGTGCGCTTCGTGTTCCTGCTGGCGCCGTTCTTCGTGGTGACCATGTTCCTGGCCCTCACCCGGGGCCAGTCGGCGGCGGAGAAGAATTCCATCATCCGCCGGGCCAGCCTGTCGGCACTGATCCTGGGCCTGGTGCTGTTCTTCGCCGGGCCGGTGCTGTTCGAGGCCATCGGCATCACCCTCAACTCCTTCCGCATCGGCGCCGGCTGTCTGCTGTTCCTCACCGCCGTCAGCCTGGTGAGCAGCGGTACCCGTAACCATGCCACCAGCCTGCCCCAGGAGGACCGGGACGATGTCGCGGTGGTGCCCCTGGCGATTCCGGTGATGATCGGCCCGGCGACCATCGGTGCCATCCTGGTCTACGGCGCGGAGTTGAACTCGGTGCCGGAAGTGGCCGGCGGCGTACTGGGGCTGGTGACCGGTTTGCTGTTCCTGGTCCTGCTGCTGTACCTGTCCGGCTACCTGGAGCGGGTGCTGGGCAAGACCGGCCTCAACATCCTGTCCAAGGTCAGCGGGCTGATCCTGTCCGCCATGGCGGCAGAGATCGTACTGACGGGGATCAGCGGGTTTATCCAGACCGCGGGTTTGGCCTAATGCCGGGCTGGCGACCGGAATCCCTTTAACCCGGTCCCATTGTCGTCGGCCCGGCGTTGTCAGGCTCGGGGGAATTCGCTAACGTCAGTTGCTTTCACCGGCAAGGACGCCGGCCAGATTCATCTCAAGGAAACGAAGCAATGAGCTACCGTCTCACGGACGTGACGGACCTCCCACGGTCTTCCCATGCCTTGCTGACACTGGTGCATCCCCAAAGCGCGGTGGACATTGTCAGCCGGATACTCAGCCCGTACACCACCGCCAGCGAGCCCATCGAGAACCTGGATCCGCGCCAGCGCAGGGACGAGCTGCTGGAACAGCTGACCACCGGCGAGCGTGTCCTGTTCGACGCCAGCGGCGCCAGTCCCGGTATCTTCCGCCATCGCCGTGTCGAGGCAGAGTCCCTGGTCGGCAACCTGCCACCCCGCCTGGCCCGGGCGCTGAGCGATCATTGGGACGGCAAGACGGCAACTGGCGCTGCGTCGGTACCGGTCCAGAGTGACAGCCTGGCACCCGCCATTGAGCCTGCGTACCAGCCGCCTCCCGCAACATCGAGCCCGATCAGGGAGCCGGGGTCCCGAACCCTGGACCTGGTCTACCGCTGGCCCGATGGTACGGGCGTGGCAGGGGCCCCCTATGTGGTGGAAGGTCTGGACAGTTACCAGCAAGGCCATCTGGACGGTGCGGGAGAGGCCCGGGTCACCGGTCTCAAGGACCCGGTGGTGAATGTCCGGTTCGGCCAACCGGCCCCCGCTGGCGAGCTTGATATCCTGCGGCGTCAGCTCCAGGGCCAGTTGGATGGCATCCTGAAACGGGAGCGTGAAGACGCCGCCCGCCGGCAAGCCAGCACCGACGAATTGCCCATGGCCCACAATGTGGGGGTCCATATTGCCCATGGATTCATCGGCTTGTGGGACAGCGCGGTTGGATTGATCTCCAACAACCTGACCATTCTCAATTTCACCCACCTGGGCTACTACAACCGGGCGCTCCAATCCGCCTGGACCGCGACCCGGGACGGCTCGGACCAGGCCTGGGTGGACTCCTTCAAGCAGCAGTTCGACAAGGCCAACAAGCGGGCGCTGGTGGAGGCCCTGGGTTTCGACCCGGACGCCATCACCCGTGAACAACTGGCCGAAGCCTACGAAGTCGCCAGCCTGATCGGCGCCGACCCCGAATCCCGGGCCATGCTCGGTCGTTTTGCCGTGGACTTCGCCCAGGCCCAGGACAGCACCGAAATCAGCTATTTTGCCGGTGGTGTGGTGCTTGAAGTGGTGCTGGCCATCCTGATGGGCGCGTCGGTTGGGGCCAGTGCCGTCTCGGCCGCGCCCCGCTACCTCCGTAAACTGGCCCCGTTGGCAACAGCCCTGCGCAACCTCGCCGCCCGACTGAAAATCAGTTACCAGACTCGCTACCACTACAACGTCGAAACCGGCACCGTGTGCGAAAGCACCTGCCGCCCCCGGCCAGACGGGGTGGACGTGGAGACCCGGAACTTCCGCAACCGGCGGCTGAACGTCACTACCTTTGAGGGCGCCAAAGCGGCCCTGCTCGCCGCCCGCCGGCGCCTGATCGCCCGGGGCGGCTACACCCCCAAATACAGTCAGGAAGAACTGGCCATCCTGGCCAGGGAAGGCCTGGACAACGACCGTTTTATCGTTCGCCTGGTGGAAGAACACCACGTAGATGGTTACCAGCAACCGCCCGGTTCCATGAACGGCACCCTGGGCCGCCCCGACGGCCAAACCGGCCAGGTCCGCTTCTGGTCCACCACCCTGGACCAGATCGAAGCGTCCGACACCTGCCCCCGCCTGATCGCCCAGCAACTGGGCGTTGAATACAACCCCAAGGCGACATACAAGCTGGCAATTGTGGACCGGGTGAAAGCCGCTGAAATGGCGGATGCGGAAACCCTCATCCCGACATTTAAAAACCTGACGGACTACGTCAACACGAAACTGCCGAATAAGTCTGGCAGCCCCGAAATGGTCCGCGAAGTGATGACCCCGGAATATCAGGCGACCTATGAAAAGGTGGTTGAGGGGATGGGGGATGCGGAGTGGGATAGCATTAAAGCCCGTAGGGAATACCTCTCGGAACAAGGTTTGGATGCCGAGCAGATTCAGTTATTCGAAACGCGCCTTAACATCCAGGATGATACTGGCGCGAACCAGCATTTCCTGGGCAATGGCCTGACCAAACATACAACCCTTTCACGAGAAGGAAACGTAATTCATGGAGCGATGGAAACGCTCACGGTAGAAAATAACCCACAGACTTTCCGTACCATGACCAACGGTGGTCAGGGCGGGCCGGAGGCTTATGTGGAACTAATTGATTTAACCCCGATAGAT
The DNA here is from genome assembly GCF_033722735.1 of Marinobacter sp. GTDB lineage: Bacteria > Pseudomonadota > Gammaproteobacteria > Pseudomonadales > Oleiphilaceae > Marinobacter. The sequence continues at coordinate 19,798 of NZ_JAWVYN010000031.1, forward strand.
TTTGGAGCGTGAAATGAGTTATCCCAAACTAACTCCATGGCCATTCATTGATCCAGAAGCACCACCTGATGGGTACATAAAGGTAGGTGAAAGTATTGATCGCGTGAGGAGTCGAACCTCACAAAAGATCTGGCACTTTTTCGTGACGCAGGGCTATTTCATCATCTCAGACAAAGAATGGTTGGAAGGGCGAAACGGTAAACCAGGGAAGTATGCCAGTTCACAATACGAATACCCCATCGCTGGCGTCCGTTGGTTTGTGGATACGGTGGAGCGGTTTTTCCTGCCGCCGGATCACCCCAATGCGGTGCCCCGAGGCGCCAAAACCATCGAAGAGCCCGTTGATGGCGAAACCCTCGGCGTAACCCGGGGGGCTTGGTACGGAGGTGAGCATATCCCAGGCTATTCCTTCGATAACCTGAATCGCCTGGAACATTGCACCATTCCGCCCGACGGTCCGTATTGCCAGATGTTCAAAATGGGCGACCCGTGGCTGTTTGAGGATGGATTGTTTGATCTGTTTAAGGAGATTGCCCAGCGCCACGAAAACGGTGAGTTCTAATTGGAAGGATATTTTAAACCACTCTAAGGATGGAGGTTGTTTATGACTGGATTTCTAACCGATAGCCTGCTGATCGCCAATCCGGCTGTTTCGGATAATCCCAAGTTTGAGAATATTGCCGGCAGGGCCGTCTATATTGTTGAGCACTCTGACAAAGGTGCTGTGGGCGTGTCCCTCAACCAGAATTACAGTAAGCGGCTTGAAGAGCTGGCCGGGAACCTGCCGTTACTGGCCCACCTTTCACCGGATCAGTTGGTTACCGAGGGAAAAGTGATCGCCGGAGGTCCCTTGTTTATTGACCGGCCCTGGCTGCTAAGCCGCAATCCAAAGCGTTACCAGGGCACCATGGGTAATGACAGCCTGCGTTTAAGCTTTGACCAGAATGCCTTCCATGACTGTGCGCTTAAGCACATGCCTTGTTGTGGCGTTGGAACGTTTGGCTGGGGAGCCGGCCAGTTGGAGCAGGAGTTGGCTCACTCGCTCTGGCACCATTTCCCGTCGACACTGGATGTGCTGGAGTCCATTCCTTTTGATGCGAGCGTCGTGGGCGCCGCCGATTTGCTGGCTTTCATGAAGTATACCGACCTAAAGCCCCGAAAGCCCAAGTCCAGATTCCTGAATTGGGGTAAACGCAACGAATCGGCCTGGTAAGGCCAGCTGCTTGAATGTCGTCAAGGAACGATGATGCTTTAGCACGAGGAAAGCATTGCCAGAGGAGCGCGTCATTGATGATGTGTTTCCGATGGAGGCCGCTTATTCATGACTTATACTGGCACGCCGGCTATGTGTGAACTGCGGAATTTGCGTAAGAAGATTAGCCCGAAGCCCCGTGATACTCACTGTCGCCCACGTAATGGCTTTGCGCCCGCGCCCTGTGGCGGTGCTTCAGGCCGATCAGCACCAATGGCACCACGATCATCCCGCTGCCGATGACGAACCACCAGTCCGGCACCTCGCCGAAGCCGATCCAGCCAAACGCCACCGCCCAGATCAGCCCGGTGTATTCCGCGCTGGTGGACTGGTTGGCGTCCACCTGGCGGTAGGCCAGCAGCACGGTGACGTTGTAGCCCAGGATAAACAGCGCCGAACCCAGGGCGTTGATCAGGATGGCCGGATCCCATTCGGCCCCTTCCACCACCATCAGCGCGAAACTGGCGGGGAGCACCATCAGGTAGGTCAGGAACAGCTTGTGGACGGTGGACAACTGATTGGGTGTCAGATCCACGTTAACGATTGATTGAAGTCAGCCAATGAAATGTGTATCTGACCCCGGTTATTTGGCAAGACCGGGCTGAACATCCTCTCCAAGGTCAGTGGCCTGATCCTCTCCGCCATGGCGGCGGAGATCGTGTTGACCGGTATCGCAGGCTTTATCCAGACAGCGGGCTTGGTTTAACGCCGGCCAGATTCATCTCAAGGAAAGAAGCGATGAGCTACCGTCTCACTGACGTGACAGACCTCCCGCGGTCTTCCCATTCCTCGCGGGCATCGGTTCATCGCCAAAGCGCGGTGGACTTTGTCAGCCGGATCCAGGTGTTAATCAGAGGCTCCTTAGCCCGTAACCACCGCCTGTGAGCCCATCGACATTGGATGTGCTGGAGCCCATTCAGGAACACGCCTGACCGGTGTTCCGGAAGCTGGAATGGCCAGATAGCTGGAAGGAACTATCGGTGGATCTCCAGTTCCTCATCTTCCGGGCGCCGCAGCTTGGACAGGGCGGCCACTGTCAGCCGGTGCCCAAGCAGTAATAGGGTCGCAGCGGCATATAATACCGGGTCCCGGTCGCCCACTTTCGCGCTTTCCAGGATGTGTAGGACGGCGACCACCGCGATGATGTAGAACACTCTGTGCAGGCGCCGCCAATTTTTCCCCATGCGCCTGCGCAGCGCCATGTGGGAGGTAACGGCCAGGGGAATGAGCATTAACCATCCCAACCATCCCAGCCACAAGTAGCGCTTTTCCGTCGCATCCTGCCAAAGCAGATCGACACGCCATCCCATTTCAAGCTGGCAGTAGACGCCGGCGTGCAGGGTGACGTAGAAGAATCCATACAGGCCCAGCATCCGCCGGATGCGGATCAGGAAGTTCCAGTCCGCACCGCGCCGGCCCTGTTGAAGCCGGCACCAGCGGCAGAGGCTGACCAACCAGCGGCGCAGGGGCGTGATGGCCAATGTGGCGATCAGGAACCATATGCCCGCCTGGCCGGTGATGGACACCAGGGTCCCGAAGGGATTGAAGCCCAGGTTTCCGGTGCTCAGCCCATGAATCAGGTAGACGGCTGGCCCCAGTCCGCCGATGGACAGCAGGATCCGTAGCATGGCGTTATGGCGATTGAGGAGATCGAGTCGTGTTCGCACGGGCTAGAAGTGGCGTTCCAGGTCCATACCTGTGTACAAGTGAGCAACCTGATCGGCGTAGCCGTTGAACATCTGCGTTGGGCGTTTCCCCAATTCGCCAATGCGAGTCTCGCGCCTCTGGCTCCAGCGGGGATGGGGGACCTCGGGATTCACGTTGGCATAGAAACCGTATTCCGACGGGGCGGCCTTCATCCAGGTGGTGACCGGTTGCTGGCGGACCACTTCGATGGTTTGAAAGGCCTTGACGCTCTTGAAACCGTATTTCCAGGGTACGACCAGGCGCAGAGGCGCGCCGTTTTGGGGAGGCAGTGGTTTTCCGTAAAGCCCTGTTGCGACCAAGGTCAACGGATGGGTGGCCTCGTCTATCCGCAACCCTTCCGTGTAGGGCCAGTCAAGGGTATCGCGGCGTTGGTTGATCATCTCACTGGGTCGGTAGGTTCCGACAAAGCGCACGAATTTACCGCTGGACAATGGCTTGGCTTTTTCCAACAGCGTCGATAAGGGAAAGCCCTGCCAGGGTATGACCATGGACCAACCTTCCACACAGCGCAGGCGGTAAATGCGCTCTTCCTGGCACAGGGCCATGATGGTATCGAGGTCCAGCTCCAAAGGCTGCTCGACTTCTCCGGTGATTGTGATGGTCCAGGGACGGGGGGTGAGCTCCTGAGCCAGAATTCGTACCGGTTCCTTCTCCGGAGAAAACTCGTAGTAGTTGTTGTAGCTCTTGATGGCGCGTAGGGCCGTTGGCGGGCCCACGTCGCCCAACACCGGCCGATCCCAGGGGCAGTCGTTGCCCAGAGCGGCGGAAGGAAACGTCATTGCGAGGGACGCCGCGCCCAGGCCCTTGAGCAGGCGACGGCGCTCCCGGAACAGCCGTTCCGGGGTGATTTCGTTCTCGCCGGGTTCCCAGTCTCTGCGCATAGGTCAGTCACGAATACTCTTGATATGGAGAATGACCGAATCGATTTCCGCCTGATTGAGCTGCTCCCCCCAGGGCGGCATGTGTTTGGATCGGCCAACGCCTTCCCCGCCCCTGGTGATGATCGTGTTGAGGTAGTCATCGGGCAACCGGCTCGCCGTCAGGTCCGCCGGGGGCGGGCTGGTCAGGATCTTGGCCATCCGCCCGTCCCCTTCGCCGTGCCTGCCATGGCACAGCACACAGCGCTCCCGAAAGATTTGTTCGCCCACGCGTTGCGATGGTTCAAGATGTCCTCCGGCCTCCTGTAATAGCGCCAGGGCCCGATCCTTGTCGCTGCGCAGCAGCTCGACAAAGAGCGCGACCGATTCCAGCTCAACCCAGGTTAACTCATGGCTGTAAGGAGGCATGTACTGGGACACCCCGTCCAGGGTGCCGCCAAAGGCGATCACCTCCCGAATCGCCTGACGGGATTGGGCCTGGACGGCTTGGGTCAGAGAGGTCTTCGGGTAGGCGTCGATGCGGATCGGCAATGCACCCTCGCCCATGCCCTGGTTCCCGTGGCACAGGGAACAACGGGTGTTGTAGACGTGGGCGCCTTTCTCCGAATCCGGCTCCAGCTGTTTGCCTGAGCTGTGGCCGATATCCGGTGCCGACCGGGCGCTGACCGTGAATGCCAGCGCCAGGGTGAGAATGGCCAGCCGGATAACCGCGGTCACTCCTCGACCTCAATGGTCATCTTCATCTGCGGGTGAATCGCACATTCCACCTCCACGATGCCGGGTTCGGTGAATTCCACCGTTCGCGACTCCCCTTTGGGATAGGAGCCCAGATCGAAGAATTTGGTATCGGACAGACTGAAGACATTGTGGAAAAACGGATCATTGTTCTCGAATTCCACATTGTCACCCGTCTTGATCGTCAACTGTTCCTCGGTAAAGGACTTGTCCTGTTGCCCGACCGTGTAGGTTTCGGCGGCGACACCGGTCGCCATGGTCGCGAGCATCAACGTCACGATTAGCTTGCGCATGAATTCCTCCTTAAAGGGGCAGATCGGGTAGCTGTATCGGTTCTTTCGATTCCGTCAGGGCCTGCAGGAACGCCAGCAGGTCTGCCTTTTCCTGGGTGGTCAGATCCAGTTCCTTCATGTTGGGGGAGAGATTGTCCTTCACCGTACCGCCCAGCGCGTAGTGTTCAATCACCTCTTCCAGTGTTTTCGCGGACCCATCATGGAAGTAGGGCGCCGTTTCGGTGACATCGCGCAGCGTCGGCGTCTTGAACGCCCCTTTCATGCTCGCCAGCGGGACACTCACGTAGCGCCCCATGTCCGGGTTTTCCTCCCCATAGGAGGCCAGCCCGATGTTGTGAAACCCGTCGTCGGTGAAATTGGGTGCGGAGTGACACACGGCACAGTTGCCCTTGTCTGGGTCAACAAACACCTTGAAGCCGTTGATCTGGGCTTCGGTCATGGCGTCTTCGTCGCCGCGAACCCACTGATCGAAAGGGGAATCAGTGCTGATAATCGTGCGTTCGTAACTGGCAATCGCCTTGGCCAGTGTCTCGTCGGTGATGCCCTCGCCCGGATAAGCGGCGTCAAACGCCGTCCGATAGCCCGGCAGCGCCATAAGCCTGGCCTGGGCCACTTTCAGATCCACGTTCATCTCGACGCTCGATACCATTGGTCCCAGGGCCTGGTCCTCCAGTGAGTCCTTGCGCCCGTCCCACATTTGCAGCGCATTGAAGGCGGTATTGGTGATGGTGGGGGTTGCCCTCCCTAACACACGGCTTTGAAAGCCCTTGGCGGTCGGCATGCCGTCGCTCCAGCCGAACACGGGGTTGTGGCAGGTGGCACAGGACATATTGCCGTCGCCGCTCAGGCGAGGATCAAAAAACAGCTTTTTGCCGAGCTCGACCCGGGCCTCGGTCGGGTTGTTGGCTTCCGGGAAAGGCACCTCTTCGGGCATCAGCCAGTGCTGAAGTGAGGGGTGGCCCGCCTCGAAAACGTATTCGGTTTCTCCGGCCTGTACGAACGGTGCCAGGCTTGTCAGAACGGTTCCTGCCAATAACGGCCATACCCACTTTGACATTGTCTTTTCCTCTCTTTTTGTTTCTTATTTGAAATGCCCGACTGCTTGCAGCAGGGCTTTGGAGGACTGGTTCAGGTCCCCCGCGAGTTGATCCAGGTCCTGCATGCTGAGTGCGGTTTCGTGCGTGAGGGTTTTCATTTCCTGAAAAAATGCATGGATATCCTGGATGGTTTCTTTCTGGTTCGAGTTCATTTCCCGGACCGAATGACTCTGCTGCCGGGAACGCTCGGAGGCTTCCTTCGCGTTGCGGATTTGTGTTGAGGCCTGTTCCAGGCCGTTCACGTTCTCCTTTATCTGCGAAGAAGCATGCTGAACCCCGTCGACGACGTTGCCGACGGAGCGATGCATGGTTTCGGCCATGGAAGAGATTTCCTCCACGGCCTCGCCGGTGCGCCGTGCCAGATTGCGCACTTCATCCGCCACCACCGCGAACCCTCGGCCTTGCTCCCCGGCCCGTGCGGCCTCGATGGCGGCGTTGAGCGCCAGGAGATTGGTCTGGTCTGCCACATCCCGAATGGTCCCGGATATGGAGGTGATGGAGGTCGCCGATTCGGACATGGTGTCGATGCCGGCAGTCAGCTCCGTCATCTGGGTCCGAAAGGCGGCAAACTGGTTGACGACGCGGCTGATGACCTCGCCCGTGGCCAGGCACTCGGCTTCGACCTGCTCGGCATCCTGCGCTGAGCGGTCCAGTCGTTCCTCGACCTGGTCCGAGGTGCGCACCAAATGGTCGGTGAATTCGATGATCCGGTGGGCATTGTCTTCCACCACCGAGATTTGCCGGGAGGATGCCTGGGACGCGTCTCCCACCCGTCCGGCACGGGCTTCGAGCTGTTTGGCCTCGGTACGGATACGCTCGACCGTTTGACAAGTGGAGCTCACCGCATGATGCAGGGCATCAATGGTCTGGCCGACCTCATCGCGGCCACGGCGAGCCATGGCAATGTTGAGATCGCCCTCGGCGAAGGACCGCATGTTGTTCTGGACATCCAGTAACGGCCGCAGCAGAGTCCGTCCGAAGTAGTAAGTGACGGCGCCAACAACCAAGACCCCGATAGCAGTGGTGATCAGGAGCGTGGTAATAACATCCTGCGCATGCGCCTTATTGCTGTCGGCCAGGTCCTTAAGCGCGGTTTGCTGGGCGGCCAGAATGGACTGGGCCAACTGACGAATGTCTTCCGCCTGTCCCGACATCGTGTTGACGACGTCCATCGCCTGCGCGTCCTGGTTGCGCTTGGCAAACCCGATGACCTGCATCTGCAGGGGCCGAAGCGCCTTCAGCCGGTCTCGCAACTGTGCTACCTGGGGATTGTCGGGCATTCCGGACTGAAGTCGCTGAAGTGACTCATCGAGGGTCGAAGAGGCCTTGATCGTGGCGATGGCGTTGGTGCGAATGTCAGCGGAGGCTTCGGCGGCGATTAATGCCTGCAGGCTGCGTTCAAGGCTCAGGATACTGGTAAGGGACTCGGTTGCCAGAAGCTGGCGCTGCTTGGACGATTCGATGGCCTGGCTGACCGATTCGCTTTGCCGCTCCAGCGTCACACCGGCAAAGATAATACAAACGACGGCCACCGCCACGGGGAGAATACCGATCAGGAGCAGTTTGTATCGCCAGGAGAGATTCGACACAGAAATCATTAAGCGTAACCAGAGGCCTTCTCAAGTAGCTGACAGTTCCGTGTCTTCAGCGGGTTTGGAATCACTGTGACTTCGACTTCCTAAGCGTACAGTCCCAGGACTTGATATGGATCAAGCGCAAATCATGGTAGGTAGTTTCAGGAATTGGTGCAAAGGACAGGTATTGGCCCCGGGACGGACAAACGTGACACTGCTTATTGTCATCTTGTCGGTTGGGGTCATATAGCCCGCTGGGCGGTCGGATTGGGTTACTTACTGTTACATGGCAGTTTCCCCAAAAAGCCAGAAAAATACGGCTTGAACCGCCCGAGGGGTCTGGAAATGGCTTCCTGAGCCGGGGATGGGCTGTCAAAGGTTCGTCATAAACGAATAAAACGGTTTACCAACAGGGGGTTGCATTTCGTTACAAATTTTTGGGCTCATAATACCAATGAGTTAGGGGGCAGTCGGGCATTGAATGCGGAGTTGCCGGTTTTTTGTACAGGCTTGACTCAATCTTCCGCATTGTTCGGCTACGTTTACTCAAGTGGCTCGTATCAGCAATCAACCCGAGGGGCGACAATGCCAACCAGCAGCCCGAGCTCCTTTACACCACGCTGGCGGCACTTGACCGTTGCAACGCTGGCGGTGCCGCTCCGGTGAATAGACAGGACGGTGGCACGGGAAGGGGCGCTCAAGCACCGCCCTCCAGCTGGGTGTGAACTGCGGAACCAGCGCTGGAAGGTTAACCCGAGGCGCCGTGATACTCACTGTCGCCCACGTAATGGCTTTCCGCCCGGGCCTTGCGGCGCTGCTTCAGGCCGATCAGTACCAATGGCACCACGATCATCCCACTGCCGACGACGAACCACCAGTCCGGCACTTCGCCGAAGCCGATCCAGCCGAACGCCACCGCCCAGATCAGCCCGGTGTACTCGGCGCTGGTGACCTGGTTGGCGTCCACCTGGTGGTAGGCCAGCAGCACGGTGACGTTGTAGCCCAGGATGAACAATGCCGAGCCCAGGGCGTGGACCAGGATGGCCGGATCCCAGTCGGCCCCTTCCACCAGCATTAACGCGAAACTGGCAGGGATCACCATCAGGTAGGTCAGGAACAGCTTGTGGACCGTGGACTGCCGCGCCGGCAGCTTGCGCACCATCACTGCGTTGATGGCCAGGGCGGTGGCGGCGCCCAGCGCGGCCAGGGCGCCCCAGTTGATGGCCGTTGGCCGCAGGATCACGACGATGCCGGCGAAGCCGCTCACCACCGCAATCAGGCTCAGCGCGGTGAGACGTTCCCGGAACAGCAGCACCGACAGCACCATCACCAGAATCGGCGAGGCGTAGAAGAGGGCATTGGCGGTGGCCAGGGGCAGGGTGACCAGCGCCACAACCATGCACAGGATGCCGGCCAGGTGAATGTGGGCGCGAACGAAGTGGACGCGCGCGCCCTCGAACAGACGGCGGCGGTCGATCTGTTTCCACAGCGGCAGCAGCAACAGCAGGGTAAGCACGCAGCGCAGGAAGGCAAACTGGAACACCGGCGCCCCCGGCTCCAGCAGCTTGATAATGACATCGGAGACCAGCGCCATGGCATTGCCGATCACCAGGAGCAGGAGGGCGCTGTTGACGGTTTTTCCGGACATGGTGTGGGGCTCCCTCGACGAGTGATCTGACTGAATTCTGAGTGTAAGTCGGGCTCGCTATTGGATAAAATGATGTTTGTTGATCACTCATTAGATATTTAGATAATGAAGCTGCCACCGCTCAAAGCGCTGCCCGTGTTCGAGGCCGTCGCCCGCCTCAACAGTTTTTCCCTGGCCGCCGAGGAGCTGGCGGTGAGCCAGAGTGCCGTCAGTCACCAGATCAAGCAGCTGGAGGCCTACCTGGGAGAACGGCTGTTCCTGCGGGCCGGTCGTTCCCTGGCGTTGACCGAGGAAGGCAAGCAGTACCTGGAGGCGGTGGGCTCGGCGTTGCTGCAGATCGAGCGGGCCAGTGAGCAGGTGCTGGGCCGGGAGGAATCGCGGCTGCGGTTGGCCTGCTTCAGCTCCTTCGCCGTGCGCTGGCTGGTGCCAAGGTTGCCGGACCTGCAACGGGCCCACCCGCAGCTGGACCTCGCGCTGGAGATGACCATCCAGAACCCGGAACTGTCGGATCGGGTGGCCGATTGTTTCATCACCATCCGTACCGACACGCCCGCCTTCAGTTACGACCTGTTGTACAAGGAGCGGCTGTTTCCGGTGTGCAGCGCCCAGTACTGGCAGACCCTGACCCGGGAACTGGGGATCGACCGCCGGGCCCTGGCGCAGGGGGCGCAACTGACCCCGCAGCAGTTGGCCCGGTTCCCGCTGCTGTCCACCCTCACTATCTACAACCGTCAGGGCGGCGACTGGCAGGCCTGGTACGAGGCCGCCGGCCTGCCGCTGCCGGGGGAGGCCAGGCTGCAGCATTTCAGCCACATGCTGCTGGCGCTGGAGGCCGCCCGCTACCACCAGGGCATCGTTCTGACCAACGATTACATGCTGAGCAACCTGGACGACGCCGAGGACTTTGTCCGGCTGCCCTGCCATTACCTGGTGACCGGGGACCAGTTCCACTTTGCCTGGAAAACCAGCCGGCGCCGGGAGCCCAGCATTCAAGTTCTGCGCCAGTGGCTGGTGGGCCAGGCCGTCCGTGATGGGTTGCGTTGACTGGACGTGCGCCAGGATTCGAGTCGATACAGGGACTTGGCGGGGCTGATCGTATCGGGCCGCCAATCCTTACCGGGGCTTTACCAAGTGGTAACGGTGGCCCGGGGGGGAACGTGGTAGGTTTGGGGCAGTTTGGTCAACCGGAGAAGTCCGATGAAGACATTACTGACAGGCCTGCTTTCGATGGCCCTGCTCACCGCTTCGGCCTCGATCGCGGCCAGTCCAGGCCACTCAGGGAGTCTGCCGCCCGGCTTGCAGAAGAAGGTGGCCCAGGGCCAGCCGCTACCGCCAGGTTGGCAACGCAAGCTGGGCCTGCAGCGAGGGGATTACCTGCCCGACTACCTGTACCGGGATCGCCGAGTGGTCGACCTGGACCGTCGCCATCAGCAGGTCACGGTGGAAGACAAGGTCTACATCGTGCTGCGCAATACCCTGGAGATTGTCGACATTCTCAATCTCTGAGCCGGCGCGGGTCGACCGGGGCAGCCCCGGTCGACGCAGTCGCTCAGTCCTCCTCCTTCGGCGGCCGGTCCACCACCTGCCGCTTGCCCTTGGCGCACCGGGCCAGCTTCTTGATGCCGTCGGCGTCGAAGGCGTCCACCCGGATCACGTCGTACAGGGCCTCCAGCGCTTCCAGCAACTTGTCGCATTCCTCGCCCTGGATGATGCCCTGTTCGCAGGCCCAGTCCACCAGCTCCTTGCGCTGATGGCCCATCAGCAAGGCAATGGCGTCCAGCTCGTCCTCGTTGCGGTTGCGGATGGCGGTGTGCAGTTTCTCCCGCATGTCGTGGGTTTCGTTGGCCAGACGGTAGGCGTTCAGCACCCGACCCAGGGGATCCTCCGGGCTGTCATTGACGTAACAGCCGCGGCTGATGCGCTGGCGGATGGGGGCGTCCCGCACGATGCTGGCGGCCACTTCCGCGCCGAGTTCGTCGTCCGGGCCATTGAGTCCGGTGGCGCCCAGGGGGAAGACGATCAGCCGTAACGGCCAGCGCAACAGCTTCACCGGAAACTGGATAATGGCTTCGCGCATGCTGGCCTGCAGATCCCGCAGGCAGGTCTTCAGGCCCCACTCCACCAACGGCCGCTGATCCGGCGGATAGCCCTCCTCGTGCCATTGCTTGATGATGGCGGAGGCGTAGTAGAGCTGTACCAGGCAATCCGCCATCCGGCCGGACAGGCGCTGGCGGGCCTTGAGGCCGCCGCCCACCGACAGCAGGGTGACGTCGGTCATCAGGGCGAAGGCGGCGGAGAAGCGGGCCAGCTGCCGGTAGCAGGGGCGAATGTTCCCCAGCCGGGGAACCGTCTCCACACCATGGCCCCGGGTCAGCGCCAGCACGAACGCCCGCAGGGCATTGCGAGTGGTGTGGGCCAGGTGACGGTAGAAGATGCCATCGAACATCTCCGCGGCGGCTTCCTTGTCTTCCATGCCCGCCGCCTCGATTTCCTCGACAATGTACGGGTGGCAGCGAATGGCCCCCTGGCCGAAGATCATCAGGCTGCGGGTGAGGATGTTCGCGCCCTCCACGGTGATGCCGATGGGTACCGCCTGGTAGGCCCGGGCCAGGAAGTTCCGCGGCCCGGTGATCACCCCGCGGCCGGCCACCACGTCCATGGCGTGGTTGATCACCTCCCGCATCAGGTCGGTGTTGCGGTATTTCAGCACCGCCGAGGGCACCGAGGGCCGGACGCCGCGATCGAGCATGCCGGCGGTGAGCAGGCGGGCGGCGTCCATCATGTAGCTGTAGCCGGCAATGGGTTCCAGCGCTTCCTGTACCCCCTCGAACTGGCTGATGGGGCGGCCGAACTGCTCCCGCGCGTAGGCGTAGGAGCCGGTGGCCAGGCTGGCCACCTTGCCGGCACCGGTACCCAGGGCGGGCAGCGACACCGAGCGGCCGATGGACAGGCACTCCAGCAGCATGGTCCAGCCCCTGCCAAGCATCTCCTGGCCGCCGATGATCTGCTCCATGGGGATGAACACGTCGTTGCCCCAGGTGGGGCCGTTCATGAACACGGTGTTCATGGGCAGGTGGCGGGCGCCGGCATTGACCCCCTCGACATCCTTGGGCACCAGCACACAGGTGACGCCGATCTCGTCGCTGCC
>NZ_JAWVYN010000032.1:0-31439 GCF_033722735.1 Marinobacter sp.
AGGTCACCCGGGAGGCCTGGCGTAAGGACCACGAACAACGCTGGAAAAACCGTCTACAGGAGACGAACTTCCACCACCCTTGCATCCTGGATGCCCACATCCAGGGAAGGGGGCTGCCGATGCCGGACGAACCGCGAGGGGCCATGTTGGCGTGACGGATCCTTCCTGCTGACTAGCGCCGGTGCGGACCGAGGGGCAGGTGATTGCGTCAGCTCCGCCGCCTTCCTGTTGGTGGACAGGCCCGAAGAGCAGTTCAAGGCCCATTTCTGGATGACCTGGAACCTTGGCGGCAAGGTGAAGTCCTTAACACCGGAGTTTGTATACTATGACGCTCAACGCCAGATGTTGCGTTTCCACATGACCAAACCTCAACGGCGAGGTATGGGCCGTTTCCGATCCATGGAGCAGTTGAAGGCCAAGGTGCAGATTGCGTTGGGCAACGGACGTTGGCCCTTTGCCGGAATCCCCGACGAATCGAGCGCGTATTGGTGAGGAGCTTCAGCCAGTTGGCACCTATGCAGGAGCCATCCCCTATCTCGGTACTATTCAGGACGTCGAAGCGCTTCAGGATCAAGAGAAAACCGATCCAGAATTTAAGTCCAAAGACTGGTGGTGGGACCACCAGCGGATTCGTTTTCTGAATGGAACGTTAGGTTTCAAGTTTCTGATACTTATTATACCAATGGCTTGGGTGCTTGCTCTCTGGCTGGGAGGCCCCGCAGCAATGATTTGGGCTGTCTCTGAGGTGGATGCAATAAGAGAGCTTCCTGCACTTCTGGTGGGGATCGCCGCTATCCTTCTAACAATAGCGTGGTATGCATTTGCTATTTGGGTTACTCCTTATACCACCAACTGGCTCATGGGCACCGGAATCGGGTTCCTTCTCAAGCCCTTCGAAAAGACCATTAACAAGAAGCTGGACGACACTCTGGAAGACGGCTGCAGCGAGTTTAATCGGGTCACCGGTCAGGTTCGCATGGCCCTGGGGCGTGGACGGTTCTTCGAGGCCCCGTTTGTGGAGTTTGATGCCTATGTGGATCGGGTAATCCAGCAAAGCGGCGTCTTCTACCGTCTGATGCTGGTGCATCGCTACACCCAGAAAACCTTCAACAAGACCGCATTTAGCACCATCGAATCGAACAAGAGCGAGGCGCTGGCTATGTGGGACGTGCTACAGCGATATATGGACGTGACCCAGCCCTTACCAGATGTACCTCGACTTGAGCCTTTTCGGCATCTGGACCCGGTGACGGCTGAGCATGACAAGCAGACCGGCCGCAATCCCCGCTACTGGCGAGACCTGGACCTGGAAGTCTGGAAGGAGGGCGAGGGCTGGCACGAGGTGCACAGGCGCCAGTGCGAATACCTCTGGAGTAAACGGGTGTGCAAACTCACTCCCAAGCTGGGCCAGATCGACATGGCGACCTATCGCGAACAGCGCCCGGCGACGGCAAGCGCCATATAGCGTTATTGGCTGATTGAGGGCGCGGGTTTGAGCATATGCGGGATTCTCCCCGCCCCCCATCAGGCACTCAAATAAAACACCATGGCACTCGGGCCCTGATGCTGGTCGTACAGCGCCTTGACCCGGGCGGGCAGGCTCAGGTCCTCGCCGCGGGCATTCCGGACCTTCAGGGAGCCCTCCCATGCACCCTCGCGAAGGACCGTGCGGTAGAGGGCGTCGTAGGGCTTGCCGTCGGCTGACAGGTGCAGTATCCGGGCGGGTTGGTGACGCAGCATGGGGAGTTCATAGCCCAGCAGGGTGCAGAAGGCAGCGTTGGCGTCACGGATATGGCCCTGGCGGTCCACCAGCAGCAGCCCCTCCTGAACGCCCTCGAACACCTGTCGGTACTCGTGGGCCAGGTTTTGCAGTGCAGCGTCGCGAAAGGCGTCCCGCAGGGTCTCCTTGAGCCCCCAGTCGTCCCAGGGTTTGTCGATGAACTTGTGGGCCTGGCCGAAGTTGATGGCGTCGCGTACCGTGTCGTACTCCAGCTTTCCGCTGATCACCAGGCGTATGGTGCGTGGATAGCGTTGAGCAATCCGGTTCAGCAGTTCGGCACCGTTCATACCGGGCATGGCGTAATCCGTCAGTACCACATCCACATCCTGCTGTTTGAGGACGTCCAGGGCCTCGGACGCATTGGTAGCGGTATGGATCTGGTAGCTCTCGTCCCGGAGCAGGCGGGTCAGGCTGCTTAATATCTGGGGGGCATCATCCACTATCAGCAATTGGCCCTGGCCGTACATGACGATTGATCTCCTACGCTTACGCTCACTGGGTTTGGTCGATCACGGGTTCACGGATGCATGTACAAAGAGCGTACAGCGTGCATCAACAATTGGCTGTTAACGGAATGTAGGCTTTTGTTAGAAACCGTATTGGCAGGAGTGGGTGGGGATACAGCAGCGATCCATGAAATCCAGCCATATTGGCTAACCCCGGATAGCGCGAGCCAACGCGTGAGGGCGTCACCATTGGAGACGGGAAGGAGCCCTGGAATTCGCTCGGTTCTGTCGGAACGGTAGGTGGGAATGCCGGCAAGTTGTACTATGGCGGGTACGGGAACAACATTGTTGTCAAAAGCATTTCTATTAAGGAACAACCACCATGCAATACCTCCACACCATGGTCCGCGTCCACGATCTGGAAAAGTCCCTCCGTTTCTATTGCGACCTGCTGGGGCTGAAGGAAATCAGCCGCAAGGATAACGAGAAGGGCCGTTTCACCCTGGTGTTCCTGGCGGCACCGGATGATGAGGCGCGGGCGCGGGAGGACAAGGCGCCGATGATCGAGCTGACCTATAACTGGGACCCGGAAGAGTACACCGGCGGCCGCAACTTCGGCCACCTGGCCTATCGGGTCGACGATATCTATGCGCTGTGCGAGCACTTGCGGGATAACGGCGTCACCATCAACCGGCCGCCCCGGGACGGTTACATGGCCTTTGTGCGCTCGCCGGACGGGATCTCCATCGAGCTGCTGCAAAAGGGCAATGCGCTGCCACCCCGGGAGCCCTGGGCATCCATGGAGAACACCGGCAGTTGGTGACGGCCGGTTGTTAATCCCCAACCACAGGCAAAACACCCATAATTGCGGTAGAATTTGCCGCAAAATTTACCCAAGGATGAATCATGCTCGCAGTCATTCTCTCCGGCGGGTCCGGCACCCGTCTTTGGCCCCTGTCCCGGGAGGCGTTCCCGAAGCAGTTTCTGCCCGTGGTGACCGAGGATTCCCTGTTGGCGGAAACCATTCACCGTGGCCTCGATCTGGACGAAGACGCCAAGGTATTGGCCATTACCAACGAAGACCATCGCTTTGTGGTCGCCGCCCAGTGTCAGGCCCAGGCTCCCGAACGGACGGCCGGCATCATTCTGGAGCCGGCCGGTCGCAACACCGCGCCGGCCATCGCGTTGGCGGCGTTGGCGGCCGAGGCTAACCCGGCAGAGTTGCTGCTGGTGATGCCATCCGATCACGTACTGAAGGACATAGAGGCGTTCCGCCAAGCGGTGAACAAGGGGGCCGAGGCGGCCCGCGCGGGCAAGCTGGTCACCTTTGGCATTGTGCCGCTGGCCCCGCATACCGGCTACGGCTACATCAAGGCCGGTGAGAAGCGGAATGGCTACTCGGAAGTCACCGCGTTTGTCGAGAAGCCGGATGAGGCCACTGCCGAACGCTACCTGGCCGAGGGCGATTACCTCTGGAACAGCGGCATGTTCCTGTTCCGGGCGGATCGCTACCTGGAAGAGCTGGGCAAGCACAATCCCGAAATGCTGGCGGCCTGCAAGGCGGCCTGGGCCGAGAAGCAGGCGGATCTGGACTTCATCCGGGTGGGCAAGGAAGCCTTCGAAGCCTGTCCGGACGATTCCATCGATTACGCGGTGATGGAGAAAACCCAGGATGCGGTGGTGGTGCCGCTGAACGCCGGTTGGTCTGATGTCGGTTCCTGGTCCGCCCTGTGGGAAATCCAGCCCCAGGACGAGCATGGCAATGTCTGTCGTGGCGATGTAATTACCGAGGATGTCTCCGGCAGTTACCTGCACTCCGAAGGCCGGCTGATTGCGGCCCTGGGCGTCAGCGATCATGTGATCGTGGAAACCGATGACGTGGTACTGGTGGCCGATCGCAACCGGGTTCAGGACGTCAAGAAGCTGGTGGCCAAGGTGAAGGAGCAGGGCCGCCTGGAGCACCGTTTCCACAAGAAGGTACACCGCCCCTGGGGCACCTACGAAGGCGTGGCCATGGGCGAGCGCTTCCAGGTCAAGCGCATCACCGTCAATCCCGGCGCATCGCTGTCGCTGCAGAAGCATCACCACCGGGCGGAGCACTGGGTGGTGGTGAAGGGCACCGCCAGCGTGAATCGTGGCGAGGAAACCCTGCTGCTGACCGAAGATCAGTCCACCTACATTCCGCTGGGGGTGACCCACCGGTTGACCAATCCCGGAGTGATTCCGCTGGAGTTGATCGAGGTTCAAACCGGCAGTTACCTCGGCGAGGATGACATTGTCCGCTTCGAGGACACGTACAACCGGGTGTAGCGCCCGGTTTACACAAACACCTAACTGCACAAGGATGATACGATGGAAGACTGGCAAGGATGCCTCAGTCCCTCCTGTCAAACCGCCTTACGGCACGCTCGCCAGAGCGTGGAGGCTCGCGGCGGTAACGCGGTAACCGTTGAAGATTTCCTGCTTGCATTGCTGGACAGTGAGCCCGCACTGATCGCGTTCCTCACCCGCCAGGGTGTCGACCAGGATGAGTTGGTGCGAACCATCCAGTGCGAGCAGCCTGTCGTTACCACCGTGAGCGGCGAGGATATCCTCTCTTCCCAGCTGCAATACCTGTTCGCCATGGCCCGTGAGCAGCACAGCGGCCCCTGGTTGCACTGGCCGGCACTGCTGCGGGCCCTCACCCAGGCAACGGAGCGGCTTCAGGGCAAGGCCTATGTGGCCGTGCTCGAGCAGGTCCCCCACTGGCCGGACGAAGGTGCCAGTGACGTGGCCATTCCAGATCGGCCAGGGGACGCGAAACCGCCTGTCGTTGTGACCGATTCCAATTGGCTGACGTTCGCCGAAGATATCGCCGTCGCCTTGGCGGCTGACCCGCGCGCCCTGGTTTGGGTGAGTGGACCGGAAGGGGCTGGAAAGAGCTGTTGGCTGGATTCACTGATACCGCTGTTGTCTCAGGGGGTGGTTCAGCTGGATCTGAGGTCTGAGCGGGAGGTGATGTCCTTGACCGGTACCGAACTGCCGGTGGGAGGGCGTGCATCGAGTGCCTGTCCGGTGTTGGTGTTGGACCAGGTGGCCCCGGCCGATCTGGTGGAGCTGCTGGCGCAAAGGGAGCATGTGGGCAACTTTGTTTTGCCCGGCTACCAGGGACCGGTCCTGCTGCTTGGGGTTCCGGGGGCGGACGACCTGTGGGCGGCTCCCCGCTTGCAGCGATTGCTGGGGAGAGGCCTGAGCCAACATACCTTTCCGCCGGCGTCCGGCTCCCAGTTATTGGCAGTGTTGACGGTGCACCAACCCCGCATTGAGAAACGCTGGGGCGTGGAGCTTGATCTTGAAGCACTGTCCCGGGTGGCCAACACCCTGTCCGGCTCGGCCGCCACCCCGGGACAGGCGCTGAACTGGCTCGAGCGAGCGGCCGCCCGGGTGTCACTGCGAGCCGAGCAGGGGCCTTGGGAGGCCCGGCGCCTGGCTGCCGAGGCGGACACGCTGCGGCGGCAGCAACTGGTGGCATTGGCCCGGCACCTGCCGATCTCGGAGCTGGACGATGCCTTACAGCGGTTGAGTGTGGACCGGGCAGCCTGTGAAGTGGGCTGGCAGGAGCGTCAGGCGGCGGGTGAATTACGGCGGGTGACGGTGGCCGATGTGCTGGCGGAGCGCGAGCGTCTGGTGGCGGGGGATGGCACCATGGAGCGGCGTCACTCCCCTGGGCGCCGGATGGCGGACCGCGCTCGAATCCACGCGGTAACCTGATGTTATCCGAGGACTTGCAGTGATCGTCGACCACGGTCACTATGAGGGCTTTCCATTGGCCGTGCAGGAGAAGTGGGGTGCAAGACCTCGAAATCTACATCCGTGACCTGGCGTCCGGTCAGTTGTCGTCCTGGTTGCGTCAGCAGCTGGATGCCCTGCAGTTGGACGATTCTGATCTGACCGGAGCGGCGTTAAAAGGTGAGGGCCGTTATCAGGGAACCCGAATCCGGGTGAGTGTGTATCCCCAGGCCATGGGCAAGCGCTACACCTGCGTGGTGCTGGAGGGCGAAGAGTTGCCCTGGAATGATGACCTTGGGTGTGCCCGCAGTGCCTGGCGATCCTTGGAGACGGAAGTACGGTGCAGTCCCGGTCAGTGGCAGGAAGGGGACCCGGTGGACGATGAAAAATGGTGGCGGATTGACCAGCGGGGCGAAAAGCTGGTGGTATGGAATTAGCGCTGAACTGCTTTAGCGGCCAAGGTAAAGTCTACGAAGGAGCTTGATAAGTGCTCCAGTGGGTATCGGGGCTGTGAGCGAGCGGAAAGGAAAACGAACGGCCCGGGCGGGCCGTTCGTGGGCAGGGGCGCTGCTATTCGTCGCTCAGGATGGACACGTTGTCCGCCTGCAGGCCCTTGTCGGCTTCTACCACGTTGAACCGCACCAGCTGGCCCTGACGCAGGACCCGCCGGCCACGGCCGCGGATGGCGCGGAAGTGTACAAACACCTCGTCACCGTTCTCACGCACGATAAAGCCAAATCCTTTTTTCACGTTGAACCACTTAACAGTGCCTTCCTCATCGCCCTCCGGACCTTCGGCTTCGTCCAGATCGTCGGCCTGGGCGCTGTTGCTGGCGGCCCGGCGGGGCGCCTTGCGGGCAGCCTGACGCTGGCCAAGGGCAACGGTGAGGAACCCGGCCAGCCCAAACAGGACAAAAGCAATGATGTAAGCGGCTATTCCCTGGGCGCTGCCCAGAACAAAGGGCGCGTTGGTGGCCAGCTCACTGGAACCGGACTTGGACAGGATCTGGAAAACTTCCGGGGTGAAGGTGAGCAGGGCAAATGCCAAAATGAAAGGTGCAGGAATGGCGATCAGAACAGCAACAAGGATCGCTTTGGCTGGATTACGCATTGACGACTGTTTCTCCGTTAATCAAATACTAACCGTAAAAACCGGTGACCGAGTAAAATTGAGCCGCCGGTCAGTGAAAACCGCCGAACGTGTTGGTTCGTAACAACACCTCGGCGGACAAAAGCGGCATAATACCAGATAAAGGGGACCGCTGACCAAGTGGCAATTGCAAGGGGGGAAAGACCATGAACGAGAAAGACCTGATGACCAGGCTGGAAGAACTGGAAACCCGCCTGGCGTTCCAAGACGACGTTATCAGCACACTGAACGACCAGGTGGCGAGGCAGGAGCTGGAAATCCGCGAACTGTGGGACGCCAAACGCCACTTGCACACTCAGCTAAAGGCCCTGACGCCGTCCGAGATCAAGTCGCAGGAGGAAGAGGTGCCTCCTCCTCACTATTAGTTGGCGTCAGGCCAGCAGTTCGATGAGGATCTGCTCGTAGATCTCGGAGAGGGCATCCAGGTCCGCCACGCTCACGCATTCGTTGACTTTGTGAATGGTGGCGTTGATCGGGCCCAGCTCCACAACCTGGGCCCCGGTGGGGGCAATGAACCGGCCGTCCGAGGTGCCGCCGGAGGTGGACAGTTCTGTCTCCCGGCCGGTGACCCGGCGAATGGCGTCCTGGGTGGCGGTCACCAGGGCGCCGCGGTCGGTCAGGAACGGCCGTCCGCTGAGATTCCACTCCAGGTCGTAGCGCAGGTCGTGGTCGTCGAGAATCTGTGAGACCCGCTCGGCCAGGGACTCGGCGGTGTTTTCGGTGCAGTAGCGGAAGTTGAAGTGCACCAGCAGCTCGCCGGGGATGATGTTGCTACCGGTGCCCGACTCGATCCGGGTGATCTGGAAGGTGGTGGGCGGGAAAAATTCGTTCCCGCTGTCCCAGTGTTCCCGGGCCAGGGCGGTCAGGGCAGGGGACGCGAGGTGTACCGGGTTTTCCGCCAGGTGCGGATAGGCCACGTGTCCCTGTGTGCCGTGAACGGTCAGGTAACCGTGCAGGGAGCCCCGGCGGCCGTTCTTGATCACGTCACCCACCTGCTCGGTGCTGGAAGGCTCACCAATCAGGCACCAGTCGATTTTCTCGTCCCGGGCTTCCAGGGTTTCCACCACCTTGACGGTGCCGTGCTTGGCCGGCCCTTCCTCATCGCTGGTGATCAGCAGCGCAATCGAGCCGCGATGGTCCGGATACCGGGCCACGAAGCGCTCACAGGCGGTGACGAACGCCGCCAGGCTGCCCTTCATGTCGGCCGCTCCACGGCCGTGGAGGAAGCCATCCCGGATCGTCCCTTCAAACGGGGCGATCGCCCAGTTCTTCTCCGGGCCGGTGGGGACCACGTCGGTATGGCCGGCAAAGGCCAGCACCGGGCCGTCACTGCCTTTCCGGGCCCAGAGGTTGTCCGTGTCACCAAAGCGCAGGGACTCGCCATTAAAGCCCAGCGGCGCAAGCCGGGACATCATCAGCTCCTGGCAGCCGGCATCGTCCGGGGTGACGGAGGGGCGCCGGATCAGGTCAATGGCAAGGTCGATGGTAGGCGATTGTGACATGGGGGTTCCTGAACGGGTTAAGTGTGATTGCTAAGCGGGTGAAGGTCGTCGGCTGGCGGCCGCAGTCGCACCCGGCACCACAAGGTTGCGGTGCCGGGTGTGGATTGCGTGGCCTTAGTTGTTGGCGTGCAGCTCTTCGTTCAGCTCGATGGCTGACTTGTTGGTCTTGCACTCCACGGCGCCGGTCTGGCTGTTACGACGGAACAGCAGGTCGGTCTTGCCGGCCAGGTCCCGCGCCTTGACGGTGTCCACCAGTTCGTTGTTGTCGTCCAGCAGCGCCACCTTGGAGCCGGCGGTGATGTACAGCCCCGCTTCCACGGTGCAGCGATCCCCCAGGGGAATGCCAATGCCGGCGTTGGCGCCGATCAGGCAGTTGTCACCCACCGAGATAATGATGTTGCCGCCACCGGACAGGGTGCCCATGGTGGAGCAGCCACCGCCCAGGTCGGAGCCCTTGCCGATCATCACGCCGGCGGAGATCCGGCCCTCGATCATGCTGGTGCCCTCGGTACCGGCATTGAAGTTGATGAAGCCCTCGTGCATGACGGTGGTGCCTTCGCCCACATAGGCGCCCAGGCGTACCCGGGCGGTGTCGGCAATCCGCACGCCGGCCGGGACCACGTAGTCGGTCATCTGCGGGAACTTGTCCACAGACTTCACTTCCAGGGTGCGGCCTTCGAGGCGCGCCTGCAGCTGACGGTCCGCCAGTTCGTTCAGGTCAATGGCGCCTTCGTTGGTCCAGGCCAGGTTCGGCAGCAGGCCGAAAATGCCGTCGAGTTTCAGGCCGTGGGGCTTGGCCAGGCGGTGGGAGATCAGGTGCAGCTTGAGGTAGACCTCTGGGGTGCTGGCGGCGGTGTCATCACTCTCCAGGATGGTGACCACCACCGGACGGGCGCTCTTGGACGCCAGCTCGGCCAGTTTGGCCTGGTCCTTGTGGTCGGTGCCCCAGAGCATTTCCTCCAGGGCATTAAGGTCGTCCAGGTCGACGTTCAGGGCCTGGTTGCCGCCCTTGTAGCCGAGAGTTTCCCGGGTGCACCGGATCAGTTCGTCGTCAGGGTTCAGTACCGGCTGCTGGTAGTAAACTTCCAGCCACTCGCCCTGGCTGTTCTGGGTACCGATCCCAATTCCGAAAGCGAAGCTCATGAGGGGTGCTCCTTGATCTGTCTTGTCGTCTGAGGGGCACCGGGATGAGGGAAGGTGCCCCTATGGATTGCTGTTGGTTGGCGGCAGGCGCCATTCATCATTCGCTAGGGTCAGTGGCCGAACGCCTGGTTCCAGTCTTCGGCCTTGAAGCCGACGCGAACCTGGCCATCGTGCTCAACCACCGGTCGCTTGATGATCGAGGGGTTGTCCAGCATGACCTGGTGGGCCGATTGGCCGTCAATGGTATCACGAACCTCATCCGGCAGCTTGCGCCAGGTGGTGCCGCGCCGATTGAGCAGGATTTCCCAGCCCACGGCCTGCTCCCAGGCGGCCAGGGTGTCGCTGTCCAGCCCATCCTTCTTGAAGTCGTGGAACTCGTAGTTGATGCCGGTCTCGTCCAGCCACTTGCGGGCCTTCTTGACGGTGTCGCAGTTCTTGATGCCGTAGAGTTTCATGGTCATGGAGTCGAAGTCAGTAAGTCAGTCCTAAAGGAGGTCCGTGTTAAGGGTCCGGAGCGGTTTATCGGGCCCGCAGGTACGCGACAATGCGCTCGGCGGCCTCGACGCATTCGGCCAGGGGCGCCACCAGGGCCATGCGAACCCGGTTCTCGCCCGGGGTGTAGCCGTCGACGGTGCGGGACAGGTAGCGTCCCGGCAGCACATGGACGTTCTGGCGGGCCGACAGCTCCACCGCGAAGGTCTCATCATCCACCGGCGTTTGCGGCCACAGGTAGAAGCCGGCGTCCGGGTAGCTCACGTCCATGACCTGACGCAGGATGGGCACCACCGCCTCGAACTTGGCGCGGTAGGCGGCGCGATTGTCCCGCACGTGGGCTTCGTCCTGCCAGGCCGCGACACTGGCCAACTGGTGCTGGAGGGGCATGGCGCAGCCGTGATAGGTGCGGTAACGCAGGTAATCCCTGAGAATGCGGGCATCCCCGGCCACAAAACCAGAGCGCAGGCCGGGCAGGTTGCTGCGTTTGGACAGGCTGTGGAACACCACGCAGCGGGCGTAATCGTCACGGCCGATGGCGGCGCAGGTTTGCAGCAGGCCTTCCGGTGGATGGGCCTCATCCGGGTACAGCTCGGAGTAGCATTCGTCCGAGGCGATGAGGAAGTCGTGGCGGTCGGCCAGTTCGATCACCCGGGTGAGGGTGTCCCGTGGAATGACGGCACCGCTGGGGTTGCCGGGCGAACACAGGAACAGGATCTGGCAGTCGTCCCACACCTGCGCCGGCACCCGGTCGAAATCCGGGATAAAGCCGTTGCTGTCGTTACACGGCAGGTAATGGGGCTGGGCGCCGGCGAGCAGGGCCGCGCCTTCGTAGATCTGGTAGAACGGGTTGGGGCTGACCACTTTGGCGCCGGGGCGGCTGCGGTCCACCACCGATTGCACCAGCGAGAAGATGCCTTCCCGGGTACCGTTGACCGGCACAATGTGCTCGTTGGCGCTGAGGGTGTCCGGCTTCAGCGCGAAGCGCCGGGTGGCCCAGTCCGCGATGGCCTGGCGCAGCTCGTCCAGGCCCTTGGTGGTCGGGTAGTTGGCCAGCCGGTCCAGGTTGTCGGCAATCACCTGCTGCACGAAGGCCGGCGCCGGGTGTTTGGGCTCACCAATGCCCAGCGAGATGGGCGCCAGATCCGCGGGTGTCTCGGTGCCCGTCTTGAGCTTGGCGAGCTTCTCGAACGGGTAGGGGTGCAATAGGGACAGGTTCGGGTTCATTGGGTCTCGTCCAGCTTCATTGGGTCTCGTCAAGCACGGTACAGAGATCGTCCTGGAGCTGTTGGCAGACGCCAGGATCGCGAATGGGCTCGCCGTTCTCATCGGTGACAAAGAAGACGTCCTCGACCCGCTCGCCGAGGGTGGCAATCTTCGCGTTGGTGAGGCGAACCCGGTGTTCCAGCAGCACCAGGCCAATTCGCGCCAGCAGGCCGGGGCGGTCCGGGGTGATGACCTCCATCACCGTGCGCTGGTTAACAGTGTCGTTGGAGAAGGTCACCTCGGTGGGAAATGCAAAGTGCTTGAGTTGGCGCGGCGTGCGCCGATGAATGATGTCCGGGTAGTCTTCCGGGTCATCCAGTTCCTCGATCAGCCGCTTGTGTACGCGTTCCTTGCGGGCCGGGTCGATGCCCAGTGGTTGGCCTTTGTCGTCCAGCACCACATAGGAACTGATGGAATAGGGGCCGTTGCCGCAACTGATACGGGCATCGGCGATGTTCAGGTTCAGTTGCTCCAGTACCGCCGTGGTGGCGGCAAACAGCGCCATCCGGTCCTTCATGTAGATGGTGATCTGGGAATAGCCCTCGGTGGGGCCGCCCCGGGTATCCCGGATCATCACCAGGGGATCCGGGTTGTCGCCGTGCCGGATGATGGCGGCGGTCTGCCAGGCGATGTCCACGGTGGAGTCCTGGAGGAAATACTCCTCATCCAGCGTGGACCATATGCGGTTGATCTGCTCGTCGGAGAAGTTCTGCGCCTGCAGCATCTCGCGGGCCTCCACCTGGGTGGCCCGGACCCACTCCTGACGGTCCACCGGGTTTTCCGTGCCCCGGCTCAGGGCTCGCTTGGCTTCCAGGTAGAGCTGGCGCAGCAGCGACGCCCGCCAGGTGTTCCACAGGTTGGGGTTGGTGGCGCTGATGTCGCAGACGGTCAGCACATACAGGTAGTCCAGGTGGACTTCGCTGGGCACGGCCCGGGCGAAACCGTGGATGATGTCCGGGTCGGAGATGTCCTTGCGCTGGGCGGTCATCGACATCAGCAGGTGGTTCTCCACCAGCCAGGAAATCAGTTGGGTGTCCCGCTCGCTGAGGTGGTGGCGCTGGCAGAAGGCTTCGGCGTCCACCGCGCCCAGCTCAGAGTGGTCTCCGCCACGCCCCTTGGCCACGTCGTGGTACAGCCCGGCGATGTACAGCACTTCCATCTTGGGCAGGCGGTGAATCAACCGGGTGGCCAGCGGGAATTCGGAGCGGGCCTCGGGGCCGCTCTGCCGGGCCATGTTGCGGATCACTCGCAGGGTGTGGGCGTCCACGGTGTAAATGTGGAACAGGTCGTGCTGCATCTGGCCGATGATCTTGCCGAACTCCGGCAGGTAGCGGCCCAGCACGTTGTACTTTTTCATGAACGACAGGGTGCGATCCAGCCGATGAGGGGTGCGCAGCAGTTCCATGAACAGGCTGGTTACCGCGAGGTCGTTGCGGAAGGCGTCGTCGATCAGGTGCCGGTGGGCCCGCAGGGAACGGATGGTGGTGGCGCGGATACCTACGATCTCCGGGTGCTGGGCCATCAGCACGAAAAGCTCCAGGATGGCGTAGGGGGCGTAGGCAAAGACCTGGTTGTTGGTGGCCTCGATGTACCGGTTGCGGATCTGAAAACGGCGGTTGAGGGGCTGGATCGTTTCCTGGCCATCGGTGTCCAGGATCGCCTCGTCGTAATACTGCAGGATCACGTCGGTGAGCTCGGCCAGGGCCAGCACCGTGCGGTAGTACGCCTGCATCATCAGTTCCACGCCCAGCCGTTTGCCCTCATCCCGGTAGCCCAGCATCTGCGCCAGTGCCCGCTGGTGGTCGAACAGCAGCCGGTTCTCGTTGCGGTCGGCAATCAGTTGCAGGCCGTAGCGTAAACGCCACAGGAAGGTCTCACCGTCCAGCAGGATGCGGTGCTCCTCTTCGGTCAGGATGCTGTAGCGGGTGAGGTCGGCGATGCTGTCCAGGCCGAAGTGGCGTTTGGTGATCCAGCCGATGGTCTGGATATCCCGCAGGGCGCCGGGGGAGCCTTTGACGTTGGGCTCCAGGTTGTACTCGGTGTCGCCATACTTATCGTGACGCTGCTTCTGCTCCTCGCGCTTGGCGATGAAGTAATCCCGGTCGGAGCTGATTTCGTCGGAAAAAATGGCCTCGCCGAGCTTGCTGCGAAGCTCATCGGGACCGGCGATGGTGCGGGTTTCCAGCAGGTTGGTGAGGATGGTGACATCATCCCGCGCGGCCTGCTTGCTCTCCTCCAGGCTGCGTACGCTGTGGCCAATGTCCAGGCGCAGGTCCCACAGCAGCGTCACGAAGGCCCCCAGGTCTTCCTGCCAGGCTTCCTCAACCCCGTTGCGGCTCAGGATCAGCAGGTCGATGTCGGAGTGGGGGTGCAGTTCCCCGCGGCCATAGCCGCCCACTGCGACCAGGGAAATGTCGGGGGACTGGGCAAACGGATAGCGGGACCAGATCAGCTGCAGTACCCGGTCCACGGTATTGGCCCGGGCATGGACGAGCTCCCGCACCCCGGCGCCCTGCCGGAACGCTTCGGCGTCGGCGTTGTAGCGGGTCTGCAGCAGCTCGCGGGCCGCCAGGATCGGGGACGGCTCCTTGCAAATGCGTGTTTCCAGTTCCGCGATGTCCACCTAGAACGACTCTTCGGTACGCTTGGTAAGCACTTCGCAGCCGTCGGCGGTCACCAGCAGGGTGTGTTCCCACTGGGCAGACAGCTTGTGGTCCTTGGTGACCACGGTCCAGCCGTCCGGCAGCAGCTTGGTGTGGTATTTGCCCTGGTTGATCATCGGCTCGATGGTGAAGGTCATGCCTTCCTTCAATTCCATGCCGGTGCCAGGCTTGCCGTAGTGCATCACCTGCGGCTCCTCGTGGAAGACCTTGCCGATGCCATGGCCGCAATAGTCACGAACCACCGAATAACGGTGCTTCTCGGCGTGTTTCTGGATCACGTGGCCGATATCGCCCAGGCGGGTGCCGGGCTTGACCAGCTCAATGCCCTTGTACAGGCATTCCTGGGTCACCTTGATCAACCGCTCCGTGCCCGGCTTGGGCTTGCCGACGATGAACATCTTGCTGGTATCGCCGTGGTACTGGTCCTTGATCACGGTGACGTCGATATTGAGGATGTCACCATCCTTGAGCACCTTCTTCTCGGAGGGGATGCCGTGGCAGATGACATGGTTGACCGAGGTGCAGATGGACTTCGGGAACCCCTTGTAGTTCAGCGGCGCCGGGATGGCCTCCTGCACGTTGACGATGTAATCGTGACAGATGCGATCAAGTTCCTCGGTGGATACGCCCGGTTTGACATACTCGCCGATCATCTCAAGGACTTCAGCCGCCAGTTTGCCCGCGACGCGCATCTTCTCGATTTCTTCCGGAGTCTTGATCGTTACCTGCATTGGGATTCCCGTTGAATTGAACCAAACCGCTATTTTAGGGATGCAGGGGCAAAGGGACAAGGTAGGGTGGCCGGAATGGTCGGCTCTAACCCGGGGATTCAGGGCAGCGAGTTGCTCGGGGTGGGTGAATTGGGTGGCGGACCGGTGACGCCTGACGCAGTAAATGGTGGAGCGCGCCTGAGTTGGCTGGCAAAATAGATGGCACTTTGTGGCGGGTTTGTGGTATAAACGCGCCGCCGGAATAAATCCGGCAAATTCGCACACACGTCGGCACGTTGTCCCAGGGTGCCTTACTTTCTCTTTCACTGACTGGAGAAGGTGGGTTGGGGCAATCGGACGTGTGGAGGACTAACCCGAAGCTAAAAGGTAACTATCATGGCTCAGGTAAACATGCGTGACCTGCTCAAGGCAGGTGCTCACTTCGGTCACCAGACCCGTTACTGGAACCCGAAAATGGGTAAATACATTTTCGGTGCCCGCAACAAGATTCATATCATCAACCTGGAGCAGACTGTTCCTGCCATGAACGACGCTCTGAAGTTCGTTCAGCAGCTGGCAGAGAGCAAGAACAAGGTGCTGTTCGTTGGTACCAAGCGTGCCGCCGCCAAGATCATCAAGGAAGAGGCGGAGCGCGCCGGTCAGCCGTTTGTTAACCATCGCTGGCTGGGCGGTATGCTGACCAACTACAAGACCATTCGTCAGTCCATCCGTCGTTACCGTGACCTGGAAGCCCAGAGCAAGGACGGTACTTTCGACAAGCTGACCAAGAAAGAAGCGCTTGAGCGTACCCGCGAAATGGACAAGCTGGAGCGTAGCATCGGCGGTATCAAGGACATGGGCGGCCTGCCGGATGCCCTGTTCGTTATCGACGTGGACCACGAGCGGATTGCCATCAAGGAAGCCAACAAGCTGGGCATTCCTGTCATTGGTGTGGTTGATACCAACAGCGATCCGGACGGCATCGATTACGTGATCCCGGGTAACGACGACGCAATCCGTGCGATCCAGATCTATGTGAAGGCCGTGGCAGACACCTGCCTGGAAGGTGTCCAGGCTGGCGGCGGCACTGACGAGTTCGTTGAAGTCAGTGAAGACGCCGAAGGTGCGGCACCGGCTGCCGAGTAATCACTCGGACGTCATTTGCTGATCATGTTTCAGCGTTTGAATGTGGGGGCTGAGGGGTTATCACTCCGGTCCCCCTTTCTTTAGATAGAAACAACCCCATTACATCTGTACCGGCCCTGAGGGGCGGGACTCCAGATTCCTGAAAGTGAGAGGATTGAACATGGCTGCTATTACCGCTGCAATGGTCAAGGAGCTGCGTGAGCGTACTGGTCTTGGCATGATGGAGTGCAAGAAGGCTCTGGTAGAAGCTGACGGCAGTGTTGACGCTGCAATCGAAGAACTGCGCAAGTCTTCTGGTCTGAAGGCTGCCAAGAAAGCCGGCCGTACTGCCGCTGAAGGTGTGTCCCTGATCAAGGTGTCCGACGACAACACCCGTGCTTTCATCCTGGAAGTGAACTGCGAAACCGATTTCGTTGCCCGTGATGACAACTTCCTGGCCTTTGCCAATGAAGTGCTCGCGGTCGCCTTCGAAAACGACGAAACCGACGTTGCCAAGCTGATGGAAGGCGATCTGGAAGGCAAGCGCGAAGCGCTGGTCCAGAAGATCGGTGAGAACATCACCGTGCGTCGCCTCATCAAGGTGGAAGGTCCGGTTGTTGACGGTTACGTTCACAGCAACAACAAGATCGCCAGTGTGGTCGCCATCTCCGCCGGCGACCCCGAAGTGGCTCGCGACGTTGCCATGCACGCCGCCGCGGTTAACCCGCGCGTAGGCAAGCCGGAAGACATGCCCGCCGAAGAGCTGGAAAAAGAGAAGGAAATCATCAAGGCTCAGCCGGACATGGAAGGCAAGCCTGCTGAAATCATCGAGAAGATGATGGGCGGCCGGATCAAGAAGTTCCTGAAAGAAAACAGCCTGGTTGAACAGCCGTTCGTCAAGAACCCGGACCAGACTGTGGGTGAGCTGATCAAGGCTGCCGGCGGTGAGCTGGTTGGCTTCGTTCGCCTGGAAGTTGGCGAAGGCATCGAGAAAGAAGAAGTGGACTTTGCCGCCGAGGTTGCTGCTGCAGCCGGTACCGGCAAGGCCTGATCCTTCTGTGCGCCGGGGAGCCGTAACGGCTCCCGGTGCTCCCAAGTCTGCCACGTTGGCTGGGATATCCCGGCTCTCGTGGCGGGCTTGTATCTGAGATACCCCTTTTTCAAAGGTGCGTTTGCCACGGGGTGACCCTGCGGGCGGGGCAGGGAAGAGGTATGTCAGATGCAAGCCCGGTTCCGAGGTCGCGCCGATCAACTGGCGTGGAACTCCCGTAGCGTCATTATCCTGCCAGACATCGATATAGGGGATCATCATGCCAAAGTCGTCGAACACACAACCGAGATACAAGCGGGTTCTGCTCAAGCTCAGTGGCGAAGCCCTGATGGGGGAGCTCGATTTCGGGATTGATCCCAAGGTGCTGGATCGCATGGCCCTTGAAATCGGCGCGTTGATCGGCATTGGTGTTCAGGTTGGCCTGGTGATTGGCGGCGGCAACCTGTTCCGTGGGGCGGCCCTGAATGCGGCCGGCATGGACCGGGTCACCGGCGATCACATGGGCATGCTCGCTACCGTGATGAATGGCCTGGCCATGAGGGATGCCCTGGAGCGTTCCAATATCCGTACCCGTGTCATGTCCGCCATCCCGATGAGTGGTATCGTGGAGCATTATGATCGTCGTCGTGCGGTGCGGGACCTGAAGGACGGCGACGTGGTCATTTTCTGCGCCGGCACCGGGAATCCTTTCTTCACCACCGATTCGTCCGCCTGTCTGCGGGGCATTGAGATCGAGGCCGATGCGGTTCTCAAGGCCACCAAGGTGGATGGGGTCTACTCCGCTGATCCGGTGCTCGATCCAACCGCAGAGAAATACGACTATTTGACCTATGATGAAGTGTTGGACAAGAAGCTGGGCGTTATGGACCTGACCGCCATCTGCCTGGCACGGGATCATGGCATGCCGCTGCGAATTTTCGATATGAATCAGCCCGGCGTGCTGACCCGCATTGTGACCGGCGAGCCGGAAGGCACTCTTATTGAGTAAGTCTGTACCGCGATTGAGCAAGACGGTACTGACTAAGACGGGATTGCATTGAACTGAGACCCCAAGGATCTTGCAAGTCAACGAATTGAGGATGCTGCAGTGATTAACGAAATCAAATCCGATGCCGAGCAACGCATGAAGAAGAGCCTGGAAGCTCTGGCGTCCGCGTTTAACAAAATCCGCACCGGTCGTGCCCATCCGGCCATTCTCGACAGTGTCATGGTCAGCTACTATGGCCAGGATACGCCGCTCAAACAGGTGGCCAGCGTCAACGTTGAGGATAACCGGACCCTGGTGGTGGCGCCTTGGGAAAAGAACCTGGTGCCGACCATCGAGAAGGCCATCATGACGTCCGACCTGGGGCTCAATCCGTCCACCAGCGGCGACGTGATCCGGGTTCCGATGCCCATGCTGACCGAAGACACACGTCGCGAGATGGTCAAGCAGGCCAAGGCAGACGCCGAGCACGGTCGGGTCTCTATCCGCAACGCCCGGCGTGATGCCAATAACGACATCAAGGAATTGCTGAAAGAGAAGGAGATCAGCGAGGACGATCAGCGCCGTGCCGAGGATGAGATTCAGAAGCTGACGGATCGCTACATCGCGGAAGTGGAAAAGATGCTGAAAGCCAAGGAAGCGGACCTGATGGAGGTTTGATCCTCCATCGACTTTTTACCAATGAATTACCCGGGGCGGCGCAACGTAGGCCGTACCCCGGGCAGGGGATAGCATGACGGACAGCGTATCCGCAGAAATTCCGGTCACGGCCGATGCCCGGCCCCGGCATGTGGCGATTATCATGGACGGTAATAACCGGTGGGCCAAGGCCCACCGGCTGAAAGGGGTCGCGGGTCACAAGGCCGGCGTCAAGGCCGTAAAGGCGGTGGTGGAAACCTGCGCCCGGGAAGGGGTCGAAGTGCTGACCCTGTTTGCCTTTTCCAGTGAGAACTGGCGCCGCCCCGAAGAAGAGGTCTCGGCCCTGATGCGCCTGTTCCTGTTTGCGCTGGAACGGGAGGTCAAGAAGCTCCACCGCAACAACATCCGCCTGCGCATCATCGGCGATCGCAGTGCCTTCAGCCCCGCGCTGCAGGACCATATGGCCCGTGCCGAGGAGCTGACCCGGGACAATACCCTGATGACCCTGGTGATTGCCGCCAACTACGGTGGCCATTGGGACATCACCCAGGCCACCCGCAAGGTCGCCGAAGAGGTGCGCGACGGAAAGCTTTCACCTTCGGACATCAACGAAGATGTGATCCAGCAGCACCTGTCCATCGGCGATTTGCCGATGCCGGATCTGCTGATCCGAACGGCGGGTGAGCAGCGTGTCAGCAACTTTCTGCTGTGGCACCTGGCCTACACCGAGTTCTACTTTTCTGAGGTCTATTGGCCCGATTTTCTCGAAGACGAGATGCGCAAGGCGTTGACGGCCTATTCCCGGCGCCAGCGCCGCTTTGGTCAGACCGATGACCAGATCGCAACCGCCCACCCGCCTGAAAATAACGACCAATAAGCGAACAACACTGTGCTCAAGACCCGCGTAATTACCGCTCTGATCCTGGCCCCCATCGCCGTTGGTGGCATCTTTTTTCTGCCGCCGATGGGGTTTGCGCTGTTTACCGGCGCCATCATCACCCTCGGCGCCTGGGAATGGGCCAACATGGCGGGTCTGACCAACCAGGCATCCCGCGTCGGCTATGCTGCCGCGGTGGCATTGGTGCTGTGGCTGGTCTATCAGCCACACTCCGCGGTGCTCTGGCTAGCGGTTTTGTGGTGGTTCCTCTGCCTGTTGCTGGTTCGGAGCTATCCGGCGGGCAGTGGCAGCTGGTCGCCGGTCGCGGTACGCATGTTGATGGGGCTGGCGGTGCTGGTTCCGGCCTGGGTGGGCCTCAATGTGTTGAGGAACGGCAGTTTCCAGTTCGGTGGGGTCGACAACAACCTGCTGATCATTCTCTACGTCTTCTGCATTGTCTGGGTGGCCGATATCGGCGCCTATTTCGCCGGCCGCGCGTTCGGCAGGGCCAAGCTGGCCCCGAGGGTCAGTCCGGGGAAATCCTGGGCCGGCGTGTGGGGCGGGCTGGCCGCGGTGGCGGCGTTTGCCTTGCTGGTCAGCTGGCTCGCCGGAGCCGGGATGGAAGACGCCCTGCTGTTGATCCTGGCCAGTCTGGTCACCGGGGCGGTGTCGGTGCTCGGAGACCTGCTGGAGAGCATGCTCAAGCGTTTTCGCGGAATCAAGGACAGCAGTCAGTTGCTGCCCGGGCACGGCGGCATCATGGACCGCATCGACAGCCTGACGGCCGCCATTCCGGTGTTTGCGCTGCTGATTTCCCAGCTCGGTTGGTTGACTGCAGGCATTTGATCATGCGTAACGTAACCATTCTCGGCGCAACCGGATCCATCGGGCAGAGTACCCTGGATGTGATCCGGCGGCATCCGGATCGCTTTGCGGTGCATGCCTTAACGGCGAGTACCCGAGTCGACGAGATGGTGTCGCTGTGCCGGGATTTCCGCCCCCGGTTTGCCGTGATGGCAGACGTGACCGCCGCTGCCCGCCTGGCCGAACAGTTGCCCCGAGACCTAGGCACCGAGGTGCTGGCCGGGGAGACTGGCCTGTGTGAGGTCGCCTCCGCCGGCGAGGTTGATACGGTGATGGCCGCCATTGTGGGGGCCGCCGGGCTGGCACCGACCCTGGCCGCGGCCAAGGCCGGCAAGCGGGTGCTGCTGGCCAACAAGGAAGCCCTGGTGATGTCCGGGCAGATGTTCATGGATGCGGTGGCCGAGTCTGGTGCCGAGTTGCTGCCGATCGACAGCGAGCACAATGCCATTTTTCAGTGTTTGCCCAGTGACCAGATGCGCAACCTGGGCGGGGCCGGTGTCCGTCGCATCCTGCTAACGGCATCGGGCGGTCCGTTCCGAACCTTCAGTCGTGAAGCGCTGCGCGATGTCACGCCGGCACAGGCCTGCGCACACCCCAACTGGTCCATGGGCCGGAAAATTTCAGTGGATTCCGCCAGTCTGATGAACAAGGGCCTGGAGCTGATCGAAGCCTGTTGGCTGTTCGACACCCGGCCAGAGATGGTGGAAGTCCATATCCACCCCGAGAGCATTATCCACTCCATGGTGGATTACGTGGATGGATCGGTGCTGGCCCAGCTGGGCAGTCCGGACATGCGCACGCCCATTGCCAATGGCCTGGCCTGGCCAGAGCGGATTGATGCGGGGGTGAAGCCATTGGACCTGTTTGCCCTTGGGCAGTTCAATTTTGAGCGGCCGGATCTGGAGCGTTTTCCCTGTCTGCGTCTGGCAGCAGAGGCGTTCGAGTCTGGCGGCACCGCGCCGGCGGTGTTGAATGCGGCCAACGAAGTGGCGGTGTCCGCCTTTCTGAACGGTAACCTTCGCTTTATCGATATACCCGTTATGATAGAGCGTACTTTGAGTTGTATGACGATGGAAGTGGCGGAAGACTTCGACGCGCTGTTTGCCAAGGACCGGGAAGCCCGGGCCAGGGCGCAGGAACAGCTGCCACTGATCGCTGTCTGATGCCTTAACCATTCACGAGACCAGTCGGGAGCACTATGCAGCTAGTTCAGACCATTTTGGCTCTGGTGGTAACCCTGGGGATACTGGTTACCATCCATGAGTTTGGGCACTTCTGGGTGGCTCGTCGTTGCGGGGTCAAGGTGCTGCGCTTTTCCGTTGGCTTTGGCAAGCCGTTCTATTCCTGGTACGACAAGCATGGAACCGAGTTCGCCATTGCTGCCATTCCCCTCGGCGGTTACGTCAAGATGCTGGATGAGCGGGAAGGCCCGGTCGCGGCCCATGAGCGCGACCAGGCGTTTACCTCCAAGCCTCCCGGTCAGCGTATTGCCATTGCCGCCGCCGGTCCGGTGGCCAACTTCCTGTTCGCGATTGCCGCCTACTGGTTGTTGGGGGTGGTCGGTTTCAGCTCGGTTGCGCCGATTGTCGGTGGCGTGGAGCCGGAATCCGTGGCCGCACGCATGGGGTTGGCGAACGGAATGGAAATTGTTGCGGTTGATGACCGCGATGTGGTCTCCTGGCGGGACATCAACATGCGGCTGCTGGAGCGGGCCGGCGAACACGATCGGGTCCGGATTACGGTGCTGGAAAACGGGCAGCGACAGCGGCTCAGTGCCGATCTGGCCGGCTGGCGGCTCGATGAGGAAGAGACCTACCCACTTCAGCAGTTCGGAGTGACCCCCTGGCGACCAGCGGTTCCGGCAGTATTGGGTCAAATCCTGCCTGAGGGCAGGGCAGAGGCTGCCGGGCTGCAGGTCGGTGACCGAGTGCTGGCAGTCGACGGCGATCCGGTTGCGGACTGGTTTGAACTGGTCGACCGGATCCAGGCGGCGCCGGAGCAGGCCCTGCAACTGACCATCGTGCGGGATCAGCAGGAGCGCACCGTCACGGTCACGCCCAAGACCCATACCACCGAGCAGGGAAAGGTGATCGGCCTGGTGGGCGCCGGTGTCTCCCCGGTGGAGTGGCCGGACGAATTACTGCGGGAAGTTCGTTACAATCCCCTGTCGGCGCTTCCATACGGTCTCTCGGAGACCTGGAGCGACACCCGGTTGACCCTGGTGGCCATCAAGAAGATGCTTACCGGGCTGTTGTCGCCCACCAACCTCAGTGGCCCCATCACCATTGCCCGGGTTGCCGAGGCGAGCGTCAGCTCCGGCTTTGAGGATTTTATCCGGTTCCTGGCCTATCTCAGCGTGAGCCTTGGGGTCTTGAATCTGCTGCCCGTCCCGGTGCTGGACGGCGGCCATATCGTTTTTTATGCCATTGAAGCCATTCGCCGCAAGCCGCTTTCCATGCAGGCTCAGGCGCTGGGAATGCGAATTGGCCTGGCAATGATTCTTACATTGATGGTGTTTGCACTTTACAACGACCTGATGCGGTTGTGAGAATTGCCACCTTCTTACGCGCACTAACAGGCGAACTTATTGAATGAGACGTTCTCTTTTCGGGGCAGTTTTCGGCCTTTTAGTTACCACAGTGGGTGGCCAGTCAGCACAAGCTGAAGAGTTCATCGTTTCCGACATCGAGGTGGAGGGCCTGCAGCGGGTGTCCGCAGGGAGTGTCTTTTCCGCGTTTCCCGTCGGCATTGGTGAATCCATGGATTCGCGGGAGTTGGCCGGGGCCATCAAGACCCTGTTCCGCACCGGGCTGTTCACGGACATTGCCGCCAGTCGCGATGGCAACATACTGATCCTGACGGTGCAGGAGCGACCCTCGATCAGCTCTATCGAGATCGAGGGTAACAAGAACATCGAGACCGAGATGTTGCTGGATGCCCTCGCCAGCGCCGGCCTGCAGGAGGGCCAGGTGTTCCGTCGCGCCACGCTGGAGCGGCTGGAGCTCGAGATCCTGCGTTCCTACGTCAGCCAGGGCCGCTACAACGCCCGGGTGAAGGCAACGGCGGAAGAGCTGCCCCGCAATCGGGCCGCGATTCAGCTGGATATCAACGAAGGCAGTGTGGCCGCCATCCAGCGGATCAACATTGTCGGCAACGAGGCGTTCAGCGACGAACAACTGTTGGAGCTGCTCGAACTGCAGACCAGCAGCCTGTGGGCGTCGCTCACCAACGCCGACAAGTATGCGCGGGAGCGCCTCAGTGGTGATCTCGAGACCTTGCGTTCGTACTACCTGGATCGGGGCTACATCGATTTCACGGTGGAATCCAGTCAGGTATCCATATCTCCGGACAAGAAAGAAGTTTTCATCGCCATTGCCATCGAAGAAGGCCCCCAGTACACCGTTCGTGACATCCATCTGCGCGGTGACCTGATTCTGCCGGAAGAGGAGCTGCGTAACCTGGTCCTCATCGAGGAGGGGGATGTCTTTTCCCGGGCGAAGATGACCACCACCTCGGACTTACTGTCCCGGCGTCTGGGGACCGAAGGCTATGCCTTCGCCAACATCAATGCCGTACCCGAGACCCACGACGACAATACCGCGACGGTGAGTTTCTTCGTGGAGCCGCGCAACCGGGCCTATGTGCGCCGGATCAACTTCCAGGGCAATGTGTCCACCCGGGACGATGTGCTACGCCAGGAAATGACTCAGATGGAGGGCGGTGTTGCCTCCACGGACCGGATCGAATACTCCAAGACCAAGCTCGAACGCCTGGGCTTTTTCAAGTCGGTGAACGTGGAGACCGTGCCGGTGCTGGGTACGGACGACCAGGTGGATGTGAACTACACCGTCGAGGAGCAGCCCACCGGCAGTCTGTCCGCTTCCATTGGCTACTCCCAGACCTCCGGGGCGATCCTGGGGGCAAACATTTCCGAGAACAACTTCTTCGGCAGCGGCAAACGGGTGTCGATAGGCGCCAATGTCAGCGACTCCATCAAGAGCGCAAACTTCTCCTACCTCAATCCGTATTTCACCGTGGACGGGGTGAGCCGGGGGTTCAGCGTGTTCGCCCGTGAAACGGACTACGAGGCAGAGGATATTTCATCCTATCTGCTGGATGAATACGGCGGCCGGGTGACGTTCGGTTACCCGACGGACAACATCACCCGCCTCAACTTCGGGCTTGGCTATACCTACTCCAAGGTGAAGACCGGGAGTTTTACCGCCGTTGAGGTGGAGGAATTCATCGCCGAAGAGGGCAATAGCTTCAATAATTATTACCTGTTTGGCTCCTGGAACCGCAGCACCCTGAACCGGGGCGTGTTGCCCACCGATGGCTACAGCCATTCCATCTCGGCGGATGTGGCGGTGCCGGGCAGTGACCTGACCTACTACAAGCTGCGCCATCGCACCGATTTCTACCAGCCATTGAACGACGCCCAGAGCTGGATCCTGAGGGCCCGGACCGAGGTGGGATACGGCGATGGCTATGGCGATCGGGAAGTGATGCCGTTCTACGAGCATTACTATGCCGGCGGCTATGGCTCGGTGCGGGGGTTCGAAGCCAACTCCCTGGGCCCGCTGGCAACCAACAGCCCCAATGACCTGTCGGATCCGGACCCGTTTGGCGGTAACCTGCTGACCGAAGCGAGCCTGGAGCTCATCTTCCCGACGCCGTTTGCCAACGACAGCCGTTCCATGAGGACGTCGTTCTTCCTGGACGGTGGCCAGGTCTTCGATTCCGAGCGGGGCTTCGATCCCGCCGCCGATGAATTGCGTTTTTCGGCCGGTATCGGTTTCCAGTGGATCACGGCGGTGGGACCGCTGGCCTTCAGTCTGGCGAAACCACTGAACGACAAGTCTGGGGATGATACCCAGGTCTTCCAGTTCTCACTGGGCCAGAGTTTCTGATTACGCACGGGACGAGTCGTAACCTGATAACAATGAGGAGAATAGCTATGTTCAGAATGCCCGTACTTGCTGCCTTGCTGGCGTGCCTGTTGGCCGCCCCCGCTGCCATGGCCCAAACCCGGATTGGCGTGGTCGATCTGCGGCAGGCGCTGTTTTCATCCGACGCTGCGCAGTCGTTCAGCGAACAGCTGCAGCAGGACTTTGCCGATGAAGAGGCCAACGTCCGGGCGGTGCAGGAAGAGGCCCGGCAGCTCAAGGACCGTCTGGAGAAAGACGGCGCCATGATGAACGAAACCGAGCGCAACTCCCTGGCGACCGAGTTCCAGGACAAGGTGAAGGAGTTCAACTTCCTCAAGCAGCGCCTGGATTCCACCGTGGCCAGCCGCAAGCAGGCCTTCCTGGAGCAGGCCCGTCCGGACGTGGATGCAGCGGTGAAGGAACTGCTGGAGGAGCACGAGCTGGATATCATCCTGCCCAGCGAAGCGGTGGTGTATGTGAAGCCGGAGCTGAACCTCACCGCGCAATTGCTTGAAAAGCTGAATCAGTAATCATCGTCCGAAGGCCTGACCATGGGTGGGGCCCTTGAGCAGCGAGCCGGAGCCTGCAATGACAGTACAGACCGTGACCCTTGGAGAGGTTGCCCAGTTTCTTGGGGCAGAACTCAGAGGCGACGCCGACACCGAAATTACCGGCATTGCCACCTTGCAGGCTGCCCGTCCCGGCCAGATTTCCTTCCTGGCCAACCCCAGCTACGCCCGCTATCTGTCTCAAACCCAGGCGTCGGCGGTGATCGTGGCGCCTGCTGCGGCGGACCAGACTCCGACCAATGTCCTGTTACTGGATAACCCCTATCTTGGGTATGCTCGCCTCAGTCACTGGTTTGATCCTGCGCCGGTCGCCGAACCGGGTGTCCATCCCAGTGCGGTGGTCGACCCCACAGCGGTGGTGCCTGCCAGCGCCAGCGTTGGGCCCCTGGCCGTGCTGGAAGCTGGTGTGGAGCTCGGCGAGAATGTGGCGGTTGGTGCCGGCTCCATCATCGGAGCCCGCTGCCAAATTGGTGCCGGCAGTGTCCTGCGCCCTCGGGTAACCCTGGCCCACGATGTGGTGATTGGCGCCCGCTGCCACCTGCTTAGTGGCGCGGTGCTGGGTTCCGATGGGTTTGGCTTTGCCAATGAGCGTGGCGTCTGGCACCGCATCGCCCAGGTGGGGCGGGTGGTGCTTGGCGACGACGTGGAAGTGGGTGCCAATACCACCATCGACCGCGGCGCACTCGATGACACCGTCATCGGCAATGGCGTAAAGCTCGATAACCTGATCCAGATAGCCCACAACGTCACGGTTGGCGATCATACCGCCATGGCGGCGAAGGTGGGGATCGCGGGGAGCACACGAATTGGCAGCCACTGTGTGTTTGGTGGCGCCTCCGGGGTGGCCGGCCATCTGGAGATTGGCGATCAGGTGCATCTCACCGGGATGACCCTGGTCACCGGCAATATCACCGAACCGGGGGTCTACTCCTCGGGAACCGGCGCGGAATCAAACAAGCAGTGGCGGAAAAACGCGGTTCGCTTCCGACAGCTCGATGCCATGGCAAGAAAGCTGAAGGAACTGGAAAAGAAACTTGAGGGCTGAGGCCGATCCTGATGATGCATATTCGAGAGATCATGGAGTTCCTTCCACATCGCTATCCATTCCTGCTGGTGGATCGTGTACTGGAGGTTAAGAAGGGAGAGTCAATCGTCGGATACAAGAACGTATC
Organism: Marinobacter sp.; assembly: GCF_033722735.1. Taxonomy (GTDB): domain Bacteria; phylum Pseudomonadota; class Gammaproteobacteria; order Pseudomonadales; family Oleiphilaceae; genus Marinobacter. The sequence goes on from NZ_JAWVYN010000032.1 coordinate 27,130, forward strand.
CATCAACGAGCCGTTCTTCACCGGGCACTTTCCGAACAACCCGATCATGCCGGGTGTTCTGATTGTTGAGGCGATGGCGCAGTTGTCGGGCATCCTCGGTTTTGTCACTGTAGACAGAAAGCCTTCCGATGGCGTGGTACACTACCTCGCCGGCTCCAGCAAGGTGCGTTTCAAGCGCCCGGTTCTGCCTGGGGATCAACTGCGCATGGAGTCGCGGTTCATATCCGGTAAACACGGAATCTGGAAATTTGACTGCCGCGCGCTGGTGGACGGAGAAGTCGCCTGTGTCGCGGAGGTAATGACCGCTGAGAGAGAAATTGATGGCGACAAATGATTGGTCGGGAGTACATCCTCAGGCGATAGTAGATCCATCGGCAAAGCTGGCCGACGGCGTGACCGTTGGCCCCTGGAGTTATATCGGCCCGGATGTGGAGATTGGCGAAGGCACTGAGATACTGTCTCATGTGGTTGTGAAGGGGCCCACCAAGATCGGCCGCAACAACCGGATCTTCCAGTTTTCCTCCATCGGTGAGGAATGCCAGGACAAGAAATACGCTGGCGAACCCACCACCCTGACCATCGGTGACGACAACGTTATCCGGGAGAACTGCACCCTTCACCGGGGGACCGTGCAGGACCGCGGCGCCACCAAAATCGGCAGTGGCAATCTGCTGATGGCCTATGTGCATGTCGCCCACGACTGTGCCGTGGGTGACAACACCATTCTTGCCAACGGCGCTACCCTGGCCGGCCACGTTTCCGTGGGGGACTGGGCGATCCTGGGGGGCGGCACCATGGTGCACCAGTTCTGCAACATCGGGCCTCACAGCATGAGTGCCGGTGGCAGCATCGTACTGAAAGACATTCCCGCCTACGTCATGGCCAGCGGTCAGTCGGCCGAACCCTTTGGTATCAACGTGGAAGGCCTCAAGCGCCGGGGGTTCAGCAAGGAGGTCATGCTGAACCTGCGTCGGGCGTACAAGATCATCTATCGCCAGGGGCTGACCAGCGAACAGGCGATCGAGGAGTTGGAGGCCAATTTCGGCACAGTGCCGGAGGCGAAGGTACTCATTGACTCCCTGCGTAACTCTTCCCGCGGCATAATTCGTTAGTGGTCCCTGCGGTGACTGGTAATGTCCCGCGGGTCGTCAGTGACCGGCGCATCACCATTGGCATGGTTGCCGGAGAGGCATCCGGCGATATTCTGGGCGCCGGCCTGATCCGCGCCCTCAGAACGCGCTATCCCCGAGCGCGGTTCGTCGGTATTGGCGGTGACGAAATGATTGCCCAGGGTTTCCATTCCCTGGTGCCGATGGAGCGGCTGTCGGTGATGGGGTTGGTGGAAGTGCTGGGCCGGCTCAGGGAGCTGTTCAGCATTCGCGACCGGCTGATGGATTACTTCCTCACCACCCCTCCGGATGTGGTGATTGGTATCGACTCCCCGGATTTCACCCTGGGCGTCGAACGCCGTTGCCGCGAGGCCGGCATCCCCACCGTGCATTATGTCAGTCCGTCAGTCTGGGCCTGGCGCCAGAAACGCATCTTCAAGATTGCCAAGTCCATCGACCTGATGCTGACCCTGTTCCCCTTCGAAGCCCGCTTCTATGAGGAGCACAAGGTACCGGTCTCGTTCGTTGGCCATCCCCTGGCCGACCGTATTCCCATGGAAACGGACACCGCGGGCGCCCGTGAATCGCTGGGGCTGAACCCGGAGACGCCGGTATTGGCCATTTTGCCGGGAAGCCGGTCCGAAGAGGTGGCCCGCCTCGGTGAACTGTTCCTCTCAGCGGCCCGCTGGATCCAGTCCCGCCGCGCCGACCTGCAGCTGGTTATTCCCTGCATCAACCGCGATCGCGAACAGCAGGTGCGGGAGCTGGTGGCGGCGCTGGAGGTGGAGTTGCCGGTTACCATCGTTCGAGGGCGTTCCCGGGAGGTGATGGCGGCGTCGGATGTGGTCATGCTGGCGTCGGGCACGGCCACGCTGGAAGCGATGTTGCTGAAGAAGCCGATGGTGGTGGGGTACCGTCTCAGCGGCTTGAGCTACGCCTTACTGTCCCGACTGGTGAAGGTGCCCTATGTGGCCTTGCCCAACCTGTTATCCGGCCAGGAACTGGTACCCGAATTGCTGCAGGATGACGCCACCCCCGAGTCCCTGGGACAGGCGGTGCTGGAGCGCCTGGCAGACCCGGCGGAACGGGAACGGTTAACCGGGGCATTCGAAGATCTGCACCGCCAGCTTCGACGCACCGCCGATGAGCGAGCGGCATCAGCGATCTCCGCACTGCTGGAGAAGGTATCCTGATGGCCAAGGCTGAGCTACCGCCGTTCCAGTGCCGATACCAGGGGCGCCTGCTGGCCGGAGTCGACGAAGTCGGGCGGGGGCCCCTGGCCGGTCCGGTCATCACCGCCGCGGTGATTCTCGACCCAGAGCGTCCCATTCCCGGACTGGCGGATTCCAAGAAACTGACGGAGAAACGTCGGGAAGCGCTGTACGAGCAAATCCTTGAGCGGGCCCTGACCTGGAGTCTCGGCCGCTGCGAAGCGGAGGAAATTGACCGCCTGAACATCTATCAGGCCACCATGGTGGCGATGGAGCGGGCCGTTGCCGGGCTCGCGATTCCGCCCGAGTACGTACTGGTGGACGGCAATCGCTGCCCCAAATGGAGCTGGCCATCGGAAGCGGTGGTCAAGGGCGATGGCCGGGTGGAGGTCATTGGCGCGGCGTCCATCCTGGCCAAGGTCACCCGCGACCGGGAAATGGTTGCGCTGGAGGACGACTACCCCGGCTACGGTCTCGCCAAGCACAAGGGCTATCCCACGCCGGTACACCTGGAGGCGCTGAATACCCTGGGCATCACCCCGATCCACCGTCGCTCCTTCCGCCCGGTTCAGGAGGCACTAGAGGCCGTCGGGATGAACCGGAGTGCCGTTCAGGATGAGATCGAGTATCCCACCGATTTATTTCAAGAAATCGTTTGACAGTGCCCCATCTAATCCTTAATATACGCGCCACGTTGATCGGGGGCAGCCCCGAGAGACAAACAGTTTGATGCGGGGTGGAGCAGTCTGGAAGATCGTCGGGCTCCCAGTCCCCAAAATAGCCGAAGGGAGTCGTCGACCTTCGGATAATGAGGCCGACCCATCGGCGGGCTCATAAAGTAAGCAGACGACAACACAGTTTTGATGCGGGGTGGAGCAGTCTGGTAGCTCGTCGGGCTCCCAGTCCACAAAATAGCCGAAGGGAGTCGTCGACCTTCGGGTAATGAGTCCGACCCCTCGGTGGACTCAGAAGCAAGCAGGCGACAACACAGTTTTGATGCGGGGTGGAGCAGTCTGGTAGCTCGTCGGGCTCATAACCCGAAGGTCGTTGGTTCGAATCCAGCCCCCGCTACCATATAAAAGAAAGGCAGATCAGTCACTTACTGATCTGCCTTTCTTGCTTTCTGAGCCAGAATTTTCCTCGGTGCCCTCACCGTGCCCTATGCGTGCCAATTTCTGAATTCGGAATTTTGGACTTCAGACCAATTTGACCGTAAGTCTTTTTAGGGCGCACGCCTCCGATTATGTGCCCCCTACATGTAACTTCAGTGGCCCACGAGTTACGGGAAGTATTTCGTGACTTTTATCGGACTCAAGAGTAGCCAACTATCGGAAAATTGCCCGCGTTTTATTTGGCCTTAGTGACCCTGGCCCGTATTCAGAACTCATTTTTTGGGCAATGATCCCCACCAGTAAGGGAGATCTGCCATCAATGCCCTTTGCACGCAAAAAGCACTGAGGCTGATCTCATGCCACCTTTTCTGCTCATGCGGTGGCCAGTTGCTCCTGCTCTGCCAGGAAAGCATCGATCTCTTTGAGGTATTCTCGGTTGTCGTGATCCCACGGGTGGAAACCCGGACGGAAGTAATCGAGGTAGTTTCCGATTTGCTTTCGCAGCATACCGATATCGCCAAAGGTATAACGGAAGAACTGGCGCCAACCCTTCAGGTTCCCCAAGTGCCCTTCTGCACGCAGAGCCTCGATGAAAACCGGTATTATCAATCCCCAGAAGACAAGCGTTGCCAGGACCAGGCCAAAGCTTCGCAGACTATATGCCTTAATGCCGGTACCCATCACTGCTTCGAAAACATCAAAGGCTACCGCCTTATGTTCGGTTTCTTCCAGCGCATGCCAGCGCCACAGGGCCGCGTATTTCGGGTCAGCGTCATTGGTCAAGCGGGGCTCTGCCAGCACACTGTCCGCCAGCAATGCCGTAAAGTGTTCCAGGGCAATCGTGCCACTCAAAGACAGGGGCCTGGAATGCTTGGTGA
>NZ_JAWVYN010000033.1:0-26602 GCF_033722735.1 Marinobacter sp.
AAGGTCAGTCCGCGAGCACTGAATCGTGTCGTCGATGAGCTCAATAATCGCCCCAGGACACGACTGGGGTATCGGACACCGGCAGAGGTGTTCTGGGGTGAATATTCCGGAGCACTACAAACGAGCGGTGCTGCACTTATTGTTTGAATTCAGGTTCAAATAACCGAAAACCGGGACACCCATTAGCCAGCCGTAGTCAACAGGCAACAGCAACCTACCGCAACCGTAGGTTGTGGTGGTCCCTCCCTGCCAATATGGACCAATGCGGACCAGACCAATGGGGTCAGAGTCGTTGGTCCATGGTCGATTTATATGCCGCGGATCGCCGATCACCGCCCCGCTTCCCAGACCAATGGACCAATGGGGTCAGAGTCCTTGGTCCATGGTCGATTTATATGCCGCGGATCGCCGATCACCGCCCCGCTTCCCAGACCAATGGGGTCAGAGTCCTTGGTCCATGGCCACTTTATATGCCGCGGATCGCCGATCACCGCCCCGCTTCCCAGCGATGGCACGCCGTCCGCTGACAACCTCAAAATGTCGTTTAAAAGAATCACTACCCAGCACCCACGCCTTGTTTGTTGCTTCTCGGATCTCTGTGAGGTCGCGATCCAACATTCTTCCCTTGAATAACGATCGATAGTTCGCCTGGCGTTCTGAGGGTGTGTTTCCCAGAGCCTGGTATTGTGCATGCGGAGTAATCAGCTGCACCTCCTTTCCAACGGCATTGTGTTGGTAGCTCGACCAGGGGTACTCGGAGGCATGCTCTACCATCCCCGCCCGAACGGGATTAAGTTCGATGTAGCGATAGACCGTCAGCAAGTAGGTTTCGGTATCCACCACGGTCGATTTGTAGCGGCCTTCCCACAGTGTGCCGGTCCGACGATGGGTATGATTGAAGTAGCGAACATAACGCCTACCCAGCGCTTGCATCATCCGGGGGGTACCGGTTTCATTCTGAGGGGTGGCGAGGAGATGGACATGATTGGTCATCAGCACAAAGGCATGAATGGCGACCTGGTATGTCGCAGCCGCCTCTTTCAGAAAGGCCAAGTAGACGCTGTGGTCGGCTTCCTCGTAGAAGCAAGCCGCCCGGTTGTTGCCGCGCTGGATGATGTGCTGAGCGCACCCAGGCAGATAAGGGCGTGGTAAGCGAGCCATCTGGAAGTCCTTTTCCGAGATTGAATCCGCGTGGGATGATATGGGGGTTTTGCTTTGGGATCAAAATACTCTGACCCCATTGATCCCATTGATCCCTGACCCCATTGATCCACTGACCCCATTGATCCATTGATCCATTGATCTAATTCGGCGGTAGTGCTGGAGACCCGGTTCCGGCGGTAGGTGTGTATACAACGCACTTAGGCGCTTGTAATCGGACCAAAGCTCCATCAGTTGTTTCTGATCCGAAAGGCTCGAGCCACCCATCGCCCTATCTCGGCGTGAACCGTATTGCGTGTCGCAGCGGGGAGTGTCGAATCGGTGTAGTAGGCCGCGATCAGGATTGGCCCGCCGTGTTCCGGCCAGATAATTGCCACGTCATTGCTTGCACCCCGCTCGCCGGCGCCGGTCTTGTCGCCGACGATCCAGTCCGGATCGAGTCCGGCTCGGAGCTTGGTATCGCCGGTGGTATTGCCAATCAGCCAAGTGTGCAACAGTCTTTTCAACGGCCCGGACAGGGTGTTACCCAGTAGCACGGTCTGCATGATGCCCAGCATGGCGGAGGGCGTGGTGGTATCGCGTTCGTCGTCGGGATGGTTGGTGTTCAGCGCCGGTTCGTAACGATCCAGCCGGGAGACGTCATCACCCACCGAGTGCATGAACTCAGTCAGTCCCTCTGGCCCCCCGAGAGTCTCCAGAAGCAGGTTTGCGGCGGTGTTATCGCTGTATCGAATGGCCGCGTCGCACAACTCTGCCACCGTCATCTCGCCTGCCGCCAGGTGCTGCCGGGTAATGGGTGCGTAGGCCAGGACGTCGCTTTCGTCGTATCGGATGGCGCGGTCCAGCGACTCCTCACCAGCATCTACCCTGGATAGCACCGCAGCGACCAGCACCCACTTGAAGGTGCTGGTCATGGCGAAGCGTTCGTCGACGCGGTAGCCAAGCCGCTCACCTGTCGACGAATCCAGCACGGCCACTCCCAGGCGACCGCCATTGGTTGCTTCCAATGCGGCCATCGATTCAATGAATGCTTTCGAGCGATCTGTAACGGTTTGCGCCAATGTCGGGCTGTTCACGATTAACAGGGCAACTACCGGAGTCAGTGCCTGAGCCAGTCGAAAAGTCATCTCGGTCTTCTCCTTAACCTGTGAAAGTCTCGATCAATGTGGACGGGGGCTGGGAAGACAGCTTAGCCTGACTGGCGGACCGGATCGCGGTTGGGGTGTGATGAAATGTGTTTCAAATGTGGCAGCCGCGTGCTCATGTCACAATCCGCCCCATTTTCAATACCTTTCCTTTGGTTCGGGAACCGCCTGATACGCTATCCTTGCCAGGCCTCCAACCTAATCAAAGACAAAGGACTACCCAGGTTTTTTCTCATTCAGGAATTCGATTGGTGGATAACGAACGTCGTACTGAGCTGGAAAAGAAACGAGAAAGGTTGAAAACCGGCGCGGAGGCGCACGCCCGCGCAGCGTTGATTGCCGATCTTACGGCGGCTTTGGACGCCCAAGGTATTGAATTCCGGTTGGAGCTTGCCGACACATCCTGGGAATGGGTCTGCGACCAATTCCCTGTGAACCGCTGGGGCGGGATAGATTGGGCGTTGGCCGATCAAACCATCCAGTATCGTTGGGAATCGGAAGCGCAGCGACCTGAACTTTTAACGCAGCTCATCAACGCCGCTGGCCTGGAACCGGGCCCGGTGACGGTTATCTGGAGCAACGCGGATCGACCGGCAGTTTTGATATCGCTCGTTGATGTGGAAGCGGTTGCCGCACTGCTGCTGGATCAGGACTTCGATACCTGGATTATCAGCAGGGAGTTTCGATGGTGTATTGAAAGTCATCACGACGGACGAATGGGCATCATGTTGGCGTAGCGTCATCTTCCAGCGCAACAATAACCGCCGGACTTGCTCCGGTTCAGATTCGAACCTGTCTGCCCTCTATGTCGCATGCCTCAGGCCGAATCACCAGTCGGCTCGGCGCATTCTCCGCACAGTGGCCGGGTCAACGCCTGTCGCAGGGTTTCGCCGGTCAGTCCCTGTGCCAGCAGGACATGGAGCTTGCTGAATGCTGCTTCCGGGGTGAGGTCGCCCCCTGAAATCACGCCGAGGCGATTGAGGGTGGTGCCGGTGGCGTAGGCGCCCTGGCTCACTGCGCCCTCGGGGCACTGGGTGATGTTGAGGACGGTCACGCCCTTGGCGATGGCGGTGGCGAGGGTGTCCATCAGGGCCTGGTCGGCATCGGGAGGATTGCCCACCCCGTAGGTCTGCAGTACCAACCCCCGTACCCGCTCGTCGTCCAGAGCCGCTGTCAGCAGTCGCGCCGGCATGCCGGGGTATACGCCTAGGATCATCACCGTGGCCGGGTCGAGGTCCGGAATCTGGAACTGGGGGCGGCCCGGTTTCAGCAACAGGTCGTGGCGCAGTTCGATGTGGATACCCGCCTGGCCCAGCCAGGGGCAGTTGGGCGAGTCGAAGGCATCGAAACCGGTGGTGCGGACCTTGCGAGCCCTGTTGCCCCGCAGCAGACGGCCATTGAAGTAAACACACACTTCGGCGATATCACCACTGGTTGCCAGCAGCAGGGCGGTCACCAGGTTGTCCAAGCCATCGTTACGCAACTGGCTCAAGGGAATCTGCGAACCCGTCAGGATCACCGGTTTGTCCGTGCCTTGAAGCATGAAGGACAGCGCCGAGGCGGTATAGGCCATGGTATCGGTGCCGTGCAGCACCACAAAGCCGTCGTAGTCCGCCCAGTGCTGTTGCAGCAGTCGGGCAATCTGGCACCAGTCGTCGGGGACCAGGTTGGCGCTGTCGAGCAGCCGGTCGAATTCGATCAGGTCGTACTCCGGCACTTGCCCGGCCAGCGGGCCGAGCTGCTCCCGCAGCCGCTTACAGAACCCGGGCGTCGGCACATAGCCCTGCTCGGAAGGCACCATGCCAATGGTGCCTCCGGTGTACAGGATCAGGATCCGGCCGGTCATGAGGCCACCGCGATCATGGACCGGGGACTGAGCAGCCGGTCCAGTTCGGCGTCCGCCAGCAGCCCTTCCGCCAACACCAGCTCACGGACGGTGGAGCCGCTGTTCAGCGCCTCCGCTGCAATCCGGGTGGCGTTGGCATAGCCAATGTGCGGTACCAGTGCGGTGACAATGCCGATGCAGTTGTCGACATGACGGGCGCATTGCTCCGCATTTGCCTGAATCCCTTGAATACAGCGTTCGTCCAGCATGGCACAGGCCGACTCCAGCATTTTCATGGCATTGAGCAGATTGTAGACGATCAGCGGTTCCATGGCGTTGAGCTGCAGCTGGCCGGCCTCGGCCGCCAGGGTGACCGCAAGGTCGCTGGCGATGACCTGGTAGGCGGTCTGATTGACCGCTTCCGGAATCACCGGGTTGACCTTGCCCGGCATGATCGAGGAGCCCGGCTGCATTGGCGGCAGCCGGATCTCAGCCAGGCCGGTCCGCGGTCCGCTGGACAACAGGCGCAGGTCGTTGCACATCTTGCCGAGTTTGATGGCGAAGCGCTTCAGGATGCCGGAGAACAGCACGAAAGCGCCCATGTCCGAGGTGGCTTCCACCAGGTTGGTGGCGGAGACGATAGGCTTGCCGGAGATCTGGGCCAGGTACTTCACCGCCAGCGCCTGATACTGCGGATGGCTGTTGATGCCGGTGCCGATGGCGGTACCGCCGAGGTTGACCTCGCACAGCAGGCGGCTGGCCTCATGCAGGCGATCGATGTCCTCGCCCAGGTTGACGGCAAAGGCTTCGAATTCCTGGCCCAGGGTCATGGGTACCGCATCCTGCATCTGGGTACGGCCCATCTTGACGAAGTCGGCGAATTCCCGGCCCTTGGCCTCCAGGCTGGCCTTGAGCCGGAGAATGGTTTGTTCCAGCGGCTCGGCAGCAAACTGGATGGCCAGGCAAACCGCGGTGGGGTAGGCGTCGTTGGTGGACTGGCAGCGATTGACGTCGTCATTGGGGTGCAAATGCTGGTACGCCCCCCTGTCGTGCCCCAGCTTTGCCAGTGCCAGGTTAGCGATCACCTCATTGGCGTTCATGTTGGTGGAGGTGCCGGCACCACCCTGGATCAGGTCCACCACGAACTGGTCATGCAACTCTCCGGCGATGATGTCGTCGCAGGCTGCGATAATGGCATCGGCCTTGTGAGACGCCAGGGCGCCCAGATCCCGGTTGGCCCGGGCGGCGGCCGACTTCACCATGGCCAGGGCGCGGATGAGCGCGGGGAAATGGCTGATCGGAACGCCGGTGATGGAGAAATTGTCCAAGGCCCGTTGGGTCTGGATGCCATACCAGGCGTCAGCAGGAACGGCCAGGTCGCCGAGGAGATCGTGTTCGATACGGGTGTTCATAGGGTGACGGTCACCTTGCAAGCGTGAAGAGCCAGAACAAGGGCCCGGCGGGGGTGCCGGGCCCGGTCAGGTTTAGGCAGCGGATTCGCCACTGGCCGGAGCCGTGGTGCGTTGCTTGATGTTGGCCAGGTCCTCCGGTTCGATCTCCCAGGCCGCCTCGTCCACGTTCATGTCCCTGAACTGCTTGGCGTCGAACACCGGCTGTTCGATACCGGCGGCCAGCTGGTTGTCGAAGTCCCGCAGGATACGCAGCCCCGGCTTGAACAGGGCGATCAGGGCGATCAGGTTAACCAGCGCCAGCAGGCCCATGGTGACGTCGGCAAAGGCGAACACGGTACCCAGATCGGTGGTCGCGCCCCAGCACACCAGAGCGATGCTGCCCACACGGAAGGCATTGAACAGATTCCTGTTCTCGGTGCTGAAGAAGTTGAGGCTGTTCTCACCCAGGTAGTAGTTGTAGAGGATGGTGCTGAAGCCGAACAACAGCAGCGCCACGCTGACAAAGCTGCGGCCCCAGTCGCCGACGTGATCGGCCAGTGACGCCTGGGTCAGGGCCACGCCGCCGACGTCGCCAAGGTTGGCGGGATCATAGATGCCACTGAGCAGGATGATGAACGCGGTGGCGGAGCAGATGATCAGGGTGTCGATGAACACCGAGAAGGACTGCACCACGCCCTGGTTGGCCGGGTGCGGCACGTAGGCCACGGCGGCGACGTTCGGCGCGCTGCCCAGGCCGGCTTCGTTGGAGAACAGACCACGCTTGACCCCCATCAGGATGGCGGCGCCGATGCCTCCGCCGACGACCTGCTCCAGACCGAAAGCGCTGTTGACGATCAGCATGATGACATCGGGGATACGCTCGATGTTCAGGAACAGGACCACTGCGGCCAGCAGGATGTAACCGAGGGCCATTACCGGCACCAGCACTTCCGCCACCCGGGCGATGCGCTTGACGCCGCCAAAGATGATCAGACCGACGATGCCGGCCAGCGCGATGCCGGTGTAGAGCACGGGTACGCCAAAGGCATCATCCACAGAGGTCGCCACGGCATAGGACTGCAGGGCGGTGAAGCCCAGCCCGAAGGTGACCAGCAGCAGGATGGAATAGAGTCCAGCCATCCACTTCCAGTTACTGCCCAGACCACGGGCGATGTAGTAGGCCGGCCCGCCGCGGTAGGTGCCGTCCTGTTCCGCCTGCTTGTAGGTTTGGGCGAGGGTGCATTCCAGGAAGCTGGTGGCCATGCCCATCAGGCCCACCACCCACATCCAGAACACCGCGCCGGGGCCACCCAGGGTGATGGCAACAGCAACACCGGCAATGTTACCGCCGCCGACACGACCGGCAATGGACAACAGCAGTGCCTGGAACGAACTGAGATGACCGTGCTTGTCTTTCTTGAACGCCTGGCTGGCGCTGAGGATTCGGAACATGCGCCCGAAAAACCGGAACTGCACAAAACGGGATGCGACAGTGAAGCCGATACCGACGGTAATCAGCAGGGCAATCAGTACCTTGCCCCAGAGAAAGTCGCTGAGTAGGTCCAACATGGTGGTCTCCGCAGGTTCTTGTTGTATGAGCGCATTATTTAACCAACGGGATCGGGCTGATAGAATTTGTCACTCTGATTACACAGTGGTGCAGTTAGACGCTATTTAAGCGTCATACTGCGTCAGTGCAAAGTGGTGCGGACAACGGGGCTGGTAGTGAGGATGAGAGAAGCGGCAATGCACGAAGACCTGGCGTTGAACCTGCGCCTGCTGTGCAGTTATTACAAATCCATTGCCGAAGTGTGCCGGCGTCTGAACATCAACCGTCCCCAGTTCAATCGCTACCTGAGCGGTCAGTACAAGCCCTCGGCCAATACCCTGCGCCGGCTGTGTGAGTTCTTTGGGGTCGAGGTGCACGAAATCCTGTTGCCCCACAGCCAGTTCGAACGCCTGGTTCAGGTCCGCCCCCAGGTCAGTCAGGCTCCACAGCCATCGGCGTCACGCCATTCGGAACACCTGGAGCACCTGGCGCAGGCCGGCAGCGCGGATATGGAACGCTACCTGGGCTACTACTTCGAGTACTACCTGTCGATGTCCTCCCCGGGCCAGTTGCTCCGCAACCTGGTGTGCCTGGAAGACCGGGACGGCCAGGTGGTGTACCAGCGTACCGAACGGATGCGGCCGGTGAAGGGCGAGCCGCCGTGCCACAACCGATACCAGGGCGTGGCCCACCTGTTGACCGACCGCTTGTTCCTGGTGGACTACGAGACCCTCAACCGTCATGAGATCACCCAGACCATCCTGTTTCCCAGTTTCCGCACCCGGGTCACCCGCCTGACCGGGTTGAAGATCGGGGTGTCGGACAGCAGTGAGCGGATGCCCTGTTGTGCCAGGGTGGTGTACGAGTACCTGGGGCCGGATATCCGCATGCGCAAGGCGCTGGCATTGTGCGGACTCTATGAGGTGGATTCCGGCGAGATCGACGCCTCGATCCTGGAGGCGGTGCGCAACACCATGGCGCCCGGCGAGATGCTGTTCCGGGCTCGGCACTGATACGATTCCCTGAACGACCGCGGCAAGAGGAAGCACAATGATGGGCGTGGGGCGGTGCGTCATCGCAGGAACCTGGTCGGCCCGGACCGCGTTGCTGTTCACGGTACTGATGCTGGGCGGCTGCGCCAGCCAGCCGGGTCCGATGCCCACAGCCGATGGCCCGGTGGCTCGGGCCGTGGGCGAGGTGGATGGGTTGGAGGCCTGGGTCCGCCTCCAACGGGTGTTCGAGCGCTACGAGGGCACACCCTACCGTTACGGTGGCACCGGTGCCGCCGGGTTCGATTGCTCCGGCTTCATCCGCGCCGCGTTCCGGGAGGCGCTGGGGCGCTCGCTGCCCCGCACCACCCAGGCCATGGTTGCCATGGGCGTGCCGGTGGCGCGGGATCGGTTGCAACCCGGCGACCTGGTGTTCTTCAATGCCAATGGCAAGAACGGCCACGCCGGCATCTTCATGGGCGACGACCGGTTTATCCACGCCTCCTCGTCGCAGGGGGTGACCGAGTCTTCCCTGAGCAACCGGTACTGGCAGCCGCGCTTCTCCCAGGCCCGCCGGTTACTCGTCCCGCCCGAGGTAGCGGCTGACGATCCGTGACCAGTCCGGCGACTCGGTGACCTTCAGGACCTGTTCCGACACCGGCCCTCGCAACTCGCTGCCCTGGGGCAGGGCCAGGGCGTAGAGCTGGCGGTCGAACACGCCGGGCAGGATGGTGAGCCGCTCCCCCGGCAGCTGCAGGTTGCGGTACTGCATCAGGGCGCGGTCGTAGACGATGGCGTCGGTGTCGCCGTCCGCCACGGACAGCATGGCTTCGGTCAGGTTGGGGTAGGTCCGGTACTGGATGCGTAGATCCTTCAGGTAGGCCTCGCTGGCGGTGTTGGCAATGGTGGCCACGGTGTGGCCGGGCAGGTTCTGGGGCCCCTGGATCTGGTTCTGCAGGTTGCTCACCGTCAGCGCCGAGGTGATGGCAGCGGTGAAACTGGCCACCATGATCAAGCCGGCGAACATCCAGATCAGCCCGATCAGCCGGCCGACGAAGGACACCGGGGCCTTGTCGCCGTAGCCCACGGTGGTCATGGTCACCGCCGCCCACCAGAAGCCGGAGCCGACGCCCTCGGCGGTGGAGCCGCCGAACTGCTCCGGGTTGCGCTTGCGTTCGAACAGCCAGAGGATCACCCCCACCACCAGCAGGACGCCCGCCAGCGCGGCCACCACGCTGACGAACTGCCAGCTCAGCAAGGACTTGAGGCTGCCCAGCAGGCTTTGCTCCGGCGCCCGGGGCAGGCCGATGGACAGTCCGGTCTGGTAGAACGGATGGCTGAAATCGAAGCGGGTTTCCCGGTCGGCGGTCATGGTCAGGGCGCCCACGGCGACGTCGATGTCACCGGACTCCACCTGGGCCAGCAGGTCCTGGAACGGCAGCGCTACCACCTCATAGTCCCGGTCCAGGCGGGCGCCGATGGCGGCCCACAGGTCCATGCTGATCCCCTCCCAGTCGCCTTCGCCGGTCTGCATCACAAACGGCGGCACTTCGGTGACCCCCACTTTCAGCGGTTCAGCGGCGCTCAGCAGGCCGGGCAGCAGGCACAGCAGGGCGGCAATCAGGCGCGATACGGCGGGCATGATGGTCTCCAGGTCGGTTGTGTGACGAATCATCGCCTCCGAATGTAAACGGTCCGGCGGCGAAAGTAACGCCCGCGCCTTGTGCTTACGGGCCTACCGGCACAAAAAGGCCGCGACCGGAGCCGCGGCAGGTTGGGATGGTTGAGGTGTGAGGTGTAAGGCGTCAGGGGGCGTCGGTGAGGTACTCGATCACCGGCTCCAGCACCGTCGGATGCCAGAGCAGGCGGTGATGGCCCAGGTCTTCGGTCCGCAGCAGCCGGGCGTCCGGCCAGTTGTGGTAGACCCGGGCGCTTTGGGCCTCCGGCACCGAACGGTCGTCCCGGTCGATCACCACCAGACCCTGCTGTCTCAGCTGCGGCGCCAGGTCCTCCAGGGCCAGGCGGGCCCAGACGTCATCGCCAAAGCGTCGTTCCATCCGGCGCCGGTGCTCCGCCAGGGCGCTGTCGGTCAGGCCCAGTTGCGCACCGAGACTGTCGACCGCGGCCGACAGGGTGGCGGGCGGGGCCAGCAGCACCAGGTGCCGGGCCGGCAGGCCGTCCACCAGGGCGCGGCCGGCGGCGAGACAGCCCAGGGAATGGGCAATGAGTGCGTGGACCGGGCCGAACTGCTGGCCGATTCGGGTCAGCACCTCGGTCATTTCGTACAGGTCGGTGCGCTCGCCCTGGGCCCGGCCGTGGGCCGGGGCGTCGAACAGCACCACCCGGTAGCCGGCCTTGACCAGCGGTTTGATGTAGGCCCCGAACTGGATGCCGGCGCCGGACCAGCCGTGCATCCCCAGGACGGTGGGCCCCTCGCCCCAGCTGTACACCGGCAGGGTGTGGGCACCGTGGTGGAACTGGGTGTGGCTGTCGGCTTCGTCCAGCAGGTACTCGTAGCGGGACGGCATCGGCAGTCGCTGCGGGGTGAAGGCCAGTTTCTCGACCAGGCGCGCGGCCCCGTCCCGGGAAATCCGGGCATACAGTTGCAGGCCGAGTTTCAGCGCCTCGTGCTGGATGTCCCGAGCCTTGGGCGTGTGCCGGGGCTTGGGGGCATGGCGGGCGTCTGTCCTCATGGGCATGTTCATGGTGAAAACCTCCCTGGTACCGGCCGGATCGGGCCGTCGTGGATGACAGGGTCAGATTAGGGCTTGCCGCAACGGCGGGGGAGTGTCATATTTGACATACTGAATGCGAAAAAGGACATGATCGTGATCAAGATCGCCGTACTGGCTTTGCCCCAGTGTCATGCCTCCGGCATCCACGGAGTGATGGACTTCTTCGCCACCGCCAATTTCTGTGCCCATGTGCCCGGCACCGAGTACCAGGCGCTGTTCGACTGCCAGATCGTCACTCCCGACAACCAGCCGGTAAAGGGGTACAGCGGCGCCGTGGTGACGCCCACCATCAACCACGAGGACTTCGCCCCGGAGGTGATTGTGGTGGGCTCCGGCGTGGAGGCCATCGGCTCACCCCACCGGGTGGCGCATTACCTGGACCAGACCCGTCCCGTCCTCGGTTGGCTGCAGGCGGCGTTCGGGCGCGGCGCCCTGTTGGCCAGCGTCTGCACCGGCGCCTTCGTGCTGGCCGAAGCCGGTCTGCTGCAGGGCCAGGTGGCCACCACCCACTGGCGGGCGGCACGGCTGTTCCGCCAACGTTACCCAGGCTTGCGGCTGGAGGTGGACCAGTTGCTGGTGGACAACGGCCAGATCGTCTGCGCCGGCGGGGCCACCGCCTTCGTCGACCTTTGCCTGTACCTGGTGGAACGGCTGTCCTCGCCGGCCGTCGCCCTGGCCTGCAGCAAGCTGCTGGTGCTGGACCACCGCCGGGCTGAGCAGACCCCCTACATGAGCCTGTACGGCCACCGGGCCCACTCGGATGAGGCGGTGCACAAGGCCCAGAACTGGCTGGAGCAGCATTACGCCGGGCCGGTGAGCATTGACGAGGTGGCGGCCATCGCCAGCCTGGGGGATCGCACCTTCAAGCGCCGCTTCAAGGAGGCGACCGGGGAGAATCCGCTGGCCTACCTGCAGCAACTGCGGGTCGAGGCGGCCAAGCACCTGCTGGAGTCCAGCCGCGAGCAGACCAGCCAGATCATCTGGAAGGTGGGTTATGAGGACGCCAGCTCGTTTCGCCGGCTGTTCAAGCGCACCGTGGGCTGCACCATGGAGCAGTATCGTCGCCGCTTCAGCTACGTGACGCCGCTGGAGTCCCGTTCCAAGGCGGCGGAGCTCAGCCAATGATCCGCAAGGTGACGCTGGATAAGGTACACTGCCACATCAGGTTTTTTCTGGTGTTGGTATTGTGATCCGAAAGCTACCCCGTTGGGTCGAAATTGGTGGATTCTGGCTCGCCCTGGTGGCTGGCGCCGTCAACGCCATCGGGCTGCTGGGGTTTGAACACCAGGCCGTTTCCCACCTGACCGGCACCTCCAGCCTGATAGCCCTGTCCCTGGTGAACCTGGTTATTCCAGTTGCCCTGCACCTGCTGTTGATCATGCTGTTCTTTGTGGCTGGAGCCATGCTCAGTGGAGCATGGATCGGCAATGTCGCGCTGAAAATGGGACGTCGCTACAGTGTGGCCCTGTGTATCGAAGCCGGACTGCTGTTAGCGGCCATGGTGGTGCTGGGACGGGGCTCCAATGCCGGCCACTACCTGGCTTCCGCCGCCTGCGGCCTGCAGAATGGCATGGTCAGCACCTACAGTGGTGCCATTGTCCGCACCACCCATATGTCCGGACTGTTTACCGACCTGGGTACGATGCTGGGGGCCCGTTTGCGGGGCAGCCGCCTGGACCGGCGCCGTGTGCTGCTGTACTGCCTGCTGATCCTGGGCTTTATTGCCGGTGGCTGTGTGGGAGCCCTGGCATTCCACTATTATCATTTCAACGCACTGGCGCTGCCTGCCGCCGGCACCCTGCTTCTGGCGGCGGTCTACTGGATGTTCCGGCTGGGTCGGGGGCCGGCTCGACCTGCCCGCTGACCTGGCTTACGATCCGGCAGATGGAGCGGGCTCGCACCAAGACAGTGGATCGTCTGGCATCATTAAGGAGGCATGATGTGAACCCGGCTGCTGAATTTCGACTGGCCCCTGAGCTCCGTTACGGATTGATTGTCCTGGCGCTGATCCAGGGATTCGCTCTCTATTTCCTGCACCTGGCAGTGGACCATGAACACTGGCCCGCCACCGATCCCCGCTGGATGTTTCTCTTTTACAGCGTTGCGGTCGGTGTGCCCCTGTTCTACTACCTGGGGCTGGAACGACTGGACGATCGCCGCAATGGCTGGGTGCTGGTGCCATTGGCGGCTATGCTGAGTTTCGTAGGCTGGCATCTGGGGTGGCTGAGTTGGGCCGGTGACCTGCCGCTACCCCGGGATCCGTACTTTACTTTTGCCCTGGTAGTAAGCATCGGTGTCGCACTGTTCATCCTGGCGCTGTATTTCCGGGTCTGGTGTATCAATCGCCAAGCGCGCTTTGAGTACCGCCAACTGCTGGAGCTGTCCTGGCAGAATGCCCTGATCCTGGCCCAGCTCTCGTTGTTCCTGACGGTATTCTGGGGTCTGCTGTTCTTGTGGTCTGGCCTGTTCAAGGTGATCGGTGTCGATTTCTTTGAAGAGCTGTTCGAGGAGCCCTTATTCGTTTATCCGGTGACCGCCCTGGTTGGTGGTTGGGGCCTGGTGCTGGTGCGGGAACGGATCCGTCTGATTGCCACAGTCCAGTCCATGTGTGAAGCCCTGATCAGGGCTCTTTTACCGTTGGCGGCACTGATCATGTTGCTGTTCCTCGCCGCCTTGCCATTGACCGGACTGGAGAAAATCTGGAACACCGGCCAAGCCGCCTTGCTGATGATGTGGTTGGCCCTGGTGCTGCTGTTCTTCTTCAATGCAGCACTCGGGGGTGAGCCCGACCGGCCGGCTTACCCACCCTGGTTGCTAGCCCTGGTTTTGCTGGCGGTGGCCCTGCTACCGCTTCTTTCCCTGTTGGCGGCCTGGGCCCTGGGGCTGCGTATTGAGCAATATGGCCTCACCGTGGATCGCCTGTGGGCCGCCACCATCCAATTGCTGGTGGCCGGTTTCACCGTGAGCTATTCGGTGTTGGTGATCTGGAAGCGGGGCCGGGTCGTGCCGGCTATCCAGGGGGCGAACAAGACCTTGGCGCTGCTGGTGGCGGGGGTCCTGCTACTGGTCAACACGCCGGTGGCGGACATGCGCGCCTGGGCCGCGTCCAGCCAGGCCAATCGGTTGCTGACCGGGGCGGTGAGCGAGGAGGAGTTCGACTACGGCTATCTGCGCTTTGAACTTGGTGCGTATGGCGTCCGGGAATTACGCCGTTTGCAGGGCAGCGACATGGCAGTTCAGAACTCCCTGATGGGCGATCGTATTGGTGCCATCCTCAAGCAGAAAAACCGGGGGCTGCAGGTTGCTGTTGTCGATCCCGGGGACACGGTGGCCATCGCTGAGATGCTGGCCGTGATACCCCACGATGCGGTGATTCCCGACGCACTGTTGAAGCGGATTGCCCGGGATGAACTGGCCTGTCTGGCCATGCCTCGGCAATGCACGGTAATCCGCGCCCGGCCGGATGCGGCTACAACCTACTGGCTCGTGGCCACGCGGCCGATCAGAAATCACGTATTCGGTCCGGTCTATCTGGAGCGGCAACCGATATCGGTGCTACTGGGCTCGTTCTCCGGTTCGGGCTGTCTGGAATCCGAGCACTTCGAGCTGACGGGCGATGAGCAACTGCAGCCGGTGGGGCGACACACAGATGTATTCACCGATGGCGAATGCTTTTTTCAGGTAACGCCGAAGAACGATTACCTGAGAGGGCTGCTGGCGAAACCGGCGCAGTAGCCTCAGGCCGCCACCGGCCCGGCCTGAGGCGATTGAGGCATTCTGCGGCAATTCGGCTAGTCTGTAGAAACCCCATGGGACAACGCGTGTTTCTGAACAGGGCAAGCCTATGCAGCAGATCCAACCCGATCTCTGGCAAACGGAGCTGGAAAATCCCGCGCCCGGTTTGACCACCCACGCCTACCTGCTCACCCGCAAAGAGGGCAACGTGCTGTTCTACAACACCGGGCACGCCTACGAGCTGGATCGCATGGCGCAACTGGGTGGGGTCGAGCGCCAGTACCTCAGCCATCGGGACGAGCTGGGGGAGTCCATCAACATGATTCGCCGGCGCTTCAATACCCACCTGGGCGGTCACATCGCCGAACAGAAGGACTTTGAACGGGTGTGTCGCCCGGACATCCTGTTCGAGGAGCGGGACATGCACATGGGCAATATCGAGGTGATTCCCACGCCGGGGCACAGCCCTGGCAGCACCTGTTTCTATGTTCAGTCCGCCACCGGCAAGCGTTACCTGTTCACCGGCGATACCCTCTACCTGACCAACGGCAGCGAGTGGCGGGCGGGATTCATCCAGGGCATCAGCAACCGGGACGACCTGCTGGCCAGTCTGGCGCTCCTGCGGCAACTGGAGCCTGATCTGGTGATCTCCAGCGCCTTTTCCGGGCCGGTGGGTTACCAGGAAATGGACCCGGCGGACTGGGCCGGGCACGTGGATCATGCTGTGGCTGAACTGAACCGTCTCTGATTAACCCCAGAGCATGACCCCCAGCCCCAGTGCGATGGCCAGGCTGCCCAGCACCCTGGCCAGGAGTCGCCCCCCGGGTAACACCTTTTCCAGTAGCACCAGGATGGCGATCAGCGCAATCACCGCAAGATCCATGATGCCGCCCACAAACAGCAGGGCCATCAACAGGACGCAGCAGCCGACGCAGTAACCACCGTGTTCCAGGCCCATCCGCCAGGCCCCAGCCAGCCCCGGGCGCCAATGGCTGGTGACGAACGCCAGCGGGCCCCGACAGTGCCGCAGGCAGGCCTCCTTGAGGGGGGACCACTGGTACAGGCCGGTCAGTATCAGCACCACGCCGCTGAAGAGGGCATTCTGGCTCTTCATCATCGGGGTGAGCACCGCCAGCGCTTCCAACAGCCACTGCAGCGTCGTGGCCACTAAGCTGAACACGGTCCAGATGGTTAGATAGCCGGCGACAAACAGCCAGGTTCCCAGGTTGGCACCCGGCAACTGGTTAAAGCTGGCCACGCGGCGATAGAGCAGGATCATGGGGGTGGCGCTGGGCACCATCATGGCGATCATCATGATGACCCACATCAGGAGCATCATGACGAAATAATCCGGTGTCCAGGCCTGGAACGTCATCATCCCGGCCATCGGGATGCGGCTCATGTCGATCGCCATGTCCACCAGGTACCACCAGCACAACAAGGTAATCGCCGCCAACGCCAGCAGCGTGCTGAGCACATCCCGCGACAACAGCCGCTGGGGGATGCCGAGCTGTGATCTCATCCGGTTCCCTAGCGGTAAACGCCCTGCGGTCCGATGTCCAGATTGGTCATGTGACTGTGGCTGCCGGACAGGTCCAGCGGGATGTCTTTGCGTGCCTGGGTACTCCCGCTGGCCACTTCCGCCACGTCATATTCGAAGCCATGGGGCAGATCAATCCGTGCCCGATGCTCCTCACCAGTGACCGGGTTGACGAGGGGCTTGCCGCTGGCCTCGATCAGGTCGGCCACTTTGATCGTGGCTTCCCGGTTTTCCACATTGCCCTCGATTTCAATCGGGCAAAAGACCGGGTCGTGCGTCTTGGTCATGGTGCTGGCGAACACATTAAAGAACGTTGCCCCGGGCTCGGAAGTCTCACCGGACAGGATCGCCAGGATGGCCTCCCGCTGCTTGTCATCGGCCCTTTCGTCAATAAACGCCTGGGCCTGGCCGTTGCCCTCATGGATAGCGCCCGGCCATTTCAGGGTCATGGCGAAGGACAGGCCATCGAGGCGGGTGTCGCCGAAGTAGCCTTCCTCGATTTTCACCGCGCCCAACGCCTGGCAGTTGCCATGAGTAGGCCGCGAAACGAACTGACAGGGACAGCCGAAATCACAGTTGCAGTTAACGAATTCAAAGCCTTGGATACGCCAATCAACCTTGTTCATGATCCGTCTCCCTAACGAGCTGAATGGGTGATAGAAGTATAGATGCTGAGGATTCGGAACCCATGGAGGTGAAAGGCGCTGTTTAGACGGTTGTTTTGCAAGAACGCCTTGTTTATTCGCTTGGGGCATGTCCGCCAGCGGCAAGGCCCGGATGTTGTGGCGCCACCAAAGTCGTTTTGCCGCTGACCCTGCTTCGTGGTTTGATGTCAGATCGACTTTGAAGACGGACAACGATTTGCACACATAGCATAGGAACCCGAGTCATGTTCCATTACCAGATTGAACCCCGCTTCAACGACACCGATGCCCTGGGCCACATCTCCAACACGTCCTACCCGGTGTGGTTCGAGCAGGCCCGCACGCCGGTGTTTGAACTGTTTCATCCCTCGCTGGACGTCAAGACCTGGCCGCTCATCCTGGCCCGTATCGAGTTGGACCTGAAGGCCCAGAGCTATTGGGGCAAGCCCATCGACATTGAAACCACCATCGGCAAGGTGGGCAATTCCTCCTGCCAGGTGGTGCAGCGGGCTTTCCAGGATGGCAAGGAAGTGGCCGCCGGCGTCGCTGTGTTGATTTATTTCGACTACCAGACGGAAACGTCGAAGCCAATTCCCGAGGAGATTCGGGCCCAGTTGCTGGAACACCAGGCGACGTAAGTTGCCTGCTACTAAAACCGGCGGGCACAAAAAAGGGGAAGCCCGATGGGGCTTCCCCTTTTACGTTCAGTGATGATCAGGCGGCGCTGAGGGCGCGGTCCACCGAGGCGCGGCCGGCACCGGTGAAGGCCAGCGAGACCGAGATCGCCAGCAGGGCAAGGCCAAACTCGTAGCCGTTGTTGCTCATGAACAGGCCGTTGGCCAGGTGCACGGTGACGATTGCCACCACCATGGTGAAGGCCAGCACCACCGCGGCCGGGCGCACCAGCAGGCCGATCAGCAACGCCAGGCCACCGAAGAATTCCGCGCTACCGGCGCCGAGGGCCATCAGGTAGCCCGGCTCCAGGCCGATGGAGGCCATCCACTGGCCGGTGCCTTCCAGACCGTAGCCGCCGAACCAGCCGAACAGCTTCTGGGCGCCGTGGGCCATGAAGATGATGCCCGCCGGAATGCGCAGGGCCAGGGCTCCGAAGCCGGCGTTGGTGGACAGGGCCTGTTTGATGATGGATGCAGTCATGTTGTGTTCTCCGTGTTCGTTCATTGGAATGACGCCAGAATACAATCAATTTTCTGTTTGAATGGCGCAATTATAAGGAGATAATGATCTGAAAATCCGATTGATTGGGAGGCGCCATGAACCTGTTGCCCCGCACAACCCTCGAGCACTGGGCAGTACTGGCCGCGGTGGTGGACGAGGGCAGCTTCGCCCGGGCGGCGGAAGCCCTTAACAAGAGCCAGTCCTCCGTCAGCTATGCCCTCAAGGCCCTGCAGGACCAACTGCCGGTGGAGGTGCTGACCGTACGCGGCCGCAAGGCGGAGCTTACCGACGCGGGTCAGGTGCTGTTACGCCGGGCCCGTGGCCTGCTGGATGACATGAAGAGCCTGGAGCGGCTGGCCCTCAACCTGGCCCAGGACTGGGAGCCGGAAGTGCGGCTGGCGGTAGATGTGATCTTTCCGCCGCACCTGCTGAGCGAGGCCATGGAACGGTTCGTCCCCCAGAGCCGGTCCACCCGGGTGCAGATCATCGAATCGGTGCTGTCCGGTGGCCAGGAGGCCCTGCTCCAGGGCTTAGCCGACCTGGCCATTACCCATAGGCCGCCACCCGGTTTCCTGGGCAATGAGCTGATCAGGCAGGAGTTCATGGCGGTGGCCCACCGCGATCATCCCCTGGCCCGGGCCGAAGATTCGTTGACCCTGCGGGACCTCCAGCGTTACCGCCAGTTTGTGGTGCGGGACTCCGGTCTCAAACGCAAGCAGGATGCCGGTTGGCTGGGGGCCGAACAGCGTTGGACCGTGTCCCACCTGAAGACCTCCATTCAGTTTGTCTGCCAGGGGTTGGGGTTTGCCTGGCTACCCCGCCTGCATATTGAGGAAGAACTCGCCAACGGCACCCTCAAGCGCCTGAACCTGGCCGAGGGAGGTTCCCGCCATGAGCCCCTGAGCCTGGTGTTCGCCGACCGGGACAGCGCCGGCCCGGCGACCCGGGCGCTGGCGGAGTCGCTGCAGGCGGTGTGTGCGCAGATCGCCGGCGAAACTCATTAAAATGCATGAAATGGTGTGATTTTAAGGGAAAATTCGCTAACGTCGGGTTTTCGAAGGTTGGTCCAAGGTCTCGTGTGAGGTGTGTTCATGCCGATGTCCAGTCCCATTCTTGCCCCGGTGGTTGCGTTAGTCGCCTGGTCCCTGGCCATGTGGCTGTGGATGTACGTCACCCGCCTGCCGGCGATGAAACGGGCCCACATGGTGCCCGACCCCCAGGCACCCCGGGGCGAGCAAATGAACCGGCTGCCCGCCCGGGTGCGCTGGAAGGCCGACAACTACAACCACCTGATGGAACAGCCGACCATCTTCTACGCCATCGCCCTGACCCTGGCGCTGTTGGGCCAGGGGGACGGGGTGAATCTGGTGCTGGCCTGGGCCTATGTGGGCTTACGGGTGGTCCACAGCCTGGTGCAGGCACTGGTCAACAAGATTGAAGTGCGTTTTGTGCTGTTTGCCGTGTCCTCGCTGACGCTGATCGGGCTGACCGTCAACGCCGCTCGCGCCCTGTTCTGACCCTTGCGGGGACCGCACCGGCTGAGCCACCATGACATTGGATGATCAGCCGCAAATGGCGGAGGCTCCATGGCGGACCAACCAGCTCTGACGGTCTATTACGACGGTGCCTGTCCCCGCTGTGTCGAGGATCGGCGCTGGTATGAGCGGCAAGCCGCTGCCACCGGCGGGGACGTGGTCTGGTTTGACATCACCGGTCGTGAGGCCGAGTTGCGGGTCGAGGGCATTGATCCGGAGCTAGCCCTGCGCCAGCTCCATGTCCGTGACGCCTCCGGCCGCATCTATCGGGAGCTGGATGCCTACATCCTGTTGTTACAACGAATACCCCGGTACCGGCCGCTGGCCTGGCTGATGGGGCTGCCGGTCATTCGTCCCCTGTTGTCCTGGTGCTATCGTCGTTGGGTGCTGCGACGGCTGGCCCATTCCGAACGAATCTAGCTGTCTGCTTTTTATTTCGAATTGGTCTAAAAGCCTGGCAATCCCCCATGAGCCCTGGGGTGGTGGCTGGTTGTTGCTGGCCGCCAAAGGTTGCTGCACTCGGTCTCGTGAACTACCACTTAAGGGTGAACAGTACCCTTTGCAGCCAGGAGGCATTGCGTATGGCACAGTACCAGGCAACACCCGACGACCCAGGGGCCCGGTGGCAGAAACGGCCCCGCAATCCCGACAAGGGCTATGTAGCCCTGTTGGGATGGAGCCTGAATGCCGTGGAAGCGGCGGAGAACTTCGACCGGCGCTACGTGGTGGTGGCCCCAGACTGGGCCGAGGCCTACTGCAAGGAAAACAACATTCCCTACGTGCCCTGGAACTTCGAGCGGCTCAACGATCGTTCCATGGAAATCGCCCAAACCCTCAAGGACATGGGCGTTAACGTGGCCATTCCATTATTCGAGGAAACGGTGGAGTGGGCCGGCGCCATCAATTCCGTGCTGCTCAACAATCCCCGCCTGCTGGGGCAGGCGATGCTACTGCGGGACAAGGCACTGATGAAGCGGCGGGCCCAGCTCGGCGGTATCCGGGTGGGCATCTTCGAGGAGGCCCACGACAAGGAAGACGTGATCCGCTTCCTCAAGCGGGTCAACCAGACCCTGCTCAAGCTTGACGGCGACCCCAACGACCCGATTCACCTCAAGGCCTTCGACAAGGCCGGCTGCCTGGGTCACCGGGTGATTCGAACCCCGGACGAGGTAGATAGCATTCCCGAGGAGGAGTTCCCGGTGTTGATGGAATCCCATCTCGACGGCTGGGAATTCGCCGTGGAAGCCTGGATTCACAACGGCAAGATCCGCTTCCTCAATATCTCGGAGTACGTCACCCTGGGCTATTCGGTGTTCGTGCCGGCGACCCCGGAACTGGAGAAATACCGGGACCAGATTCGCGTGCAGATCGAGAAGCTGATCAAGACTTTCGACATCGAATTCGGCTTTGTCCACCCGGAGTACTTCGTCACCAGCGACGGCGAAATGTACTTCGGTGAGGTGGCGTATCGGCCGCCGGGGTTCAAGGTGTTCGAGCTGCTGGAGCGGGCTTATGGCTTCAACGCCTACCAGGGCCTGATCCTGGCCTTCGATCCCAAGACCACCGAGGAGGAAATCACCGAGTTCTTCCCGCGGGAAGTGGTGGACGCCAAAGGGGTTGCCGGTTGTTTCGGTGTCTATCCCCGCCGCCGGGTGGTGAGCCGGCTGGAGATGCCGGAGGAAACCGAGGATCACCCCTATTTCGAGTCTCATGAGCTGACACCACCGATGGAGGAAACCGTTACCAAGCGCACCGCCTTCGGCACCCACTGGGGCCTGGTGTACTTCTTCGGTGAGGACCCCCATGTGATGCGGGACCTGCTCAAGCATCAGGAGGAGCTGGATTTCTATGTATAATTAGCGTCTCCCGTAAATTCACCGCCTGGGTGCCCGTCAACACGAGGGCCGGTTCCCCGGCCAGCAACTCCGTAAGAACGAGGAGTCGGTTTGACTACGCCTGAAACCAACCCTGGTGAGCACGAAGCCAAACTGAACAGACTCTCGGCCCAGCTCGACGACGCTGTGCAGCTGATGGCCCAGGCCCCGCCGTTTGCCAAATCCGGCAAGATGAGACGGGTACTGGACACCGCCAAGCGGTTGCTGTTGCTGGACGGTGGCTGTGAGGTGCTGGAACGCCGGGCCCAGGCGCTGGAAGAGGCCGGCATCTTCGCCGGCTCCGACTGGGCCTATCCCCAGATTCTGATTCCATCCCTGACCCCCTTTTCCCTGAAGAGCGCCGAGCCGGACACCGTCATTATCGAAGCGCTGAGCGAACTTCGCCTGTTGGCAGTGGCGATGGGCCACTACTACCATGCGGGTGTCTCCGCGGAGCAGGCCCACCACTACCTGACCCAGGTGCTGGCGATCAACCTGGACCTGCTGTTTGGTACCCCCAGCGAGGCCGAGCGCACCCAACAGGGGCGGATGGCCCTGGCCAGCCGGGCCCTGGTGCGGCACCTGGCCGATCGCATCGGCTACGAACACATCATCGACCGGCTGATCGAGGAGATCTGGCGCATGTTGCGCCAGCGGCCGATCCAGGTGGATGGGGTCAAGCGGATGGTCACCCAGATCGCCATTTGCCGGGCCGACCCGACCATCGATCTGGGGGTGAGCGGCCAGGGCGCCGACCGGCTGGTGAGCAGCCTGTTCGGCACCACCGATGCCTGCCGGGAAGACCCGGGTGTGGCGGTCTATCTGGAACGGCTGCAGTCGATGGACAAGGCGGCGCTGCAATCGGAAGCCACCGGCTTCGCCCGCTCCATGCACGATACCGGCCTGGTGTCCCCCTACCATTCAGTATTGCTGCGTTACCTGCTGAACCACAGCGATCACCTGCTGGCGGAGGCGCTGGGGGTGTCCAGCACCGGCCGCGACTGTCTGCTGTGTTACGACCAGCTGATCCGGGCGATCATCGACATGTGCGTGCACCCGGAAACCGCCCAGGCGATCTACGGCCTGGCCCTGATGCTGGAACGGGGCATCCTGTATCAGCCGCCGGTGGCACCGGCGTTGTGGCGGCAGATGTCGCTGCTAATCTCCGAGCACTGCCGTCAGCGTCTGTCGCTGATGTACGGGCCCTCGCCGTCCGCCGAGGCGCGACTGATGGAAGGGGTGTTGTGCATGCTGGGGCTGCCGTTGGGCGTGGGCCAGGGCAACAACCCCACCTGCCAGTCGGCCCGGGCACTGTCGATGTGGGCCTACAACGACCCGGACTACCTGTTGCAGATGGTGGCCTGGGCCGCCCGGGACGATGAGATCATCATCCACTTCGAGGGCCAGCCTATTTCCTCGCGGGAAAGTGTTTCCGGCGTGGCGGCCGAAATTGCACTGGACCTGGACCCGGTGTCGCTGGTGGTGGTGCCCCACCTGGACCGGATCTACGCCGAGATGGGCCGCCGCTGTGCCGACCGGGACGGCGATCCCCACCAGTGGATCAACCCCGAGTTCCACGGCTGGTGGGCCGGCCGGGGCTTCCGCATCAATGTGGACGTCAACACCGGGTTGATGGACGACCTGGAGGGCTTCCTGCGTCACTTCTACGCCAGCTACCACCCTTTCTATAACGGTAACCAGCCGGTGATCCATCCGCAGCCGGCCGGCATTGCCATTACCGACAGCGCCGCCCGCTTCATTGGCTGGCATGCCATCACCATCCTGCGGGTGGCCCTGGACCCGGACGAAGACATGCGGGTGTACTTCTTCAACCCCAACAACGACAGCGGCCAGAACTGGGGCGACGACATCGTCGTCAGTACCTCCGGTAAGGGGGAACGGTTCGGCGAGGCGTCGTTGCCGTTCGAACAGTTTGCCTCCCGTCTCTACATCTTCCATTTCGATCCCCTGGAACGGGGGGAACTGGCCGACGTGCCGGCCGACCAGTTGCAATCGGTCACCGACCGCATCCGCCGGAGCTGGGGGGTGGGGCGCCTGCCCGCCGCCGAACTCCAGGCCGAGGGCGGCGCCCCCCCCGAGGCCTGAGTGGCCCCGGCTGGGGTCGAGACTTGCTGCCCACTCACGTATCATCCCTGCTTTATGAACCAGGCGACCGGTCGTCGGTCTGTCGAGATTCCTGTAACGAGGTACTGTGTGATGTTCAAGAAAGGATTGCTGGTGTTGGCTCTGGGCATGTTGCTGGCGGGTTGCGCCCCGGAAGTGGGTAGCGAGGCCTGGTGTACTGACATGGACGAGCAGCCGAAGGGCGACTGGACCGCCAACGAGGCCGGTGATTACGCCAAGCACTGCGTCTTCCGCTGATCCCCAGGCCGCCCCGACGCCGATGAACAACAAACTCTTCAACAGTACGGACCAGCAGCTGCTGACGGACATCATGCTGCACCGCCGGGATGTGCGGGGCAACAACTTCCTGCCCGACGAACTGCCGTCGGAGGTGGTGGAGCAGATCCTGCGGGCGGCCACCCTGGCGCCGTCGGTGGGCTTCTCCCAGCCCTGGGAGTTCGTGCTGGTGCGGGACCCTGCCGTGCGCCGCCGGGTGGCGGACAGCTTTGAGGCCGAGAACCGCAAGGCCGAGGCCCAGTTCTCAGACCACCGGCGCCAGCTTTATTCCCGGCTCAAGCTGGAGGGCATCCTGGAGGCGCCGCTGAACGTGGCGGTGTTCTACAAGCCTTCTTCCGGGCCGGTGCTGGGCCAGACCACCATCCGGGAAACCGGCGAGTACAGTGTGGTGTGCGCCATCCAGAACATGTGGCTGATGGCCCGGGCGCTAAACGTGGGCATGGGCTGGGTCAGCATCCTCAACCCCCAGGACGTGAAAACCATCCTGCAGGCCCCGGCAGACCACAAGCTGGTGGCCTGGCTGTGCCTGGGCTACGTCAAGCAGTTCCACGACCAGCCGGAACTGGAGAAGCTGCAGTGGGAGCGGCGCAAGCCCCTGGACCTGGCCCTGCACTGGGACCGTTTTGACTGAGAACCGGGTGTCGCCATGCTGAAGATCTCCAACGCCGTCGAGCTGGCCAGCTGGGAAATCGAGATCACCCAGGTCCGGGCCCAGGGGCCGGGGGGGCAGAACGTCAACAAGGTGGCCAGCGCGGTACACCTGCGATTCGACATTCTCCATTCCAGCCTGCCGCCGTTCTACAAGGAGCGGTTGATGGCGCTGTCCGACCAGCGCATCAGCAAGGACGGCGTGGTGGTGATCAAGGCCCAGAACTACCGCACCCTGGAGCAGAACCGGGACGATGCCCTGGAGCGTCTGAAGGCCTTGATCCAGGAGGCAGTGAAAACCCAGAAGAAACGCCGGCCCACCAAGCCCTCCAAGTCTGCCCGCCGCAAACGGGTGGACAAGAAGACCCAGCGGGGCAAGGTCAAGGCGCTCCGGGGCAAGGTGCTGTAGCGGCTCAGTGGTGCTGGGCCAGTGACTTCTTGCGGTACCAGTAACGGGCCGGAATCTTCGTCAGGCTCTGGTAGGTCTCTGGCAATTGCAGGGGGATCAGTGTCCGCTCCTCAAGTTGGGCCCGTGCCAGGGCCTCCCTGATTGCCGGATGGGAGCGGAAATGGGCCATGAAGGCGCCGCTCTGGTAGGCATTGCGCAGCCCGGTCAGCAGGATATCGTGCAGTTCCCGCCGCTGCCGGGAGACGTAGAAGAAATAGTCGAACGGAAACACCACCGCCACCCCGGGCAGCACCGCCAGGTTGGACCGCTGCGGCCGATCGA
The DNA here is from genome assembly GCF_033722735.1 of Marinobacter sp. Taxonomy (GTDB): domain Bacteria; phylum Pseudomonadota; class Gammaproteobacteria; order Pseudomonadales; family Oleiphilaceae; genus Marinobacter. The sequence goes on from NZ_JAWVYN010000033.1 coordinate 25,099, forward strand.
GTTCGGTGTAGATCTCCTGCACCCCCCGATGAAACAGATCGAACCGCTCCATCTCCAGCATCCGCCACAGGTTGTCGTAGCGGCTGGTCACCAGTTTCAGGCCGTTCACCGCCAGGATGTTGTTGTCGGGCCAGCCGATACCGGAGCCGATGGCGTGGCGTCGCAACGTCTCGATATCGGTAATCTCAGACAGTTCCTGAACCCGCGACGCCTTTACCAGAAACAGCCGGTAGCCCAACAATCCCCGGGTCAGTGGCACGTTGACCTGCAGCAGACGTCGCTCCCGTTCCGGGCTGTAACCGCTGAAGAACAGGTTGATCGGGGCGTTGGGCGAATCCAGGAGACTGAACACCCGCTCCTGGGTGGCATCGGGTAACGGCACCACCCGCAGGGAATGCTCGCCAGGGGCATGGGCCAGGGCCAGCCGCAGCACCGACAGCTCGTAGTCGAACACCTCCGCATCCCCATGCAGCAACCCCACCCGAAACTCCGCCGCGCCTGCCAGGGCAGGCATTTGCAGCAGCAGTAGTAGGGTCAGACAACGTAGCATGGCAATGGTCGGCTAAGGGGGTCAGCAGGTTTCGGTCAGTATATCGGCCGCCCGGTCTGTTCAATATAGCTGCTCGGGCCGGTGCGGGCGTATCCCGGCGGGAAGCTGTGGCGGAGGTAATGGAGAAAAAATCGGTACCAGAGTACCATTTCCTAATTCCAATGGATGTTAACCCTAAAAATTATGGATGAACTGAGAAAGCGAATACTTGATAGCAACATTTTACATGCGGAAATGTTGGCGCTAGGGGTTATGGGGCGACCCAAGATTGTTAGCTTTCTTGAAAACGGCGATATATATGACGCCCTGCCAAGGCATTTGGAGTTGGCAAAAACTCTTTGGAATATGTCGGGGATGGCATTATTTAATGAAGTTGAGGTAAAAAACATAATAAAGGGCGAGCAGGCTGCAGGCACTGCTAAAAGCCTTTCCCTACTCGGAGAGGTGCTTATAGAATCGCCGCTCAATGATATTGAGTTCAGTGAAAATGAAGTTGATGAGTTCTACAGGCACCTTAAAAAAGGTCTATTATTTATCATGACCTTTCGATGGCGATGCGGCTTCTGACCATTTATAAGGAAAAAAATGATGGAAAATCCCTATATAATGCGTTGATTAGTTTTCGGAATGCTTCATTAGAGGGAAATATAACTGCCACATTTTTATATTCCGTGTTTGCGAAGTCAGCAATTAATGATGGTCTAATCCGAACAGGAGCTTTTTGGAGAACTAAGATCGGAAAGTTTACCTTTTATTGCGAATCTCTTACGCTGCTCGGGATTTCCTTGCTCGTCTCAGCAGGAAAGGACTTTTCTGATCCTGAATTCAGATAATAACCGCAGCACTTTGGGATAACGAGGTAGAGGAAGGAGGGCCGCTGCCGGTACCCTCATTCGCTTTACCGACCAAAGTGAAGCAGTGATGGGATACCGACAACTGACCCAGGAACAACGA
>NZ_JAWVYN010000034.1:0-23708 GCF_033722735.1 Marinobacter sp.
ACTGGCCAGCGACTGGGGCAGCAGATGGCCACGCAGACGCCGCTTGCCTGCCATCACCTGCTCGGCCAGCTCCGGTGACAAGCCGCCTTCCAGCGAGGCCCACAACACCCCCACCAAGACCCCATTGCAGGTGGCCCGCCAAGTCACCGCCGCGGTATCGTCCAACCACTGGCGCAGGTCTCCGGGGGTGGAGCGGTAGTGGGCGTCCACCAGCAAACCGAAGGCCTCGGTCAGCTCCCGATCCGAGGCGGTGGCGGGATGCCAGCGCGCAACCTGGACAGCAGCGGGGGCAGCGTCAGCCTCCGGGGCCGAGGCATCGAGCAGGAACAGGCGGGCGGTCAGGGCTTCCAAGGGGTCGTCCGCCGCCCAGCGAATGGGCTGACTCAGGGTGACTGCACGCCATTGCGGGGCATGCTGGTCCAGCACGCTGCGAAAACGGATGGCAAAACCGCGCCCAGTGCCTTCGTAACCATGGATAGTGCTGGCAAAGACGCAACGGGGCCAACCGAGCAGGATCTGCTTGAGCTGGCTGGCGGGGATGGCGGCGGCCTCGTCCACCAGCACCAGTTCCGCCTCCGGTCGCGCTTGCAACAGTTCGTCCAGGGCCAGGAAGCGCAGGCACTGCCCCCCATGCAACCGTAGTGTGTATTCGGCGCTGCCCGGAGCCAGTTCACTCCCGGCTTCCTTGCGGGCATGGCTGAACAGGGTGGAGACTGCCGCGGACGAGGGTGCGGTCACCACAATCTGCCGACGACCCTGGCGCAGCAAGCGGATGGCCGCGATCCCCAGCGCGGCGGATTTGCCCCGGCCTCGGTCGGCGGTTACCACGAGAGGCCGCCGGCGCCGGCCCAGGCCGGTGGCGACCAAATCCTCGACCAGCTGATTCTGTTCGGCGCTGGCACCGGGATGGAAGGGCCGGGCCGGCAAGGTTGGCTGCGGCAACCGTACCGATGCCAGCCGCTCTACATCGACCCGGATCACCGAGCTATCAGCCTGCAGGCAGGATGCCAGACGGCGGGCAAAAGGGTGTTCAGTGCCGGTGTCGAGTCCGGTGCGGGGATAGTCCGGGTCGGCAAAGGTGGACCACTTCGCCAGCGGCGGCATCAGCCAGAACCACAGGCCACCGGCACTGAGGGTCCCGCTGAGGGCGGCGAGGCTGTCCGGCGGATTGCCACTCCAGCCGTCCCAGACCAGCAGATCAATCTCCCGCCCCAACCAACGGCGGGCCTGGTTTGCCGCCACCGGTGTCAGCTCCGGGTGCGGCGCGTCCTCACCCGGCCCGATCCACAGCGCAGTGCCAGCGGTCAGCGCGGGCAGCCGTTGCCGCAGCCAGGCCAGGGCTCGGTCACGATCCCCCTCCAGCAGCACCAGGCGACGCTGGCCGCACCGGCGCAGACGTTGTTGAAATTGCTGCCAGCTCCGGGTGTCCACCTGGGTCATACTCAGTTCAGGTCGATGGCATATCGTTTGAGGTCGGCCAGCTCACACACCTCCAGGGTAGCCTGGTGAGTGGCCCGCAGCTTGACCCGGGGGGCGCAGTCCGCCTCCAGGGCCTCCTGCCAGCGGGCCGCGCACAGGCACCAGCTGTCGCCCGGGCGCAGGCCCGGAAAGCCAAAGGCCGGTACCGGGGTGCTCAGATCGTTGCCCCGGGCCTTGGAGAAGGCCAGGAAGTCCTCGGTCACCACGGTGCAGACCGTATGCTGGCCCAGGTCGTCGGGACCGGTGTTGCAGCAGCCGTCGCGATAGAAACCGGTCCTCGGGTCGTTACCACAGGTTTCCAGGGCCTCGCCCAGTACGTTGACCGCTTCCGTTATCTCGACCGCCATGCTGTGTTCTCCCTCCGGTGTTTCAGGTAGCCCGGTGCGTCCGGACCCGTAAAAAGAAGGCCCCTATTATGGTGGACGCCTTACCCCGGTACCAGTTGCCGATTACAATAGCGCCATGCCGCCACCACTGCCCGACTACCTGACCGACGAACAACGCGCCATCATCACCGCGCCCTACGAGCATGCGGTGGTGACGGCGGTGGCCGGCAGTGGCAAGACCTTCACCCTGGCCTGGCGCATCCGCTATCTGCTGGAACAGGGCCATGACCCGGCGCGGCTGCTGGTGCTGATGTTCAACCGCAGTGCCCGCAAGGACTTCGAACGCAAGCTGCAGGAGGTCACCCGCGACACCGGCCTGGCGCTCCCGGAAGTCCGCACCTATCACGCCATGGGCTTGCGTCTGTACCGCCGATTTGTCCGCGACGGTTACCTGCCGGCCTTCAGCGACGCCATCCTTGGCGAACAGGAAATCAACTTCCAGGTCTGGCGACTGACCCGGGAGCTGGCGCCGGCGGAGCTGGCGGACGACCTCCGCCGTAGCAAGAAGGACTACGTCGAGACCGCCGCCAGTTTCATCGACCTGGTGAAGACCACTTTGTCCCCGGTCGAGGTGGTCTTCGAGGAGCTGGGCTACGCCGACAAGCATCGCTACCTGATCGACCTGTTCCACAGCTTCGAGGCCTGGCGCAAGGGCCAGGGCCGGATCAGCTACGCCGACATGCTGTACGAACCGGTGCTGGCCATCCACCAGAGCCCGGCCCTGCAGAAGCTGGTGACCAACAAGATGGACCTGATCCTGGTGGACGAGTACCAGGACACCAACGAGATCCAGCACCTGCTGCTGCGTTACGTCGCCGGCGACCGGGCCCGGGTGACCGTGGTGGGCGATCCGGACCAGACCATCTACGAATTCCGCGGGGCCCGGCCGGAGTTTATTCTCAACCGGTTCAGCGAGGAGTTCGACAGCCCGCTGGAACAGACCCTGAGCTACACCTTTCGCTACGGCCACCGGGTGGCCCTGCTGGCCAATCACCTGATCCATCACAACGCCGGTCGAAAGGATGTGCTGTGTCAGGCCCACAACAGCACCCCCGCCACCACCATCGAGCTTCACCGGCACGACAACGACGCGGACGTGGTCCTGCGCGTGCTGGCCAGGCTGGACACCGAAGCCCTGGCCCAAAGTGCCATCCTGTTCCGGGTGTGGAGCCAGAGCGTGCCCATCGAGCTCCAGCTGCTGGCCCGCCAGATTCCCTACCGGATCGACGCCGGCAAGGGCGCGCTGTTCAGCCGCGAGGTCCAGGCCATCACCGCCTTGCTGCAGGTAGTGGCGGGCCACCTGGCCGACCTGCCGGACGCCGATCGCCTCGACATTGCCCGACAGTTACTGCGGTTTCCCCACGTGGGCCTCAAGGAAACCGAACTGGATCAACTGGCGCAAATGCTCGCCCAATTCCGGGAGGGCTGGGGCCAACGCCTGCTGGCGCTGGATTTCTCCGCCTGGACGCCAGTGGTGGGACGCAAGTTGCGGGCGCTGGGCGAGATCCTGGTTAAGCTGGCGGGCTATCCAGGCCCGGTGGCCGCGGTGATTCGCCGCTACGCCGAGCACACCGACCTGTTCGAAGGCATCCGTGGCCTGGCCCTGACCCACGAGACCGCCGACGAACGCATCGACACCATCAAGGGCTTCCAGCGTTACCTGGCCGGCCTGGATGTGGGCGCCGCCGAGGCCCTCACCCACCTCAAGGCCCTCAAAGCCCAGGCCGGCCAAACCCGGCAAACCGGCGTCCTGCTGTCCACCATCCACCGCACCAAGGGGCTGGAATGGCAGCGGGTGATCATCCCCGGCCTGCAGGAGAAGTACCTGCCCTACAGCCCCCGTCAGGAGGATGACCTCAAGGCCCACATCGAGAGTGAGCGACGGCTGCTGTACGTGGCCATGACCCGCAGCCGCGAGGCGCTGCACCTGATCAGTCGCCCCACCAGCCAATCGCCGCATCTGGACGGTGACCAGGGACCCAGCCGGTTTGTCGGGGAACTGTGCTTCGGGCTGAGCGACCAGTTGGGCCAGTGGCTGGATACCACGACGCCACCGGCCACCGGTGACCGGCCATCACTGGTCGTCGACCACCCGCTAACCCCGATCAGTCAGCGTTACGCCGATCATGCCAGGGTGGAGCTGGCCGGGGGCACTACCGCTACAGAGAGCGACCGCTCTGGCCCGCTCTGGGCCCGGGGCCGGCTCAACCATGTGATCTTCGGGCCCGGTTCGGTGGTGGCGGAAGATGACACCGCTTTCGAGGTTCATTTCGACTCCGGCGACCGACTCAACTTCAGCAAGAAGAGCGCACACCTGTATTTCTCGGTCGCTACCTGATTGCCGCTTATTTCCTGCATTAGCTCAACAACACCTGACACCCTGTCACCCAATGACCGGCGATCGGCCCGGAATGACCGATATTCATTGGAACCGGACTGAATATGGATTCGTCCTTTTATGAACTGGGCTTTTTGCCGTCGATGGCTTAAGTTTCGGTTGCAGGAGAGGCAACCTAAGGATTCACGGGTAACACCTCTGATATAACAAGTGCGTACGCCCTTGCGGCCAAGCGCCCCCCTTACGAATGAAACCATTGGACAGGAGGTTCTGCATGTCAGTCATGCGTCCACTAGCAGTAGCAGCCCTGGCAGCTGCGGTCGCCACCCCGGTTGCGGCGGAAGAGAAAGAGTACATTTACATCAATCCGTTTGCGGCGTACCAATTGTTTGACTCCAAGCGTGACCTGAGCGAGAGCGGCACCTTCGGTGTCGGCCTGGAATACCGCTTCACCCCCCGCTGGGCCGTGGAAGCCGTGTATTCACGCGCCAATGCCGACCGCAAGGATGCACCGGGCGACAGCGACTTTGACGAATTACGCCTCGACGGCCTGTACTACCTGGCGGACGCGGAGGAAGCCTGGAACCCGTATCTGGCCTTCGGTGCCGGCGAGGCCGACTTTGGCTCCGGCCCGGTCTTCACCGCCGGCACCAACCACGACGAGACCCGGGTCAATGTGGGCGCCGGTGTCCGCTACAACATCACCGAGTCGGTTTCCCTGCGGGGCGACCTGCGTGAGTTCCACGGCATCGACGAGAGCACCTTCGACACCCAGGTTTCCCTGGGCCTGAGCATGGCCTTCGGCCGGGTGGTCGGCGATGACGAGCCGATGGTGATGGACGCCGACAACGACGGCGTGGCCGATTCCACCGACCAGTGCCCGGGTACTGCCGCCGGCGCCCAGGTCGACAGCCTCGGCTGTGAACTGGACGACGACAACGACGGCGTGGCCAACAGCCAGGACGAGTGCCCGAGCACGCCGGCCGGCGCCAGCGTCGACGGCCGTGGCTGCGAGACCGACTCCGACAATGACGGCGTGGTCGACAGCAAGGACGAGTGCCCGGACACCACGGCCGGTGCCGAGGTTGACGCCAGCGGCTGTGAAGGCATTGCCGAAACCGTCGAGACCATCGACCTGCGGGTGCAGTTCCCGACTAACAGCGCCGAGATCGATGACACCTACGACCTGGAAATCCAGAAGGTGGCGGATTTCATGGCCGAGTACCCGGAAACCACCGTGGAAATCGCGGGCCACACCGACAGCGCCGGTGACGCCGACTACAACCAGTCGCTGTCCCAGCGTCGTGCCGAAGCCGTTGCCCAGCGCCTGACCGACAACCTGGGCGTTGACGCCGACCGCGTCTCTGCCGTGGGTTATGGCGAAGCGCAGCCGGTGGAAGACAACGACACCGCCGCCGGCCGTGCCCAGAACCGCCGGGTTGAGGCACGCATTCAGGTGCGTCGCTAAGCCTCCGGTTCGGTAGCAAAAAAACCGCGGCTCCGGCCGCGGTTTTTTTTGTGCCCGAGATCAGGAACGCCGGGAGCGGAACAGGGAAGTGAGGCCGGCGTTCTCGGCATAGTTGCGCAGGGTGTCGTAGGTCCTGGCGGACTGCCACTGCATCACCTCGGCAATGTTGGCCACCTGCTCCGGCGCTTCCAGTCGTCCCAGCACCGAGACCAGGTTGCGCCAGTCACGGCTGGCCAGGGCATCGGCCCGGTTCAGCAGGCGCTCCAGCAGGTCGCCATGATCCCCCGCCAGCAGGCCGGCGAACAGGGTCTGCCCACGCCGGGACAGCGCCTTGGCGAGCCGAACCAGGGTGGCCACCTGGCCACTGGTGATGGCCGCCTTGATCAGCGGCTTTAGCACGAAGCCTTCGGTGAAGACGCCGAGGGTGGCCAGCTCGTCCATCTCCGAGTCCGGCAACCGGCCCGCCAGGGTCAGGATCAGGTCAGCCTTGTTTTCCTGGATGGCGGTATGGACGAAGGCCTCGAGGATGTTACCGCCCATCTTGAGGCCCGTGCTGGCCACATACGCCTGAAAATCCGCATTCATCGCCTCGATCAATGGCAGGGTGTTGGCCAGCAGCCCTTCCTCATAGGCAGCCCGCACCAGGTGTTCCAGGGTAGACTGGTTACGCAGCGCCTCCAGATGGACGACGATGCGGCGGTTACGGGTCTTCACCGCATCCAGGGCCCGCAGCACCGGCCCCCAGAGGCCTTTCTGGTCGGCGTATTCAATCAGCTCGTTGAGGACCGCCGGATCCCGCGACACCATCAGGTTGGCGATGCGCGCCTTGAGATCCCGACCCACCTGGTCGATCACCCACAGCATCAAAGGCCAGGCGCTCTTGTCGGTGGTACCGGCGAGGATGATCTGGTTCAGCCGGGCATTGTCGATCAGCCGGATGATGTCCCCCAGTTTCTCCGGCTGCTCCATGTAGAACGCCAGCCGCAGTAACGCCACATTGTCCTGAATGATCGCCAGGCTTTCCCGGATGGCCGGCGGCGACAGCACATCCGCCAGCTGGCCGGCCGGAATGTAGCGTTCCTGCTGCACCAGAATGGCGGCCGACGCTGCCACCTGGGCCGGCGAGATGTGCGCCACCAGGGCCCGCAGTACGCGCGGGTCCGCTTCCACGGTGGCGGCGGCCAGGAACTCGGGGGGCAGTCGCCGGGCGATGCGCCCCACCAGGAGCGGATCCAGATGGGGCAGAAGTCGGGCCACCAGTACCGGCCCCAGGTCCAGCGCCATGCGGGTGGCCCTACCCCGAGGCAGGAATCGGGCCAGGGCGGTCAGACGACGGAAGACCGGCTCGTGCACCCGAGCCAATTCGTCCAGTGCCTCGTAACGCAACCGGCGGACCTCGCCGGCGCTCAGTCCCGCGGATCGACGCCAGTGACTGTCCAGCGGTCCGATGACCGATTCCAGCTTGTCGAGTTCGGCCTGGCACTGGAGGTTAGTGATCATCCGGCGTCCCTCCCTTGGCACGACTGCTCGCGGGGGCGTGCAGGCCCAGCGCCAGCCGGCCCAGCAGCGACATGCGTTGCCGCGCCCGCTGCAGTTCCGCCTCGATCACGCCAGTCTGCTGATCGCACCGGACCCTCACCTGGGCACGCACCTGCCGGGCAAAATCGGAGTCTGGAGACGGTTGATGATCCTCACCTTGATGCTTGGAAGTCATAGCCCACCTTTTTTGTTCGGCTTATTGTCTGTGTGCTGCCCATAGTTTATTTTAGTTTCGTGATGGAAGTCACATGGATCCCAGCGAAAACAACAAAAACCGTCAACGAGCTCGATATGCCAAACAACCGTAACGGGCAGCAGTATCCCGCTTTGGCAGACAAGGCACGCACCGGAGTGAACCGGTTCCTGGTCGGACGCCTTGCCACCGCTGGTCTGCGCACCGCCAGCCAACTGATCAACGACGTCGAACACCGGGTCCTACAGGTGGTGAAGGACAAGCTCGAGGCCGTTGAGGGGCAGACAGACGGCCTTCCGGAGGCGCTCCGTTCCGGCTCAAATTCGGTAGCCGTTCAGCTGCTGCGGCCGGACCCCAACCAGCTGTTGGCCGAGCTGCACCAGCGATCCATCCATCAAACCTACGAATCGGCCCAAGATGACTTGCTCCGTTCCCTGACCCTGCAACTGGTCCCGGACGAGCTGCGGGTACTGGCATCGCTGTCCGATGGCGACAAGCACCCGGTCTGTCACCTGGAGGCCATCAGTCGCCTTGGCAAAAGCGTGTACCGGGCTCGCAGCTTTCTCAGCCGCACCCCCCAGGAATCGGGCATCATGCTGCCGAGCCGGGCCCCGACCTACCTGCAGCACCTGCTAAGCCTTGGCCTGCTGGAGGCCGGTCCGGAGCTGAAGCCGGAACAGACCAAGTACGACACCATCGAAAATGGCCTGGAGATTCGCTCGGTGGTGGCGGAACTGGAAGCATCACCGGGCCTGAAGCCCCGTTTCCAGCGGTTCTCGCTGGGTCTGTCGGACATGGGCCGGTGGTTCTGGCAATCCTCACTCGCGGCACGGGAGTCGCAGTAAACCCTTTTTCCCCGTTTACCTGATTATTTGGACCCCCATGCGATGATGGAAGCCGTACTCAAGGAGTTCCTGGACAACCTCTGGCTGTACCTGTCCATGCCGATCATCAGCGGCCTGGTGGGCTATGTCACCAACGTGATCGCCATCAAGATGATGTTCCAGCCGCTGGAATTTGTCGGCAAGCCACCACTGCTGGGCTGGCAGGGCATCATTCCCCGCCGCGCCGCCAAGATGGCCGCCATTTCCGTAGAAACCATCACCTCCCACCTGATCACCCAGGAGGAAATCTTCGCCCGCCTGGACGCGGACAAGGTGGCCGATGAACTGGAGCCCGCCCTCAACGACCTGGTGGATGAGATCGTCGATCAGGTTATGCTGGAGTACGAGCCCGGCCTGTGGGAAGCCCTGCCGCAAATCGTCAAACGCAAAATCTACGAACGGGTGAAGCGGGATGCCCCGCGACTGATCAACGACATCATGGCCCAGCTCAAGCTCAACATCTCCCAGATGTACGACCTTGAGGACATGGTGGTGACCAAGCTCAGCCAGGACAAGGCCCTGCTCAACAAGATCTTCCTGGAGGTCGGCAACGCCGAGTTCCGGTTTATCGGCCGCTCCGGCCTCTACTTCGGCCTGATGTTCGGGCTGGTGCAGATGCTGGTCTGGCTGTTCTTCCAGCAGGGCTGGCTGCTGCCGGCCTTCGGCCTGCTGGTGGGCTACGCCACCAACGCCATCGCCCTGCAGATGATCTTCAAGCCCAAGGAGATGATCCGGGTAGGCCCGTTCACCGTGCAGGGCCTGTTCATGAAGCGCCAAAAGGAGGTGGCCCGGGATTATGGCCGGCTGGTGTCGTCCTACGTGCTGACCCCCGCCAACATCGTCGAGGGTATCCTCAAGGGCCCCTACTCCGACAAGGTATTCGACATGATTGGCCGACATGTACAACGGGCGGTGGATGAACAAACCACCATCGCCAAGCCCTTCGTGACCTTCGCGGTGGGCACCCAGACCTACCGCAACATGAAAGCGTGCGCTGTGCAACGGTTGATCGCCAAACTACCGACTACACTGAAGCACATCGAGACGTACGCGGATGAGGCCCTGGACCTTGAGAACACCCTGTCCACCCGGCTACAGTCGCTGAAACCGGACGAGTTTGAAGGCATGCTAAGACCGGCCTTCGAGCAGGACGAATGGATCCTGATCGCTGTCGGTGCCGCCCTCGGCCTGGCCGTGGGGGTCTTCCAGCTGCTGGTGATGTTCAGCGGCTACTGACCGCACACCGACGCGCCCCGGGCCGTGCCCGCGCCAATCTGCGACCAGGGAGGGAACCCGTGCCCCTTAACACAAGCCGACGGTTCTGGCTGCTGGCCGGCGTCACCCTGTTGCTGGCACTGGCCGCGGGGGCCTACGGCGGCTACTGGATCTGGCGTAACGTGGGCGCCGAACTGCTGCTGCGCAACCAGCAGGCCAAGGTCACCATTCCCGAGCCGATGCCGGTGGGGATCGACATCCTCGACGAGCTGGACATCGAACTGGACACCCTGCTGGCCACCACCGTGCCCATCGATCAGACCCTGACCCTGCCCATCGAGGACACCCTGAATGTGGAGTTCGCCTTCGACAGCCGGGTCCCCATCCGCATGACGGTGCCTATCCAGCAGACCCTGCGCCTGGACCAGACCATCGCGGTGGATGGCACGGTGTCGGTGAAGGCCCTGGGCAAGTGGGTGGAATTACCACTGAAAGGCGACCTGCCGGTTCAGGCAGACATTCCCCTGGATGTGGAAGTGGCCATCGACCAGTCGGTGGATCTGGCTTTTTCCGCGCCCGCCCAGGTGACCCTGCTGGACGACCTGGAAGTGCCCCTGAAAGCCGACATTGAGACCCGAATCCCCCTGCGAACCGCCCTCTCCGTGCCGGTACGCTCCCGCATGCGGGCCTACGCCACCATTCTGGAACCGGCGGACGCACTGATTGCCGAGATGGATCTCAAACTGCCCATCCGGGAGATCGGGCTTTCGCTGCAACGACAGCCGGAAACCGGCGGCACCGAGTCAGCGGAGCCGGCGGCGGCCAGCGAGGCGCCATGACCGCACGCTGGATACTGATCGGCTGGATCGTACTGGCGGCGGCCAGCCTGGGCCTGATTGCCGGGTTCATGTTGTACACCCGGGTGGTGATCGGGGTTGAGCTCAGGGACCAGCCCGCCCTGCTGCGACTGCCGCCTGCGTTGCAGGTAACCGCCCATAGCGAAGACCGGGCCCAGGTCACCCTGCAAGGCGATGTGGCGGTTGCGGTACCAGTGGAACAGCAGACATTGACGTTGCCCCTGCGGGGCCGCTATCGGGCCCACCTGTCCCTGGACACCCTCATTCCATTGACTCTTTCAGTGCCTTACAGCGATACCGTGGTGGTGGACACCGAACTGACCATCGGTGCCGACACCTCGATGATCTACGGCTGGCTGCCGGAACTGCCGGTGCGCGGCGTGCTGCCAGTACGGTTCGAGCTGCCGGTGCAGTTGACCATCCCCATCGAGACCCAGGTGCGGCTGCAATACGAGGGCCCGGTATCCTTCACCGTTGACCAGGTGTTGCGACCGACGCTGGACGCCACCCTGCACACTGCGCTCTCTCTCGATCATGACGTCAGCACGCCGGTGACCAACCGCTTTGGCGCCCGGGTCGTCCCTGACGACCGCTCGGTACCGGTGATCCTCAATGATTCCAACCTGACCTTGCCACTGCGGCAACTCCGGCTGTACCGCACCGATCCATGATCGCTGGAAACCCACCCGGTGCTGCCACACCGACGACTACGACAAGCTTAGGCGTATTTGCGCGACGGCTGAGTGAAACGGGGGGCTACCCGCAAACCCTGACGGCGGGCATCCAGCAGCAGGTTGCGGGGCGTCAGCGCGCGCTCGCAGAAGGTGCCCAGCCGCACCTCGAAGCCCTGCTCCTCCAGGTACAGGGCGTAGTCCAGCACCAGCCACAGTTCCAGCGGCCGGCGAAACAGGTGGCGCACCAGCTCCCGGCGCCGGACCTCGCGATGGCGGCGTTCGCCATGACCTTGCCAGTGGTCAAAGTCCACCCCCGCCGGCAGCGCCAGGCCCCGGTTCCCGGCGGCCCAGCGACAGAAACCTGCGAAGTCCCCGCGGTTGAGCCGGCTGGGGTGGGAGGGCACCGGCAGGTAGTCATCCCGCGCCCGAAGCGCCCGCTGCAAGCCATCGAAGCCCAGGCGCCAGGCACTGACCTGCTGGCGCTGGCGGCGTTCCCGCCCGGGGGCGGTGACGGTTTCCTGGACCGCAAGCCGCAGATCGTCACGGCTCAGCCGGCAACGACCGGGGTCCGCCGCCACCTGCCGGGACAGCGGCGTGTGCTCGGTGCGCTCCGTGCGGTGATAGCAACAGGGCGCCAGGCTGAGCCGGTTGGCGCCCTGGGCAGCGCCCACGGTCAGCAGCCGCCGGTGCAGGTCGCCACAGGCGTGCAACGCCACCCCGTGGTCCGCCTGGGGCCAGGCCAGGTCCGGCGCCAGCACATCCTGCTGATGCAGGGTGACCGCCAGGCCACTGCGGCGGGCCAGGCGGTTGCCGTCGGCCACCAGGGCCTTGTCCCATTCCAGCCCCTCGACCGGGTTGGCCCCGGCCGCGGCCAGGGTACGGGCCAGATGCCCCTTGCCGCAGCACCAGTCCACCACCGGCCGGTTCAACGGTCGCAGGGCCGCCGCCAGGGCACCGGCCTGCAAGCGCTTGCGCCCGGGCATGTCGCGGGCGTTTGCTTCTGCCAGGGTGCTGTCCGGCCCCGACAGCGCCAACACTGACACCAGCGTCTTGCGCTGGGCCAGCCGCGGCTCCCAGGCGGCCGCCCGTTCGGCAAAGGCCGCCGGGTCGCTCTCGTACGTCGCCACCTCCTCGTCTCCCAATCGGTCCAGCCACTGGCCCAGCCCGGGGCAGGCCCGCTCCCAGTCCGGCGTCGGCGTGGCGAACGGTATCGGCCGCCAGAACGGCTGCAATGCCGTCAGCCAACGGTCCAACGCCAGCCAGTGGCTCTGGAAGTCGATGAAGTGCGCGTCAGTCATATAGGCCGTCGTTTTTCCGTCTCAATGAATCAGGCCACCCGGAACCGGTCCGGCCGGAACGCGTCCAGGGCCATGGCGGGGGACTCGCCATCCACCAGCTGCGCCAGCAACTCGGCGCTGCCGGCGGACAGCGTCCAGCCGAAGGTACCATGGCCGGTATTGAGAAACAGGTTCTCCCGCGGCCCCCTCCCCAGAATGGCCGGCCCATCCGGCGTCATCGGCCGGAACCCGGTCCAGGCCTCGGCCGTCTCGAGATCGGCGCAGCCCGGGAAGCGGGACGCCACCGATTTGCGAATGGTGGCCAACCGGGCCTCGGGGATGGTCCGGCGAAAATCCGCCAGTTCGACGAAACCGGTGGCCCGCAGCCGGTTCCCCAGGCGGGTGGACACCACCTTGTAATGGTCGTCGTGCACCGTGGACCGGGGGGCCCGCTCAGGATCCGACAGCGGCGCGGTGAGGGAATAGCCCTTGACCGGATAAATGGGCAAGCGCAGTCCCAGCTCCGCCAACAACCCCGGCGACCAGCATCCGGCGCAGACCACGCAGGCGTCCACGTCCAGGGTCACACTGCGGCCATCCTCGGGCCGCAACAACAGGCCATGCAGTCGCTGTCGATCCGCCAGCAGCCGCTCCACCTGGTGGCGGTACAGGAAGCGCACGCCCCGCTCCTCACAGGCCCTGGCCAGGGCCTGTGAGAACCGGTGGCAGTCACCGGTGCCGTCGGTGTCATAGCGGATCGCGCCATGCAGCGGGCCGTCGCCGGTCATCCCCGGCTCCAGCTCACGAACCTCCCGCGGCCCCAGCAAGCGGTAGGGAATGGCCAGTTCGTCCAGCACCTTGGCGGTGGCTCGGTATTCCGCCATCATCGCCGGGGAGCTGGCCAGCTGCAGCAGCCCTTCGTGACCACCGTCAAAGTCCAGTGGCAGCTCCTGCTCCAGCGTTTCGAAACAGCGGCGGCTGAAGATCCCCATCCGCAACATGGCCCGCTTGTTGGCCCCATACACGCCGGGGGCGTAGGCAAAGCGCAGGCTGGCGAGCAGAAAACGCCAGCCTTCCAGTGACGGCGGCAGGGATAGCTTCAGCGGTCCATCGGTTTTCAGCAACCACGGCAGAGCCTGGCGCACCATGGCCGCCGACGCCCAGGGGTAGACCACGCCGTAGGACCGCTGGCCGGCATTGGCGAAACTGGTTTCCTGGCCGGCATTCTCATGGCGCTCGATCACCGTGACCTCATGACCGCGCTTGCTCAGGGCGTAGGCCGTCGTCACGCCAACGACGCCGGCACCGATCACCGCTATGTGCATCCTGTCTCTCCCTACTGAGGTTTCTCCAACCAGTGTGCCACGCAGCCTAACCGTCGCCACTGGACTCTCGAACTAGCGGGATGTACGTACCGGCTCAGTCTCGGCCTTCCAGCAGGCCACGGTAGCGGGCCAGAACTGCCTCGTCCCGGGGCGGGTACTCCGGCGCCAGGGCCTGCAGCCGTTGGGCCACGATGCCCGCGACCAGGGCCCGGGCATCGGCCTTGCGATCGCCGGGAATGATCAACCAGGGCGCTTCCTCGGTGTGGGTCGCCGCCATGGCCTCCGCCACCACGGCCCGGTACTCCGCACGCCGTCGCCAGGCCTCCACATCGGAGGGATCGAACTTCCAACGCTTGCGGGGCTGGTCCAGCCGCTTGAGTAATCGCCGTCGCTGCTCGTCCTCGGACAGGTGTAACCAGACTTTCAGGATGGTCGTCCCCTCCTGCACCAGGTGCCGCTCGAAGTGGCGAATGCTGGCATGGCGAGCCGGCCAGTCATAGTGCGCCGGCGCCCGCACCGGCCACAGCCGCTCGGCCATCACCGCCTCGTGGTAGCTGCGATTGAAGGCCACCATCTCCCCCAGTGCCGGCAGCAATGAGACCGTCCGCCACAGGAAGTCGTGGCGCGCCTCCAGGGCCGTTGGCCGGCCGAAGGACCAGGCGTGAAAGCCCGCCGGGTCGACGTGGGTGGCCAGGGTGCGGATCAGGCTGTCCTTGCCGCTGGCGTCGGGGCCATGGACCACCAGCAACAAGGCCCGTTGCCGGTTGGCCCAAAGCCGGCGTTGGTACTCGCCAATCTGCACCAGGCGGTCCGCCAGCTCGGCCTCGCCCAGGCTGCTGTCCAGCCGGCTGGGGTAGGCGGCCAGCTCAGGCCGGCGGGGATCGAAGTACCAGGGGGCACTGAAGTCATCGTCAGACATTGTTGTGGTTCCCTGAAGGCTTCCGGTCTGGGGGTAAACCCGGCGGCAATGGTAAACTGTTGCGGTTCCCAGCCACCAGATTAAGACTAGCAGGCACCGACCGGACATGAGCCGCAAGAAGCGTGAGATTCCCATATTCGAACACCCACTGATCGAAACCCATTGCCACCTGGACTATCTCAAGGATCGGCCTCTGGCAGAGACCCTGGCCGAGGCACAACGGGTCAATGTGGAAAAAGTGGTGACCATCGCGGTCTCCCCCAACAACCTGGCGCGGGTGCGGGAGCTGAGCCAGCTCGCCCCCTGGCTCTACGGCACCCAGGGCATCCACCCCCATGACGCCGAGCAGTACAGCGATGCCGTGGAGGCGGAGATCCGCAGCCACACCGGTGACGACAAGATTGTGGCGGTGGGGGAGATAGGCCTCGACTATTTCTACGACAACGCCGACCGCGCCGTCCAGCGCGAGGTGTTCCGCCGGCAGCTGCAAATTGCCTGCGACACCGACCTGCCGGTGGTGATCCACAGCCGCGAGGCGGACGACGATACCATCGCCATCCTGAAGGATTTCGAGCAGTCCCTGACCCGACGCGGCGTGATCCACAGCTTTACCTCCGGGCCGGGCCTGGCGCGCTATGCCATCGACCAGGGCTGGTGCCTGGGCTTCAACGGCATCGCCACCTTCAACAAGGCGGAGAATGTGCGGGACATCATCCGCATGACCCCAATCGGGCAGATCCTGCTGGAGACCGACGCGCCCTTCCTCACGCCAGTCCCCTACCGGGGCCGGGAGAACGCCCCCTGCTACATCCCCTTCGTCGCCGAGAAGGTGGCGGAAGTGAAGGAGCTGGCCGTCGAACAGGTGGTAACCACCACCTATCGGAACAGCCTACGAACCTTCCATCGCCTGCAATAATCGGCCACGGCCACTTGCCAGGCACGCGCTGGGTCTTATAGTTGTTAGGGAGCCGCTGACCGTCAGCGACTCGCCATCCCTCAACGACGGAACGCGAGAGCGACCGATGATCAAGCGCGTGCCAGTCGCCGACCTGCGGGTCGGCATGTACATCACGGACCTGAACAACGACTGGATCCCCCACAACACCCGCAACCGGCGGGGCTTCCTCCGTGACGATGCCACCATCGACAAGATCCGCCAGATGGGGGTGCAATACGTCTACATCGATGCCGACCGGGGACTGGACTGCCCTCACGGTGAACCCGCCGGCGAGGTGGAGCGGCGCAGTGAGGCCCTGTTGGAGGCGGCCGGAGAGCTGAAACCCAGCCACACCCGTTACCGCCCCCTGGCGGACGAGCTGGATGTGGCGGTGCAGATACACGGCGAGGCTCAAAGCCTGGTCAACCACGTCATGCAGGACGTCAAACTGGGCCGGGCGATCAATATCACCCCCTTCAACCAACTGGCCGAAGAGCTGCAATCCTCGGTGTTCCGCAACCCCAACGCCCTGAGCTGTCTGGGACGGATCCGGGATAAAGACACCTACCTGATGGAACACTCGGTGAACCTGAGCGTGTTGATGTCCCTGTATGGCAAGGGCATGGGCCACTCCGCCAACGTGCTGCACCAGACCATTGTGGGCGCCCTGCTGCACGACATCGGCAAGATCCTGACCCCGGAACACATTCTCCACAAACCCGGACGGCTGACCCGGGAGGAACTGGAGATCATGAAAAAGCACGCCCGGGATTCCCGGGACATCCTGCTGGCCACCGAAGGCATTGGCGAGCTGACGGTGCTGACCGCCGCCCAGCACCACGAGCGGATGGATGGCACCGGCTACCCGGAGGGGCTGGCCGGGGACGAGATTTCCCTCTACGGCCGAATGGTGGCCATCGCCGACGTCTATGACGCCCTCACCTCGGACCGGGTCTACCACCAGGGCATGACCCCCACCCAGGGCCTGAAAAAGCTGCTGGAATGGAGCGGCACCCACCTGGACCCGGAACTGGTGCGCCAGTTCATCCGTTGCATCGGCATCTACCCGGTGGGATCGCTGGTGCTGCTCGCCAGCGGTCGTCTGGGGGTGGTCATCGAAACCAATGACGACGACCTGCGACTGCCGGTGGTGCGGCTGGTCTACCACACCCGGTTCCGCATGCCGATCCCGGTGGAAACCCTGGATCTGGCGCACCCGTCCAACCAGGACCGGATTGAGCGGGCGGTGGACCCGGCAAACTATGGACTCAACCTCAGTAACCTGCTGATCTGAGGAACGCAACACTTGGACACTACCCTGATCTTCCAGGGGGCTGGGTGGCTTGGCGATGTTCCTGCTGGCCAACGGGCTCAATGTTGAGGCCAATGCGGCCGTATCGCTGGCGCTGTTCCATACCCTGTTCAATGCCTTGGCTGCCGTGCTGGTGTTGCCTTTCATTCCCCAATTAGCGAAGCTGGTGGCCCGCTTGTTCCGGAGTGTCGAAGAGGACACGGCCGGTTCCCGCCACCTTGATCCGACCCTGGTTAATACCCCGACCTGACACTGTCGGCGCTGCAGCAGGAAATGAGCCGGTTGTACGATCGGGCGTCCGGAATACTGTTGGCAGCCCTGACCCGGGAGGCGCTGCTGGCCAGCCCAACCGTTTTACCCGGCGGTGGCAGCTTTCCCCCCTACCGCCAAAACCACCAGGGAGCTAGACCGATCATTCGCCAGATCTCTACCACCATCCTTCAGGCGTGATCCCCAGTGGCGTCATTACCTAACTTTCGGGTAATCCCGTACGCGATACTCATGGTGAGTACGATCAATGCGATGCCCCACAGATAGGCAGGCTCAACCGTCTCCAGGTCCAGAATGATGACCTTTCGGGCAATCGCCATCAACGCCGTCGCGATGACAATTTGTACGTGGATGACATTGTTCTTCAGGTAGATTGTGATGTTGATAAAGATTTCGATGGCGATCAGCACCGCCATGAACGCACCGAAGGTCGCCAGCATGTCGGATATGGTCAGGATGTACTTCGGGGGCGTCATCAGTTTCTGGTAGAGGGTCCAGCCGACGTCCACCACACCCATCAGGATGACCAGCACCATCAGTACGGCCAACAGCCGAACCGACATCCGGATAACCCCGCCCAGGACGCCTAGCAGTTTAGGATCGAAATCAGCCATCATCGTCCGAGCTCATCGTCGAAGGGCCTCCAGAGAGGCCCGTAAGCGGCATGACTCACACCAGCTAGCGCCTGTTCAGGCAGCCATCACCGGGCGAAAGACCGGGGCCGACGGTTCCGAGCTGCCACGGGGCGACGCCTCAAATACGTGATAGGCCTCCGGCCCAAACGGGTCCAGCGCGGTGCCACAGTACTCAAAGTGGTCGGGAACCGGATCTCCTGAAAAGGCTACCCGGAAGTGGTAGTGGTGCTCGGGAACATCGACACGCAGGGGTTCCTCAACCCACAGACACACGGTTTTTTCTGAAACCAGGTATTCGCAGCGCACAACCCGGAACCCTTCCCGCAGTGACAGCCGGTTTAACTCACGTGACACCTTGAGCGGGTATTTGTGGATGGTTTTCATGACGGCTCTCCTAACGTTTGCGACACGTCCATCATGCGCAGCACACAGCCAAGAAAGAAGCAGCCAAAATCGTCTTTTCAATCAGTTTTTTTCGATGCTTTTTGTTGCATGAGCTCCTGCCCACAAATGGCCGCCACTGAGGGGTGAGCCGTTATCCGACTGCGGGTGATGGCGTACAGGGACTCGGTAACCGCAGCCACCTCGCCGATGGCGTCCACCTGATATTGCCGGCAAACCTCCTCTTGAACGAGGGTGGGAGCGGCAAATACGCCAAGGCCCTGGCGACCGAAGACTTTGATCAAGGCGCTGTCGTCGATTTCCGCCCAGATGTTCAAACGGATCCCCTGCTCCTCAAACCACTGCAGTAGCCGGTGCACGTAAGGTGCTTGCACCGAGTTGGCGAGGAATGCCTGCCCCTCAAGGCTGTGAGGAAAATCATTGCGGAGCCGCTCCGCTGTCTCGGGCGAGGCAAAAAGACTGATCGAAGAGGTACCAACTGCGTGTGCGTACCAATGACTGCCCGGTTCCTGGTCAGGTAGGCGATCCGTGAGCACCACATCCAACTGCAGGCTCTTCAGCTCCCGCATCAAATCGTCCAGCCCGCCGGTCCGGCAGCGCAATCGAACCGGCCGAGGCAGGGTGAACGCGGGCTCCAGCAGGTGGAAGGCAATCAGTTTGTGAATCGAGGCTGAGACACCGACCGCCAGACCGATGGGGCGCTCCTCCGGGGCCGCGTCCAGGACACTGCGAAGCTCCTCCGCCACCCGGAACATCTCATCGGCATAGCGGTAAGTCGTCTGGCCCAGGTCCGTCAGCACCAGACGTCGATTTTCCCGGCGGAACAGCAGGCTGCCGACGGTTTCCTCGAGCTTGGTGAGCTGACTGCTGAGCGTCTGGGGTGCAAGGTCCAGCAATTCGCTGGCCTTGACCAGGGAGCCCTCTCGGGCGATGACCCAGAAGTAATAGAGGTGCTTGAAATTCAGGGACTGGTTCATGTGACTGGCTATCCCAGCGAGAGAAACAACCCCATCAGTATTGGTGACAGAAACGACAAAAGGAAGCCGGAGGCAATGGCCACCGGCACGCAGGCCAGGCCACCGCTGCTGCGGATGATGGGCAGAGTAAAGTCCATAGCGGTGGCACCGCCGTAGCCGATGGCCACCGCCGGCCGCCGCGCAATGATCAGCGGAATCAGCGCCAGGGCGATGATTTCCCGAAGCACATCGTTGAGAAACGCCACTGCGCCCCAGGCCGGACCGAGGGCATCGCCGACCACAATGCCGGACAACGAATACCAGCCAAACCCGGAGGCCAGGGCCAGGGCATCGTGCCAGGGCAGCGCCAGCCAGGGCGCGACCAACACGCCGGCCAGCAGCGAACTGGCCACCAGCACCAGGGCGATTCCCAGCCCCTGCCGGTTCATCAGCAATCGGCGCAAGGACAGGCCGGCGTTGCGCAGCTGCAGGCCAATCAGGAACAGCAGCGCCATCAGGGCCCAGGTGGCCAGCGCATCCACCCAGGTCACCGTCGGCAGCCATTGTCCCATCGCGACGCCCAGGACTACCGCCGCCAGCGGCTTCAGGGCCGCCAGGAACAGGCGCCGGTAATTGTGCGCCCCCTCACCATCCCGGGCCTCCAGCACCATCGGCTGCCAACGGTGCCAGCCCCACAGCGCCAGCAAGTTAAGCAGCAGCAGGGCAACGACCAGCAGCGCGACCTGGGACGCCATCTCACCAAGCTGACTCCAGAGTCCGTCCAGCTGCCCCAGGCCCAGGCCCAGCAGCGCCAGGATGAAGTACACCAGCCCTTCTACGGCGTGGTGAATGACGGTCATCAGCGTCCGCTGCTCCAGTTTCAGGGCAAACCCCAGGAACAGCGGCGCCAGGATCAGCAGCGCATCGGTCAGCATGAAAGATCCGAATGAGAAGAGGGATGGGGTCGGAGGAGGTCAGTGCAGGTTCTGGCTGTCCCGGTCCTGGACCAGGACCCAGGGGGCAATCACCACCGCCCAGAGCTCCGCGTTGCGGTCGTACCAGGCCTGCGCCATGTCCGGCGGCACATCGCCCACCTTGCCGGCCTGCAGCCAGGCCTCGAACTGCTGCTTGTTGTCCGCCACCAGTTCGGCCGCCACGTCCAGCAGGTCCAGCTCGGCGCCGACCCTGACCACGTGGCCACGGGCGTAGTAGGTCTGCAGGTCGTGCCAGCCGATCCGGGAAGTTTCGAGGTTCAGTTTGGCCTTCAGCTCGTCCCGGGAGAGATTGGATGACATGGCGTTCCTCTGGGTTGTGTCGATGTTCAGGGTGTCGGTTAACGTCCAGGATGGCGGGGCGGACGGCCTCACCAACGGTCCATCGTTCTCCCTATTATCACAATTTAGACCCGGTTATTCACCCTTGTGTCGGCGCCAGATTTCTCTCATGGTGTCGGACAGGGTCATGGGGTCGAACGGTTTGGCGATCACGTCAATGGCGCCCAGCGCCTTGTAACCTTCCACTTCCGAAGGTTGTACCTTGGCGGTCATGAACGCCACCGGTATCCCGGCCAGGGCCGGATTCTCCCGCAATGCCTGCAGCGTTTCGGGACCGTC
Organism: Marinobacter sp.; assembly: GCF_033722735.1. Taxonomy (GTDB): domain Bacteria; phylum Pseudomonadota; class Gammaproteobacteria; order Pseudomonadales; family Oleiphilaceae; genus Marinobacter. Next base: position 20,680 of record NZ_JAWVYN010000034.1, read on the forward strand.
GAGCCGGGGCATCATCACGTCCAGCAGGATCAGGTCCGGTTGAAACGCCTCCGCCGAGGCCAACGCCTGTTCGCCGGATTCGCACAGCTGCACCTCGAACCCGCCCACCGCCGATAACGCCAATTCCGCCACCGCCCGGATGTCCGGTTCGTCCTCCACGTACATGATTCGTCTGAGTTCCGACATAGCTGCTATGGCTCTCCACTTGCCTGTTTAAGGGTTTGCCGCGGCAGCTCCACATAGAAGGTGGCGCCACCGCCGGGGGTTTCCTGATAGCCGATCACACCGCCCATGCGACCCATGAGTTGCTTGCTGATGGCCAGGCCAAGCCCCGTGCCCCCCACCTGACGGGAATCCGAGCTGTCGGCCTGGGCGAAGGCGTGGAACAGCCGATCGTGGAATGGCTCCGGAACCCCCTCGCCCTGATCCACCACACTCACCCGGACCCGGTTTTCCTGATGACTGACCACCACCCGTACGGTGCCGTCGGCGGGTGAGAACTTGATGGCATTGGACAGCAAATTGGTGATGACCTGGGTAAAGCGCTTGGGGTCCACCGACACCGTCGCCTCCGACGCCCGGTAATCGAGTACACACTGCACCCCGAAACGATCGGCATAGGACCGATTGTCGGCCAGGATCTGTGCTAGCAGCGGCTGCAGCTCCCGGATTTCCGGGCTGAACGGCATCTTGCCGGCCACCAGTTTCTCCATATCGAGAATGTCGTTAATCAGGTCAGCGAGTCGCTCGCTATTGCGCAGGGCCAGTCCGATCATGTCACCGGCCCGCTCCGGCAGGTCGCCACCCACGCCCTTGCTCACCATCGACAGGGCCGCCGAGATGGCGGTGAGCGGGGTCCGCAGTTCGTGACTGACGGTGGACACGAACTCCCGCTGCATCGTGGCCAGGCGTTTGCGTTCGGTGATGTCCTCGACAATGGACCAGATCAGCCGGCGCCCGGAATGGTCTTCGATCAGCATTCCGTGCAGGATCACCGGAAAGCGGCGGCCATCCCGGCGCAGGTATTCTTTCTCGAACGGCCCATACTGGCCGCGGGTCAGCAGGGATTCTCGCTGCAACACCTCCTGCACTTCGTAGCCCTTGGGGGTGATGTCCCAGTAGCTGAGCGCCAGCAACGCCTCGCGGGTATAGCCGGTGGACGCCAGCAGGGCGTCGTTGACCTCGACAAAGCGGCCGGTGTCGAACTCGATCAACGCGATACCCACCGGGGACAGCTCGAACAGCCCCCGCAATCGGGCCTCACTTTCCTTGAGCTTGAGCTCGGCCGCCTTCTGTTGACTGATATCGGCATGGGTGCCGGTCATCAGTAGCGGCTGACCTTCGTCGGACCAACTCATGACCCGGCCCCGGGCATGCACCCACACCCAGTCGCCACGTTTGTGGCGCATGCGGAAGGTCACATCGTAATAGGGCAACTCGCCGATGAAATGCCGTTGCAGGGTCTCCTCGCATACCGGCAACTCGTCAGGGTGGACCAGGCGTTTCCAGGTGTCGAAGGTGACCGGCTCCAACTCCGTGAGTTGATAGCCTACGATCTGGGCCCACCGATCGTTCACGATCACCACACTTGTCTCCAGGCTCCACTCCCAGGTGCCGATGTGGGTGGCCTCGATCACCGATTCCAGGCGCCGCTCGCTCTCCCGCTGCTGGCGCTGCACCCGGGAGGCCTCCATCAGCTGGCCAACGGTGCGCAACATCGGCCGCAATTCCCGGGCAAGGGAATCGAGGTAACCGTCGGGCCGGTTGGCCAGCCCCAACATGCCCACCAGGCGATTGCCGTGGTGAATGGGCAGGCCAAGAAAGTTGCGGATCACCGGGTGCCCCTCCGGCACGCCGGCGCTGCGGGGGTCGTTGTTTAGATCGTTGGACAGCACCGATTGCCCGGTCGTGATGACATGGCCAAACAGGTTGTCGAGATTGCGGAACTCCAGCCCTTCGCTGATGTTGTCCTCATAGAAGGCCCGGGACGCATCGTCCCAGGCGAGGTTGGTGATGGTGTTGGTCTTAAGGTAGGGCTGGCCTTCCGGGTCCTTTAGGATCTCGCCAATAAAGCCGTATTCGCTGTGGGTGAACTGCATGATCTCATCCAGCAGTTCGGCAAAGGCCTGACGATGATCCGGCCGGTTAATGAAGGTCTCCTGGGCCCGGCTGACGGCCATTTCCACCGCCCGCAACCGGGCGAGGGCGCTGTCCACTTCCCAGCGGTCCAGCAAGGCGCTGACCCAGCCCGCCAACAGACGGACGAACTGGTAATCGAAATCGATAAACCCGGACGGGATACGCGGATCGGGCGACGAAAAGTTCAGGGTGCCGTAGAGCTGCCCCCCCACCTTGATCGGGATGCCGATGTAGCTCTCCAGGCCGAACGCCCGGTAACAGGGGTGCGTCGCGTATTCCGACTGGCCCATACAGTCGATCGCCAGAATGCGGCCAGCGTCCAGGGTCAGGCTGCAGTAGCTGCTCGCCAGGCTGAAGGTCTGACCGTCCTGCAGCGAGCCATCCGGGGACACCTGCACCTGGACGGTGTAGTCGTCCTGGTCGATCGCGCTGATGATCCCGAACGGCAACCGCAGGTATTCGCAGCCCAGTGAGAGTCCTTCCCGCAGGCAGGACTGCAGATCGCTGCGGGCGTCGATCCGGATGGCGGACAGCGCCTCCAGGGCCTGGTAGTAACGGCGACGCAGGCTCTTGCCGATCTCGTCCTCGACGCAGTCCGCCAGATCCCGCAGGGCCCGACGATCCTCCTCGGAAAAGCGTCGCGGCTGGTCATCGATCACACACAGGGTACCAATGGGGTAACCGTCCGGCGAATGGACGGGCGCGCCGGCATAGAAGCGGATACCTGGATCGTCAGTGACCAGGGGGTTGTCGGCAAAACGGGGGTCTGCCAGGGCATTTTCCACCACTAGAACGTCTGGCTGCAGGATTGCGTGGCCACAGAACGAGAGGTTACGGGACGTCTCATGGATCGACAGTCCCTGGCACGACTTGAACCACTGGCGGTTGCG
>NZ_JAWVYN010000035.1:0-22197 GCF_033722735.1 Marinobacter sp.
ACCTGTTCAACTCCGGTATCCGTCCGGCGATGAACGCGGGTATCTCGGTATCGCGGGTTGGTGGTTCAGCACAGACCAAGATCATGAAGAAGCTCGGCGGTAACATCCGTCTGGCCCTGGCTCAGTACCGGGAACTGGCGGCATTTGCCCAGTTTGCATCGGATCTGGACGAGGCCACTCGGAAGCAGCTGGAGCACGGTCAGCGCGTAACCGAGCTGATGAAGCAGAACCAGTACAGCCCGATGACCGTTGCGGACATGGGTACCGTACTGTTCGCAGCCAACGAAGGCTTCCTGGACGATGTCGAGGTCAACAAAGTGGTCGAGTTCGAAGCGCAGCTTCTGGACTGGATGCGCTCTGAACAGAAAGACGTTCTCGACATGATTGGCGACGAAGGCAAGTACAACGACGACGTCGCCGCCGGCCTGAAAGCTGCTCTGGAGAAATTCAAGACCACTCAAAGCTGGTAACGCCCGCGGGCCCGCTGCGGCGGGCCTTCAGGTCCACATGAGTGTCTAACTTGAAAAGGCAGTGACTTATGGCCGTCGGAAAAGAAATACGCAACCAGATCGGAAGCATCAAGAGCACGCAGAAGATCACCAGCGCCATGGAAATGGTGGCTGCGAGCAAAATGCGCAAGGCTCAAGAACGCATGAAGGCTACTCGCCCTTATGCGGAGAAGATGCGGCAGGTAATCGGACACATTGCGAAGTCCAACAAAGATTACGTGCATCCGTTCATGCGCGAGCGCGAGGTGAAGCGTGTCGGTTACATCGTGGTTTCCTCGGATCGGGGACTGTGCGGTGGTCTGAACGGCAACGCCTTCAAACTGCTTGTGCGTGAAATGAAGCAGTGGAAGGAAAAAGGTGTAGAGACCGATCTCTGCGCCATTGGGCAAAAAGGCGCGTCCTTTTTCCGCAGTTATGGCGGGAACGTGGTCGCGGCCCTGACTCACCTGGGTGACAACCCCAGTGCAGAGAAGCTCATCGGTAACGTGAAAGTCATGCTCGATTCGTTCGAGGAAGGCAAGATCGATCGCCTGTATGTGATTTACAACGAGTTTGTAAACACCATGACCCAGCAGCCGAAAGCAGAGCAGCTTCTGCCGTTGCCGGAAGGCTTGGACGAGGAAGTCGGTCACCAGTGGGATTACATCTACGAGCCTGATTCACGGCCCATCCTCGATGGGTTGCTGCCACGCTATATCGAATCCCAGGTATATCAGGGAGTGGTAGAGAATCTGGCCTGCGAGCAGGCTGCGCGGATGATTGCCATGAAGAGTGCAACAGACAATGCGGGCAACATCATTGACGAGCTTCAGCTGGCTTACAACAAAGCCCGTCAGGCAGCCATCACGCAAGAAATTTCGGAGATTGTGAGCGGCGCGGCTTCGGTCTGATCCTGCCCACAATCCTACTGGTTTTATTGACTATCAAGATAACGAGGAACCGAGCATGAGTAGCGGACACATCGTTCAGATCATAGGCGCGGTTATCGACGTGGAATTTCCACGTGACTCCGTTCCTGGCGTTTACGACGCACTGCTGCTTGAAGGTGGTGAGACAACTCTGGAAGTTCAGCAGCAGCTGGGCGACGGAATTGGACGTACCATCGCGATGGGCAGCACCGAAGGCCTCAAGCGGGGCCTGAACGCAACCAACACCAACGCACCGATCTCCGTACCGGTCGGCACCCAGACCCTGGGCCGTATCATGGACGTTCTGGGTCGTCCCATCGACGAACAGGGCGACATCGGTGAGGAAGAGCGCTGGGCGATTCACCGTAAGGCCCCGGGCTACGCTGACCAGTCAGCTTCTGCCGACCTGCTGGAAACCGGCATCAAGGTGATCGACCTGATCTGCCCGTTCGCCAAGGGTGGTAAGGTTGGTCTGTTCGGTGGTGCCGGTGTTGGTAAGACCGTAAACATGATGGAACTGATCAACAACATCGCGAAAGAGCACTCCGGTCTCTCCGTATTCGCCGGTGTTGGTGAGCGGACCCGGGAAGGGAACGACTTCTACTATGAAATGAAGGAGTCCAACGTTCTCGATAAGGTGGCCATGGTTTACGGCCAGATGAACGAGCCCCCCGGAAACCGTCTGCGTGTGGCCCTGACCGGTCTCACCATGGCCGAGAAGTTCCGGGACGAAGGCCGTGACGTGCTGTTGTTCGTCGACAACATCTACCGTTACACCCTGGCCGGTACCGAGGTATCCGCACTGCTGGGCCGTATGCCGTCCGCGGTAGGTTACCAGCCGACCCTGGCCCAGGAGATGGGTGAGCTGCAGGAGCGTATCACCTCCACCAAGACCGGCTCCATCACCTCCATCCAGGCGGTCTACGTACCGGCGGATGACTTGACCGACCCGTCTCCGGCCACCACCTTCTCGCACCTGGATGCGACCGTGGTACTGAGCCGTGACATCGCGTCCAAGGGTATCTACCCGGCGATCGATCCGCTGGACTCCACCTCCCGTCAGCTGGATCCGCTGATCATCGGTCACGAGCATTACGAAGTTGCCCGTGGCGTGCAGACCAACCTGCAGCGCTACAAGGAACTGAAGGACATCATCGCGATCCTGGGTATGGACGAGCTGTCTGAAGAAGACAAGCTGACGGTTGCCCGTGCCCGTAAGATCGAGCGTTTCCTGTCCCAGCCGTTCCACGTGGCTGAAGTCTTCACCGGCGCCCCTGGTAAGTACGTGCCGCTGAAGGAAACCATCAGCAGCTTCAAGGGCATCCTCAACGGCGACTACGACGACATGCCGGAACAGGCTTTCTATATGGTAGGATCCATCGAGGAAGCGGTCGAGAAAGCGAAGGAAATGAAGGCCAAAGGCAAGTAAGGCATCCATTTCCTGATCGACCAAAGAGGCAACTGACATGGGTATGACCGTGCATTGTGACGTGGTGAGTGCCGAAGAGAAGATCTACTCCGGACTGATCGAAATGCTGATCGCAGCCGGTACAGAGGGTGACCTGGGTATTGCCCCGGGCCACACCCCGCTGTTGACCGAGCTCAAGCCCGGCCCGGTCCGGGTGATCAAGCAAGGCGGTGAGGAAGAGATCCTGTACGTCTCCGGCGGCTATCTTGAGGTTCAGCCGAACCTCGTCACGCTGCTGGCTGATACCGCGGTTCGTGCGAAGGATGTGGACGAAGCCGCGGCAATTGAAGCCCAGCGCGAAGCCGAGAAAGCACTTGCCAGCAAGACCGGTGAGTTCGAGTATTCCCGTGCCGCTGCAGAACTGGCGGAAGCTGTTGCCCAGCTTCGCACCATTCAGCAGCTGCGCCGCAAGATGAAGTAATTCGTCTTTCGGTCAGGGAACGCTGATCACCAAAGCCGCATCCTGGACGGCGGAAACAGACCACAACCTGTTTACCGTCGGCGGGGCTGCGGCTTTTTTTATTTCCCGACAACGCCCGTAGGTGGTAGACAAGGAGACCCGTTCGATCATGACCCCACTTCACGTCATCATCCTGGCCGCGGGCCAGGGCTCTCGGATGAAATCCTCACTCCCCAAAGTCCTCCACCGGGTGGCGGGCAAGCCGATGCTGCATCACGTCATCGACACCGCGCGGACCTTGGGGGCGGCGGGCATTCACGGGGTCATCGGCCATGGCGCCGATCAGGTAAGGGACACCACGCCGGCAGACGACATCCAGTGGGCCCTGCAGGAACAGCAGCTGGGCACCGGCCATGCGGTGGCGCAGGCCCTGCCCAACCTGCCCGACGACGCCAACGTCCTGATCCTCTACGGCGACGTGCCACTGACCAGTGCGAGAACCCTGAACCGCCTGGTATCCGAGGTCGGTGACCGCTCACTCGCGCTGCTCACCGTCACCCTGGACGACCCCCATGGCTACGGCCGGATCATCCGGGACGAGTCCGACAAGGTACTGGCGATCGTCGAGCAGAAGGACGCCTCCGAGCACCAGCACCGCATCACCGAGGTCAACACCGGCATCCTGGCGGTGCCGGCGAAGCTGTTGAAGGACTGGCTGCCGCGCCTGTCCAACCACAACGCCCAGGGTGAGTACTACCTCACCGACATCATCGCCATGGCAGTGATGGACGGCGTGGCGGTGAACGTGGCCCAGCCGGACAACGAGTTCGAGGTGCAAGGGGTCAACAACCGCCTCCAGCTGGCCGAATTGGAGCGCTGGTACCAGCGCCGGGAAGCCGACCGCCTGATGACCGAGGGGGCGACCCTGGCCGACCCGGCCCGGGTGGACGTGCGCGGTGACCTGACCATCGGCAACGACATCCTGATCGACGTCAACGTGGTGTTCGAAGGCAAGGTCACCCTGGGCGATCGGGTCAGTATCGGGCCCGGCTGCGTGATCCGTAACGCCATTATTGCCGAGGGGACCGTGATAGAGGCACACTCAGTGATTGATGGCGCCGAAGTGGGGGCCGGTGCCCAGATCGGCCCCTTCGCCCGGTTGCGGCCGGGGACCCGGCTGGCCAGTCGCACCAAGGTCGGTAACTTCGTCGAGACCAAGAAGGCCGAGGTGGGCGAAGGGAGCAAGATCAACCACCTCAGCTACGTCGGCGATGCGACGCTGGGCCGCGACGTGAACGTCGGTGCGGGCACGATCACCTGTAACTACGACGGCGTCAACAAGCACCAGACAGTGATCGGGGATGAAGTTTTCGTAGGGTCCAACACCTCCCTGGTGGCCCCTGTTACAGTGGCGGCCGGAGCCACCATCGGCGCGGGGTCCACCATCACCCGTCCGATCGAGGCCGGGGAACTGGCGGTGGCCCGCGGGCGGCAGCGCAACGTACAGAACTGGCAACGGCCCGAGAAAAAAGCCTGAATGCCCCACGGGGCCGGGTGACACAGCAAGCAACAGCAGACAGGTAACAGACACATGTGTGGAATTGTAGGCGCGGTATCGGAACGGGAGGTTCAGGGCATCCTGCTGGAGGGACTGCGGCGGCTGGAATACCGCGGGTACGACTCCGCCGGGATGGCGGTGCGGCAGGACGACGGCAGTATCAACCGTGCCCGCGAGGTCGGTAAGGTCGCGGCGCTGGGAGAATACATCGACCAGCACCCCTGTCGCGGGCCGTTGGGCATCGCCCATACCCGCTGGGCCACCCACGGTGAACCGTCCCAGGTGAACGCCCACCCGCACATGTCCGGCGACCGGCTGGCCCTGGTTCACAACGGCATCATCGAGAACTACCAGGAACTGCGCACGGAACTGATGGCCGAGGGCTACGAATTTACGTCCCAGACCGACACCGAGGTGGTGGCCCACCTCATCGAGCGGGAATACCGCGTCGCCGGCAGCCTGCTGGCGGCGGTCCGGGGTGCCATCGCCAAGCTCCGGGGCGCCTATGCCCTGGCCGTGCTCCATGCCGATGAGCCGGATCACCTGGTGGTGTGCCGGGAGGGCAGCCCGCTGGTGATTGGCGTCGGCATCGGCGAGAACTTCATCGCCTCCGACCAGTTGGCACTGCTGCCGGTCACCGACCGCTTCATGTTCCTGGAGGAAGGCGACCTGGCCGATATCCGCCGGGATGGCGTGACTATCTGGGACCGCCAGGGTGCCCAGGTGGAGCGTGCCACCACCCGATTTGAGCACGGTATCGATTCCGCCGACAAGGGCGAGTACCGCCACTACATGCTCAAGGAAATCCACGAACAGCCGCGGGTGATCAAGGCCACCATGGAAGGCCGGATCACCAACGACCGGGTGCTCGAGCAGGCCCTGGGCACCGACGCCGGACAGCTGCTGGAGAATGTCCGCCATGTGCAGATCATCGCCTGTGGCACCAGTTACCACGCCGGCATGGTGGCCCGCTACTGGATTGAGGAACTGGCCGGGGTGGCCTGCTCGGTGGAAGTGGCCTCCGAGTTCCGCTACCGCAAGCACGTGATCCAGCCAGACACCCTGTTCCTGTGCATCTCCCAGTCGGGGGAGACCGCCGACACCCTGGCCGCCCTGCGCCAGGCCAAGCAGGCCGGCTTCCGCGCCGCCCTGGCTATCTGCAACGTACCGGGCAGTTCGCTGGTGCGGGAATCCGATCTGGTGATCATGACCCAGGCCGGCCCGGAGATCGGGGTGGCCTCCACCAAGGCGTTCACCACCCAGCTGGTGGCGCTGCTGCTGTTCACCCTGGCATTGGCGCGCAAGAACGGCCTGGGCGAATCCGAGGAGGCGGACATCGTCGCCGCCCTGCACAAGCTACCGGGCCAGGTGGAGGATGCCCTCGCCCTGGACGGCCGCATCGCCGAGCTGAGCAAGGCGTTCATGGACAAGCACCACAGCCTGTTCCTGGGTCGGGGCGCCATGTTCCCGGTGGCCCTGGAAGGCGCGCTCAAGCTCAAGGAGATTTCCTACATCCACGCCGAAGCCTACCCGGCCGGCGAGCTCAAGCACGGCCCGCTGGCGCTGGTGGACAGCGAAATGCCGGTGGTCACCGTGGCCCCCAACAACGAGTTGCTGGAGAAGCTGAAGTCCAACCTGGAGGAGGTGCGGGCCCGGGGTGGTGAGCTGTTCGTGTTCGCCGATGGCGGCGCCGAACTTGCCGAGCAGGACGGCATCCACGTGATGCAGATCCCCGAGGTGCACCCGATCACCGCGCCGATCGTCTACACCCTGCCGCTGCAGTTGCTGTCCTATCACGTGGCGGTGCTCAAGGGCACCGACGTCGACCAGCCGCGGAACCTGGCAAAAAGCGTGACGGTGGAATAAGGCTATCGATCACGCGGTATACTGCGCCTCCAGCGAAAAGTTCCGCGCCAGCCAGATCTCCGCCGGCTCCGGCCGGTTGAGGTAGTAGCCCTGCACGACGGCCTCCGGATAGCGTTTCAGGTATTGCCACTGGGCCTCGGTCTCGACGCCTTCCACCACGGTGCGCAGGCCCAGCTCCACGGCCATGCTGTGGATCATCGAGACAATGGCGCGGCCGCTGTGGTCGCCGTCGATGTCCCTGGTGAAGGAGCGGTCGATCTTCAGCTCCTGGATGGGCAGGTGCCGCAGGTAGCTGAGGCTGGAATAGCCGGTGCCGAAGTCGTCGATGGACACTTCGATGCCCAGCCCGTGCAGCGCCCGCATCTTGCTGACCACCTGGCGCAGCTCCTGGATCATCACGCTCTCGGTCAGCTCCAGGGTGATGTGATGACCGCTGAGCCGGTGCTGTTTGAGGCAGGTGACCAGGTGACTGATGAAATCGTCGCGGGCAAAGTGGTCGGCGCTGATGTTGATGGCGAAGCGCACGTGCCCCAGTTTGTCCTGGCAGGCCTTCACCATGGTCAGCACCTGGTCCAGCACCCAGCGGTCGAGCTGGTAGATCAGCCCGATGGATTCCGCCAGCGGAATGAAGGTGGCCGGCGATACCAGGCCGTGCTGGGGATGTTCCCAGCGTAACAGGGCCTCGGCGCCGATCAGGTCGCCCCCGGTGCTGCACTGGGACTGCAGGTAGAGCCGCAGCTCGCCGTTGTCCACCGCCTGGCGCAGGGCCTGGGTCAGCTGGAACTGCTCCATGGCATCCACCCCCATACGCTCGCTGAAGAACACCACCGCGCTGGAGGCATCCTGCTTGGCTTTGTGGTGGGCGGTTTCGGCGTTGCGCAGCACGTCCTGGGCGGTTTCCCGACTGAGACCGGGCAGTACCGTCAGACCAATACTGAGACTGAGCTTGAACTCGTGGTCGCCCACGGTCAGTGGCTGGGCCAGCGCTTCGTGCAGCCGGGTGGCGGTATCCAGGGCGAGGTTGGCCATGTGGGTCTTCTTGGCGACGGACGGGGCTAACAGCACGGCAAATTCGTCACCGTCGATACGTGAGACGGTATCGCTGGGACCGGTAAGCGTTTCCAGCCGTTCGCTGAAGGCCACCAGGACCTGGTCTCCCACCTCCAGACCCAGAGAATCGTTGATCTCCTTGAAGCGGTCGATGTCGAGCACCAGCACCGCCGAGGCGTGGTCATTGGATTTGCACAACCGCACCGCCATATCGAGCCGGTCGAGGAACAGCAGACGGTTGGGCAGCGAGGTGAGGGCGTCGTACCAGGTCAGGAAATCGATGGTGCTCTGGTTTTTCTTGGTGGTGGAAATGTCACTGAACACCGAGATGTAGTGGGAGACGCCCCCATCCGGGCCAGTCACCGAGTTGATGGTGCGCAATTCCGGATAGGTTTCGCCACTCTTGCGCCGGTTGATCAGCTCGCCGCGCCATTGCCCCATCTTGCGGACCCGGTCCCAGACCTCCGCAGTGAACTCGGAGCGCTTGAGGTCACCACTGAGGCTGTCCTGGGGCCGGCCGACGACGTCGTCGGCCTCGTAGCCGGTGATGCGGGAGAAGGCCGGGTTGACCGCTCGCACTATGCCGTGGACATCGGTCACCATGATGCCTTCCATGGCGTGGCTGAATACCGCGTCCAGCAGCAGGGCCTGGGCATCGAATTGCTCCGCGGCGGCGGTGGTGGTGTCGTATTCGCCGCGGGTCTCGTGTTCGATGGAGGCGTCCAACCGGGAGGCGGTGTTCATCAGCCGATCCATCATGCCGTGGACTGACAGGTGGGAGCGGATGCGGGCGAGTACCACCGACCGGTTGAACGGCTTGTGGATATAATCCACGGCACCGATCCGGAAGCCCTCGGCCTCGGACTCGCTGTCGGTGGCGGCGCTGACGAAGATGACCGGGATGCGCCGCCAGACCGGGTGCTGCTTGAGGGTACGACAGACCTCGTAGCCATCGATGCTGGGCATCATCACGTCCAGCAGGATCAGGTCCGGCAGGGTGTCTTTTTCCACAAACTGCAGCGCCGCCGCGCCGCTGGTGGCGATGGCAATTTCATAGTCGTAGCGCAGGGCTTCGGCCAGTATCCGCAGGTTGTTGGGCTCGTCGTCCACCAGTAGCAGTAACGGTTTTTCGAGCGGTGTGGATCCGTCCATGGCGAATCGCCTCAAAGTTGTACGAATGTACCAGTTGCTAGTATAGCCTGAAATGACAAGGTTTCAGGTCTATTCCTTCAAAGGTGTCGTTCGATGTCCGCCAAAGTGACCAACGCGGACTGATAGCGGAACTCTTCCAGTTCCTGCAGCAGGGTCTGGATCCGATCTCCCAGCGCTGGATGCCCGGTATGCTGTTTCAAAAACTCCAGTTGCTCGTCGTTGGGTAGGCGGGACCGGGCGATCAGTGACTGGAGTTCGTCCAGCTCCTTGAGTAAGTGGTCAGAGACATTGCCAGTCACGGCCACGGTGGGCTCGACCGGCGTCTCCTGGTGTTCCAGCCAGGCACGGATGTCGCTGAGTACGGTGGCCAGTTCGGCGGCCAACTGATCGGTGTCCTGGACACCCGCCTTGCACTGTTGCTCCGCTTCCTGGGCCAACTGCGACAGGCGGTGCAGGCCCAGGGTGGCGGCCGAGCCCTTCAGGGTATGGAGGAAGCGGGCAAGCTCGTTTAACCGCTCGCTGCGGTCCCCGTCCGGTTGCTCCCCTGTCGGCTCCGGCACGCCGTCCTGGTACTGGCAGACAAAGCTCCGCAACAACCGCAGCACCAGTTCGTGGTCGCCCTGGAAGCGGGTCAGGATCTCCTGTTCGCTGAACTGCAGGTCACCGGGCAGGTTGAGGGACCCCGGCTCCAGGCCTGAATCCTGGAGCACCGGTGTGACCTGGGCATCGGCCTGGGGGTGAAGCCATCGGCAAAGGGTGGTTGCCAGCACGTGGAAGTCGATGGGTTTGGCCACGTGGTCGTTCATGCCGGCGGCCCGGGCCCGTTTGATGTCTTCCTCAAACACCGCCGCCGACATGGCAATCACCGGCAGTTCCTCGGCACTGTAGCGTTTGCGCATCTCGAGGGTGGCTTCGTAACCGTCCATATCCGGCATGTGCAGATCCATCAGCACCAGGTCGTAGGTTTCCCGATCGACCAGCGTCAGCGCTTCGCGACCGTTGCTGGCGGTATCCGCCGACAGGCCCAGCTTGGCCAGCAGCGACAGCGCCACCTCCTGGTTGAGCTCGTTGTCCTCCACCAGCAGCAACCGGCTGCCGGCAATCAGCGACTTCAGGGTGGACAGATCGGGTATCACGATGCCATTGGCGGTGCCATGGCGGCCCGAATCGAGGTGGCCTTGTTGGTTGAGGGCATTGTAGAGCGTGGAGGGCGTGACCGGTTTGGTCAGCACCGACGGCAACTTACCCTCGGCCCCATCACCCCCCTTACCGGTGAGCCGGCTGATCAGCTCTTCCTTCTGGTAGGCGGTCACCATCACCAGGATGGGCTCGGGCTGCCGCTGGTCACCGTTTCGGTGATTGCGGATACGCTGGTAGAGCCAAACGCCGTCCTTGCCCGGCAGCACCCAGTCGACCAGGATGGCGTCGTAAACATTGCCCGAATCCAGCGAACTGAGGTAACGCACCAGGCCGTCCTCGGCGGTGGTGGCCACGTCGCAGTGCACCTTCCAGGCGGCCAGGTAGGATTTCATCAGCTCCGCCGAGGTGCTGTTGTCCTCCACCAGCAGCACCCGCCGCAGACCCAGGTTCTTCTTGCTCCAGGCCGGCTCCGCCTCGGTAATCTCGAACGGCAGCGAGAAGTAGAATTCGCTGCCTTCGCCTTCCTGGCTGGATAACGCGATGTCGCCGCCCATCATCTTCACCAGGCTCTTGCAGATCGCCAGTCCCAGGCCGGAGCCGCCGTACTTGCGGGTGGTGGAGTTGTCCGCCTGGTCGAAGGCATCGAACAGGTAGGACTGCTTGTCTTCGGCAATGCCAATGCCGGTGTCCTTCACCGAGAACCGGATCACCGCCACCTTGTCGCTGCGCCGTTCCAGGGTGACCGACACCGTCACCGAACCCTCATCGGTGAACTTCAGGGCGTTGCCCAACAGGTTATTGAGCACCTGGCCGAGGCGGTGATCGTCGCCCAGCACCGTTTTGGGGAGGTCGGGATCGATCCACACCAGCAGGTCCAGCTGTTTCTTGGCAAAAGCCAGCTCGAACAGCTGGACGGACTTGCGCACCGTATCCTCAATCAGGAACGGTTCCTCCACCTTGGTCAGCTTGCCCGATTCCAGCCGTGACAGGTCGAGGACGTCATTGAGCACCTGCAACAGGTTATTGCTGGCGGCGTTGATCTTCTCCACGTAGTCCTGCTGGCGCTTGTTGAGGCCGGATTCCGACAGGATGGTGAGCAGGCCCATGATGGCATTCATCGGTGTGCGGATCTCATGGCTCATATTGGCCAGGAAGGCGCTCTTGATGCGGGTGGCGTTCTCAGCGGCCTCGGAGCGCTCCTGCAGGGCCTGATTCAGTACGCTGAGCGCCTCCCGGGTCTGCACTGCCTCGGTGATGTCGGTGGTCAGCGAGATAAAGCCCTTGGTCAGGCCAAAGGGGTTGAAGATTGGCAGGTAGTTCACCAGCACGGTGCGGGTGCCCTGGCTGGTGCCGAGGACCTGCTCGAAGGACTGCTTCTCGCCCCGCAACACCGCATCGATGTGGGGCTGGCAGATCTGGTAGTTTTCCGTGCCCAACACCGAATGCAGGGTCATCCCGGGCATGGCGTCGGGATCCAGGTTCAGCCACTTGCGGTGGGTGCCGTTGGCGTATTGGCACCTTTCAGTAGTATCCCAGTAGGCTACCAGGCCGGGCAGGGCGTTGGTCAGGGTGGTGATGAACTGGTTGCGTTCGCTCAGGGTGTCGGCCTGTTGCTGCAGATCCCGCTGCAGGAGGGTGGTATGCCGGAGCCGCCGGAAGAACAGGCCGATCAGCACCGTAAACACCACCAGCAGCACCGCAAACACCACCAACGCCTGAAGCAGGGCTTGCCAGCGTTGAGCCGCGATGGTCGCCGGGGTCTGGTGTAACAGCACCACCAGGCTTGGTGCCTGAGCCAGCTCCGAAGTGCTGCCCTCGGGCGGTCGGGCGGTGACCCGGCTGACGAACCAGCGCCCGGAGGCCAGGGTGACTGGGGTGGCCGGGTCAGACTGCAGTGCCTGCCACAGGTCCGGGTTGCTGCGGGCAACGGTGTGACCATGGTTCAGGTCGCTGGCCCAGGCCAGGCTGGCATCCGGGTGCAGTAGCCAGTCGCCATTGCTGGCGGCCACGCGCACCTCGAACTGGTCGTGTTGGCCAAACGCGGTTAACCGTTGCAGGATCGGGTTCAGCGCGACGTTGACGATCAGGTAGCCGTTATCCGTGCCTTGGTGGGGCGGCAACCGCAGCGCCACGTGAAGGGTGGGGCGAAGCGGTCGTTCGATCTGGCCTCGTTCCCGGTTCAGGTTGGGGGGAGAGACGTACACCTGATACGGGGTCAGGGCCATCGCTGCCCGGTGATAGGAACGCTGGCTCTTGTCCTGCAGGTTGCCGGGCTGAACTGGCCGGATGTCGCCACCGGCGGTGTCAATGTCGATGCGTGCGCCCTCCAGGCCGCTCGCCTTGATCCAACGCACCTGGAAATAGTTCGGGTTCTGGTAGATCAGCGGAAACAGGGCCTGGGTGAAGCGCTCCGCTTTCAGTTCGGCCGACTCGGCGGTGATGGCGGACTGCGTCAGCGGGGCGCGGGCAATCCCCACCAGGTCGCGAACCGGAATAGACAGGGCATCGCCCAGCAGGCTGCGCAGCTCGGTCAGTTCCCCGTTGGCCACGGATTCGGTCATCAGGGTCGAATGCTGGCGGGCCTGGTAATAGCTGCCGCAGGCCAGCACCACGAGCAGGCAGGCCAGCGGAAGACTCAGCATCAACAGCTGTTGCCAGGCATTACGGTCTAGTCCGGAACGAGAGATCAAATCGGCGCACTCCATGCTTATCTGGCAGCCCCAAAGCTCGGGCAGGGGCATCCCGCAGCCCACTAAACAAGAATGGCTCGTAATGGCCAATTTGCAAATCGAAAGTGCGGTGCAGGAGGCCGTGTAATCACAATTTGACGTTTTTACCCAGCCCCCTCGGCTGGCCTGTTTAGTGTCACCCAGATAGGTTAAAATCCCGCCCCTCGCGACGCCGGCCCGGGTTCATGTGTGACCAGCGACCGCCAGTGGCCGGCTGAGTTCGTTGTTTCCCCCAATATCCCGGATTCTGTAATGCTCAAAACCGTCAAGAACGAGTGGTTGTCCAATGTCCGCGGCGACCTGCTCTCAGGCATTGTCGTGGCCCTGGCTCTGATTCCCGAGGCCATCGCCTTCTCCACCATCGCCGGCGTGGACCCCAAGGTGGGGCTGTACGCCTCCTTCTGTATCGCCGTGGTGATCGCCTTTGTGGGCGGTCGTCCGGGGATGATTTCCGCCGCCACTGCCGCCATGGCGCTGCTGATGGTGACCCTGGTGAAGGAACACGGCCTGCAGTACCTGTTGGCGGCCACGGTGCTGACCGGGGTGCTGCAGATCATCGCCGGCTACCTGCGCCTGGGCGAGCTGATGCGGTTTGTGTCGCGCTCGGTGGTGACCGGTTTCGTCAATGCCCTGGCCATCCTCATCTTCATGGCCCAGCTGCCGGAACTGACCGACGTCACCTGGCACGTCTACGCCATGACGGCCGCGGGCCTGGCCATCATCTACCTGTTCCCGCTGATTCCCACCGTGGGCAAGGTGCTGCCCTCGCCGCTGGTGTGCATCATTGTGCTGACCCTGGTGGCGGTGCTGTTCAACCTGGACATCCGCACCGTCGGCGACCTGGGCGAGCTGCCTACCGAGCTGCCGGTGTTCCTGTGGCCGGACGTGCCGCTGAACCTGGAAACCCTGTGGATCATCCTGCCGTACTCCGCCTCCCTGGCGGTGGTGGGGCTGCTGGAATCGTTGATGACCGCCACCATCGTGGACGACCTCACCGACACCACCAGCGACCGCAACCGCGAGTGCCGTGGCCAGGGCATTGCCAACATCGGCGCCGGCCTGCTGGGCGGCATGGCCGGTTGCGCGATGATCGGCCAGTCCATCATCAACGTGAAGTCCGGTGGCCGGGTGCGGCTGTCCACCCTCACCGCCGGCATCGTGCTGCTGATCATGGTGCTGGTGCTGGACGAGCTGCTGGTGCAGATTCCCATGGCGGCGCTGGTGGCGGTGATGATCATGGTGTCCATCGGTACCTTCAGCTGGGATTCGTTCCGCAACCTGCGCAACCACCCGCTGTCCACCAACGTGGTGATGGTGGTGACGGTCATCGTGGTGGTGGCCACCCACAACCTGGCGTTCGGGGTGTTTGCCGGGGTGCTGCTGGCGGCGCTGTTCTTCGCCAACAAGGTGGGCCATTTCATGCTGATCCGCTCCGAGCTCGAGGAAAGCAGCAATACCCGCACCTATACTGTGGTGGGTCAGGTGTTCTTCAGTTCCTCGGAGAAGTTCATCGCCTCCTTCGACTTCAAGGAAGGGGTGGACCGGGTGGTGATCGACCTGCACCGCGCCCACTTCTGGGACATCACCGCGGTGGGGGCCCTGGACAAGGTGGTGATCAAGTTCCGGCGGGAGGGTGCCGACGTCGAGGTGGTGGGCCTCAACGAAGCCAGCGCCACCATCGTCGACCGCTTTGCGGTGCACGACAAGCCGGAAGCGGTTGACCAACTGATGGGACACTGATCCAATCCAAGGGAGCCTCTGATTAACTCCTGAATCGTCTCTGCGCGCTCTGAAGGCTGTAGCCGCAAGGCGCGGTTCGCAGCCAATGGCCGTAGCCCTTGGCAAGGGCCGCAACACCGTGGATGCAGCCTTCAGAGCGCGCCCTTCGGGGCGTTCAGAGCCATCCACACTCCGCGTTGCGGCTTTTTGAAAGGTCCCGGCATTCCTGCAAAGCCGCGCCTTGACTGTGAATGGCTCTGAATGCCAGAGGCGATCCAGGAGTTAATCAGAGGCTCCTGAACAATAAGCTAAAATCAGGCGAGCGAGGATGTCATGAAGCAAGTGGTTGGGTGTATCGACGGCTCTCGGGCGGCGAAGGCGGTGTGCGACTACGCGGCCTGGGCGAGTCAGCGGCTGGAGGCGCCACTGACCCTGTTCCACGTGCTGGACCAGGAGCGCTACCCGGCGGAGAGCGACCTGGCCGGCAGCATTGGCCTGGGCAGCCGTGAGCACCTGATGGAAGAGCTGGCGGAGCTGGACCAGCGCCGCAGCAAGCTGGCCCTGGAGCAGGGCCGCCACATGCTGGAGGCGGCCACCGCGCGGGCGCGGGAGTCGGGGGTGACCGACGTGCACCAGCGCCAGCGCCACGGCGACCTGACCGACTCGCTGCTGGCCATCGAGGACACCACCCGCCTGCTGGTGATGGGCCTGCACGGCGAGAGCAGCAGCGACCGGGATATCCACGTCGGCAGTCAGCTGGAAACGGTGATCCGCAGCGTCCATCGGCCCATCCTGCTGGTGCCCGACGACTTCCAGGCGCCGCGCAGCGCGATGCTGGCGTTCGACGGCAGCCCCACCACCTTCAAGGGCCTGGACCTGCTCGCCTCCAGCCCGATCTTCCGGGACTTCGAACTGCACCTGGTGATGGTGGGCGCCGACACCGCCGACCGCTGGGAGCAGCTGCGCCAGGCCGAGCAGGCGCTGGCGCCCCTGGGTGCCAAGGTGGAGCTGGCGATCCGCGCGGGCGACGTGGAAGCGGCCCTGCACGGGTACCAGCAGGAACACAACATCGACCTGGTGGTGATGGGGGCCTACGGCCACTCCCGCATTCGCCAGTTCCTGGTGGGCAGCACCACCACCAACATGCTGAAGACCAGCAAGAGCCCCCTGTTGATCCTGCGTTAGACGCCCGCCGGGGGCGTAACGAGACGGCCGCACGCCCGGGAGGCGCGGAAGTTAGAGCCAGTTGGAGGTAATTGTGCGCCAGTCTGATAGGCTCTGGGTGTTCCGATGACAGCAATCACGGGTGGAGAGCGGGTTGATCATCCGACAGCGGGTTAGAGTCCGGCGGCATGGCCGCCGCAGGTGGCCGTGGACATTGGCCGCCGTGGTATTGATGGTTTCATGGCTGGTGCCGGCCTGGGCAAGTACGGACGAATCGGCGCAATCCGGGCGTCCGACCCTGACCGTGGGTTACGCCGAGTTTCCGCCGCTGGAATACGCCGACGACAACGACCGCGCCGCCGGGGTGTTCGTGGCGTTGACCCGCCAGGTGGCCAAGGAGGCGGGTTACGACCTGGAATTCGTCTACCTGCCCATCAGCCGCACCTATTTCTACCTCAAGAACGGGGCCATCGACCTCTGGCCCGGCCTCACCCAGATTCCCGAGTTGCAGGGCCATGTGCTGGAGAGCGACGTCAGCCCGCTGCCGGTTCGCCTCTCGGTGTGGTCGCTCGACGGCATGCCGCCGGTCACCCGGTTCGAATCCTTCCACGACCGCGTCCTGATCCTGATCGCCGGCTACACCTACGGCGGCCTGCGGGAACAGCTGGAGCAGCAGGAATCCATCCGCCTGACCTACGCCCCCAACCACCTGGCCGCCCTGTACATGCTCCAGCGGAACCGGGGCCACTACCTGCTGGATTACCAGTACCCGGTGCGGGAAGTGATGAAGGCATACAACATCACCGGCGTTCAGGAGCAGGAAGTGCGGATCCGCTACACCTCCTGGCTGTTCTCCCGCCAGAACCCCGACAGCGAGCGCCTGCGGCAGGCATTCGATGACGCCTACCGGCGGCTGGCGGCCCGTGGCGAAGTGCCGGCTCCCATCGCCAGGGACGCCGACTACCTGCTACCGGGCTTCCCGTCGATCCAGGACGCCCAGGTCCCTCAGTAAGGGTACCGCGTCTACTCTGGCCGACGCAGCCGGATATCCCCATACCAGGCGGTAGCGGCTTCGCCGGTGTTGTCGGCATCGGACATGATGCCAATGCCCACGACGGCCGGCGGCGCCTCGCCGAAAGCTGCCCGGTAATCCGCCACGATGTCCCGCTCCACGGTTACCCACTCGCCCACCTGGTCCTCGCCACTGGTGACCGCCACCATCATGGTGCGGTCGGTGTAGGGGTTGGGCACGATGGCGCCGGGGGGCAGCCGGTTGGCCCAGATGTAGTTGAGGGCATTGCCCGGCAGTTCCTCGCCGAACAGCGCCTTCACCGTGCCCCGCTTGAGCCGCTCAAACAGCCCCGCCTTGTCCTCCTGAAACTCGAAGGCCACGTAGAGGCGGGCGGGGTAGTCATCGCCGTCCTTGCGCCGGGCATCGCCGTCACGATAGGTGTTCGACACCTTCCAGCGCCACTGCAGCAGCAACCCGTCCCCGGGGGCCACCGTCATCCGGGCGATCAGGCCGGAGGCCCCGGCCTCGGTACGCGCCCTCATCACCTGCTGGCCATCCACCGTCACCAGCCGGTACTGGCTGTGGCGGTCGATGCCGGGAAATTCCAGCGGCTCCCAGCCGTCGTCCAGGCCGGTCATGGCGGAGAAGGGGCGGGGTTGCGGCAGGGCCTGGTCGTCGGCCAGGGCGGGCAGGCCCAGAAACGTGGTCAGCAGCAGGGCCGACAGGGCAGGGCGAATGTGCATAACACCTCCTTGATGGCGGTACAGACCGACGGTCAGGTAAAAAGTGCCTTGTTGAATCCGGATTTCGTGTATATAGTGCTCTCATCCTTGGTTCAATACCAGATGTAGTGATCAAGGGATGGCCAAAACGCTCAACGATTGACCGGGCGGGCCACCCTGGCCACCCACGGTAGCGGGAATCCGGTGAGACTCCGGAACTGACGCGCAGCGGTATTGGGGAACGAGCGAGGCACGGTGCGCTGCACCAGACACTGACCGGACCCGGTTGGGAAGTCGCCCCGCGAGGTGGTTCATGTGATGAACCGAGCCCCTGAGTCCGAAGACCTGCCAGGGATGAGGCGCATTTACGTCGCCCAATAACTGCACCTTCGCGTTACAGGTGAGCAGGACAGGATTCAGCAAGGTGTTGGGGCACAGGTTTCATCTGTCTCCCTTCTCTACGCCCGCCGGGGACAGGCTGTCCCCGGCACGGGGGCTGTCCCTATCTCGCACCCCTGTCTACGCGAAGGCCATGATGGAAAACGCGTATTCAGGAGACACCCCATGTCCACCGCCACAGCTACCCCGGCTGACGCCCAGCCCAGCACCGATTCGCTGCAGGTCATCAAACGCAACGGTACCCTGGTTCACTTTGACGCCGCCAAGATCAGCGTCGCCGTCACCAAGGCCTTCCTCGCCGTGGAAGGGGACCAGGCCGCCGGCTCCGCCCGCATCCACGACAGCGTGGCGCGGGTCACCGAGCAGGTGGTGCAGGCCATCAGCCGCCGCCTGAAGGCCGGTGGCAAGGTGCACATCGAGGACATCCAGGATCACGTCGAACTGGCGCTGATGCGCGCGGAAGAACAGAAGGTCGCCCGCGCCTACGTGCTCTACCGGGAGGCCCACGCCCAGGAGCGGGCCAGCCGCGAGGCCCCGGTGGAGGCCCACCCCAGCCTGACGGTGAAACAGGCCAACGGCCAGGTGGCGCCGCTGGATCTGGGCCTGATGAAATACCAGGTGGAGCAGGCCTGCGAGGGGCTGGACGGCGTCGACGCCGCCTCGGTGGTGGAGGAAGCGCTCAAAGGCCTGTACGACGGCATCCCCGAAGCGGATGTGCTGGCTGCCCTGGTGATGACCGCCCGTGGCCGCATCGAACAGGAGCCGGATTACAGCCAGGTCACCGCCCGGCTGCTGCTGGAGCAGCTGCGCATCGAAGCCGCCGGGGCCCTGGCGCTGCCCCTGCAGGAATCCCTGAAGCGTCTTTATCCACAGGCCCTGACCGCCTTTATCCACGCCGGCATCCGCTATGAACTGCTGGACGACGCCCTGGTGGGCTTCGACCTGGAGCGCCTGGGGGCGGCCCTGAAGCCGGAGCGGGACTACCAGTTCGGCTTCCTCGGCCTGCAGACCCTGTACGACCGTTACTTCCTGCATTGGCAGGGGCAGCGCCTGGAATTGCCCCAGGTGTTCTTCATGCGCGTGGCCATGGGCCTGGCGCTGCGGGAAGACGATCCCAACGCCCGCGCCATCGAGTTCTACGACCTGCTGTCGTCCTTCGACTACATGGCCTCCACCCCCACCCTGTTCAACAGCGGCACCCGGCACAGCCAGCTGTCGTCCTGCTACCTGACCACCGTGAGCGACGACCTGGAAGGCATCTACGGCGCCATCAAGGACAACGCCCTGCTGTCCAAGTGGGCCGGCGGCCTGGGCAACGACTGGACCCCGGTGCGGGCGCTGGGCTCCCACATCAAGGGCACCAACGGCCAGAGCCAGGGCGTGGTGCCGTTCCTCAAGGTGGTCAACGACACCGCGGTGGCGGTGAACCAGGGCGGCAAGCGCAAGGGCGCGGTGTGTGCCTACCTGGAGAGCTGGCACCTGGACATCGAGGAGTTCCTCGAGCTGCGCAAGAACACCGGTGACGAGCGCCGCCGTACCCACGACATGAACACCGCCAACTGGGTGCCGGACCTGCTGATCGAGCGCATGCGCGCCGACCAGCACTGGACCCTGTTCAGCCCCAGCGACGTGCCGGACCTGCACGACCTCTACGGCAACGCCTTCCGTGCCCGCTACGAGCAATACGAGGCCATGGCCGAGCGCGGCGAACTGCCGCTGCACAAGAAGGTCTCCGCCAAGCAGCTGTGGCGCAAGATGCTCACCGTGCTGTTCGAGACCGGCCACCCCTGGATCACCTTCAAGGACCCCTGCAACCTGCGCTCGCCCCAGCAGCACCAGGGCGTGGTGCATTCCTCCAACCTGTGCACCGAGATCACCCTCAACACCAGCGCCGAGGAAATCGCCGTCTGCAACCTGGGCTCGGTCAACCTGGCGGCCCACATCAAGGACGGCGAACTGGACGTGCAACGGCTGGAGCGCACCGTCAACACCGCGGTGCGGATGCTCGACAACGTCATCGACATCAACTTCTACGCGGTGCCCCAGGCGCGCGAGTCCAACCTGCGCCACCGTCCGGTGGGCCTGGGCCTGATGGGCTTCCAGGACGCCCTGTACCAGCTCAAGCTGGCCTACTCCAGCCCGGAGGCAGTGGCCTTTGCCGACCTGGCAATGGAGCAGATCAGTTACTTCGCCATCCGCGCCTCCGCCGAGCTGGCCGCCGAACGCGGCGCCTACCCGACCTATGAGGGCTCGCTGTGGGAGCGGGGCATCCTACCCATCGACTCCATCAGGCTGCTGGCGGATGCCCGCCAGGACGGTGACCTCAGCGTCAACACCGAGGCGGCACTGGACTGGACGCCGGTACGGGAACTGGTGGCCAGGCACGGCATGCGCAACTCCAACGTGATGGCCATCGCCCCCACCGCCACCATTTCCAACATCGTCGGCGTGTCCCAGTCCATCGAGCCGGCGTACCAGAACCTGTTCGTGAAATCGAACCTGTCCGGTGAGTTCACCGTGGTGAATCCGTCCCTGGTCGCCGACCTCAAGGCCGAGGGCCTGTGGGACAACGTGATGGTCAACGACCTCAAGTACTTCGACGGCTCGGTGCAGCAGATTGAACGCATCCCGGCGGAGATCAAGGCCCGTTACGCCACCGCCTTCGAGATGGACGCCCGCTGGCTGGTGGAGGCCGCCGCCCGCCGCCAGAAATGGCTGGACCAGGCCCAGAGCCTCAACCTGTACATGGCCGAACCCTCCGGCAAGAAGCTCGACGCCCTGTACCAGCTGGCCTGGGAGCGCGGCCTGAAGACCACCTACTACCTGCGCTCGCTGGGTGCCACCGGCGCCGAGAAATCCGCCCCGGTGCAGGCGGCCCCGGCCCCGCAGGTGTGCGCCATCGACGATCCGGACTGCGAGGCATGTCAGTAACCACTGACTAACCTGCAGCCGGACGCAGGATGCGGTGAGGCTTGACGAACCGCATCATTACGCACTGATTATTGGTCACGAAATCCACGACAACACACGAAAAAAGGTCTTCGCAGGGGGATAGAATTCAATTCTGTCCCCGGATACTTAATTCGCGGCTCTCTTTTCTTTCGTGCGTTTTCGTGGATTTCGTGGCAAAAACCTTTCACCGAGCCGAGGACAGAACCATGCTCGATTGGGACGACGACTCCACCCCCCAACAACCACAGGCCAGCAACCCCGACGGCCCGCGCCCGGTCAACGTCGACGACAAGCGCGTGATCAACGGCGATACCGACATCAACCAGCTGGCGCCGTTCAAGTACCCCTGGGCCTGGGAGTACTTCATGAACGCCAACAAGAACCACTGGACCCCGCTGGACATCAACATGGCCCAGGACGTCCACGACTACCACCACCGCCTGAGCGCGCCGGAGAAGCACGTCTACGAGAACGTGCTGGCCTACCTCACCACCTCCGACATCCTCGCCATGCGCAACATCGGCCTGGCAGTGATGGAGAAGATGAGCGCCCCGGAACTGCAGATCTACCAGGCCCGCCAGGTCTATGAAGAGGCCCTGCACACCTGGACCTACCAGCATTGCATCGAGACCCTCAACCTCGACCAGAGCGAGATCTATAACCGTTACCGGGTGGTGCCACAGATCAACCAGAAGATCCAGGTGGCCAACCGCCGCCTCGACGCCGCCATGCGCTCCGACATGAACCTGCGCAATCCGGACGACCTGCAGGAATTCATCATGTCCTACCTGTTCTTCGCCGCGGTGTTCGAAGGCTGCTGGTTCTACAACGGCTTCAGCCCCATCTTCGCGCTGCAGCGCCGCGGCCTGATGCGCGGCACCGGCGAGCAGCTGCAGTACATCCTGCGGGACGAGGCCATGCACTTCTCTTTCGGGCTAAAGGTGGTGAACCAGATCCTGGAAGAGGAAAACATCACCCTGGATCCGAAAGCCGTACGCGAGATGTGGGACGAGTCCGAGGCCGCCGAAAGCGCCTACGCCGACTACATCCTGCGCGACCCGATCCTGGGCTACTCCGCCGAGTACCACAGCGAACAGTTCCGCTTCGTCGCCAACCGCCGCGCCCGCACCGTGGGCCTGGAAGAACCGTTCCCCGGCGCCAGGAATGTCTCGCCCTGGCTGGACGAGCAGGCCACCATGCGCAAGGAGAAGAACTTCTTCGAGACCCGGGTGATCGAGTACCAGACCGGGGCGCAGCTGGAGTGGTGAGCGCGGAGTTATACGAACGCATTCGCAAAACCCCGGCAACCCGGCGGGCAAACTCCGTAACTCTCTGATAGATTTGAGGGTAGTGAAACTCACGAGTGGAGTTATACGCCCTTCTTGGCCCAGGACGGTCTTGGGGGGAGGGCGTATAACTGCGAACGAGCCTTGCTCGGTTTTTCTATCC
>NZ_JAWVYN010000036.1:0-15937 GCF_033722735.1 Marinobacter sp.
GCCCCGAAGGGGTGAGGGCCAAAGGCCCGAATAATCCTCCCAGCCGCGCCAAATCTGAAACGCCTCATCATCGTAAACCCCGGTGATGAGGCGTTTTCATTTGTCAGATGGGATTTGAACCGAAAGAGGTTCGACCGAAGCTTTCTACCTCCCGTGATCCGCTTTCATCAACTGACCCCGAATGGCCCCAGCCGGATATTCCGGGTTATGGACGTTGATGTAAAAGTCTTCAGGATTCTCCAGAATCCGCTTCACAATGCCCGCCTCGCCGGTTGGAAACTTGCCTTCCTCGCCTTCCGTCAGGCAGTCTGCGGCATCCCCGTCTTCCGGCCCGGCCAGCATGGCGATGGGGGCTCCGTTGCTGCCGGCAGCGGCTTCGTGGATATGGGCGGCCATACCTTCGCCCACAGGCACCATCTGGATGTCTTCAACCTGGATGACGTAACACAGGGTGGTCGGGTCGCCGTCAATGCCGAAGACATGGGCGTGTCCCTTACCGTCAGGGGCGCCCGCGGTGCCTACCAGGCTATCGGCGGACAGGTGAGTGGAAATTACGTGGTTAGCATGGCCTGCGAGGGTAGCGCCACTGGCTAGCAGGGTGGTGGCCAAAAGAGCGGATTGGGTTGCTTTGAGTTTCATCGCCATTCTCCTGAAAACAGATTGTTTTGATTCATTTCCTCTATAAGTTCGTGATCGACGCAGGTTTGGATGCACCAACCACGAAAAAAACTGTCGATAAATTGAGCTAAGCTGAGCTGGAGGGGAGTCCGGGAGGTGGCGTGATGATGACTGCCAAAAGCTGGCCGCTGGTGGTGGCGCTGTTGCTGACGCTGGGCGGCCACGGTGTTGCAAGCGCGCAAGAGGTGGCGGGAACACTCGAGGGCGCGATTTTTGAGGGAGTGCTGCGGGAGGCGGGGGCCACCTCCGGTGGCGATGTCGACCGGCTGATTTTTCGAGATGGCCGCTTTATCTCGGAAGCGTGCAAAGAATATGGTTTTGAGCCGGCTGCCTATTCCGTCAGCCAGGAGCTGGGCGGGGTCACCTTTCAGGCCACATCGGTCAGTCCTTCCCACGGCACTATGGTATGGCGGGGTAGCCGGAATGGTGACCGGATGGAAGCAGAGGTGGTCTGGACCAAAGAACGTTGGTACTGGGACATTCGCAGGGAATACCGGTTTGAGGGCCAACTGGCCAAATAGTCCTGGAAATTAACGAGCTGAGGCGGTTACCCCGTCGCCGGGCTGGGCTTGGGGCTCCTGGGCATGGTTGCAGTGAATCGTTGGGCTAAGCTGTTGCTCCTGGTCGGATTGGCTGTCGGGCTGAATCTGGCCGGCCATTGGTTGGTGCAGGCTCTGAATTTCCAGGTTTTTCCCCGCCATGAACCGATGCTACACATGATTGTGCTCACCGCGACTGGCTTGTATATCCTGCTGATGGCCGTGCCGTTCATGCCGGGCATCGAGATTGGTTTGGCGCTGCTGGTTTTGCTGGGCGGGGAGGGGGCGCTGCTGGTTTACCTGAGTACCGTCGCCTCGCTGTCGTTGAGCTATGGCCTTGGCCGGCTGATGCCCGGGAACAGCATCAGTCGGTTGCTGTCCTGGCTGCACTTTGCCAGGGCCGCGGAACTGGCCCGGCAAATGGAGGGCCGGTCACACTCGGAGCGTCTGGAGCTTTTGTACCGGCGAGTGCCGGGGGGCGTCTTGCCGTTCGTACTCAGGCACCGTTTCGTAACAGTGGCGGTGTTGCTCAATACGCCGGGCAATGCCCTCATCGGAGGGGGTGGCGGCATCGGGATGGTCCTGGGCATGAGCCGGCTGATACCCTACTACCAGTATCTCCTCACAATGGCGCTGGCGGTGGCGCCAGTGCCATTGCTCTTTTACCTGGCCGGCCCCTGACAGGAGGGCGGGAAACCGTTACCACATCAAGTCGTCGGGGATTTCGTAGCCCGCGTAGGGATCGTCTTCATCCGCTTCGCTCTGCTGGGCTTTGTCGTGGAGCACCACAACCGCCTGCTCGTCCCGCTCCATGATCTTGCGGGCCACGGCCTCGGCCACCACCTCGTAGTGACCGTTGACGAAGACAATGGCCAGGCGTCCTCTTGACAGCGGGTCGACCATGTCGGAGGCCACCGGGATCTTCTTGATCTTCTTGTCATGGACAAACTGGTAGGATTCCTCCCCCCTGGAGCGGTCCAGCCGGTTGGTCTCCACCAGTTGGCGAATCTGGGCCTGGATGGCCTTCTTCTCCGCCTCCTGCTGTCGGGCCAGGTTCAACTGGCGGTCCCGTTCGGCCTTTTCCTCGCGGGCCTTCTGTGCTCGAAGCTGAGCCTCATTGACTTCGACGGCGCCCTTGGGCTGCTGTTTGCGTTTCTTGCGTTTTTCCTGGCGAATGGCCTTGGCCTTCTTTTCGTCGGCCAGGCCGGCCTTTAGGAGTTGATCCTGAAGTGATGCCATCAACTGCTCCGTTACTGAATTCCACACACTCGATTGCTGTTCCGGTAGTATACGCCGACCGGATTCGATCCCGTAACCGTCCATTCACTTTCCCGGACCTTCCTTTATGTCGTCTTTTAGTGTGTTAGGGCTTTCCCGGGCCATGCAGACCAACCTGGACCGGCTTGGCTATCAACAACCCACCCCCATCCAGGCGGAAGCCTTGCCGGCCGTGCTGGGCGGTAAGGATGTGATCGCCATGGCCCGAACCGGCAGCGGCAAAACCGCGGCGTTTGGCATCGGGTTGATTGAGCGGTTGCGGCCCCGGCATTTCGCAGTGCAGGGGCTGGTGTTGTGTCCCACCCGGGAGCTGGCGGATCAGGTGGCCAAGGCGCTCAGAGCCCTGGCACGGGCGCGTCACAATATCAAAGTGCTCACCCTGTGCGGTGGCGTGGCCATTGGGCCCCAGATAGGCTCCCTCAGCCACGGCGCCCATATTGTGGTGGGCACGCCCGGCAGGGTGCAGGACCACCTGCGCAAGGGCACCCTGTCGCTAGCGCAGCTCAGCATGCTGGTGCTGGATGAGGCGGATCGGATGCTGGACATGGGGTTCAGCGATTCGATCGAGGACATTCTTGGCCAGACACCGCCAACCCGGCAGACCCTGCTGTTCTCGGCCACCTGGCCGGCCGATATCCGCCGCCTCAGTGAGGGCTACCAGCGTGCGCCCGTTGATATCCGGGTGGCGGACACCGAGCCGGAACCGGATATCGAGGAGCTGTTCTACGAGATCCAGCCCGGCCAGCAAACCGATGCGCTGGCGGCGGTGCTGTCACAGCGCCAGCCAGCCGCCTGCATTGCCTTCTGTACCACCAAGCAGCAGTGTGATGACATCGCCGAGACGTTATCCGGTCGCGGCTTCCGGGCGTTGGCGCTGCACGGCGACCTGGAGCAGAGAGACCGGGATGCGGTGCTGGTGCGCTTTGCCAATGGTAGCGCCACGGTACTGGTGGCCACCGACGTGGCCGCCCGCGGGCTGGATATCCAGGGGCTGCCATTGGTGGTGAATGTCGAACCGGCGCGGGATGCCGAGGTCCACACCCATCGTATTGGCCGCACCGGCCGGGCAGGGGAGGCGGGCCACGCCATCACCTTCTGTACTCCGAAGCAGGGCCATCGGGTGACGCGATTGGAGCAGGAGCGCCGTTCCGAGCTTGCCTGGGGCGAGACCGCGGAACTGCTGGCCATCCCGGACCAGCCGGTGGCCCCGGCCGTGCGAACCCTAGTCATCGCCGGGGGTCGAAAGAACAAGGTGAGGCCGGGCGATATACTGGGAGCCTTGACCGGGGACGCCGGATTGCCCGCCAGTGCCGTGGGCAAGATCGATCTGTTCGAGTTCCAGAGCTTTGTGGCCATAGAAGCGCAGTCAGCCCGCAAGGCCCTGAGGCGACTGGAGAAAGGCCGGATCAAGGGGCGTCAGTTCCGGGTGCGAATGGCCTGAACCGAAATCGTTCCGATTACGCCGGCGGCGGATTTTCGCCCCAACAGGCAAAGGGATTGGCCCATTCGAATCGTCTGTTTAGGTTGCTCCCTAAACCGGAAACCGGTAAATTACGCGGGATTTTGCCCCCCGAAAAGTGCCCGACCGGCCGCGCCTGTGGAGAGAAGGCGGTTCGGGGAAAATCAATTTAATCAATACAGGTAGTTATTCGCTATGGATAACCTGATGTCACAAGCCGTTGACCTGATGATTGCGGGTATGGGGTTTGTTTTCGCGTTCCTGGTCATTCTGGTGTTCGCGACCCTGATCATGTCCAAGCTCATCTCCCGGTTGACGCCGCCTGAGCCGGCCACCCCGGTAAGAACTCCTCGTGCAAAGCCCTCAGCACCCACGTCGGTCGACCCCGACACCGCTGAAGCGATCAAGAAGGCGATTGCACAGTTCCGGGCACGCCACAAAAAGTGATCCGGAAGACGAATTAGAACCTTTAAACAGAAGGCTGACACGATGACAGACACAAAGAAACCGTTGGGGATTACGGACGTTATCCTGCGTGACGCCCACCAGTCCCTGCTGGCAACCCGCATGCGTCTCGACGACATGCTTCCCATTGCCGAGAAGCTCGACAAGGTAGGCTTCTGGTCCCTGGAATCCTGGGGCGGCGCGACATTCGACTCCTGCATCCGTTATCTGGGCGAAGATCCCTGGGAGCGTATTCGCGAACTGAAAAAAGCCATGCCCAACACGCCGCAGCAAATGCTGCTGCGTGGCCAGAACCTGCTGGGCTACCGCCACTACGCCGACGACGTGGTTGAGCGCTTTGTGGATCGTGCCGCCGAAAACGGCGTTGACGTGTTCCGTATCTTCGATGCGATGAACGATCCGCGCAACCTGGACACCGCCATCAAGGCGGTTCGCAAGACTGGCAAGCACGCCCAGGGCACCATCTCCTACACGGTGAGCCCGGTTCACACCATCGACATGTGGGTGGAGCTGGCCAAGGAGATCGAGTCCATGGGTGCCGATTCCATCGCCATCAAGGACATGGCCGGTCTGCTGAAGCCCTACGTGGCCTACGATCTGGTGTCTCGCCTGAAGAAGGAACTGAACGTTCCGATTCACATGCAGTGCCACGCCACCACCGGCATGTCCACCGCCACCGCCATCAAGGCAGCGGAAGCGGGCATCGACAACGTCGATACCGCCATCTCTTCCATGTCCATGACCTACGGTCACTCGCCCACCGAAGCCGTGGTGGCGATCCTGGAAGGCACCGACCGCGACACCGGGCTGGATCTCAACCTGCTGGAAGACATTGCCGGTTACTTCCGGGAAGTCCGTAAGAAGTACGCCAAGTTTGAAGGCAGCCTGAAGGGCGTGGACTCCCGCATCCTGACCGCCCAGGTACCGGGCGGCATGCTGACCAACATGGAAAACCAGCTGCGTGAGCAGAACGCCAGCGACAAGTTTGACGCCGTGCTGGCCGAGATCCCCAAGGTCCGCGAAGACCTGGGCTTCATCCCGCTGGTGACCCCGACCTCCCAGATCGTGGGTACCCAGGCAGTACTGAACGTGCTGACCGGCGAGCGTTACAAGTCCATCTCCAAGGAAACCGCTGCGGTCCTGAAAGGCGAGTACGGTTCGGCACCAGCTCCGTTCAACAAGGAACTGCAGGAGCGAGTCCTGTAAGGCAAGGAGCCTGTGACCTGCCGTCCGGCGGATCTGCTCGAGCCGGAAATGGACAAGCTGACCGATGAGCTTAAGCAGATTGCCGGTGACAAGGGCATCAAGCTGGCGGAGCAGGAAGTCGACGACGTCCTGACCTACGCCCTGTTCCCGCAGATCGGCCTGAAGTTCCTGGAGAACCGTGGCAATCCGGATGCCTTCGAGCCGGTACCGACCGGTGAAGAGACCGCGCCCGCCAAGAAGGCTGGTGGTCCGGAAACCTACACCGTCACCGTCAACGGCAAAGAGTACGTGGTTGCGGTCAGCGAAGGCGGCGAGATCAGCCAGATCGAAGCGCAGGGTGGTGCGGCAGCCGCCCCTGCTGCGGCTCCGGCACCTGCCGGCGGCGGCGAGCCGGTGCTGGCTCCGCTGGGCGGTAACATCTTCAAGGTCCTGGTGAACCCGGGTGATGTGGTGGAAGAGGGCGACGTGCTGATCATCCTTGAAGCCATGAAGATGGAAACCGAAGTACGGGCCCCGAAAGGTGGCACCATCGGTGAAGTGTTCATCAAGGTCGGTGATGCCGTCGCTGTTGATGATGAAATGCTGACAATCGCATAAGGGCCAGCATTCCATGGATAAGTTACTTACGCTCTGGACAGGCAGTGGCCTGTTCAATATGTCCTTTGGCCAGGTGGTGATGATCGCCGTCTGCCTTCTGCTGCTGTTCCTTGCGATCCGCAAGGGCTTTGAGCCGCTGCTGCTGGTGCCGATTGGCTTCGGTGGCATCCTGGCGAACATTCCGGAGGCAGGGCTGGCCCTGTCTGCCGCGGAAAATGCCATCCACTTCGCCAAGCCGGAAGTGCTGGCGGCGCTGGCCGGCTCCCTGGACGTGTCCTACCAGGCCGGACAGGCGGTGACGCCGGAGGTGATGGAGTCGTTCAAGTATGCCTATAAAGATGCCACCGCGGCCCAGGTCGCCATGGCTAACGGCCTGGCCCAGGACTTCGGCTACGGCAATGGCATGTTGTACAACTTCTATCAGGTCATCATCGGCAGTACCGTGGGTCCGCTGATCATCTTCATGGGTGTTGGCGCCATGACCGACTTCGGTCCGCTGCTGGCCAACCCGAAGACCATGCTGCTGGGCGCGGCGGCGCAGTTCGGTATCTTTGGTACCGTCATCGGTGCTGCTCTGCTGGATCTGACCGGCGTCCTGGATTTCAACATTCTGGAAGCCGCCGCCATTGGTATCATCGGTGGTGCCGACGGTCCCACGTCCATCTACGTGTCCAGTGTTCTAGCCCCGCACCTGCTGGGTGCGATCGCAGTTTCCGCCTACGCGTACATGGCGATGGTGCCGATGATCCAGCCGCCCATCATGAAGGCACTGACCTCTCCGGAAGAGCGGGCCATCAAGATGTCCCAGCTGCGCCCGGTCAGCAAGCGCGAGAAGATCATCTTCCCGCTGGTGGTGCTGATTGCCGTGGTGCTGTTCCTGCCGGATGCCGCACCGCTGCTGGGTATGTTCTGTTTCGGTAACCTGATGCGCGAGTGTGGCGTGGTCGAGCGTCTGAGCGACACCGCCCAGAACGCGCTGATCAACATCGTGACCATCTTCCTGGGCCTGTCGGTGGGCTCCAAGCTGATGGCGGACAAGTTCCTGGATGGCCAGACCCTGGGTATCCTGGCGCTGGGTATCGTCGCCTTCGGTGTGGGTACCGCCGCCGGTCTGCTGATGGCCAAGCTGATGAACGCGGTCAGCAAAGAGAAGATCAACCCGCTGATTGGTTCTGCCGGTGTATCCGCGGTTCCGATGGCCGCCCGAGTGTCCAACAAGGTCGGTCTGGAAGCTAACCCGCAGAACTTCCTGCTGATGCACGCCATGGGCCCGAACGTGGCCGGTGTCATCGGCTCTGCGGTGGCCGCCGGTGTGATGATCAAGCTGCTCGGCTGATCCTCGCCCTTCGGCAAAAAACCCGCCCGGTGCAAGCCTGGCGGGTTTTTTTATTGCCCGAATTCCTGCCGGGTATCGGTTGGGACGACTAGTATGAAGGGTGTGCCTTAGAGTCAAGGGAGGGCGACATCATGATTCCGGAGCACGTCAGGGGGCAGCTTGATGCGGCCTACAGTGATGAGAAATACCAGCAGATTCGAGCCCTCTGGAAACACCATTCCGTTTCCGAAGACCAGCGCAGCATTGAGGGGCTGATGTCCACACTCACCGAGGACTGTGAATACGTGATGCGACCATCCGGCACCAAGTGGCAGGGCAAGGACGGGGCGACACGATTTTACTCCGAGCTGTTGTCCGCTTTTCCGGATATCAAGTTCGAGCTACAGAATATCGTCATCGGTCCCCAGGGCGTGTACGAAGAGGCCGACGTTTCCGGCACGCTGCTGGGAAACTGGCAGGACTGGCGTGGCGACGGTCAACGGATCGAATGCTCGATCCAGATTTTCTTTCCCTGGGATGAAGCGGCCGGCAAGTTTCGGGGCGAAATCATCCACCTGGATTACGACCGGATACTGGCCCGGTACGGTGTCTGCCAGGTGGCATGAGTCGCGACTGGGGGGACGATTGGCTACTGAAAATCCCGGGAGCGCACGGTCAGGTTGTTGATCAGGTGGCTGAGGTCACGGAGCCTGCCGGCCATCACGTGGATGATGTCCCCCTCGCGCTCGATAATCCCTTTTACATGCAGCAGCCGGGCGGTCAGCAGGGGCTTGCGCTGGCGCTGGGCGGTGGCCAGCCACACCACCACGTTGATGTTGCCGGTTTCGTCCTCCAGGGTGACGAAGGTGACCCCGGCCGCCGAGCCCGGTCGTTGACGCCCGGTGACCAGCCCCGCTACCTGCACCGGCCGTCCCGGCTCCGCGTCCAGCAGTTGCTGGGCATTCAGGCAGTGTTTCAGGTGGCCCTGTTCCCGTAACAGGGCCAGCGGGTGGCGTTGCAGACTCAGGCCCTGGCTGGCGTAATCCGCCAGGATCGTCTGGCCCTCGCTGGGTACGGGCAGGGCAACGGCAGTATCGGCCTGGTAGTCCGCCGGGGCCTCGCCCAGCAGCACACCGCTGTCCCGCTCGTGCCCCAGCAGCTGCCAATAGGCCTGGTGACGGTTGTCGCTGAACGGCGCCAGGGCGCCGGCCCCGGCCAGGGCCTCCAGGCCCCGCTGGGCCAGGCCGGTGCGTTGGCGCAGCTCGGTGGTGGAACGGTAACCGCCGTCGGGGCGCTGGCGGCAGATCCGCTCGCCGGCCTCCCGGGACAGCCCCTTGATCAGCCGGAACCCCAACCGCAGTTGCTGGTCCGGTCCCTCCAGGGTGTGATCCCAGGTGCTGCGGTTGACGTCGATGGGCAAGACGGCGACGTTGTGGCGGCGGGCGTCCTGCACCAGTTGGGACGGGGAGTAGAAGCCCATGGGCTGGCTGTTGAGCAGGCCGCAGTAGAAGGCGGCCGGGTGGTGACGCTTGAGCCAGGCCGAGACGTACACCAGCAGGGCAAAGCTGGCGGCGTGGGATTCCGGGAAGCCATAGCCACCGAACCCGCAGATCTGCTTGTACAGGCGCTCGGCAAAGTCTTCGCTGTGGCCCCGGGCCAGCATGCCCTGGATCAGCTTGTCCCGGAACAGGGTGAGGTCGCCATCGGACTTCCAGGCGGCCATGGCCCGGCGCAGCCGGTCGGCTTCGCCGGCGCTGAAGCCGGCGGCCACCATGGCCAGCTTGATCGCCTGCTCCTGGAAGATGGGCACCCCCAGGGTGCGTTCCAGCACCTGGCGCACCTCGTCGTTGGGGTAGGCCACCGGTTCCCGGCTGGCGCGCCGCTTCAGGTAGGGATGAACCATGTCGCCCTGGATGGGGCCGGGGCGGACAATGGCCACCTGGATTACCAGGTCGTAGTAGCATTCCGGCCGCAGCCGGGCCAGCATGTTCATCTGCGCCCGGGACTCCACCTGGAACACCCCGATGCTGTCCCCCTGCTGTAGCATCTCGTACACCCGCGGGTCTTCCCGCTCGATGTCCGGCAGGCCGAACGGCCGGCCCTGGCGTTGGCTGATCAGCGCCAGCGCCTTGCGGATGGCGGACAACATGCCCAGGGCCAG
Source organism: Marinobacter sp. (assembly GCF_033722735.1). Classification (GTDB taxonomy): domain Bacteria; phylum Pseudomonadota; class Gammaproteobacteria; order Pseudomonadales; family Oleiphilaceae; genus Marinobacter. Next base: position 9,699 of record NZ_JAWVYN010000036.1, read on the forward strand.
CACGTCCACCTTCATCAGCCCCAGGCTCTCCAGGTCGTCCTTGTCCCACTGGATTACCGTGCGCTCGGCCATGGCGGCGTTCTCCACCGGCACCAGCTCCGACAGCGGCCCGGCGCTGATCACAAAACCGCCCACGTGCTGGGACAGGTGGCGGGGAAAGCCCATGATCTGCCCCACCAGGGTGAAGAACTGGTCCGCAATACGGGGGTTGCGGGTGAGGTTCTTGTCGAGGATTTGCCGGCGCCAGTGGGTGTCCCTGTCCCGCCAGTCGATGCCGTTGAGAAACTGCTCCACCATTGCCGGATCGAAACCCAGGGCCTTGCCCACGTCGCGGATGGCGCTGCGGGGACGGTAGCGGATCACCGTGGCGGCCAGCGCCGCCCGGTCCCGACCGTAGCGCTGGTAAATGTACTGGATCACCTCTTCCCGGCGCTCGTGTTCGAAATCCACGTCGATGTCCGGCGGCTCGTCCCGGTCCTTGGAGATGAAGCGCTCGAACAGCAGCTCCACCTGGGTGGGGTCCACCTCGGTGATGCCCAGGCAGTAGCATACCGCCGAGTTGGCGGCAGAGCCCCGGCCCTGGCACAGGATGTCCCGGCTGCGGGCAAAGCTGACGATGTCGTGGAGGGTGAGGAAGTAATGCTCGTAGTTCAGCTCGCTGATCAGTGCCAGCTCCTTGCGGATCAACGACTGCACCGGCAGTGGCGTGCCTTGGGGAAACCGTCGCCGCTCGCCCTCACGGGTGAGCTGTTGCAGGTAGGCGGCAGGCGTCTGGCCATCCGGCACCAGGTCGGCGGGGTATTCGTAGCGCAGGCGGCCGGGCTCGAAGTGGCAGCGCTCGGCAAGGCGCACCGTCTCCCGCAGCCAGGCGGCGGGATAGAGCCGTTGCAGCACCGGCAGGGGGCGCAGGTAGCGTTCGCCGTTCTGGAACAGCAGGTGGCCGGCGTGCTCCACCGAGGTGTTGTGCCGGATGGCGGTGAGCACGTCCTGCAGCGGCTGGCACTCCCGGGCGTGCATGTGAACCTGCCCGGTGGCAACCACCGGGCAGGCCAGTTGCTCGGCGAGGGTGCGAACCCGCTCCAGCTGCTGGGCCTCGCCCGCCTCCAGGGTGCGGCTGGCGCTGATCCAGAACCGCTCCGGGAAGCAGCCCTGCAGCCAGCGGCCGCAGGCGAGAGCGGCCTGCCCATCCGCCTCGTCCGCGGCGGGGGGCAGCCACAGGCACAGGCAGTGGTCGAGGGCGTGGCTCTCCACATCCGCCACTGGCAGGCGGTAGTGTCCCTTCCCGGCCTGGCGGCGACCGGTGGTGATCAGTTGGCACAGTTGGCCGTAGCCGGTGCGGTTCCGGGCCAGCAGGAAGAAGCGGGGGCGGGCGGCCTCCTCCGGCGCGTCCGCCAGGGCAAAGTAGCTGCCGGTGATCAGCGTGACCGGGCTGTCCTTGAGCGCGGCCCAGGCCCGGGGGATCCCCGCCACCGAGCACTCGTCGGTGATCGCCAGGGCCCGGTAACCCAGCGCCACGGCCCGCTCGGCCAGCTCGTGGGGGTGAGAGGCCCCGGTGAGGAAGGTGAAGTTGCTGAAACAGGTCAGTTCCGCGTAGTCCATGGTCGCTCACCCAAACCAGCCGTGAATGAACCAGCCGCCCCCCACGTCCCGGAACAGCCAGGCCAACTGTCCGCTGGGCAACTGGGCAATGTAGTAGTCCCGCTGCACCCGCTCGCCATCCCACCAACCGCTGTTGATCCGCTCCGGTTCGGACAACCAGGCCACCGGCGTCTGTTGCAGTGGCTGGGGGCTGGATAGCAGCCAGAGGGGGCGCAGGGGTGGGGCGAGGGTGTCCGCCACCCGGGGTGACCGGCGCTGCAGTGGGGCCCCCGACCAGGCCCGCTCCGGGCGGTGATCGGCCTCGGGGGTCAGGTGGTGCAGGGCGGCGTCCCCCAGCCGGGCCTGCAGGCGACTGACCAGGGTGTGCCAGGCTTCCTGCAGGTTGGTGGTTTCCCCCAGCAAATCGGCGCTGGCGGGGGCATCGCGGGCCAGAAAGCGACTGACCGTCAGCGCCAGGGCCACCACCGGGGCGGTGAGGGGATGCTGCTCCAGGCGAATCCGGATCAGCTCCGCAAAGGCGCTGGCCCGGTGCTCGGGCCCGCTGGTGCGTACCGTCAGCCGGGTGGTGTCCCGGTTCCGGTGGGTGAGGGTCAGGTGCAGGCTGTCGGTATCCTGCTGGCGCCACTGCAGGTCCGCCTCCAGCTCCGCCAGCATGGGCTGGAGCGGAAACAGCAGGCCCTGGGCCTGTTCCACCTCCCGCACAAAATCCACCTGCTGGTGAAAGTGGGGCGGCGGCTGCCAGAAGGCCTGCGGGTCGGGGCGAACGCCCTGGATCTGCTGAACATGGGCCAGGGTCTCCGGGGCCAGCCGCCGGGCCAGTTCCTGGGGTGGCAGTTGGAACAGCTCCCCCAGCCGGGTCAGGCCCAGCCGGGCCAGGCGTTCCCGGGTGCGGGGCTCGAACCCGGCGGCCTCCAGCGGTAACGCCGCCACCCGCGCCTTCAGCCGACCCGGTGCCTGCTCGCATTCCCCCGGCCCCTGGCGGGCCACCAGCCGGCTGGCCTGGGGCGTGAGGCCGGTGGCCAGCCAGGCGGTCAGCCGGCGCTCGGCCAGGGCCTGTTGCAGGGTGCGCCAGAGGGCGGGCAGGCCGCCATACAGCCGTTGCAGGCTGCTGGCCTCCAGCAGCAAGCCGTCGGGTGGGTGCAGGGCAATCTGGGCGGCATGGCGGTACAGCCAGCGGGCCTGTTGGGCCAGTACGGCACTTTCCCGGTTTTCATCCGCCTGGTGAATGGCCAGCTCTGGCACCAGGGTGAGGGCGGTTTTCAGCCGCATGCCCACCTGCACCCCCTGCTGCTGTGCCTGCGGGCAGGCCTGGGCAACCCGTTGCTGGGTGCCGGACACGACCACCATGGCACCGGGCGCTTCGTGGGCGCGGCGCAGGTGATCCAGCAACAGGTGGGGAAAGTGCAGGTAGAGCCACAGCATGATGCAGTCTCCTAACTGTGGGAGCCCGCCCAGGGGCCGGCGATGACCCGCGGGCTGGCCGGCAGCGCCTGCCCGGCGCGACTGGCCATATCCAGCCGGCAGTGTTGCCCGGGCCAGCCGCCGCGGCGTTTCAGCACGTTGACCCGCAACCCGTGATGGGGGGCCGGTTCCAGCTCCAGCCGCAGGGCCGCCGGGGAACTCTGCCGGGCCTGGCGGCGGGGCCGGAACAGCACGCAGGTGGTGTGTCCCGCCTCGGCCGCCAGTTGCAGTCGGCGAATGTCACGACTGGCCAGACGACCGGGCCAGGCCAGCACCAGGCCGGTCACCGGCGAGCGCAGGCAGTTCTCCAGCGTCCACAGGGTGTCCCCGGCGGAAGTTGGGCGAACTACCACCACTTGCTCCAGGGAAAGGCCGTGCCGGGCCAGGGCGGGGGCGTAGGGAATGTGCGGCGGATTGATCCAGAACACGGTCCGCCCCGCCTGTGCCATCCGGCGCATCAGCGGCAGCACCAGCTGCAGCTCGCCAATGCCCTCGTGGTCCAGCAGGCATTCACTCAGCGCCCCCACCGGCCAGCCGGCACCGTCCAGTTGCTGGTCCAGCGCGGCATAGCCGGTGCGCTCTCCGGGCTGGTGGGCCCGGCCCTGGCGGTGGCCCTGCCACACGCGGGCGTCGTGAATCAGGGTGTTGAGGAGTTCGCTCATTAGTTGTCTCAATAATACTGTTTAAATATACAGTATTCCGAATGGGCGCGGATTTCAACTGGCAGATGGCCCACCGGACCTTCCCGGCTGGGCGCCTTGAACTACCCTGTAAGGAAAGCCACGTTGTGTGACGCAGACCGACAAGCGGACGAATGAGGGAGAAACAACCATGACCAGATTGACCGAACAGGCCTGCGAAGCCTGCCGTGCCGATGCCCCGCAGGTGAGCGCCGAGGAGCAGCAAGCCCTGCTGCAGGAGATCCCCGGCTGGAGCGTGATCGAATTGGACGGCGAGCCCCAGCTCCGGCGGGAGTTCAAGTTCAAGAACTTTGTAGAGGCCCTGGCCTTTGCCAACCAGGTGGGCGATCTGGCCGAGGCGGAGAACCACCATCCGGCCCTGCTGGTGGAGTGGGGCAAGGTCACCGTGCGCTGGTGGACCCACAAGATTGGCGGCCTGCACCGCAACGACTTCATCATGGCGGCGCGGACCAGCGGGTTGTATGGCTAGAGCCAGCCAGTGTCACAAATCACCGGGTTCCGGGTCCCTGGGGTAGGCCACTATTAATCGTGCAAATTGCCCCGGCCCGAGGGGCTCGTTTGTCTGCAGTCGCTGGGTGGATATTCACCGTAACGGTAAGGAGACACGACATGGGACGCTGCTACAACACCATCGACATTGATGCTCCGGTTGATGTTGTCTGGAACCGGCTTCGGAACTTCCACGACATGTCCTGGGCCGAGGGTGTGATCACTGACGTCAAAGCCGTAGGCGACAAGGGCGGCCTTGACATTGGCGCCAAACGGATCCTGAACGACGCATTTCATGAAACCCTGGTGACGATGGACCCGGCACACTACACCTTCTCCTACAGCATTGATGACGGCCCGGGCCCCGTGGCAAAGGACGCCGTCGAGCGTTACATCGGCACCGTCAAACTGTCCCCCTCCGGCGAGGGGACGCGGGTGGAATGGTCATCGGAGTTCACCTCCGCCGCCGACGACGAGGTGGCGGAGTTCTGTAACCCCATCTATTCGGCATTGCTGGATGCCCTGAAAAAGTCGTTCGCCTGATCCGGGGGGCGGCGAACGCCAAGGACGACGGCCTGCACTGCAACGACATCATCATCGCTGCCTGAACAAACGGGTTGTACAAGGGGGAGGGGGGGAGCCGGCGGTGGTCAGCTACCCAATGCATCCACCGGGCTACGCACCCCAAAGCCGCCCTTGCGGACCACGTGGGTGTAGATTTCGGTGGTCCGAACATCCGAATGCCCCAGCAACTTCTGGATGGTGCGAATATCGTAACCGGCTTCCAGCAGGCGGGTGGCAAAGCTATGGCGGAAGGTGTGGCTGTTCCCCGGTTTGTGAATTCCGGCCTGACGGATGGCCTGCTTGAATTTCTTTTGCACCGTTCTTGCCAGTAAATGATGCCGGCGGCGGATTCCGGAACGAGGATCAATGGATAACTCCGGCGCAGGAAACAGGTACTGCCAGCCCGGCTCGATACTGGCATTGGGGTACTTACGCGCAAGGCCGTTCGGAAGGTAAACCGCACCATATCCCCGGGCCAGGTCGCTCTGGTGAAGGTGCAGAGCAAACTCAGTCTGCTCGGTTAGCGGAGCAATCAGGGTGTTCGGGAGCAGGGTTACCCGATCCTTCGCCCCTTTTCCGTTGCGCACGATGATTTGCTGCATGCCAAAATCGACATCTTTTACCCGCAAACGGAGCGTTTCGTTAATACGCAGGCCCGAACCATAGATTATAAGGGCCACAAGCCTGAACACCCCCTCCAGATGACCGATAACCGCTTGTGCCTCCTCGGGGCTGAACACCGTGGGCAGACGGGCCGGCCTGCGAGACAGCTCGTAATGCAGGTTATCCAGGGGCGTTCCCAAAAACTCCCGGTACAGGAAGATCAACGCATTCAATGCAACCCGTTGCGTGGCGGCACTGGCATTGGCCTGTACCGCCAGGTGGGAAAGAAACGCCTCCACTTCCGGTGTGCCCATTAAGCTGGGGTGTCGTACACCGTGAAAACGGATGAAACGCTTGATCCAGAAAACGTAGGTTTTCTCCGTTTGATACGCCAGCCCACGGATGCGGATAAGGCTGCGAACCTGGTCCATCAATCGCGGCGACCGGGAGGCTATCGGGGGTGGTACATCCATGTGACTCAATCCCTGAGGCTGTATTTGTATACAGTATTGGTCTGTAGCGTTTGCCCGTCAATGCTCTTGCCTCTGGAGTTATACGAACGCGTTCGCAAAACTCCAGAATTTCTCCGGGCAACATGGCTAACCATCTGATATGTTTAAGGGTAAGCAAAAGCTGGCCCGGAATTATACGCCCATCAGGAAGGCGAGAATCTGTTAGGATCAGGGCGTATATCTTCACGCTGGATGCTGGCCTAGGCGCTAACATTCTGTTTTCAAAGTTTTTTTAATGGGCTAGCTGGACAATGGATTTGGAATTATACGAACACATGATATGCGAACGCGTTCGTATAATTAGCTGTTA
>NZ_JAWVYN010000037.1:0-14550 GCF_033722735.1 Marinobacter sp.
CCAGCCGCAGGCGGGTGTCGGCGCTGACCGCTACGTTCGCAATGCCACCGCAAACGTAGGTGAACGGCCAGATACCGCACAGGCCTCCTGTGTTCTCCCCGGTAATCTCGATGGTGCCCCAGACATCCGCGTTGATGCTGATGATGTTCTCATTGCTCAGGGCAATCTGCATGCGGCCATCGTCCAGGAACGTGACCGGGCCGGTGATCACCAGGTCGTTGAGTGGGTAGCCGCGCAGGTTGTGGCTCAGGTTGGCCGGGCCCAGGCTGGGGTCCAGATAGGGGGCATCCAAGTAGACGTCCAGGGTGGTGGTGAACATCAACTGCCCGCTGTCGTCATTGTAGAGCTTGCCCTTCGGGGGGATGGCCTTGCCCTCTCCGTCTTCATCGTAGCGGATGCGCATGAACATGGGGCCGGTGGTGATGCGTTCGTGTTCACTCAGGTCCACATCCAGAATCAGATCCGGGAAGGCATCGATGAAGGAGGTGTCGATCTGCACCCAGAGATCGACGCCACTGGTGGCAAGAATGGTGGGCAGGATGTCCACAGCCAGTTCATCCTCGGCGTTGGGGGTGCCGTGGATAACCGTGTCCAGGCCTGCGGTCAGGTAGAGGTACTGGTTCTCCGGACACCAACCCGGGACCCAGCAGCCCACACGACCCGCCTCGACCACCGAGGTGCGGGACCCCAGTGACGACACGTCGGCCACTTGCAGTCCGATGGCGTTGGCCAGGGGTTCACCGGCTTCCGAGCCCGGCTCGTGTTCGGGCTCATAACCGAGATCGCTGTTCACGTCGCCGGTGGGCAGGTTCCGTAACGGCAGCGGTAGCTGATTAGCCACCTCACCGGCCACGAAATGATTCACCAGGTTGGCGCCGCCAAAGTCACGGTCTGCGAGCGTACGGGTGCCCTGGGTAATGACCTGGGTCTGCAGCGGCATGCCGCTCAGGGATCGGATGATGCTGCCGGAGTTACTGTAATTCGACGCCAGGGTATAGCGGTAAAGTTTACCGGTTTCCCAGCCCGCCAGCGGTACTATCTCCAGGGCGCGGAGGCCGGGATTCAGCAGGTAGTCCGTGGTCGGTACCGGCTCCCAGCCCAGGTCCCGCTGGACTTCGACCCAAACGGTTTCGCCGGCGATAAAGCTGGCCTCGTCCATGTCCTGGGAAAAACGCACCGTCAGGGGCTTGTTGGCCGGGTGGTCCGGTACCGGCAGTAGGTCTTCGGAGGTGGTGCCGCCCTCACAGCGCCCCTGATGGGCCGGCAGGTCCGCTCCGGTCTTGGCGCAGGGGTAGCCGGGCAGGGTGGTGAGCGCGAGCGGTGCCTGGACGGTGGACTCGTCACTGCCGGTACCGGGCAGGGCAAACGACAGCGTGGTGGGCGTCAGGGCATTACCGGCCAAATCGGTCACATCGTTCAGCGCCAGCGAGTAGTTCACGTTACGCTGCAACGGCTGGACCGGGATGACCTTCAGCGCCGATCCATTGCTAACGAGCGCGACCTCCATGGCCCGCTGGGTGCCGGGGCCGTCGATATCGCTGTAGAGGGTCACATTGCCCGGTGTGCGCAGGCTGGTCGCCAGCATGGGCTCGGTGAAAAATACCACCAGGGGGTCGCCGGGCTGGATGGTGTCCTGGGCCTCCTCGCCGGGTACCCAGCTGCGGATCGACGGCGCGCTGGTATCGGCAAAGTCTGTCGGAGCGGGCTCGGTGGACTGGTCCTGGTAGCCTTCCAGCCGGAAGCTGATCAGCCCCGAGGCGCGATCCAGGCCCAGCACCTCCGGCTCGATTACCCCGAAGGCGTCAATCACCATACGGCCATCTTCCACCATCGTGGTGCCCACCAGCTGCACATGCAGCAGTTGCTGGGCAAAGGCCCCATTGGCAATCGGGTTCTCCGTGCTCAGCGCCAGATCGAGGTACAGCTCAATCACCCGGGGCGCGCTGGTCTGATCGCTGTAGGGATTGGTGTGCATGAATCCGTTGGCGTCGCTGAGGAAACGCACGTCCACTTCGCCGGAGCCAAAGCCCGCGGGCAAGGCGCCGGCGACCATCACATCCAGCTGGCTGCCCAACATCAGGGAGTTGCGGCTGATGCGCAGCGGGATACTTTGGCCATTGCCCTCAAAGCGAGGCAGGTAGCCCAGTTCGGCGAACACCGTGCCGCTGGCCTCGGTGCTGGTGTCATCACCCAGCAACAGGGAACTCAGACCCACGGAGTTGTAGCCTTCACCGGACAGCATTGACAGCCAGCGTCCGCCGTTGGAGCTTCGCGTGCTCTGGGCGAGTAAGCCCCGTGGGAGGGTATCGCTGGCCACGAACTGCCAGGGCTCGGCCGGCACCTCCAGCGGCGTGCCGAGCATCCGGCTCTCGATGCCGTCGGTGAATGCCAGCCGGTAACTGGTGCCGCTGGTCAGCGGCTCGAGCGGGTCCACCGTGATCCGTTGATCTTGTACCAGCACCTGGGCACTCACCAGGTGATCGGTGCTGTCCAGCAGGCTGAGGGTGTCGCCATAGCGCACCGAAGCGGGATCGACCGGCTCGGAAAACTGCAGGCGCAGGGCCGAAAAATCCGTTACCGGGTGGCTGTCGGTGCCGTCCGGAATTCGACGGAGCAGCCGGAAGGCGCCGGTGCCTTCGGTCTGGTCGATCAGCAGGCCGTCGGTCGACGGTGCGGTAGTGAACTGTATGTCTCGCTCAAACAGCTCACCGGTAGGGTTATCCAGGGTATAGACGGTGCTGTAATTCAGCGCCGTATCGGGTTGCAGAACGATCCCCTGCCGGTCTTCCGTCAGACGTACCAACTCCAGCGGTATCAAACCGTTCGCTGAGCCCAGGGTGAGCTCGCCGACGGTGGTCTCATCCAGCGCATGGTTAAAGCGCAGCACCAGGGGCGCGGAGGTGGGCACGGCGGTCTGACCATCCAGTGGATAGCTGAAGATCAGTGTGTTGCTTTCCTGGCTGGCGAGCATCGTCTGTTCGCCCTCCCCGCAGCCACTGACCAGTGCGGCGAGTAATGGAATGGCCACCAGGCCATGGCGAAGGTGGTGGTTGCCGGGATTTGGGGTGATTGCAGTCGGTCGGGCAGGGCGGAAGCCGGCGGAGCGTCGGATGCCGGTGACTGGCCGGGCAGCCGATCGCCTCCCCCGGTGCGGGGATCGTGTAGTCATAGGAAGGCCTCAATATTTTTATGTTTTCTGGAACAGGCGGGTCGCTCCTGTTGTTTTAAATAGATACCCGCTGTTCTTTTATTGAACGCTCTATGGTGCCCGCCAAAGCGGACAAGCTGTCATGCATTTTGGGACGAACTGTTGTTTGAAATGTAAAAAGTTGTGTGGGCTAACATTAAAAGACTAAAACGCCGGCTCTCGTTTTGATTTGCGGCGTTCCGGGTTGGGGGCTAGCTTATATCGATACCGATAGTCTCAATATGAGCATTTCCGAGTGGTTGGCGCCCAACAAGCGTCGTCTTCGACGTCTTCAGGCACTGCCCCGACCATCCCTGGCTTACAACCACCGACAATCCCGGAGGGAGTTCATGAGCAACCGAATCATTCTGCCGCGCCTGCTGGACGTCGGCGCCGGCGCCAGCCGCAAGACTCCGGACATCCTGGCTGCGCTGGGTTGCCGCAGACCGCTGATCGTGACCGATCCGATGATGGTGGAGTTGGGCTATGTGGACCGGTTGGTGGACTGTCTGCAGGACGCGGGCATCGACAGCGACCGATTTGCGGAGACCCAGCCGGAGCCCACCGAAGCTGCTATTCTGGCCGGGGTGGAGAAGCTGAAAGCGGGGGAGTACGATGCGCTGATTGCCCTCGGCGGCGGCAGTCCCATCGATTCGGCCAAGGCAATCTCCATCCTTGGCAGGTTCGGCGGGCAGATGCGTGACTACCGGTTTCCCCGGGAGGTCAGTGAGCAGGGGCTGCCGATCATCGCCATACCGACCACGGCGGGCACCGGTTCCGAGGTGACCCGCTTTACCATCATCACCGATGCCGACAAGGACGAGAAAATGCTCTGTGTCGGGCAGGGTTTCATGCCCATGGCGGCGCTGGTGGACTTTGAGCTGACTCTGAGTCTTCCCGCCCGGGTGACCGCCGATACCGGCATCGATGCACTGACCCACGCCATCGAAGCCTACGTCAGCGCCAAGGCCAATCCTTACAGCGACAGCCAGGCGTTGGCGGCGATGACGTTGATTGGGCCCAACTTGCGTCGCGCCTACCATACCCCGGATGACCGCGAGGCACGGGAGGCGATGATGCTGGGAGCGACGCTGGCCGGGGTGGCCTTCTCGGCGGCGTCTGTGGCACTGGTACATGGCATGAGTCGTCCCATCGGGGCTTTCTTCCATGTACCCCATGGCCTGTCCAACGCCATGCTGCTGCCCACCGTCACCGAGTTTTCCCTGGCCGGCGCCCCGCAGCGGTACGCCGATTGTGCCCGGGCTATTGGCGTTGCCGGGCCAGGCGACGCTACCACCACCGCCAATCGCAAACTGATTGACGAACTGCGGGCGCTCAACCGGGAACTGAGCGTTCCCAGCCCGGTTGACTATGGTATCGACCGGGATCGCTATTTCGAGTTGCGGGCAACCATGGCGTCGCAGGCCCTGGCCTCCGGCTCCCCGGGTAACAACCCCCGTGTACCCAGTGTGGAAGAAATCGTCGAGCTCTATACCGCGGTCTGGCATCAGGCGTAGTAACCCATGACAAACCAGCCCGCTGCGGAGGGCGCGGCAGCCATGAATATTGCCCGGCGGGAGAAAGGCTCCTCCATCCTCCGCGTTCTCGAAATCATCGAGGCCGTGGCGCAGGCCGGCAAGCCGATGACCGCCACTGAGTTGGCCAGGCATCTGGACATCCCCAAGGCCACGGGCCATCGGTTGATCCAGACGTTGGAACAGGAGGGCTTCCTGCAGGCCAGCATGGGGGGGCTATGTGATGCCCGGGGAGCGTTTGCACAGGGCCGCACTGGGTGTCCCTTTACGCCGGGCGCTATAAGTCGGAGCGACGGGCGATTCTCGAATCCCTGTCCCGGGAAATTGGAGAAACCTGCGGGCTGTCGATACCCGATGGCATGGTGGCCTGTGCCGTGCCGGTCAGGGACGCGGATGACCGCTTTATCGCCTCCCTGTTCACCCACGCTCCGGTGATCTGTTGTTCCCTGGAGGATCTATGCGGATTTGAACCGCAACTGCGGAAGGCTGCCCGGGAGCTGGAAGACGTCATCGACGTGCCGGAGCCGGGGTAAGGCAGAAGCTTGACCCAGCCCCCCTTAATCCCTAACCGATGATGACAGGGTAAGCCGGCCAGCTTGCGCTGCCCGGCTGTACTACAGCGCCGATTGGGCAATCACTCGGTCGAGGCCTTGGCCGGCCGCACCTGCGGCGCCGCAGGCGTCAGGTACTTGCCCAGGTCGAGATTGAAGTAGCGGTAGAGCACGCTGTTCCGTTCCCGCTCGGACTGGCGCCAGCCGTATACCTTGGGACGTTCCGTCTCGATGGCGAGGGTGTCGAAGATCAGCCAGTCGTACAGGGCCAGAGAGCCGCAGACGTTCCTGGCCGAGTTGCGGCCGCGGCCGTGATGATGGTGGTGCTGGGTGGGGAAGGTGAACACGTGCGCCAGTGCCCACATGGCCTTGCGGACCCAGGCCCAGCGATGGTTGTGGAAGTACAGGTCGTAGTTCCAGTTGGCGTGGGTGTGCGCGGACCACAGTCCCTTGATGGCGGTACCCCACAGGAACACTTCGGTCAGGCCCAGGTAGAGGCAGATCAACTGGAACCAGTAGTTGGGCATGATGAACCACCACAGCCAGCCGTTGGTGAAGGTCTGGATGACATTGAGCTGGCCCCGGTCGTCGTCGCCACTCATGTGGTGGGGCCGGTGGGACAGCTTGAACACCGCCTGGATGGCCTGGGCCCAGCGTTGGCGGGGGCGCCTGCAGTGGGCGAAGTAGTGACCGGCGCCGTGGATCAGTTCCTCCAGGCAGAAGAAGACGACCAGCGTTGGCCAGAAATACTCATTGTCCAGCCAGGCCAGACTGTTGGCGCTGCCGGGAATGAGCTGGGTCAGCACCAGCCCGATGGTCAGTAACAGCAGGGGCCGCTGGACGGCCACCATGACGGCGACGGTCAGTCCTGCCATTTTCCAGTCATTGGCGGTGCGGGCACCGTTGGCGCTGCGGCCGCTGAGCCATTCGATAACGGCGGTTACCAGGACGAATGCCACAATGGAGAGGGCAATAAGGTCGTTGACGGTCATGTTGTTGTTCTCCTCTGATCCGTGTCTGGACAGGGTCCCAGAGGCTGGATATTCTGTCTAATAAATATCCAGTAAGTTAAATATCCATGAAGCTGAATTTACGGTCCGTCGACCTGAACCTGTTGCCGGTCTTTGCCGCCGTGGTGGAGGAGCGGCAGCTGTCCCGGGCCGCCGACCGCCTGGGCATGAGTCAACCGGCGGTGAGCGCGGCGCTGCAGCGCTTGCGGCTCACCGTGGATGATCCCCTGTTCATCCGCCAACGCAGCGGGTTGCAGCCCACCCCACGGGCCGACGCGCTCTATGAGCAGATTCGGGCCGGGCTGGATCAGCTGGTGGCCGCGCTTGACCCGGCCCCCGCCTTTGATCCGACGAATGCCGAACGCACCTTCCGCATCATTGCTGTGGATTATCTCGAATCCCTGGCGCTGGGCCCCCTGATGGCCCGGTTGCGTACAGAAAGCGAAACCGTCGGAGTGCGTACCCTGCCCCAGGCGGAGGGCTGGCAGCAGTGGCTGCTGGCGGCGCAAGCCGACTTTGCTTTCGACACCCAGTTGCCGGAAGACAGCCGGCTCAGCGGGCAACTGGTGGGTACGGAGGAGTTGGCGGTGGTGGCTCGCCGGGGGCACCCGGACATTACGGAGACCCTGTCATTGGACCAGTTTCTGGCGGCGGAGCATGTGGTGTTGCCGGAGCGGGAACGGAGGACGCTGCCGCTGGACCAGATCCTGGGCAAACCGGGCTGGAACAGGCGGATTGGCGCTCACGTTGTGCAATACTCCAGCTTGCTCTCGGTCGCCAGCAGCAGTGACCTGATAGCGACCGTGCCCAGGCGATTGGCCCTTCGTCTGGCGTCTTTCCTGTCCCTGCAGGTATTGCCCTTTCCGGTGCCGGTGAGCCCGGTCGCGGTCTACCTGATCTGGCCGGAAGCGATGGCCAAGGACCCGGCGCACCAGTGGTTCAAACAGCGGTTGCTGGCTGCGCTTCCTTTCGACGGATGCGGATAAACGGGGCGCCTTGCCTACAGCCCCTTATCCTTGACGTTCTCCATCACCACAAACGTGCTGGTCTGCACGACATGGGGCAGGGCGTTGATCTGTTCCCCCAAAACCTGCCGGTACTCCGCCATGTTGCGGGTTCGAACCTTGAGCAGGTAGTCGAAGTTACCGGCGATCATGTGACACTGTTCCACCGCCGAAATCTGATTGATGGCCTGATTAAACGCAGTCAGGGCCTTGCTGCTGGTATCAGACAGGGTGACCTGGGCAAAGGCGATGTGGTTGAGGCCCAGCTTGGTTTGGTTCACCAGCGCGGTGTAGCCGGTGATGTACCCCTGGTCCTCCAGCCGCCGCATACGAACCTGGCAGGGCGTTTTGGAAAGACCCACCCGGGAGGCCAGTTCGGTCACCGTAATGCGTCCGTTCTTCTGCAGCTCACGGAGTATGGAGTGATCGATTCTGTCCAGTTCGACCATGATTTAACTCCAGTAAGAAATATATGGCTAAATGACCTGCCCAATATAATGAACTTGCCTTTCATTTGAAAGGTTATGGTCAAAGCGACTTTGGCGCCTTGGATATACTGGTTGAACCGTTCGACCCAGTCCAAAAGGCCCATGCCGGAGACGCCCAATGACCGATTCCCGCCCATTACTACAACAATCTTTGCTGGAACAACTCGCCGACGCCCTGCCCGAGCAGGACCTGGATAGCGAAGAAGCTGTCCACCTCAGACAACTGCTGGCCAAAGTCATGGCTGAATCCCGATGCTGGGATGACGACTTGCAAACGCTGCTTCAGCGCTCCTTTGGTAAGGCCGAGGGCCGCCATCTGGCCCGGATGTTCGGCAACGGCTTCTCACCGGCCTATCGGGCCCGGTTCTCCGCGTCTGAAACCGTCCATGACATCCGAATGCTGCAGACCATTTCGGTGGCTTCGGATGTGCCGATGCAGTTCAACCCCCGCGCAGGACGGTCCGGTCAGGCACTGAACTTCAAGCTGTACAGCCAGGGTCAGCCAGTGATTCTGTCCGACGTGGTGCCCATTCTTGAGAATCTGGGCATGCGGGTTCTGGATGAGCACCCGTACCGGGTCATGCGCGAGGACGGGGAGCAGTTTGGCATCAGCGACTTCACTGTGGAGCTCCAATCCCTGGCGAACGGTGCCGACCTGGCATCCGCCAAACCCCTCTTGCAGGTTGCGTTCCGGGAAATCTGGAACGGGTTTGCCGAGAACGATGCCTTTAACCGCCTGATCCTGGCTTGCGGCCTCGGTTGGCGCGAAGTGGCCTTGCTCAGGGCCTATGCCCGTTACATCAAGCAGCTTCGTTTTGGCTTCAGTCAGCCGTTTATCGCCGATACCCTGGCTCGCCATGGTCACATCAGCAACTTGCTGGTCGCCCTGTTCCGGGCCCGGTTCGAGCCGGATACCCCGTCGCCGGAGCGGCGAAGCGAGGTCACCGGTCGCATCGAAAGGCAATTGCTGGAATCACTGGAGACCGTTGACAGCCTGGACGACGACCGCATCCTTCGGCGCTTCTTCCTGGTCATCAAGGCCACCCTGAGAACCAATTACTTCCAGCAGCAGGATGGCGACTTCAAGCCGTATCTGTCATTGAAGATCAATCCCCGGGCTATTCCCGATATTCCCCAGCCCCGGCCGATGTTTGAAGTGTTCGTGTACTCGCCCCGGGTGGAGGGTGTTCACCTTCGGGCAGGCCGGGTAGCCCGTGGTGGGCTGCGCTGGTCCGACCGGGTGGAGGACTACCGCACCGAAATCCTGGGACTGGTGAAGACACAGCAGGTCAAGAACTCGGTGATCGTGCCGGAAGGCGCCAAGGGGGGCTTCATCGTCAAACAGCCGCCAGAGAACGGCTCCCGGGAGGCGCTCCGGGACGACGGGATTGCGTGCTATCAGCTGTTCATCCGAGGCCTGCTGGACCTGACCGACAACCTGGACGGCGGTTGCGTGGTGCCACCGGAGCGCGTGGTGAGGCATGACGAAGACGACACCTACCTTGTGGTCGCCGCGGACAAGGGGACCGCCACCTTCTCCGACATCGCCAATCGGTTGGCTCACGAATACGGCTTCTGGCTGGGGGATGCCTTTGCCTCCGGCGGCAGTGAGGGCTATGACCACAAGAAAATGGGCATCACCGCCCGTGGTGCCTGGGAGTCCGTCAAGCGTCACTTCCTGGAACGGGGCCTGGATACCCAGGTGGACGAGTTTTCCGTGGTGGGCATCGGGGACATGTCCGGTGATGTGTTCGGCAATGGCATGCTGCTGTCGGATCGTATTCGGCTGATCGGCGCCTTTAACCATCAGCATATCTTTGTTGATCCGGAACCGGATGTCGTGCGGGCGTTCGCCGAGCGACAGCGGCTGTTTGCTGCTCCCGGCTGCAACTGGGCCGACTACGATCCGGCGGTCATCAGTGATGGCGGGGGCGTGTTCTCCCGATCCAGCAAGAGCATTCCGATCTCTCCCCAAATGCGCAGGGCTCTGGCAATAGAAGCCGGCCGGCTGACGCCGAACGAGCTGATTTCCGCGTTGCTGCGGGCTCCGGTGTCGCTGATCTGGAACGGGGGCATCGGTACCTATGTGAAGGCGCCGGAAGAGTCCCACGAACAGGTTGGCGACAAGGCCAACGACGCCGTGCGTGTCGATAGCGACGAATTACGGTGCCAGGTGTTGGGTGAGGGTGGGAACCTCGGGTTCACCCAACTGGCACGAATCGGATTCTCCCGCGATGGGGGCGCGGTCAACAGCGACTTTATCGACAACGCCGGTGGGGTGGACTGCTCTGACCATGAGGTCAACATCAAGATCCTGCTGAATGACCTGGTGCACCGGGGCCAACTGACGCTGGATCAGCGCAACCGGTTATTGCGGGATATGACCGCTGACGTGGCCGAGCTGGTGCTTCGGAACAATTATCGCCAGGCCCTGGCACTGACCATCGCCGAGGCGGGCGCAGCCGCCAGCGTTGATCAGTACGAGCGTCTGATGCGTCGACTGGAGAGCGAAGGCCGGCTGGACCGTAGCCTGGAATGGCTGCCGGGCGATGAGGCGCTGCAGGAGCGCAGGGAGCGCCAGGCGGGACTCACTCGCCCCGAGCTGTCGGTGTTGATTTCCTACGCCAAGATCGAGCTCAAACAGACGCTGCTCAATTCCGCCATTGTCCATGACGAGCACTTCCGGGAAGCGCTGTATTCCGCCTTTCCGGAATCCCTCCTGGCGGCCTTTCCCGCAGAGGTTACCGCGCACCCGTTGCGGGCGGAGATCACCGCCACCCAGATGGCGAACGAGCTGGTCAACCGAATGGGGATCACCTGGCTGGAGGAGATGCAGCAGGCTACCCAGGCCAGTCGTGAGGACATCGCGGCGGCGTATTGGACTGCCTCACGGATATACGGGATCGAGGACCAGTGGCGTGCCATTGAAGCCCTGGATGGTCAGGTTACCGCAGCCGTTCAGCTCGACCTGTTCCGGGATCTGATGCGGTTGCTCACCCGTACCACCAATTGGCTGTTGCGAAATCGCCAGGGTGCCCTGGACCCGGTAACAAGCCAGGACCGCTACCGTGCCGCCCTTGAGGGCGTGCTGGAATCCGTGGACAGCCTACGAGCGGTGGTACCGGAAAGTCGCTGGATCGAGCGCTACGGACAGTATTGCGAGAGCGGCGTACCCGAGCAGCTTGCGGCCTGCTGCGCCTCGGCCGAAAGCCGGTACTGGCTGCTGGACATCATTGAGGTGGCGCTCCGGCTTGAACGGGGCCTGGGCTCGGTTGCCCGGGTGTATTTCAGTCTGGGTGAGAGTCTGGAATTGACGTGGCTTGACCGGCAGATGCGGGTATTCCCGGCCCGGGGCCACTGGCAGATGCTGGCCACCGCCCACTATCGGGACGAACTGGATCGCCAATTGCGACAGCTCACCTCCAGCGTGTTCCAGTCCGGGGCCGAAACGCATGAGGAGGAGAAATCACCCGAGCAGATGCTGGCGTATTGGCGCACCGACAAGAAGTCCCAGTTGGGACGCTGGCAGCGCATGCTGGCAGATATGCAGGCGGCAAACGAAGTGGATTGCGCCATTTTCTCGGTAGCCCACGGGGTGCTGCGGGAGTTGGCTTCAGCAGCGGGTTGAGCGGGTCGTTGCTTGTTGGTTCGGGGCAGTGGAAGGTTAAATATCCTGATTATATCCATTGCCTTGGTCGTTCATTAACTTTTAATGAAGAACAAAAGATAAAAGGCATTGTAAGAATTTCCTTAAAAGGAAAAAAGACTTTTTTGGCGTAGGTAGAATGCCAGTCAGAGCGACAAACAATGATGAGGTTAACGCTATGAGACCGCAGCAGTCAGTGACTCCCGTCCTAAACGAATGCCGTCACGCGATCCGCGACTATTACCTGGCCGATGAGCACAAGGTAATTCGTGAACTGATTGCCGGCGCTCAGCTTTCCTATGCCGAACGTGAAGCCATCTCCGCTCGTGCCGCCGAACTGGTTCGTAACGTTCGTGACAACGCGCGCCCGACGATCATGGAAAAGTTCCTCGCCGAATACGGGCTGACCACCAAGGAAGGCGTGGCCTTGATGTGCCTGGCCGAAGCGCTGTTGCGGGTGCCGGACAACATGACCATCCATGCCCTGATCGAGGACAAGATCACCTCCGGCAACTGGGGCGCCCATCTGGGTAAGGCCTCATCCTCGCTGATCAACTCCACCACCCTGGCGTTGTTGATGACCAGCAACCTGCTCAAGGATTCCGAACGCCAAAGCGTGGGGGACACCCTGCGCAAGCTGGTCAAGCGCCTGGGCGAACCGGTGGTGCGCACTGTTGCAGGTCGGGCGATGAAGGAAATGGGGCGTCAGTTCGTGCTGGGCCGCGACATCGATGAAGCCCAGGAGCGGGCCAAGGGGCAGATGGCCCGGGGCTACACCTATTCATATGACATGCTTGGCGAAGCGGCCCGCACCGACGACGACGCCCTGCGCTACCATCGCGCCTATGCCGACGCGATTGAGCGTCTGGCCGCCGCCTGTGCCGGAGATGTCCGCAAGAATCCGGGTATATCCGTCAAGCTCTCGGCACTGCATGCCCGCTATGAATTCGGCCAGAGGGAGCGGGTTATGAATGAGCTGGTGCCACGGGCACTGGAACTGGCCAAGAAGGCACGCGCGGCCAACATGGGCTTCAACATCGACGCTGAAGAGGCAGACCGGTTGGACCTGTCCCTGGATGTCATTGAGGCGGTGTTGTCTGATCCGGAACTGGCCGGCTGGGACGGTTTTGGCGTGGTGGTGCAGGCGTTCGGCAAGCGTGCCTCCCACGTGCTGGACTGGCTCTACGCGCTCTCCGAAAAACTGGACCGCCGTATCATGGTGCGGTTGGTGAAGGGAGCCTACTGGGATGCCGAGATCAAGCGTGCCCAGGTCATGGGGCTCGACGGTTTCCCGGTGTTTACCCGCAAGGCCTGCAGTGATGTGTCCTATCTGGCCTGCGCGAAAAAGTTGTTGGCGATGACGGATCGAATCTATCCGCAGTTCGCCACCCACAACGCCCACTCCGTTTCCGCGATCCTGGAACTGGCCAAGGGACGCGATTGTTACGAGTTTCAACGCCTGCACGGTATGGGGGAATCCCTGCACGATCAGGTGATTCGCGAAAGCGGCGTGCCGTGCCGCATCTACGCGCCGGTGGGGGCTCATCGTGACTTGCTGGCGTACCTGGTGCGTCGCCTGCTGGAGAATGGTGCCAACAGTTCGTTCGTGAATCAGATTGTGGATACCCGCATCACGCCGGAACAGATCGCCAAGGATCCCATCGAGGTGGTCGAGGCGATGGGGGATGCGATCGCCAGCAAGGCGATCGTGCGGCCCGCCGACCTGTTTGGCGCCGAGCGTCGTAACTCCAGGGGCTGGGACATCACCGATCCGGTGACCGTCGGCGCGATCGAACAGGGCCGTGGCGCCTTCCGTAACCACCGCTGGAAGGGCGGGCCGGTCATCGCTGCTGATCCAGCGGGTACGGAAGTGCAGGTGGTTCGCAACCCGGCCGATCCCGACGATCTGGTGGGGCATGTGATTCAGGCCTCCGACGCGGACATCGAGAATGCGATTACCGCTGCCCAGGACGGTTTCCAGAGCTGGTCGCAGGTGCCGGCGGCAGAAAGAGCCGTGTGCATCCGCAAGGTAGGTGACCTGTTCGAAGCCCACGCCGACGAACTGTTCGCCCTGACCACCCGGGAAGCGGGCAAATCCCTGCTGGATGCCATTGCGGAAATTCGTGAGGCGGTAGACTTCGCCCAGTTCTATGCCGATGAGGGTATTCGATACGAGGGTGAGGGAGAGGCCCGTGGCGTCATGTGCTGCATCTCGCCCTGGAACTTCCCGCTGGCCATCTTTGCCGGCCAGGTGCTGGCCAGCCTGGCGGCGGGCAATTCCGTGCTGGCCAAGCCGGCGGAGCAGACCTCGCTGATCGCGGCCCGGGCCGTCGAACTGATGCACGAGGCGGGGATTCCCAAGGCGGCGGTGCAATTGCTGCCGGGTGCTGGGGCCACCGTCGGCGCGGCCCTGACCTCCGATCCACGAATTGCCGGGGTCTGCTTCACGGGCTCCACCGTCACGGCCCAGCGTATCAGCCGGGTAATGGCCAGGACCATGGCGCCGGATGCACCGCTGGTGGCGGAAACCGGTGGCCTGAATGCCATGATCGTGGATTCCACCGCCTTGCCGGAGCAGGTGGTTCGGGATGTGCTGGCGTCCTCTTTCCAGAGTGCGGGCCAGCGCTGCTCCGCGTTGCGCATGCTGTACGTCCAGAAGGACATTGCGGACAACCTGCTGGAGATGCTGTTCGGCGCGATGGATGAACTCGGCGTCGGCAACCCCTGGCTGCTGTCTACCGATGTGGGTCCCGTGATCGACCAGGCCGCCAAGGATCGCATAGAGGCGCACTGCAAGAAGTTCGCGGATCAGGGTCGGGTACTGAAAACCGTCCCGGTGCCGGAGAAAGGGCTGTTTGTCGCACCGACGGTGATCCGCGTTGACGGTATTGGTGAACTGGAGGAAGAAATCTTTGGCCCGGTGCTGCACGTGGCCACCTTCGAGGCCCGGGACCTTGACCGGGTCATCGACGATGTCAATGCCAAGGGCTATGGTCTGACATTCGGTATCCACAGCCGGGTGGATCACCGGGTAGCACGGATTGCCAGCCGCATCCGGGTGGGCAACACCTACGTCAACCGTAACCAGATCGGGGCCATCGTCGGTTCCCAGCCCTTTGGTGGTGAAGG
>NZ_JAWVYN010000038.1:0-12773 GCF_033722735.1 Marinobacter sp.
ACTTGTAGAAGCGCTCCTTGTTCATTGAAGGCACCTCCTCCACCTCGTCCGGGTTCAAGGCGTCCTGCCCCAGCATCCAGTCCAGGATGGGGATGATCACAAACACCACCACCGGCGCGCCCCAGGCAAACAGGTTCACCATATCCAGGGCCTGGCCCGCAGCCAGCAGCAGGGCCGGTATGGCCAGCGGCAGCATGGAAATCAGGAACGCATACTTCTTGAGACTCAACAGGAGCCGGCGACGAGCCGGGCTTTGCATCATGGTTTGGTTACTGGTGCTCACGGTACATCCCTCTTGCTGGGTTTTGACTTCGGAAGCGACAACGGCGACTGGTGCGGTCCGATGGTCGCTTCGCGTTGGCAATTTTTAGGATTGGCGTCGTTGTATTCGCCAACCACTAATTGCATTATTGTCCTACAATACAGCAATCGTCAACATTGAGACGAAAATTTCCCAGACAAGCCCCACTAGCCGTTTCCCGGCGAACCAGGGCGCTAAAGGCAAAGGATGGAGCTGTGTTACACTCGTTGAAGAACGCCTACCAGGGGCTCAGACGCCCGATCCAGAGAGCTTTTATGGAATTCCAGGTTCCCAACACACTCGCTGAACAGATTGCCAACTACCTGGCCGAGCAGATCATGACCGGCCATGTCCAGCCCGGGCAGCGTATCCACGAAGCGAAGGTCGCCGCCGAACTTCAGGTAAGCCGGGCCTCCGTCAAGGAAGCCCTCTACACCCTGGAACGCTGGCATCTGGTGGACATCACCCCGCGTAAAGGCGCGGCGGCCACCTGGCTGGATGCCGAGCACGCCTCCGAGCTCTACGACGTTTACATGCACCTGCTGCAGATGCTGGTGGAGCGATTGATCGACCGCTGGCAGGCGCCCGACCGGGACCGGTTACTGGCGAAGATTGAACAGGTCACCCGCCAGCTGACCGGTGATGCGAATGTACTGGCCGTGGTGGAAGCCAGCTTCGACGTGATGGATGTGTGCTGCCAGGTGGTGGGCAACCCCTACCTCACCGAGGCGTTGACCAATTTCAAACCGGCGGTCAGCCGAACCTACTACCTGAGTGCCGACCGCTACCGCCAGGACCTGAAACGCACGGCCCAGTTTTTCAGCGGCCTCACCCAGGCCGTGCTGAGCCGGGACAAGCCCGCCGCTTCCAAACATATCCAGGGCTTTTTCGAGCATCAGCGGCAGTTGATCCTGCAGGCGCTGTCTCCGGAGGCCGAGGCGCCGACCACCCCGGTAGAATCCGCGTAACTTCAGATTCGCTTCTGTGACCCACTGCGCAGAAGCGCCCGACATTCCGCCCTATCGTAACAGTCTGTAACTTATTGAGACTCTTGCCGCCTGTCGGGGATCCCAGCTTGCGGCCACAGACTGATGCAGGGACCGCTCGTGACCACTGACGCCACGGAATCCGGAACACCTCACAAAGCCGGGTATTGGCGGCGGGTAATAGGCCTGGCGCTGACCTCGGTGGTCGTCGCCCAGGCCCACGGTTTTGAATCACTGGGCGATGCGGAACTCGCGGTGATCACGGGACAGTCGGGCCTGACGATTGAACTGGCCACCCGAGTGGACATCGGCCAGATCCGCTATTTGGACGACGCCCCGCTGGACATCAACCACCTCTGGCTGTCCGGCCACAACGGCAGCATGCTGGATAACCTGAAGATCACTCTGGATGTGGCCGGCGATGGCGAAGTGCTGGATTATGGATTCTCGGAACTGGCCCGCCGGGGCGATCAGGGCATTCTCGACCCGTCCAACCCGGATGTCGCCGCCGCCATGACCGCCTACAGCGCCGGCGGGGACTACGGCCGGCAATACGACGACGGCGATCTGGTCATTCACGTCAGCCCGCTGGATTCGGGCGACCCGGCCAGCATTGCCGATTATCTCTATTCCGTGGATTTCGAGTTGGGCATCGACAGCGTGGTCACCGGCGGCAATGCTGACAGCACCACCCTGTTCTCCAACATCCTGCTCCAGGGCTACCTTGGCCCCACCGACATCACCGTGCGCAATACCGCCGATGCACCCCGTGTTCTGAGCAGCGGCACCGCCGTCTCCGGGTCCGAGCTGCAGATCAGCAGCCACTTCCTGATCGACAACGGTCAGGTGGAGTGGGAAGTGGGTGACGTGATCCTGCTGTTCAACCTGGCCGCGGTGGGCATCGAAGGCCTCCAGATCCACAACCGACGCGGCGACGACATGAACGGCCATTTCAACATGGCCAGTGCTAATGCCAACCTGTCCAGGGGTATCAGCGGCACTTCCGGGATCGAAGGCCTGTCCATTCACGACGTGGAGTTCCGGGCGGATATCGATATGCCGGTCTTCCGGGTGGGCCAACAGAACATCGGCGCTGTGCACTTCACCGATTTCGCCATCACCGACTCCTCCCTGCTGGTCTACGGCCACTGATCCGGATTTCGCGCCAACCCCGTAATCGGATTACACTGTTCTCACGTAGATAATCGGGTATGCCCAACGGTCCCAATCGATGAGGAGCCCAAGCCGTGAGCGGAATTCCTGTTGGTATCAGCACCTGCCTCCTTGGCGAGCAGGTACGCCATGATGGCGGCCACAAACACTCCCGTTATTGCACCCAGGTGCTGGCCCGCCACTTCGACTTTCACCCCATCTGCCCGGAAATGGCCGCCGGCATGGGCACGCCACGGCCGGCCATCCACCTTCGCGAGATCGACAACGAGCTGCGGCTGATTGAAGCCAAGGGCAGTGCCGATCACACCGACTCAATGCAGGCCGTGATCGACAAGGTGATCCCCACCCTGGGCCACCTGCGGGGTTACATCCTGATGGCCAAGTCCCCCAGTTGTGGCATGGAACGGATCAAGGTGCACAACGCTGAGGGCCGGGTCGTTCGCCGGGATGCCAGTGGATTGTTTGCCGCGGCATTGATGAAGGCCTATCCCCTGCTGCCGGTGGAGGAGGAGGGGCGCCTTCACGACGACCAGCTTCGGGAGAACTTCATCGAACGGGTCTTCGCCTACGACGACTGGATGCAGAACGTGGCCGCCGATCTAACCCCCGGCGCCCTGATTGAGTTCCACACCCGCCACAAGTTCCAGTTGCTGGCCCACAACGAGCCCCTCTACCGGAAGCTGGGGCCACTGCTGTCTGACCTGAAATCCCGCCCGATTGAACAAACTGCCGGGCAATACATCGAAGGCTTTATGGAGGCGATGACCTGCAAGGTCAGCCGGGGCGCCCACGTCAACGCCATGCAACACCTGATGGGGTACCTGCGTGATTCGATGGGGGATGAAGACCGGAAGGTGCTGTTGGAGCAGATCGAGGCCTACCATCGTGGCGAGTTACCGCTGATCGTGCCCATGACCCTGCTGAGAATGGCCCAGCGCCGGGAACCGGTGGACTATGTGGAGCTGCAACATTACCTCAGCCCCTACCCGGACGAGTTGGGGCTGAGGAATCGGGTTTGAACACGTCGAGCGGGCCCGATCAGGCCCGCAGTTTCTCCCCGGCGGCACTTCTGGCCGCTTGACGGGCCCGTTCGGCCCGTTTGCGCTTCTTGCGCTCGTCGATGACCCTGGCCGCCTCACCGCCGACGTGGGTTTCGCCACGCTGCTCGGCCAGCCGGATCTGACGCTCGCGCTCGGCGAACCGGGCTTTCTGCTCCTCGGTGAGAGAGTCGATGCACTGGTGACAACTGACGCCTTGCTCGTACTCCGGGCGCTGCTTGTCCTCTTCGGTGATCGGCCGGCGGCAGGCGTGACACTGGTCGAACTCGCCACGCTCAAGCCGGTGATTTACCGTAACGCGATCGTCGAAGACAAAGCATTCGCCTTTCCACAGGGACTGCTCTTCGGGAACCTCTTCCAGGTACTTCAGGATGCCGCCCTTGAGATGGTAGACCTCGTCAAAGCCCTGCTCTTTCAGGTACGCCGTGGACTTTTCGCAGCGAATGCCGCCGGTGCAGAACATCGCCACCTTCTTGTGCCTGGCCGGGTCCAGGTTCTGCTTAACGTATTCGGGGAACTCGCGGAAGGTGTCGGTGGCCGGGTTAACGGCGTTCCTGAAGGTGCCGATTTCCACCTCGTACTGGTTGCGGGTATCGATCAAGAGCACTTCCGGGTCGGAGATCAGCTCATTCCATTCCCGGGGCTCGACGTAGGTGCCCACCACCCGCTTGGGGTCAATTCCTTCCACGCCCATGGTGACGATCTCTTTCTTGAGTTTCACCTTGGTGCGCTTGAAGGGCTGGATGTCGACAAAGGATTCTTTGTAATCGATGCCGTCAAAACGGGAATCGGTGTCGATCCAGGCCTTGACCGCATCGATGCCCTGCCGGCTGCCGGCAATGGTGCCATTAATCCCTTCCCGAGCCAGCAACAGCGTACCGCGGACCTCATTGGCGAGCATCAGGTCCAGCAGGGGCTGGCGAAGGGATTCGTAATCATTGACGACCGCGAACTTGTACAGTGCGCAGACGACGACTGAGTCTGTCATAAGTTACTCCTGCGGGCCGGATCGTAAATCCGGAGCATGGGTTTCTGAAAACTGAAAAATTGTGCCGGTCAGCGGCGTGCGAATTTTAACCAACTGACCGTCAGGTGCAAGTGAGTATGGGCTGAAAGACAGCCATGAGGATCTAGTCCGCCAACTCCCGCTCCACCACCGCCGACAACTGGCCCCAGCCCGGACGGGTCAGTTGGATGTTGTCCACCAGCACGGTGGGTGTGCTCATGACCCGCAGCTGCCTGGCCACCTGGACGCTGCTGTCAATGGCTTCACGGTGCAGTTCGGTGGTCATGCAGCGGCGGAAGCGGCGCTCGTCCAGGCCCTGCTCCACGGCGTAGCGGGAAAACATGTCCACCGGCGCACTGGTGCCGCTCCATTCGCCCTGATTGGCGAACAAGGCGTCGTGCATGGACCAGTAGCCGTCCTGGTCACCGGCACAGCGGGCGGCCATGGCGGCGGGCATGGCGTTCTGGTGCTGGCGCAGGGGCAGGTCGAAGAACACGAAGCGGACCTTGCCGGCCGCCACGTATTCGTCCTTCAGGCGCTGGCTGGCGTCGAAGAACCGCCCGCAGGCCGGGCACTGGTAATCGGCGAACTCACGCACCACCACCGGGGCATCCTCGTCGCCAACGCTGACGCCGTAGCGGTCAAGCTCGGCGGGAAACGGCTCGGCGTCAGCCGCGGCCACCGGCAAGGTCTCCGCCGTTTTTTCCGGCGGCTGGGTCACCAACAACAGCCCGGCAACCACTGCCACCACCGCGGCAACGGCTGTCGCCATCCAGGCCAGCTTCCTTCGACCGGACTTGTCGTACCCCGGTGCACCTGTCGCCTTGCGCCGCTTTGCCTCTCCCATAAACGCTCCTTTGTGTATTGATAAATAGACGCTAAGATCATGACAGACCGCAAAAAGTTCCGCCAGAACGAGGTGCCAGCATGGCCATTCCCCAGTCCCTCCACGAATCCCTGAGCCTACCGCTGATTGCCGCGCCCATGTTCCTGATTTCGGGCCCGGAACTGGCCCTGGCCTGTTGCAAGGCCGGGGTGGTGGGCAGCTTTCCGGCGCTGAACCAGCGCACCAGTGCCGGGTTCGAGGAGTGGCTGGTCCAGATGAACTCCGAACTGGCCGCCTACCGGGAGCAGCATCCCGGACATCCGGTGGCCCCCTATGCGGTGAACCTGGTGGTCCATCGCACCAATCCCCGCTGGGAGGCAGACCTGGAGCTTTGTGTCCGCCACCAAGTGCCCATCGTCATTACCTCCCTGGGAGCCGCCAGCCAGGTGGTGGAGGCGGTGCACAGCTACGGCGGCCTGGTGTTCCACGATGTGATCAACCAACGCCACGCGCGCAAGGCCGCGGAAGCCGGTGTCGACGGCATCATCGCGGTTTCCGCCGGCGCCGGTGGGCATGCCGGCACCACCAATCCGTTCGTTCTGGTGCACGAAATCCGCGACGTGTTCGACGGTACCGTTATCCTGGCCGGTGGCCTCTCCCACGGCGAGGATCTGCTGGCGGCACGGGCGCTGGGGGCGGATATGGCCTACATGGGCACCCGCTTTATCAACACCCGCGAGTCCCGGGCCGAGGCCGCCTACCAGAACATGATCATCGAGGCGGTGTCCGAGGACATCATTCACACCCCGGCGGTGTCCGGCGTGCCGGCCAGCTTCATGCGCCAGAGCCTGGAGGCGGCGGGCTTTCCCATGGACAAGCTGGGCAAGGCCGCCGAAGTCAATTACGGTGAGAAGCTCAAGCCCCTGGACGACGAGGCCAAGGCCTGGAAAACCGTGTGGTCTGCGGGCCAGGGGGTCAGTCAGATTCACAATGTGTTGTCGGTGGCAGCGCTGGTAACCCGGTTAAGTGGCGAATATTACTCGGCCAGATCCACACTGTGCGGATAAACCCGCAGAATGGAAACGGGACCGGAGAGGCCCCGTTTCCGGCATACTGGTCAGCTACCGGAGCTTTCGTCCTCCTGCTCGACCTCGCCAGCGACAAAGTTGCCGCTGCCTGCAGGTTGTTCAACGTAATCCACTTCAATGAGCGGACGCTCCCCACTCTCAAAGTCAGCCATCAGCTGATCACGCTGAATGCCATCAAACTCGGTTTCACCGTCTTCCGCCCATATCTGGACACCCAGTACGGTGACCGTGGTGTCGTCAATGGCACCCAGACGCCCCGTTACCTCGAACTCACGACCCGAGTCGTCTTCAACTTCACGTTCAACCTTGGTCGCCTCCAGGAATACCTCGCCGCCGTCAGTAGACCGTTCGATGCCCTCCACTTCCACCTTAAAAGCACCATTCAGGTCTGCCAGACCGATCCTCTGGTCATTGTCATCATCACTGATGATGGTTAACGGCGTAACCTGAACCCGAACGCCCCCCACCAGGAAGGTGCGGTTACTGAAATCGATGGATGCCTGGTCGATGGGCCCCTCGACTTCAGCGTTGGCTTCCCGGATGGCGATTTCTTCCGCCTCAACGCTTCCGCCTGCCAGGAAGCGCCCCTCAACCTGGATCAACAGGCCCGGTTGCAGGTCCTCACTGGTCAGGCCATCTTCAAACACCTCATCATCAGGGACCATCACTGTCAGTCCATTGACGGTGAAGGTGCTGTCAGCGTCGTCAAATGCTGTCGTCACCGGCCCGGCAAACTCGATGTCGTCATCATCCCCGCGTTGGTAACGCCGGGTTTCATCCTGTTCAATGTTACTGGCTATCAGTCCGGAGGCACCACCAACGAAACCGATACGCCCCTCCACTTCAACCACAAGCCCGAGGGCGTTCAGATCCCTTTCCGTCAGACCATCACCAAAGGTGGTGGTATTGTCATACTCGACCGGCAATCCGTTGATCGAGAACCGGTTCAGGCCGGCATCCAAGGAGTTATCGTCAACCCGCCCCTCGATCTCGACGTCATCCAAAGACACTTCCAAAGAGCCGACATAGCTGGCTCGATAACGGCCATCCGGCAGGCGCCAGCCACTGACACGGACAAACCTGCCGCTATCAATAGTCTGTAACGACAAGCCCTTGAACACCGACTGTTTGTCGGCGATGATGGTCTGGCCATAGACGGTGAACGTGACACTCTCACGAATGCTACTGTCGTCCGGGTCGAGTGTCTCGGAGACGATGACCACCTCGCCGCGGAAGGTATCGTCATACTCCACCAGCTCTGCAGTCCCCCCACCATCGGCGCGCCATTGCCCCTCGACCCTCAGGATCATGCCTTCGTCAAGCTGATCCTCCCGGGTAATGCCATCGTCGCTGGCGACCGAGCCGTCGGTCTCAAAGCGGATCCCGTTGACGAACACGCTGCCAAAACCGGATACCGGCCCCACACTGGCACCAGTACCCCGAATGCCACCGTCGGCAACATTCACAGAGTTGTCTCCACTGCCCCCACAGCCAGAAATCAAAACAACCACGAGCGCACCCGCTGAGACTGAAAGGTACCGGTGCATTGGTGTCGGTTTCATGGGTTACTCTCCCTCACCGGCACTCCGGGCCGGGGTAGTGGTCATCGGGTCTTCGAAATAGAAGATACTGACGCCGGTTCTCACCGGCTTTGCATTACTTCCGTCATCCTTTTTCCCAGAAATATCGCGATCATGGGGCCCCAACCATCGGTCCAGCTGCTCAAGCAATTGCTGTGACTGCTCGGCTGCGTGTCGGCGCCAGCGGGCCATTATCTCTGGAGGAATGCGATTGTACGTCAGTGTTCTCTGGAACAGGGGCTGATGGCCAGCTTCACCGCTGACCAGGTTATAGTCGATGGTTGCCACCAGATCAGATACATCCTCGCCAAAAATCTGGAGCATTTCTTCACTGTCACCGAGGGGGATATAGGCACGCTGCTTCAGCACGAGCTCACCCGACGATCGATCAACAGAGACCACGCCCACCCGCAGTAATTCATCCAGTACCGCACGAGGCGGCATATCTCCGCTGTATCGTTTAACCAGTTCACTGAAACTGAGCGGCCCATCGAAGGCCAGTATCGCCGGCTCCCCTTTGTGATTTTGGAATGCGGTATCGTGAACCCAGCCTGACACCACGCGGGAGGCCCGGTTAGCATGGACAGCAGTCGACTTGCCGGAATGCTCTCCGGCCAGGATTTCGCGCTGCCGTTTGACCTCTTTCCGGGTCAGGCCTGTCATTACGGCCGCTCTGGAGTCCGTTGTTTTTTTACGGTCATCGCCGAAGTCCTCCAGAGCTGCCTCCACGTATGCCCGCTTGGCCAGCTCCGCGAACTCGCCGAATGGGATGCCATTACGGAGCATGAGTCTGGCAAGCGGGCGAAGAATGCGATACAGCGCCTGATGCAGGGGATTGGTGTCGGAATGCTTCATTTTTGGGATTATATTCCCATACCGTACTCAAAACCAGCGTTGCCCGGCCTCCGGCTCAGCCCCGGCCGGGCTTCGGCATGGTCAGTCATCTTCCTCGATTTCACTGACGACATAATCACCACCGCTATTGCGGAAGTAGTCCACTTCCACCTCGCTGCCAACCTCGATACCGGTGAAATCCGCACTGCCCCGCAACATTTCCAGGCCCATGACGGTGACTGTCGTACTGGAGAGAGCCGTGACTCGACCATTCATTTCGAAGTCATCGTCACCATCATCTTCCCGCTCAACCCTGATGGCCTCCAGAAAACCGCCATCTTCAGAGCGCTGGCGCCCTTCGATTTCCAGAAAATCCCCCACATTGAGGTATTCTATATCCTGAGTACGCATGGTGATGCGCTCATCATCACCATCGTCGTCCCCAATCAGGGTTCCAGTGGTCAGAGTCACGCGCACCCCACTGACAATCAGAGTTTCACTGCCTGATTTTGACTCGATAATGCCGTCCAGTTCGGCATCTCCGTCCCGGGGTTCGATTTCCTCGGCAACCAACACACCGTTGCGGTAATCGCCTTCCACCTTCAGCAACAGGCCATTACCCAAGCTGCTTTCGCTCAGACCATCATCAAATTCGGTGCCACTGTTAACCTGAACCTGGATGCCATTGATCAAGAACGTTTGATTGGCCGCGTCAAAATCGTAGACCACGCCGACGATCTCCAGGTCGTCATCTTCGTCAAACAGTTCGCCCTCTTCATCAATCTCCCAGGCGATCAGCACCCCGCCTTCCAGCCCCCCCTCTACTTCAACCGCCAAGCCTTGGCGAAGGTCGTCCCGAGTCATGTCGTCGTCAAAGACGGCACTGGTGTAGTCCACCGGAAAGCCATTAATGGTGAAAGTCTGGGCACCGGCATCCAGATCCTCAACGATACCTTCGATTTCCACTTCGTTGTTGTCGTTAAAATCCCCGCTGATAGCCTTCACGCCGACGAAACTGGCGCGGAAAGAACCATCATTCAGTTGCCACCCGCTGACGCGCACACGATAGGTGTCGGTAGCCACGCCGTTAATCTCGACCGGGCTCAGGCCTTTGAAAACGGTCTGACCATCCAGGTGAACAGTCTGTCCGGCAACCATCAGCGTCCCGGTCTTTTCGACATCGTCCCATGTGGCGGACGTCAGGGGCCCGCGTATCGTGTCATCGTAGTCAACACGTTGCGCGTCACCCTCGCCACTACCGTCCCAACTGCCACGAACTTTGAGGATCATGCCTTTTTCCAGCTGGGTTTCCCGTTCAACACCGTCGTCACTGTTTACTGAGCCATCGGTATGAAAACGGATACCGTTGACGTAGACACTGCCGAAACCGGAAAGCGGGCCCACGCTGGAACCACTGGAAGCTTCGGAGCTGTCCGAACTGCCAGAACCACCGCCACCACAGGCCGCCAGAGTACCGGCAAGGGCACCGCCAATGACGATCTTGATCGCTTTAGACAAGGCATTACGTTTCATATCGATTCTCCAGGCTTAATTTCCCGCTATCCCACAAGGCCTTCTGGGCCCGCCCTCTTTCACCTTGTTTTTGGGATAGTATTCCCACACCGCAATATGGGAATTTATTCCCAAAAAGTCAAAATGTCCAGTTTTTGATCATTAAGAATTTATGAACTTCTGTTCAACGTGTGCGTAAGCTATCTACACACAAACGAAAACAGGGGCAGAACCATGCTGGGATTTCTGAAGGGTGATCCGAAGAAAAACTGCAAAAAGCTCACGAAGACAAGCTCGCCAAAACGCTCCACACGCAGCGCGATGGCGAGTTGCGCCCCCATGGCACGCTCATGGAAGAAGCGGAGCAGATTTACGCGGGAATAGATACGTTGGAAAAGCGGGGGTAAAGAGAAGGGGGCATTACCACTCCCCCATCAATTGCCGGAGTTGCTGGTTGAGGCGATTTACCTCACGGCGCATATCCTGAACTTCATCAAGCAGTTCCAGCGACATCGCCAATCCAGGCAGATTCAGTTTGAGGTCACGCTGCAGCCGCAGCGCCTTTCGCAACCTTGCCAGTGCCGCCAGGTCAAACTGCCAGTAGCGTTCCTCCAAGCTATCTTCTACCGGCGCAATGATACCGTAGTTGACCAGCTTGATGACAAACTCGGCGTGGCATTCACCGCGTTCGCAAATTTCGGTCAGCGTCAGTGTCATCTGAGGCTCGGCCACCTCGACAGTCTGAATCGAATCTTTCCTGGTCATGCCCTGCGCCCCCGCTTACACATGAAGTTTGCTACGCGGATTGAAGCCACCCTCCAGCTCCGCCAGTTGCTGATACAGGGCTTCGGCCTGGTCGCTGTGCCGCTCCGGCATCACCACCTGCAACACCACTATCTGGTCGCCCGGGTGCTTGCCGGGCATGCCTTTGCCCTTGAGCCGTAGCTTACGGCCGGTGGTCGCGCCTTTCGGCAGCTTGAGGTTGACCTTCCCCCCCACCGTGGGCACGGTGACCGACGCCCCCAGCGCCGCCTCCCAGGGAGTGACCGGCACGGTGACCACTATATCCCGGCCTTCCACGGTGAACAGCGGGTGAGGCGCCAGCTCCACCTCGATAAACAGGTCCCCCGGCTCGCCCCCATTAAACCCGGGCGATCCCTGCCCCTTGAGGCGGATGTGCTGGCCTTCGCGCATGCCCGGCGGAATCTTGACCTTCAGGGTCTTGGTGCGGGCCTTCAGGTGCGAATAATCCACCGAGTCGTGCACGGTGAAGGTGACCTGCTTCTCGCAGCCGTTGAAGGCCTCTTCCAGGAACAGCGCCAGGCGGGCATGCACATCCTCCCCCCGCATGGGGCCCTGGGGACGGAAACCAAAACCGGCATGGCGACTGGCGCCACCGCCGCCGAAGATGGACTCGAAGAAATCACTGAAGTGACGGGCGTCGGCCTCGGTGTAACCGCCACCACCGAAACCGGACGCACTCTGCCAGCCCGGAGGCGGCTCAAACTGCTCCCCCCGGCTGCCGTATTTGCGGATCTGGTCGTACTCGGCGCGTTTCTCCGGGTCCTTCAGGACTTCGTAGGCCTCACCGACGTCCTTGAATTTCTCGTCGGCATTGGCCTCCTTGCTGACGTCCGGATGGTACTTGCGCGCCAGCTTGCGGTAGGCCTTCTTGATCTCCTCCGGCGTCGCCGACTCGCTCACGCCCAGGGCGGCGTAATAGTCCTTGAACTCCATGATGTCTCTCGCAGCTACAAGTTCAAGATTGAGGGGAACAGATTTCAGGTCTGTCCCCGCCGAACGTTCCAGGTACTGTCTTTAAATATTTGTTGGCGAGCGGCAATTTACAAGGTGGGATTGGTCTGAATTTGACCACGGTCAGAAGGAGGTGAAGGAGATTGAGAAACAACAAGGGGGACAGGTTTCAAACCTGTCCCCCTCAGAGAGGCCGGGGACAGACTCAAGTCTGTCCCCGCTCATTTTTATGGCGGGATCAGTTAACCTTCGGATCCAGCTCGCCGGACGCGTAACGCTGGAACATGGTTTCCAGGTCCACCGGCTTGATCTTGCTGGCGTTGCCGGCGGTACCGAAGGCTTCGTAGCGGGCGATACAGATCTCGGTCATCGCCTTCATGGATTCCTTCAGGTATTTGCGCGGGTCGAACTCAGCAGTGTTCTGGGCCAGGAAGCGACGGATGGAACCGGTGCTCGCCAGGCGCAGGTCGGTGTCGATGTTGACCTTGCGCACGCCGTGCTTGATGCCCTCGACGATCTCCTCGACCGGCACACCGTAGGTTTCCGGGATCTCACCACCGAACTCGTTGATGATGGCCAGCCAGTCCTGGGGAACGGAGCTGGAGCCGTGCATCACCAGGTGGGTGTCCGGAATCCGCTTGTGGATGGCCTTGA
>NZ_JAWVYN010000039.1:0-11075 GCF_033722735.1 Marinobacter sp.
CCCTCGGTGCCGTGGTGGAAGTGCCCCGGGCTCTGCTGCAGCACATTGAACGGCACCATGCCGGCGAGTACGTTGGCGTCGGGCATCACGGCCTGCAAACGCTCGGCGTTGGATATGCCGTTTTGCAGGCTGATCACCGGGGTCCCCGGTGCCACATATTCTGCGAGTGTGCGGCCGGCCTCTTCGGTGGCGGCAGACTTCACGGTCACCAGCACCAGGTCGGCCCGGGCCGCCACGTCGGCCGTGGTGAGGTACTGCCCCTCGTTGAGGTAGGCCTCGTAGTGGAAGCCCTCGTAATCGGTGGCCCGTAACGGGTGCTCTTTCAGCACCTGTTGCATCCGTGGGCGGCCGATGAAGGTCACGTCCACGTCCGCCGACATCAGGCGGGCGCCGATGTAACAGCCCACACTGCCGGCACCGAAGATGACCACCCGGGGTGGCTGGGTCGAGTTGTCCATAGTTCGCATCCGCTCGGAAATCACCTGGAGTCGTCGCCGACCGGTAGCGAGCGACGTTTCTCCAGCTACCCAGCGACTCTACCGGGGTCCGGGCGCTTGTCAATCCTGGCGTGCGGTGTCGGGACGTCGGTGGGCCGCGGCGGCTTCGCGGATTTTCTCCATGGTGATTTCCCGGACCGCTTCCTGGCTGATGCGGATGTGGCGGGTGAGCTTGTCGGCCGCCTCCTCGGCACGCCCCTGGCGTAGTAACTCGAGGATTTCCGAGTGCTCCCGGTAGGTGGCGTCGATGCGGTCGTCGCGGGTGAAGTCCAGCCGGCGGATGATGCGCAGGCGCTCGGTGATCTCCCGGTGGATGCGGGCCATCTCCCGGTTGCCGGCCGCCGCCACCAGGTCGCAGTGGAAGCTTTCATCCAGCGCGCGTACCGTGCTGCCCACCGCTCGTTCGGAGGGGTGGTCCGGGTTCCAGATGGCGGTCAGGGTACGCAGCGTCTGGGGTGGCTCCGGCATCTCGCAGAGCTTGTGCACGGCCGCCCGTTCCAGAGTGATCCGCAGGTCGTACAGCTCCCCCACCAGCTCAAAGTCCAACGGTTTGACCTGCCAGCCGCTGCGGAACAGCACGTCCACATAGCCTTCCCGCTGAAGCCGGTACAGGGCTTCCCGCACCGGCGTGCGGCTGGCATGCAGGCGGGTGCCCACGTCCCCTTCGCTGAACTTGTCCCCGGGCAGCAGGCGGAACTCGAAGATGTCCTCCTTCAACGCCTCGTAGACCCGGTCTGCCATGCTTTCCTTGCGACGCGGTACTGGTTTTACCGTCATAGCTCGTTTCCCACTTGTCACCGTCGTTACGGCTGAGATCTCACAACAGGGGCACGGGCCGGTGACCGGCAACGCCCCACTCATTCTTGCTAAACGTCGATGCTCAGCAGCGGTTCTCCCGGTGCCACTGCCTGGCCGGTGGCGGTATGCAGGGCACTGATCTGGCCACTGACGGTGGCCTTCACTTCAAACTCCATTTTCATGGCTTCCACTACCATCAGGGTGTCGCCCGAGCGGACCCGGTCGCCAGGCTGCACCAGGCAGCGCCAGATATTGCCCGCCATCTCCGCCCGTATCGTTTCACCAAAGCGGGACAGATCGGCCTCCCCGGTCGGGTCCGTGGCCGGGGTCAGGCTGGCCGGCTCGGCGGGTTCCACCTCCTGCCATCTGGACGCCTCAAGGGCGTACGCCTGCTGTTGCCGCGCGCGAAAGCGTTCGATGTCTTCCCGATGCTCTGCCAAAAAGCGTTGGTGGTCCCCCAGGTTGAAATCTTCCTCGTCGATGCGGATCGTTAGTTGCCCGCACCGGAACTGTTCCCGCTGACGTTCCAGTTCCGCCTCGGACACCGGGTAATAGCGGATCTGGTCGAAGAACCGCAGCAGCCACGGCGAGCCGTCCCGGAACTGGTTGTTCTTCAGGTACTTGTTCCAGATCGGCAGGGTGCGGCCCACCAGTTGGTAGCCACCGGGGGAATCCATGCCGTAGATGCACATATAGACCCCGCCGATGCCCACGGTTCCCTCGGCGGTGTGGGTGCGGGCCGGGTTGTATTTCGAGGTCAGCAGGCGGTGGCGGGGGTCCAGGGGCACCGCGCAGGGCGCGCCCAGGTAGACATCCCCCAGGCCCAGCACCAGGTAACGGGCCCGGAACAGGGTGTCCCGCACCGCCTCGCGACTGGGCAGACCATTGATGCGCTGGATGAAGTCCACATTGTTGGGCAGCCAGGGCGCTTCATCCCGTACGGATCGTCGGTAACGGTCCACCGCGTCCAGGGTGGCGCTGTCCTCGAAGGCCAGGGGCAGGTGAATCACCCGGCTCCTCACCGTGATTTGGTCTTCCGGTGGCAGCCGGTCTTCCAGCGCTATCAGGAAGTCCATCAAGGCCTGTTGGTCCAGGGTGGTGGGCTCGTAACGCAGCTGCAAAGAGCGGACCCCGGGGGAGAGTTCCAGCAGGCCCTCGGGTCGGCGGGCCTCGATGGCCTCCATCAGGGCATGCACCCGCAGCCGGGCACCCAGGTCGAGTACGTCGTCGCCGTATTCGAGCAGGAGGTACTGGTCGCCGGCGCGGCGATAGCTGACCGCCGGACGTAGCGCGGTGGTGGGCCGGTGGGCCAGCAGGGTGGCGGAACGCTCGCCGGACGCTAGGAGCGCGGGCCGGTGCCAGGACACCGCCGGTTGCGTCTGCAGTGTCTCGATGGCCAACGTCTGGCGTTTGCGCAGGGCCACCGCGGTGTCGTGGTCCATGGCCACAAAGCGAATGGTGTCTCCGGGTTTCACCTGGCCCACCTTCCACAATTCCGCACTGGCGATGGTTACCGGGCACACGAACCCGCCCAGGCTGGGGCCGTCCCGGGTCAGGATCACCGGCATGTCACCGGTAAAGTTGATGGAGCCGATGGCGTACTGGCAATCGTGAATGTTGGACGGATGCAAACCCGCCTCGCCGCCGTCCGGCCGGCTGAAATCGGGCTTGGGCCCCTTGAGGCGGATGCCCAGCCGGTTGGAGTTGTAGTGCACCTCCCAGTTGTGACTGAAGAACCGCTCGATGGAGGCGTCGGTAAAGAAATCCGGGGCGCCATGGGGACCATAAAGCACACCGATCTCCCAGTGACTGGGGTAGTCCGGAACCAGCATCGGATCGGCGGCCATGGGCGCCTGAGGTGGTGCCGTTGTGTGGCTGGCCGGGTTTGCCGCCTCGCCGAGCGCCAGGGTATCGCCCTGGCGCAGTGGCCGGCCGCCATGGCCGCCAAACCGGCCCAGGGCAAAGGTGGCCCGGCTGCCTAGATACTCGGGCACGTCGATGCCGCCACGGATGGCCAGATAGGTCCGGCAACCCTGCCGGGCACGGCCGGTGTTCAGCACCTGACCGGATTCGACGGAGACCGGGGTCCAGAAGGGCACCGGTTCGCCGTCCAGGGTGGCGTCGGTGGGCGCGCCGCAGAGGGCGATCACGGCAGCCCGGTGGAACCTCAGCTCCGGCCCCACCAGGGTGGCCTCCAGCCCCGCGGCCGAGGGCGCATTACCCACCACCCGGTTGGCCAGGCGAAAGGCGTAGTCATCCATCGGCCCCGACGGCGGCACACCGATGTGCCAGTACCCCACCCGGCCGGGGTAATCCTGAACCGTGGTGTAGGTGCCCGGTTGCAGTATTTCCAGCGCCTGAGGCCAGTAGTTGAAACGGTCCAGGGTACGGGTGGTCATGGTGGCGGTGTCGAACGCCGGAAGCGCAGTCACTTGGCGCAGGTAGTCCAGGTTGGTGCTGATGCCCATCAGCCGGGTGGCGTCCAAGGCAGCCCTCAGGCGTTGCAGGGCCTGGGGCCGGTCATCGCCGTGGACAATCAGCTTGGCCAGCAGCGGATCGTAACGGGCGGACACCTCGGTGCCGGTTTCCACCCAGGTGTCGATGCGCACGCCGTCTCCGGGCCAGCGCACTTCCGTCAGCTCGCCAGGGCAAGGCTGGAAGTCCCGCAGGGGGGCTTCCGCGTACAGCCGTACCTCCATGGCGACGCCTTGCGGCTTGGGCGTGACCGTCGCCAGGTCCGGGCCCTCGCCGGCGGCGGTGGTGAGCATCCAGGCAACCAGATCGATGCCGGTCACCGCCTCGGTCACCGGGTGCTCCACCTGCAGTCGGGTGTTGACCTCCAGAAAATAGAAGGTGTCACGATCAGTGTCGACGATGAACTCGACGGTACCGGCAGAGCGGTAGTTCACTGATTGGCCCAGAGCAATGGCGGCCGCCGACATGGCGTTGCGAACGCCCTCGGGCAGGCTGGGAGCGGGCGTCTCCTCAATCACCTTCTGGTGCCGGCGCTGCAACGAACAGTCCCGGTCCCCCAGGGCGATGACTTGTCCGCTACCGTCGCCAAAAACCTGAACTTCCACGTGGCGGGCGTTGGGAACGTAGCGTTCCAGGAACACCCCGCCGTCGCCAAAGAACTGCTGGCCCTGGCGCTGCACCGCTTCGAAGGCCTGCTCCAGTTCTGCACCATCGTTGCAGTGGCTCAGGCCAATGCCGCCACCGCCGGCGGTGGTTTTCAGCATCACCGGGTAACCCAGGCGATCGGCCTCGGCCAGGGCGTTGTCCCGTGAGGTGAGCAGGTCACTGCCGGGCAGCAGGGGCACATTGGCCTGTTGCGCCAGGGCCCGGGCGGAATGCTTGAGGCCGAAGGCCCGTATCTGGTCGGGGGTGGGGCCTACAAACACGATGCCCGCCGCTGCACAGGCCTCGGCAAAGCCGGCGTTCTCAGACAGGAATCCATAGCCCGGGATAATGGCCTCCGCGCCACTCTGGCGGGCGGCGGCCAGCACCTGGTCGGTGTCCAGGTAGGTCTCGGCAACGCCCTGTCCGGCCAGGGCAATCGCTTCGTCGGCCAGGGCCACGTGTGGGCTGTGGCGATCTTCGTGGGCGTACACGGCGACACTGCGAATCCCCAGCCGTTTCAGGGTGCGCAGGATGCGGACGGCTATCTCGCCCCGGTTCGCGATCAGTACGGTGTTGAACATTCAGTAGCTTTCCTGGGTGGAGCCGGTTTGGCCCTGCTGGCGGTCGGTCACATAGGCGCGCCAGCTGCCGTAGTGGGTGACGTCCCGTGCCTGCTCCAGGGCATAGCCCTCGCAGATGAAACCGTTGACCCAGCGGCCATCGGAAAGCTCAATGTTACCAAGTCCCAGCGGCGGGGGAATCAGGTCGACGAAGGAACCGAACGCGGTGGCCGCCATTTCCCAGAGTTCCACCGCAATGGCTTCGCCCTGGCCCTTGCTGACTCGCCGCAGGCCGGGCTTGGCGGGCACAGTGTCCGCCAGGGCGTAGAGTCGGTACCGGGGTGCCGTGGTGGTTGCCCCCAGCAGCGTCGCCCGCCGCTCGGTGAGCTGGCGATTCAACGGCATGCCGCTGAGGTGCGCGCCCACCACCGCCACGGTAATGGTGGTGTCCGGCCGAGGGGGGAGCAGGGGTTCCGGTGGGCGGGGCAGGCCGGTAGCCCCCAGTGGTGAAGGCTGGGCGTTGAGCCAGCGGCTGGCCAGGGCCAGCAGGTCGGCGTCCCGCCAGGCCCCGCTGATCAGGGTGACGCCGAAGGGCAGGCCGTCTTCCCGGAACCCGGCGGGCACCGCCAGGGCGCAGAAATCCGCCAGGTTGACGAAATTGGAGTACAACCCCAGCCGGCTGTTGAGGGCGACCGGCTCTGCCTCCACCCCGGCGATGGTGGGGGCCAGCGGCGCGGTGGGCACCAGCAGGCCGTCCACCTGCGCCAGGCTGGCGTCGATCTGGCGCACCAGCTCGTCGCGCCGGTACAGGCTGCGGAAACTGTCGCTGGCGGTAAACTGCCGGGCGGTGGCGATGATCTCCCGCACCACCGGGTTCACCGCGTCGCCGTGGTTCTCAAGGAACGGTTCCAGGGTGGCGTGCCGCTCGGCCACCCAGGGCCCCTCGTAAAGCAAGGCGGCCAGCTCGTGTAGCCGGCCGAAATCCATGGGCACCAGCGTCACCCCCAGCGCCCGCCACTGGTCGAGGCAATGCTGCCATTGCAGGCGCACGTCCACGTCCACATCCCGGGGCAGTGAGGATGGAATCGCCAGCCGGTGCAGCGGGCCGGGACGGCGGATTGCCGGGCCGTCACAGGCGAACGCTGGCGGTGCCTGGCGGGAATAGGGATCGGACGGTTCGTACTGTGCCAACAGGTGATAGACCTCGGCGGCGTCCCCCGCCGTCAGGGTAAAGAGGGAAACACAGTCCAGGGACCGGCATGCTGGCACAACGCCGTCTATACTGAAGGCGCCCCGGGTGGGCTTGAGTCCGACCAGGTTATTGAGACCGGCTGGAACACGCCCGGAACCGGCGGTGTCGGTGCCCAGGGCCAATGGTACCTGGCCGCGGGCCACCGCCACGGCCGAGCCGGAGCTGGAGCCGCCACTGATCACCTCCGGGTTGAAACTGTTGGGCACCACCCCGTAGGGGGAGCGGGTACCCACCAGCCCGGTGGCAAACTGGTCCAGGTTGGTCTTGCCCAGCACCACGGCACCCGCCGCCTTGAGCCGGGTCACGGTCGCCGCGTCCCGAACCGGGCGATAGGCATAGGCCGGGCAACCGGCGGTGGTGTCGAAGCCGCGGACGTCGATGTTGTCCTTCACCGCGACGGGAATGCCATAGAGCGGCAGGGCAGAGGGATCGCCGCCGGCCTCGGCCAGGGTCTGCGCCAGTTCGCCGAGCGCCTCGGCCAGGCCGTCCGGGTCTAGCACCGCGATCCAGGCCGGGTCGTCCGATGGGATCCGGGTCAGCAGGGCGGACAGCAGGACACCGGGCGATGCGCCATTGCGGTAGGCGGTGCGCCAGTCATCCAGGGTCCATCCGAGTGTTGAAGGCATTGCACTCCCCTTTGGGGTCGGGTGTCGTCAACTTGTATACAACGCTATTGGCAAGCCTTATGCCAGATCTTCTGCATCAAGTTAATTCTATATATTACAGATAGTTGGCTTGATTTCGCCGTTCCCTTCCCAATGTATCCTGCACGCTAATGGTGCGTTGGCACCAAAATGCGCCCAATGGCGGGGCGCTTCCCCGGAAATTCCGCTTCCTGTTCGCGCGCAGTTTCATAAGATTCTGATAAAAAAGGTTTTATTATTAAGTCTTGGCAGATTTTACAGCCCTGTTGATCGCGGCCTGAGAGGTTTTCGGACCTGAAAAATGAATTGAAACGGTGCAGAAATGGTGGGTAATGGCTTGCTCGAGATAACTTGTATACAATGTAACTAATTGAAAATGCTGAGTGTTTTTGTTTTCTGGAACGGCTGATGCAGTAGGGGTGAGGTGCTAAGACACTCGTACCTACCAAACCAGGAAAAGGACGCACAACATGACGATTAAAAAACACGTGAAACTTGGTCTCTCCGCACTGGCTCTCTCCATTTCCATGACTTCCATGGCTGCCGAAGACCCCATCAAGGTCGGCATCCTCCACTCCCTGTCCGGCACCATGGCCATCAGTGAGTCCACCCTGAAAGACACCATGCTGATGCTGATCGAGAAGCAGAACGAGGAAGGCGGTGTCCTGGGCCGCCAGCTCGAACCGGTGGTGGTGGACCCCGCTTCCAACTGGCCGCTGTTCGCCGAGAAAGCCCGCGAGCTGCTGGCAAAGGAAGAGGTGGACGTGATATTCGGAAACTGGACCTCGGTGTCCCGCAAGTCCGTCCTGCCGGTGGTGGAAGAGCTGAACGGCCTGCTGTTCTACCCGGTTCAGTACGAAGGTGAAGAATCCTCCGAGAACGTGTTCTACACCGGCGCGGCGCCCAACCAGCAGGCGATTCCGGCGGTGGACTACCTGATGAACGAGATCGGTGTGGAGCGCTGGGTACTGGCGGGCACCGACTATGTGTACCCCCGCACCACCAACAAGATCCTGGAAACCTACCTGAAAGACCATGGCGTCGCGGCAGACGACATCATGATCAACTACACCCCGTTCGGTCATTCCAACTGGCAGTCGATCGTTGCCGACATCAAGCAGTTCGGCTCCCAGGGCAAGAAAACCGCCGTGGTCTCCACCATCAACGGCGATGCCAACGTGCCCTTCTACCGCGAGCTGGGCAACCAGGGCATTTCGGCCGCCGACATCCCGGTGGTGGCCTTCTCCGTGGGTGAGCAGGAACTTTCTGGTATCGACACCGCGCCGCTGGTGGGCCACCTGGCCGCCTGGAACTACTTCATGAGCGTGGATGCCGACGCCAACTACGACTTCATCGACGCCTGGGTGGAGTACACCGGCAACGAGGAAGCGGTCACCAACGACCCGATGGAAGCCCACTACATCGGCTTCAACATGTGGGTGGAAGCGGTTGAGAAGGCCGGCACCGCCGACGTGGACGCGGTCAAGGATTCCATCATCGGGGTTACCGTGCCCAACCTGACCGGCGGCTACGCCACCATGATGCCGAACCACCACATCACCAAGCCGGTGCTGATTGGCGAGATCCAGGATAACGGCCAGTTCTCCGTGGTCTGGGAAACCCCGTCCACCGTGGCCGGCGATGCCTGGTCCGACTTCCTGCCGGGTTCCAAGGACCTGATCAGTGACTGGCGCAAGCCGCTGGAGTGCGGCAACTACAACGTGGTGACCCACAGCTGTGGCGGCGCCGCCGAAGTCGCCGGCGAGTAAGTCACGCTGACCCTGTCGGGGCGGGTGCCGGTACTCCGGCGCCTGCCCTGGTTTTTCACCGTTAGCCAGCCACCCACTCCATGAACCACAGGAAGTCACACATGAGCATCCTGCGATCGCTCACCGGCCTGCTGATGCTGCTCTGCCTCACCCTGGGGCCGGCAACCATGGCTCAGGCCAACGACCGCGAAGCCACGGCCCTGCTAGAGGCCCTGGCAGACGCCTCCTACGCACAAAAGAAGCAGGTGATCCGCGACATCGCCGGCAGCGGGGACGAGCGCGCCCGCACCTGGCTGGAGGCCTTTGCCGACGGCAAGCTCAGCCGTATGGAAGACAGCGGCCAGTTTGTCATCGTGCTGGAGAACCGGGGCCGCACCTGGACCGTTGCCGACGCCCTCACAGGCGAGACCGTTGGCGAAGTGTCCCGCCGCAACCTGGACCGCATCCGAATCAACAATGCCCTGCGCAACGAGCTG
The DNA here is from genome assembly GCF_033722735.1 of Marinobacter sp. Lineage (GTDB taxonomy): Bacteria > Pseudomonadota > Gammaproteobacteria > Pseudomonadales > Oleiphilaceae > Marinobacter. The sequence goes on from NZ_JAWVYN010000039.1 coordinate 9,117, forward strand.
GAGGGCATTCTCTCGGTCATCGACCTGACCGTGGCCAACGCCGACACCCGGCTGGCCGCCGCCCGCGCCCTCAAGGGCGAGGTGGACGCCGAGCTGGCCGAACGGATCGGCACCCTGCTGGCGTCCGAAACCGACAGCGACGTGCGCAGCGCCCTGGAAGAAGCCCGCGCCATTTACCGGGTGGCGCAGGGGGATATTGAGGCCGTCGCCGTGTTGTCCGGCAGCCTCAACGCCCAGGCCCGGGCGGCCCTCAACAACGCCGCCCAAAGCGACGACGCCGAACTGGCGGCCGCCGCCGCCAAGGCCCTGGAAAGCATCGAGACCAAACTCAAACTCAACAGCGCCGCCGAGACCCTGTACTTCGGCCTCTCCCTCGGCTCGGTGCTGGTGCTGGCGGCCATCGGCCTGGCCATCACCTTCGGCGTGATGGGCGTGATCAACATGGCCCACGGCGAACTGATCATGCTCGGTGCCTACACCACCTGGGGCATGCAGCAACTGCTGCCGGGCCAGCCCGGCCTGGCGCTGATCCTGTCCATTCCCGCCGGGTTCCTGGTGGCGGCCCTGGCGGGCATCGCCATCGAGCGCAGCGTGATCCAGCACCTCAAGGGGCGTCCGCTGGAGACCCTGCTGGCCACCTTCGGGGTCAGCCTGATCCTGCAGCAGCTGGTGCGCACCGTAATCTCGCCGCTCAACCGGACGGTGATCACCCCGGACTGGATGAGCGGCTCGCTGATGGTGAACGAAGCGCTGTCACTGACCCTCAACCGCCTGTACGTCATTGGCTTCGCCCTGGTGGTGTTCGCCGGGCTGATGCTGATCATGCGCAAGACCCGCCTCGGCCTGGAAGTCCGCGCCGTCACCCAGAACCGCGCCATGGCCCGCTCCATGGGCATCAAGGCCACCAAGGTGGACATCCTCACCTTCGGCCTCGGCTCCGGCGTCGCCGGCTTGGCCGGGGTGGCGCTGTCGCAGATCACCAACGTCGGCCCCAACCTGGGCCAGAGCTACATCATCGATTCGTTCATGGTGGTGGTGTTCGGCGGCGTCGGCAACCTCTGGGGCACCCTGGTGGCCGGCCTGTCCCTCGGCACCATCAACCAGGTCCTGGAACCCTGGGCCGGTGCGGTCCTGGCGAAGATCGTAGTGCTGGTCTTCATCATCCTGTTCATCCAGAAACGCCCGCGCGGACTGTTCCCGCAGAAGGGCCGTGCTGCCGAAGGATAAGTCATGGGCTCATCAACACTGAATACCTCCAAGCCGTGGCTGCTGCGCCCCTTTAACGAGCGCTCCACGCAACTGTTCCTCGGCGTCCTGTTTGCCGCCGTCGCGCTGGTCACCCTGCTGCACCTGGTCTTCCCGGAAGGCCACGCCCTGCATGTCAGCGCCTACACCGTCACCCTGCTGGGCAAGTACCTGTGCTACGCCCTGCTGGCGGTGGCCGTCGACCTGGTGTGGGGCTTCCTCGGTATCCTCAGCCTGGGCCACGGTGCCTTCTTCGCCCTCGGCGGCTACGCCATGGGCATGTACCTGATGCGCCAGATCGGTGATCGCGGCGTCTACGGCGACCCGGTGCTGCCGGACTTCATGGTGTTCCTGAACTGGCAGGAACTGCCCTGGTTCTGGCACGGCTTCGACATGGCCTGGTTTGCCTTCGCAATGGTGCTGCTGGCCCCCGGCCTGCTGGCGCTGGTGTTCGGCTTCCTGGCGTTCCGCTCGCGGGTCACCGGGGTGTACCTGTCCATCATCACCCAAGCGCTCACGTTTGCGCTGATGCTGGCGTTCTTCCGCAACGAGATGGGTTTCGGCGGCAACAACGGCCTCACCGACTTCAAGGACATCCTGGGCTTCGACCTGCGTTCCGACGCCACCCGTCTGGCGCTGTTCATCGCCACCGGCATCGCCCTGGCCATCGGTTACGTGGTCTGCCGGGGCATCGTGCTCAGCAAGCTGGGCCGG
>NZ_JAWVYN010000040.1:0-10987 GCF_033722735.1 Marinobacter sp.
CGGTTAACGCGCCCCCCCTCAACCCACTCTGCGCCCCCCCCCCCCCCCCGGGCGCCCCCCGCACAGGCGGGGGGCCGCCCGCTCTGCTAGAATGCTGGACCCATTTGCCGACACGGCCACCCGCACACCGTGAGCAACCTCGATCGCACCACCAGCCTGCCCCGACAGCTCTTTGCCATGACCTGGCCGATGCTGTTCGGGGTGCTGTCGCTGATGACCTTCCAGCTCGCAGACAGTGCCTTCATTGGTCAGCTGGGGCGGGACCCGCTGGCGGCCCTGGGCTTCACCCTGCCCATGCAGCAGCTGGTCATCGGACTTCAGGTCGGGCTCGGCATCGCCACCACGGCCATTCTCTCCCGCACCCTGGGGGCCGGCGACGAACGCCGGGCCGAGCGCCTGGGCGGCCTGGTGGTGACCGTCGGCGCCGCCATGGTGCTGGTGCTGTGCCTGGCGTTGTGGCTGCTGCGGGTGCCCATCATGAATCTGCTGGGGGCCGACGCCGCCCTGCTCCCGCTGATCCGCAGCTACTGGATTCCCTGGCTGGTGGCGGCCTGGCTCGGCGCCACCCTCTACTTCGGCTACAGCGTGAGCCGCTCCCACGGCAACACCAAGCTGCCCGGCACCCTGATGGTGGTCACCAGCCTGCTCAACATCGCCCTGGACCCGCTGTACATCTTCGTCTTCGGCTGGGGCCTGCCCGGCGCCGCCCTGGCCACCATCACCGCCTTCGGCTTCGGCTGCCTGGTCATCTACCCCCGCCTGCTGGCCCGGGGCTGGGTCCGATTTGACCTGCGCGCCCTGGCACTCGGCCCGGCGCTGCGGCAATTGGGCGGCATCATGGGGCCGGCGATGGTCAGCCAGTTGATGCCGCCACTGTCCGCCATGCTGGCGACAGCGCTGGTGGCGGGCTTCGGATCGGCCGCGGTGGCGGCGTGGGGCCTGGGCACGCGGCTGGATTTCTTTTCCATCGTGGTGGTGCTGACGTTGACCATGTCGATGCCGCCGATGATCGGCCGCCTGCTGGGCGCCGGCGATATTGACCAGATCGCCCGTCTGGTCCGCCTGGGGGTTCGCTTCGTGGTGGCCTGGCAGCTGGCCATCGGCCTGATCTGGCTGGCCATCTCCGGGGTGGTGTCGGAGTTGTTCACTACCGACCTGACGGTGAGGGCGATCCTGCAGGACTATCTGGTGCGGGTGCCCCTGAGCTACTGGGGCTTGGGGGTCTGTATGCTGATGGTGTCGGTGTGCAACGCCCTGGGCCTGGCGATGCGCGCGCTGCTGATCTCCACCCTGCGGCTGTTCCTGTGTTTCCTGCCGTTGCTGTGGGTGGGCGGACAGCTGGCGGGAATGACCGGGTTAATGACCGGCGCACTGGCGGGCAACCTGTTTGCCGGCGCCATGGCCTACACCTTCTACCAGGCCGGCATGGCCCACCTCACCGCCGCCCGGCGGCAAGCGGCCGCGTCACAGGCGTCGTCCTGATCAGCCGAAGCGCTTGCGAAAGCTGTCCGGCATCGGCGTCACCTGCTTGCGCTCGTAGTCGAAGAACACGAAGCCGTACTTGGCCAGCGCCACGGCCTGGCCATTGTCCTTCTTGGTGACCCGGAACACGATGTCGCCGCCGTACTTGTTGAAATCCATCATGCCCACTTCAAAACGCAGCATCTCTGGGAAGAAGGACTCCGCCTGGTACATGGTCGCCAGGTCGGTGACGATGATCCCGACCTGGTGCTCGTCGGTCTCCGCCACGCCGTGACTTGCCAGGAACTGGGCGCGGGCTTCGGACAGCATGGAGATCAGGGCGTCGTTGCCCAGGTGGCGGGCGCCATTGATATCGGTGATGCGCACCGGCATCTCGGTCTCAAAACTGAAGACATCGTCGGGAAAGGCAAGCTGGATCCGGGCCAAGTCGGTCACCACTGGGTCGAAAGGTCATGGGCGCGCCATCATACCCCGACCTTGGTCGAAGACACACCCCGGAAAACGCCCATTGCCCCCCCGGATCGTGATAGAACGATGTCGGTATGGTAAAAACAGGTTGCTAGCTAACAATTTATTCAACGAGTCCGATCGACGACACGGTGCCCTATGGAAATTCGTCCCGCCGCCACCCTCGCCCTGATCCGCCCGGCCCCGGCCGGCCTGGAAGTCCTGCTGCTGCAACGCACCTGGGACGCGGCCTTCCTGCCGGGCCATTATGTATTCCCCGGCGGCGCAGTGGATGCCAGTGATCAAGCCGCCCAGGCGCACATGGCGGGGACCGATGACCAGACCGTGAGCCAGGCCATGAGCCTGGAGGGCGGGGGGATCAATTACCTGATTGCCGCGGTGCGCGAATGCTTCGAGGAGGCCGGCCTGTTGCTGGCCCACCAGGCCAGTGGCGAGCCCCTGAACGCACCGCAGTTGGCCGCCGTGCAGGCGGACCGGGAAGCGGTGTTCCGTGGCGAGCTCAGTTTTGAGGCGCTGTGCCGCAACCACCACCTGGCGTTGCCCCTGGACCGGCTGGCCTACCTCAGCCACTGGATTACCCCCGCCGGGGCGCCTCGCCGGTTCGACACCCGGTTCTTTGTCGCCCTCAGTCCCCCGCACCAGCCAGCGAGCCACGACGGCGTGGAGACCATTGACCACGTCTGGCTGCCCCCCCAGCAGGCCCTGGCCGACCACCGCAGCGGCCAGCGACTGATCGGTGTGCCCACCCTGCGCACCCTGCGGTTCCTCAGCGAGTTCGACAGTCCGGAGGCGGTGTTGGCCTACGCCCACGCCAACCCGCCACCGGCCAGAGCAACCCGTCCCTGGCCGGCGCGCAAGGGGGATCGGCCCACCACCGTGGAAGCCGGGACGCCGGCTTACAGCGAAGTCGCCAAGCTCGACCCCCAGCGCCGGGGCCACGCCTCGGCGGTGATCACCCCGGGCCGGCCGGTCAGCCTCGGCCAGGGCGTGATCCGGCTCACCGCCAACAACGGCGGGCTGATGACCGGCCCCGGCACCAACTGCTACCTCCTAGGCCAACCCGGCGCTTACACCGTCATCGATCCGGGACCGGCGCAGGACGAACACCTGACACAGTTGCTGGCGTTGACCGACGGCCAGATCCGCCAGGTCCTGGTGACCCACACCCATCGCGACCATTCCCCGGCCGCCAGTGTGCTGAAACAGCGTACCGGCGCCCGCCTGATCGGGCTCCCGGCGCCTGCGGGCGCGGCCCAGGACCGGGACTTCGTGCCCGACCACCAGCCTCTCGACGGCGAGCGGATCGACACCGCCGCCGGTCCCCTGAAAGTCCTGCACACCCCGGGACACGCCTCCAACCACCTCTGCTACCTGCTGGCCGGGGAACAAATGCTGTTCTCCGGCGATCACATCATGCAGGGCTCGACCGTGGTGATTAACCCTCCCGACGGCAACATGAAGGCCTACCTGGCGTCGCTGGCGCGGTTGCTGACCGAGGAGATTCATTACATCGCCCCCGGTCACGGTTTCCTGATGGCCGAGCCGCAGGTGGTGGTGGACGTGCTGACGACGCACCGACTGGCCCGGGAGCACAAGGTCATCCAGGCCCTGAGACAGCACGCCCCGGCCAGTCTGGAGACACTCACGCCGGTGGCCTACGACGATGTCCCCGCCGCCATCCATGGCCTGGCCGCCCGTTCGCTGCTGGCCCACCTGGAGAAGTTGCGGGAGGAAGGTCGGGCCCGGTACGACGACCAGCACGGGGTGTGGACCGGCGGGCAAAGCTGAACCGGGCATTAAACCTTTGTCACCCCCATACCCACAGACCCGCCGGATCACTATGCTGGGCGCGATTCCACTCAACACCCGTGAGGCACTATGCACATTCGTCCGACTGCAGCCGGCAAGCACCTGACCTTCGCACTGTTGCTCTGGCTGAGCCCCATGACCGTTTCCCCGGTACTCGCCCAGGGCGAGGAAGACCCGGTCGGGATCGAGGCGATTCCGGAGGACGAGGAAGTCGCGGACATCGAGGCCTCGCTGCCCCGCGAGAACGATACCACCGAGAACGGGGCTCAACACGGCGATTCACACGACGCGCCCGCCACCGGGCACCCAGCCACCGCGGCCGACGGGGAGCCGGCAACCGGGATGACCGAGCCGGCCGCCGACTCCGCGACCAAGCTGGTCGCCCCCAACATCGACCTCAAGGACGTGGCCCCGGCCCCCGAAGTCCAGCCCACACCAACCGCCCCGGCCGGCTCCACAGCCACTGCCGCGGACGCCCCCCAGCAACAACCGGCGACGGCGGCGGAACCGGCCCCTGACACCAGGCCCGGTTCCGGCCCCAAACCGGAAGCCCGCAGCCTGACCCTGCTCAGCAGCGAGGTACTGCCCGGCACCGCCACCCGGCTGGCCTGGGCGCCGGGCATCCAGATTGCCGGCCTGTCCCAGCCAACACCGGTGCTGGTGGTCAACGGCGTCAACCCGGGGCCCACCCTGTGCCTGACCGGGGCCATCCACGGCGACGAGCTCAATGGCATCGAGATCGTGCGGCGCACGGTGTACGACCTCGATCCACAGGAACTCGCCGGGGCGGTGATTGGCGTCCCCATCGTCAACCTGCAGGGCTTCCAGCGGGGCTCCCGCTACCTGCCGGACCGGCGGGACCTCAACCGCCACTTCCCCGGCTCCGCGTCGGGCAGCCTCGCCGACCGCATTGCCCACTCCCTGTTCAACCAGGTTATCCGGCATTGCGACCTGCTGGTGGATATCCACACCGGGTCCCTGCGACGGACCAACCTGCCCCAGCTGCGCGCCGACATGAACATCGCCCGGGTCGCCGACTTTACCCGGGGCTTCGACCGCATGGCGGTGGTCCACAGTACGGGTGCCGAAGGCATGTTGCGCACCGCCGCCGTCGCCGCCGGCATCACCGCGGTCACCCTGGAAGCCGGGGAATCGCTGCGGATCCAGGAGCACCAGATTGAAGCCGGTGTGCACAGCCTCAACAGCCTGATGGAAAAGCAGGGTATGATTTCACGGATGTTCGTCTGGGGCGAACCCGAGCCGGTGTACTACAACTCCTACTGGATACGCTCCGAACACGGCGGCATCCTGTTCAGTGACGTCGAGCTCGGGGACCGGGTCAGCCGGGGCGAGATCCTGGGCTATGTGGCCGACCCCATCACCAACGCCCAGCACCCCATCCGGGCCACCAGCGATGGCCGGGTGATCGGCATGGCGGTCGACCAGGTGGTCATGGCCGGCTTCGCCGCCTATCACGTCGGCGCACGGGCCTCGACACCGGAAGCATCACCGGCGGACGCAGTGGTTGAAAACCGCTAACCGGATTAGCCTCAAGTGTTTGTAAAATAATGCAAAACAGCGTCAGGACATTTTACACCCTCGGCACAAGCGACTACTTACTGCCTGTAAAAACAAGGGGTTAAATTGTGGCCCTTAAATTGCTGAGGAAGCAGGGCTACCGGAAGGGGTAGCCACTCCACAATCACTGAGGGACCAGTTATGCAATCCTATCTTGCCGCAATATTGGCAGGCGCGCTGCTGATGCTGTCTGGCGCAGCCTTCGCCTCCCCCATCACGCTTACCGATATCACCCATTTCACCGCCGGCGGCACCGACGCGCCGGGAGACCTGGATGGCTCGGGCGGTGATTATGTCAACAAACTGGAGGGTGCCGCGGACTACGTGGCCTGGACTCACCAGTACACCTTCGAGCCCGCCGCCGGCGAGCTGATCAGCGGCACCATCAGCCTCTGGTTACGGGACGACGAAGGCGACGTCTGGTATGACCCCTGGACCTGGGAACTGGGTGTGGGTGTCGGTGAAGACGGCACCTGGGACCTGGGCGGTATCGACACCGGCAACTACAGCTATGACCTGGACGTCAACACCCTGGCGGACGGCTCCTTCAGCGTACTGCTGGCGTCACTGGGCGGTGATTTCTACATCGACAGGTCGGTACTGGAGATCACCTATCACCCGGTGCCCGAGCCCGGCACCCTGGCACTGCTCGGCTGCGGTCTGGTGGGCCTGGCACTCGGCCGGTCCCGTCGCTCCAAGCGCTGAACCGGGCAACGGCGCAGTTACCGCGGTAACTGCGCCACCGCCGTTGCCAATTGAGTGAGCGCCGCTTTCAGCACTGCCCGCGGCGTGCCCAGATTCAGCCGCATGTACCCCGAGCCGGCCGTCCCAAAGCTGAGTCCGGGGTTAAGCCCCAGCCCCGCCTGCCGGATAAAGAACCGTTTCAGTTCGGCGTCGCTCAGGCCCAGGCGCTGGCAATCCAGCCACAGCAGATAGGTGCCTTCGGGTTTCACGGCCTCGATCCCTGGCACCCGTTCGGCGATGAACCGGCAGGCCCAGTCCCGGTTTTCCCGCAGGTACGCCAGCAAGCGGTCCAGCCAGGACCCACCGTGACGGTAGCCCGCCTCGAAGGCCGCCGCGCTGAACGGATTGCAGTGCACCATGTGCATGGTGTCGAAGACCTGCCGCAACGCCGCCCGATGGCGGGGATTGGGCACCACCAGCGCCGACAGCCCCAGCCCGGGAATGTTGAAGCTCTTGCTGGGCGCTACCGCCGTCACCACCACCTCGTCGGCGCCGGGACGACGGGCGAGCACGGTGTGGCGGTGGCTGTCCGGAAACACCAGGTCGGCATGGATCTCGTCGGACAGCACCACCATGTCATGCTCCCGGGCGATGGCCAGCACGGCGTCCAGCTCCTCCGGCCGCCACACCCGACCCACCGGATTGTGGGGAGAACACAGCAGCAACAACCGGGCGCCAGCCTCGGCGCACTCCGCCAGATGCGCCAGATCGAACTCGTAGCGCCCTCCCACCCGGCGCAGGGGGTTCTCCATCACCCGTCGGCCGGTCTTCTCCACCGCGCCGAAAAACGGCGGATACACCGGCGGCTGGATCACCACCGCCTCCCCCGGCTCGCTGAACGCCATGGCGGCGGCATGCAGGGACGGCACCACGCCCGGTGCCATCAGGATCCACTCCCGTTCGATGGTCCATCCGTGACGGTCGCGGAACCAGCCGATCATCGCCTGGTAGAGGCTGTCGGCAAACAGGCTGTAGCCATAGACCGGATGCCGGGCCCGCGCCACCAGCGCCTCGGTCACCGCCTCCGGGGCGGCGAAGTCCATGTCCGCCACCCACAACGGAATGACATCCTGGCGACCGAACACCGCCTGCCGGGCATCGAACTTGACCGCGCCGGTCTGCTCCCGCGGGATCCGCTGATCGAAGTCTGTTTCTGCCATGGTTCCTCCGGGCTGTTGACTTGACGACACCATACCACGCCGCCGCCCGGTCCACCGCCGCGCCAACCGGCACGGCGCCGAAAGTCGCAGTGACAAGCGCTGGCGGCTTGCCCACACTGGGCAATCCTTGCCAAGCTAACGAATTCTTCAACGCGAGCTGACCGTACGCCATGCTGACCCAGATCCTCGCCACCATGCTGCCGGTGTTCCTGATCGCCTCCTGTGGCGCCCTCTACGGCCGTTTCCGCTCCCCGGACATCCAGGGACTGAACACCCTCAACATGGAACTGTTCGTGCCGCTGCTGGTGTTCGGGGTACTGGCGGACCAACAGGCGCCGCTGCAGGACTATGCCTGGCTGGCGCTGGCCGGCGTGGCCATCGTGCTGGGCTCCGGGTTGATCCTGTGGCCACTGGCCCGCCTGCTGAAACTGGATGTCAAAACCTTCCTGCCGCCCATGATGTTCAACAACTCGGGCAACATGGGCATTCCGGTCATCGTCTTTGCCTTCGGCGAGGCGGCCCTGCCGGCGGCGGTGGTGCTGTTCATTGTCGAGATGCTGCTGCACTTTACCGTCGGCCTGCACATGCTCAACCCCCATGCCCCGTTGCGCCACCTGTTGCGGATCCCGGTGGTGCTGGCCAGCCTCGCCGGACTGACCCTCAACCTCAGTGGTCTGGCCCTGCCCGACTGGCTGCTGGAATCCATCAACATGCTCGGCGGCGTGTGCATCCCGCTGATGCTGTTCACCCTCGGCGTGCGGATGCTGGACGTGGACTTTTCCGACTGGAAACTGGGCCTGCTGGGCGCCATCGCCTGTCCCGCCAGCGGCCTGCTGCTCGCCTGGCCGTTTGTGGTGGCGCTGGACCTGCCGGGGTTGCAGCTGGCGGCGCTGTGGGTGTTCGCCGCCCTGCCGCCGGCGGTGCTCAACTACATGGTGGCCGAGCAGTACCGCCAGGAACCCCACCGGGTGGCGTCGCTGGTGCTGATTGGCAACCTGGGCAGCCTGGCTGTCCTGCCGGTTACCCTGGGACTGGTGTTTGCCTCCCCGTTGCTACAGCCTTGAACCCGAATTGATCCGCCTCCCCGGCGTTCTCGTAAACTCCTGCTATAGTGAACAGTTAGCCGCCTTCCTGTTCAGTCCGCCGCTGCCACCCCCGCCGACCGGGGAACGAGTCCGCGCAGCTGGCGAGTGGTGGTCACGGTTTCGTTACCCACACAAGGAGTCAGCACATGATCGCCTTTCGCTGTGTTTGGCACACTGCAGGTGGCGTGGTAGCCGCCGCCCTTCTAACCGCCTGTTCCAGTCAGGGCCCACGACCAGATTCGCAACTGCTCACCGCCGCCTCTGCCATCGAGCAGGCCGAAGCCACCCAGGCACGCCAGTACGAACCGGTGCTGCTCAACCAGGCCCAGAACAAGGTGGCCGACGCCCGAGAGCTGATTGACGAGGAGGAGTTCGACCGGGCCCGTCTGCTACTGGAACAGGCCACGGTGGATGCCCAGCTCGCCGGGGCCCGATCGGACACCGCCAAGGCCCGCCAGGCGGTGGATGAAATCAACAAGAACATCGAATCACTGCGCATGCAGATCGACAGCAGTGCCCAGTGAGGAGCGGACCAGGAGAGAGCGCCATGAAGAATTATCCTTTCGTCACCGGCTTGACGCTGGGACTGGCCGTGGTACTGACCGGGTGCGCCAGCGATCCCAAGCAAAATGCCCTGCTGACCGAAGCCCAGATGGTCTATGACGAGATCAAGCACGATCCCAGCGTGGCCCGCAGCGGCGCCACCCAACTGCGCAGCGCCAGCAAGAGGCTGGAGGAAGCCAAGGCCCTGATGGCCGACGACGCCGAGTTACTGGCGGTGGAGCATGCCGCCTACCTGGCCAAGCGGCACGCTGAAATCGCCCGTGAGCAGGGCCTGCGCTCCGAGCTGGAAGCCCAGGTTAACTCCGCCGAGGAACGCCGCAAGCAGCTGGAGCTGCAACAGCGGACCGCCGAGGCCGAGGCCCTGCGCCGCCAGATGGAAGCCATGCAGGCCCAGCAGACCGAGCGGGGCATGGTCCTCACCCTGGGGGATGTGCTGTTCGACGTCGGCAAGGCGGACCTGAAACCCGCCGCCGAACGAACCATCGGGAGGCTGGCCCAGTTCATGCTGGAATACCCCCAACGACGGGTGCTGGTCGAGGGCTACACTGACAGCACCGGCGACGACGCCTACAACCAGTCGCTGTCGCTGCAACGGGCCAACTCGGTGCGGGATGCCCTGGCCGCCCAGGGGGTGGCCGGCAGCCGCATCGACACCCGTGGCTATGGCGAGTCCTACCCGGTGGCCAGCAACAACACCGCCAGCGGCCGTCAGCAGAACCGGCGGGTTGAGATCGTGATTTCCGACGAGAACGGCAACATCGACAGTCGGTAAGCCCCGGCCTCCCGGGCCCAGGGTGCGCCTGGGAGGCGCCAGAACACCCCCCACCCGGAAACAGGAGGTCTCCTTATGAGTGTACTGCTTTGGCTCTTGGCCGCGCTGGTGCTGATTTACCTCGGGATTGGCGGCACCACCGCAGCTGCGGTCCTCGTCGTTGCCACTGGCGTCGGGCTGTTTTACGACCACTGGCACCTGCTCAGCGTGGTGGTTGGGTTAGGCTTGCTGGCCTTCAGCCTGGTGCTGCTGTTCCCCGGCGACCTGCGCCGGGACCGGTTCAGCCGCCCCCTGCTTGGCTGGGTGCGCAGCAAGCTGCCCAAACTGTCCGACACCGAGGCCGAGGCCCTGAAGTCCGGCACCGTGGACTGGGACGGGGAGCTGTTCTCCGGCCGACCGGACTGGACCAAACTGCTCGATGCCCAGCCCGGCCACCTCACCGGCGAGGAGCAGGCGTTCCTGGATGGCCCGGTGGAGGAGCTGTGCGAGATGCTCAACGACTGGGCCATCACCCACGAGGAGTACGACCTGCCGGCGCCGGTGTGGAAGTTCATCCGCGACAACGGTTTCTTCGGCCTGATCATCCCCAAGGAAAACGGCGGCAAGGGCTTCTCCCACACCGCCCATTCCGAGATCGTGATGAAGATCTCCACCCGCAGCGTGTCCGCGGCGGTGACCGTGATGGTGCCCAATTCCCTCGGCCCCGGTGAGCTGCTGATGGCCTATGGCACCGACGCCCAGAAGGAGCACTACCTGCCCCGCCTGGCCAGCGGCAAGGAGGTGCCCTGCTTCGCCCTCACCTCGCCGGTCGCCGGTTCCGACGCCGGCGCCATCCCCGACAAGGGCATCGTCTGCAAGGGCCAGTGGAAGGGCGAGGAAGTGCTGGGCCTGAAGGTCACCTGGAACAAGCGCTACATCACCCTGGCGCCGGTGGCCACGCTGATCGGACTGGCCATCAAGGTCTACGACCCGGACAAACTGCTCGGCGGCAGCGACGAGATCGGCGTCACCTGTGTGCTGGTGCCCAAGGATGTCGAGGGGGTCAATGCCGGCGCCCGCCACCTGCCCATGAACACCGTGTTCATGAATGGCCCGACCTGGGGGACGGACGTGTTCATTCCCATGGACCAGGTCATCGGCGGCCAGGACATGCTGGGTAAGGGCTGGACCATGCTGCTGGAATGCCTGTCCATCGGCCGCTCCATCTCCCTGCCGGCTCTGGGCACCGGTGCCGGCAAGGTGGCCAGCCTGGCGACCGGCTCCTACGCCTATACCCGGGAACAGTTCTGCCGCTCCATCAGCCAGTTTGAAGGCGTGCAGGAAGC
>NZ_JAWVYN010000041.1:0-10868 GCF_033722735.1 Marinobacter sp.
TTCCGGGCAACGGCCATCGGCCCCCTGCCGGAATCGCCGAAGAAACGCACCCGCATCGGTGAGGAGTTACAACCCATCGGCGCCTATGCGGGGATTATTCCTTATCTCGGTACGATCCAGGATGTGGAGGCGCTCCAGGACAAGGAGAAAGACAACTGGGACAAGGGGCGTAGGCCTTGCCCCAGCCCACCTTTCAGCCAATGATCAGGCTAGCGAAAGTTCGTTAAAAGCTAAGCCTACAGATACTCCCTAATCTTCCGCGCAAACTCCTCCAGCCGCTCCGGCTTCTCAGGCGTGGTCGCGTGTGGTGTGGCCCGCAGTTGGGCAATGGACGTTGGAACCACGTGAAAGTGGACGTGAGGAACGGTCTGGCCCGCGCCCTTGCCGTTGAGCTGCATCACCAGGCTTCCCGGCACATCCAGTGCAGCCTCGACGGCCTTGGCGATTTTCTGGGTGGTGTGGATGCACGCTGCCGCCCCTTCCGGTGACAGGTCATGCAGGGTCTCGGCCGGCTCCTTGGAGATGATCAACGCGTGGCCGTCGGCCTGCGGCATGATGTCCATGAACGACAGGGTGTGTTCGTCCTCGTACAGCTTGATGCAGGGCAGCTCGCCCCGGAGGATCTTGGCGAAGATGTTGTCTTGGTCGTAGCTCACTGTATAGGTCCTTGTGTTAACCGTGTTTATACAAACAACTCAGTGTTCCAAAGTCAGAGCAGTCTACCTGGATCCGGCTCCGACAGGCATACGGCACCGCCACGCCGGCAAAGGACTTCTGCAGCGGCACCCCCATCACCTCGGCCAGGATCATCCGGATCACACCACCGTGGCAGACCACCAGCACACGCTGGCCGGTCAGCTGTTCGGTCCAGTGTTGCCAGCCGGCCTGAACCCGCTGATGGAAATCCACAATGGTCTCGCCCCCGGGCGGCGTGTTCGCCACCGGGTCTTCCCAGAACCGGGACAGCCGGCTCCCCTCCGCTTCGATCACCTCCGCGGTGGTCTTGCCTTCCCATTCACCGAAGTTGACCTCCCGCAACCGGTCCTCGACATGCAGGGGCAGGTTGCGCTGCTCCGCCAGCTCGCTGGCAAACTCGATGCAGCGTAACAGTGGGGAAGTGACGATGGCATCCCAGTGGTCGTCGTCGGCAATTGCCGATCGCATTTGCTGCCAGCCGAGCTCGCTCAGTGGATCGTCCTGGCTGCCGCGGAATTTGGGGCCACCCCGGGGTTCGCCGTGACGGATCAGGTCGATGACGGTGGTGGATCGATTAGCCATGGTGATCCTCTTTATTACTGACGCCGGCATCGGCAAAGCTCGCCATGCCATTGTGGAGGGCGCAGGCCGAGCGCAATAACGGCAGGGCCACCGCGGCACCACTGCCTTCCCCCAGGCGCATGCCCAAATCCAGCAGGGGTTCCGCCTCCAGGGCGGTCAGCACCTGGCCATGGCCGGGCTCGCCGGAACGGTGGGAGAAATGCAGCCAGGCCCGGGTGGCGGGCTGTTGGCGGACCGCCACCAGGGCGGCGACGGACACGATAAAACCGTCCACCAGCACCGGGATGCGCCGGGCCGCACAGCCCAGGATGGCCCCGCTGAGGGCGGCGATTTCCAGGCCGCCCAGCGAGGACAGCACGGACAGCGGGTCCCGGTGGCTGCCGTGGCGGGCCAGGGCGCGTTCAATGATGGCGACTTTGTGGCTCACGCCGCCGGCATCCAGGCCAGTCCCGGGGCCGGCCAACTCGGAGGGCGCAGCCCCCAGCAGGGCGCAGGCCATGGCGGCGGCGCTGGTGGTGTTGCCGATGCCCATGTCGCCGCCGACAAAGACCTGGGCACCGCCGGCTGCCGCACGTTCGGCGGCGTCGTCGCCCGCCGTCAGTGCCCGGGCGACCTGTTCCCCGGTCATGGCGTCTTCCCTGGCGAGGTTGGCGGTACCGGGCGCGATCTGGAGATTGTTGACGCCGTCGAGCGGCGGTATCGGGGTCACGGTCCCCAGGTTGACCACCTCCAGGGTGGCGTCCAGGTGACGGGCCATCACGCTGATTGCCGCACCGCCACTGGCAAAGTTCGCGATCATCTGGCCGGTCACTGCCTGGGGAAAGGCCGAGATGCCCTCGGCACAGACGCCATGGTCGCCGGCAAACACCGCGATGTGGACCTGGTCGGCCCGGGGACGGTCGGTGCCCTGCTGGGCCGCCAGGGTGATGGCCAGCTCTTCCAGGCGGCCGAGGGAGCCCGGGGGCTTGGTCAAAACGCCCTGGCGTTGCCGGGCGCGGTCGCGGGTCTGGGCATTGGGGAGTGGCGGTGGGGTGGTCCAGCTCTGGGGCAGGGTCATCGTTGACGGTCCTGAATGAATGCAACAGCGGTCGATGGTCGTATGTGCTCAAAACGGTGTCAAGGTTGCCGCCAGGTCGAGTAGACTGGGCGCCGAATGATTGAGGATGGATGCGTGGTGGAGTGGTTTGTTTCGTCGGTCGGGGTGTGTCTGGCCGCGGTGATGCTGGATCGCTGGTGGGGGGAGCCGAGCCGCTGGCATCCCCTGGTGGGCTTTGGTGCGGTGGTGGAGCGGCTTGAACACCGGCTGAACCGGCCTCAGGGCACCTCGGTCTGGCGCGGGGCCTTGGCGGTGACGTTACTGGTGGGCCCGCTGGTGTCGGTCGTGCTGGTCATCGCCTGGCTACTGCCGCAACCCCTGGACTGGCTGTTCAGCGCCCTGGTGCTGTGGCTCGCCATCTCCCTGCGGGGGCTGGCAGAGCATGGCATGGCGGTGGCCCGGCCGCTGGCGGCGGGAAACCTGGCCGAAGCCCGTGAGCGGGTGGGCTGGATCGTCAGTCGCCAGGCCTCGGCGTTGGATGAGGCTGGGGTGGCGGCCGCCGCCACCGAGTCAATGTTGGAGAACGGCGCCGATGCGGTGTTCGCCAGTCTGTTCTGGTTCCTGCTGGCGGGACCTGCCGGCGTGGTAGCCCATCGGCTGATCAACACCCTGGATGCCATGTGGGGCTACCGCAATGAACGCTACCTGCGGTTTGGCCGGGTGGCGGCCCGGTTGGACGATGCCATGAACTGGGGCCCCGCCCGATTGACGGCACTGACCTACGCCCTGCTGGGGCACCGCCAATTGGCCTGGCGGTGCTGGCGCAGCCAGGCGCCGGCCTGGGACAGTCCCAACGCCGGCCCGGTGATGGCCGCCGGCGCTGGTGCTCTGGGGGTCTCCCTGGGCGGGCCGGCTCCTTACGCCGCCGGCCTCAAGCAACGGCCGCAACTGGGGGAGGGGCCCGCGCCGGATGCTGTCACCATTCAGCAGGCCATCGGCCTGGTCCGGCGTGGGGTCTGGCTCTGGTTACTGGTCCTGCTGGTTCTTGCCGTGACCGGGGGAGTGCTGCCGTGGTAAAGCCCCAACTTCCCGCCCATGGCGGCAACCTGATCCAGGCGGCACGTCGCTGGGGCATTCCCCGCGAGCGGTGGCTGGACCTCTCCACCGGGATCAATCCGAACGGCTGGCCCGTGCCTGCCATCCCGCCGGAGATCTGGCAACGTTTGCCGGAAGCCGACGATGGTCTGGACGAGGCGGTTCGGATCTGGACCGGCGTCCCCGATGCGGCCGAGTGTATTCCGCTACCGGGCTCCCAGGCGGTCATCCAGGCCCTGCCGGGACTCAGGACGCCCGGTCGGGTGGGGGTGCCCCATCCTGGGTATCAGGAACATCGCCATGCCTGGGCTGAGGCGGGCCACCAGGTTCGCCCCTTGTCACGGGAGGACATGGATCAGCGAGAGACCTGGCTGGACGAGCTTGACGTGCTGGTGTGGATCCAGCCCAACAATCCCACCGGCCAGTGGGTGGATCGGGATCGGCTGCTGGCCTGGTACCAGCGACTGGCGGCCCGGGGCGGCTGGCTGGTGGTGGATGAGGCCTTTGCTGAGGGGCTGGCCAATGTCAGTCTTGCCCCCTGGGCCGGCCGGCCCGGCTTGGTGATCCTGAAATCCCTGGGCAAGTTCTACGGCCTGGCGGGGCTCCGGGCGGGGGCGGCGCTGGTCGATCCGGCCATCGGGACCACGCTGCGCCGGGTTCTCGGTCCCTGGGCCCTCAGCGGGCCGGCCCGCTACGTGATGGCCCGGGCCATTGCCGACCAGGGCTGGCGAGCCCGGATGGCTGAGCGGCTCCAGGCTGAGAGTGAACGCCTGCATACCCTGCTGGCCAGGTTCGGCCTGAGGCCCACGGGCGGTACCTTGCTGTTCCAGTACGTTCGGCATCAGCAGGCCGGCCAGCTGGCCGAGGCCCTGGCCCAGGAAGGCATCCTGGTGCGTCGGTTCGACCGCCCGCCCGCCCTGCGGTTTGGCCTGCCGGGCAACGAGTCCGACTGGCGCCGTTTGTCGGACACCCTCGCCAAGGTCATTGACCGATTAATCACCAATTGATAGCCTTCGCGCGACTTCAGGTGCTCCCGGGTAACGCCGCCCGGGAGTGAAACGGGAAGCCGGTGATAATCCGGCGCTGCCCCCGCAACGGTGATTGAGTCAACGATGGTCTGATGCGCCACTGTGCCACTGGGAACCCTCCAGGTTCCCATGCATGGGAAGGTGACCGTCCGGAAACCCCCAAGGTTTCGCTCATAAGCCCGGAGACCGGCCTGGAGCACGGGCTCTTGCCTTGCAGTGTAAGCGGCCCAGAACACCAGACGTTGCGGTGGGCAGCGACGGTGGGTGAATCCGGCCAGCATCATTCAACGCCCAAGCTTCCTCCGCCCACCCTCTCCACCTCCGCAACACCCCAAGAATGACCGTGCGGGTGCGCACGGGAAGCTAGCGAGTCGTTGTCTATGCCTGTTATCAAGAAGTTGCCGGGCCTTGTCCTGACCGGTTGTTCCGCCACTGTCCTGTTGTCTGCGCCGACCATCGCGGCTGAGCAGGATGCTCCCATCTCCGAATTGGATACGATTGTTGTGACCGGTACCGCCGGCCCACTCACCATCGGCGAGAGCCTGTCGTCGGTGACGGTGATCAAGGATGAGGAAATCCAGGCCCAGAATCCCGCCGAGTTCAAGGACCTGCTCCGGGGACAGCCGGGTATTGATGTGGTTACCAATGGTTCTTTTGGCAAGCACACCAGCGTTTTCACCCGGGGTACCGGCAGCGATTCCACCGTGTTCCTGATCGACGGGGTACGGTTACGGTCTGCTACCAGTGGGGGCGCGCCCTGGCAGTTTGTGCCGGTGGAACTGGTGGAGCGGGTGGAAATCGTGCGCGGTCCCCGCAGCTCACTCTATGGCGCTGATGCGGTGGGTGGGGTGATCCAGGCCTTCACCGTCGACCCTGCGCCTGGTCACCACGGTTGGATCGAGGCGGCCGCCGGTAATTTCGATACCCAGCGAGTCAATGTCGGCGCCGCGGCCAGCAGCGAGCACACCCGCATCAGCCTCAATGGCCTGTACAAGGAGTCTGATGGCGCCCCGGTGGTGGAAGACGGGGACGACCGGGGGTATCGCAATTCCGCCGGTGTTGCCCGCCTGGTGCACGAGTTTGACAACGGCGGCGAGGCGGCCCTGGTGTTGCTGGAATCCCGTGGCAACACGGAGTTCGACAGCGGCAATACCGACTTCCTGATCCGCACCTTCGGTTTCCGCCTGGATGCGCCGGTAAGCGACTACTGGCGTTCTTCGGTGCAGCTCTCCGAGGCACGGGACGAGCAGGAGACCTTTGGCAGCTTCAGCGATTCGGTGTTCAACACCGTGAGCCGCACGGCCCGCTGGGACAATACCCTGACCTGGGATGTTCACGAATGGGTGATTGGTGCTGAGCTTCAGGACGAGGCGGTGACGAGCACCGTCGAGTTTGATGAGGACAGCCGCTCCAACAGTGCCCTGTTCACCCAGCTGCGCCTGCATTTTGGCCCCTCCGATGTGCAGCTGAGTCTGCGCGGGGACGACAACGAGGCGTACGGCAAGAACGAAACCGGCGGTATTGCCCTGGGGCATTCCCTGGACTCCTACCACCGGATTCGGGCCAGCTACGGATCATCCTTCCGGGCGCCCACATTCAACGACCTGTTCTATCCCTTCCAGACCTTCGACAGCGGAACCTCCTTCACCGGCAACCCGGACCTGGAACCGGAAAAGTCCGACGCCTACGAACTGGGCGCCAGCGGCAGCTACCAGAACTGGTACTGGGATCTGGCCATCTACCAGATGGACATCGAGAACCTGATCGAGCTGCAATTCGATATCCCCACCCTGACCCTGTCGCCGCAAAACGTCAGCGATGCCCAGATCCGCGGCGCCGAGCTGAACGCGGGCCTGGACCTGAACGACTGGCGGATCAACGCCTCGCTGGCGGTCACCGATCCCCGGGATGAGGAAACCGACAACCGCCTGCGCCGTCGTAGCAGCAAATCTGCCCGCCTGGATGTGGACCGCGACCTGGCCAACTGGTCGGTGGGTGGCAGCGTGGCTGCCTATGGTTATCGCTACGACGACGCTGCCAACGACAAACGCCTGCCGGGCTTCGCCACCCTCGACCTGCGTACCAGCTGGACCTTTGCCCAGGACTGGACCACCCGGTTGACCGTAGCCAATGTGCTCGACCGTGAATACAGCACGGCAGAGCGGTTTGACGGAAGCAAATACATTGCCGCCGGTCGCACCGCCATGCTGTCCGTGCGCTACGACTTTCGCTAAGCGGTGATCATGATGCGCATGATGCCCCGTCTGTTCACCGCCATTGCCCTGGTGATGCTGTGCTCGTGGGGCCACGCCGCTACGATCGTGGGGGTGGTGTCTGATCGCTCCGCCGCGGAGCTGGCGGCCGGTGCCCACCAATTCCTGGACCTGCACCCGGGCCATCGGGTGACCCTGCGCACGCCGGAGCAACTGGCCGGGCTGGCTGATCCGGAACTGGCATCGTTGCTGGCGTCCGCCGACGCGCTGTTGCTGGCGGCGGTGTTTGGCGAACAGGTGGAACGCCTCAAGTCCCAGCTGGAACGACAGCTGGCCGAGCGGGACCTGCCGGTGCTGGCGATCAACAGCGATCGCCGCCTGGTGCGTTTGTCGCGACTGCAGGGCCAGGCCCTCTTTGCCGGCATGGACGCCAGTACCCTGGGCGAGGTGGTCGCCGCTCCGGCACCCGGAATCGATGCCGTCAGCCACCTTCGGCAACAGCAGCGGCGTTATCCGCGGCAGGCTCGGTGGCTGGTGGGCCGGGCCTACTACCAGGGCCGTACACCTGAGCATCTGGACCACCTGCTCCAGTGGCTGTTGACGCAGGCTGGCCATGACCTGGCGGTGCCGCCTCCCAGCCCACGGGCGGCCATACGCTACTATCGTCATGGGCAGAGCAGCCATCAGGCCAGCTCCCTCGGCCTGGCTGCGGGACCGGTGGTGGCGTTGCTGGACCTCGACAGTGGCGATCGACCCGGTGACCGGAGCCTGCTGGATCAGACCTGCTTCCAGCTGGAGCGCCGTGGCATTCAGTGCTTCGCCATCCTGGCCCGTTGGGGCGGCGCCAGCCTGCAGGCGTTACAGCAACTGCCTGACAGCGTTGGTCCGGCCACCCTGGCGGGGCTGGTCAGCCTGCAGGATTTTGTGGTCGGCGGGGGCGACGGTCGAGCGGGCGTCAACGCCGCGCTGGCGGAATTGAACGTACCGGTGATCAAGGGCCTGCGACTGGCCGACCGAACCGAGAGCCAATGGCGTCTGTCGGTGGACGGGGTACCGTCAGACTCCGTGCACTACCAACTGGCGATGCCGGAGTTGCAGGGCGTCAGCCAGCCGATGGCCCTGGCGGTGGCCAAGCCGCCGGTGACCGACGAGCGCACCGGTGTTCGCCTTAGCCTGACCACGCCGGTACTGGACCGGGTGGAAGCCCTGGCTGACCGGCTGCAGAACTGGTACCGCCTGCAGATGAAGGACAACGCCGACAAACGGGTGGCGCTGATCTATTACAACCATCCGCCGGGTCGGCAGAACGTGGGCGCCGATGCCCTGGACGTCCCCGCGTCGCTGTTGGAAATGCTGCGCTGGCTCAAGGCCGAGGGTTACCACACCGGACCCTTGCCGGCGTCGCCGGAGGCGTTGCTGGAGCTGATCCAGCAGCGCGGTGTGAGCCTGCCGGACGATCCCCGCTCCCTGCGCCAGATGGCGCCCCAGGTGGCTTCCCTGACGGCACCGGAATACCGGGCCTACTACCAGGGCCTGCCGGCGGTGGTGCGGGCGGAAATGGAACACGGTCCCCTCGGCTACCTGCACCAGCGCCTGGAAGAGGCCTTTGCCGCTGGTGAACACGACATCGCCCTGCGCCTGCTGGACCGCGGCGCCCGGGATCTGCACCACCTGCTGGAGCATCACCAGCATCCGGCGCGGCAGCAGGCAGTGGCGTTGCTGAATGACTACGAGACCCGCTGGCAGCGCCGGTTGAACGAAGGTGGCGGCCGAAGTGAGGTGGATGCCGCGCGGAACGCTCTGCTGGCCACCGGCTTTCCCGGCCTGTCCGGCTGGGGCGTGGCCCCCGGCAAATCCATGGTGGTGGACGGTGAGATGATCTTTCCGGGCCTGAGGTTTGGCAACATCTTCGTCGGGCCCCAGCCGCCACGGGGGTGGGAAGTGGACGAGGAACTGCTGCACGCCAACACCACCTTTCCGCCCACTCATCAGTACGTGGGTTTCTACTACTGGCTGCGGGAGCAGTTCCAGGCGGATGCCCTGGTCTACACCGGCCGTCATTCCACCCGGGAATTCCTGCCCCGGCGGCGGGCCGGTCTGACCTCGGACGACTACCCGGAACTGTTGGGTGGCAACCTCCCGCTGATCTACCCCTACATTGTGGATGGCGTGGGTGAGGGCATCCAGGCCAAGCGCCGGGCGCTGGCGGTCATGATCAGTCATCTGACACCGCCCCTGGCAGTGACCGAGCTCTATGACGAGCTGCTGGAAATCCGGCAGCTGGTGGAAACCTGGGAAGCGGCGGTGGAACCGGACAGCCCCACCCGGGAGCGGGCGGTGGCGCTGCTGCGCCAGAAGATCCGCCAGCTCAACCTGACCGAGACCATCGAGGCGGAAATCGCCAGCGAGTCCGGCCTGGCCCGGGATGAGGTCTCCCTGGACGAAATCTCGGAAGAACTGCTGGTGCACGAAGCCGGCCACTACGTCACCGACGTGCAGGAGCAGTTCATGCCGCTGGGGCTGCACGTGTTCGGCCAGGACTGGAGCCAGGAAGCCCTGGACACCATGCTGGAGTCCATGACCACCGAGGCCGAGGCGCCCAAGCTGTTGTGGCAACAGCGATTGGCCGCGTCACCGGCCTCGGAGAAGGCCAGCTTTCTGGCAGCCCTGGAGGGACGCTTCGTCCGCCCGGGGCAGGGCAATGACCCACTGCGCACGCCGGCCGTCCTGCCCACCGGCCGCAACTTCCACGCCCTGTCCGGCGACCTGATTCCCACCCGGGTAGCCTGGTCGCTGGCCGAAGAACTGGCTGCCGAAGCCCGGTCCCTGGATGCCCAGCCGGACGATGGCAGCGATGCCCTGGTCCTGTGGGCCTCGGATACGGTGCGGGACGAGGGGGTGATGGTGGCCTTCGGTCTCAACCTGCTCGGCGTCAAGCCGGTGTGGAACTCCCGTGGCATCGTCAAGGGGCTGGAGCGGTTGCCGGTGGGTGACGGCACTGTCCGCCAGCTGCGGCGGGATGTGCTGTTCACCACCTCCGGACTGTTCCGGGATCTGTACGAGAATCAACTGGTCTGGTTGGATCAGGCGGTGCTGATGGCCCTGGCGGGATCCGCCGAGACCATCCGTGCCGAGCGTCCGGGCCTGATCCCGGCGCTGGAAAAGGCGCTTTCCGACCTGCCGGAGGGCATGGATCACACCGACGACGACCCCCTGTCACTGAACCAGGTGGCGGCCCGCTGGGTGGCGGACACCGAGGCCCTGCTGGCGGCGGGCGCATCACCGGGTGATGCGGGCCGGCAGGCAACGTTGAGGGTGTTCGGTACCGCGCCCGGCGCCTACGGTGCCGGGGTTAACCGGCTGGCCACCCGCTCCGGCGCCTGGGAGGGCCGGGATGAGCTGGGCGCGGCCTATCGCCGCCGCATGGGACATGCCTACGGGATGGCTCGTGGCGGGGAGGCCGAGCACCAGGCCTTCGACCGCATCCTGTCCCGGGTCGACCGGACCTACCTGGGCCGGGCCAGTCACCTGTACGGACTGCTCGATAACGACGATGGCTTTGACTTCCAGGGTGGCCTGTCCAATGCGGTTGAGCACATCAAGGGCGAGGCCCCGAGCAACCGGGTGCTGCAGTACGCCAATCCGAAGGCACCGAAAGTGGAAAGCCTGCAGCGGGCGTTGCTGGTGGAACTCCAGTCCCGTAATCTCAATCCCCAATGGATTCAGCCATTGATGGACCACGATTACGCCGGCGCCCGCACCATGGGCAGCGATTTCCTCGATAACCTCTGGGGCTGGCAGATCACCAGTCCCCAGGTGGTGAAATCGTGGGTGTGGGACGAGATCAACCAGGTGTACTTCCAGGACCGGCACGGCATCGGGCTGGATGAGTTCCTGTCCCGGGACAATAATGTGCACGTTAAAACCCACATGCAGGCCACGGCCCTGTTGGCGGCCAAGCGAGGCTACTGGGAAGCGAGTTGGCTTACCCTGGAGCCCCTGGTACAGGACTTCGCCCAGAACATCATCGAGCACGGCCTCCCCGGCAGCGGCCACACCCGGCCGGATCATCCGCTGATGGACTGGGTGTCGGACCAGCTGGGCCCGGCCCAGCGCGAGGCCTTCGACAATGCCCGCCAGGGCGGGGCGCCGCTGGAATCCATGCCCCTGCAGTCCCGGGTCTGTGGTAGCGGAAACAACCAAGCGGAACTATGCCAA
>NZ_JAWVYN010000042.1:0-8821 GCF_033722735.1 Marinobacter sp.
GCATCCTCACGCAGCCCAGCAGCCCAAAGAACTCGACATTTAACGGAAGGCGGATATGTCTGTAGCACAAAATTACGGTACTGGTCGCCGCAAGACATCCACGGCTCGGGTTTTCATCAAGCCGGGAAGCGGTAACATCTCCATCAATGGTCGCTCCATTGAAGAATTCTTCGGTCGTGAAACCCTGCGGATGATCGTGCGTCAGCCGCTGGTGGTGGCCGAGTCCACGGATCGTTTCGATATCGCCATTACCGTAAAGGGTGGTGGTATCAGCGGTCAGGCGGGTGCCATTCGTCACGGGCTGACCCGTGCCCTGATGGACTATGACGAGACCCTGCGTCCGGCCCTGCGCAAGGCGGGTTATGTAACCCGTGATGCTCGTGAGGTGGAGCGTAAGAAAGTGGGTCTGCGCAAGGCGCGTAAGCGTCCGCAATACTCCAAGCGTTAATTTCGCTGGATTGCAGATCTGTCAAAAACCCCGGCCCGGTGCCGGGGTTTTTGCGTTTGTGGGTCGCTGTCCGGGCGCGTCATCCCTTGGCTGCGCAGCCTTTCCGACTTGTAAGGCTGGGGCAATTTCATTACCATTTGTGCGCTTATAATTTTGGGTCTTGAAGTCCTTTTCGAAGCGTGTCTGTCGGAAGACGTGGCGCGCCTCGCCTGATGGGAGAAAACCATAATGAGTAATGGCGACGTGAGCCAAGGCCGGCGCCGATTTCTGATCGGTGCAACGTCGGTGGTGGGTGGTGTCGGCGCCGTCGGTGCGGCTGTGCCTTTTGTGGCATCCTGGAACCCCAGCGCCAAGGCGGAGGCGGCCGGTGCACCGGTCACCGTCAATGTCAGCAAGTTGGAGCCTGGGCAGCAAATTACCGTGGAATGGCGGGGCAAGCCGGTATGGCTGATCCGTCGTACCCAGGAGATGATTGATAACCTCAAGAAAATGAACGAGCGGGTAAAGGATCCGGAGTCCGCGGAGGCCTCCCAGCAGCCGGAATACATTGGCGGCGATACCCGTTCCCTCAAGCCGGAGCTGGTGGTGCTGGTGGGTATCTGTACGCACCTGGGCTGTGTTCCGTCGTACCGTCCGGAAGTGGCGCCGGAAGACCTGGGGGCGGAGTGGCTGGGTGGCATGTTCTGCCCCTGTCACGGTTCCAGGTACGATCTGTCTGGTCGAGTGTTCAAGAATCAGCCGGCTCCGCTGAACCTTGAAGTTCCGCCCTATCGTTACGATGACGACTCGACGGTTACCGTCGGTCTTGATCCGGAGACCGCGTGATGCAAAAACTCATTCAGTGGATTGACGCTCGTTTGCCCATCGTAGAAGCCTACGAGAAGCACATGAGCAAGTACTACGCGCCAAAGAATTTCAACGTTTGGTATTTCTTCGGGTCGCTGGCCATGCTGGTGCTGGTCAACCAGCTGCTGACCGGTATCTGGCTGACCATGAGCTACAACCCCTCGGCGGAAGGTGCGTTTGCCTCCGTGGAGTACATCATGCGTGATGTGGAGTGGGGCTGGCTGCTGCGTTACCTGCATTCCACCGGTGCCTCGGCGTTCTTCGTCGTCGTTTACCTGCACATGTTCCGCGGCATTATGTATGGCTCTTACCAGAAGCCGCGAGAGCTGATCTGGATCTTCGGCATGCTGATCTACCTGGTGCTGATGGCGGAAGCCTTCATGGGCTACCTGCTGCCTTGGGGTCAGATGTCCTACTGGGGTGCCCAGGTGATTGTGAACCTGTTTGGTGCCATTCCGGTGATCGGTGATGAGCTGTCCCTGTGGATTCGGGGGGATTACCTGATTTCCGGCATCACCCTGAACCGCTTCTTTGCCCTTCACGTGGTGGCTCTGCCGATTGTGCTGCTGGGGCTGGTGGTGCTGCACATTCTGGCGCTGCACGAAGTGGGTTCCAACAACCCCGAAGGTATCGATATCAAGAAGGTCAAGGACGAGAATGGCATTCCGAAAGACGGTATTCCGTTCCATCCGTACTACACCATTCACGACCTGCTGGGTGTGGGGGTGTTCCTGTTCATCTTCTGTATCGTCGTGTTCTACTTCCCGGAAATGGGCGGTCTGTTCCTCGAGAAGCCCAACTTTGAGCCGGCCAACAGCCTGAAGACGCCGGAACACATTGCGCCGGTGTGGTACTTCACACCGTTCTACGCGATGTTGCGGGCGGTCACCGTCGACCTGTTCGGCCTGTCGGCGAAGTTCTGGGGCGTTGTCGTCATGGGTGCGGCCATCGCGATCCTGTTCGTATTGCCCTGGCTGGATCGCAGTCCGGTTCGGTCCATCCGGTACAAGGGCTGGCTGAGCAAAATTGCCCTGGCGATTTTCGTGGTCAGCTTTGTGGTGCTCGGTTATCTCGGTATTGTGCCTGCGACCCCGGGCCGTACCGCCGTTGCTCAGTTGCTGACAACCCTGTACTTCCTGTTCTTCATTCTCATGCCGTTCTACACGCGGATGGAAAAAACCAAGCCAGTACCAGAGAGGGTGTCAGGATAATGAGAAAACTGCTTATTGGTCTTTTCATGACAGTCCTGCCGGCTCTCGGGCTGGCAGCCGGTGGCTCCGTCCCCCTGGATCACATGGAGCCGGACCACACCAACGAGGCGTCGCTGCAGCGTGGTGCGGCCCTGTTCACCAACTACTGCATGGGGTGTCACTCCCTGGAATATGCCCGCTACAAGCGGGTCGCGGAGGACATCGGTGTGCCTGTGGAGTTGTATGAGGAGAACCTCATCTTCACCGGTGCCAAGATTGGTGAACTGATGAAGATCTCCATGGACAAGGACCTGGCGTCCGGTTGGTTCGGTAATGCGCCCCCTGATCTGACCCTGGAGTCCCGTCTTCGCGGTGAGAGCTGGATCTACTCCTACCTGCGTGCGTTCTATGCAGACGACAGCCGTCCCCTGGGCGTCAACAATGCTGTCTTCGAGAACGTTGGTATGCCCCACGTGCTGGTGGACCTGCAGGGACTGTGTGCGGTTAAGCCCACCATTGGTGAGTCGGCCAGTGTCGATCCCCTCAGTGGGAACGTGCGCGGTGGTGAGGTATGCACCCAGTGGGCCATCGAAGGCAGCATGACCCCGGCCGAGTATGACCGGGCCGCCTATGACCTGACCAACTTCCTGTCCTACATG
Organism: Marinobacter sp.; assembly: GCF_033722735.1. Taxonomy (GTDB): domain Bacteria; phylum Pseudomonadota; class Gammaproteobacteria; order Pseudomonadales; family Oleiphilaceae; genus Marinobacter. The sequence goes on from NZ_JAWVYN010000042.1 coordinate 3,144, forward strand.
GGAGATCCGGTCAAGGTTGAGCGGGAGCGTCTGGGTATCTACGTGCTGATCTTCATCGCGATCTTCTTCGTGTTCGCCTACTTGCTGAATCGCGAGTACTGGAAGGACGTACACTAAGATTTCAGGTATAATTCCTGCGCTAATTTCCAGCGAGCCCGTTCTGGTTCGCTGGATTTTTGCGTTTGCGGAACCACAAGGTTTGTTTAAAGGTGAGGTAGCTCTATGGGCGTTGTGACCAAGCGGTCATCAATGACGTTTTTCTCTGACCCCTCCAGCCACTACAGCCATCGGGTGCGTATCGTGCTGGCTGAGAAGGGGGTGACAGTGGATATCGTGGATGTCGACCCGGATAATCCGCCCGAGGAGTTGGCGGACCTGAATCCCTATAATGCGCTGCCGACCCTGGTCGACCGTGATCTGGTTCTTTACGAGCCCAACATCATGATGGAGTATCTCGACGAGCGCTTCCCCCATCCGCCGTTGCTGCCCGTATATCCGGTAGCTCGTGCCAACAGCCGCCTGATGATTCACCGGATTCAGAAGGACTGGTGTAGTCTGGTGGATCAGATTCTGGCGCAGCCCACCGGCAAGGCTGCCGACGCCGCGCGGAAGGAGCTGCGTGAAAGCCTGTTGGCCACCGCGCCGCTGTTCGGCGAGATGCCTTTCTTCCTGTCCGAAGAATTCACCATTGTGGATTGCTGCATTGCGCCGATACTTTGGCGGTTGCCCGCGCTGGGCATTGACCTGTCTGATAAGCAGGCCAAGCCGATCCAGAAGTACATGGACAAGATCTTCAGCCGGGAGAGTTTCAAGGCCAGTCTGTCTGATCTGGAAGAAGACATCCGCAGCTGATGCGCTGGCGAAGAGTCCTGAGAGCCGGGAGAGACGAGTGACTGAGAGCACGATTCAAATGATGTCCAGTCGGCCTTACCTGGTCCGGGCATTCAACGAGTGGATTCTGGACAACGACTGCACCCCCTATATCGTCGTGGATGCGAGCATCCAGGGCGTCCAGGTACCGTCGGAGCATGTGGCCAATGGCCAGATTGTGCTCAACATCAGTCCTGGCGCTGTGAAGGGGTTGGTGATTGGCAATTCGGCTCTGGAGTTCAGTGCCCGTTTTGGCGGCGTTCCGATGCAGGTGTTCATTCCCCTGCAGGCGGTGATGGCCATCTACGCCAAGGAGAACGGTGAGGGGATGGTGTTTGGCAGCGAGCCGGGTTCACCGGATCCGGATGGCTCGGGGGACGATGGCGGCGGCCAGGCGTCCGAGCGTCCCAATGGGCGGCCAACATTGAAAGTTGTGAAGTAGTTGGCCTGAAGCCAATAACAAAGCCAGCCGCGTGCTGGCTTTTTTGTTTTCTGGAGGAAGGGAGGCTTCTGCGACGTCGGCCAACCGGAGACGGGTGTGATCAGCCACCGAACAGTTTGCTATCGATCAACGCGCACAGGGCATTGAGCATAACCATCATGAGAGGGCCGGCCTCGGTCGGCGCCAGGTTATTCAGGGCAATCTCATGATCTTCCGGGTGCAGCAGCGAGGTAATGTCCGTTTTCTCCTTGGCGCTGAACACCACTACCCGCATGTCCCGATCGTGGGCCGCCTGAATCGCCTGTATCAGGTTGGCCTTGTGGCCGTCATCGACAAACACCATGAGCAGATCATGGGGCTTGCCGATGGCTCGTACCTGGCGCGAGAAGGTGTCATTGAAGCGGTTGTCGCGGCAGATGGCCGAAAATGTGTTGGCGTCGACGCCGAGGTTGATGGCCGGCAGTGCAGGCCGGTCCTGGTCAAAGCGGTTCAGCAGGGCGGTGCAGAAATATTGTGCAAGGACGTTGGCATTGCCGTTGGCGCAGGTGATGATCTTGCCATCGGCCAGGAGCGCCTCGACCACCGCATCCGCCGAGCCCGCAATGGCTTCGCCGGTGTGGCTGGCGGCCATGGCCGTGTGTTCCATGTGAGTGGCGAACCACTGGTTAATCAGGTTAAGTGCGTCGCTCATGCTGAACTCTGAATCGCGTTTTTAATCCACTGAATTTTGTAGCGTCGCAGACCACCGGGTGCGACTGCAACGACGTCAACCCGCGCCGGGGCATTCCATAGGCCATGGCGGTGGAGGTAGTATGAGGCCGCCCGCAACACCCGTTGTTGTTTGCGGTAGCTGACTGATTCCGCCGCGCCGGCTAAGCTGCCGTGACCGCGGTAGCGCACCTCGAAGAACACGACCGTGTCGCCATCCATGCCGACCAGATCAATCTCGCCGCCGCGGCTGAACACATTGCGGTCGCAAATCCTGATCCCGCGCCGCTGCAGGTAGCGGGCAGCAACCGCTTCGGCCTCCTGGCCGGTAGCTTTTCTGGTACTCATGCCTTCCTTGGCGGGTTGCCTGATCTATTCCGCGGGGGCTTGCTCGCTGGTGGTTCGCGTCGGTGTGGGCGTTTCCTCGCCGCCGGCTGGCTCCGGGAGCAGCCTGGGAGTGCCATTGACGAATTGGGCCCACAGTTGAGTCCGGTGAACGCTGCCGTTCTCCGCCATGCTCAGCTGCCCGGTCTGGCCCTCGATCATCGAGCCCTCGACGTTCTCCAGCAGCGGTAATCGGGTGCTGAGCTTGTAGGCGTCGGTGCCCATCGCGAACAGCCGGCCCAACTGGCCACCAATGTTATCGAAAGCGGCAACGGCTCGGTCGCGGAAAGGGTTGTCCTCCGCCAGTACCCAGGGGGTGTCGGTAAATCGGACCTGATTCAGGTCGCGATCCCGGGAAGCATCCGGATAACCTTCATACACCAATGAGGGCGAATATACCGGCAGGTCTCCCGCGAAGTAAAATGCGAACAGCGGCTTGAACTGGCGGGCGATGGTGGGGGTGGCCACCATGACTATGGCGTCGGCGTCCTGCCTGCGGCGAGGCTCGAACTCAACGTTCAGGCCAATGGTGCGTTCGACGTCAATCGCCCGCTGGCGGGACTCGGTAATGCCGAGCAGGTCGGCGGTCACCGCCCGGAAGTTTTCCGAGGGCAGGTAGCGGATGGTGTTCAGCGCCGTTCCCTGGTTTGCGGTCATGCCGGTGCGCAGGGCTTGCTCAAAACGATCGCCCCAGTCGCCGGTCGGAATCAGCACCAGCGCCTGAGGCCGTTGTTCCTGGTGGAGGCGGTTGGCAATCTGTCTGGCTTCATCCTCGGCGGCCAGGCCGAACTGATACATGGCCTGGGGCGCAGACTGGTTGTCTGGCAGGTAGTTCAGCGCCAGTACCGGTGTCGGCAGGGTTTCCCGCTGGGTCAGCTCGGCCACCAGTGGCTTTCGCAGCGGTCCCACCACCAGATCGTAGCTAGCAGCCATGTCCTGGTAAAGCTCCTCGAAGGACTTGCCGTGGGTGTCGACGACGGTGATCTCAACCTCGAAGTCCCGGGCGCTGTCGTCACTGTAAAAGGCTGCCAGGAAGCCGTCACGAATGGCGGCGCCGGCATTGGCCAGGTCGCCGCTCAGGGGCAGTGTCAGTGCGATTTTTTCCGGCCGTTGCTGCACCAGGGTGGTGATGAGCTGGAGTTCACTGGGCAGGGTGTTGGCGGCGGGGTGACCGGTCCAGTTGTATTGCCACTCCCGGATGCTGCGGCCCTGATCGTCCAGGCTGATTCCTGGCTGGCGCATGATGGCGGCGAGTTCCAGCCAGCCTTGCGCGCCGTAACCGATGGCGCGCTGGGACGCTGCAGCGAGGGAGTCATCCGGCGTTTGTTTCAGGGTTTGCCAGATTCGATCGTGTATCGGCTGCAGATTGTCCGTCAGCCCCTGGTCGGCCAGCGACATCAGGGTCAGTGCTGAGTCCAGGGGGCGGCCGGCCAAGAGGAAGACGGACGCCTGCAGGTTGGTCGCCTCGTTGCTCAGTTGCGGGTCATAGCCAAGAAACTGATCGCGGCTCATACCCTCGGCAAGGGCCTCGGCCCAGGGGCGATCCTGCAGGGCAACGGCGCTGGTCATGGACAACAGCGAGTGCAGGTTACGCAGCTCGGGAATCGGGGATGCCAGTGGCTCGCTGGTCAGGATGCGGCGCGCGCCTTCGTGATCGCCTGCAAGCTGGAAGGATTCCGCGGTTCTGAGTAGATAGGACTGGGCGGTTTGCCGATCGCTCTCGCTGGCAGCCAGGGAAACCGCCTCTGCCGCTGAGGTCGGTGTATGGGTGTTCAAGTTGACCGAGCTGCAGCCGGAGGCTAGCAGAGTCGCGGCCAGCACGGCCAGCAACGGCATTTTCAGTGAACTAGTCTTCATGTCTGGCTCGCACAGCTCCAGAGGGTTAGGCTTGTGGCACCCTTGCATTGGCGTCATCATGCTTGGGTGGTCCTGAATCGGCAAGTTTATCAGCTCCAGAGCCATTTCACATGACGTTGGTGTCATTCGTATCGGGAAATAAGAGGTAATGCGTGGGCTTGGATTCAAGGGGAGGTGATTCGACGGCGGGGGTTCTCTACATAGTGGCCACGCCCATTGGTAATCTGGAGGATCTGACCGGGCGGGCGGTTCAGGTCCTCGCCAGTGTGGATTTCATTGCCGCTGAGGACACGCGGCACAGCGGCCGGTTATTGCAGCATCTGGGCATTCAGAAGCCGATGGTGGCGTTGCACGATCACAATGAGCGTGACCGTGCCCGGGGGCTGCTGGGGCGGATCGCGGCCGGCGAATCCGCTGCGCTGATCTCCGATGCCGGCACGCCGTTGATATCGGACCCCGGTTATGTGCTGGTCCGGCAGGCGCGTGCGCTCGGGTTGCGGGTGGTTCCGATCCCCGGGGCCTGTGCCCTGGTGGCCGCTCTGAGTGCCGCGGGGCTGCCCACCGATCGCTTCCTGTTTGCCGGGTTTGCGCCAGCCAAGGGCGGAGCGCGGCGGGGATTTCTGAAAGACCTGGCCAGGGAGACCGCCACCCTGGTGTTTTACGAGTCGCCCCACCGAATTCGGGAGATGCTGCAAGATGTCGCTGGCATCCTGGGGGAAGGCCGGGAGGTGGTGGTCGCCCGAGAGTTGACCAAGACCTTCGAGACCTTCTATTCCGGTACCGCGGCTGAACTGGTCGAGGCGATATCGGGTGATCCCAATGCTTCCCGCGGGGAGTTCGTGGTCATGGTGCGGGGCCGCGAGTCGCAGGCTGCGGATGCGGTGGGCCTGGATGTGGACCGGATGTTGGAGCTGCTTGTGGCGGATCTGCCCGTGAAGCGGGTGGCCAAGATTGTCTCGGAGCTAACCGGCTTGCCCCGCAACGAGCTTTACCAGAAAGCGTTGGCGTTTCGGTCCGACCGCTGAGGTGAATATTGCCGCGACGGGGCTTGCGTCGCCGGAGTCGGCGGCGTATTGTCTGCCCTGAGCTCGCCAGACAGTCGCCGCCAGTTTGCTGGGGGAGGAAAGTCCGGGCTCCGCAGGGCAAGGTGCCAGGTAACGCCTGGGCGGCGCGAGCCGACGGAAAGTGCAACAGAAAGTATACCGCCTAAGCGCCTATGGGCGCCGGTAAGGGTGAAATGGTGCGGTAAGAGCGCACCGCGTGGCTGGCAACAGTCCACGGCGATGGTAAACCCCACCTGGAGCAAGACCAAATAGGAATCCAATGGCGTGGCCCGCGCTGGATTCGGGTAGGTTGCTTGAGGCCTGTGGTGACGCAGGCCCTAGATGAATGACTGTCCACGACAGAACCCGGCTTA
>NZ_JAWVYN010000043.1:0-8797 GCF_033722735.1 Marinobacter sp.
CCTGGTGTTCATCGCCCTGCTTTACCTGACTGCGCCGGCTGTTGCCTCTATGGCCCGTCTGAACCTGATGACTACCATCTACCCGGATGGCCCGACAGAACAGGCCATCGAGTACGAGGATCGTCCCCAGTGGATCCGTGACTGGGAAGTAACCGGTCTGATCACCTATGAGGACAAGAACAACGACGGCCGCATCCAGTACTACAACGAAACGCCGGAGTTCGAGCCCACCGCTGAAGCACGGGGCTGGGAAGGCAACGAGTTCAGCTACAACCGGGATATCCTGGTACTGGCGAACCCGGAAATTGCCAACCTGCCGGGCTGGGTTGTCGGCCTGATCGCAGCGGGTGGTCTGGCGGCAGCGCTGTCCACGGCGGCCGGTCTGTTGCTGGCGATCTCCTCGGCGGTCAGTCATGACCTGATCAAGGGTGCCATCAACCCCAACATCACGGAGAAAGGCGAGCTGCTGGCCGCACGGATATCCATGGCGATTGCGATCGCGGTGGCCACTTATCTGGGCGCCAATCCACCCGGCTTTGCGGCCCAGGTTGTGGCACTGGCCTTCGGTATCGCGGCAGCGTCACTGTTCCCCGCCCTGATGATGGGTATCTTCTCCAAGCGGGTGAACAACAAGGGCGCCATCGCCGGTATGCTGGCAGGCCTGATCTTCACCCTGGTGTACATTTTCACCTACCTGGGCTGGTTCTTCATCCCGGGCACCAACACCCTGGCCAACACGCCGGACAACTGGGTACTTGGAATCTCCCCGCTGTCCATCGGCGCGATTGGTGCGATCTTCAACTTCATCGTCGCCTTCGTGGTCTCCAACGCCACTGAAGAGCCGCCGGTTGAAATCCAGGAGCTGGTGGAAAACGTGCGCTACCCCCGTGGCGCTGGCAAGGCCACCGGCCACTGAGCCATAATCAAACCTGATGCAGATTTCGGTCTGTAAAGGTTGATCCAGAACGGGCCTCCTCTCGGGGAGGCCCGTTTTTTTGAGGTAACACTATGTTCTGGAATTTGGTTGCGACGGTTTTCGCCGGTCTCGGCGCTGCCGGTATCGCCCTGGCCATACGGTCACTGACACGAAAGAAAGCGCCGAAATGGCTGATTCCGGTGTTCGCCGGCCTGGGTATGATGGCTTACCAGGTCTACATCGAGTACACCTGGTTTGACCACATGAAATCCCGCCTGCCCTCGGAAGCCATGGTGGTGAGTACCCAGTCTGAGACCACCTGGTGGCGCCCGTGGAGCTACGTGCTCCCGCAGATCACCAGCTTCACGGTTCTGGATCGGGAGAGCATCCGCCGGCAGTCAACCAGCGAGGGTGAGGTCGCCCGCTTCGTGCTCTACCGCTTCCGCCATACCTACGGTGGCCGCGTCTCCGAGGGTATCCACCTGGCCAACTGCCGCACCGGGGAACTGGTGCCGGTCACCGACCAGGGTATGCCGCTGACCGAACAGATGCGCAAACTGGCCCCCGATAACACCCTCAGGCAGGCTGTCTGCCGCTAAACCGGGGCACCGGCCCATCGGCCGGTGCCCCGCCCTGCCGCTGCGGCAAGGGTGAGACCTCCCCAAACGCCCGCGGTCCCGTTACACTGGGCCGTTAGCAGAAGAACGATAACAATCACACTGGTACTGTCTTCCGGTCCGCGACGCGAGAAAGTCTGTCTATGCTCAGCGTATGGCTGCTTGTCCTGATTTCCATCGCCTACATCTCCCTGCTCTTCACCATAGCCTGGGCCGGCGACAAGCACCCGACGCTGTATCGCAAGCGCTTTGCCCGCACCCAGATCTACGCCCTCTCCCTGGCGGTGTATTTCACCTCGTGGACCTTCTACGGCGCGGTGGGCCGGGCCACCCAGGAAGGCCTGGGTTTCCTGCCCATCTACCTGGGGCCGCTGCTGGTGTTCGTCTTTGGCGCTCCGCTACTGCGGCGCATCATCTATATCAGCAAGCGCAATAACAGCACTTCCATCGCCGACTTCATCGCCTCCCGCTACGGCAAGTCCCAGTCCCTGGCGGCCATGATCGCGTTTATCGCCCTGGTGGGCAGCGTCCCTTACATAGCGCTGCAGCTGAAAGCCATCGACATGGGCTTCAGCGTGCTGTCCACCACCGGCAGTGCCCCCGGCCAGCCAAGCCAAAGTTTCTGGACCGACTCCGCCTGGTACATCACCATCGTGCTGGCGATCTTCACGGTGCTGTTCGGCACCCGCCACCTGGAATCCACCGAGCACCACCGCGGCATGATCCAGGCGGTGGCGTTCGAATCGGTCATCAAACTGGTCGCTTTCGTGGCGGTGGGTCTGTTCGTCACCTTCGGCCTCTACGGCGGGTTGGGCGACCTGTTCGGCAGCATCTCCGCCGCCGGCCTGATGGGTACCCTGACCACGGACGCGGTGCAGGCGCCCGCCTTTATCACCCAGACCCTGGTGGCCATGCTGGCTATCATGTGCCTGCCCCGGCAGTTCCACGTCATGGTGGTAGAGAATACCGACCACCGGGACTTCGAGACCGCCCGCTGGGCCATGCCGGTGTATCTGGTGGTGGCCAGCGCCTTTGTGCTCCCCATTGCCGGCGCCGGGCTGCTGATGCCGGCGGCTGCCGGCACCGACCCGGACACCCTCATCCTCAGCCTGCCCATACTGGCCGGCAAGGAGTGGCTGGCGATCCTGGCTTTCCTGGGCGGCGGGTCGGCGGCGGCGGCCATGGTGATTGTATGCTCGGTGGCTATCGCCACCATGGTCAGCAACGAGATGATTATGCCGGCGCTGCTGAAATTCTTCCGGCCCCGTATGAACCGACGGGCGGACCTGAGCTTCCTGCTCCTGAGTATTCGCCGGGTGGCCATTTTCGTGGTGCTGCTGAGCGCCTGGGGGTTCTACCGGATGGCGGGGGCGGATTACAGCCTCACCGCTTTCGGCCTGCTTTCCTTTGCCGCCGCCGCCCAGTTCGGGCCCGCCCTGGTCGGTGGCATCATCTGGCGCCGCGCCAATCACACCGGCGCGGTCTGGGGTCTGGGCCTGGGCTTCGCGCTCTGGTGCTACACCCTGCTGCTGCCGGCCCTGGCATCCACCGGCTGGCTGGGCGAGAGGCTGATCGAGGAGGGCCTCTGGGGCCTGAGCTGGACCCGACCCACGGCGCTGTTCGGGCTGGAACTCGACCACGTCAGCCATGGCATCATCTGGAGCCTGGGGCTCAACACCCTCACCTTCATCACCCTCTCGCTGCTGACTCGCCAGCGGGTGCGAGAGAAGATCCAGATCGCGTCCTTCTTCCAGGATCCCCAGCCCCGCCCCGAGTCACCGCAGCAGCATGCCTGGCAGGGCGAGGTCATGACTGCCGACCTGCAGGCGCTGGTGGACCGTTTCATGGGCGAGGAACGGGCCGAGGCCCTGTTCCGCAACTACGAGCGCCGCAACGCCATCCGGCTGTCGCCGCAGCGGCCGGCGTCGGCGCACCTGATGAAATACATCGAGCGGCAACTGGCCTCGGTGATCGGCAGCTCAACGGCCAGGGTGGTGCTGGAGTCCACCCTGACCGGCCGCGACATGCAGATCGAGGATGTGGTGAGCATCGTCGACGAGGCTTCCCAGGCCATGACCTTCAGCAGGGAGCTGTTGCAGTCGGCCATCGAGAACATCAGCCTGGGGGTGTCGGTGGTCAACAACCAGCAACAGCTGGTGGTCTGGAACCAGCGCTACCTGGAGCTCTTCTCCTACCCCAAGGGTTTCGTACGGGCCGGTCGCTCGGTGGAAGACCTGATGCGCTACAACCTCACCACCACCAACCTGCCGGCCCGCAAGGTGGACGAGATCATCGAGGCACGGTGCCAGAGCATGAGGGGCGGCCAGCATATGTCCTACGAGCGCCACCGGCCCGACGGCACAGTCCTGAAAATCGACGGCAGCCCCATTCCCGGTGGTGGTTACGTCACCACTTTCCAGGACATCACCGCCATGCGTCGAACCGAGCAGGCGCTGAAGGAGACCAACATCTACCTGGAACAGCGGGTCAAGGAACGAACCCAGGAGCTGCAGGTGCTCAATGAGCAGATGCTCAAGGCCAAATCGGTGGCGGAGCAGGCCAACCAGAGCAAGACCCGCTTCCTGGCCTCTGCCAGTCACGACCTGCTGCAGCCACTGAATGCCGCCCGGCTGTTCACCTCCGCCCTCAGCGGCAAGCCCCAGTCGGCGGAAGCGAGAGAGCTGGTGCAGCATATTGACAGCTCCCTGGGGGCTGCCGAGGAGATCATCAGCACCCTGCTGGATATCTCGAAGCTGGACGCCGGCGCGCTGGAGCCCAAGATCACCCGGTTCCCGGTCAACGACATGCTCAAGCACCTGGCCACCGAGTTCTCCGCCATTGCCGCCGAGCAGAACCTGGTTCTGGAGCTGGTGCCCAGCAGCGCCTGGGTGGAGTCCGACGCCAAACTGCTGCGCCGGGTAGTGCAGAACTTCCTGTCCAACGCCATTCGCTATACACCGCGGGGCCGTATCCTGCTGGGCTGCCGCCGCCTGAGAGGCTACCTGCGGATCGAGATATGGGATACCGGACCGGGCATACCCGAGGACCAGCTGGCCCAGATCTTCGAGGAGTTCCGGCGCCTCCAGCATGGCCGCGACAAAAAGGGCCTGGGGCTGGGCCTGGCCATCGTCGACCGCATCAGCGGCATGCTGAACCATCCGGTTCATGTACATTCGGTGCAGGGCCGGGGCAGCGTCTTCAGCATCACCGTGCCGCGCTGCGCACCGGAGCTGCAGATGGACGACTTCGCCATGCGTCCGGCCAGGACCGCCCGGGGGCTGTCGAATCTCAGTGGCCTCAAGGTGTTGTGTATCGACAACGATGTCCATATTCTCGAAGGTATGGCAGCGCTTCTGGGCAACTGGCAGTGCACGGTAACCCTGGCCGAGAGCCTGGAGCATGCCGTCGATCAACTGGATGAAGAGGCCCCGGACATCATGCTTGCGGACTACCAGCTGGATGAGGGTCGCAACGGCCTGGATGCCATGGACGCCATCAGGAAGCAGTTTGACCTGGACCTGCCGGGCATTCTCATCACCGGCTACATGGGGCAGGAAGTGCGGGAGGATGCCAGGGAGCGGGGCTACCAAGTGCTCTACAAGCCATTGAAGCCGGCGGCACTGCGCGCCCTTGTCAACAAACTGCTTAAACAGAAAACCGCATGACTTCAGCACCCTCAATCCCGGCACAGCACGACTTCCACAAGCTGCGATACCTGGTGGTGGACGATTTCGAGAACTTCCGCCTGTCCATGCGCCAGATGCTGCGCAGCTTTGGCGTGGAGAATATTGAGCTGGTGTCCAACGGCAGCGCCGCGATCCAGCGCTGCACCTACGACCATTTCGATGTGGTCCTGTGTGACTACAACCTGGGGGAAGGCAAGAGCGGTCAGCACATCCTCGAGGAGTTGCGGCACAAGAAACTGCTCAAGCGCACCTCCCTGTTCCTGATGGTGACGGCGGAAACCTCCAAGGAGATGGTTATGGGGGCCCGTGAGTATCAGCCCGATGCCTACCTCACCAAGCCCATCAACCGGGCCATGCTGGAGAAGCGATTGGGCAGTCTGGTGGACCAGCGCAATGCGCTGCTGCCCATCAACCGGGAAATCGACCGGGAGAACCTGCCGGAGGCCGCCTCGCTCTGCCTGCAGGCCATCCCGAAGCAGCCGCGCTACAAGACCTGGCTGATGAAAACCCTGGCGGACCTGTATTTCCAGATGGGGGATTTCGGTCACGCCCGCAAGATCTACGACGAGGTCCTGGCCCAGCGGGATCTCTCCTGGGCACGCCTGGGCAAGGCCCGGGTACTTCTGGCCGAACAGTATCTGGACGAGGCCGTCGGCGAGCTCCAGTCCCTGATCGACAGCCATCCGGATTTCATCGAGGCTTACGACACCCTGGCCGATGCCCTCGCCCGCCAGGGCAAGCCCGGCCAGGCCCAGAAAATACTCGAGAAGGCCTCGGAGCTCTCCCCCAACGCCCTGCTGCGGCAGCGGCAGCTGGCCCAGCTGGCAACCACCAACCAGGACATCGACCGTGCCACCGAGGCCTGGCGCAGGACCGTCCAGTTGGGCACCCACTCGATCCACGACAGTGCCGATCACCACCTGGCCCTGGGCAGCGCCCTGGCGGACATCAGTGAGGCCGAGACAGGCTCGGAAGCCCGTGAGCAGGCTACCGAGGCCCTGCAGGTCCTGAGCCGCATGGAGAAGCGCTTTGCCGACACGCCCGGCGCCCAGACCCGCAGCCTGTTGGTCAGGGCGCGGGTTCATGCCGGCCAGGGACAGACCGACAATGCCGTCGCCTGCCTGCAGCAGGCCCAGACCGAGATAGACCCGGCCACCGTCAGTGCCGAGGTTGGGCTGGAGCTGGGCCGCACCCTGTTCCGTCTGGACCGCCACAAGGAAGCCGAAGCCCTGCTGGGAGAACTGGCGCAACGATTTGAGGGCCAGCCGGAGATCCTGCAGGAAATCGAGGCCTTGCTGGACGAGCCGGTGGGTTTCAAGCAGAAGCTCCAGGCCCGGGCCCTGAACCGGGAGGCCATAAAAGCCTTTGAGGCCGGCCAGCTGGAAACCGCCGCCGTTGCCTTCCGCCAGGCCCTGGAGATCGTGCCGACCCACGCAGCCCTGAACCTCAATCTCGTACAGGTTCGCATGAAGCAGATGGCGGAGGGCAACCGCGACCCACAACTGATCGCCGAGAGCCGCCGCTGCCTGACGGCCCTCGACAACCTGCCAGAGCAGCACCGGCAGTACCGCCGGCTGGTCACCCTGCGCAAGAAACTGGATAGCCTGAGCCATGAGTGAACCCAAGAACCCGAAGACCGGCGATCACCCGGAAAGCCCGGTCAGCTTCTCGATGATCATCGCCTCCGCGGTGCATGACATGAAGAACTCCCTGGGCATGCTGCTCCATTCCCTCGATGGCCTGCGCCAGGAGTACGAAAGCGAGCTCGGCGGTTCCCAGCGCTTCAACACCCTGCAGTACGAGGCTGAGCGGGTCCATAGCGACCTGGTGCAGCTGCTTGGGCTGTATCGGCTCGGGGAGCAGACTCTTTCCGCCCACGCCGAAGAGCAGTTCGTACCGGATTTCCTGTCACAGCAACTGGCCCGCCACCGTCCCCTGCTGGAGGGGCACGACCTGGACTGCCGGATCGATGCCGAGGACATCTCCGGGTTCTTTGACGAAGACCTTCTGGCCGGGGTGCTGAACAACACCATCAACAACGCCATTCGCTACACCAAGAGCCGCATCCTGATCACCGCCGAGCAGCGCGACGGCTTTCTCGTCATCGGTGTCGAGGACGATGGTGATGGCTACCCGGAGCACATGCAGAAAGCCGGCACCGTCAGCTTCAAATCCCTGGACTTCAATACCGGTAGCACCAGCCTGGGACTCTTCTTTGCCTCGTCGGTGGCCGGACTTCATCGGGACGGTGATCGCCGCGGTTTTATCAAGCTCCACAACGACGGCCACCTGGGCGGTGGCGTGTTCGAGATCTGGCTGCCATGATGGAAGGCGGCCGTAACTTCACGGAGAGAACCCATGGCTCGAGGTCACGCCCTGATCGTCGACGACTCATCGACGGCGCGTATCATCCTGGCCCGGCTACTGGAGCGAGCCGATCTTAGCAGCCGCGGCGTAGCCACCGCGGAAGAGGGACTGGAAAGACTGCGCCAGGAAACCTTTGACCTGGTGTTCCTTGACCACCTGTTGCCCGGCATGGACGGTTTTGAGGCCCTCGACGCCATCAAGGCGGATCCGGAGCTTCGCCACATTCCGGTCTTCATGTACACCTCCCAGAGCGCCGAGCGCTATCGCCGGGACGCCAAGGCCCACGGCGCCGCCGGCGTCATCGGCAAACAGGTGGACCGGGACCAGCTGCTTACCACCATCGAAGCCATCCTCGCCGATGAGCCCGCCGAGGCGGGCCTGTTCCCAATCGGGCAGTCAGGGCAGGAGCTCACCGAGCAGAGCAGCACCCGCCGTATGACCGGGCGTCTGGCGACCCTGGAAATTGCCTACGAGGAGACCCACGACGAGCTTCGCCACCTGCGTCAGAGCCTGGCCAGGATGGAAGCCCTGCACCAGGAACACCTGGATCTGAGGCATCGGCGCCTCAAATGGCTGACACTGGGCAGTGTGGCTGGACTGACCGGGGTGGTGTTGCTGTTTGGCATGGAGCTCAGGGACCTGTCCGTGGTCATGGAAAGCGTGAATGGGCAGTTGACGGTGATGCAGGAGATTGTTGGGAGTCTGGTGGATCTGGTGGAGGTGGGGAGGGAGTAGCCTGAAGGCAGTGCTTCGCACTGCTGACGATTCCCGGCCCGGGGCGAGACGCCCCGGTCGTTCGCTTCCTGGCAGAGCGGAAGTGAGGCAATAGCCTTGGCCAGCGCTTTGCGCTGGTATGACCTACTATGCTCGCACCTGTCGGTGCTCGGCCCTTCGGGCCCGCCGTCGCTGCGCTCCCGCGTCCTGCGGCGTGCATGGCACGCCTTGTCACATGGGGCCGTGTAGTGGACAGCAGATCCCGTATCCCAAATAAAAAACCCCCGGCAGCTACGCTGTCGGGGGTGTTTTATTTAGGAGCCTGACGATGACCTACTCTCACATGGGCAGAAGCCACACTACCATCGGCGCTGGTCTGTTTCACTTCTGAGTTCGGGATGGGATCAGGTGGTTCCAGACCGCTATGGTCGTCAGGCAAAACGGTTGATCACTGGGGAGGACAAGATTGAATGTTCTGGTTGATAACGATCACGGTC
>NZ_JAWVYN010000044.1:0-8526 GCF_033722735.1 Marinobacter sp.
CGGTGCTGGGGTTTTTTATTAGCCCAACAAAAAGGGACCTACGGGAGTGTGCGACCCGGTGCCCGCTGGGCAGCCGAAGCACCGCTTCGGCAGGGGAGCACGCGCGGACCGTCCCCGGTCCGCTCCGGGTCATCGTCCCAGGGCGCAGCACTGGCGGTATCGGATAGCAACCAATCCGCGACGACGGGTACTCCCGACCACAAGCCCGCAGGGCCCAGCGCTGGCGGTACCGGCTAACGCCCAAGCCGTGACGAATGGCCCGCCCCCGGGTTGCGCAAAGTCGATCGTTGTCCCCGGCCTATTACGGCGCCGACTGCATCAGACTCCCCCGGTTCCTTGCCCCTTCCTATCGCTCCCAACCGTCCAATTTCCGTCACTTCCTGACCCGGGATGTAAAACCTTGTCAGAAGTTGTCCATTCTATGACGACGCGCACAGTGGGCTGTGTTAAACAGCATTACACTGATCAAGAACTGGCCACACAAACCAAAAAAAACTGCCAGCACATCAGAGACACTCAACATGACGAATAAAGACAACAATGGTCGCCATCGATTGCGGCATAGAGTGAGATGTCAGCATGAATTACAGAGTCTGGCTTTTAGGTTTGGCTGCAATGGGCTGGACCTGCACGGTTCAGTCGGAATTAACCCCTATCTCGGATGACGCCATGTCGGAAGTCACCGGTCAGGCCTTCATTTCCATCGATCGCAACTCCCATCCGGACGCGGCGGAGAATACCGTCTATACCCGGGTAAACCTGGGTATGGACATCGAAATTCAGACCGAAGTGGATGCCCTGGAACTGGGTCGATATAACCGGGAAGGCGAAGATGTCGGTACCTCCGATGTACTGATCAACGACTTTGCGCTCGGCTACATCAATAACCAGGCTTATTTCGACGCCAACCCGGACGCGGCCAGACAGCGCAAGCCGGATGGAACGGCCTACGCAGAAGGTGACATCGTACCGTTCTCAATTAGCAACCCATTTCTCGAGTTCGCCTTCGACGAAGATAGCAATGAAGTGGTAGGGGTTCGGTTGGGCTTTGGCGACTCCATGGGCATCCTGTCCGGCAATATTCAAAACCTGACCGGGGACGTGAACGTCAATATAAAGGCAACCGGGGAAGATCTGGAGTCAGCCAGCTCCAACGGCAACCTGTTTGATCAGATCATTGTAGCCCTGGCACCGTATTTGGTCGGCAGTAACGCTATCCAAAGTAAGGCCCAACTGGTTTACGGTGAAGATGGGGATCCCCGGTTGGGCGAGCTTGACCCTGTTAGGGCCACTCATGCAGGGGTGCCCAACGGGGAGAAATTCATTGTCGAGGATGTCGACGGCGCGACCAATACCCTGATTCAGTTTGCCGGTGCCTTCAGCTCATCCCAGGTGAAAACAACTGCCAGCTGTTTTCTGGGGATCTGTGGCCGGGGCGATGTACACATCATTGCCGACGAATGCCAGGTACTTGGTATCGATGCCTGTTTCCCTCTGACCAACTTTGAAAGCCTTCCCATTGGGAGTATCGAGGAAGTAAACGGCGAACGTCGGATTGTGGCTCCTGAATCGGGGCTGTTCCTATCGTTTCAAACGCGTGACCTGGATTGGCTGGAAGATGTGGCCAAAACCAATCCGGCGGCCGCTGACTATATCCGTGCCACATCGGGCGGTTTTTTTAATATACCTGCGGGGGCTGTTGAGTTCAGTTTGGGGGAGGCACTAGAAGGAATCGACCGATATCGCACGGAGTATATCGACCGGGGCAGAGGGCTCTTTTAAGGGAATTGAACTATGCGCCAATGGAACCGCAAACACAGGCACTGCAGGCTCAGGCTGGCTATGGTCGGATACTTGCTGACCAGTTCGGCCGGGCTGGTGCATGGGGAAATGACGAGCCTTACCGAGTCGGAGCTCTCCGATGTTGAGGGCGCGGGTATCGGCCTGGTGCTGGAAGATTTCAAGTTCGCCCATGGTACGGACGTGGTCAACGGCCAGGTGTTCAAGATCGGAGGCATCAAGAGCACCGATGGCCAGGACGTCGAGATCATCGTCAACAAGCTCTACATCGCCGGCTCGGGCAGCAACTACGGCGCCAATCTCAACCCGGTCAACCTGGGGCGGTTGGTCAACCCCTTTGCCATCGACGTGATCGACGGCAACGACATCGGTGTCGCCGACAAGGCCGTTCTGAGCATTGCTGCGCCGGCCAAGGTGCCGGTAACGGAAGGCTTTGATTGCCTGAGTACGTCGGCAGTCGCGGGCAGCGGCTCCTGCGCGAGCCGGCCCCAAACGGCGGAGTTTGCCGGGGAGCGCCCGGATCTGGGGCTGCAGCTGAACGTCACGGTTGGTTCCAACCAGTCTGCCAACCTGAACATTCATGCTCAGAGCGCGGTCATCGACGGCAGTTACCTGAGGTTGTGGGGCGACGACGAGCGGCGTCAACTGGTGGGCCAGTTTAAGCTTAATTTCTACTCCCCCGAGCTCTCCATCAACGCCTGCAGCCAGGATGGGTCAGAATGCGGTTCGCGGATTGTGATGGCGGACTTCGCCCTGGAGTTGGCGCTGGGCAACGAACTCCAGCCGATGTTTCTGGATGTCGACGGCAGTGGTAACTTTGTGGCGGAAGTGCAGGCCATTCCCCGGCCGGATCCCGGAGCCATTGGCGCCGACGGTAAGGAAGCCAGCAGTGATTCAGCCACCTGGCAGTTCTATCACGATTACTACACCAACCCCGACTATCGCAGCAATCTCACCATTGGCAACCTCTCGGTGGGCGAGCGAAACTTCGGCTCGACGCGGGTGGACGGCATGCTGATACAGCATCTGCGAATCCAGACCAAGGACCTGGGGCAATGATGGCAAAGATCTCACGGTGGTGGCCTGGTGGCCTGTTCCTCTTCATCCTGGGCTTGCCCAGTGGCGCGATGGCTGAACTGTCCCGGATGGATGATACCGACCTGGCGGGTGTGTCCGGGCAAGGCGGTATTTACCTTTCGGGCGACATCAGCATCAACGAGCTGGGCGGGCCGATCCAGAACAGTTACTTCGGAGCGTGCGGAGACGAGGGGAAGAAGTGCGGCGCACGCCTGGCCTATCGCCTCAAGGAAGACGGAGGTTGGTTTGTCCTGGACGACATTCGCGGCAGTTTTTCTTTCGAGGGATTGACCCTGCGGGTCCGCCACATCGACTCCGGCTTTGGCGGCGACGGAGAGCTATTTAACCGGGACGTGGTAGAACTCGGGTTGCCCAACGTCGTCCGATACCACGACGTTCATTTCACCGTAGCGGCCAGCAATACGGCCCGCCCCACCGACGCGGGATTCCAGCAAACGGATCTGTTTTCCATTGAAATGCAGGGTGACGTGACCCTGGAAGGCAACCTGTTGGTTTTCCCCACGGATTCCCCATAGAAGGACCTGGCTGATGCGCGCTTTCGACCATCGATCACCGCTCTTCGTGCTCTGCAGCGGGCTGACCATGGCATTACCAGTGCCGGCCCTGGCTGAACTGCAGAGTCTGGATGACGCCGCCATGTCATCGATCAGTGGGCAGACCGGGATAACGCTGGAGTTGGATCTCAATGCCCAGATGGACCGATTGTCCTATTTTGACGACGGCAGCGGTATTCATCTGGAGAACGTGCGTATCGGTTCCGCGACGGATGCGAGCGGGGGGGCGTTCCACAAGATCGATATTGACATCGACAGCAATGGCTATCTGAATCTGGATTACCTGGTGGAAGACCGCCGCATCGAGTTTTCCGATGTGACACTTGATGGTGCTTCAGCGCTGAGCATGGGGGGCATGTATTTCGACCACAACCTGGAGGGCACTTTGTCCCTGTCTCCAGGCGGTACGCTCAGCGCCGACGGCTACACCTTCGATTCGGCCTGGACCCTGACCGAAGGACGCATCGGCTATCGTACCAACGGCAATGAGGTGTTCCTGGACAACCTGGCAATGACGGTCAGCGCCCCGGGCGTCACCATGGACGCGGTCGACGGCGGTTTGCTATTCACGGCACCCTCCATTACCGGCAGCTACAGCATAGGCGCCATCCGCTACAGCGATAACCCGCTGAATCACGGAGTGAGCACGGATGTGAGTTCAGGTCAGCAACTGCCAAGTTACGGCAGCATCAGTGGGGATTTTGACCTGTCGTCAGAGACCACCGTCGGAGGCGGCGGTCGATCCGGGGAGGGCCTTCGTATTGATCACAGCGCAGTGATCAACAGTGCCAACTTTATCTATCTGGATGATGGCAATCCGTTTGCCTTGAAGGGAATCACCGGCTATTACAGCCTTGACGACCTTCGAATTGACGTCACCAATGACTGGACCGGCCGTGCAGCGTTGGCACTGACCGCCGGCTCGTTGTCTGGCGAGTTGAACGTTGAACGCGTGGAGCTGGGTGCCGCCGGTAACAGCCTGGGGGCGGTTAACGTCAGCTTCCTGTTCCAGGACCACGTGTTTGCCGGCACCAGTTACACCAATGCGCTTTATCTGCAAGGCGGTGGACACCCCGACGCGGGGCCGCAGGGGTTGCGGGTTGCCGCCCAGTGGAGTCTGCCCCAGGCCAGCGTGAGCTACACGGAGGACGGTAACCAGGTCATTTTCAGTGGCTTGCAGTCATGGGGGCAGGGCGATATCACGGTCAATGTCACCCGGGACGAAACCCTCAATGGCACCCGCTTTTATGACGGCCTGCGGATTGGTTTTGAAGGATTGAAGGGCGGGTACCGGCTGAATGGTTTGAAGGTGGGAGACGACGAAGCCCCCTTGCAGGGGGGGACGGAACTGCTGTTGGCTCTGGGCTTTTACCCCGCCTATGAGTTTGAGCTGGATGGTCATATTACATTGGGCGCCGGCGGCGCCAGCGGTGAAGGCCTGACCATCAATTCCGACATCCAGATTCGCAACGGTCGTGCTGCCCTGCTCGCAGAGCCCTATGATGAAGGGAATGGCGAGGTCGCCCAGCAGGGGATCTGGGTGACCGAGCTGGATTACGACATGCACCTGCGGGATATGACCGTCGATGTCACCAGCGAAGGGCTGGCGATCATCAAAGGGGAAGCCTGGAGCACGATGGATGTGGGTAACCTGCGGGTTGGCGACAAGACAGCGGGGGCGAGTTTTGGACGCTTCGTGCTTCAGTCCTACGAGACCGGCAGCGCCATGACGATCAAGCCCGGCGGTGCCGGGACTGTCTGTGCCGGTGGTGTGGGTGACGATGCCACTACCTGCGCGGCCTCTGGAGGTGTCTGGGAGGATCGCGGGTCCGAGGGGGTTACGGTGAGCATGAAGCAGGTCCTGGCCAAGGCCGTGGACGAAACCCGTCGCAATGCCATCACCTGGGAGAGCAACCGGCAGCTCGATGGTGAGGGCAATCCCCTCAACGATACGGGCATGAAGTTGGTCCTGAACGATATCCATACCAGCGATGGGGGCGATTTCGACGGCGACGGCATCGACGACAACACTTTCGGGATACAAACCGACATTTCGGTGGACGTGTACCAGACCCGGGTTGTGAAGAAGACCGATGGGCCGGATTCTCAGGGCGTCGAGGGTGCTGCGGGCGACGAGAAGATCATGGATGCCTCCGAGCCGGCCGGTTACCGGTATGTTGCTTCCCCGACCGCCACGGAAATCGAGAGTCGGCCTTTGGGTTTTGCGGTGCAGGCCCAGTCACGCTTCAAGGAACTGAACATCAACAGCATTGACCTGGTGCATCCCACCGGGGGGGCCCAGACTGCAATTTACGGCGTTAAAATGCAGAACTTCGATATTCAGGCCAACCTGACCGCTACCCCCATGCCCTAATGCGGGGCGCCGAGTGCGCCCTAGCATCGTCGGCCTTTCGCCAAATTTGTTCTTTCCGCTCGCCTGTTGTTTAATCCGGCTCTGGCAATTCCTTTACCCTCAGGCGCACGATCCATGAAAACCAAGATCCTTGTCGGACTCCTGGCGGATGGTCGGATCCATTCCGGCGAGTCTCTGGCCCAGCAACTGGGTATCAGTCGTACCGCGGTCTGGAAGCAGATACGACGGGCCATCGACCGCGGCTTTAACATTGAAACCATCCGAGGCAAGGGATATCGCTTGGCCGACACCGTTGATCTCCTGGATGGAGGTGCTATCCGCCGTAGGCTGTCAGAGCGGCTTGCCCAGCGGGTGAGCCTGACGGTCCTTGATAAAGTCGACTCCACCAATGCCGCCGTAATGCGGACTGAGGCCAGCGACAGGACAATCCCGGTATGCATTGCTGACAGCCAGTCCGCCGGTCGCGGACGACGGGGGCGCGCCTGGCAGAGCCCGGCCGGTCAGAACCTCTATATGAGTCTGGGCCTGGAGTTCGCGGGTGGTTTCTCTGCTTTGGATGGTCTCAGCCTGGTGTTTGGGGTTGCACTGGCGGAGGCGCTGGAGAAGGTGGGGCTGGTCGGTGTCAGCCTGAAGTGGCCAAACGACGTGTTTCTCAATGGGTGCAAGCTTGCGGGCATCCTGATCGAGCTTCAGGGCGAACTGGAGGAAGGGCGCGTGCAGGTGGTGGCCGGCATTGGGCTCAACGTGCACATGACCGAGGCGCCGGCGGTTGAGCAGGCCTGGACCAGCTTGGCGAAAGCCGCCCCGGACCGGGAATGGTCCCGCAATGAGCTGGCCGGCGAAATTATTGCCTCAGTCGTTGCTGCCTGTGACCAGTTTGGCGAGGAGGGGTTTGAGGCTTTCCGCCAACGGTGGCAGCGGCGGGACCTGTTTGCCAATCGGTCCCTGACGGCAGGCCAGGGAGAGGTCGCCGGGATCGGGCGGGGGATCGATGCCGACGGAAGTTACCTGGTGGAGCGGGCAAGCGGCGCCATTGAGGCCGTGCGGGCCGGGGAACTCAGCTTGCGGGTTTCGTCGTGAAACTGCTGGTGGACATGGGAAATACCCGGGTTAAATGGCAGTTGCGGGACGCCGGCGGGGAGAGTCTGTCCGCCGGCTCAGGGGGAATCGACGAGGCTGGTCTCTTCAGCACTCTGGTGTCTGGGGCGAGCGAGATTTCTGCGGTTGCGGTGTCAACCGTCGCGTCGGAGTCCCGCCGGGACCGCCTGTGTGAGCGGCTGGCGGCAATCACCAATGCTCCGGTTCGGTTTTATTGGACCGAATCGCGGCGGGGGGAACTCAGTTGTGCGTATCCCGATCCCGGGACCATGGGCGTGGATCGATGGCACGCCCTCTACGGTGCATGGCTGAGGTGTCGGTCCGCCTTGGCCGTGGTCGATGCCGGCAGTGCCATCACGGTGGATTTTGTGAATCACCACGGCCAGCATCAGGGCGGCTATATTTTCTCCGGCAAGCAGATGATGTTGCGGTCGCTTCGACAGGATGCGGCCCGCATCGGCTATGGTGAGGCGGTCACTCGCGATGCCAGTCCCGGTACCACCACGACGGAGTGCGTGCATCATGGCCTGCGATGGCTGTGGCAGGCAATTGTGCGGCAGCTGAACGCGGAAGTGGCCGGCCGCGGTCTCGCCAGTATGCTGGTCACCGGTGGCGATGCTCCTGACCTGCTCGACGCCGGCCTGGCGGCGGAATGGGTGCCGGATCTGGTACTGGATGGGCTCGCCGCCATCGATGAGGAGTCGACAACGGCATGAGATGGGTGGTTGTGCTGTTGATCGTGGCGAACGCCGGCCTGTGGTGGTATCTCCAGGGGGTGCCCAATGACTCTGCAGCGCCGGGTGAAGTGGCGGGTCGCTTGCCCCGTGTCGCCGAGTTGGAGTTGGTTGGGGAGTCCGACCGCGCCCCGGCATCGCCGGACGAGTCCCGGCGGGGTCCCAACGAAGCGCAGGGTTCTGAACACCTGGCGGCGGAAAGCGAGTCCAAGCCTGAGGCTGCCGACCCAGAACCGGTTCGTTACTGTTTCGTGGCTGGCCGGTATGACACGGTGGAGGAGGCGCAGGGCGCGAAAACCTCGCTGGAGCGTGCGCGCACGCCGCTCAGCGTCGAGGTGGAGAGGCGGGAGCAGCAGTTGGAGCCGCTGCATTGGGTCATCATTCCACCGCAAGGCTCCCAAGAGCAGGCGTTGTCCCTGTTTCGTGAGGTCCAGCGACGGGGGATTGACTCCTACCTCGTCACCGAGGGAGACCAGAAGAACGCCATCTCCCTGGGCCTGTTTGAGTCCCTTGAGGCCGCGGAGCGAGTCCTGGCGCAAAGAAAATCCGAGAATCTTAACGCAGAGCTGGCATTTTTCCCCCGAAATCAGATAAGCTACGCCCTCGTTTTTGAGGCGGCCTATGTTCCGGATTCCGTGGAACTTGAGGCTGATCTGGCGGATTTCGGACGCCGATTCAAATCGGTGGAAATCAAACGTTGTGAAGGTGTTGCAACCGCTGAAAAAAGTCCGTAGTATACCGCCCTCGCTGACGAGGCGAATGTGAGCTGGCGTAGCTCAGTTGGTAGAGCAGCTGACTTGTAATCAGCAGGTCGGGGGTTCGATTCCGTCCGCCAGCTCCACTTTAAGTTTTGAGCAGCTTCGCGAAA
>NZ_JAWVYN010000045.1:0-6863 GCF_033722735.1 Marinobacter sp.
CCAGCATCTCGCTGACCGTCATCCGCTTCTGCGCCGCCCAGGCCAGCAGGTGGCCGATGTGCTCGGCCGCCGGCCCGAACATCTCGGCACCCAGGAACAGGCCACTGCCCTGCTCGGCGTACACCCGCAGCAAGCCCCGGTTGCGGCCCATCACCCGGCTACGGCCCTGGTCTTCAAACGACACTTCGCCCACCGCATACCAGTCTCGACAGCGTTCCGCCACCTGATCGATGGTCAGTCCAACGGTGGCAATCTGCGGATCGGTGAACACCACCGCCAGGGGCACCCGGCGCAAGCCGGAGCGGGTGTCAGGATAACGGCCGGCGTTGTCGCCGGCAATACGGCCCTCGTCCGCCGCTTCGTGGAGTAACGGTAAATCGTTGTTGGCATCCCCGGCGATAAACACCGGCCGGTCACCACACTGCAGGGTAAAGCGGTCGAATAGCGGCACACCCCGGTCGTCCAGCGGAAGGTCGGCCCGCGGCAGGTCCAACTGATCGACATTGGGCCGGCGTCCGGTGGCCGCCAGCAGGTAATCGAAGGTTTCCGTGACCTCGCCACGCCCGGCATCGCTGAAGGTGACGGCCACACCGGCCTCGGTCCTGGTTACCGTCGACACCCGGGCGTCCGGGTCCAGGGGAAACTCGTCGTTGAAGCAGTCCAGGGCACGGTCCCGGATGCTCCCGTCGCGGATCGGCCCCACACCGCCACCGACCCCGAACATCCGCACCCGAACGCCCAGCCGGCTCAGCGCCTGGCCCAGCTCCAGACCGATGACGCCGGGGCCGAACACCGCCACGGAGGTGGGCAACTCCTTCAGCTCGAACAGGTCGTCGTTTACCAGCAGCCGGTCTCCGGCCCCCTCAAGGAACGCCGGGATGTTCGGCCGCGAGCCGGTGGCGATGACCACCCGGTGCGCCCGCAATTCCAGCCGGTCGTCAATGACCAGACGTTGGGCATCCAGGAAACGGGCCTGCCCCCTGACCTTGTGATCGTCCGGCAGCCGTTCCACCGAGTCCAGAACCGAACCGACAAAGCGGTCCCGCTCGGCCCTGACACGGGCCATCACCGCCTTGCCGTCCACCGTCACCTGCTCGGCGTGCACGCCAAACAGTCCCGCCCGGGCGACCTCGTGGGCGGCGTCCGCCGCGGCGATCAGCAGCTTGCTGGGCATGCAGCCGACCCGTGCGCAGGTGGTGCCGTAGGGTCCGCCCTCAATCAACACCACGCTGTCGGTATGCTTGAGAGCCGCCCGGTACGCCACCAGACCGGCGGTGCCGGCCCCGATGATGGCCACGTCCACGTCACGTTTGTCCACGTCGCTGCCTCCCCTGCGTCGGCTCAACGAACCCTGGTGTTACCGGGTTCTATGGGGTTCTACGAATACCTTGCACGCCTAACCACTGTAGTTTACACAGGACATATTGCCGCGCGGCTATTACCCTTATACATCACCATTGTTTTACGCTTTCCCAGCAACGAGGCTCCGAGGATCATGCAAAGCTATTGGCCGGAATTTCTGACCGTCGCCGTCGTCCACCTGCTCGCCGTCGCCAGCCCGGGTCCCGACTTTGCCGTGATGATCCGTCAGGCCCTGTGCCAGAGCCGCCGTAACGCCCTGCTCACCGCGGCCGGCATCGGTGGCGGTATCCTGGTGCACGTGACCTACTCGCTGTTGGGCATCGGCCTGATCATCCAGCAGTCGCTGGTGCTGTTCAGCATCCTCAAGGTGGTGGGAGCCCTGTACCTGACCTGGATTGCCATCCAGTGCCTGCGCTCGAAGGGCGGCAGTATCCATGTGGAAGCGGGGAAAGCCCGACAGCAAAGTGGTTTTGCCGCCGTTCGGCTGGGCTTTCTGACCAATGCCCTGAATCCCAAGGCCACCCTGTTCTTCGTCTCCCTGTTCTCGGTGCTGATCAGCCCGGACACACCCATCGCCATCCAGACCGCCTATGGCCTGTACATCGCGCTTGCCACCGGTCTCTGGTTTGCCATGGTGGCCAGCTTCTTCACCCTGCCCCGGGTACGGCGGGCATTCAGCCGCTTTGGCCACTGGCTGGACCGGATGATGGGGGGCATCCTGGTGTTACTGGCCGGGCAGTTGCTGTTCTCAACCGTTTCCGGGGCCAGTGAACCGGCGGTGAGCAAGTAGGCAACCTGCAATACCTATCCTGATGCAAAGAAACGCCCAATTGGTGAATGCCGGTGAACAACACGAACCGCATCAATACCGACTCGGTTCAGGCCATGCAAACGATGTTCGATATTTAGAGGACCTTTTTCTACATTGCATCTTTAAACAATGGATTGATCAGAGCTTGAGCCAGTTCCACCAGGATGGGTTTCATTCCCGCTTTCCAACGCTATAATCAGGGCCTGCTCAGGATGAGTAACGTGCGTAAAGGCGGGGGGCGAACTGGTTCCGTCCCCGGACAATGCAGCTTCAAGGACCGAAGACATGCCCGAGGCCAACCTCCCTACTGCAAAGGGACTGCAGTTCACTGCCCGCGTGGGCAACCTCCCCAACAACCTGTTCTCCGTGGTCGGCTTTGAATTTACCGAGGCACTCTCCCAACTGTTCCATGGCAAACTGGAACTGGCCAGTACCGACCCGGGCATTGGTCAAACGCCCGGGGGACAGACTTCAAGTCTGTCCCCCTTTCTAAGCGACGTCCTCGAACAGCCCGTCGAACTCGTCGTCTGGCAAGACGGCCAATTGCTACGCCGCTTCACCGGCGTGGTCTCCGAATTCGCCCGCGGCGACACCGGCCATCGCCGCACCCGCTACGAAGTGATCGTGGAGCCGCCGCTGTGGCGCCTGGGGCTGATGCGCAACAGCCGCATCTTCCAGACCCAGACCCCGGACACCATCCTCAAGACCCTGCTGGAGGAACGCGGCATCGCCGACACGGTGTTCGACCTCAAGCGCACCCCGCAGGAGCGGGAGTACTGCGTCCAGCACCGGGAGAGCGACCTCGACTTCCTGCAGCGATTGGCGGCGGAAGAGGGCTGGCACTATAGATTTGATATCGAGTCCGATAACCAGCCGCTGGTGATCTCAGACCACCACGGCGATGCTCTGGTGCTGCCCGAGGCGACCTACAACGCCGCTGCCGGCGGCAGCAGCCGGCAACCGGCGGTGCTTGAGTTCAGCTATCGGGAGCGGGTCCGCGCCGCCTCGGTGGCGATGAAGGACTACACCTTCACCAACCCCGCCTACGCCCTGATGCACGAACAAAATGCGTCGGGCATCGACCACCAGCGCGATGACTACCAGCACTACGACTACCCCGGCCGCTTCAAGGCCGACGCCAGCGGCACCGCCTTCAGCCAGGCCCGGCTCGACGCCCTGCGCAGTGACGCCAGCGTCGCCCATGGCAAGAGCAACCGCCCCGACCTCGCCGCCGGCGCCAAGCTGCCCCTTGCCAACCACAACCAGCAAGACCTCAACCGTGACTGGCTGCTGACCGGCGTGGTCCACACCGGCACACAGCCCCAGGCCCTGGAAGAGGAAGGCGGTTCCGAGCCCACCAGCTACAGCAACACCTTCGAGGCCATTCCGGCCGATAGAACCTGGCGGCCCCATCCAACGTCGGTGGAGCGGCCGCTGATGGACGGCCCGCAGATGGCCATCGTCACCGGCCCCGAGGGCGAGGAGATCCACTGCGACGAACACGGTCGCGTGAAAGTCCGGTTCCCGTGGGACCGCTACTCCGAGAATGACGAACACAGCAGCGCCTGGCTCCGCGTCAGCCAGGGCTGGGCCGGCGGCCAGTACGGCTTCATGGCGCTGCCGCGCATTGGCCACGAGGTCATCGTCAGCTTCCTCGACGGCGACCCGGACCAGCCGATCATCACCGGGCGCACCTACCACGCCACCAACACGCCGCCCTACGCGCTGCCGGAGCACAAGACCCGCACCGTATTGAAGACCCAGAGCCACAAGGGCGAGGGCAGCAACGAACTGCGCTTCGAGGACGAAGCCGGGCAAGAGCAGATCTACGTCCACGCCCAGAAAGACCTGGACCTGCTCACCGAGAACGACCGCACCGAGGTGATCAAGCACGACAGCCACCTGACGGTGGAGAACGACCGCACCGGCCATATTCAGGCCAACGACCACCTGACCGTGGACGGCGAACGCCGCGAACAGGTCGGCCAGGACCACAGCTTCAACGTCACCGGCACCCTCCACCTCAAAGCCGGCACCGCCTGGCTCAGCGAGTCCGGCACCGAACTCCACATCAAGGCCGGCCAGAAAGCCGTCATCGAAGCCGGCGCCGAAATCACCCTCAAAGCCGGCGGCAGCTTCGTCAAGATCGACCCCAGCGGCGTCGCCCTCAGCGGCCCGGCCATCAAACTCAACGGCGGTGGATCGCCGGGCAGTGGTTCCGGGCAGGGTGTGCAGGCGCCGGGGATGCCGGGGTTGGTGGATGCCAATGGCGGGGCGGTGGCGCCAGTGGCTTTGGCAACGGTTGGTCTCAGGGCAATTGGCAAGCCCGATGACATGATTGCCGCCCTGGAAGTGGCGGCCGTGGAAGACCTCGCCCTGGTCGAGAAATGTATGGAACAGCCCGATGGCAGCTGCCCACTAGATAACTGCCACTGTCGGGAGAGCGTCTGATGCGTCAATTTGCTCTGAATGAGGTCACCAGTGGCCATGCCCTTACCGAAAGCCTGAACTGGTACGCCGTTCTTGAAGGGGCCGATCCTGGCTATGACACCCTTCAACTGATATACGCGTCGATTCCGAATCCGGAGTGGTTATCCATCTACCAGTGCGGTTCCTATACCGAATTGGCGAAGGTGAGCCCGGTCTTGTTCAAGCTTGATCAGCCAGATAGTTGGATAAGGCATTGGCGGACAGACTTTCCTGGCCTGGCAGGATCGCTGGTTGGATCGGAGCAGGACCTGGCTGGCGTTGGTCACCACTTACGTACACTGGTGTCGGTCCGTGTCCGAGAGGGAGCTGATGCGCTGTTCCGGTTTTATGACGCCTGGATCATGAGTGCCATGTACCCCACTTTAAAGGCTTCCGAACGTACCAAGCTCCATGGGCCTATAACCAAGTGGTTATGGCTCCTTGATGATAAAGCTGTCCTCGGTGAATCGGGGATGGACCATTCATCTGATGACGAGCAGCTGGAGGAAGGCTGGTTGCACCTGGATACAGTAAAACTGGATGCCATTCGGGAAGGTTTGGCGGCCAAACGGAATTGGAAGGATACTCTCGCATGACAGACACCGGCGACATTGCTGCTGCGGCCCCCTGCAAGGAGCCTGAGCGGCTCTATGTGGAAGTGGCGGGCACGGACGTTCACCCAGGTCACGGACTTGTACTGGAGAAGAACGGCGAAGTTGTTAATGCGCTCACCATAGCGCAGAAGCAATGGCACCAGCGTTACGAATGCGACTACGCAGTGGGCCGCGCCGAGCGTTTTGATCACACGCTGACGATGACGATTGATAAGGAGCAGGGAGGACAACTGCGACTACCCCTGCTCGACGATGTGCAGCCAACCCGGCTCACCGCCCGGACCCAGCCCAACCTGTTGTTCCCCGTCTATCCAATGGCAAGCCTGCCCTGGGTGGATGGAGAGCGGGGCCACGCACTGCTACGCCCAGGTTACCTGTATGTGTTCTGGAAGGGCATTCTCTGGCGGGAACTCCAAACAGACGAAAATGGCAAGCTCAGGGATGTTGACCTGGCCCATTGGCGAGAGCGGGCCAAGCTGGCTACCACGCCCGAGGACCGGGTCAGCCTGGATGACCGACCAGCCGTGAGCGTCGCCCTGGACACACTCTGGGTGCCGGCCCGCTTCCAGGGGATTGCCCGGGCTGAGTGGACCATCGGTGACGTCGAGCTGGCCTGGTCGGAACAGCAGTGGAGCTGGGACTACATCGAGTCACTGGAATCCGGCCAGGATATCATTCACTTGCCTGCCAGCTACCGGGAGCTGACGGGCATTCCCGCCTATGGCAAGGATGGGGCCGGTTTCATCGATAGCCGCCGACGGGCCCGATGTGAGAACCTGGGAGGGCTGGACGGCTACGAGCACCGTCGCCGGTTTGGCCCTGAGGCCCATGCAGGCTGCGGCTGGATGCCGCTGGGCCAGACTGTCCCCTGCCGCCGTCGCGATCCGGGACGGGAAAAGGACGCTTCCAACCCATTCCGGGTGACCCAGTCCCTGGACGGCGGCGGTCTGGACCGGGACAACACGGTACTCCACCACATTCAGGACGAGTTAGAGCGGCAGGAAGGCTATGTCTGCAAGGCGGCGGAGGCTGTTGACGTCGCCAGTGGCCTGAACCGCTGGATGGATGATTTGGTTGGGGAAGACTGGCGGGTCCAGTCTGATGGCCAGGCGGGCACCGGCGGAGAGCCGCTGGCAGATAAGGCCGAAGTCGCCCGCAGGGCGCTGTTGGATGAAGTCCGCAAGCGTCTGGCGTCCGCCAATGGGGAAGAGGACCAGCTTGCACCCTTGAGGCAACGTCACATCCCCGCTGTACCGTTGCCGGATGTACTGTTTGAACTGGAATGGCTCACCAGCCAGACCGGACTGCATCTGATCCACCTGAAGACGGTCGCAGAGGCTACCCAGGATCACCCTCACTTCAAGAGTGCCATGCTGGTGCACTCGGCCATGTTTGACCACAAGGGCTATGAGCGTGGTCCCTTTGATGACTACCGCCACGCCTTGGATACCGAGAAACTGGATCAAGCACTCCGCAAGGAAGAACGCGAATCCTGCCGGGCCGCCTGTTATGAATTGATCCAGCGACGAATCGAGCTTCTGGAAAACAACGCCATTCCCGTGTTCAACGATCTGTTTGCCCTCAATGGCCTGTGCTACCCCATTGCC
>NZ_JAWVYN010000046.1:0-6683 GCF_033722735.1 Marinobacter sp.
TGGATGCTCGTTAGCTTTGGTCATAATCAGGACTTAGTGGGGTCGTTTACCAGGGCATGGTAGCGGATAATCAATGGTGTCAATCGGGTGTCCGGCTCATCCAGAGGTGCCATCGGCAAATCGCCCGGCTCATGCATTGGCGTTGGTCAGCCCGCTTACCTTAGAACTCAGCCCTGGACCGATAGCGACCTCGGCTCCGCTTCTGTTGCTTCTTTTCGTCGTATTTGGCTTGCCACTGGGACACCGGCCCCATGTCGGTGAAACGAAGGCCCCGTTCGTAGGCGCGGGTAAGGTGCTGATTGAGGGTTTGCAGCGCCTCGGGTGGTTTGGCCCATTGTTCTCTGGGCAAGGGGACGGACCAGGCGTCCAGCTCTTCCGGCAGGCTTTTCAGGGCCAGTGTCTTGAGTCGGCGCTCGGTGATGATGTGGGCCAGGTAGCGTTGGAAGAACCAGTCACCCACTTTTTTACCCAGCCAGGGTAGCAGGGACATCTCCTTTCGGGCCTGACGGCACTTGGCTTTGTAGTGGGCCAGGGTTTCGTCGTTCTTCGGGTCCGGACAGGCGTCAGGGCCTTCTTCCATAAACCGGCGGAGGCACTCCCACTGGGTCAGGCCGGCGGTTTCGTGACCGACGTTGATGCTGGCCGCGGCCAGGGCGGATTCGGGGTCGTCCGGTTTGGGAATGGCCAGGGTGAGGACTGTGTGGGTGGCCATCAGGCCGGGACCGATGTTCTGCTTGGTTTCAATGTAGGCAACCAGCTTGTCCCAGGGGTGGAGTTCGTAGACAAGTTGGGGGTCGTGTTTTTTCTTTAGGCGGAGGGCTATGAACAGGTAAGTTCCGATGACCAAAAGCTCTACACCAAGTACAACCAAGGCCCAAAATACCAAATTGTTACGATACTCTTCTGTTGCATCTTCCAACATAAACGGAGCAAGTACAGCAACGATTGTGAATACAACCGTTACATAAGCCCATCCTTCTGAACTTTCATTCCAAAATGGCAGATTCAGCTTTTTCCCCTCCGTCCAGCGCGGCATGGCCACTTCCCGGCGCTGTCGGTTCAGCCTCACTGGAGGAGTTTCTTTTACTGCCTTGTTACCCAGGAAGTGCATATACAGCCCCCAGGGAACAGTAACCAATAAGTTCATGCCTCCCAAACCAAGCAAAGGTATCCAGGTTAATTCACGGTGCCCAAGATAATAATCTACCGTCATCGCCACCCCACCCATCATCACCAAAATAGTGAGGCTCAAAAACATCAACGAAAACTCGGCGCCAAACAACAGGTTGCCGTGTTGCAAATCCAGCCAGTGTTCAGTTTTCCGTCGAATCCAGGCGTTGACATCCACCGCCCGCTCGCCGGTGGTCACAGGTGCAGGACTCAGGGCCAGTAGTCGGCCATCTTGGGTCGTGCGACGAACGCCGGCTTCCCAGGCCGGTTCCGATATAGGTGATGTCGCCGACGTGTGTTCCTGGGCCATCTTTATGATCCTTTGGGTCTATTCACCAGTGCATGGAAGCCAAACGCGCTGATCAAGGGTGCCAATCGCTGATCTGCCCCGCCTAAAGGGGTAACCGGCTGCCACGTTTTGGTCTCGTTGGCCCCTACCATCGGTAAATCACCTTGCTCATGCAAGAGCAGCTTGTAGTGGTAGGACTTGCCTGCTTCAGGCAACCAGTTGGGGGAGTTAGCTGCCTTATAGCGGAATGCCAAGTAGAAACCGTCCGCCGTATCCAGGTCGGCTCCGGTCAGTGACAACTCCAGGGCGACACCGGCAGCGCCCATACTCTTCTTGGTAAGGGACCGGTTCCAATACTCATGATCAGGGTCCCAGGCCGTACCTTCCTGCCTCAGTACCGCCCATTCCATATTATCCGCTTCCAGCGAACTCAGTCCGGGCAATTCCAGGCGGATAGTGCAATAGCTCGTGCGTCCGTCCAGGGCGGCCTGTTCCGCCTGCACCAACAGGGTTGGCTGGTAGATGGCCTTGGCCAGTTCGTGGCGCTGCTGATCCGTATCCCAACCCTTGGTATCATTGCCCCAGGCACTCTGCTCACACCAACGCTGTACGTTTGTGCGTTTATAATAGCTTTGTACCCAATTGCCTAGGCAAACCAAGGCGGTGCCTATCCATAGGTAAACATTCAATCCCCGGAACACACCGCCGGCCAACGACAGCATCCCCCGATTGACCGATTTCCAGGTGATGTCGGCGGAAGTTTTGCGAAGGACGTGGTAAATACCAGCAGATCCAGTTCTGGCCATTCGCCAGCTTCCCACAGTGAGCAATGCATCGCCAGCGAGAGTAATTCCACTCCCAACACGAACGCCGTTATCGCTCTTGGGACTAATTAACTCAAGAACTTGCTTGGCGCCATCAGCTAGCGCCGAAAAGAACCCCGCCCAAGCCGCAATGGTGCCTCCCCAAACATTCACCCGCGACAGTCGCGTCAGTACCTCATCCGCCTGGGAGACGCTCTGGTAGTAGTAATTCAGGCGGGCACTGCCGACGATGGTCAGGACACTGGCTGCCGCACCAACCGTTCCAGCGGCACCACTGGCAAATGACCACAACTCACCCCAATCGCCTTCCTTGTCCCATTTATTGAACGCATCCCAAGCCCCAACGGCCCCAACCAGCCCCATAAACGACACCAGTCCCAGGCCACCAATCCGTTTTGGCAGGTCCAGGTGTCCTGACCGTGGATCATGCCCCGGCCATAGTCCATCATTCGCGTTAACCCACCCCGGTCTCTCAGGCGCTTCAGTTCGTCCACTTCAGTCTGCACGGCACGGCCGTAGGCGGTGCGGGTCAGGCCGCCGATCAGGAGAGCCCCGCTGTGGTTTTCTCCCTCAACCGGGGACGTATCCAGCAATTGAAAACCCCGCTCCCGCAGCTGGTCGGCCAGCATTTGTTTGCGGGTGCGAATATCGCCTATCTGTTGGTCATATTGCTGTTTGTAGCGGCGCCGGTCGCGGGTGCTGGCCTCGCTGTGGCGCCTCTCGAGGCGTTTCTCTTCGTTCAGGGCTTCTTCATGCGACTGGGCCAATCGTTCGATTTCGCTCACCAGGGATTCGTGCCTGGCGAGGTTTTCCGCATCGGCAATGTCCAGGTCAATCTCGTAGAGCCGCTGGTTCTCGAAGATGTGTGCCCGCAGGCCGGGATTCATGCGCTCGAACATCTGCCTCAGGCGGCCATGCAAATCGGCGGCATCAACCGCTTGCACCAAATCAAACACGGCCAGCCGGGCGGTGATGTTGAGCTGGGCCAGGTGGTGGCTAAGCTGTTCGGCGGCGCCGGGGGACAGGGACGGAAACTGCAAGTGCGGGCTGTTCTCGACCAGCTGGACCCAATCACGGTACGCCGCGGGGCCTTGCCTGGCATCCATGATGCCTTTCAGGGAGCTGATCAGCTCTTTTAGCGTGCCGGGTATGATCTCCGGTTTCAGGTCCAGCGAAATTAGGTGCTGATGCCCCACTTCCTCGAAGTAGAACTGTCGCAAGAAGGTGAAATCACCGGACGATTGTGCCCATTCCGTAAGTACGGCAATCAGCGCGTTGTCCATGCCCAGCAGCGCCATGTAGCTGGCGTCGCTTTCCCGGTCATACAGGTGACCGTGGAGGTAAAAGGTGGCCAGTAACGACTGGATGTCCGAGACGATGCGCCGCTTTTCTTGGTCAAACCAAGCCAGGTGCTGCTGGGCCTGTTCCAGGTAGGCGTTCATGTCGTCCAGTTTCACCAGGTCTGCGATGCCTTGCTCACCGCTGAAGGCGGAACCGTCGACGAGGTTTTCCTGGTAGTCGGACATGGACTCAACGATATTGAGCAGTTCTCCCTGCGTCATGCCCAGTTCATCTGCGAGCGCCTGGGTAGCATCCCGCATCTCGGTGACGCGATCGTGATCGGCTGGCATGTAGCTGTAGGTGGTGGGTCCGGCCACCTTGCGGACACTTTGCTGATACTCGGGATAGTCTTCGACCAGTTGTTTCAGCCGGGCATGTTGGTCATTGTCCCCCTGGGCGATGCTCTCAAACAGCGCCTTGGCGTCATCATCCTCAACCTGCTCCGCAAACGAACGGGCCAGCTCCCCCACCCGCTCACCATCCAGGCGGATCAGGTCGTCGATGAATCGAGCCGAGTAGTATTTGGCGTCCTCGCCCTCTAACCAGGCGTTGTGGTTGGTATCAACAATGGCCCAGGCGTCCAGCAGGTCGTTGATGTGGCCCATCAGGTCGTCTACCACGAGATAGGCATGATCCTGCTCGTAGGCGGGCAATCGGTGCGCAAAGGGTTCGGGGCCCTCGTCCAATGTATCCTGAGCCCAGTACCAGGGAGCCAATTGGGTTTTGCCATCCATGGGCACGGTTTGCGAGTCCGGGTGTGTAAGCAGCGACTCCAGATCCGGTTTGGTCAGTAACTGGGGCTTACCGGTAACAGGACAATAACCGGCCAAGTCCACCCGCTTCATCACGTCGCGGCGGTAGTTTTGCCAGCCAATCAGCATACTGCACTTTTTTGCGGTCAACTGGGTGGACGAAAACAAAACCTCGATGTGACCGCGGCGCGGTACCACGATGGCCGGTGTATCCGGGGTTCCGGTCCGCTGGTCCTGGGTGGCTTCTCCGCCTGTCCATAGACGCTTGGTGACCGCACCGCCGTCTTTGACTTCGTATTCATGCAAAATGTCCGGGGCATCGGAATGGAAAAGGTAGAGGTAGCCATCCCGCACCTGGCGGATACCAATCGGCTGGAACTGGAGGTTGAACTGGGATCCCAGCGCGGTGTGATCCGCCGCCTCATCGGCGTAGGCGTACCGTACCGGAATCAACTGAATGTCCGTTCGGGTCAGCGGGCAGGCGCCCTGGGCGGTGATATCCGCCAGGCTTTGCCGGTCACCGGCGGTGACGGGATTGTTGACAATCATTCCCATGACTCTGCTCTCCCTGCATGCTGTGTCTGGGCTAACTCCATGGCAGCGACGGCGGCCTTCCGTGCCTGGACGTCGCCGGTCTCAACCGGTGGCTGTTGAAACATTTGATGGATATCCGGAGCCACGCTTGCCCATTCGCTTGGCTCACCAAGGTAACCGTAAACCGTACACCAGTGCGTTAACGCTTGAAGCGAGGAATAGCCATTGTCGATGGCCTGATTCATGAGTTGCCGTAATGCAAACACCACCTCT
This sequence comes from Marinobacter sp., assembly GCF_033722735.1. GTDB lineage: Bacteria > Pseudomonadota > Gammaproteobacteria > Pseudomonadales > Oleiphilaceae > Marinobacter. The sequence continues at coordinate 5,184 of NZ_JAWVYN010000046.1, forward strand.
GCCCTGAGACTGCTGGTTACCCGGTCTGGGAAATACGTCTCCAGGTGCTGCATCAGCTTGACCAACGTTGCCCGTCGATCTGTGTCCAGTAAACAGCTCAACGTGACCTCGCTCAGGTGCAGTGTGGCCACATCGTTCGGGTTTACGCCGGTTTCTGAGTCTAACCTTTCCGGACGGGTTTGAATGTGCCAGTCATTCCATAAGGCGTCTGGCAGCTTCACCGCCGTTAACGTTTGCCAGTACTCCGTCAGCCCACCTTCGCCGGGAGGTGCCAGCAAGACCCAGGCGACAGTCGGATCAGCGAAACGCAGCATGACGTTGTGCCCGAGAGGATGGCGTACCGTTATGAACCGCCGCAAGTGGTTGGCCACCGAATCCAGCGGCTCATCACTGGCGATACCGTAGCCCCACTCCAGGACGTTCCCTTCCTGCATTAGCTGCCCCATCAGCGGATGGTCCGGTTCGGTCCGAACCAACAACGGCGCGACCTGACGAATCGAAGCCCATTCTGTGCCGTCAAACAAGTTACGATAGTCCGGGGCGTCCAGGAGTTCGTAAAGCCACCGTTCGGCTTCGTTACGCTTGCTGCCGTCGATCAGAATATAATTGCAGTGAATATCCTGGTCTCTGTCCACGGCAGGGCCCTCGAAAACGTCAAGCACTGGAACCTTCCCCAGACGTTTCATCCTCGGCCTGGCAAATCGACGTCAGCGCTTTACCTTCCCGCAAGGCGCGAATCTGGGCATCCGGTTGACCATTCGCTCGCTGGCCAACCTCCGCCAAAGCCACCGGCGCCACCGCCCCGCCATTAGTGTCCACCAACCCCGGCATCCCCGGCGCCTGCACGCCCTGCCCGGAACCACTCCCCGGTGAGCCACCACCATTGAGCTTGATCGCCGGGCCGCTAAGCGCGACGCCGCTGGGGTCGATTTTGACGAAGCTGCCGCCGGCTTTGAGGGTGATTTCGGCGCCGGCTTCGATGACGGCTTTTTGGCCGGCCTTGATGTGGAGTTCGGTGCCGGAGTCGGTAAGCCAGGCGGTGCCGGCTTTGAGGTGGAGGGTGCCGGTGACGTCGAAGCTGTGGTCCTGGCCGACCTGTTCGCGGCGTTCGCCGTCCACGGTGAGGTGGTCGTTGGCCTGGATGTGGCCGATGCGGTCGTTCTCGGTGAGCAGGTCCAGGTCTTTCTGGGCGTGGAGGTAGATCTGTTCCTGGCCGGCCTCATCCTCGAAACGCAGTTCGTTGCTGCCCTCGCCCTTGTGGGTCTGGGTCTTCAGCACGGTGCGGGTCTTGTTCGCCGGCAACGGATAGGGCGGCGTGTTGGTGGCATGGTAGGTGCGCCCGCTGATGATGGGCTGGTCCGGGTCGCCGTTGAGGAAGCTGACGATGACTTCGTGGCCAATCCTGGGCAGAGCCATGAAACCGTACTGGCCGCCAGCCCAGCCCTGACTGACGCGGAGCCAGGCGCTGCTGTGTTCGTCGTTATCCGAGTAGCGATCCCA
>NZ_JAWVYN010000047.1:0-6318 GCF_033722735.1 Marinobacter sp.
ACCGCTTCGGCAGGGGAGCACGCGCGGACCGTCCCCGGTCCGCTCCGGGTCATCGTCCCAGGGCGCAGCACTGGCGGTATCGGATAGCAACCAATCCGCGACGACGGGTACTCCCGACCCCAAACCCGCAGGGCCCAGCGCTGCCCGGCGCGAGCAAAGTCGGTCATCGTCACCCTCACGAGGGCGCACGTTCCTAATCCACAGACGCGGGGTGCAACGCCCCTGTTATGGATCACACGCCTAACCCCCGCTTTCAGTGATATACTCCCCGAAAAACTACGCCTAAAAGTTTCTGATGGAGAATGCCATGTCCGCAAACGATCATCTGGTCATTTTTGATACCACCTTGAGGGACGGAGAGCAGAGTCCGGGTGCGACCATGACCAAGGCGGAAAAGCTGCGAATCGCCAAAATCCTGGAAAAGCTCCGGGTTGATGTGATCGAGGCGGGCTTTGCAATTGCCAGTCAGGGGGATTTCGATGCAGTAAAAAGCATTGCAGAAGCCATCAAGGACTCCACAGTATGCAGTCTCGCTCGGGCCTTGGATGGCGATATTGATCGTGCGGCAGAAGCGATTCGGCCGGCAGCGAGGGGGCGCATTCACACCTTCATCGCCACCTCCCCCATCCATATGAAGCACAAGCTCCAGATGGAACCGGGCGAAGTGATCGAGCAGGCGGTTATGGCGGTCAAGCGGGCCCGGGGCCACGTTGACGATGTTGAGTTCTCCTGTGAGGACGCCGGTCGTTCCGAGCTGGACTTCCTCTGCCGTATCATCGAGGCGGCCATCGACGCCGGCGCGACCACGATTAACATCCCGGATACGGTCGGCTACGCGATCCCGGAGCAGTTCGGCGCCACCATCGAGCAACTGCTCAACCGCATTCCCAACGCCGACAAGGCGATCTTCTCCGTACACTGCCACAACGACCTGGGGCTGGCCGTTGCCAATTCCCTGGCGGCGGTGACGCACGGGGCCCGCCAGGTGGAGTGCACCATCAACGGACTGGGAGAGCGGGCCGGTAATGCCTCGCTGGAAGAGATCGTGATGGCGGTGCGTACCCGCCAGGACCTGTTCCACGTCGATACCCGGATAGAAACCCAGCACATCGTGCCCGCATCGCGCCTGGTATCGACCATCACCGGGTTTCCGGTGCAACCCAACAAAGCCATTGTGGGCGCCAACGCCTTTGCCCATGAGTCAGGCATTCACCAGGACGGGGTGTTAAAACACCGGGAGACCTATGAAATCATGCGAGCCCAGGATGTTGGTTGGCACACCAACAGTCTGGTGCTGGGTAAGCATTCCGGTCGTAACGCCTTCCGCACCCGACTCCAGGAGCTGGGAATCCAGTTCGAAACCGAATCTGAGCTCAATGAAGCGTTCACCCGCTTCAAGGCCCTAGCGGATCTCAAGCACGAGATCTTCGACGAAGACCTGCAGGCCATTGCCAGCGATACCCGCCAGAATGACGAAGAAGGACGCTTCGGGCTGGTCTGCATGCAAGTCTGCTCGGAAACCGGCGTGGTTCCTACTGCCACGTTGACGCTGAAAGTGGACGGTAAGGAGCACACCGTAGAGTCCGAGGGCAGCGGGCCGGTTGACGCCACCTTCAAGGCTATCGAATCCCTGGTTGAATCCGGCTGTAACCTGCAACTGTATTCGGTGAACAACATCACCAGTGGTACCGATGCCCAGGGCGAGGTGACGGTGCGCCTGGAACGCGGCGGGCGGATCGTGAATGGCGTCGGCGCCGATACCGATATCATCATTGCCTCCGCCAAAGCCTATATCGAGGCGCTGAACCTAATCAGTCGCGGTGGCACTCGCCAACACCCCCAAGGTGGTGATGTCTAATCACCCGTTTACGATGAGAGGTGGATCGACCCAGTGGCTGGCCTGAACGAAGCGGCGCGTCAGTTTTATCTCGGACAGGCGGGGATACACCTGTGGTATGCCCGAAGCCCGCTGCCGGGTGCGGCACCGAGTCCGGACTTCGACTTTTCGGAGCCGGCACCGGAACCGGTCGCGCCGGTCAGTACGCCAATCGCGTCGCCTCAGGAAAACGACCGCGCCGAGCGGGCCGGCAAGCTCGCCGCTTTGCAGGGGCTGATGTCTGGCAAGGCTGCGCCGCCAGAGGAAAACAACCCCCCCGCCTCGCCGGCTGAACAAGCGGTTGGCACCGAGACTCCAGCAACGGATCGCGCCGGGGTCATCGATCCCCCAACGATGGACGCCGACCCCGTAATCATCCAGGCAAACTGGGGCTTCTGGTGCGCAGAGGATGCGCTGCTGGTGAGCGTGCTGTCCGAAGACGCCAGCTTTCAGCTGCAGGCGTCTCTGGCGCAGAACATTCTGAAGGCCGTGGGCCAGTCGGCGCTCAGGGATTTTCGGATTCAGTGGCCAGTCTTCAACAACCCGCTGGTGCCTGGCAGTGATCGCGGTGCGTTGATCCGGGTCGTCAGGGAGCAGCTGGCCAACCTGGGGGGTAGGCGCGTGATCTTGCTGGGGATTCTGCCGGGCCTCCCCGACGCTGACCGGGCGGCGTTGATTGCTGAGCTCTGGGGCCAGGTGGCGGTGGACATGCCGGCATCGTTGGCGGCGTTATCGACCGATCCGGCCGGCAAGCGGGCACTCTGGGAGGCACTGAAGCCGGTGTTCACGCGTGGTCAATGATACCGGATACCTATCAAGCCATCCTGGACCTGGGCCTGCACGTGCGGTCGCTGCGCGAGGCCGATCTTCCGGCCGTCCTCGAGGTTGAGCGCCGGAGTTATTCCCACCCCTGGTCCGAAGGGGGTTTTCGGGATTGCTTTCACCCCAACTACCGGTCCTGGCTGATGCTGGACGGGGATCGGTTGGCGGGCTATGCCGTGGTCGCCTATCAGTACGATGAAGCGCACCTGCTCAACATCTGTATCGCGCCGGATCACCGCCGACAGGGGGCCGGTCGAAAACTGTTGCGACACGTGGTGGCAATGTCCGCCCACGACGGCATGGCGCTGGTGTTGCTGGAGGTGCGAGTGAGCAATCTCAGTGCCATCAATCTCTATGCCAGTGAAGGCTTCCAGCCGGTTGGCGAGCGGCCGGAATACTACCCCGCGGCAGAAGGCCGTGAAGCTGCGAAGGTCATGACACTAACACTCCCTAGTGTCCACAGCCCGCAGAATTTATAATAGCGCTCACTATTCTCCGTTCATCCCATTCAGTTCCGAACCAGGTTTGTTGTCCATTATGTCTACCCTTGCCCAGGAAGTTGCCAACCGTCGTACCTTTGCGATCATCTCGCACCCGGACGCCGGTAAAACCACCATCACCGAGAAGGTCCTGCTGTTCGGCCAGGCGTTGCAGAAGGCGGGGACCGTCAAGGGCAAGAAGTCCGGCCAACATGCCAAGTCCGATTGGATGGAAATGGAGAAGGAACGTGGCATCTCGGTGACCACCTCCGTCATGCAGTTCCCTTACGGGGACCGACTGGTCAACCTGCTGGATACCCCGGGGCACGAGGACTTCTCGGAGGATACCTACCGGACGCTCACTGCGGTGGATTCCTGCCTCATGGTGATCGACAGCGCCAAGGGGGTCGAGGAGCGCACCATCAAGCTGATGGAGGTCACACGGCTTCGGGACACCCCGATCCTCACCTTCATGAACAAGCTCGACCGGGATATTCGTGATCCCATTGAGCTGATGGACGAAGTGGAGGAGGTGCTTAGCATTGCCTGCGCTCCCATTACCTGGCCAATTGGCATGGGCAAGGGTTTCAAGGGCGTCTATCACCTGCTGCGGGATGAGGTCATCCTCTACCAGAGTGGCCAGGGTCATACGATTCAGGAGAAGCGGGTGATCAGCGGACTCGACAATCCGGAACTCGACGAGGTGCTCGGGTCCCTGGCATCGGAGCTGCGGGACGAAGTGGAACTGGTCAAGGGGGCGTCCCACGAGTTTGACCTCGACGCCTTCCTGGCGGGCGAGTTGACCCCGGTATTCTTTGGTACCGCGCTGGGCAACTTTGGAGTCGATCACATGCTCGATGGCCTGGTGGAATGGGCGCCAGCGCCCCAGCCCAGGGAAACCGATCAGCGCCTGGTTGAACCGGCCGAGGACGGATTTTCCGGCTTTGTGTTCAAGATCCAGGCGAACATGGATCCCCAGCATCGGGACCGGGTGGCCTTTTTGCGCATTGTATCCGGCCGCTACTCCCAGGGGATGAAAGCCCGCCATGTGCGTATTGGCAAGGATGTGCGCTTCTCCGATGCACTGACCTTCATGGCAGGGGATCGGACCCACGCCGACGAAGCCTACGCCGGTGACATCATCGGTCTGCACAACCATGGCACCATACAGTTGGGAGACACCTTTACCGCTGGGGACGACATGAAGTTCACCGGCATTCCCAACTTCGCGCCGGAACTGTTCCGGCGCATCCGACTCAAGGACCCGCTCAAGGCCAAGCAGCTGCAAAAAGGCCTGGTCCAGCTGTCCGAAGAGGGGGCGGTCCAGGTGTTCCGGCCAATGAAGAACAACGATCTCATCGTCGGCGCGGTGGGTGTGCTGCAGTTCGACGTGGTGGTCGCCCGTCTCAAGAGCGAATACAAGGTCGAGGCGGTGTATGAGCCGATCAACGTGGCCACCGCCCGCTGGGTAACCTGTGACGACCCCAGGAAGCTCGACGAGTTCCAGCGCAAGGCCAATGACTTCCTGGCGCTGGACGGCAGTGACCAATTGGCCTACATCGCACCGACCATGGTCAACCTCCAACTGGCCGAAGAACGTCATCCCGACATTCGCTTCCACAAGACCCGGGAGCACTGACGCCGGAGGCCGTCATGGAGATTGTCGACGCCCACTGCCATTTCGATTTCCCGCAATTCGACGGCCGGCGGGAAGCCCTATTGGCAGAGTCCCGCCGTGTCGGCGTCTCCCGACTGGTGGTGCCGGGCGTCCGCCGGGCCGATTGGGGCCGGGTTGAAGAACAGGCCCGGCGTTACCCGGAGGTGTTCTACTGTCTGGGCATTCATCCCTGGTTTGTTGGCGAGCATCACCCGGCGGACCTTGGTGTCTTGCGGGACCAGCTGCGGGCAGGGGGCGCGCGTTGTGTGGCCGTCGGGGAATGTGGGCTGGACCGCCTTCGCGGTGAGTTGAGCGAGCAGTTGCCCTGGTTTGAACGGCAGGTGGCGCTGGCCGAAGAGTTGGATTTGCCCCTGATCGTGCACTCGGTGAAGACCCATGACGAGGTCGCCTCCATTCTGCAACGGCACAGGATCTCGGTGCCTGTGTTGGTGCACGGTTTTGCCGGCAGCTATCAGCAGGCCGTCAAACTGGTGGAGTTGGGCTGCTTCATTGGGGTCGGCGGGGTGATCACCCACTCAAGAGCCCTGAAGACCCGGCAGACCATCGCCCGGCTACCGCTGCGGTCCCTGGTACTGGAAACCGATGCGCCAGACATGCCCCCCGCAGGGGTGGCCAAGGGTGACAATTCGCCGGTCTGTCTGCCGTCAATCCTGGAGGCCCTGGCGGAGCTTCGCGGGGAAGCGCCGGCTGAATTGGCAGAGGCGCTTCTGGTCAATGTCCGGCGTCTGTACCGCTGGAGGTAGGGAATGGCCGAAACAGCCGGCGCCGGGGTTTGCTTTATACGCCAATTTGGATATAATTCGCGCCCTGGCTTTTCAAGGCGATGACATTATCTCAGCCCCGAATGGTGTCACTGCCGATTAAACTATTAGGTCGAAAGCTGTCGAACAGGCCCTTCCCATGCTGGTTGGACGGTTTTTAACGTTTCTTTTATAGCGTTCAAGGCGGAATCAATGAAGACTCTGAGTGCGAAACCAGAAACAGTAACGCGTGACTGGTACGTTGTAGACGCAGCCGGCAAAACGCTGGGTCGTCTGTCTACCGAGATCGCCCGTCGTCTGCGGGGCAAGCATAAGCCTGAGTACACCCCTCACGTCGACACTGGCGACTACATCGTTGTGATCAATGCCAGCCAGGTGCGGGTAACAGGCAAGAAAGCATCTGCAAAGATGTACTACAGTCACACCGGCTTTCCGGGTGGAATCAAGTCCATCAACTTCGAGAAGCTGGTCGACAAGGCGCCCGAGCAAATTATCCAGAAGTCCGTGAAAGGCATGATGCCAAAAGGGCCCCTGGGTCGCGCCATGTTCAAAAAGCTGAAAGTCTATGCCGGCGCTGAGCATCCTCACGCAGCCCAGCAGCCCAAAGAACTCGACATTTAACGGAAGGCGGATATGTCTGTAGCACAAAATTACGGTACTGGTCGCCGCAAGACATCCACGGCTCGGGTTTTCATCAAGCCG
>NZ_JAWVYN010000048.1:0-6188 GCF_033722735.1 Marinobacter sp.
CGACGCCATCGAAGCCGTCCGCGAGGCCCTGCCGGAGAACAACCGCTGGGCCATCACCCGCCGCCGGGGCGTGGTGCTGTTGCGCTACCTGGGCAACGAACGCAACGAAGCCTGGGCCCTGTGCCAACAGGCCTGGGAAATCCTCCGGCCCCGGCTCATCGGGCACGAGGCCCACATACCCAGAATCTGGCTGACCTGAACGCCGAAATGCCAACGACAACAACGGAGCATTGAGCAATGGAGCTAACACCCAGAGACAAAGACAAGCTGCTGCTGTTCACCGCAGCGCTGCTGGCCGAGCGCCGCAAGGCCAAGGGCCTCAAACTCAACTACCCCGAAGCCATCGCCCTGATCAGCGCCGAAATCATGGAAGGCGCCCGCGAAGGCCGCTCCGTGGCCGAGCTGATGAGCTCCGGCACCGAAATCCTCACCCGTGACGACGTCATGGACGGCGTGGCCGACATGATCCACGAAGTCCAGGTCGAGGCGACGTTCCCCGACGGCACAAAACTCGTGACGGTTCATAACCCCATAGTCTGAGAGACCAATGAGAAGCTACCTGCGTTGCCGCTGCGGCGTTAAAGAGAGACTCAAAATGCTCATTTATACGCGCATAAACTGCGCTTTTTCGTCTCCCTTTGCCTTGCATCGGCTGCCTCGCCAACGCTTCTCATCGGTCTCTAAAGGAGACTCTTTTTTATGATTCCCGGCGAATACCAAATCCAAGACGGCGACATCGAGCTCTGCGCGGGCCGCGAACGCACCACGATTGACGTGGCCAACACCGGCGACCGCCCGGTGCAGATCGGCTCCCACTACCACTTCGCCGAAGCCAACCCGGTGTTGGAGTTTGACCGCGCTGCCGCAAAAGGCCTGCGCCTCGACATCGCCGCCGGCACCGCCATCCGCTTCGAACCTGGCCAGACCCGCGAAGTCACCCTGATTCCCTATGCGGGCGGTCGCGAGATCTACGGTTTCCGTGGCGATGTGATGGGAAAACTGGACGGCAAGTAGTGACTCTGGGAGACGGGTGGGTGATGCCTTCCGGGACCGTCTCTGGCCATGGATGGCCAGAGCCGAGCGTACAGGGATGTACTTGTAGCGTGTCCCGGAAGGCATCACCCACACGGCTCCTGCACGGACTCAACGGATAAGAGGCGAACAATGAAGATAAGCAGACAAGCCTACGCCGACATGTACGGCCCCACCGTGGGTGACCGCGTCCGCCTGGGCGACACCGATCTGTGGATCGAAGTGGAACAGGACCATACCCACTACGGCGACGAAGTAAAATTCGGCGGCGGCAAAGTCATCCGCGACGGCATGGGCCAGAGCCAGCGTAACGACGACAGCGTGATGGACACCGTCATCACCAACGCCCTGATCCTCGACTGGTGGGGCATCGTCAAAGCCGACGTCGGCATCCAGAAAGGCCGCATCGCCGCCATCGGCAAAGCCGGCAACCCCGACACCCAGCCCGACGTCCAGATCGTCATCGGCCCCGGCACCGAAGTCATCGCCGGGGAAGGCAAAATCCTCACCGCCGGCGGCATCGACCCCCACATCCACTTCATCTGCCCCCAACAGGTGGAAGAAGCCCTGATGAGCGGCATCACCACCATGCTCGGCGGCGGCACCGGCCCGGCCACCGGCACCAACGCCACCACCTGCACCCCCGGCGCCTGGCACATCGGCAAGATGCTGCAGGCGGTCGACCAACTACCCATGAACATCGGCTTCCTCGGCAAGGGCAACGCCTCGCTGCCGGAAGCCCTGGAAGCCCAGATCAAAGCCGGTGCCATCGGCCTCAAACTGCACGAAGACTGGGGCACCACCCCCGCCTCCATCGACAACTGCCTCACCGTTGCCGATCAGTACGACGTGCAGGTGGCCATCCACACCGACACCCTCAACGAATCCGGCTTTGTGGAAGACACCCTGGCCGCGTTCAAGGGCCGCTGCATCCACACCTTCCACACCGAAGGTGCCGGTGGTGGCCACGCCCCGGACATCATCACCGCCTGCTCCAAAGACTACGTACTGCCGTCCTCCACCAACCCCACACGGCCCTACACCGTGAACACCGTGGACGAGCACCTGGACATGCTGATGGTGTGCCACCACCTCGACCCCAACATCCCGGAAGACGTCGCCTTCGCCGACTCCCGCATCCGCCGCGAGACCATCGCCGCCGAAGACATCCTCCACGACCTGGGCGTGATCTCCATGATCTCCTCCGACTCCCAGGCCATGGGCCGGGTGGGCGAGGTGATCTGCCGCACCTGGCAGACCGCCCACAAGATGAAAGTCCAGCGCGGCCTGCTGCCGGAAGACGAAGAACGGGGCGCCGACAACTTCCGCGCCAAACGCTACATCGCCAAGTACACCATCAACTCCGCCATCACCCACGGCCTGGGCCATGAAGTGGGCTCGGTGGAAGTGGGCAAACTGGCGGACCTGGTGTTGTGGAGCCCAGCGTTCTTCGGCGTCAAACCCGCCTGCATCCTCAAGGGCGGCATGATCGCAGCGGCCCCCATGGGTGACCCCAACGCCTCCATCCCCACGCCCCAGCCGGTGCACTACCGCCCCATGTTCGGCGCCTTCGGCAAGGCCGCGAGTGCCACCCGCCTGACCTTCGTCAGCCAGGCCGCCCTGGACGCCGGTATTGGAGAGGAGCTGGGGCTGGACAGCCCATTGTCCGCCTGCAAGGGCGTGCGGGAGGTGCGCAAGAGCGACATGAAACTCAACGACGCCTGCCCACACCTCACCGTGGACCCACAGACCTACGAAGTACACGCCGACGGCGAACTGCTCACCTGCGAGCCCGCCGCCGAACTGCCGCTGGCCCAGCGCTATCACTTGTTCTGATGGCGCTGCCTGAGCCCGCGAAAGGAGAAATAGAATGCTGGAAATGAATCAACGCATCGCCCCGGTGGAACCGGCGGAAGTGTTTGACACCCTGACCCTGCCCTACGAGCTGCGCATCCGCGGTCGCCTGCGGGCCACCACCGACAACGGCCACGACATCGGCCTGTTCCTCGACCGCGGCCCGGTGCTGCGGGAAGGGGACCACCTGATGGCCAAGGGCGGCGAGATCGTCCGCATCCGCGCCGCCGACGAACCGGTGGTCACCGCCCGCATCGAGACCGGCCTGCCGCTGGCCCGGCTGTGCTATCACCTCGGCAACCGCCACGTGTCGCTCGCCATCGGCAGTGACGACCAGGGCAGCTGGGTCCGCTTCCCACCGGACCACGTGCTGGAAGAACTGGCCGAACGCCTCGGTGCCACCGTCGTCCACCACCAGGCCCCGTTCGACCCGGAGCCGGGGGCCTACGCGCAGGCCGGGCAGGGGCATTCTCACGGTCATAGCCACGGGCACGGACACGGCCATTCACACAGCCATGGCCATTCACACGATCACGACCACGGGCATGCCCATGGCCATCACCACTGACAACCCAACCGGCGACCTGGCCCTGCTGGGCCTGCTGCAACTGGTCAGCCCGGCCTTGCCCATCGGCGCCTTCGCCTGGTCCCAGGGCCTGGAAAGCGCCTTTGAACTGCAATGGGTAACCAACGAGGCAGAGCTGGGGCAGTGGCTGGAAGGCGTACTGGACGACGGCCTCACCCGCTGCGAACTGCCCCTGCTGGCCCGGCTGCAAACCGCCTGGGCCGAAGGCGACAGCGCCACGGTGGCCAGCTGGAACCAGTGGCTGCACGCCACCCGCGAGACCGCCGAACTGACCGACGAAGACGTCCGCCTCGGCGCGGCCCTGGTGCGCCTGCTCAAGAGCCTGGCGCTGCTGCCGCAGGCGGACGACGGCCAGCTACCGGCGGAACCCGGTTACGTCACCATGTTCGCCTGGGCCGCGCATCTCAGAAATGTGCCGGTACGCCAGACCCTGCTGGGCTTCGCCTGGGCCTGGCTGGAAAACCAGCTGGCTGTCGCCTGCAAGGCCATGCCCCTGGGCCACACTGCCGCCCAACGGCTGACCGAACAGCTACGGCCGAAACTGGTGGCCGCAGTGGACAAGGCCCTGGGCCTTAGTGATGACGAACTAGGACCGGTGCTACCAGGGCTCGCCCTCGGCAGTGCCTTACACGAAACACAGTATTCAAGGCTCTTTAGAAGCTAGAGGGAGTCCACGTAAAACCGCCTGTGCCAATGAATTGCCGCGTTGCGCGGTGCTCGTAAGTTCGCCTACCAGCAGGTATGTCTCACTTCCTGCGCTCCGGGCGCCTTGCACTTCATCGGCACAGACAGTTTTCCGCAGACTCCCAGACAAAGTTCCAACAAATGAGGAATTAGATATGACACATTGTTTACGAGTAGGCGTCGGCGGCCCCGTCGGCTCCGGCAAAACCGCCCTGCTGCGCCAGCTGTGCAAAGCCCTGCGGGACCACTACAACATCGCCGTGGTCACCAACGACATCTACACCCGCGAAGACGCCGACTTCCTGCTGCGCCACGAAGCCCTGGGCGCCGACCGCATCCTCGGCGTGGAAACCGGCGGCTGCCCCCACACCGCCATCCGCGAGGACGCCTCCATGAACCTGGCGGCCATCGACGACCTCCAGTCCCGCCACCCGGGCCTGGAACTGGTGCTGGTGGAATCCGGCGGCGACAACCTCTCCGCCACCTTCAGCCCGGAACTGTCCGACCTCACCCTGTACGTCATCGACGTCTCCGCTGGCGACAAGATCCCCCGCAAAGGCGGCCCCGGCATCACCAAATCCGACCTGCTGATCATCAACAAGATCGACATCGCCGAACAGGTCCACGCCTCCCTGGACGTGATGGAGCGGGATTCCAGGAAGATGCGCGGCGAGCGGCCGTTTGTGTTTACCAACCTGTACGACGGGGTAGGGCTGGAAGAGATCATTTCATTCATTCTTGAGCGCGGCATGTTGCCCGAGCGTCGCCCAGACAAGATTGCTGAGAGCGCCTGACACCGAATTGGACAAGACACACCAGACTGTTTAGGAGAACGACTATGAAACTGGCAACCAAACTGCTGAGCGCCGCCGCCCTGCTGGCCGCTTCCACCGCCGCCTCTGCCCACACCGGCCATGGCACCGGTGGCTTCACCAGCGGCCTGCTGCACCCCATGCTGGGCCTGGACCACCTGCTGGCCATGGCCGCCATCGGCTTCTGGAGCGTGCGCCAGAGCAATACCATGAAGAACGCCACCCCGGCCTTCGTGATCGGCGGCATGATCCTGGGTGCGGTACTGGCCTGGGGTGGGTTGAACCTGCCGGGTGTGGAAACCGGCATTACCGTCTCCGTGCTGCTGGCGGGGATTCTGATTGCGACGCTGGCCAAGCTGCCGACCGCGGTGGGTGGTTCCCTGGTTGGGGCGTTTATGGTGTTTCATGGGTTTGCCCATGGGGCGGAGATGCCGGCGGGGGCTGCGTTGGTGGCTTATTTGAGTGGGTTTACGGTTGCCACACTGGCCATCACCTTTGCGGGTCGTGGTCTTGGGGCGTTGATGCTGAAGGCAGATAACCGAGTCACCCGCGCATTGGGTGGTGCCGTGGCTGTGGCCGGAGGTGTGCTCGCTGCCGCCTGATCGCACCAGATGCCGGCATGATTCGGCAAGTTTCGAAGCAAAAGCCGCAGGGGAAACCCTGCGGCTTTTTTGTTAGACGTTGTTTGTTAACGAATTTTTGCAACCTGAAATAAGACACCCCGAAAAAAGTGGGCTAATGTGTAGTGATAGCAAACGGACTAGCACGTTCCTGTTAAGGATGATGGATGGACTTCGCCCCGGTTCTTCAGCCTGTTTTCAATGCCCTCTGGTATCTGATTCCCCTTGCCTTCCTGGCGGGGGTGATCAAGTCGTCCTGGTTTAAGGGCAAGCTGGGGGAGTTCCTCGTAAATGCCTCGGCTCGCCTGTTCCTCGACAAGAACCGCTACCACCTGATCAAGAACGTCACCCTGCCCACCGAAGACGGTACTACCCAGATCGACCACATCATTGTTTCCCGGTATGGGGTGTTTGTGGTGGAAACCAAGAACATGAAGGGCTGGATCTTTGGGAATGCTAATCCTGAATTCAAACAATAAGTGCAGCACCGCTCGTTTGTAGTGCTCCGGAATATTCACCCCAGAACACCTCTGCCGGTGTCCGATACCCCAGTCGTTTCCTGGGGCGATTATTGAGCTCATCGACGACTCGATTCAGTGC
>NZ_JAWVYN010000049.1:0-5136 GCF_033722735.1 Marinobacter sp.
CCCATGCGGTGGATTCCCAGGGTCATGCGACTGCCCGACTGGCTGTTTACCCGGCTGGCGAAGAAGATGCTGGCCATCGACCCGCTGGCCCGCTCTTCCATGTGGGAGGACCTGGAGGCCGGCCGTCCCACCGAGGTGGACTGGATCAATGGCGAAGTGGTTCGGCTCGCCGACTCACTCGGGCGCCAAGCACCGGTGAACGCCCGGCTGACCCAGCTGGTGCACGATTGCGAACGGCAGCGGCGAAGCTGGAGCGGGGCCGAGCTGCTGAGTGCGCTGACCTCATAAAGGAGAATGCCTCTCATTTACAGGCAATCAGATTACATCGTTGTAAGCTTTATCTCACACCACCAGACTGAAATCTCCCGTTTGCCCCACGCTGGCCTTCATTAGAATAGACAGAGTCAGGGATGACACGCCTGCAAGGACGCAGGAACACGGATGTTATGGATGATTGAAAGACTCACAGGACGTGGGTCTACAGGGACGACAGCCAGGGATTGGCAGAGCCTGAAGGAACAGGCGTTTGGTCGGCTACGGATAAGGAACACAGGGACGGTGCTCCTGTCCGTGCCCCCTCTTGTTAGGTCTCGCTAAGTCCGCGAGCCGTCGTTCATCTCTCCCCTGCCTGCCCCTCCCCATTCAACATCTGGGTCGCGCTGACACACCGTCAACTCACTCAGGAGATCTGGAATGAATCGAAATCCCTTCTTGGCAGCACTGCTGTTTACCCTGTGCCTGTTCACCGGCATCGCTCACGCCGAACCCGCCGCCGACGCCCAGCCGGTCAACATCAATACCGCCACCGCAGCGGAGCTGAGCTCCCTGGACGGCATCGGTGAGAGCAAGGCGCAAGCCATCGTTGCCTACCGGGAAAGCCACGGCCCGTTCCAGAGCCCGGCCGAGCTGACCAACGTTCGCGGCATCGGCGACCAGACGCTCAGCCAGAACGCGCCCCGCATTACCCTCGAATAAGGGCTACGCTTCGCTGGCCACGACTTCTTTGGCCACTACACGAAAGTTGGGCTGGACAGCCCAACTTCCGCTGCATAAGGTTGTGTAAAGGAGTCTGTACAACGGTACAACCCAGAGCAGCGGAATCTCGCCATGACTGACCCGATCAAGGTGTATCCGCCCAAACCTTCCAAGGTTTACTTCTTTGGCACCTGCCTGGTGGACCTGTTTTACCCCGAGGCCGGTCTGGCGGGCATCCATTTGCTGGAGCGGGAAGGCATCGAGGTGCTGTTTCCCCAGGGCCAGACCTGCTGCGGCCAGCCCGCCTACACTTCCGGCTATCACGACGAGGCCCGGGCCGTCGCCGCCGCCCAACTCGACCTGTTTCCGGAGAACTGGCCCATCGTGGTGCCCTCCGGCTCCTGCGGGGGCATGATGCGCAAACACTACCCCCAGCTGTTCCGCGACACGCCGCAGCAGGCCCAGGCCGAGGCTATCGCCGGACGGGTCTGGGAGCTGACGGACTTTCTGCTCAATGTGTGCCACATCCAGCTGGAAGACCTGGGCGAGCCCACCACCGTGGCGCTGCATACCTCCTGCTCGGCCCGTCGTGAGCTGGGCCTGGCCGAGGTGGGGCCGGCCTTGCTGGGGCAACTGAAGAACGTGACCCTGGCCGAGCAGGTCCGGGCCGAGGAGTGCTGCGGATTTGGTGGCACCTTCGCCGTGCGTCACCCGGCCATCTCCGGCGCCATGGTCAGCGAGAAGGTGGAAGCCATCGCCGACACCGGCGCCCAGGCGTTCGTCACCACCGACTGTGGCTGCCTGATGAACATCGACGGCTACGCCGAGAAGGCCCAGCAAGCCGTCCGAGGCCAACACCTTCTCAGCTTCCTGTGGGCACGCACTCGTAAGCCGCAGCAGGACGCTTCCAGGGAGTCGCAGCCATGAGCGACGGCGCGGCCTCCCCCCGGGACGCAGTGCGGGACTTTCACCCCCGCGCCCGCGCCGCCCTTCATAACCCGCAGATTCGGCACAACTTCCGCAAGGCCATGGACGGGCTGATGGCCAAACGCAAAGCCGCCTTCCACGACTGGGACCTGGAAGCGCTGAGAACCCTGGGCGCCAACATCCGCCGCCGGGCGCTGGCGCAGTTGCCGGACCTGCTGGTACAGCTGGAGCAGCAGCTCATCGCCAACGGCATCCAGGTGCACTGGGCCAACGACGCCGACGAGGCCTGCCACATTGTCAGCAACATCTGTTTGGCGCGCCACGCCAGGAAGGTGATCAAGGGCAAGTCCATGGTGTCCGAGGAGATGGAGCTCAACGATTATCTGGAAGAGCATGGCATCGAGGCGCTGGAATCCGACCTGGGGGAATACATTGTCCAGCTGGCGGAGGAAACGCCCTCCCACATCATCATGCCGGCCATTCACAAGAACACCGGCGAGATCTCCGAGCTGATGCACCACAAGACTGGCACCGAGCGGTCCAATGACGTGGAGTACCTCACCGCCAGCGCCCGGGCCCAGCTGCGGGAGAAGTTCATGCAGGCGGACGTGGGGATCTCCGGTGTCAATTTTGCAGTGGCTGAGACCGGTACCCTGTGCCTGGTGGAAAACGAGGGCAACGGCCGTATGACCACCACGGTCCCTCCCTGCCACATCGCGGTCACCGGCATCGAGAAGGTGGTGCCCGGGCTGGACGATGTAACCGCCCTGCTGGCCCTGCTGACCCGCTCGGCCACCGGCCAGCACATCACCACCTACTTCAACATGATTTCCGCCCCCCGCCAGCCAAACGAGCTGGACGGCCCGGAAGAGGTGCATGTGGTGCTGGTGGACAATGGCCGCTCCACCATCTACCAAGACGATGAACTGGTGGATACCCTGCGTTGTATTCGCTGCGGGGCCTGCATGAATCACTGCCCGGTGTACACCCGCGTGGGGGGCCACGCCTACGGCACCACCTACCCCGGCCCCATCGGCAAGATTCTCATGCCGCATTTGCTGGGGCTGGATGAGACCCGGCACCTGCCCAGCGCCTCCAGCCTTTGCGGCGCCTGCGGCGAGGTCTGCCCGGTGCGCATACCGATTCCGGACCTGCTGGTCCGGCTGCGCCAGGAGGCGGTGGATGGCGACCGCCTGCACCCCGCCCAGGTCCGCGGTCACGGCAGCAAACGCAGCGGTGCCGAAGCGCTGGCATGGCGGCTCTGGCAATGGGTCCATACCCGGCCCGCCCTGTACCGGCTGGCCACCCGACTGGCGACGAGACTGCGCCGGTTACAGCCACAGAAAGTGGGCGCCTGGACCGACTACCGCACCGCCCCGCGCCTGGCCCGCCGCAGCCTGCATGAGTTAATCAAGGACAAACGATCATGAGCGCCCGTGAACAGATCCTGCAACGGCTCAAGCACCGCCGCGGCCACGACCTACCGGTGCCGGAGTGCGACTTTTCGGTGCTGGATCGCGGCAAGGCCTCGCTGGCGGACCGACTGGATCAGTTCGAACAGACCCTGGAGTCGGTGCATGGGGAGGTTCATCGGGTGCATCGCCATGACTGGCTGGAGCGGCTGGTCGAAGTGCTGCAGACCCGCCAGGCCAGTAACCTACTGCTTCCCCGGGAGCACGCCATTGGTCGGGCGGTTCGGGAGTCGCGACAACGCGGGCTGCCGGAACTACTGTCCTACGACCGCCCCATCGAGAACTGGCAACGGGACCTGTTCACCGCCGTGGACGCCAGCCTCACTTCCACCCGGGGCGGCATCGCCGAGACCGGCTCGCTGATCCTCTGGCCCACCGCCGACGAACCCCGGCTGATGAGCCTGGTGCCGCCGGTGCACATCGCGGTGCTGAAGGCCAGCGCACTCTATGGCACCTTCCTGGAGGCCATCCACGCCCAGGGCTGGGCCAGCGGCATGCCCACCAACGCCCTGCTGATCTCCGGCCCGTCCAAGACCGCCGACATCGAACAGACGCTGGCCTACGGGGTACATGGTCCCAAGGAACTGATTGTGCTGCTGATCGAGGACGACCAGGGCTGATTCGCCCACCGTCAGGCCGATTTGGCCTGGCGCTGTTTCTCCAGCATGTTCGGCTGCAGGATTTCGATCCAGTAGCCGTCCGGGTCCTGGATAAACGCCAGCCCCTTCATCTTGCCGTCGTCCGGGCGCTTGACGAAGTTGACTCCCAACTTCTCGAACCGCTCCGCGGCCTGGTAGACATCCGGCACGGCAATGCCGATATGACCGAAGCCCTGGGGCTGGTCATTGCCGTTGTGGTACTGGAAGTCGTCCTCGTCTTCGCTGCCCCAGTTGTGGGTCAGCTCGAGCATGGCCTCGCGGCCAAAGGTGAAGGCGGTCCGGTGGGCATCGTCCTGGGGCACCAGGGACGCCTGACGATCATCCAGATAGCCCAGGAAGTACAGCGAGAACTTCATCTCCGGAAAATCGAGCTTGCGCACCAGCCGCATGCCCAGCACCCGGGTGTAGAAATCCAGGCTGACGGCCGGGTCCTTGATCCGCAGCATGGTCTGGTTGAAGACGTATCCTTCTGTCTCTGGCACCGGTGCTTCATACAGACCCGGCGCCTGTTCGAAATGCTTGGGCATGTTGGGCTCCCTTTTGGTTCAACGCATTAAATGCTATACCTGCGTGCGCTTCAGGGAGATTTCAAGGGAGCCGGCTGCTCAGGCGGCCACTTGCGGCAGGAACGAGGTGTCCACCCAATAGTTTTTCAGGTTGGCCTCATCCACCAGCACGGGCACAGTGTCGCCCGGAAGATGAGCGCTGGGATCAAACCACAGGTTGTCACTGCGGAACACGTGGATCTGGCCGGTTTGCGGATGCTGCCACTGGCAGACAATGCGGTAGGGACTGCGGCCATTCACCTTCAGACCGGTGTTGTGCTCCACATTCTGGACCAACGCATGGATCTGCACCCCATGCTGCTTCAAGTGCGCCTGGGACCGCTGCTTCAGCGCGCCCTGCAACAACAGGCCACCGCCAATGCCACCAAAGATCAGCCCCAGTACACCCACAATCAACGCACCGCCCCACAGGGAGAAGAACCCGTTAATCCGTGCGCTTGCCGGGTTCTCGGCCTCGTACAGGACCGGAACCAACTCGCCACGGCTGTAGGAGGGCGGATTGGAGCCAGTGCTGGATTTGAACTCCACCTGGCGGCC
>NZ_JAWVYN010000050.1:0-4601 GCF_033722735.1 Marinobacter sp.
GAGCACTGAATCGAGTCGTCGATGAGCTCAATAATCGCCCCAGGAAACGACTGGGGTATCGGACACCGGCAGAGGTGTTCTGGGGTGAATATTCCGGAGCACTACAAACGAGCGGTGCTGCACTTATTGTTTGAATTCAGGGGCACAGGGTGTGGATAGCCGTGGCCGGGTGTTAACGGGGCTAAAGCAATGGATGCTGGAGGGGGATTTCCTGGCCGATTGGGCCCCGCCCGACGTCCAGGGGGCCACGGGCGGGGAGAGCAATGAGCCGTCGCCCTATGAAAGATTGCGGCAGCTTGCCGAGGATCAGACCGAGATTGATGAAGACAGGCTGAATCGGTTGCACCTGCAATCCCTGGCGTACCTGGAAAAGCAGCTCAAGGAAAAGAACGACGACACGACCGGCGGCATCAAGGGAGTCGCCAACGCGGGCAAGGTCAGCGGTATGATCTCCGGTGCCCTGAACGAGTGGAGCGCCTCGATACTGACGGTGTGCAAACGCCTGGTGGAAGAAGGCGCAATCCAGCCCATCGAGCTCCAGCGCATCATGCAGGCGGCCTCCTCGAACTTTATCCTCACCGACCCGGACCTGAAGGGCATCGATGTCATGGACCGGGCCGGTGCAACGAGCAGCGGCGTCATTGTCGGTGTGTCCGGCAACGGCCTCAAGCGGGGGCTGACGGACTTTGACCGCACGGAGGGCCTGCTGACCCGGCGCAATGACTACCTCTACGCGGACCTGCTGGACGACGCTGGCAACCGGATGGCCTCGACTAGTCCCGCCCGTGCCGCCGAGGCGGTTGAGGAGGCGATCCACAAGGTCGCAGGCAGCACCCTGGTGTTCTCTGCCCCGGCGGACCACCCCGAAGCCCAAAAGCTGAGTTTGCTGAAGGTGGACCTTGCCAATCGGGTTGGCAAGGTGGTGGATGGCCCGGCGGTGTCCCGTGGGCTGGTGGTGTTGGCGGCGTTTAATGTTTTTCTTGAGTTTCAATCATTCTTAAGGGCTTACAATTCTGAGCAAGGGAATGCAACATTGGCATTTGCCAAAGCGTTTGGAGGTGCTGGTTCTGAATTAATTGCGGCATCATTCAAGCTTAGCGAAGTAATGGGACGACCTGCGGCTGCAACTGGCGGCGCAACCTCCGGGACGTATCGGCTCGCGACCCGACCGCTGTTTGATATGAAAAACTGGGTTGTCATTGGTAACAGACTAAGAAAGTTGGAAGCTCCCACCCTGGTCCGGACCGTGGGTCTGGCGACGTTCATCGCGGGGGCCATCGGTGCCGGGCTGAGCTTCTGGGAAATGCGCATCAGCCTGTCCAACAAGGATTTCGATGCCGCTACCGGGCACGCCATTGCCATGACCGGTAGTTTGATTGTGCTGGCGTCTCCCCTTATGAACTCCCTGCTGGCCATTCCCGGCTGGGGCTGGGCGGTCTTCGGCCTGGCCCTGGCGGTCGGTGGCGGGCTATACGCGGGCGCGGCCACCGACGATGCCTTCGAGCAGTTGCTCAAGCGTGGCCCCTGGGGCACCCACCCCGACGACTCGCTGCCGGGGCAGGACGATCAGGCCTACTACAGCCAGCTCCTCGCCCTGCTGTCGCCCGTCCAGGTGACCGCCCAGCGGTACGCGGAAGTGGAACCGGACTCTGCGCTTTCCCATCCGGACTATCCGCCCCAGCCGGACGACTACGTCATCACGGTCCAGCTTCCCCTGGTGAGCCGATTGAAGCTGCACCGCGAAGGCGGGGAGGGCCTGCCTGTGAATCCGTTCCGCCTGGTGGTCCAGGAAGTGGCCTACCAGTCCTCGACAACCACGGTCACCGCCCCTGGCTCCATGGCGCCGGTGAGCGGCACCCAGATGCTCAGGGCTGCGCCGTTAACCAAGGTCACCGCCCGGCAATCCCTGCCCCAGCAGTCGGCGGTCCGGTTCCTGGTGCGGCGCGAGACGTCGGACAGCGAGTACCGTAGCCTGTTCTACCGGGAGTCGGTGACCACACGGGTCCGGGTCGGGCTACAGGCCACCCTGGACACCGAGCTGGGGCCGCTGGTGTTCCCCGCCCCGGTGTACGAGGACTACGAACCGTTCGACCTGGCCCGGCACAGCGAGCCGCCGCCCAAGGAGCGCTCGGTGCTGGACCCCTACGCCCAGCCCAAATCCCCCTACTGGTACTTTACCGAGGTCAGTGCATGAGCAGTGAGCAAGAGCTATCCGTGTTTTCGGATACCGCCTTCCGGGCAATGTCCATTAGCCCCTTGCCTGACTCCCCGAGAAAGCGCACCCGCGTCGGTGAGGAGTTACAACCTATCGGCGACTATGCGGGGGTTATCCCCTATCTCCGGACAATCCAAGACGTAGAGGCGCTCCAGGATCATGAGAAAACCGATCCGGATTTCAAAGACAAGGACTGGTGGTCGGATCACCAGCGGATTCGGTTCCTGAACGGGAAACTGGGGTTTAGGTTTCTGCTATTGATAGTTCCAATTACATGGGTTTTGGTCATCGTTGTCGGGGGAATGGCTTTAGTTGGGTGGGGAATCCTAGCGGCGGCGAAGTACTATCATTTGCCTGGTCTTTTGGTAGGCATGCTTGGCCTGATCTTTGTTCCTGGGTGGATGTTGTTTGCGTTTCGGATTGCCCGGCCTACCACCAACTGGATCATGAGTACCGGCATCGGGTTCTTCCTCAAACCTTTCGAAAAGACCATCAACAAGAAGCTGGACGAGACTTTGGAAGACGGCTGTAGCGAATTCAACCGCGTTACTGGGCAGGTCCGCATGGCCTTGGGGCGCAAGCGCTATTTCGAGGCGCCTTTTGTGGAATTCGATGCCTACGTGGAGCGGGTAATCCAGCAAAGCGGCATCTTCTACCGGCTGATGCTGGTGCATCGCTACACCCAGAAGACTTTCACCAAGACCGCCTTCAGCACCATCGAATCAAACAAGAATGAGGTGCTGGCCATGTGGGACGTGCTGCAGCGGTATATGGACGTGACCCAGCCCCTACCGGATGTACCTCGACTTGAGCCTTTTCGGCATCTGGACCCGGTGACGGCTGAGCATGACAAGCAGACCGGCCGCAACCCTCGCTATTGGCGAGACCTGGACCTGGAGGACTGGAAGGAGGGAGAAGGTTGGCACGAGGTACACAGGGGCCAGTGCGAATTCCCTTGGGGCCAGCGGATCTGCAAACTGACTCCGAAACTGGGCCAGATCGACATGGCCACCTACCGAGAGCAGCGCCCGGTGACGGCTAGTGTGATCTAGGGATAGGCCGCCAGCAGATGGTTACCGAGGTCAGTGCATGAGCAGTGAGCAAGAGCTGTCCGTGTTCGCGGACACAGCCTTCCGGGCGATGGACATCGGTCCTTTGCCGAAATCCCCGAAGAATCGAGACCGTATTGGTGAGGAGCTTCAGCCCATTGGTACTTATGCGGGAGTCATTCCATACCTCGGTACCATTCAGGATGTTGAAGCACTTCAGGATCGGGAGAAAGCTGATCCGGACTTTACGTCCAAGGACTGGTGGTGGGACCACCAGCGGATCCGGTTTTTGAATGGGAAATTGGGTTTTAAGTTTTTGGTTTTAATCTTGCCGTTTACTTGGATTCTTACACTAATTTTTAGCGGCTTGGGATCTATTGTTTTTGGAGTGGTTCAGTTGTCTGAACTTTTCGAACTGCCTGGTTTTGTGTACGGGATTATGGTGTTGCTTCTCGTGCCTGCGTGGCTATTTTTTGCATTTTGGATTATCCCTCCCACTACGAATTGGCTCATGAGCACCGGCATCGGGTTCTTCCTCAAGCCCTTCGAAAAGGTCATCAACAGGAAGCTGGACGAGACCTTGGAAGACGGCTGCAGCGAATTCAACCGGGTCACCGGTCAGGTCCGTATTGCCCTGGGACGCGGGCGGTATTTCGAGGCCCCGTTTGTGGAATTCGATGCCTACGTGGATCGGGTAATCCAACAAAGCGGCGTCTTTTACCGGCTAATACTGGTACATCGCTATACCCAGAAATCCTTCCACAACACCGCCTTTAGTACCATCGAGTCGAACAAGCACGAAGTGCAGGCCATGTGGGACGTGCTGCAGCGGTAAATGGACGTGACCCAGCCCCTACCAGATGTACCTCGACTTGAGCCTTTTCGGCACCTGGACCCGGTGACGGCTGAGCATGACAGGCAGACCGGCCGCAATCCCCGCTACTGGCGAGACCTGGACCTGGAAGCCTGGAAGGAGGGCGAGGGCTGGCACGAGGTGCACAGGCGCCAGTGCAACTACCCCTGGGGCCAGCGGGTCTGCAAACTTACGCCGAAACTGGGCCAGATCGACATGGCTACCTATCGCGAACAGCGCCCGGCGACGGCGAGTGTGATCTAGGGAGGAGGTCGCCAGGGATGGCTACCAAGGTCAGTGCATGAGCAGTGAGCAAGAGCTATCCGTGTTCGCGGACACCGCCTTCCGGGCAACGGCCATCGGCCCCCTGCCGGAATCGCCGAAGAAACGCACCCGCATCGGTGAGGAGTTACAACCCATCGGCGCCTATGCGGGGATTATTCCTTATCTCGGTACGATCCAGGATGTGGAGGCGCTCCAGGAC
>NZ_JAWVYN010000051.1:0-4226 GCF_033722735.1 Marinobacter sp.
GCTGATCACCGCCCCGGGTTCCGGCCAGGGCAAATCCATCGTCACCGCGGCCCTGGCCCGGCTGCATCGCAACGCCGGCCGCAAGGTCCAGGTGTTCAAGCACGGCCCGGACTACCTGGACCCGATGGTGCTGGAGGTCGCGTCCGGCCGGCCGGTGTACCAGCTGCATCCCTGGATGACGGGCGAGGCCGAGTGCCGCTGGCGGCTGGCCAAGGCCGCCGGGGAGGCGGACCTGGTGCTGGTGGAAGGGGCCATGGGCCTGTTTGATGGCGATCCTTCCAGCGCCGACCTGGCGGTGTTGGGTGGCCTGCCGGTGCTGCCCGTCATCGATGCCAGCGGCATGGCCCAGACCTTCGGTGCCGTGGCGCTGGGGCTGGCCCGATTTCGCGCCGATCTGCAAATCCACGAGGTGATTGCCAACCGGATTGGCAGTCCCCGTCACGGCGTCATGCTGGCGGAGAGCCTGCCGGAGGGGCTGGAACTGTTGGGGGCGATTCCCCGGGACGAGGCCATGGCCATTCCCGATCGTCACCTGGGGCTGGTGCAGGCGTCGGAACTGACGCACCTGGACCGCCAACTGGATGCCGCCGCCACGGTACTGGCGGAAGCCGGCCTGGACCGCCTGCCGGCCACGGTTGCCCTGCAGGCCCCGGCCCCCGCCCAGCCCGACCGGTTGCTGGACGGTGTGCGCATCGCCGTCGCCCGGGATGCCGCCTTCGCCTTTATCTACCGGGGGAACATCGATTTGCTGGAGGCGATGGGGGCCCAGCTGAGCTATTTTTCACCGCTGGCGGATGACGGTCTGCCGCAGGCGGACGCCCTCTGGCTGCCCGGCGGGTACCCGGAGCTGCACGCCGCCACCCTGGCTGCCAACACCCCCATGCGGGAGGCGATCCGAGCGCACCATCGCGCCGGCAGGCCAATCCTGGCGGAATGCGGCGGCCTGATGGCTTGTGTTTCCAGCCTTGTGGATCTGGACGGCAACGCTCATGCCATGCTGGGGTTGATGCCTGGCACCGCCACCATGGAAGGCCGTCTGCAGGCCCTGGGACTGCAAAGTCTGCACACCCGCGAGGGCAATCTGCGGGGACACACCTACCACCGCTCCTCCCTGGACACACCCCTTGAGCCAAGGGCCCGCACCCGCAAACTGGCGGGCACCGAGGCCGAACCGGTGTTTCAGGTGGGCAGACTCACCGCCAGCTATTTCCATGGTTACTTTCCATCGGCCCCCGAACTGGTCGCCCGGCTCTTCCGCGGCCAGCCGCTGGCATTCTGACAACCAACCCATTAAGGACAGCATCATGCGCGAAAACGCCAAAGATCCTGAACGCCACGCCCGCCGGATGGCGGCCAAACAGAAAGTCATGCAGGACCGCATCGCCCGCGCCCAGAACGAGAAGGGGGTGCTGCTGGTGCTGACCGGCCCGGGCAAGGGCAAGAGCAGCTCCGGTTTCGGCATGGTGGCCCGGGCCCTGGGCCATGGCATGAAGGTGGGGGTGGTGCAGTTCATCAAGGGCAAGTTCAGCACCGGTGAGGATGCGTTCTTCCGGAATCTGCCCAACGTGGATTACCACGTGATGGGCGAGGGCTACACCTGGGATACCCAGGACCGGGAGAAGGACGTGGAAGCTGCCGAAGCCGCCTGGGAGATTGCCAGCAGGATGCTGAAAGACCCCAGCTATGACATGGTGCTGCTGGACGAGCTGAACATCGCCCTGCGCTATGAGTACCTGGATCTGGATCGGGTACTGGACGACCTGCATGAACGCCCCGAGATGCAACACGTCACCGTGACCGGTCGCTATGCGCCGAAGGAACTGATCGAGCTGGCGGATACCGTTACCGAGATGAAAGTGGTCAAACACGCCTTCAAAGACCAGGGCATCAAGGCCCAAAAAGGCGTCGAATTATAGAAAGTGGCACTCCGGGCGGCTTGCACTTTACCGCAGTAGGGACCTTCTCGAAGGTCCTAAATATTGAGGAAATGAATTGTGACCACCTTGATGATCCAGGGCACCACCTCTGACGCCGGCAAGAGCACGGTGGTGGCCGCGCTGTGCCGCTGGCTGCACCGTCAGGGGGTGTCGGTGGCGCCGTTCAAGCCCCAGAACATGGCCCTCAACAGCGCGGTGACCGTGGATGGTGGCGAGATCGGTCGCTCCACTGCGTTGCAGGCCCTGGCCTGTGGCCTGGAAGCCCACAGTGACATGAACCCGGTGCTGCTCAAGCCCCAGACCGACTGCGGTGCCCAGGTGATCCTGCGGGGACAGGTCTATGGCAACATGCATGCGGTGGATTATCACGCCTACAAGGCCCAGGCCCGGGAATCGGTGCTGGCCGCCTGGCAGGCGTTGAGTCAACGTTACGACGTCATCATAGCCGAAGGTGCGGGCAGTCCGGCGGAGGTCAACCTGCGGGCCAACGACATCGCCAACATGGGCTTTGCCGAGATGGTGAACTGTCCGGTGTTGCTGGTGGGGGACATCGACCGGGGCGGGGTGTTTGCCCAGTTGGTGGGCACCCTGGCGCTGATTTCCGAATCCGAGCGCAGGCGTACCAAAGGATTTGTGATCAACTGCTTCCGGGGCGATCTCAGCCTGCTGGAACCCGGCCTGGACTGGTTGACCGAACGCACCGGCAAACCGGTGGCGGGCGTTTTGCCCTACCTCCATGGCCTGGTGCTGGACGCGGAAGACAGCGTTGGCACCAGCAGTGAGCATGACGAAGGCGCCCTGAAGGTGGTGGTGCCGGTGTTGCCGCGAATCAGCAACCACAACGATTTCGACCCGCTGAGGCTCCACCCCGGGGTGGAACTGATCTTTGTTGGGCCCGACCAGACCCCGCCCCCGGCGGATGTGATCATCCTGCCGGGCAGCAAGCACACCCGCAGTGACCTGGACTGGCTGCGGGCCAACGGCTGGCTGAAGGTGCTGGAACGCCACCTGCGCTATGGCGGCCACGTCTTCGGCATCTGTGGCGGTTTCCAGATGCTGGGTCGCACGATCAACGATCCGGATGGCCTGGAGGGGACGCCAGGTGTCACGGCCGGGTTGGGCTGGCTGGACATCGACACCCGCATGGTGGCGGGCAAGCAACTGACCCGGGTGGCAGGCACCCTGCAGACCACGCCGGAGCAGTCACCGGCGACCGTGTCCGGCTACGAGATCCATAATGGGGTGACTACCGGTCCTGGCCTGGAACACCCCCTGGTGCAGTTGCCAGACAAGGTGGATGGCGCCATCAGTGCGGATGGTCGGGTGATGGGCACTTACCTGCACGGGGTGTTTGACGATCCCGCCGCCTGCTCACGGCTGCTGGCCCATTGGGGCCTGACCGACACCGGCCAGGCAGTGGATTACGCCGCCCACCGGGAGCAGCAGCTGGACCGGCTGGCGGACGCGGTGGAAGACTGCCTGGATACCGGGTGGCTGAAGCAGTTGCTGGGTGTTTGAAATTCAGGCCTGCGCAACGGCAAGCTTGCGTTGCTCGGCTTTGGGCAGTCCAGACAGGGCCTTGTCGTAGGACCACTGGATCAGTTCTTTCAGGTAACCCTCGGGCACCGACTCCACGTCCACAATCGTCACCCAGTGAAACCTGTGCATGTACCGCGCCGGCTTCATGCCGTCCTGGTCCGTGAGTTCCAGAAACCGCTCGGGGGTCGCCCGGACGCTAAACCGCCACTGTTCCGGTTCGCTGGTCTTGAAGTAGGCGAACTTCCGTGACCCGACCTTGTAGACCAGAATATTGGACGGCGGCCCATTCTGTTTCTCATGGGTGCCGGGGAGTGAGCGACATAGGTGCTTAACATCATCGATGTTCATGGGCATCCGTTCAACCAGTGGCGAGTTTGTATAGCGCAATCTGATCTTCCCTAATATGGGGCTTATGAGCCCCAGTAAGGGATTCTTTACGCGTGACCATGCCAGCCTCAGCTTGCAGCGAGCAACAGAAGTAACACTGGCTCTGAAAGCACGACGGACGCCCCCAGGGCATCGCCGGTATAGTCACCGAGTTATCGTTTCAAATTGAGTTCAGAGATCTATTTCCACCGTCTGCGGGCGATTTTCAGTTCCTGGGCAGGTGAGCCCAACGTTCTTTCTCGGCCTCGGCGTAGCCTTCCTCGATTTCCGCTAACTGGGTCGTGGGGCCGTCGGGTCGCATACGCTCCTGCACTACCTCAGGCCATTGGTTGTGGGAACGCTTTCGGCAGAGTCGGTAGGTGA
>NZ_JAWVYN010000052.1:0-4001 GCF_033722735.1 Marinobacter sp.
GATCACCGGGATTGACCTGGATGTGGTCCGCCCGCAATCCCTCGTCCTTCTGGCTGTTGATGAACCACTGCACCTGTTTTGGCGGCCAGCGGCTCTCGTCGATCTGCAGCTCCCGCATCACCCGCTTGACCAGCCGCAGCTGGTCGTCGCTGTCGAGCACCTGGAAGTTCTCCGGCAACCCGGCATCCTGCCAGTGGGACCGCAACAGGCGATGGGCAATGCCGTGGAAGGTGCCAAACCACAGCCCCCGGGCCGGAATGTTCATCATTTGCTCAATGCGGTAGCGCATCTCCCTGGCGGCCTTGTTGGTGAAGGTCACCGCCAGGATGCCCGTCGGCGGCACCCCGTCCACCTGCATCAGCCAGGCAATCCGGTGCACCAGCACCCGGGTCTTGCCACTGCCGGCCCCCGCCAACACCAGCAGGTGATCGTTCTGGGCAGTCACGGCCTCGCGCTGGGCATCGTTGAGGGTATCGATAATGTGGGAGACATCCATAGAGAGCGTCCGTCCGGTACTGGCTATTTAAACA
Organism: Marinobacter sp.; assembly: GCF_033722735.1. Classification (GTDB taxonomy): domain Bacteria; phylum Pseudomonadota; class Gammaproteobacteria; order Pseudomonadales; family Oleiphilaceae; genus Marinobacter. Next base: position 531 of record NZ_JAWVYN010000052.1, read on the forward strand.
GGCCTGGGATTATAGCAGGAGAGAAAACAGGTTTCTGGTCCGAACCCCAATGGGACGGGCGCGAGCCCGGCAAGGCCCTTCCCTGCCGGGGTATACGGCTTCGCCAGGTGACCGGGACGGACGGTCACTGGCCCCGCGGAATGGTTTGCGGCTCAACGAACTCGAACAGTCCCTCGACACCGCCCTCGCGACCAATTCCGGATGCCTTCATGCCGCCAAAGGGCGCCTCCGGTGTCGGCCCGGTACCGGTGTTCCAGCCCACATGGCCAAAGCGCAGGCCCGCCGCCACCCGCTGGGCACGTTCGGCATCCGCGGTGAACAGGTAGGACGCCAGGCCAAATTCAGTGTCGTTGCCGGCGGCCACCACCTCCTCCTCGGTACGGAAGCTGGCCATGGGCACCAGCGGCCCGAAGGTCTCCTCCCGGTAACAGGCCATCTCCCGGGTGACCCCGGACACCACCGTGGGCGGGTAGAACAGATCGCCCCCCAGGCTGCCGGGGTCCGGACCGGCCACCAGCTGGCCGCCCTTGTCCAGCGCGTCCTGGACGTGGCGACGGACCTTGTCGAACCCGGCCTGGTTGATCAGCGGGCCGATGTTCACGCCCTCGGACATGCCATCGCCCACCGTCATCCGGTTGACCCGCTCGGCCAGCTTCTCGCCGAAACGGGTCATGACGTCCTCGTGCACGAAGATCCGGTTGGCGCAGACGCAGGTCTGACCGCCGCCGCGGAACTTGTTGGCGATCAGGTTATCCGCCGCGGCGTCCAGGTCGGCATCGGCAAACACGATAAAGGGGGCATTGCCGCCCAGTTCCAGTGCCAGCTTCTTGACCTGGTCGGCGGTATCGACAAGCAGCTTGCGGCCCACTTCGGTGGAGCCGGTGAACGACAGCATGGGTACATCCGGGCTCTCACACAACACCTTGCCAATGACGCTGGCCTTACCCATCACCAGGTTCACCATGCCGTCGGGGATGGAGGTCTGCTCTGCCATCAGGGTAAACAGGGCGATCATGGTCAGCGGGGTTTCACTGGCGGGCTTGATCACCGACGGACAGCCTGCCGCCAGGGCGGCGGACAGTTTCTTGGCAATCATCCCGATGGGGAAGTTCCAGGGGGTGATCAGACCGGCCACGCCAATGGGCCGGTAATGCACCGTCCAGCTGCAGTTGCGGGGCTTCTCCGGCAGGGTATGCGGTTCCAGGGCGCTGATGTGCAGGCTGCAATAGTCAAAGAAACCGGCGGCGTACTCCACCTCGCCCTTGGCCTCGGCCAGGGGCTTGCCGTGCTCCAGGCACAGGATCCGGCCTACCTCGTCGCTGTTGGCCCGGAGGGCGTCACGGATTTCCTCCAGCCACCGGCGTCGGGTGTCCACCGAATACGGCTGCATCAGCTGGAGGGCCCGGCAGCCCGCCGCCACCGCCTGTTCCACATCGGCGGCGGTCATGGAACTGACCTTTGCCAGGCACTCGCCGTTGGCGGGGTTGTAGACGTCAAAGGTCGCACCATCGGCCGCGTCCACCCACTGGCCATCCACATAACCGTTAAACGTTTTCAGCAATGGGGACTCAATCATCTCGGCTCCTTTCTGTCTCTGGCGCCTGGCTGTCGCTGACACCCGGCGCCCATGCCTGCCGGCCAAAACTGGCCATTCCAGGCATTCATAGTGGCCCCGGATCGGGTCACTGTAAAGCAGCCCGGCAAGGACTCCCGCAAGGCCGCACCTTGACCGGCCGCCTATACTCGATGGTAGACGAAGCAGGAGGTCAGACGATGAAAGCGTTCTTCCACCCATCCCAGGATCTGCACACCCCCAAGAGCTACTTCACCCGGGGCCAGATGCGCCAGCCCCAGGAAGTGCCCGACCGGACCGGGCAAATGCTCGAGGGGCTCAAGGCCATGGCGGTCCCGGTGCTGACCCCAGCGGATCAGGGCGCCGGCAGCATCGCCCGGGTCCATGACCTGGGTTACCTGCGGTTCCTGGAATCCGCCCACCGCCGCTGGACCGCCATGGGGGAAGACTGGGGTGACGAGGTGATGTCCAACATCTTTGTCCGGTCGCCCAACCCGATGCGCAGCATCCTGGCCGAGGCCGCCCGCTACCTGGCAGACGGCAGCTGCCCGATCGGCGCCAACACCTGGGAGGCCGCCTACTGGTCGGCCCAGACCGCCCTCGGTGCCGCCGACGCGTTGATGGCCGGCGAGCGCACCAGCTATGCGGTATGCCGGCCGCCGGGGCACCATGCCCGCCGGGACGCCGCCGGCGGCTTCTGCTACCTGAACAACGCCGCCATTGCCGCGGAACGGCTTACCGCCCGCTTCCCGCGGGTGGCGATCCTGGATACCGACATGCACCACGGCCAGGGCATCCAGGAAATCTTCTATCACCGCAGCGACGTGCTGTACGTCTCCATCCACGGCGACCCCACCAACTTTTACCCGGTGGTCAGCGGCTATGAGGAAGAACGGGGAGAGGGGGACGGCCTGGGCTACAACATCAACCTGCCCATGCCCCACGGTTCGTCGGAAGAGGACTTCTTCGCCCGGCTGGACGAGGCGTTAACGGCAATTCGACTGTACCAGCCCGACGCCCTGGTGCTCACCCTGGGCTTCGATATCTACCATAACGATCCCCAAGCCAAGGTGTCGGTGAGTTCGGAAGGGTTCGGACGCCTGGGCGACCAGGTTCGCCGGGCCGCCCTGCCCACCCTGGTGGTGCAGGAAGGCGGCTACGACCTGGAGGCGCTGAACGAGAACGTTCAGCGATTCTTCGAGGGCCTGGGCATCTGAGCCCAGACAGGGTTACGCCCCGGGGGCATAGACCTTGACGTTCTGGAAGCCTTCCGCCTTGAGATGGCCGGCGTGCATCCGGCTCATCGAGCCGCGATCGCAGTACAGCAGGTACTGACGATCCTTGGGCAGTTGGCCGATCTGCTGGTTGAGTTCGTAGAACGGGATCTGCAGCACCTCGTTGTTGGTGAGCACCAGCGGGGCCCGCTCGCCCTCGGAGGGATGGCGGACGTCGATGATGACGTCGTCGACGCCGGGGGTCTGCACCAACTCCACCTCTTCCGGGGTGGTCAGGGTTTCCATCAGATCCGCCACGGCGGTCTCGGTACGCTGTGCCACCGCCCGCTGCAGCACCGCCGGGTCCATCTGGGCCTCGTCGTGCGTCACCCGGTCCAGCTTGGCGCGGGTGGCCGGCTTCTGGGAGATCACCCCGCAGTATTCGGGCATGGTGCGGGCAAACGACTCGGTGCCGATGTCCCGGGCCAGCTTGATGATCTGCTCCTTGTCCATGGCGATCAGCGGCCGCAGCACCACCTGCTCGCTGGCCCGGTCCACCACGTTGAGGTTGGTCAGGGTCTGGCTGGACACCTGGGCCACCGCGTCCCCCATCACCAGCCCCTCGGTATTCTGGCCCTCGGCGATGGCGGAGGCCGCCCGCAGCATCTCCCGCTTCAGCACCAC
>NZ_JAWVYN010000053.1:0-3887 GCF_033722735.1 Marinobacter sp.
ACCGTAATTTTGTGCTACAGACATATCCGCCTTCCGTTAAATGTCGAGTTCTTTGGGCTGCTGGGCTGCGTGAGGATGCTCAGCGCCGGCATAGATTTTAAGCTTCTTGAACATGGCGCGGCCCAGGGGACCTTTCGGGAGCATGCCTTTCACCGAATGCTCGATGACCTGCTCAGGCGCCTTGTCGACCAGCTTCTCGAAGTTGATGGACTTGATACCACCCGGAAAGCCGGTATGACTGTAGTACATCTTGTCAGCTGATTTCTTGCCGGTTACCCGAACCTGGCTGGCATTGATCACCACAATATAATCGCCAGTATCGACATGAGGGGTAAACTCAGGCTTATGCTTGCCCCGCAGACGAAGGGCGATCTCGGTTGACAGACGACCCAGCGTCTTGCCGGCTGCGTCTACAACGTACCAGTCACGTTTTACGGTTTCTGGTTTCGCACTCAGAGTCTTCATTGATTCCGCCTTGAACGCTATATAAGAAACGTTAAAAGCCGCCACTGACAGGCGCTATACGCTCAGTGGGGGCTTTTGACCTGTAATGTTTGTCGGCAGGGTCACCAATCGGGGCTGATGTTGTTGACCACGCCTTGAAAAGCCAGGGCGCGAAGTATATCCGAACAGACCGCCAAAAGCCAACCCCTGCAAACCGGAAATCAGGCCTCGTCCGTCCAGCGGTAAAGCGCCCTGACATTGGCCGCCAGTGCCTCCCGGATACGGGCTTCGGATTCGGTGCGCAACTCGCAGAGCGCGGCCAGCACCCGCTCCAGATTGACCGGACTGTTGTCGCCTTTGGCGACACCGGCAGGCGGCATGTCCGGGGCATCGGTTTCCAGAACCAGTGCCTCCAGGGGCATCTGGGCAATGGCGGTGCGGGTCTTGCTGGCCCGCTCGTGGGTGATCACGCCACCCACCCCCAGATAGCAGCCCTGGTCCACCAGTTTGCTTGCCTGCTCCTTGCTGCCGGAAAAGCCGTGTACCAGCACCGGCGCTCGGGGGCCAACCCGCTTCAGGGTCACCAGTACCTCGTCGTGGGTCCGCACCGAATGGATCACCAGGGGCCAGTCCAGATCCCGGGCCAGCTCCACCTGCGCTTCGAACCAGGGCTGCTGGCGATCCAGTTCGCCATGGATGCGATCCAGACCGCACTCCCCCAGAGCCACGCAGCCCTCGGGCTGATCTTCCAGCCTCTGGCGAAGTTGTGACAGGGCCTGATCGTCGTGCTCATCCACGTACCATGGGTGGATACCAAGGCAGTAGTAGATATTCTTATGCGCCCTGGCCACGTCCGCTACCCGGTCCCAATGCGCCCACCGCACGCCGGGTATAACCAGGCGCTCGATGCCGCGGCTCTGGAGGTCCGAGAGGATACGGTCCCGCCGGCCGTCGAACTCGGCGAAATCGAAATGGCAGTGTGCGTCGACCAGGCCCATGGGATTGCCCCCTGTCAGTGCTCCCGGGTCTTGTGGAATTCGATCTCGGGATGGCGCTCCTGGGCCAGTTGCAGGTTGACCATGGTGGGCGCGATGTAGGCGAGCCGGTCACTGCCGTCGAGGGCAATGTTGTCGTTGGCCTTGCGCACGAACTCGTCGAGCTTGCGCTCGTCCTTGCAGCTGACCCAGCGGGCCGTAGCCACGTTAATGGGCTCGTACACCGCTTCCACCTTGTATTCGCTCTTGAGGCGACTGACCACCACGTCAAACTGCAGTACGCCGACGGCGCCCACGATCAGATCGTTGTTCTTAACCGGCCGGAACACCTGCACCGCGCCTTCCTCGGACAGCTGCACCAGGCCCTTCTGCAGCTGTTTGGCCTTGAGCGGGTCCTTGAGGCGGATGCGGCGGAACAGTTCCGGCGCAAAGTTCGGGATGCCGGTGAATTTCATGTCCTCACCGGCGGTAAAGGTGTCGCCAAGCTGGATGGTGCCGTGATTGTGCAGGCCGATGATGTCGCCGGCGAATGCTTCTTCTGCGTGCTCACGATCACCGGCCATGAAGGTCAGCGCGTCGGAGAAACGCACGTCCTTGCCGATCCGCACATGACGCGCCTTCATACCCTGATTGTAGCTGCCCGAGACAATGCGCAGGAAAGCGACCCGGTCCCGATGCTGGGGGTCCATGTTGGCCTGGATCTTGAAAACGAAGCCGGAGAACCCTTCCTCTTCGGGTTTCACCACGCGCTGATCGGTCTCCCGCGGTTGGGGCGGCGGCGCCCAGTCGATCAGACCGTCCAGCATGTGGTCGACACCAAAATTACCCAGTGCAGTGCCGAAGAACACGGGTGTCAGCTGGCCGGCCAGAAAGGCCTCCAGGTCGAATTCGTGGGAAGCACCCTTGACCAGCTCGATCTCGTCCCGCAGGTCGGACGCATAGGCCCCCAGCGCAGTGTCCAGCTCCGGGTTATCGAGACCTGCGATCACGCGCCGCTCCTGGATGGTGTGGCCCTGCCCGGACTTGTAGAGCACCACCTCGTCCCGCAGCAGGTGGTAAACGCCCTTGAAATTCTTGCCGTTGCCGATGGGCCAGGTAATGGGCGCACAGGCGATCTTGAGGACCTCCTCCACTTCGTCCATCAGCTCGACGGGGTCACGGGTATCCCGGTCCAGCTTGTTCATGAAGGTCAGGATCGGGGTATCCCGCAGCCGGGTTACCTCCATCAGCTTGATGGTGCGCTCCTCGACGCCTTTGGCGCTGTCGATCACCATCAGGCAGGAGTCCACGGCAGTCAGCGTGCGGTAGGTGTCCTCGGAGAAGTCTTCGTGGCCCGGCGTGTCCAGCAGATTGACCAGGCGGCCGCCATAGGGGAACTGCATCACGGAGGTGGTCACCGAAATGCCCCGCTCCTTCTCCATTTCCATCCAGTCGGACTTGGCGTGCTGACCGGATTTCTTGCCTTTGACGGTGCCCGCCTTCTGGATCGCCTGGCCGAACAGGAGCACTTTCTCCGTAATGGTGGTTTTACCGGCGTCTGGGTGGGAAATAATGGCAAACGTACGACGCTGGCCCACTTCCTTGGAAAGGTTCGACATGGTTATGAATGGCCTGGGCTGGGAAATTATCAAACGGTCGCCATTATAGATTTTGTGGCGACAAGACGCGAGTCACGCCGGCTGCAGATCCAGCGCCAGCACCAGGGCGTCCTCCGGACCGTCAGCGCCGGGGTAGTAGCCGTTGCGCCGGCCAATCTGGCTGAAGCCTTCATTGAGATAGAGCGCCGCGGCAGCCTGGTTGCTGACCCTGACCTCAAGCAGCACCCGGCTCATGCCGTCATGGCCGGCCTGGGCCATCAGATGCCGGAGCAGTTGCCGACCGGCGCCGTTGCGCCGGCTATGGCGGGCAACACAGAGATTGAGCAGGTGGGCCTCATCCACCAGGTAGGCCACTACTGCGTAACCAAGGAGGCTGTCGGCCTCCCACAACCCCCAGAGCCGGTAATCGGCCCGGAAGCAGTCACGAAACACCGCTTCACTCCAGGGGTTGCTGTAACCCTGGCGCTCTATATCGAGCATCTCGGGGAGGTGTTCAGCGGTTAACGCCCGCACCAGCCGGGTGGCGTCCCTCGCAGTCAGGTAGGAATCAGTCACCGGCGTTGACCAGGGGCCGCAAACGGCTCCAGAGCGCGCGCTTGCGCCCCGGGTCGCTAGCCAGTGCCGGCAGGGAATACTCGAAGTCCACTGCAGGCTCCCCCAGAGCGCCAGCCAGCCACTCCCTCCGGTCCGGCCAATCCTCCCCCTGGCAGAGGCCGAGGGCAATGAGGCGCTGATCCGGCCAGTCCCGCCGCAGATCCTCCAGCAAGGTCCTGAGCCCGGCCCGGTCGTTGCCCGCCACCGCCGGGTTGTTGAATACCGGCCACTGCAGGTTGAACGACGACTCCGCTTC
>NZ_JAWVYN010000054.1:0-3773 GCF_033722735.1 Marinobacter sp.
TGGCGGGCCACCTGCAATGGGGTCTTGGTGGGGGTGTTGTGGGCCTCGCTGGAAGGCGGCTTGTCACCGGAGCTGGCCGAGCAGGTGATGGCAGGCAAGCGGCGTCTGCGTGGCCATCTGCTGCCCCAGTCGCTGGCCAGTCACAGTGGCTTCGCTGAAGCCGCCGGCCTGCACCTGCTGCGGATCGTTCGGGTCGCCGTTGACGCCCGTTACCGTCGTCGTGGCGTGGGCCGGCAACTGGTGCGGGCGGCGCGGGATCATGCCGCTGGCCAGCAGCTGGACGGCCTGGGGACCAGTTTCGGTGCCAGTGCGGAGCTGCTGGCCTTCTGGCAGCGCTGTGGCCTGCCGCTGGTACGCCTGGGGCTGCATCGCGAGGCCAGCAGCGGCGAGTACGCGGTGCAGTTGCTGGACGGCGTGAGTGAGGCAGGACAGTCACTGGTGGCCCGTGTCCGCGAGCGCCTGGCCGAGCATTGGTCGACGCTGGTGCCCACCATATGGAGCGAGCTGGCCCCGGAGTTGGTGCTGGCCCTGACCGCAAGCCTGCCGCCGGGCCCGCCACTGAACCGGCAGGACCGGCGGGAGCTGCAGGCGTTTGCCGAAGGGTATCGGGGCTTCGAGCTCAGCCTGCCGGTACTGCGCCTGATCACCGGCCAGCCGCGAGCGACGGCACGGCTGGCGTCGGAGGCGAACCTGTGGGTGCGTGCCGTGATGCAGGGCTGGCGATGGTCGCAGCTTCAGGCCAGTGGCGACTGCACCGGCCGGCGCGACGGCGAACAGCGCCTGCGAGCCCTGGTGCGGACGCTACTGGACAGTCCGGATGGCTGATCGAGACACTCCGAAAATCCCCAACTTGTGAACCGCTCGATTTAACTGGCACCACCATCGGCCGAGAATGCGGTCAACCTATCAAGAGTCAGAGACCCTCATTATGGTGGCCAATGGAATTGCCCGACCCCTCCTTGCCAGTGTGCTGTTCGCGCTTGGTACTGTCCTGATCAGCGCCTGCGCCCACGATCCAACGCCGGCCAACCTGACCCAGCAGCGCGGCAGCGCTGACACTGCGCCCTTGCTGCAGGCGGTGGCGGCCGCCGACCTGGAACGGGTGGAACAGCTGGTGGAGACCGGCGCGCCGGTCAATACCCTGACCGAGCAGGGCACCCCGTTGGCCCGGGCGGTTGCCGACGGCCAGGGACAGATCGCCTGGTATCTGCTGAGCCGGGGCGCGGCGCCGGATTACGTCGGGGCCGATGGGGTGACGCCGTTGATGGTGGCGGCCGCCAATGGCCAGCGGCGGCTGGTGCAGTTGCTGCTGTCGGCGGGGGCCGATGTCAATGCCGAGGGGCGGGCAGGCCAGACGCCGGTATCCCTGGCGGCTCGGGCCGGCCATCTGGCGGTGGTCCGGGTGCTGCTGACGGCGGGGGCCAACGTCAATGTCGCGCAGGACGGCCAATCCCTGCTGATGCACATTGTCGCCAGCGGCGACCTGTTGACCGCCGAGGCGTTGTTGGCGGCGGGGGCCGACGTCAACTACCGGGCGCCGGACGGGCAGAGCGCGCTGGACCTGGCCCGGGCCAGCGGCAACCACGACCTGCAGCTGCTGCTGATCCAGGCCGGCGCTCGGTAGCTTCCCTTCAGTCCAGTTGCAACGGGCATTCGCCCTCTGGCCAGGGCGCGGTGAAGTGGGCCGCCACCACCTCCTGCTCCACCTCGCGAACGGTTGGGTGGCTCCAGCGGGGCGCCTGGTCCCGGTCCACCAACCGGGCCCGGATACCCTCCGGCAGGTCCGGACGACGGCAGCAAGTCAGCGCCATGGCCAGTTCCATCGCCAATACATCCTTCAGCGACATCTGCTGGGCTCGTTGCAACTGCTCATTGACCAGCCAGGCTGTGACCGGACAGCCTTCCCGCAGGTTGGCGATGGCGCTCTGCCACCATGCATCCCCGTCCGGTTCATTGAGCAACCGGTCGACAATCTCGGGCAGCTCGCCCTGCCGGCACAGGTAAGCAATGCGGCGCTCGTGGTTGGCCAGGTTGCTGGCCGGCATCTCTGCGTGCTTCGGGCCTTCCAGCCGGTTGAGCAGCCGGTGTAGCCGGTTGTCGTCGCCGGCAACGTTGCCGGTCCAGCTCTGGCTCTGAATCTGGTCCAGCAGGCTGGCTTTGTGACCGGGTTGCACGGCGAAGTCCGCCAGTCCCACCCGCAGGGCATCGGCGGCGTTGAGGCGGGCACCGGTTAGGCCCAGGAACAGGCCGAGCCCGGCTGGCAGGCGGTTGAGGAACCAGCTGGCGCCGACGTCCGGGAACAGGCCGATGCTGATTTCCGGCATGGCCATCATCAGATCCGGCGTCACCAGTCGGTAGCGACAGGCGGACAACAGCCCCATGCCGCCGCCCATGACCACCCGATGGGCCCAGCCCACCACCGGCTTGGCGAACCGGTGCAACTGGTACATCAACCGGTATTCCTTGCTGAAGAACCGCTGTGGGGTATCCTGGTCGCCGGTGCTGATGGCCTGGTACAGGGCCAGGATGTTGCCTCCGGCGCAGAAGCCGCGGTCGCCGTTGGCGTCCAACAGTACCAGGCAGATCTGCGGATCCTGCTCCCAGCGGTCCAGGGTCGCCTGCATGTCGTCGATCATGGCCTCGGTGAGGGCATTGAGCGTTGCCGGTGAATCCAGGGTAAGGACGCCGATGACGCCGCTCTGGCAAGGCAGCTCTTGGACCTGAATGGGCATGATCACTTCTCCGGTATCTGATTCGAACAATGGCACGTCCCCTTGGACCGGCGGGGACTCCGGGCATATTGCCACAGACTGTCCCGCGAGTATGCCCGGATGGGAAGGGGACGAACGTCGAAGGGGGTCTTCAGTAGTAAGGGCGTCGCGGCCAAAGTAGCAACTTGATCTATCGCATTTGTCGGATCCGGGCGCTATGTTATAACTCCAGCGCATTCAGGCGTTACTCAGAGGCTCCCAAGTCCGGGCCCGGAATCCATAACGATGAGAGGTAGAGTCCATGAACGTGAAGCAATTGGCGGTGGCCGGCGTGGTGGCCATGGCGGTATCCGTACCCACCCTGGCGGTGGCCGGTGATGCGGCGGCGGGCAAGGCCAGGGCGGCCGTCTGCGGCGCCTGCCACGGCCAGAACGGCATCGCCCAGATGCCGGGCTATCCGAATCTGGCCGGGCAGAACGAAGCCTACCTGGTCAACGCCTTGAAGGCCTACAAGACCAAGCAGCGCAACGGTGGCCAGGCGCCCATCATGCAGGGCCAGGCTGCGGCGTTGAGCGACGAGGACATTGCCAACCTGGCGGCCTACTTCTCCAGCCTGCCGGCGGGCGGCTAGTGTCCCATCTGGTTAGTTCGTTGATCTACTGAGCCCCGGAAAGCCTTGAGAGCAAGGCGCGGTGGCGAAGGTTTGGTGGTTCCGAATCGAGTCGCCGCAACACCGCTCTTAAGGCTGTCAGGGGCTCAGGCGGCCGCGCCCCGGACGATGCGGTAGCTGGGCCGGTAGGCCACGGCGCCAGGCAGTTTCATCCGGTTCTGTTTGACGAACGCCTCCAGCATGGCCTCCAGCGGTGCCAGCAAAGCCGGATCCCCCGCTATCTCGAACGGGCCTTTCTCCTGGACCTGGCGAATCCCGCTCTCCTTGACGTTACCGGCCACGATGCCGCTGAAGGCCTTGCGCAGGTTGGCGGCAATCAGGTGCACCGGTTGCTCCTGATGCAGCGCCAGCGAGCGCATTTTTTCATGATCGGGCTCGAACGGCAGCTGGAA
>NZ_JAWVYN010000055.1:0-3580 GCF_033722735.1 Marinobacter sp.
CGTGGACAGCTCATAGTAATCCACCTTGCCTTCCAGGTGCGGGAACTTCTCGTACAGCTTCGTCAGCAGCCGCTGGGCGTAGGCTTCCTTCTTCGCTTCGTATTCATCACCACGTTTGCCCCAGGTTTTGTCGGCCCAGTTTTCGTACCAGTCGTAAGGCCCGGGGGCGACAATCTCGATGGTGGCGCGACCGGGGTAGCGCTCGGCAAAGCTCGGATCCTTGGCGGAAGGGAAGGAAATGTATGTGAGCGGAATGTCGGTCTCGTCCGGCGCAGCTATAAAATCACTGATTTGCTTTTCGTAATTCGCGCCCGGGTAGATCCAGTAGTTGGTTTTCGGCAGCTGCAGGTTCTCGGCGGTATCCTTCAGGCCGATGTACAGGCAGTTGCTGGCCATGGAGCGTTCCACGGTTTTCAGCTTTTGCTGGTAATAGTCCCGGTGGGGCGCGGACTCTGGCAACAGTTTGTCGAAAGTGTTGAACACACCGGCGTTGCTGATCACTAATGGGGCACGGACTTCTTCGCCGTCGGCCATGCGGACGCCGACTGCTTTGCCTTTCTCGATCAGGATTTCCTTCACGTCGGCGTAGGTGAACACCTCTCCGCCGCCCTGCTGGATAACGGGGATGATGGTCTTGGCCATTTCCGAGGCGCCGCCGATGGGGTAGTAACCCCCGTAGAGATAATGGCGCGCAATCAGGGCGTGGATGATAAAGCTGGACTCCGCTGGTGGCAGACCGTTGTCCCCCCACTGGCCGGTGAGCACGGCAATCAGTTCCTGGTTGCTGGTCAGGCCTTCCAGAACCTCGCGGGTGGGCCGATTCAGGAATGAGGGTGCGGTGCGGTTGACCAGCTTGCGCAGGGGGCCTGCGGCCAGATCGGGTAGTACTTTTCCGATCACCAGCCCGGGCATGGCTTTAGCCACCTGCTTCAGGTACTGCAGGTAGGTATCGATAGCCTGTTCTTCACCTGGGAAGGCCTTCTTCAGTTCCGTTTTGAAGTTGTCAGGACCGGCCACCAGATCCACATGGCGATCGCCGATAAAGATGCGGTCAAAATGGCTGTCCATGGGTGCCCACTTCAACTGGCCATCGGTAATGTGGTCGAACAGGCGCTTGGTCAGCGTGTGGTCCGCGCCCACGTCACCGATGTAGTGAACACCCACGTCCCACTCGTAGCCGTTTCGGTCGTAGCTATGGGTAAAACCGCCGGCCGTGTAATGCTGCTCGAACACCACCACCTTCTTGCCCAGTTTGCTCATGCAGGCGGCGGCGGTCAGCCCGCCGATACCGGAGCCGATCACGATAGCGTCGTAAGGACCGTCCAGGCGATTGGCGCGGTAACGACGGCCGACTCGAATGGTACTTGGTTTGGGGCTGCTCATGATGTGGTGTCCTTGTGTTGTTGTTCATTATCAGCGAGCGATCCGTCCAGCAGAAGGGTGACGACGCCTTCCGTCAGCAGGGGTTCCGCATCGGCACTGGGTAAATGCCCGTCGATGGTCAGTTGTGAAAGCCCATGCACCAGCGACCAGGCGGCAGCGGTCATCAGCGCCAGCGGCATGGGTTTGATGTAGCCTGCCTGCTGGGCCCGGGCAATGGTGTTTTCAAGCACCTGAAACGCACCTTTGCCTGCGGAGTCCAGGCGCGGGTGAACGCCCTTGGGCAATACCCGCCCGCCAAACATCAGCCGGTACAGGTTGGGTTCGTCCTGTGCAAAGGATACGTACACCAGGCCAATTTCAATCAACGCCCGCCGGGGTTTACTTTGATCCACCGCCAACAGCCGTTCCCGTAGTTCCTCAAATCCTGTCACGGCCAGCTCTGCGAGCAGACTTTCCCGGTCAATGAAATGGCGGTATAGCGCGGGGGCGCTGACCCCGATCTGCTTGGCCAGCGCCCGCAGACTGATAGCGGCATCGCCATGCTCCTGCAGGATCTCCAGGGCCAACTGGTGCGCCTGCTGGGGTAGGTCGCCATGGTGGTAAGAGACTTTGAGAGGTTTGATGTTGTCAGGCATAAGTTATCACCATTAACAATGTTACTGGTGATAACATCATCTTCGGGAGGTGGTTGTCAACTGCTTGCGCCACCGCACCGGCGGCAAGCCTGTCCACCGCCTGAACGCACGATAGAACGTACTTACCTCGGCGAACCCCAGTGATTCGGCAATCTCGGGCAAAGGAGCAGTTGTTTCCGCCACAGCCTGAAGCGCTCTCTGGCGACGCACCTCATCCAGCAGGTTGTCGAAAGTCTGCCCCTGGTCCCGTAGCCTCCGCGCTAGTGTGCGTTCGCTGATGCCCAATGCCTCCGCAGCTTCGGCACGCCGGGGGAGAACCGGGCCCAGCCTGGCAGCCAGCCATCGTTGCAACTCCGGAACAGAGGCACTGTTCATGGAAAGGGCCGCCAGGCGTGCCGTTGTGTAGCGCGTATGTACCTGGGCAAGCTGGGGATCTGCCTGGGGCAGGGGCTGATCCAGTATTTCATTATCCACGAGCACGCCGCTGAAGGCCTGCTCGAAGTCCACGGGACTGTGGAAGGCCGTTTCGTATCCCTGAGGCGGCCCAAGCCTGGGCTGGCTGAACTGCACCCGCAGGGGCTTCATTCGGGCTCCTGTCACCCAGCTGGCAAAGCCGACCACAGCAGCGAGAACGGCTTCAATCTGGTGAGGGCTGAATGCCAGCTTCCCCTGCCGGGGATGATAGACCAACCAGGTGGCGGTATTGCCGGCCAAAACCTGGAACCGACCGCCATCGGAGATCAATCGCTGAAACCGCTGAGCCATCGCAACGGCTTCACGCAGGGTGGCGGCAGACTGCAACGCAAACCCGACACCACTGAAACTCATCGGGGTAAATTCGGCCCCAACCTTCAGGCCAAAGCCCGGATCACCGGTGCAACGTTCTGCCGCATGCCAGAGTCTTGTAATGTCATCTATGGGCCAGCGCTCCTGCTCGCTCGCGGCGGAGGGAATGCCAGCCGTTGCCAGCAGGGTGTCTTTGTCGACGGAAAGGCGTTGCGCCGCCGCAATAACGGTATTTACCCACCCAATGGAAACCGTGGCCTCTAATGTCAATTGTTCTGACCTCTTAAGTCAATTTTTAAACCATAGTACCGGTATATCTTGGAATGAGACAACTCGTTGCAATCAAGTCGGATGCGTATCATGGCCAAGGTAATTGCTTCAGATGTTCTGGTGGTCGGAGGAGGGCTGGCTGGTATTGTCACGGCACTCGAAGCCCTGCGGGACGGGAAGAGTGTCACCCTTGCGGACAGGGATACCGCTGAGCGCATGGGTGGCCTGGCATTGTGGGCCTTTGGCGGGATGATGCTGGTGGGCACCCCTCTGCAAAAACGGATGAAAATTGCCGATTCCCCGGCGGTTGCCCTCGGTGACTGGCTGAGTTTCGGTGGGCTGGATCCGAATGACCAATGGGCCCTGCACTGGGCACGCTATTACGTCGAACACTCCCGTTCGGAAGTATATGACTGGCTACGCAACGAAGGCATCCGATTTCTGCCCGCTGTTAACTGGGTGGAGCGTGGTCGCTTCGGTGATGGTAACCGTGTGCCCCGCTATCA
>NZ_JAWVYN010000056.1:0-3466 GCF_033722735.1 Marinobacter sp.
CGTCCGGTTCACGCCTACAGCGCCTATATCGAGCGCTCGGAGGTGGAGGAACGTCAGGACGTGTCTGACGGCCGCACGGCCGTCAGCCAGATTGTGGACAGCTTCGCCAAGCTGATCGGCAAGCAGCGGGAACTGCTCAGCCTGGCCGGTGACGCCGACGACGAGGGCACCGTGGCGCTGATGAGCGACTACATCTCCCAACAGGAGAAGGCGGTCTGGATGTACCGCAGCTACCTGGGGCAGTGAGGCCCCAGGTTCCCCCTAACCGGGTTGAAACCCTGTGATTGGCGGCCTTCCGGGGCCGCTTTTTTTGCCGAAACCCCGATCCGTCGCCGGCTAAATGGCGGTTTGTAACGGCGGCACCTGCCGGTGCAGGAACCATTTTTCCGTCACCACCTTGCGGGTGAACCAGTGGGACCGCATCAGGGTGCCAGCCAGTGGTGATTTCAGCCATTCCGGGATGTGCCAGCCGTCGTCCCGGTGCATGGCGCGGGTGCCGAACCGTTCGGCGATGGCCTCACCATACTGTTGCAGGGACTGGGCGGACGAGTCGGTGGCCCTGCGGATGACCCCGGCGGCCAGCAGGGCGGATTCCACCGCCGGCCGGATGCCTTCGCCACTCTGGGTGTAGGCCAGGCCTGCCGCGTCCCCGATCAGCAAGACACCGTCGTCCACCAGCGGCCGTTCGGCGTGGTCGTAGAGCAGGTAGGCATGACCCTTGAAGTGGCCGGGCAGGTCGGCAGGAATGCGGCCGCTGTTCTTCATGTCGTCGACAAACCGCTGCAGGTGGCCGCTGAGCCGGTGATTGTCTTCCCGGCCCAGGCCGATGTTCAGGAAGTTGCCCTTGCGGAAGACCCAGGCATAACCTTTCAGGTCGCGGCAGAACCACAGTTCCGGGGTATCGCCGCTGGCCTGGCAACGCTCAGCCTGGTCGGGGGTCATCTCGAACTCCACTTCCTTGGCCGCCACCACCGTCTCATGGCGGCCGGGCCCGTCGCCCAGCAGTCGGGCAATGGGACAGAAATGGCCTCCCGCGCCCACCACCAGCGGGGTCTCCCAGGTATCGTTGAGCACCCAGTTGGCGCCGCGCCGTTCGATGGACTTGATGCCCACGCCCAAGGCCTTGTCCACCAGGGTCCGGTTCAATAGGAAATGGTCGAACTCACAGCGGCGGATGCCGTAGCTGACCACCTCGCCGTGATCGTTCTCCACCGGAGGTTGCCCCATCAGGCCGATGCGAAAGCGGCGAATGGGTTGCAGGGTGTGGTGCTGGCCATATTGCTCCGGATCCACCTGCAGGCTGTCCATGACCGTGGGGGTCACCCAGCCGGCGCAGGTCTTGTCCCGGGGAAACCGCTGCTTGTCCACCAACAGGACCCGTTTGCCGCTGTCCTCCAGCGCCCAGGCCAGGGTGGAACCGGCCGGCCCGCCGCCGACTACGATGACGTCGTAATAGTCCATCTCAGTGACTCTCCGGTGCCGCCGGTGACTGGTACAGGTCGCCCCGGCTCTGGGGCAGGCGATTGTTGTTTGCGTGGGTGAACACCACCTGGAACAGCTGCAGGGCCCCGACCTCGAAGGCGGCGATGGAGCCGGCCAGGTAGAGCCGCCAGGCACGGGTGAAGTGCTCGTCGTACATGGCGGTCACCCGGTCCCGATGCTTCTCGAAGCGTTCCAGCCAGTGGCTCAGGGTCTGGGCGTAATGCAGGCGCAGGTTCTCCACATCCAGCACCGAGAAATTACCCTGTTCGCAGATCGACACGAACTCGCCGATGCTGGGGGGGTAGGCTCCCGGGAAGATGCGTTTCTCGATCCAGGCGTTCATCAGCATGGGGCGGTTACGACCGATACTGTGCAGCAGCGCGAACCCCTCGGGCTTGAGGGTACGCTGGATCAGGGCGGCCAGCTCGAGGTAATGGTCGGTGCCCACATGCTCCAGCATCCCCACCGACACGAAGGCGTCGTATTGGCCGGCGATGTTGCGGTAGTCCTCCTCGATGTACTCGATCAGGTGATCCAGCTTCTGGCGCCGCGCTTCGGCCCGGGCGTAGGTGACCTGTTCGCGGGAGATGTTGTAGGCGTGGACCTTGACGCCATAATGGCGAGCCATGTAGCGGGCCAGCCCGCCCCAGCCGCAGCCGGCCTCCACCACGGTCTGGCCAGGTTTTAGCCGCAGCTTGCGACAGACATGTTCCAGTTTGGCCAGCTGCGCCTGCTCCAGGCTTAACTCGGGAGATTCGTAGTAGGCGCAGGTGTACTGCATTTCCGCCTGGTCGAGCCAGAGCTGGTAGAACTCGTTACCCAGGTCGTAGTGATGGTGAATGTTTTCCCGGGCTTCCTCGAGGCCTGTGGACCGGGGGGCGTGGTTGCGCCACAGGGCTTCCAGCCATTTGGGCCAGTGGCTGCGGGCCCGATGGATGTGCCGATACAGTTCCGCCATCAGGCCGGGCAGGTCCTGATCCACGTCCAGCCGGCCGGCGCTGTAAAGATCCCCAAACGCCAGGTTGGGGTTGGTGGCCAACGCATACAGGGCGCGGGGGTCGTTGAGGGTCAGGGTAAAGCGGGCTTGCCCCCCCTCGGGTTCGATGAGGTCGCCATTCCACAGGCGGAACCGCAAGGGGGGATCGCCCACCATGTGCAGAATCTTGTTGATCAGCCACCGCTCGTAGCTGTGGGGTTCCCGGTCGACGTGCCGGCTGTCGGCGTGTATGGACACCCGGTTGGCACGCCCGGCTTTGTGCTTCTCCGTTTCAGTAAGCTTGTTGGCAGTGCTTGGACTCATGGATGCTGGTCTCCAACTTCGGCGGAATCACTACAGTGGTCATTTATTCAGGTCACGCAGTTTGGCTCCGCGTCCTGGCTCAGAGGCGCTATTTGTTTGTTCAGTATAGAAAATGATCAGGTTTTGTCAGGTTGGGCGCTGATAGCCTGGCACTATGGGCGTGATAGGTTGCGAACGAAAAGGAGTGGGCTGGTCAGGGAAAGACGGGAGGCCAGGACGTCGGCCTCCCAGGAAGGGTCAGTAGGTGGCACTCATCCCGAACCATTCCGGGAAGATGAACAGTAGGATCAACACCAGCGCCTGCAAGCCGATGAAGGGAATCACCCCCTTGTAGATATCGGTGGTTTTGACACTCGGGGGCGAGACCCCCTTGAGATAGAACAGGCTGAAGCCAAACGGTGGGGTGAGGAAGCTGGTCTGCAGGTTCATGGCGATCAGGATCGCAAACCACAGCATGTTGAGTCCCAGGGCTTCCGCCACTGGCGCCAGAATAGGCACCACAATGAAGGAAATCTCCACGAAGTCGATGAAGAAACCCAACACCAGGATCACCAGCATGGACAGGATCAAAAAGCCCCACTTCTCGCCGGGCAGTTCCAGCATCCACTCCTCCAGCAGGTAGTCGCCGCCGGTGTAACTGAACACCATGGAGAAGGCGGTGGCGCCGATCAGGATGGCAAACAC
>NZ_JAWVYN010000057.1:0-3122 GCF_033722735.1 Marinobacter sp.
GCCTGACCAAGAATGGTCGTCAGGAAACGCTCAAACTTGGCATACCGGGAAATACCGCCGTTGTTGACGTGGTACTCCACCAGAGCACGGGCCGCGGATTCGCCGTAGGGTAACGCCGCCTGGTAGAAAGCCTCGGTCTTGACCCGGTTGGAATTGAGGATCACCCCATCGCAGTCAAAGACCCAGCTGGCATAGCGGGAAAGGCTCATAACCCATGCCTGCGTCGCAACGCGGCTTCCACACCGGGCACATCCTCAGGCACATCCACCGCCAGGCTGCCGGGATGGGTTTCCACCATGCGGACAGTCTTGCCCAACTCCAGAAACCGCAGGATCTCGATGTCCTCGGACCACTCCAGCTCACTCTTGCGCCCAAACGCCTGGAAGGCGGCCAGATCGTCCTTGCCAAAACCGTAAATACACACCTGTTTCTTGTACCGGGTCGGCGCATGACCGGGCTCCTTGAAGCCAGGCAGGGCGGCGCGGGACATGTACACCAACTGCCCCGACTCGTTGGTAATTACCTTTGGCAGGTTAACGTTTTGGGGATCCTCGGACTCTGGAAGCCAGCTGAAACCGTTGATGACTTCGTCCATGGCGGCCACTTTGGCGTCGCGGATTTTCAGGATGTCTTCCGGGTACACCAGCGGCTCATCCCCCTGCACGTTGATGAAGATCTCGGCATCGATTTGCTCGGCCGCCTCGGCCAGTCGGTCGGTCCCGGTCAATGCACCGGCTCCGGTGAAGACGGCCTGGTAGCCGGCGCCCTCGACCACGTCCGCGATGCGTTGGTCGTCCGTTGCCACGTACACATTGTCCCGCCCCACGGCCTGGGCGGACAGCTCCGCCACCCACAGGATCATTGGGCGATCCAGAAGGTTGACCAGCGGCTTGCCCGGATATCGAGAGGACTTGTACCGGGCGGGAATTACCACTACAGATCTCATGGTCACTTACTCATTCCATATACCGATTGCATCGTCAGGTTATAGCGAGTGGGGGTGATCGAAATCAGCTCCCGGGCTCCCGCGGTGGCCTGATAGGTATCCAGCAACGCCTGCATCTCACGGCTGCGGGGATCGTCGGCCCCATAACCGTCGAACCCTGCCATCAACACCCGGTTGGCATCACCACTGGCGGCAATGGCCAGGGCATAGGCCACCACCAGCGACGTTGGCGACGAACAGTGGCTGTCACCAAATTCAAATCGGCCAGGCTCGACATTCAATCCGAAATCCAGCATTTCCTTGCCGTCCAGAGATTCCAGCACGTCCGCCGGCAGCATCGATCGGGGGGTGATCAGTGGCTGCGGCAATAAAGTATGGGCATGGCAGTCCGCCAGCAAGCGCACCGGATGGCAGGCCACCCGAACATCGATGAGTTCCGCCCGAATGGCAGACTGGGTGTTCAACGCCATCACCACCGGCCGCTGCCGCTCAATGTAGTTTTCCAGCGCCCAACGATGATGATCAACCCCGGGGCCGGTGCCCAGCAACAACACATCTTTGCCCGCCAGGAGCTCTCGCGGCTGCCAATGCCCAACGGGCTGCCCCTGGAAGAAGTGCCTTGCCGCATCGAGGGTGTGCAGACTGAACTTCTTGCCGCCCTCGACCCGCAGGTGCTCGATCACCGCCAGGATATCCTCCTCATCATAACGGGAGTCCCGCAGCATCTCCTGGATATAGGTAGGATGGATGCCGTACTTGCCAGCCAGGTAGTAATACGGATTCGTCCCCCAACCGTAACGTTCCTGCATGGGAGTGAAATCGTTCCGGACCAGCCGCATCAAAGGCACCAGGTTGGTCTTGCGATCCCGCAGGGACGCCATTTCAATCGCCAGCTCCTCGGTGCGGGCGTTGCCGGGGCCGCGCCCCATCCCGGTCACCGTGGAATCCACCCAGGTGACACCTTCGGCCAGTGCACACAGAGTATTCTGCAGGGCCATCCCCAGGTTGTCGTGGGTATGGATGCCCAGCGGCCCCTGCCAGCCCTGGCGCAACCAACCTATGATCTGCCGGGTCTGCTCCGGCCCCATGCTGCCCATGCTGTCGGCAAAATACAGCGCATCCAGCGGGTACTCCGAAGCGGCGGCGGCCAACGACTCCACTTCGGCTTGCTGCCGGTCGGCAATCTGCATCAGATTGAAGCCCACGAGGTACCCCCGCTCCTTCAACCAAGTGGCTGCCGGCAAGGCGGCTTCAAATTCATGGACGTGACAGGCCACCCGAACCAGGTCCACCGGCGAAGCCGAAGGTGGCTCTGGAAACAGCGCCTCCAGGGCCTGTTCAAGGGTCGGTGTGGCCAGCAATTCACTGGCGTTCACCATCACCCCCACCGTCAGCGATTCGGGAATCGTCAGGCTGCGCAGGAAATCGTCCGTGGTGTAGGCGCAGGCGCCTTTGGCCCCGGCCACGTTCAAGGAGCGCAGCCCCAGTTCAACGACGTCCACTCCGGAGGCCACCATGGCATCCAGGTAGCGATGGATGAGGTCGACGTCAAAATCCCAGGCGTTGTAGTAACCGCCATCCCGCAATGTACAGTCGATAAACATGGTGTAAACCTGATCCAGTGATCGCGTGTGACTAAACCGTTGCGACGCCTGCCGTTAGCAGGGCCTCGGCCATCTGAAAGTCCTCAGGCCAATCGATGTCGAAACCTTGCACCCTTTCCAGCGGGTACATATAGGGGCGCCCCCCAATCCGGTCGTGCTGTTCGGCGTAGACGCCCACCGGTGCGAGGAAAACCGCGCTGTTCACCTCGTAAATGGGCTCCAGGGTTTGGGTGCGCGGCCACTTTTCCACCTTCCGGTCATAGTTGACCGCGCCACGCTCATCCCAGAGAAACCCGTGCAACTTGGTGACGGTCATCAATGAGTCATAGCCCTCCTCCAGCGCTCGGCGATAGCGGGCAATAATCTGGTCATAGTCCACCGCCGTCACAAACGGCGAGGTAACGTGTGTCCAGAGTATGTCGCCTTCGGGGATCAGGCCGGCGGCATGCCCCACCAGGTCGTCCGTGCTGGTATCGCTGGAGGCCAGCCGGTCGTCGCGGTGATGGATCTGCAATCGCTCGTCGGCCAGCCCCTGGGCAAACTGTATGATCTCATCGTCATTGGTTGACAGC
>NZ_JAWVYN010000058.1:0-3100 GCF_033722735.1 Marinobacter sp.
GGGGCGTCAGGCGTGCATCGGCGCCGTTACGAGATCCGGAACTCGGCCACCAGTGACTGCAGCTCTGCCGCCAGGCGGGCGAGGTCCTCGCTGCCCTTGGCGGTGTGCTCGGCACCGGTGCGAGTCTGCTCGGCCACATCAACGATGTGAGTCAGGTTGCCGCTGACCTGCTCGGCCGCCACCGACTGCTCCTCGGCGGCGCTGGCAATCTGGGCGCCCATGCCGGAGATGTGCTCGATCGCTCCGCCAATGCGCTCCAAGATGTCCGCGACTTCAATGACCTGATCCCGGCTCAGTTCAACCTCCTGTTGGCCGGACTCCATGGCCTCAACCGCCTGGCTGCTTTCCTTCTGCAGGGCGCCCACCAGGCCCTCGATCTCCTCCGTCGATTCCTGGGTACGGCGTGCCAGGGAACGGACTTCATCGGCTACGACGGCGAAGCCTCGACCCTGTTCGCCAGCGCGGGCCGCCTCAATGGCCGCGTTCAGGGCCAGCAGGTTGGTCTGTTCGGCGATTTCATTGATCACCAGAATCACCCGGCCGATGGACTGGCTCTGGTCCGCCAGGCCCCGGATGGCGCCGGCTACCTGCGTCACCTCGGCGGAGAGGGCGTCCAGGCGTTCCCGGTTGCTTTGTCCCTTTTGGCGACCTTCCTCCGCCAATTCTTCGGCATTTCGGGCTGCGGATTGGGCTTCATTGGCACTGCGGGCTACGTCCTGGCTGGCGGCACTCATCTGGTTCATCGCCGTGGCCACCTGGTCCGTCTGCTCGGCCTGTGCCTCAATGGATTGGCGGGTCTGGCCACTGATCGCCGACATTTCTTCGCTGGCAGAGGCGACTTCGGACGTTGCCCCGGCGAGCCGCTGAACCAGGCTGGCCATTTTCTCCAGCATGTTGTTGAGTGAGCGAGAGGTTTCGGCCACCTCGTCGGAGCCTTCGACTTCCAGTCGGAGCGTGAGGTCCGAATTATCGGCGATGCGGTTGATCACCTGCTGGAGACGGCCGATGGGTTGGGCAATCGACCGGCCAATCAGGAAACCCAGTACCACCATCACCGCCAACAGCGTCAACGACCCGGCCACGAAGACCCCGACCGTGCGGTTGTGGAGGTCATAGGCATGATCCCGAAGGTTGGCCGCCTCGCGCAGTTGCAGCTGCATCAACTCGTCGATCTTGGCGGTGACCGGGTCGATGGTCTGGTACAAGGGGCCGTCAATCGCGTCCAGTTGACCGGTGGCGTCGCCACGAACGGTTGCCAGTTCTCCCAGGGCTCCGGCCACCGCCCGATCGGCCTGCTGAAAGGCGCGTTCAGCCTCCCGGACCAATTGGGCTTCTTCGTCGGTCAGTTTGGTGGCTTTGTAACGGGACCACCGTTCGGCAATGGTCTCCTCGGCCTGGCGGATGCCATCGGCGGCCTCCTGAGCCGAAATCAGCCCGGCATTGGCCTTGTTGACCGCATCGATGATCAGAACCGCGTAGTTATCCGAGATGGTTTTCAGCTGGCGTAGCGGCACCACACGGTCGTCGTACAGGCTGGTGACGCTTCGTTCCACGCTGTTGAAGGCATTCCAGCCATACAGGGTAAGGGCGATGACCGCTACCACCGGGATGGCATAGGAAATCAGTAAACGGCTGCGAATGGTGATGTTGTTCAGAGTCATGGGCGATCACTTCTTGTTATTGCCGGCTCCCGGTCGTTGCGTCTGGGGGGAGCTGAAGTTGGCCGTCCCATGGCTTGGGTTTTAAACTTTCCCTGGAGGCTCGTGGTGCCTTACGGCGGTAATCTCCGCCTTTTCGTAAGTGTAGCTGAATCCAAATCAACAGACAGGCGTTTGCCCGATCAGTATTGCGGGGCCGCGATCCTGGTGGCGTTGAGACGTTGTGCGGCTCAAGGTGGAGCGGAGCGCTGAGCCCCATCCAGATTGAGGTGTTCAAGGAATGTCTCCAGGTACACTGCGTAGTCTGGAACCGTGCCGGATCGAACGACCGCTTCGTAGCGGGGAATCAACTCCGGTGCGCACGAGTCTGAGAATACAGGATAAATCGGCACGGGAGGACCCGGTAGAGGTAATAAACGGATCTGTTCACTTAGGCCCAATTTGCGGGCCCTGAACCGCAACACTGCAATGTCGGGATTGTAGACGGCATTGATGCGTTTGGCTTGAAGCCTTAGCAGGTTTCGCTGGACCGCATTGTTGCCGGCGATGGTCAGAATCTGCAGCTCAGGGTGTTTCAGAAACGGGGAAACGTAGGAATCCTGCCAGACTCCGATGCGCAGTCCCAACAGGTCTGCAGGAGAGGTGATGGACGTTATCGGGGTATTGGCACGGACGGCGATGCCGGCGTAGGTGGCATGGAAAGGCGACTCCGGGAAATGGAGATTCTTTTCACGTTCCGGCGTCTTCATCAGGAACAGGGCGATGTCGATGTCGCCGGCATTGATGGCAAAGAGTAATCGTGAAAGGGGGTAGCTCCGGAATGTTGCCTCATCCTGACCCATCCGCTGAAGTAGCTCACGGAAATACTCAACTCCAGGTCCCGAGGCGGTGTCGCCTTGTTCGGAGAACATATGGGGGGGCGCGTTGAATGTTCCAATCCGAAGTGGTTCGGCTGCAGGTTGATTGCTTGTTGGGTAAGGCAACAGAAGCACAAGCGCGACAAGGACGCCGGCCAGTCGACCCGGCCAGTTGTTAGATGTCATGCTGAAGAAGAGTTCCCATTGCCTATTGAATCTCCCGCTCAGGAATACCAGTCAGTATAGCAGATGTCGCTTGCTGCCAGGTTCGAGCGTGTGTCCATGCTGGTCGTGGGGTTGGTACGGGCTGCCATGCCCAGGCCCGGAGCCCGGGGCGGGCTCCGGTGTGGCTGGTTAAACGCGGGCTGCAGTCGAGGCGCGGCCTTGTCGATTACTGGGTGATAGGTGACAAATAGTTCAGTCGCAGGCTGCCCCGCGGGATGACCAGCCGCAGGCGGGTGTCGGCGCTGACCGCTACGTTCGCAATGCCACCGCAAACGTAGGTGAACGGCCAGATACCGCACAGGCCTCCTGTGTTCTCCCCGGTAATCTCGATGGTGCCCCAGACATCCGCGTTGATGCTGA
>NZ_JAWVYN010000059.1:0-2968 GCF_033722735.1 Marinobacter sp.
ATGGACTGGGTGTCGGACCAGCTGGGCCCGGCCCAGCGCGAGGCCTTCGACAATGCCCGCCAGGGCGGGGCGCCGCTGGAATCCATGCCCCTGCAGTCCCGGGTCTGTGGTAGCGGAAACAACCAAGCGGAACTATGCCAAACACACTGATACGCGCAGCAATGGCCATCCTTTTGACGATGGCCTCGTTGGCGACCCGGGCAGAGGTCTGCGCCACCGACGACACTGGTGAAGAGATCTGCCTGCCGGCGCCGGCCCAGCGCATTGCGGCGCTGTCGCCGGGCGCTACGGAACTGGTGTGGTCGGCGGGGGCTGGCGATCAGGTGGTGGCGGTGGTCGCCTTCAGTGACTACCCGCCCGCTGCCCGCAACGTGACCTCGGTGGGCAGCCACACCCGGCTCGATCTGGAGAAGCTGGTGTCGCTGAAACCGGACCTGGTGATTGGCTGGGTGACCGGTAACCCCCAGGAGCAGATCCGCACCCTAGACAAGTTGGGGCTGCCGGTGTTCTCCATCGAGCCCCGGGAATTCGAGGAGGTGTCCTCGGTGATCGAGCGACTGGCCCGGCTGGCGGGCACCGAAGACGCCGGGTTTGCCGAGGCCGAGCGCTTTCGTGAGGGCATGGCCGCCCTGGCGGAGCGCTATCGTGACAAAGCCCCGGTGCCGGTGTTCTATCAGGTCTGGGACGAGCCGCTGATGACAGTGAATGACCAGCACCTGATCGGCAAGGTGATCACCCTGTGCGGCGGCCACAATGTGTTTGGTGAACTGCCCCGGCTGGTGCCCCGCATCGGTGACGAAGCGGTGCTGGAGGCCAATCCCGAGGCGATCCTCGCCGGCGGCATGGGGGAGGAGAATCCACAGTGGCTCGAGCGCTGGCAGCGATACACCCACCTGAGGGCGACCACCATCGGCAACCTGTTCTTCATTCCCCCGTCCCTGATCCAGCGGCCAACGCCGCGACTGCTGGAGGGCAGTCGGCTGTTCTGTGAAAAACTGGAGATCGCCCGTGGCCGCCGTTGAACGTCACCGGGAGAGGCCCGCTTGACCCGCCGGCTGTGGCTGCCCCTGGGCCTGTTGGCGCTGGCCGCAGCGTTGGCCTGTGCCCTGTCGATCACCGTCGGCAGCGCCGCCATTTCGGTGTCCGATGTCTGGGGCGTCATCAGCGGCCAGGGCAGTGACCTGCAACAGACCCTGATCCTTGAACTGCGCCTGCCCCGGACGATGGCCGCCTTCGTCACCGGCGGGTTGCTGGCGGTGGCCGGGGCGTTGATGCAGGTGTTGTTACGCAACCCGCTGGCGGACCCCTACGTTCTGGGGCTGTCCGGTGGGGCTGCCGTGGGCGCGCTGCTGGCGATGCTGGCGGGCCTGGGCAGCCTGGTGATCTCCGGCTCGGCGTTTGCCGGTGCCTTGGTGGCAACGTTGCTGGTGTTCGGTCTGGCCCACGGCACCGGCAGCTGGACGCCTTCCCGTCTGCTGCTGACCGGGGTGGTGGTGGCCGCTGGCTGGGGGGCTATCATCACGCTGATGCTGGCGATCAGTCCGGCCCGCCGCCTGCCGGGCATGTTGTACTGGTTGATGGGGGATCTGTCCTACGCCGGTACTCCCTGGCCGGCGATGGTGCTGCTGGCTCTGGCCTGCCTGTTGGTGATTCCGCTGGGACGCAGTCTCAATGTGCTGGCCCGCGGGCCGCTGCAGGCCGCCGCATTGGGGGTGGCGGTCCGGCCGCTGGAGTGGGCGGTGTACGTGCTGGCCAGCCTGTTAACCGCGGTGGCGGTGACCACCGCCGGCAGCATCGGGTTTGTCGGGCTGGTGGTGCCCCATATGCTGCGGCTGGTGCTGGGCAACGACCAGCGTCTGATCCTGCCCGCCTGTGCCCTGGCGGGAGGAACCCTGCTGGTGCTGGCGGATACCCTGGCGCGAACCGTGATCGCCCCGGAACAACTGCCGGTGGGCGTGATCACCGCATTGCTCGGAGTCCCAACTTTTCTCTACCTGTTGTACCGGAGTCGCTGATGAGTGAACTGCACATCCGCGAACTGGTGATCGACATACCCGGGCGCCCGGGGGGCCTCCCCCTGGACTTCAGCGTAAAGCCGGGGCAGGTCTGGGGTGTCCTGGGGCCCAATGGGGCGGGCAAGACCACCCTGCTGCACACCCTGGCGGGGCTGCGGCCGTGCCGTGGCGGCCAGGTGATGCTGGATGACCGGCCGTTGGCCGACCTCAGGCGCAGAACCGTGGCCCAGCGCCTGGGGCTGGTGTTCCAGGAACGCCAGGATGGCTTCCCCGCCACCGTGCTGGAAACCGCGTTGATTGGCCGCCACCCGTTCCTGTCCTCCTGGCAGATGGAATCCGCCGCCGACCTGAAGCTCGCCCGCCAGGCGCTGGCGCGGCTGGAGGTCAGCCACCTGGAAGATCGGCTGGTCAGTACGCTGTCCGGCGGCGAGCGCCAGCGGGTGGCCATTGCCACGGTACTGACCCAGTCGCCGGCCATCTGGTTGGCGGACGAGCCCACCAATCACCTGGACCTGCATCACCAGATCGCGGTGATGGAACTGCTGGCGGGGGAAGCCGCGGCCGGCAAGGCGGTGTTCATGTGTCTGCACGATTTGAACCTGGCGGCCCGCTGGTGCGATCACCTGCTGTTGCTGTACCCCGATGGCGAGGCCTGCTGGGGCCCCGCGTCCCGCATGCTGGTGCCGGACGCGTTGGAACGGCTGTATGGCCAGCGCCTGGCCACCACCGAGCTGGATGGTGCGCCGATCTTTGTTCCCGTCCGATAAGGAGAACACCGTGACTGACTTACTGACCGGCCAGGCGCCTGCTGCGCTGATCACCGCCCCGGGTTCCGGCCAGGGCAAATCCATCGTCACCGCGGCCCTGGCCCGGCTGCATCGCAACGCCGGCCGCAAGGTCCAGGTGTTCAAGCACGGCCCGGACTACCTGGACCCGATGGTGCTGGAGGTCGC
>NZ_JAWVYN010000060.1:0-2934 GCF_033722735.1 Marinobacter sp.
CGGGCGAAACGTGCCCACGGTGATGTTGTACGGGCGGGTGCTGGAGTATGTGAATATCAGTGAAGAGGAGCTTCACGTCTACCTGGACCGGTTGGGGGTGAAGGGCGATGGACGGTGAGTCGTGCGGGGCGGTGCATACACTCCAGCCAGTCGGCCTGTGACAGTAGTTCGTGGGTAAACGTTGGTGCGCCGAGGGAATTTAACAGGCTTGGCAATGCCTTCCTGTCAAACTCCGTTCGGCGCGGGATGAGAGGTTCTCTCGCTCTTACCGCTTGGCGAGCAGGGCGTCTACGGAAGCCCGGCCACCACCGCTGAAGATCAGCGATACGGACACGGCCAGCAGCGCGAGGCCGAACTCATAGCCATTGTTGCTCATGAACAGGCCGTTGCTGAAATGAACGCTGAAGATCGCGATCAGCATGGCAAAGGCCAGGACAGCACTGGCGGGCCGAACCAGCAGGCCGATGATCAGGGCCAGGCCACCGAGGAATTCCGCACCACCCGCCATTAGGGCCATCAGGTAACCTGGGCTGAGCCCGATGGAATCCATCCACTGGCCCGTACCTTCCAGGCCATAACCGCCAAACCAGCCAAACAGTTTCTGGGCGCCGTGGGCCACGAAGATGATGCCGACGGGGATCCTCAGTGCCAGGGCTGCCCAGCTTGAGTTGGTTGCAAAAACGCGTTGTATCAATTGAGTGTTCATTGGGTTCTCTCCTGTGTGGGTTCGTTGCTAAACCATGGGGTGAACTTTACTCGTCATGATAAATGGGATAAACATGGTGCTTTGATATTCACTATCTCGGAAAATGAAACAATGGATAAATTACTCGAGATGCAGACCTTTGTGTCTGTGGTGGATGCCAGAAGTTTTGTCGGGGCAGCCGAGATGATGGGGGTCTCCAAAGCTGCAACATCCCGGTATGTGAACGATTTGGAGACACGGCTGGGCGTCCGGTTGTTGCACCGGACCACTCGTCGTCTGTCATTGACGGATGAGGGAGAAGTCTTCTATTTCCGATGCAAGGAACTGCTGTCGGCTGTTGAAGAGGCCGAGGCAGAGCTGGACTCCCGTAGCGGTAATGCGCGCGGGCTGTTGCGAATCAACGTACCAGTGAGCTTTGGCATTGGCCATCTGGGGCCGCTTTGGGGGGAATTCCATCAGCAGCATCCGGATGTGCAACTGGACATCAACCTGGCGGACCGGATTGTGGATATTGTCGAGGAAGGGTTTGACCTGGCCATTCGAATCGCAAGCCTGCCCAGTTCCACGCTGATCAGCCGCAGGCTGGCGTCCACCCGCATACTGTTGTGTGCTTCGCCGGACTACCTGGCAATCCATGGTACGCCGAAGCATCCATCGGAACTGGCGGAGCACCGGATCATTGCCTACAGCAATCAGGCCACGCGTCATGGCTGGCAGTTTGAAGGGCCGACAGGTGCCGTGTCCGTGCGTACTCGACCCTGGCTGAACACTAACAATGGCGATACCTGTCGTGCCGTGGCGCTCAGCCACCAGGGCATTATCCTGCTACCGGACTTCCTGGTAGGGGCGGACCTGGCGGCCGGATCGCTGGTGGAGGTGATGCCGCAGTACCGTTCCACGGAGCTGGGTATCTACGCCATCTATCCCACCCGCAAGTTTGTTGCGCCCAAGGTCAGGGCGTTGGTGGACTTCCTCAGTGAGAAGTTTTCCGGTGGCCTGCAACAGGCGCAGCCTGATCGTCGGACACGTCCGTGAGCGGATCAAAGCGGTAGAACCCGCAGAGGGCTTTGTACACTTCCGGCTGTTCGTCACTCAGGTGTTGGGGCTGTTGAAAAAAGGCTTCTGTCAGCACGGCAAAGAACTCAGCCGGCTCAGTCGCGCCATACGGGTCCAGCCAGCTGTGCTGGTGATGCAGGAGTGAGCGCCGCAGGTGCTCGTAGGCGCGGGTCATGGTTTGCTTCCAATGTCTGGCCTGTTCGCCGCTGAGGGGAGGAGCGCCATCGGCGGTGCCGTCAAGGTAATCAAGTTGGTGCGCGAATTCATGGAGAATCACGTTATGTTCGCCGTGTGGATTGATCGCACCTTCTTCGCATTCCGCCCAGGCCAGTACCACCTGGCCGCGGCTGGAGGCTTCGCCAGCGCGAATCTGGTTACTGACGCTCACCACCATGCCATCGTTTTCCACATCCCTTACGTGATAGGCGTCCGGATACACCAGTATGCTGCGGACATCGTCGAAATCGGTATAGTCGCGGGCCAGTATCAGCAGGCAGGCGTGGCCGGCAATGGTGAGCCGGACCCTGTCATCCACGTCAAAACCGTCGCAGCCGTAGAAGGATTTTTCCGCGAGGAACAGCTGTACCCGTTGTTCAAGCTGTTGTCGTAATGACGGGGAAAGTCTGCGGTACAGCGGCACCTGGGTAGTCAGTAGTTGTCGCCACTGGTCCGGAAAGGATTGTTGCAGTGCCCGTCCACGTCGCCATTGCCGGTAAAAGAACAGGTAGAAAATGCTCAGGGCGATCAATGTTACGGCAAAGATGGCATAGATCAGCGCTGATGACATTCCCGGTTCCTGCTGTGGTGTGAAAGGGCGCCAACCATTTTGGCCTGCTTGCCCGAGCGATGCCATACTCTTATTCCTGTGCCCATAGCAGGAGGAGAAAGGATATGTCAGAGAATCAGACGGTTGTTATTACCGGTGCCAATCGTGGCATTGGCCTTGAACTGGCTCGGCACTACGCCGGAACAGGCTGCAAGGTGATTGGAGTGTGCCGTGAGGCTTCTGCAGAGTTGCAGGAAGCGGCAGAGAAGGTCATTGAGGGCGTGGATGTCACCTCGGACGATGGCATCCAGAAGCTGGTGAGCGAACTGAACGGCCAGAGCATTGACCTGCTGATCAATAATGCCGGACTGTTGCAGGATGAAAAGCTGGGCAGTATCGACTTCGA
>NZ_JAWVYN010000061.1:0-2582 GCF_033722735.1 Marinobacter sp.
CTCGCCGCCGGCGCCAAGCTGCCCCTGACCGGCCACCAGCAAGATCCGCTCAACCGCGACTGGCTGCTCACCGGCATCGTCCACACCGGCAAACAGCCCCAGGCCCTGGAAGAGGAGGGCGGCTCCGAGCCGACCAGCTACGGCAACACCTTCACCGCCATGCCCGCCGACCGCACCTGGCGGCTCCATCCAACGGCGGTGGAGCGGCCCTTGATGGACGGTCCCCAGATGGCCATCGTCACCGGCCCGGCAGGGGAGGAGATCCACTGCGACGAACACGGCCGGGTCAAGGTCCGTTTCCCCTGGGATCGGCGCCTGCGGCCAGGCGAGGTAGAAAGTGCGGAGAATGACGAACACAGCAGCGCCTGGCTCCGCGTCAGTCAGGGCTGGGCCGGCGGCCAGTACGGTTTCATGGCCCTGCCAAGGATTGGCCATGAGGTCATCGTCAGCTTCCTCGACGGCGACCCGGACCAGCCGATCATCACCGGGCGCACCTACCACGCCACCAACACACCGCCCTACGCACTGCCGGAGCACAAAACCCGCACGGTGCTGAAAACCCAGACCCACAAGGGCGAGGGCAGCAACGAACTGCGTTTCGAGGACGAGGCCGGCCAGGAGCAGATCTATGTTCATGCCCAGAAGGACCTGGACCTGCTCACCGAAAACGACCGCACCGAGGTGATCAAGCACGACAGTCACCTGACGGTCGAAAATGACAGAGTCGGCCATATCCAGGCCAACGACCACCTCACCGTGGACGGCGAACGGCGGGAATCCGTCGGCGGCGACGCCAGTGAGACCATCGGCGGCACCTTCCACCAGAAGACCGCCCAGGCCACCCTCAGCGAAGCCGGCACCGAGGTGCACCACAAGGCCGGCGCCAAGGTCGTCATGGACGCCGGCGCAGAACTGACCATCGCCGCCGGCGGCAGCTTCCTCAAACTCGACCCCAGCGGCGTCACCCTGTCCGGGCCGACGTTGAAGATCAATTCCGGCGGCGCGCCGGGGAGTGGCTCGGGGCAGAGTGTACAGGTGCCAGGGATGCCTGGAACGGTGGATAGGAACGGCGGTGCCGTAGCGCTGGTGACAACGGCGGAGGTATCGGTAAGACCTATCGGAAAGCGGGACAAAACGATCGAGTTGCTGGAACTTGCGGCTGTGGAGGATCTGGCTCTGGTCAACAAATGTATGGAGCAGCCCGATGGCAGCTGCCCACTCAAGCACTGCCCTTGTACGGGGGGCGGACAATGATCAAGCGTCGTCCTGAGGACATCAAGTTTGAGCCCTCACTCAATTGGTTTGCTGTGCTTGAAGGGGCGCACCCTGCCTATGACACCCGTGAACTTATGTATCGCCACATCGCGGATCCAGAGTGGGTTCCCCTTTTTCAAGGCACTGAATATGAAGCCCTGGCAAAGGCCAGCCCCATCTTGTTGAAGTTGGACGAGCCTCAAGGCTGGCATACAGCGTGGTCCCGGAGTTTTCCCGGCCTGGCAGGCTCTTACCTGGCAACTGAGTTGAGCCAGGACCGCGTGGCGAGACATCTGCAAACGTTGGTGTCCGTTAACGTGGAGGGTGGCACGGAAGCCATCTTCCGCTTTCACGATTCCTGGATCATGAGCGCGCTCTATCCTTCGCTGACCGATATCGAAAAGGGAAGGTTTCATGGCCCAATCAACAAATGGTTGTGGCTCCTGGGAAACGATGTGGGTGAAAGCGATTTCAGGAAACCGAACCCAGAGGATGAGTACCCTTTGGAGCCTGGTTGGTTAAACCTGGACAGGGCCAATCAGGAAGCCATCTTCAGCGGGATTGTTGCCAAACGGAATTGGAAGGAGGTTCAGGCATGACCGATATAGGAGAGATTACTGCGGGTACTCCCTGCAAAGAACCTGAACGACTTTACGTTGAAGTGGCGGGCACGGACATTCATCCAGGTCACGGACTTGTGCTGGAGAAAAACGGTAGAGTCGTTAATGCGCTCACCATGGCGCAGAAGCAATGGCACCAGCGTTACGAATGCGACTACACGGTCGACCGTGCGGAGCGTTTTGATCATACCCTGACAATGACCATCGAAACCGAGCAGGGAGGGCAACTGCGACTGCCCCTGCTCGACGATGTGCAACCAACCCGGCTTACCGCCCGCACCCAGCCCAACCTGTTGTTTCCTGTCTATCCACTGGCAAGCTTGCCCTGGGTGGATGGAGAGCGGGGACACGCACTGCTACGCCCGGGTTACCTGTACGTGTTCTGGAAGGGCATTCTCTGGCGGGAACTCCAAACAGACGAAAATGGCAAGCTCAGGGATGTTGACCTGGCCCATTGGCGAGAGCGGGCCAAGCTGGCTACCACGCCCGAGGACCGGGTCAGCCTGGATGACCGACCTGCCGTGAGTGTCGCCCTGGACACGCTTTGGGTCCCGGCCCGCTTCCAGGGGATTGCCCGGGCCGAATGGACCATTGGCGACGTCGAACTGGCCTGGTCGGAACAGCAGTGGAGCTGGGACTACATCGAGTCACTGGAATCCGGCCAGGATATCATTCACCTGCCTGCCAGCTACCGGGAACTGACGGGCA
>NZ_JAWVYN010000062.1:0-1904 GCF_033722735.1 Marinobacter sp.
ACCGAGGCCCTGTTTGTGTATGTTGCCATCGACGAGCAGGGGCGTATCCGAGAGGTCCCGGAACAGTAATCCGTTCCGGGCACGACTGCCCCGCTAACACGGCTCCAACGGCGCATAGGCCAGCACCAGCCACTTGGCGCCATCGTCAAAATTGACCTGCACCCGGGTATGGTGGCCGCTGCCCTCGCAGTTCATGACGATGCCCTCGCCGAACTTGGGATGACGCACGCGCTGGCCCAGGGAGACCCCCGCCTGCTCACTGGCCTGGGCGGCGAACATCCCTTCGTTGGGCCGTTCCACCAGCGCCGGGCGGCTCACCGTGTTGCGCAGCCGCACTTCCTGCAGGCAGTCCGACGGAATCTCACGAACGAAGCGGGACAGGGCGTGGAATTTTTCCTGGCCGTAGATGCGGCGGGACTCGGCGTAGCTCATCACCAACCGTTTCATGGCCCGGGTGATGCCCACGTAGGCCAGGCGCCGCTCTTCCTCCATTCGCCCGGGTTCTTCCAGCGACATGCTGTGGGGGAACAGCCCTTCCTCCACCCCGGCCAGGAACACCAGGGGGAACTCCAGGCCCTTGGCGGAGTGCAGGGTCATCAACTGAACGCTGTCCTCATGGGCCTCGGCCTGGGACTCGCCGGCGTCCAGGGCAGCCTGGGCAATGAACTCCGCCAGCGGGTCGACGCCGTCTTCCACCTCGAAATCCGCCAGGGCGTTGACCAGTTCCTCCAGGTTCTCCACCCGCGCCTGGGCCTTCTCGCCCTTCTCATTGGCATGGTGATCCTTGAGCCCGCTCTCCTCGATGGTCTGTTTCATCAGACCCTGCAGGCTGGCATGCTCCGCCTGCTCGGCGAGGGATTCGATAATCTCGATGAAGCGCTGCAGACCGGTCTTGGCCCGGCCCTTCACCTGCCCCGCTTCGAGCAGACGCTCGCTGGCTTCCCACAGGGAGATGCCCTGCTCCGTGGCGAATTCGCGCAGGTCCGCCAGGCTCTTGGCGCCAATGCCCCGGGGCGGCACATTCACCACCCGCTCGAACGCGGCGTCGTCCCGGCGATAATGGACCAGCCGCAGGTAGGCCAGGGCGTTGCGGATTTCCTGTCGGTCGTAGAACCGTAGCCCCCCGTAAACCCGGTAGGGAATGCCCTGGCGCATCAGCGCCTCCTCCAGCACCCGGGACTGGGCGTTGGAACGGTAGAGGATGGCGCTCTCGCTGCGCAGGTTGCCGTCGGCCACCCAGCTCTCGATGGTGTCGGCGATGTAGTTGGCCTCGTCCTGCTCGTTGAAGGCGGCGTAGAGGCTGATCGGCTCCCCCTCCGGGCCGTCGGTCCACAGCTCCTTGCCCAGCCGGTCCTGGTTGTTGGCGATCACCGAGTTGGCGGCCTTGAGAATCAGCTGGGTGGAACGGTAGTTCTGCTCCAGCCGCACCAGCCGGGCGCTGGGGAAGTCGCGCTGGTACTGCTGGATGTTCTCGATCTTGGCCCCGCGCCAGCCGTAGATGGACTGGTCGTCGTCGCCAACGATGGTCAGCGGTACCCGGTGCCCGGCCAGCACCTGCAGCCAGGCATATTGAATGGTGTTGGTGTCCTGGAACTCGTCCACCAGGATGTGCTGGAAGCGGCGCTGGTAGTGGGCCAGCAGCTCGGGCCGATGCAGCCAGAGTTCGTGGGAGCGCAGCAGTAGCTCGCCGAAATCCACCAGCCCGCTCTGCTGGCACAGGGCCTCGTACTGACGGTAAACCCGGACCATGGTGTCGGCAAAATGATCACCGGGATTGACCTGGATGTGGTCCGCCCGCAATCCCTCGTCCTTCTGGCTGTTGATGAACCACTGCACCTGTTTTGGCGGCCAGCGGCTCTCGTCGATCTGCAGCTCCCGCATCACCCGCTTGACCAGCCGCAGCT
>NZ_JAWVYN010000063.1:0-1600 GCF_033722735.1 Marinobacter sp.
CGCTCGTCCAGCAGGGTCTTGAGAATGGCAGCCGGGGTCTGGGGCGGGAAGATGCGGCTGTAGTGCATCAGCCCCAGCCGCCACAGCGCCGGAACCACCCCCAGCTCGTATCGGGAGCGGCGGTGCCCGGTGTCGCCGCGGGCGAACTCGGAGACCACGCCGGTGAAGCGGCGCAGCAGCTGGCCGTCCTGCCAGATGGCCAGTTCCACCGGCTGTTCGAGGACTTCACCGACACCGATCCCCGGATCGGTACTGGCCAGCTTGAGCTCGCCCTTGAACAGTTGCGACAGGGCTTCGGTGAATTCGAAGCCGACCACCACGAACAGGTCGGCGGGGAGTTGGCCCACACGGGCAGTGAACTGCAGTCCCTTTGCAGTAGGGAGGTTGGCCTCGGGCATGTCTTCGATCCTTGAAGCTGCATTGTCGGGGACACTGGTGTCCCCCGCCTTAACGCACATTGCTCATCCTGAGCAGGCCCTGATTATAACGGCTGGAGAAGAGATTAAAACCAGCCCGGGCGGAACCCGGTAACAGTTCGGGCGGAAAGGCGCTCAAGGCCGAAAAAGGGAACCCCGGTCAGAGACACGCGTACCCCGGGGCTCCCGCAAACCGGTCAGGCCAGTTGGTGCTCCTCGCCCTTGTAGTAGGCCTCAACCCGCGGGTTCATCACCTTCTTCCACAGAGGCGGGATGCAGGCCAGCACGATCATGGTGGCGTAACCGGCGGGCAGCTGGGGGGCCACTTCGTGATGACGCAGTACCTGGTAGCGACGCTTGGCGTAGGCATGGTGGTCACTGTGGCGCTGCAGGTGGAACAGGAAGACGTTGGTCAGGAAGTAGTTGGAGTTCCAGCTGTGCTCGGGCATGGTCCGCTCGTAACGGCCGTTGTCCAGCTTACGACGGTGCAGGCCGTAGTGCTCCAGGTAGTTGACGATCTCCAGCAGGGTAAAGGCGATAAAGCTCTGCCCCAGGAAGAAGACGGCCCCCAGCCAACCGAAGGCAACGGTGTAGGCCACCAGGGCCAGGGCGCTGATGCCGTACCACCAGATCAGCTCGTTGCGCCAGCTGAACGGTTTGAGCCCCTTACGGCTCAGGCGCTGGGCTTCCAGCTTCCAGGCGTTGAGGAAGTTGCGCACATAGGCCTGGGGCAGGAAGTGGTACAGGGACTGGTTGTAGCGGGACGACGACGCATCTTCCGGAGTAGACACATGGACATGGTGGCCGCGCAGGTGCTCCACCTTGAAGCCGGCGTAGCACACCAGGGACAGCAGGAAGCCTCCCGCCCAGGTCTCCAGCCGGTCGTCCTTGTGGATCAGTTCGTGGGCCACGTTGATGCCCAGGCCGCCGACAATGCCGATGGAGAACACCCAGCCGATGGCGCCCAGGGTACTGAACATCCCCGACGCCAACAACGTCATCGCCCAGACCTGCAGGCCGGCAAACAGCACCACCCAGCTCAGGGTGAGAAACTTGTAGAAGCGCTCCTTGTTCATTGAAGGCACCTCCTCCACCTCGTCCGGGTTCAAGGCGTCCTGCCCCAGCATCCAGTCCAGGATGGGGATGATCACAAACACCACCACCGGCGCGCCCCAGGCAAACAG
>NZ_JAWVYN010000064.1:0-1548 GCF_033722735.1 Marinobacter sp.
CATCAACCTGTTCGGCATGCCGCGATCGGTGCCGGTGGTGGGTGGTCTGGTGCTGACCCTGATGACCCTGCCCACCATCATCATTTCCAGCCGCGCCGCCATCAAGAGCGTGCCGCCATCCATCCGCGAGGCGGCGGAAGGCATCGGTGCGTCCAAGATGCAGGTGGTGCTGCATCACGTGCTGCCGCTGGCACTGCCCGGCATGTTGACCGGCTCCATCATCGGCATGGCGCAGGCCCTGGGCGAAACCGCGCCGCTGCTGCTGATCGGCATGGTGGCGTTCATTGTTGATGTGCCGTCCGGCTTTTTCGATTCCGCCACGGTGCTGCCGGTGCAGATATTCCTCTGGGCGGGCAGCCCGGAGCTGGCCTTTATTGAGCGCGCCTCAGCCGCCATCATGGTGCTGCTGGCGTTCCTGATCAGTATGAACGCGTTAGCCGTCTGGCTCCGCAAGCGCCTCGAGCGGCGTTGGTAAGGAGAAATTGTCATGAATACCATCAATCCTATTACGACAGCCGATACCGCCCGGCTCCAGGAAGGCGAGGCCTCCAAGCAACAGGAACGCACCGAAGATGGCGTGGTCTACGGCCAGACCGTGGGCAAGCCGTTCGCACAGAATGCCAAGTTCAGCCTGCGCGACGTGGAAGTGTTCTATGGCCAGACCCAGGCCATCAAGGGCATAAGCCTGGACATCGCCCGCAACGAGGTGATTTCCTTCATCGGTCCGTCAGGCTGTGGCAAATCCACCTTCCTGCGCTGTCTGAACCGGATGAACGACAGTATCGATATCTGCCGGGTCAAGGGTCGCCTGGAACTGGACGGCATGGACATCTACGACTCCAAGCGGGACGTGGTGGAGCTGCGGGCCCGGGTCGGCATGGTGTTCCAGAAGCCCAACCCCTTCCCCAAGTCCATCTACGACAACGTGGCCTACGGCCCCCGCATCCACGGCCTGGCCAACCGCAAGTCGGAACTGGACGACATGGTGGAGAACAGCCTGAAAAAGGCCGGCCTGTGGAATGAGGTCAAGGACCGTCTGGACACCCCCGGTACCGGGCTGTCCGGTGGTCAGCAGCAGCGTCTGTGCATTGCCCGCGCCATTGCCGTCAGCCCTGAGGTGGTGCTGATGGACGAACCCTGTTCGGCGCTGGACCCGATTGCCACCGCGCGCATCGAGGAGCTGATTTCAGAACTCTCCGAGAGCTACACTATTGTCATTGTGACTCACTCCATGCAGCAGGCTGCCCGGGTTTCCCACCGCACCGCCTACTTCCATCTCGGTCACCTGGTGGAGGTCAACGAGACCAACAAGGTCTTCACCTCGCCGGAGCATGAGCTGACAGAATCCTACATCACGGGCCGCTTCGGCTAAGCGGGCGTCGACGTCACACACTGGAGACAGAGCATGAAAAAAGATAAGGAAGACGTTTACGGCGATCACATATCGCACCAGTTCAACGACGACCTCGCCAGCCTCAAAGCCGACTTCCTCAAGATGGGCGGCATGGTGGAGCAGCAGGTCAACGACGCGGTCAATGCGCTGATCGA